>NZ_JBEZAN010000007.1:0-137446 GCF_040646595.1 Streptomyces sp. NPDC045470
CCGATCCGGCAGCAACGGCTCGATGCGTGCCCATTGGGCGTCAGTCAACGACACACATCAACCAACGATCCGATGATCTGAAGGAAACGGCCTAGGCGTGCCGGTCGTTGAGATCGTTATGGCTGAGCGTGAGGGTTTGAGCCGCCCTGATGCTGCGGAGGGAGGCACGCAGTCGACGACCGTCGTCGGTGTCGGGGATCTTGATCCGCTCGGGGTCCATGGCGGTGAGCCTGGCGAGGGATTCGCCTGGATCGTCGCCACGTAGGTGCGCGATATGCACACTGTACAAAGCCTTGTACAGCGCCTGCGAGATACCGCGGGTGAAGGACGCGATGAAAGGGGCCAGTGCAGCCAGCAGCTCCGGGATCGGATCTGCCGCTCCGCTGGCCCGCCGTCGGCGGTACGCCTTCTGACGGCATTTCGCATCGCAGTACGCAGAATCCGCACGCCCAGCCGTAACGGTCTCGCCGCAGGCGCCACAGGGGCGGCCTGAACCGCGACCGCCGTTACGCTTCCGCGTGAGGGACGTGCGGCAGGCCCGAGAGCACGTCACCCCCCGTATCAGCGCCTCCGCCCCACGCACCACGACCAGGCCGCATCCAGCGGCGCACGCTTGGGGTGGGAGAGCCGCGCCCCTCCCGGCCAAACCCCACCACTCAACGGACTCGGTCCGCCGTGCAGAGGCTGCCCGGGTCCGGCCCGTCGCCGGGTCCGGGCGCCCCAGCTCGTAGCACGTCTGGCAGATCAGGAAGCGGTCGAATCTCTGGCTGCGGCCCCGCCGCCAGACGCCGTCGACCAGATAGGCCGTACCGCGCAGGAGGTCAGCGCCGCACATCACGCAGAGCTGAGAGGAACCTTCACGCGTACCCATAACGATCTCAACGACCGGCACGCCTAGCCGTAACGCCCACCCGCGACTCAGCCGATTCGCCGTGATCGACGCGAGTCTCGCCACCTTCACAGAGACCGGACAATGGGGGTCGGCAACCTGCAGCAGCCTCGGGCCCGATCCCGCCAGGGACCGAAAGCCGAACGACATTCTGTCCGAGCAATACAACCATCGGCTGGAGTGGGACCGGAACGGCGATGAGCGCCGTCCGGTGTACATAGCCGGGCTGTACACCGTTGATCTCCTGGCAGCCGAGGACGCCGCCTTCCGGCTGGTATGCGACACATACGAGGCCCTGCGTATCGACGAGGGAAATCCCGTCCCGTGTGGCTGGACGGAGCAGCTCTCCTCAGCTGGTCTTCTCGATCGGAGGTAGGTACTTGCCAAGGAGCGCAGGGACTTTAGCGTCGTCGGTGGGGAGGTAGACCCGGTAGTTCAACCGGAACTGTCCGCTCTGTGTCGAGGGCAGCCAGTTGCTCGCATGGCCGGGGGCTGCCGGTCGCTCGTTCTGGATATAGATATCAAGCGATCCGTCGGGGTTCCAGGCAAGGTCCTTGGTTCGGTCGCCGATGGAGTACCGGTTGATCGGATTGTCCACCAGCTGGAAATCGGCGCCGTACATGGTGATCGACCAGAATCCATTGTGCAGTGTGGGCGGGATCTGGTCGGCGTCGAAGTGGAGCACATACTTCTGTGACCCGTCGAGCAGCTTCGCGTCGCCGTCTTCGTAGGTGCTGAAGTACTCGGCCTCCTCGCGGTCGTGCACGAACAAGCCCTCCAACGACCCGGCGGCACGGTCCAGATAGTTGACCCCATAGGTTCCCGGCTGGAGGTTGTTCCAGCGCGTGGGGTACGGGGTGCCGCGGTACTTCACCTTCCAGTTCATGACATTCGGACCGTCGATCGCCGCCTGTGCCAGGCCCTTGCGCGTCGGTTCGCTGAGGGCATCGGCGTCCATCGGCTCGCCGAGGGTGATGCCACCCCGGCGGAGCACTTCGATGGCCCCCTCGTTGCCCGGTGCCGGTGGGTTCTCGCTCGCCAGGTCGGCAACCGTCTGGAAGAACGCCAGGTCGCCGTCGTAGTGTGGGCGCGTGCCCAGGTCAGGCACCGTCACCTGGCCGTGTGTGGCCGGATCACTCCAGTAGGACAGCGCGGTGGTCGTGAACTGCTCTTGCTGCGCATTGACCTTGGCGAGATCATCGGCATCATCGGGCTTCACACCGATACGGATCGCGAACATCACGCTGTCGTTCGGCATCCGATGCTCTATCACCCCGGTCGGCAATTTGCCTTTCCAGTTCGGTCCCACGAATGCGTGATGGCCGCCGTGGCCGCCGGTCGCACGGGTACCGATGTAGAGCACATTGTTGGTGTAGGTGTCGGCGACCTCGACTGACCAGTATCGGTCCATGATGTCCGGGGCGGTCAGGATGATCGGCTCTTCGCGAAGTTCCAGCAGCGCACCGCTGTAGACGGTGTCATTGTTCGGCGTGTACGGCATGTCATCGTCTGCCGTGGCAAGGGTTTTCATGTGGCCGATCTGGTTGATCGGAGCGGCCGGCGCGTACGCCTGGGCCCGCTTCAACGCAATCGGATTCAGCCGCAGAGCGCGCTCCCGCTCGAAGATCGTCAGCGGGAGTCCGAACACGTAATTCTGGATTCCCACCGAATAGGCCCACTGCTCCTCGGACCGCGCGTCCTCAACACGAGTGCCGGAACTCTGCTGACTAGATGAGCCCATGAGGAAAATCCTCCCATTGACTGGCCAACTCATTGAAACTAGTGGACCGGGGAGCCGGCGCAAGACCCGGTCTGGGGCAAGCAGTTCCGCCACGGGTGTGGTGACCCGGACTCGTCCCGGTCACCACACCCGCCAGTACCTCGACGGTGGTAGCGCGATTCAATATGGTTTTGCGGCAATGCATTTCGCTGGTATCCCATGTGTCAACGGGCCAATTTAAGACGACATCGAAGTCCCGGCCAGGATGCAGATCAGCGAAATCACCCCCTTGCCAAGGAGCCTCGTCGCCGTCCCCAACGCGTCTGTGCTGTTCCGTCGTTGTCCATTCGGCTGCCCTTGACCTCGATCATGCCGAGGAGGCGCTCGCGGTGTTGGGGGTGTGCGCGGACCGGCTGCGGTCGACGTGCTGCAGTGACCTGCTGGAGGTGTTCGCGCAGATCGAGGGTCATTCACGAGACCCTCGGCGGCGAACTCACCGGCAGTCACTGCCCCACTCTCACCCACACGAGAGGGCCCCGAGGACCCTGAACGTCCTCGCGGCCCTCTCGTGCGCTGCCCACCCCCTAGATCCCAGCCACTGGCATTCCGCAAGTTCCAACAGCCGGACTTACCAATAGGTGCCGTTGGAGAGCTTGCCGGCGGAGTCGCTGTACAGCTCCTCGGAGACCTCCGAGCCGCTGCCGTAGGTGAAGGTGACTTTCGCGTGAAGGGAGAAGTTGAGCGAGCCTCCCACGGCCGCGTCACCGCCGAGATCGTTGAGGGCGGGACATCCGATGACGGTGACGTCATCGTGCTGGTCGGGCCGCTGGGGCTTACGGGCATACCCGGTGCCGAGGTCGCTCACGTCGAGCAGGCGCTCCTCCAGCGCGGCCGAAGACAGCGGAGCAGCATTCCGGCCAGGACCAGCCGACTTCTTGCCCTGCGCGGAGGGCGTGGAGACGGCTTTGGCCTCCGTGGTGTTGGTGAATCAGGCGAGCAGAGCGAGGACGGTGACGGCGGTGAGGCCGCCGGCGGCGGCGACGCGAACGCGCATGGTGGAACTGACCCCTTGGTGCTTGACGACGGGCGGTCAGTACGGGCTCGCGGGCCCGGAGGGTCGTAGGGGTTGGGGGGTCAGTGGCCGAGGTGGCGCAGGCAGTCCTCGAACGTGGCGTGCGTCGCGTCCGCGGGGCCGGCGTGCCGGTTGTACCAGGCGGTGTCGAGACGCGGCTCAGGCTGCTGGTGGCCCGCCCGGCAGCGCAGCCAGATCTGATCGCGGGTGGACAGGACGAGCCAGTCCCGGTACGCACCGCACCCGGTGCAGGCGACCATCTCGCCGTCCAGGACGATCGGCTGCGCCCAGGGCATCATCCGGCCGTCGAGCTGGTCGTGGCTGGGGACGCGCAGCTCCGGCGGGAGGAAGTCGTCCACCAGCGCGGCCGGCTCAGCGGGCTGCAGCTCGGCCCGCACCCGCTCGACCTCCGGCGGCACCTGGCCCTCCAGCCGCGCCCACATCTCGAAGGACCGACGCTGCATCTCACTGGACTCCGCTTCCCGGCGGCGGCGCATTCGTCCGAACACCTCGCACCCTTCCTCACCTCGTCCTGCACGCATCATGATCGTGCCTTACTTCCCCGGCCTGCTTCAATTCACAAGGCCCACAGTCACGGCCGTCCGCGCCGGGGCCCCGTCCGCCCCGGTGCCCGCTGTCCGGCCCGGTAAGCCGAGGACTGCGGCGCGTGGGCGTCGGTCACCTCGTCGCTGGTGTCGGCGGGCAGGCCCGCGGTGCGCCGCAGCCGCCACACGAGGACGTCGCTGACGGAGTCCGCCGTGTCCAGTTCCCGTCGCCCGGCGGCGTGCGCGAGGAGGGCTGCCGGGTCGTGGCCGGCGGCCTCGGCATCGGCGAGGGTCGCTGCGAGCGCGTACCACCCAGGCTCGGTGAGGACCCGTTCGGCCAGCGCCGGAACGGCTTCACGCAGCACCGCCGTCTGCCGCTGGACCACGGGGCGGCCCAGGCGCCGGCCACGCTGATAGAGCACGCCAAGGGGTTGGGCCGCGGCTGCCTGGTAGGCCAAGCGCAGGTGTTCGGCGGCCTGGCGGGCCGCGGCTGCCTGCTGGGCGTGCCCCTTCTTCGCATGCCAGTGCACGGCGGCGGTGATGACGAAGAACAGCATGTCGATCGCCATCGCGGTCGTCGCACCGTCTTCACCGCGTCCCAGAGCCGGGCCGCTGTGGACGAGGTCCCGGGCGGCCTGCCGCAGGCCCTGGTCGCGCCCGCGCTCCGCCCGGATGTGGGAGCGGGAGGCGCGTTCAAAGGCGAAGGCGGCATCGCGCAGGTCGCGGCGGGTGCTGGCGGGGGAGGTCTTCGCGAGTACGTCCAGGACCTCGCCGGCCGCCGCGACGTGAGCGGAGACGACGGCGTCGTCACCGTGCTCAATGAACATGACCGCGGTCCAGGCGGCCGATGCGGCCCGCCGGCGTGCGCTGGAGGGACTTTTCGGAGCAGTGTGGCGGGGAGCATCTGGCGCAACGTCCTGGTGGTGGGCACCGGCGGTCCAGCGATCCCGAATCCGGGGCAGCGACAGGTCCGGGGCGAGACGTGCGCCGGGGTAGAACACGGGCTCGTTGTCCTTGTTGCGGTCGTCGGGCAGGGCTACCTTGTAGCCGAGCAGGTCACCCGAGGGGGCCGCGCGCTTGCGGATCAGGAGGCCGGCGGCGGCCAGCCGGTCGAAGAATTCGCCTTCGCTCTGTGCGCCGGCCACTGCCTGGCGTACGGTCTCGCGCAGTTCTTCCCGCGCGGTGCGCTCACGGCCCTGTCGCTCGGCCTTGTGCCGTTCGGCGCTGGTCGGGCGTTTCGCGGCGGTGCCGTCGCCCTTGTTCAGACGGCGCAGGCCCAGTTCGGCTTCGAGGGCGCGGGCCTGGGCCTGCACGCGGGCGGCGTCATGGTCGAGGTCGGGCTTGTAGCCGTCCTCGCGGACGAGGGTGGCGACGATGTGGATGTGGTCGTCCGCATGCCGGACGGCCGCCCACCGGCACCCCGCACCCTGCTCGGGGTCGTCGATGCCGGCGGCGGCGACCATGCGGCGGGCGACGTCGCCCCACTCCTCGTCCGTCAGGACCCGGTCCTCGGCGCCGTTGCGGACGGAGAGGTGCCACACGTGCTTGTTCGGCCGCTTTGCCTGGTCGATGTTCTCGACGGGCTGGTCCAGGAGTCGTTGGAGCTGCTTGGGGGTGGCGGGGGCGTCGCGGCCGGGGTCGGGAGCGTTGTGGTCCCAGGAGGCGACCAGGTGCGGGTCGGTGTGCTCCTCGACCTTGCCCGGCCCGTAGAGGTAATAGAGGAGGCCGATGGTGCGCTGTCCGCGCTTCTGGATCCGGGGGATCATGCTGCTGTCCTCAACCGATCAATCAACTGGTGGCGACGCCTGCCTCTTACATGCGACGAGAACCGGCGCAGCCATGGAGCGTGACGGGTTCACCGCCGTGGCGGTTGCCGGCCTGCGCGTGCCTTCGCAGCGCTTCCACGGCCTGGCTTCGACGGTCATTCGCGGCCTCGGATGCTCGGGCGACTGCCTGCTCACGACGGAGCAACGGGGCGTCCATGACCTGCACGCCATAGCCATGGGGCGGGAGCGGAGCGGTCACTGCTGCTCCAACAGGTGGTCGGTGGCCGCCTGTACCCGGGTCACAGCGCGTTGGACCGCGGTGACGACCGCGTCGATCTCCGTCGGCTGGCCTCCGGAGTTGATGGCACGGGCTACCTGGTTGAGGTTGTTGCCGACCTGCCCGAGGTGCCGGCGGGCGGCGAACAGTTCGGTGACGAGCTCGCGGTGGCCGGCGACGGCGGCGGCGGTGTTGTCGAGGTCCTGCGCGGCAGCGAGGCCGCTGCGGGCAAGGAAGGCGGGCAGGCTCGTACGAGTCGCGCTTGCCGCGGCATCGAGCAGGGCCTTTTCATCGTGGTTCAGGCGGACGCTGCACACGTAACTACGTTTGCGTTCAGGCGGCTTCGGTGGGCGCTTGCGCGCGGTCTTCTTCGCGTCGCGGCGCTTGCGTGGCGACGGCATCTCCTCCGGCTGCGATCCGCCCTCGGTCGCTGCCCCGCGGACCAGCACCCCCCGGTGCTGGTCCGCACCCGCCACCCCCGGGGCGGGTTCTGGCCAGGACGCCTTCCCCGACGGGGAAGAGTGTCTTGGCCGATAACTTGCTCGCCCTGAGACCGAGTTGAGGTCGGCGCTCGGTCGGGGGGCGGAGGGGGTGTCGTTCGGGTCCGTCACCGTCCACCGTCCTGCGCACCGTGGACGGTCTCCAGGGTGTTATGGACGAAGTCGAACGCGTCCTCGGCATCGGTCAGGTGGTGTATCTGGTTGCCGGCAGTGATCTGGACGAACCGCTGCCCCCCGGGGCTATCGATCAAGGAACGGAGCAGTCCATTGCGGAGGAAGGTGTGCAGGAATGCCCAGGCCGGGAAGTTCTCGGCCTGGTCGGATGCGGTGGCCTGCGTCACGGCGGTCCTTCGTCGTCAGAGACGGTGGCCCGGCACGGAGCCGGGCCACCTTGAGCGGATTAGGGCGTTGAGCTGCGGCTTTGCGGAGATCAGCCGCACTCAGGGCAGCGCCCTACGTGGCTGCTGAGCGCCCGTGCCATCCGTGTCTTCGTCGATGCGGCGTGTTTCGCGCTGGTCTTCGCCGCCGGCCTTCCGGCATGGCGTGCGGAGTGAGCGGCCAGGAAGCTGATCTCGCGCTCGTACTCCTCACGGAGGGTCGCGAATCGCGGGCAGGTCTTCATCGGGTGGTGCTCCTTGCCTTTGTCGTGCTCGCTTCGCTCCGCAGCTGCTGCAGGACGAGGCTCAGCCGGTCGTTTCGGCCGCCCTTGAGTCCCTCGCGCCGGAGGATCTCCCGCAGCTGGACCCGGGTGACGGCTTCGTTGCCGTCTCGTTCGAGCAGGGCCGGGACATGGGGGCGGACCTGCTGGACGAGCTGCTCCACGGACTGCTCCGGCCCGCGTGGCGGACGCTGCGTCTGCGGGCTACGGGACCGGTCACCACGCTTGCCCTTAGCCTTCGTGGTCGGCTTTCGCCGGAGAGGAACCTTGTGTTCCCGGTCCCCGGTGGGTCCGGTCCCCGTGTCGGTGTCGGTCGGTTCCCGGTCCCCGGTGGGTCCGGTCCTCGACTCGGTGCCGTTCGGTCCCGGGTGCGTATCAGGGGACTGAGCCGACAATTCAGTCACAGGGCGGTCGGTTCCCATGCCGTCGTTGGGCCCCGGCTTGACCGTCTCGGTCCCCGCGTCACGGTCCCCGGTGGTGGGGACCGGTCCCCTCTCCTCGCGCGGTCCCCGGTCCTCGGTCAGTCCGGTGTCAGTGGGCGGGTTCCCGGTGGGGACCGCGGTGCTCTGAGCCTTCGGCGAGGGGACCGCGGCGGCCCTTCTGCTGTCGTGGTGTGACGGCCAGGGGGAGGGCAGGGGGACTGTGGCGAGCGCGAGGGCGTGCCGGCGGGCGGCAAGCTGGTTGAGCAGCTTGTCGCGCTGGAGGGGGTCGGTGCCGACCGCGGCCCGTCCGATCGCCTTCGACAGCCGCCGTGCGAGCCGCCTGCTGCGCCAGCTTTGCTGCTGCTCGGGGGTGTGTTCGGCGAGGCGGGCAGCGAGGGCGACGGCGCGGGCGGTGGCCCGGTCGCGGGTGATCTGCGCGGCGTCGCGGTCCCGGGCGGCGATGCCCAGGCGGGACAGCAGCCGCTCGCGTGCTTCCCGTCCCAGGCTGGCGATCAAGCCGTGGGAGGCTGCACCCGGAGTACGCAGGCGTAGTTCGATTCCCATGGCCTGATGCCACAGGACAGCGGCCATGATCGGACCGACGACGGCGCGGACCGTGCCGCCGACAGGGCCGCTCTCGGCGTACGCAGGGATCACCTGCACCCCGGTGATGACCCAGACCAGAGTGCCTGGCAGCCCCGGTGCCCCCTGGGTGGCGAGGTTCTGGCGGGCCATCAGGGCATTGGCGAACAGTGCGAGTTCAGCGACGCCGAACAGTGCTGTACGCCCGGCGGTACCGGCCATGCCGAGGTAGTCGGCGGCGAAGGCCCAGCTGGTGTCGGCGCTGTAGGCGGTGCAGCCGAGCGCGGCGAGTGCGGCGACCTTCACTGCCGGGCTGCCTACACGTTTCTGCGGGCGTGCCTCCCGGCGCCGGACCGCCCAGCCGGTCAGCAGCAGGGCGAGGGCGGTGACGGGAACGCCGAGGGCGAGGAGGAGGTAGGTGTCCGGTGCGGCACCGAGGGACAGGAAGGTCATGCTGCCTTTCCGAAGGGGGCGTGCGCCGAGGCCGCCGCCACCGGACGGCGCACCGGTTGCCCCGCGTCGGGCTTGGGGGGCGTCGGCTGGCTGGTCGCCGGGGCGGTCTGGTTCCTCTTCTTCTTGCGCCTGGGCACGCCGAGGGTCCGGTCCCGGTCGAAGACCTTGTTGGCGGCCTGCCGCAGCAGGTCCCGGGCGTGCTTGTGGCTGATCTGCAGGGCGCCGGCAAGCCGGTCGGGGCGCCAGCCCCGGACGTAGGCGTGGTCGATGACGACCTGGCGCTCGGGCTCGGTCAGGTGCACGTCGCGTCCGTTGAAGAAGGCGCTCACGCGGCTGTAGTCGAGGCGCTGGGACAGTCCGTCGTGCCAGGGACGCCGCTCGGCCTCGGTCAGCCCGCCCCAGACGCCCTCTTTGAGGACGTTCTCCAGGGCGTAGTTGAGGCAGTCGCGGCGCACCGGGCACTGGCCGCACATTTCCTTCGCCTCGGCGATGGCCTCGTGGTCGCGGGGGAGCGGGAAGAAGGTGGCGTCGGCGTCCTCGGAGTCCATGCCGTGGCAGACCCCGCGGGTGTGCCAGCTGGTGTCGCCGATGCTGCGCAGGCCGGTGGCTGGCGCGGTGTGGGTGGTGATGTGGCGCAAGGTGGTCTCCGATGTGCTGCCGCGTCGGCCGGTTGCGGGCCGGCGGCGGACGGACGCGGCGTCGGGGGGCCGGGGGGGGGGCGCGGGGGGGCCCCCCCCCCGGGGGGGGGGGGGGGGGGGCGCCGGTGCACCGGACGGGTGCACCGGCGTGCGGGCCGCTCAGGCCAGCGCGGGCTGTTGGGCCTGCTCGCTCTCCTGGGCCTGCCGGGCGGCGGCAAGGTCGAAGCGGCCAGGGTGCGGCTTGGCACGCGGGGCGGTTCCGCGTGCTGCGCCGTCGGGGCCGATCCGCCGACGGCGGCACGGCTCGCCGGCCTGCGCCAGGCACCACTCGCAGCGCACGGTGAGCGCGTCGGGCTGGCCCTGGGCGACGGCTGCCTCGCGAGCTGCGCGGGCGGGCCGGTAGGGCGCGAGGGCGGCCCGCGCCTCCGGCGGGATGCAGGAGCCGATCTGCCGCAGTCTCACCTGCAGTTCCGGGTCGTTCCGGCCGCTGGTGATGGCCCGGTACTGCGCGGGCTGAGCGCTGCCGGCGGCCACGGCACGCCGGGCACCGGCCAGCTCGGCGGTCCAGGCTGCCTGGTCGTCCGGGTCTGCGGACGGGGGCGGATCGGTGTGCCGGACCAGGCGGTCGCGCCGGTAGCTCTCCCACGGGCGGGCGATGTCCGCGGGCAGGATCGGGTACGGCGAGACCCGGATGTGCTGCCGGGCGGCGACGCGGGCGTCCCAGCCGTGCGGCGTGACCATAGGTACGTCGCCGAGCAGGTCGTGCCACTGGGCTAGCTGGTCGCGGGCCTCGCCCTCGACGCGGATGGTGCGGGGGTCGAGCCGGCCGATGTAGGCCAGCAGGGCGGCGGTTTCGCGGCGGTCCACGGTGTGGCTACTCCGTTCCGGTCGGCTCGTCGAGGGCGGCGAGCAGGGCTGCGGTGTGGGCTTCGGCGCGGGTCATGCCGCCCGGTTTGGTGGGGCCGTTGCCGGACACGGTGTAGAGGTTCGGGCGGCCCGGGGCGTGCTCGCGGGCGATCCAGGAGCGCCAGTCGGCAGCCCAGGCCCCTGCCGAGCGGGGCTTCCAGTCGGCGCGGTGCACCCGCCACTTCGCATCGGCGGCGGCCAGGCCCTCCTCGCCGAGGCGCTCAAGGTGTCCTTGCTGGCGGGCCCAGGCGTGGGTGGCAGGGTCGACCTGCCACTCGCCGGCCGGGACGAGGCCGGTACCCCTACTGCTGTACCTACGGTTCACCTCCGGTTCACTACGGTTCTGGGGGCCGGATTCCGCTACCCCGCTGTGCCGGTTCCCGGTACGCCGGTGTGCCGGTTCCCGCCGTGAGGTACCGGTTTCCGCACCGGCCGGATTCCGGACCGTGCTGGAGGGATCCGGTACCTCACGCGGGCGGATGCCGTACCGCCGCAGGGCCGAGAGCCGCAGTGTCAGACCGGGCTCGGCCTCGTCCGTCGAGACGTTGTCGTCCGTCTCCTGCGCCCGCGCGGCCTGGGCCACGGCCAGCGCGGCCAGAGGCAGGCGGTAGACCGTGCTGCGCTGCGGACCGGTCAGGTCGTCGAGTTGCTCGAGCTCGCCGCCGTCGAGCAGCCGGTCGAGCGCGTCGCGCACCGTGGACCGGGAGGCGTTCGTGCGCTCCGCCAGGCTGGTCAAGGAGGCCCAGGCGATGCACTGCTCGTCGGCCACTCGGTCCGCGATCGACAGCAGGACCAAGCGCGCGGTTCCCCGGCTGGAGCTGTGCTCCCACACCCATTCGCGGGCATCGCTACTCATCGGCCGCTCCCGCTCATCAGGCGGGACCGGCGGTTCGCCGAAGCCAGGACGGTGTGCTCCGGCGCGGTACGCAAAGGCGCCGAGGCGTAGGTGGCTGCCGCGCAGGCCAGGCCGTCGGGCCTTTCGCGCAGGGCAGGAGGCATGCAACAATCTCCTCTGCAGTATGCCCACGCTGAAGCGCCCGGTGGTAAGGGATCAGCGTGGTGAAGGTGGGCAATCTCCGCCCTTCCCGGGGCGGGTAATGCCGTTCGGCGTTCGGCGTCCGGGAGTTCCCGCTCTCGGACGTCGCCGCTGTATGCGGACCTGTACGTCTAGGTGGTGCCTGCCGCGCTCCTCACGTTCGTCCTGCCGGGCGGGGGGCCCGGACGACAACGAACATACGCACGCGCCCGCGTCAAGATCCAGAGTTGGTTCTTAACCTCTGTACTGATTGCAGAGGGTGACCAGTAGGGCGCGGGCAGCCGCAAGGCTGGGCCGAGCCGTCGAAGATGCTCCTCACCGCGTCCTCTCAAGTTCGATGCGGCAACGTTCCGGGGAAAAACGAACGATCGCAATGATTCAAGCCAAGCGGCGAGGAGTCGTCAACGGAGATCGTTTGCTCGTTTTTGCCCGTTACGTTGCCCGTGCGCTGCGAGGTTGCGGGCGACCCGACGGGGTGCAAGTCGCCTGCCGCGTAAGGGAAATGGGGCATTCCGGTGACTGTCCGGTGAACTCGGCAGGCATGGTCTAGACCGGCCAGCTCGACCGGGAGCGAAAATCGGCACACATTTGCCGCTTCCTCGATTTGATCTTGGAATACAGTCGGAGGTGTCCGATTCGCTCGCGAACGCACCAGATCCCCAAGGATTGTTCGCGGTAATGCAGGTTGTTCTCGTCCGCCTGTGGCCCGTCGCACAGATGACCAAGATCACCTGAATATTGCGTATGGTCTAGGGCGGAGATGACAGGGCGGGGGCCAGCCATTGTGAGCTGACCCTCTTTTTTCATGCCCGAAAGCGGACGTCTCCGAAGGCAGGACGAAGGAATGAGGAAGGGTCATGGACGCGAAGGAACCGGACCCCGACGGCGCCGCCCAGGAAAAGGCTTCTTCAGCGCAGGGCGCTGGGCAGCTTGCCGGACAGTTCATGGGGTTTGGCGCGCTGCTGCGAAGGTGGCGCAAGACCGCCGGCGTCACGCAAGCACTGGCCGCTAAGTCCCTGGGAATGGGAGTGCGCACGTACCGGAAGATTGAACGTGGCGCGACTCCGCCGCGATTCACTCAGCCCCAGTGCGATTCACTGGCTGCTCTGTTCGCACTGGACCGTGACGAACGCCACGCATTGTTGCTGTATAACGTCGGCACATCCCTCCCCACGTCGAGCGCCGAAGGACGCCCCGAGCTGCGGCGTGCGCTGCGATTGCTGATCGACCAGCAGATGCCCAGCCCGACGTACCTCTGCGACCGGTACTGGAACATCATCAGCTTCAACACGGCCATGGCGGAGTGGTGGCCGTGGGTCATGGAGCCCGGCGCCAACCTCATCCGCTGGGCGCTGACCCGCTCCGAAGCGCGGGCCCAGTACCACGACTGGCACCAGCATGCTGCGGCCTACGTGAAGATGCTCAAGTTCGCGGAAGCCACCAACGAGCACGACGCCGAACTCCGCCGGCTGATCGACGACGTCAAGAAGGACCCCGACGTACGGCGCATCTGGGAGACCGAGAACGAGCTGGGCGAGACCCGCGACGGCCACGTCTTCCGCATGAACGTGCCGGCCCTGGGCTGGGAGACCGTTGAGGTCGTCAGCCACGTCGTGTACCCGGCGAGCATGCCTAACTGCCGCTTCGTCGTCATCACCTGGGTCGAGGACGACCGCGCTGACGACGAGCACGACGCCCTCGGGGGTGCCCGCAACGCCTGGGCCGAGACACCGGCTGCCGGAAAGGCGCAAGCTGCACCGGCCCGGGCCCAGAAGAACGAGGAGCGGGAGGACGCGATACGCCAGCGCCACGCGCATTCGCTCACTGCTCGTCTCGTCCTGGATACGGCAGAGGAAGCAGCGGCCCTCGCGGGAGAGGACGGCATTCCGCTGCCTGTCCTCAGCCGCCTGATAGGGCCCGACAGCCGCCTGACGCTGTCGCCGAGCAGCCACTCGGTCATCTGGGCGATCGAAGAGGCGCCGGGCGAATGGGCGGCCACCGAGGTCGACGCGAACGCGGTGATCGCCCGCATGCCGCAGGCAGCCCTCATCCCCGAGGCGCGTGACGAAGTGAAACTGCTCACGCGTTGTGCCCTGCCCGCCGCCCCGGACGCAGCCGTCGACCAAATCCAAAAGCTGCTCCCACAGCTGCAGCACCGGATCCTGCTGCTGCGTGAGGTGTGGCGGGACCTGTACGAGCAGGACAATTTGCTGCCGTATGCCTGAACACGACCAGCCAGTGGCTGCGGCCTCCGGCTCGATGAGGAGGGCGACTGGCGGCCCATCGAACCGGAGGGCGGCCCGGCGCGCCGACGCGACACGTCCGCGAGAGCGCGGCCTTCCGCTATGCGTCCTCTTGAACTGCTGACTTGCCTCGACGTAGCTCGGATGGGCTCGGAGCGCGACCGAGATCTATACGGCAGCGGGAAAGCGGCCTCGCGGTGATCAACACTTTCCCTGCCACCCCGAGGTGGCGCAGGCCCGGCATTTTCGTACCACCACGTATTCGTCGAAGGAATGAGCGGCACAGTGCAGGAACGGGCGGTCAAGACACGGGAAGCTATCCTCCGGGCGGCATCCGAGCTATTCGACGAGCACGGTTACTCCGGGGCAAGTATCAGCAAGATCATGAGGCGTGCGGAGGTCACGGCGGGGGCAATGTACTTCCACTTCGCGTCTAAGAGTGACCTCGCTCACGCCGTGATGATTGAGCAGGGCGATGGACTGGAAATGCCGCCGGGTGAAGACGGCCTGCAACGCCTCATCGACATCACCCTGTACCTCGCGAGCGAGCTGCAAAGCAACCCGAAACTGCGGGCGGGGGTCCGCCTCGCCATCGAACAAGGAGCCTGGGGGGTCCAAGACGACTCCGCTTACCGTTACTGGGTAGACACGTTCGCCGAGCAACTGCGGGCCGCCCGGAAAGGTGGGCAACTACTGCCAGGGGTGGACGAGGAGGAACTGGCCTGGCTGCTGGTCAGCTCCTACTCCGGCACGCAGCTCCTCTCCGACATATCCGTTGGCCGAGCCGACTTGCACTATCGAGTAACCACCCTGTGGCGCTACCTCCTGCCAGGGATCGCGGCCCCAGCCGTCAAGACGCGCCTGAGCTTCACCGCGCGCTGCGGCCAGGCTGCCTGAAAACAGGGCGGCGTGTCCTGACCTGAAGGGCCCACGAGCATAGCGCGCACGATGGGCGCAGGCGCGGTTAGTGTTGCGGCTCGCCCCGGGCCGCTGGCGTGCGGCGCTGAGGCGGGCGGCTGACCCCGGTCATGTAGGCGTTGATGCCGCGCCGCTGGATCGTGCTGCCCGGGATGACGGTGTCACCCTTGAGTGGCGGCGGGGCCTTCCGCTTCTTCCGGGTGGACTGGTCGCCCCCGATCAGGTGCCGATTGTCGATCTTTTCCGCGCAGTCCCGCCCCTGCACCTCGTCGTACGGGCGGCGGCAGCCCTTGCAGTAGACCTCCAGGGCGTCGACGCGCTGGTCAGCGCTCGTCTTGAAGCTGCTGCGGAAGTCGGCGATGCGCGCGATGCGCGAGTCCACCTCGATCTCAGCGGCGACGACCCAGACGTGCGACAGGTCCTTGGGCGGTTCGATGGCCGGGGCTGGCGGAACGGGGGGAGCTGCCTTCGTTTCCGTTTTCTTCCCTGCGCCCTGCGGTACCGGTACATGCGCAGGGAACAGGGGCTCCTGCCAGAAGGCCCGGCCCGCCGCTGGTGATAGGGGGGCGGTAGCAGTCGTCACCCATTCCTCCGTGCCATGTCGCTGCTGTTGACACAAAGGCCAACCGGTACATAGCGCGGAACGTCAGGTGCAGGCGATCCGTTACATCGGCACGCCAACACTGGTGGCGGCGTTGGGCTCCTCAGATCCCGAGCCGGGCCGCTTCTTCGTCGAGGTCGACCACGGTGATGCGGCGCAGCTCCCGGATGAGCTGGCTTCCGAGGACGTACGTCAGTTCCGGCGTGCCGTACGCCACGGAGCAGGCTTGGTCTACTACGAGTGAGTTGGTGGGGCGTTGGGATGGGCGGGGGCGTGCGACGTACGCGATGCCGTGCAGGCCCCACAGGGATGTTTTGCGGGCCCGTAGCGCGGTGTGGCTCCGCCGCAGCCGGGGGCACTGGGTGCGGGCGATGAGTGCGTGGGGGAGGCAAAGAGGTGGCTGGCTCGTGCGGGTCTCCTCCAGGTGGCTGGCGGTGGCACTGCCCCCCGGTACCAGGAACAGGGTGCCCTTGTTGGTGCGGGCGGCGGGGTGCGCGCACACCTGGCACAGCAAGTGCTCCATGGCGGTGCGCTGCCGTTCGGAGTGGACGCTGCGCCACAGGGGCTCGCCATCTCCGTAGCCGCCCTCCCAGCGCTCCCACAGTCCGCGTCGCGCGTCCCGGTCCCAAGGGCCCTCGTCGGCGTAGCGCAGCCCCCCGTTGTGGAGCCACAGGTCCGTCAGCGAGATGTGACGTTCGCCCGACCAGAGGGTGACGTAGGGCACGGTCAGGCCGTCGCGGACGGCGAGGGGGCGTCCTGGGGCGGGGGTGCTGGGCATGGTGCTTCCCGGGAAGTGGAGTGGTTGGGGAGGGTGGGGTGCCCGGCGGTGTGCGGGGAGGCGTGGCCGCCGGGCACCGGACGGGTAGTCAGGCGATCCGGTGGAGGCGGCGGTCTGGGGCGGGGCCACGCGCCAGCAGGCGTGCGATGGCTTCGGCGATATGCAGGTCCGGCAGTTCCTTTCCGATCCAGTCGTGCTGGCCTGCCGCGTTGAGGTCAACGAACCAGTGCGTGCCTTGGCTGTCGACCAGGAGGTCGATGGCGGCGTAAACCAGGCGGTAGTAGCGCATCAGGCGCCGCACGCCAGCGCGGACGCTGTCTGGGAGGGTGGTGTGGGAGTAGGTGAGGGCGTCGTAGTCGGAGCGCCAGTCCGCCTGCGCGGCTGGGCTGTGGGCGTCGATGCGGGCCGCGAACATCTGCTGGCCCACCACGGTGAGGCGTACGGCGTACTGCGTGGCGATGGCCTGCTGAAGCTGGTGTGCCGTCCGGGCGATCGATGTGTCGAGGTTCGAGGCCGTCACCGGGCTGGTGTGGAAGTGCCTGCGCGTGCCGTCGGGGTACGTCAGGAGCGGGGCGACGAGAGACTTGCAGACCGTGGCGGGTGCCTGCTGAGCGAAGCGGACGCTGGCCGGCGGATCATTGCCGATCCAGGTAGCGGGGACGGCGAGGCCGCAGCGTGCCGCCTGCCGCAGTGCGTCGGGTTTGCTCTGGGAGGCGCGGGTGGCCGCGGGGTGGTTGAGGTGGACGCAGTCCACGGCGGCCAGTACCCCGGCCAGGCCCGCGAGGGCTTCGTCGTGTGCCCAGGCGGCTTCGCTCGGCGTCATGCCGGTGGGGTCCAGGTCCGGGCGGCCGGGGTGCCACCACCAGATGGCGCCGATGTCCTCCAGGGGCAGCGTCCAGTAGTCGGTGGTGAGGTATCCGGTCCACCGGCCGTCGTGGAAGGCGGCGTCGAGGTGGGCGTGCTGGGGGAAGCTGGCGAGGTCCATGCGGTAGACCGGAGCGCCGAGCTGATCCAGGTGCCACACGATGCGGTCGGCGGTGCAGTCGGTGTCGCTGGTGAGGATGCAGACCGGGCGTCCCTGCCCGGCCTGCACGGCGGATGTCGTCAGCAAAAGTCGATCCGTTCCCACTCGGTCGGCGAGGTCCACCCGTCACAGGTGTCGCTGCGGGCGTAGGAGGTGGTGATGAGCGGGGTGCCGTCGGCTGTCATGTTCATCTGGCGCGTGGGGTCGTAGGTCCCCGGGCTGGGCAGGGGCTGCGGGGTGATCGGGTCCGTGAGCAGGCGCAGGGCGAACGGGCGCGCAGTGGCGGGCTGTTGGGTGGGCACGAAGGCTCCTCTGGTGGATGAGCAGGGGCGGTGGATGGGTGGTGCCGGGGCTGTGGTGAGCGCCGGCACCACCGGGGTCAGGCGGTGTCGAGGCAGACGGGCAGGTGGTCGGAGGCCGCCTTCGTCGTCTCGTCGGAGATGGTGGTGTAGCCGGTGGGGGTGATCTGGCGGCCGGCGTAGAGGATGTGGTCCAGGCGCTGGGGAGTGGGCTCATTGTCGTAGCGGTGGCCCACCGTGGCCGCGCGGGGGAAGTCGGACAGCAGATCCTGCGGGTCGATCCAGCCCGCCGCGACCAACACGTCCAGGGCGTCACGGTCGGTGTCACCGAACAGGCCGCCCGGCCCCGCCCCGCCCAGGATGCGGCGGTAGCGGGGCTGAAGATTCCGCGGCACGTCACGGTCCCAGTCGGGTTCCGGCCCGAGGCTGGGTGCTTCGGCGGTCGGACCGCGATCGGCGGTATTGAAATCACCCAGGAGCACTGCGTTGTCGGGACGCCCGGGGAAGGAACCCGCATAGTCGGTGATGAACTTGGCCTCTTGCAGCCGGACGGTCGGGTCGAAGGGGCACATGTGGGTGAAGAGGATCATGACCCGGGTGCCGTCGATGATCACGTGGGCACGTCCGAGGCCGTGGTGGAGGCGATTTCCGTCGTGGACCTTGTCGTAGCTCAGGACGGTGACTTCGCCGGGACGGTAGAGCAGCGCCATGTGATTCTCGCCGTTACCGGCGTTGCTGGTGACCGGAGGCAGCACCGCCATGCCGACGGCGTTGGCCAGCTCGTACAGACGGCGCCAGTCCTGACGGTGCCAGCCGGTGAGTTCCTGAAGCCCCAGGACGCTTGGCAGCGGGTCGAGACTGGAGATGATTTCGATCTGGGCGAGACGGCGATGCTCACTGCCGTCGGGATCGATGCCGCCGGTGTCGGTGTTGAAGGTGACGTAGCGGGCCATCAGTGCTGTCCTTCCGGCTCGATCAGCTCCCCGCGCAGCCGGATGGCGGTGGAGATGGGGCCGGGTTGGTTCCGGTACGGGGCGGGCGGAGCGAACAGATCGGCAGACAACTCGGTAGACAACTCGGTCTCCTTGCGGTGCGGATCGACCCGGGCACTGGCCCGGCTGGGGTGGGGCGGCGCTGGAGCGGTCGGAGAAATTCCCCAGCGCCGGCCCCGGCCGTTCCGCACGCGAACCCCCGCCCGCGGAACAGTCCTTCCTCACCGGTGCGCCGCCGGACGGTTTTGACGGCGTGTGCCGGAAGGGGTGGGGCCGCCGCCGACGGCGGGGCCCCGGGCGCGGCAAGACGTCCGCGCCCTTCCGCGAGGCGAGTGCGGTGCCTCACGGAAGCTGTGGTTACCGGCGGGGTTCGGGTCCGGTCAGCAGGCCGTACTGGTGGCCGAGCTTGACCAGGTGCGGCTCGGACTTGGCCCCGGCCTTGTCCATGAGTGCTCTGATGGCGGCCCGGGTCGCGCCGCCGGGGACTCCTACCGGAGTCGGGTAGGTGGCGATCACGTTCCACACCCGCTGTTCCTCGTGAGTGAAGAGGACCGGTGCCTCGGCGGGCAGTGGCAGGTCCAGCAGGCGCTGGGTGTAGCAGCGGTGCAGCACGTACGCACGCGAGCCGTCGCCGACCTTGAGGCGCACCCCCCGCAGGCGACTCATCAGCGTCTCGGGCTTGATGCGGAGCTTGGCGGCTGCGGCCACTGTCGTCAGCCCGTTGGCGAGACAGGTCAGGATCAAGACCTCGGTGGGCGTCAGCCGGTCGTACCGGGTGTGAAGAGACACAAGCGCTCCTGGGGACACGGGGACGGAAGGACGGTGGGGCATGTGCGCATTCGGCGCGGCGAGGTCATCCGGCGGCGACATCGGCGGCCTCGATCACCACGGTCGTCCCGGTCAGCTTCCGTACCAGCCGCTCAGCGACGATCCAGCGGCCCCGGGCCTGCTCGTAGGGCAGCAGGACATCGTGTTCGGCGGTCTCGAAGGCGGTGCCGGCGAGCCGGTAGCGCCTGCCGCGCACGCCGTACAGGACGGGGTCGGCCCGGACGGCGATGTATCCGTCCCGCAGGTCGGGGCGGTGACGGGCGTAGACCAGGGCGTGTTCCAGGCACACCGCGGGCCAGGTCGTCAGCCGCCCTTCGACGGGCCCGCCGGCCAGCGGCTCCAGGAACAGCCAGCCGTCGCTGGTGCGGCTGCCTCGACAGTTGCAGACCGGGCATTGCAGGCGGCTCATCGTCTCCCGCAGCCGCCCCGGGTGGACCTGCCCGGACAGCCAGGCACCGGCCGGCTTGCCGGACGGGCCCAGGCTCTGGGAACAGCGCTGCCACAGGACACCGCGGGCATCACGGTCCTCGGGGATCTCATCGGCGTACGCCAGCCCCCGTTCCCCTGGCCGGTCGCGCAACGCCAGCTCCTGGCCGACCGGCTCCTGTTCACCGGCACGCAGCGCGATGTAGGGGATGGCGGCCGGGGGCCGCACCGCCTGGAGGACGTTGCGGACGGCAAGCCCCGCCGAGGGGGAGTGCGAATCGAAGGTGAGCATCTTCCTGCCTGGCGTTCGTACGACGGACGTGGTCAGAAGGGCCCTCCGGCCGCGCGACCAGGTGTCTGCGCGACCGGAGGCGACGTGACGGC
This sequence comes from Streptomyces sp. NPDC045470, assembly GCF_040646595.1. NCBI lineage: Bacteria > Bacillati > Actinomycetota > Actinomycetes > Kitasatosporales > Streptomycetaceae > Streptomyces > Streptomyces sp. NPDC045470. Next base: position 19,958 of record NZ_JBEZAN010000007.1, read on the forward strand.
AGGGTCGCCGCCTGCCGGATCGGTGCCGGAGCCGGCCCGCCAGGTGTGAGTTGGCCTGGCGGACCGGCGAGCCGAGCACGGGCTCGGCTCCCTGCTGCCGGCCCCAGGACCGGCAGCAGTCTGCGGGACCTCCCCGGCCGCTCGCCCCGGTGACGGCGGGACGAGGGCTCGGGGAGGCTGGTACGGCGCGGTCCCCACCGGCCGGGCCGTACCGGGCGCGGCCACCCCGCCGCGCCACCCCTCGGACGGGCCGCTCAGTCCACCCGAGGGAGTTCGGTAGGTGTGCCGCCGTGGCGGGCCAGGCAGGTCTTCAGGCGGTGCTGCTCGGGAACCTGCGTCTCCACGGTGGCCACCACCCCGTTGACGGGCTTCGGGTCCAGGTCCAGCGAGCCGTCCTCCAGGGTGAGGTGGACGCTGCGCACGCCGTCGGCCTCGTGGGCGTAGTGCATTAGCCAGTACATGAGCACCACCGCAGCCTGGGCGGCCCCACCGTCGGCCGGCGCTGCGGCCGGGCGGTGAACGATGACGAGCGTGTCGCCGCGGCGCTGCACGTACGGGGCATCAGGATCGAGGTGCACGCCGCACGCCCACAGCCTCGGCAGGCCCGCACCGACAGGCGGGATGACCTGCAAGGTGAAGAAGGCCCGCAGCCGCGCGCCCTCGACCAGGACCCACGCCTGGGGGTGTCCGTAGTCGTCGAGGTCACCGAGCAGCGCGAGCGCCGAAGGCTCCCCGGGAGGCACGGCGGTCTCCGCGCGGGGCCGCTGCGCCAGGCTGGCGTCGACCAACGTCTTCATGGCCGTCTCATCGTCCCGGTCGGCGGGACGGACGACGAAGCGCGGCGGCTCGGTACCCGCTCCGGTGCTCCGCGGGGAGGTGAGGGCGGTGGTCATCACGCCGCCCCCGCACGGGCGTCGAGGGCCTGGCCGTCGATGAACTCGGCGCCCGTACGGCCCTCGCTCAGGGCTCGCAGGGCTGCCTTGACGACCCGGGCCATCTCGGGCCCGCACAGGGGCAAGTCGTCCTCGGTGGCCCACAGGTAGCGGCTCAGCTTGCCGCCCAGACGGACCTTCTGAGCCTCCCCGACCAGCGAGCACAGCCGCACGTCGTGACGGATGCGTCCGCTGCCGTCGGTGACCTGGTTCCTGGCCAGCAGCCGGCCGACGCTGACGCCCAGCCCGGTGTCGGACCGTACGGCGGCGTGCAGGTCGAAGTGGTCCGCGATGCCGTGGGTCGGCTGGCCGACCGGCAGCCGGTAGATGCCGGGCGGCATATCCGAGGTGCGCACCAGCAGGAAGGTGCGGGCGCCGTCCGGTGTGCGGTCCGCGATCAGCGCGGAGCAGATGACCTGCGGGGGAAGGGTGGCGGGGGAGGCCACGGAGACTCCAGGGGATCAGGCGGCGTCAGCCACGGGGGCGGAGAGGGGGATGAGGGAACGGTGAGGGTCCAGAGCGTCGGGCGGCCGGACCGCCGTCGGGCCCTGGCGGATGAAGCGCTGGAATGGGTCGGCGCACATCTGGCAGCCGTAGACGGTGGCCGGGTACTCCCAGCACGAGACCAGGACCGGCGGCCGGCCGGGCGCGGTGCGCCAGGTCCGCACCGAGATTTCGAATGCGCCGACCGGCCCGGTGACGGTGCCGTGACGGCCGCACCACAGCCAGCACAGCTCGCCGCCGACGCCGGACAACGCGCGCTGGATGTACAGCCGCAGGCACGGTTCGCACGAGTACAGCGGGACGGACTGGCCCCAGGACCGGGCGACCCCGGCCCATACCAGCGGGCGCGGGCGCGCAGGCTTGCAGGCCAGCCAGCACAGCCCGCGCCGGATCGCCTCCGGGCCTCTCATGCGACGCCCCGTACGGGCAGGGCGCCGGCCGGTACGCGGGTGGCGAGGCAGCCGACCGAGACGACGTGGCGCATCCGGCCCGCGGTGACGCCGATGCTCAGGTACGTCCACCGGGCGGCCAGGTACTCGGCATACCGCTCCCGAAACCGGGCCTGGCGTAAAGGGGTTAGGTCCAGCATCGTCGGCTGGGCCGAATCCTGCGCGATGCACTCCAGCGTGGCGTACAGCCAGGTCACCGCCTGAACGGCGTGCGCGGCACGCCCCCCGGGGACACGGTGCTGGTCACCGTCTACGTCCGCCGGGCCGCCGAACGGCCGTTGCGTGTGCGACACCCACCAAGCGAGGGTGCACTCGTCGACGAGCAGCCGCAGCGGCTCGCCCCACTCGACGGTGACACCCGCACCGCTGACGGGCGGAGACGGGACCGCGGGCAGCGGGGAGCTGTGGCCTACGTCGTCGGCCGTCGGCCGGGCCGTTCGCGGGCGGAGCAGGGGGCGCCCCCAGGTGAAGCCCAGCATCACGCCGTCTTCTCCCGTCGTCTGGAAACAGGGGCGGGCAGCCGGCACACCACGGACTTGCCGACCTCTTTACCCTCGACGGCATACTCACCGCCGTATTCGGCTGTCGTGGCACGAACGAGAGCCAGCCCGCGGCCACTCACATCGTCAACGGTGGCGTTGTACTCGCGAGGCTCCTGCTGCGACTCGTCCAGCACCCGAACCACGAACAACCGCAGAGCTTGGGGAAACTCGACCGACACGGCACCGTCGCTGTGTCGCACGGCGTTGGTGACCAGTTCCGAGACGAGCAGTTCGGCCGCGTCGAGGAAGTGCTCGTCCGACGACACTTCCGCCGCACGCGTTCGGCCCATCTGCCGGGCCGCGCGCAGGGGGTTCCCCAGTTTGTTCCAGGGGCGTACGACCAGCGACGCGCCCGGGTCCGGGAACGTGCGGCTCATCATTTGCGAAGCCGCGCTGGCGACGATGTCGCCTTCATGCTGGCGAGGTGGACCTTCGTCAGGGTAGGTCGGCAGCAGCGCTGCGGGGAGTCTGACTGCGGCGTCAGCGAGCGCGTTTCGACGGGCGCGCGGCTGATGCGTGAAGCGGTTCGTCGTCATGGTCGGCTCCATGTCGAGATGGCCAATGACGACATGTTCGGCCCACAACTAGGCCCCAACTACCATGCGTTGATGATAGTTGGGGCCAATGCTTCACTCAGTGTGAGTGGGAAGGTCCTAGCCAGGCCCCGTAGGACAGGAAGCTCTCGGGCAGGCGCCGGTGCGCTGCTTCCAGGCTGGCGTACGTCTCGCGGACCGTTGGTGAGTACTTGGCCTGCTGAGGTGCGGCTTTCCGAGCCTTGAGCAGGCTCTGGAAGGCGTGGTCGAGCTTCCCGGTCCACACTTGCGCACGGGCAACTTCAGCGTGGTGGTGGCTCGTCCGGGACTTCGGCCAGTCCGGAGGAATGTGCATCCCAGCGGCCGCGGTGACGGCCTTGCCGTACTGGTCGAGTTCAGCGAATACAGAGACGCGGTGCGTGGCTACGTTGGTGGGGCCGAAGGCAAGCCAGTGCACCTTGATGGCCTCCCCCGTGTCCCGGGACACCCTCTCGGCCGCGTCCAAGTGTTCCTTGGCCCGCTCCCCATCATGGGCTCGGCCGGCCATCACGGCAGCCCCGAGGTGGAGCTGCCCGGTGACGACCTTCCGCTCGTGGGTCGCCTCGGCCTGCTCCAACGTGGAGAGTCCTATCGTGACGAGGCGCCCACCAGTACGGAAGTTGCCTTCCCGCAGGTAGGTCAACGCCCGAAGGTACTGGGTGAGCCCCCCGAGAATGGCATCGGAACCACGGTGAGCAGCCCAGTCCATGCGAGCCAATGCCAGTTGCGCCAGGTCTGGATACCCCAGCTTGGCGGCAACGTCGTAGGAGGTGCGGTAGAGGCTTGCAAGGGTCAGCCACCCCTGTCGGCTGCGAGTCGTGTGAGCCGCTGTCGTCGCCTCCTCGACAAGGCCGGCGACTTCGCTCGCCGCCTTCTTGATGTCCCCGCCGCGCACGGTCTTGCACAGCTCATCTGCTGCCGTATGCAGTACCTCGGGACGACGGGCCTCTATGTCCGGGTCGGGGCCGAGGTCGTAGACGTCCAGAGCGTTGCGGATGGGCCGGATCAAGACGTCCAGTTCGTCCTCGCGCAGAGATGCTACGTAAGGCTGGCCGACGATGGTTGCGACTTCAACGCGCATAGCGCGCGCGCACGCTGCGATCACGTGCGGGGTAGACGGAATGCGTCCCTGTTCTGTCTTGGTCAACGTGCTGTAGGGGACGCCGGACAGTTGGCTGAGGGCCTTCTGGGTGAGGTGGCGTTCTCGGCGCAGACGCGCGATGCGCACGCCGGTGTGGTCTTCTGGCAGAGCGTGCATACTGGCTCCTGTTCTGCTTCGACACCAGAACAGTACCTGTGGTCGGCTCCACGGGAATACGAACGAGCCCCACCCCGCAAGGGGTGGGGCTTCGTCCGCTTACCTTCTGCTGTGCCGCCCAAGCCCCTACACGCTGCGATCTGCCAGCATCAGAGCGAGCGGTCCGGCCGGCAGGAGGAAGCGCCCGTCGGCCGCGGCGGTGAGGGCGTCGTCCATCGGCCACCAGGTGAGCTTGAAGCCGATCTCGGACGGTGTGAGTTCCTGCGGGCCCAGGGTGAGGTCGCGTGCCGCGAACAGGTGGACGCGGGCGGCACTGCTCAAGGTGATGGCGTAAGAGCCGAGGGGGCGCCAGGTGCGTGCGCTGGCCCCCGCTTCTTCGCGCAGCTCGCGGCGGGCGCACTCCTCGGGGCTCTCACCGTCCTCGCGGCGGCCGCCGGGCAGGAAGAGGAAATCGCCGCCGTGCCGGGGAAAGTAGGCGCTCAGCAGCGCCACGTGGCCTGCTGCGTTCTGGGCGACGATTACGGAGGCATCGCGGGTCGGCGCGCCGGCTGTGAGGTTCACGGCAGGCCGGGAGGGCTGGTCTGCTGGGCGGTGGCGTGGTGCAGGTGGATGGCTTCGACGCACCACGGCGGGACGCGCAGACGCGGCAGCACGCGGGGCTGGAACCAGGCGAGCATGATGCCCTCGGTCACGGGGGTGCTGGCGGCGTCGCCGTCCCAGGAGGCGGCGAAGACCTCGATGTCGGCTCGGCCGTTGCCCTGTTGCACCGTGGCCAGGGGACGCAGGTCGGGGAGGGTGAGACCGGCTTCTTCCTGAAGTTCGCGGGTGATGGCTTCGTACGGGGTCTCACCGGTCTCCAGTTGGCCGCCGAGGAAGCTCCAGTGGCCGGGCCAGCAGATGCCGTCGATGTTGTCGCGCAGGTGCAGCAGGTAGGCGCCGTCGCTGTTGCGGATCGCTGCCGCCACACCCATGGGCACTCCTTGCCTCGCCGGTGGGTCCACGGTAGACGCCTGGGGCGTGGACGGACCGGCAATTCGCCTGCCACGCCCCAGGTGTCGCAGTGTTACGCCGTGGCGGCGGCGTGCTCGCGGCCGCGCCGGGTACGGCGGTGCAGAACCTCCGCCAGGGTGGTGCGCCAGCCGTCGGGGTCGATGTAGACCATGGCGATCAGCGAAGCGAGGACGGCACCGCCGAGGTCGTTCATCACTCCGTCCCAGGAGTGCTCCGGGCAGTCGCAGGTGGTGAGCCCTTTGAGGCCGTGCAGCTGGTGCATGGCCTCGCCGCCTTCTTCGCCGATCTTGCCGACCTGGAGGGCCTTCAGCTCTTCGGCGGGCAGGTCGCTGCCTGCCTCCCGGCACGCCGCCGCGAGGTGTTCGACGGCGTTGAGGTCGAGGACGTCCAAGAGCTTGTGCGAGGTCATGGTGCTCTCCTTCTGCGGGCAGGCCGGGCGGCCGTCCGGTACCCGGCGATCTACTGGGGTGTGCCCACCGCGGGGCGGCCGAGCTGGTGCACGCGCCATCCGGCGGCCGTCCAGCGGTGGGGGTCGAGGGTGGTGCGCAGGTCGACGATCAGAGGTTCGGTGGGCAGGTCGCGCAGGGCGGCCGGGTCGGCGTCGCGGTAGTGGGGCCATTCGGTGGCGAGGACGACCGCCTCGGCGCCCTTGACGGAGGCGGCGAGATCGGTGGTGTACTCCAGCTCGGGGTGGCGGGCCAGGGCGGTGGGAACGGCGTGCGGGTCGTGCACGGTGATGCGGGCGCCGCGGTCCTGGAGCAGCCGGGCGACGGCCAGGGCGGGGGATTCGCGGACATCGTTGGTGCCGGGCTTGAAGGCGGCCCCCCACACGGTGATGTCGCGGCCGGCCGGCGTTCCGCCGAGGGCCTGGGTGATCAGGTCGAGGGCCGAGGCGGGGCGGTGCTCGTTGATGATCTCGGCGGCGCGCAGGAGGTCGGCGGCGGCGTCGGCGCCGAGCTGGCGGGCCGCGGCGGTGAAGGCGCGGATGTCCTTGGGCAGGCAACCGCCGCCATAGCCGATGCCGGGGCTCATGCCGCCGGAGCCGATGCGCGGGTCCATGCCGATGGTGGCGGCGACGGTGGCCACGTCCGCGCCGGAGGCAGCGCACATGTCCGCGACGGCGTTGATGAAGGAGATCTTCAGACCGAGGAAAGAGTTGGCCGCCCCCTTGATCATTTCAGCGGTGGGCGGGTCGCACACCACCAGCGGGGCGTCGATGGGCGCGTACAGTTCGCGGACGATGTCCTCGGCGCGGTGGGAGGGGACGCCGGCGACGATCCGGTCGGGGCGCAGGGTGTCGGCGACTGCGTGGCCTTCGCGCAGGAACTCCGGGTTCCACACGACCTCGACGTCGCGGCCGGCGGGTGCGTGCCGGGCCAGCAGGTCGGCGAGCTTGGCGGTGGTGCCGGGGGTGACGGTCGACTTGCCGATGATGACCGTGGGCCGGGTCAGGTGCGGGGCCAGCGCGCGGGCGGCGCCGAAGACCTGGCCCATGTCGTAGCCGCGGCCGTCCGCGTCGATGGGCGTACCGACGGCGAGGAAGTGCACGTCGGCCGCCTCGGCGGCCTCGGCGACGCTGGTGGTGAAGCGCAGCTGCCCGCTGGCGGTGTGCCGCTTCAGCAGCTCGGGCAGCTCCGCCTCGTAGATGGGGGCCTCGCCCCGGTTGAGGGTGTCGATCTTCGCCTGGTCGGTGTCCACGCCGATCACCTCGTGGCCGATCTCTGCCATGCCTGCGGCGTGCGGGATGCCCAGGTGGCCGCAGCCGATGACGGATACGCGCATGGTTCGGTGTGCTCCTTCGAACATCCGCCCGGCCCCGGTGCGGGGCCGGGCCGGTCAACGGGCTCGCACGCTAGCGCCGTTGACCGGCCGGGCGGACATCCCGCAGGTCGCACCCTTGACGTGTCGTCAGGCCGCGACCTTCTCCAGCAGGTGCCGGGCGAGGGCGGGCAGGGCCTGGCCGGCCGGGGCGGTGCACACCAGATCGCCGTCCTGCGGGCCCTCCAGCGGATAGGGGTGGAAGACCCCGTTGTGCCAGAAGCCCTCCGGATCGCAGTGGATCACCGTCATGCCCCGGGCTCGGGCGCGGGCGGCGACCTGGCGCCGGTCGGCGTGCAGGCCGACCACCAACAGCGCCTTGGCGCCGTCCACGAACTCCACGTCGGGGACGGTCTGGTCGTAGCGGCGCATGAAGCACTCGCGCAGCCCGACCCGGGCGGGCAGCACATCGAAGTTATTCGTGATCACCGGGCCCACCATGAGGCCCGCGTCGTGCAGCTCCTTGAGCGCGTACAGCGCCGGGGTGGGGCGGGCCAGGAAGCACGCGCGGTACAGCTCCACGCACTCCTCGGCCTTCTCCTCCGGCGCGGTGAGGAATTCGCACAGCAGTGGGTCGTCCTGCGGGCGCAGCACGAAGTCCCGGGCGCCAGGGGCGTCGTCCTCGCGGGTGGTGACCCGGTAGATCTCGTGCAGCCGGTGCAGCGCGGGGATGCCGGCCTCCCAGCTCGTGCCGCAGCCGATCTCGACCTGGAAGGGCAGGTAGTCGGCGAGCGGGGCGAGGTCCGGGATGCGCCGGAACGTGCCGGGGGCCGCCTTCTGGCGGATGCCGCTGGCCAGGACGTCCCAAGGACGGCGGCGGGTCGCCGGAGGCGGGACGTACCCGGACGAGGTGATCTGTACATCCAGGCAGGCGTACCCGTGCGGCAGGGTGCGGCCGGCGCGGGCGTCTTCGGGATGCGGGCCGGAGTGCAGGGTCGGGGTGACGCGCAGGTCGCCGCGCGTCCACGCGCTGCCGCCGGAGCTCCAGCCACCGTCGCGTAGAGCGGCGCGGACCGCCTCCCAGTGCGCGCCGATCTCCTCGGCCGGTGCGGCGGCGTGGTGGTACAGGTAGAGCTGCCGCAGCGCCAGGGCCGGGGCGCCGGTGGTGGTGGCGAGCCCGTACCGGTAGCGGTAGTGCACCATGCGGCGCCGCGCGTCGCCGGGCCGCCAGCCGGACTGCGCGGCCGTGGCCGGCTCCTGGGTGCGCCGCCAGATGCCTTCCTCGATGTCCCGGGGCCGGTCGGCGCCGGACGTGCCGAAGTAGGTGTGCCAGTCGCGTTCCTGCTGCGGGGTGAGCTGATCGACCACGATGAACGGAAGTTCCATGGGGGGCCTCTCGCTGCGATCCGTACGCCGGGGCTCCGGAGCCGCAGCCCCGGGGCATCCTCACCACGGCACCACAGCCGCCGGGCCGCGCGAAGCCGGTGAAGCGCGGCGGACAGCGGCTGACGCCGCGGCGCCGCCCCGGCGCCCCGACCGGCGAAACACCGGCGAATGCGCCCGCGTTGTTCCCGCCGGTCGCCGGGCTGCGTACGCTCGGAAGGTTCGGTGGTAACACGGCGGAAGGGCCCGCGATGGGACAGGCCGGGAAACGGCCCAACACGATTTTGAGCCACTTCATGGAACGGGCCCAGCTCTCCAACGCCCAGCTCGCCCAGGCGGTGACCGCGGGGGCGCGGGCCGCAGGGCACCGGGACATCAATCCGGACGAGAGCCGGGTACGGCGCTGGCGCGGCGGGGAGTGCCCGCGCGAGCCCGTGCCGCAGATCATCGCCCAGGTGCTCGGCGCCCGGCTGGCCCTGCCCCTGACCCCGGCGGACGTGGGCCTGCCGGGACCGCTGCCGCCGAGCTGCGGCGCCGACCTGCCGTGGCAGCACGCCGCCACCATCGCCGCCATCGCCCACCTGACCCGGAGTGACCTGATGCTGCCGCACACCCGCACCAGCAACGACGCCGCACAGATCCGCGCCGCCGACGCCCTCCTGGAGCCGCTGCGACGCTGGCCGTCCGCGAAACCCGCCAGCCTGCCGAACGCGCCGCGCACCGGCCAGCTGGGCACCGCACAGGTCGAATCGATCGAGGCGCTGACCGCCGCCTTCCGCGACGCGGACAACCGGCACGGCGGCGTGCTCTCCCGCCGGGCGGTCGTGGCCCAGATGAGCGAGATCAACGACCTGCTCGCCACCGCCTCCTACACCGAAGCCACCGGACGCCGCCTCTTTTGTGCCGTCGCCGACCTGGGCAGCGTCGCCGGATGGATGAGTTTCGACGCCGGAGCGCACGTCAGCGCCCAGCGTCTGTTCGTCACCGCGGTGCACGCCGCCAGCGAAGGAGGCGACCGGCAACTGGCCGCACACATCCTCCAGTGCATGGCCCGGCAGATGTCCCACCTGGGACACGTCGAAGACGCCCTCGAACTGGTGGCCCTGGCCCAGTACGGGGCGAGCCGGCACGCTAGCTAGCCCCGGCACCCGCGCGATCCTCGCCGCCCTCCACTCCCGGTTCAGCGCCATGTGCGGCGACCTGGAGGAGAGCCAGCGGGCGGCCCAGGAAGCCGAGGACGCCTTCACCCGCATCCGTCCCGCTGACGAGCCGCCACACACCGCCTTCTTCGACGAGGCGGAACTGTCGGCCACCCTCGGCGTCGCCCACCAGATCGCCGCCAAACAGACCTCCGGCCGCCAGCGCACCCACCGCGCCGAGCAGTCCCTCGCCCTGCTGACGAACGCCCTGCGGCTGCGGCCCGCGGCCCGCGTACGCTCCCGCGCGTTCGACCACATCGGCCTCGCACGCACCCACCTGGCCGTCGGAGAACTGGCCGGGGCCTGCCAGGAGGCGACCACCGCCCTCACCATCGCCGAGGGATTGCACAGCACCCGCATCGCAGACCGGCTCAGCGAACTCCACGACGAAACCGAGACCTACGCGAGCAGCAGCGACATCAGCGTCCTACGCGAACGCCTGGAAGACGCGGTCACCACCATGCGGTGAACCGGGCAAGGAGGCGGCCCCGGCCATGGGCGCCGCCCCCTTGGCGCCACCGCGGTGAGGCACCGTGCACCTATGCGGTCCGGCGCGGCTTCGCTACCGTCAGCCGCGGCACTGAAGCCCCAGGGGAGGACCGATGGGCAGGACGAACGGTGCGGAGCCTGACCCGCCGCAGCGGGAAGAGGGAGACATCCCGGAGACTGACGACCAGACCGGCGACGAGAACGGGCACGAGGACGAAGACGAAGACCCGGGGGTGCCCGACGAATGACCGCCAGCGTCCCGGGCCCCGCGGAGCTGCGCGAGGAGTGCGCCACCGGCATTGCGGCGTACGGGTACTTCGACGAACAGGAGCTGCGGGACGCCTTCCTGGCGGTGCCGCGCGAGCATTTCGTCCCCCGACGCGTGTGGTGGCCCAAGGCGGACGACGACGGCCGATACCCCGTCCTGGACCGGGACGAGCAACCGGAGCGATGGCTGAAAGCGGTATACCGCCCGCTGACGGCTCTGATCACTCAGGTCGCCGACGGCGCGGTCCGCATCGAGGACGGCCCGACCGCCAGCTCCGACTTCACGTCCTCCATCTCGTGCCCGGCCGTCGTCGTCAACATGCTGCGCCACCTCGCCCCCCAGGCTGGTGACCGCATCCTGGAGATCGGCACCGGCACCGGCTACAGCACCGCCCTGCTGTGCGAACGCGTCGGGGCGGAACACGTCGTCACCGTCGAGATCCAGGAGGCGCTGGCGAAGCGCGCCGAGGAACGGCTCGGTGCGCTCGGGTACCGGCCGCAGGTCGTGTGCGCTGATGGCGAGCAGGGCTGGGAGCCGGGCGCCCCATATGACCGACTCCTGTCCACCGCATGCGTACGGCAGGTCCCGCCGGCGTGGCTGCGACAGGTCAAGCCCGGCGGGCTGATCATCACGCCGCTGGCCACCCCGATGCACTGTGACGCCCTCGCGTGGCTGCGCCCCGACGGCCAGGGCGGCGGGGGAGGCGGGCTGTTCGACACGGTGTACTTCATGAAAACGCTCTCGCAGCGTCCACGGAAACCGTGGCGGGAGCTGGGCTGGCCGCGCTGGCCGGACTGGTCGCTGACCGTCACACCCGAGGGCAGCCAACGCCTGCACACCCGGGACAGGTGACCGCGCTCGGGCCTGACCGGCGTTGTCAGAGGGCATTCGCAATCAGCGGCATGGAACCGAGCCCCCTGCTGCCTCCACCGCGCCGCGCGCGTGAAGCACGAGTTCGCTGATGCTTTTGCCCCCTCGCAAGGCCAAGCTGCCCAACTGATTGAGACCGCCGAACTGCTCCAGTCCGCTTCCGGCAGCGATCACCCGGACCTCGTACCACCGTGGTGGACGCTCATCAAAGAGATCAGCTCTGACTACTCCATTTTTTGCTGTTGCACCCATGCCTGAACATCAGTCACTTTGAACTGAATCTTTGCGTTCCGTCCACGTCCGAACTTGTATGGAACCAAACCTGAGCGTGCGGCATCTCGGTACAGCCAGGTTATCGACATGTTCAAGTATTCGGCGGTCTGTTTCGCGTCCATGAAGTGCGTCATTTGTCCTCCCTTTGGTGCCGTGCTCACTGGTCAGGTGGGCGAGCCGCGGCAAGTAACCAGTGTGGGAGGGAACGCCGGTTTGGCTAACCGGCGATCTGCTGCTATGTAGGGATCGTGCGGGCCGTGGAGCGCCCTGTGCGTCGTGCAGGTGTGGACCTACTCAAGCCGCCAACCCGACGTTGAGGATCTTCGCCGCTCTGCCGATCGACCCCGGCATCAAGAACCTATAAGTCTTGAAGGTCACTTCAATGGAGCTGTGCCCCATCCATTCCGCCACGTCTGTGATGGGTATGTTATTCGAAAGGCAATTCGAAGCGAAGTAGTGGCGCATTGAATACAGGCGTAGGTCGTCGGGCAACCTTGCGGATTTCCTTGCCTTCCCCCACCGGAGGCTTGTGATGCTATTGGTCCAATAGTTGTCGCGTGTTGTGCGTAGGAGGAAGCCGTCTTCGTCGATCCCGAAATCTTCAGCATAGCGAAGTATGGACTGCCGTGTTTTGTCCGGCAGTGGCACTTCGCGAAAATCGCCTTTGCTGCGGTGCTTCAACGGTGCTCGTACCCCAGACTTGCAGCTGATCTGCTCGGTCACGCGATACACGTCATCAGCCACGATATTGTTGATGTTCACCGCACATGCTTCCGCGGTCCTGAGGCCGCAACCGGACATGATGTCTACGAGGAGCTTGACCTCTGCGTCGCCGTGCTCACGCACCCGGGACAGCTCCTCGAAAGAGGGGATGGTCACCCTGTCGGGGGTGTACCTGGGAGGCATGACTCCTTTCATCACGCCCGGAGCCGTGGCTCCTTGCTGTTCGGCCGCCCTGAGTACGGCTCTGAGTGTCTGGAAGGACCGCGATTGCACGCTGGCGCTGGCCCGTTCTCGTTCGAGCCCGAGAAGGAACGATTCTGCGACGCGAGGCGTAAACGTGTTCATGCGTCGGCTCCCCAGTCGGGGAATGAGCCAGTTGTGAAGAGACGGTTTGACGACTCGGTGCGAGCCCTCCGAGAGGTGGCGCTGCCGTTCCCACCATTCTGTGGCGAATGCGGCGAACCGCATCTCGCCGAGTTCCCGTCGCTGCTCGACGACATCCGCAGGCGTGCTGCGCTTCTCCGCGTATAGCGCATTGAGTCGCGCAATTGCCTCGTCTTGGGTGCTGTACCCGCCCTCTTCGCGCTGCTTCCCGGATGCGTCCCGATACCTGATCACGTACGAGTGGGGGCACCGGGTGGGGGCTGAGCAGTGGCAGTTCTTACGGAACGTGCCCATGCCGCGGGCGAGCTTCTTGCTGGCGATGCTGACTACCTCCGGACCGATGCTGGCATTTTGCTGACCTGCTGACCCGAAACTGTTCTCTGACCTGCTGCTTTGCCACTGTAACGGGCAATGCGGGGGATCGCCCGACTCAGGCGGAGTGATGTCGACCACGCCGCCTGTGGCCTGCGTTTTCGCAGGTCAGCGCTCCGAGCCTGACGCGAGTGGGCCATGTCGGCGTCTTGCCGAGGTGAGGCGCCGTTGCTGTCGCGCCTGCGATACCGGAAGACGTGTTGCAGGAACGGGAGCTGTGGAGTGTGGCAGGCAGGAGTGCCCTTCGGCGTGCTCGGTCCAGGCCGGGCGGTGGCAGGGGTGGTGGGCTCCCGGGGGCGTGGGTAGTGCCCAGGCGCCCGCAGGAGGCGGCCCCTGAGGGGGCAGACGGGCCGCTCCCTCGTGGAGGTGGCAACGGTACGGGGCCGACGCGACGTGGGCTCGGGCATGGCCACTCCCCACCCCTCGCCGGGCGCCCGCAGATACTGCTCCGTCGTGACGCCGTCCGCGATGCTTGGGGCGCCGTCACGCACCCGGTCGAGGAGGCCGGCGACGACCGGATGGTGCGCGGCGGCGGTGAAGGCGGAGGGCTGGATGAGTGTGAGGGAGCGGACGAGGTCGGGTCGGCGCGCGATGGCGAGGAGCGCGGCGACGCCGCCGTTCCCGTGTCCCACGAGGTGGGCGCCGCCGGGGCCCACGGCGCAGGCTCCATCGCTCAGAACCTCCACGGCGTCCTCGGCGTCGGTTTCGAAGTCGCTGCGCGCGGTGTCCGGGCTGTCGCCGTAACCCCGGCGGTCCATCAGGAGGAGTCACCGGCTGTCCGCGAGGGGCCGCTGCGCGGCGAACCCGTACGCGGAGTCGCTGCCCCTCCGACCTGATCGCGGTCATCCCACACGGTCACGTGCACGGCAGGCATAGGTCATCCTCCCGGAGCTGATAAACATCAACTCCCGTGAGAGTGAGTTTTTTCCAACCTCAGGTTGAGGCGTGACGAGGGGCGGGGATGGTCTTCATGGTGGCGGCGACCCGGTTGGTGCTGCAGCGGAGTTTCCGCGGGAGGCGCCAGCCCTTCAGGGCGGTCATGGCTTGCTCGCCGAGACGGCGGATCCTGGCGTGGACGCTGTTGTGCCGACGTTGCCGCAGCTTGAGATGCGGGCTGCGGAAGGGCACCGGGATGATGCCGTCGCCGCCTTGATGCGCCTTGTCCGCCCAGCACTTCACCTCCGCGTCGCGGGGGCGTGGTCACCGGCAGTCCCCCTGTCGTGGCGAGCGCCGGGAACGGTGGGTGAGGCCCACAGCAGCCGACCGGCCGCATCGGCGATGATCTGCCGCTCCGGGCCGGGCTCGTCGGACATGGCGGCGCCGACCGGCTGAGAGCTGCCGCGGAGCTGCGCATCGACCGGTGACCGGTCGGTGCGGACCCGGTCTACCGGTTCGCGGCTTCGCGAGAGGCGCTCCGGTTCGTGCCGCCGACCGCGCGGCCCACCGTGTTGCGCACCGCGAGGCCCGGCCGGGTGCGGGGCACCATGAGCCTGGAGAGCAGGCCGACGCGTCGCTGCCGCGGGCCTACCTCCCGGCGGAGCCGCGACTCGTAGGCGGCGAAGGCGCGGGCGTGATCACCGGGATGGGCGGCGAGCTCTTCTGCGAGGGTGTACGCGCCCGCCATCGCCATGCTGGACCCGTCACCCAGCAGGGCCGTCGCCGCCGCCGCGTCCCCGAGCAGGACGACCCGTCCGCGGGACCACGAGGGCATCCGGAGGGTGGTCAGGGGGTCGAAGAACGGAGCCGGGTGGTCGAGGAAGGCCGCCACGAGTTCCGGTGCCCGCCACCCCACGCCGGCGTAGGCGTCGGCCACGGTCTGCTTGTGCAGGGCGATGTTCTTGCGGTCGTGGGGCGCTGGCTGTGCGGCCCGGAAGGTGAAGATCGCGAGCGGGGTGGTCCGCGAGGGGTGGAGGACCAGCATCCGGTTCGGCACGGTCAGCATCGTCATCTCGGTCGGGTCCTCGATGGCGTCGGGTTCCAGCGGGACGGTCGCGCCGTACAGGCCCAGGTAGCTCGCGAACTGCCGCTCGGGTCCGAATACCAGGCGCCGTACGGTGGAGTGCATCCCGTCGGCACCGACTACCAAGTCGAAGCGCCGTGGCGCGGACCGCCGGAAGGTGACGTCCACCCCGCCTTCATCCTGGTCGAGAGCGGTGACCGTGTCGTCGAACAAGAACTCGGCCTCGGTCTGCGCCGACCGGTGGAGCACCTCGGACAGGTCGGCTCGGGTCACCTCGACCGTCGGCGCCTTGTCCGAGGTGAGCGGGAGGTGCAGGATTCGCCTGCCGCCGGGGTCGAGCAGGGTCAGCGACCGATTGCGGGTGGCGAGCTCGCGGAGCTGCGGGAGGATGCCCATGCGCTCGGCGACCGGGATCGCGGGCCCCTTCACGACGATCGCGCTACCGCCGGAGCGCAGTTGCCGGGCGTGTTCGACGACCGTCGGCCGGTATCCATTCCGGGAGAGCCAGTAGGCGAGTGCGGGCCCTGCGATTCCGGCACCGACTATCAGCACCTCGGGCTTCTTCATGACGATGACCTCTCGGAGTGTCGATGACCAGGTCCCCGGCGAGTGCCGGGCCGGGTCTGAGGGGGCGGCGGCACGGGGTGGTGCGACCGGGCCAAGGTACGATCAATTTCGTACCTCAGGGAAGCATGCCCTTCAGGTACGATGCAAGTCGTACTTGAAGGGGGTGCCGCGTGGCCGGGAGGAACCTGGACGGCCCGGAGGCCGATGCGCTCGATCTGGGTGCGGTGTTCCGTGCCCTCGCCGACGAGCACCGTCGTTCGGTGATGACGGAGTTGGCCGCCGACCGCAGCGACAGCGAGCGGGGCTGCAACTCGTTCGATCTTCCGATCTCGAAGCAGACCCAGACCCACCACTTCCGGGTCCTGCGCGAGGCAGGTCTCATTGACGAGATCGACTACGGCAACCGCAAGGGCATCCGACTGCGACGCGCGGACATCGAGAAGAGATTCCCCGGGCTCCTCGCGCTCCTGGGAGCAGGGCCCCCGGCCGATACCGCTCCTCGCTGAGCACACCGGAGGAGAGTCCGATTCGGCCCTGAGCCGCGAGCTCGACCGAATCCAGCTCGCGCCCGGCTCGCAGGTAGCCGGGCACGGCGCGGGCACGAAGGGAACCGGTGTCGCTTCGACCACCGTCCCGCGCTCGTGATCGGCGCCGGGCACTTCCGCGCGCGCTCCCTCACGCCACCACCCACTGAGGTTTCCTCAACCTGCGTACGGAGCGGGGCCACTGGGGTGAGGGCGGGGCCCGGGCGTAGAGAAGCTCCTGGTAGACGGGTGCGTGTCGAGTCCAAGCCATCCTGCCGGGAGCTTCCGCATGCTCGTCTACCCAGCCGGGGTCGATCTGTCCGCCTCCGCTCTGCGCTTCCGCGCCCGTGAGCTGACCGCACGTCGTCTTGCGCAAGGGACACGATGGCGCCGGCTGGCCGCCGGACGGCAGGCGCTGCTCGTGCCGGCTCATCTACGTTGCGGCCATACTCCCCCAGCCTCCGGCCGGGGGTACCCCCAACGCCCGGCTCGCCGCCGGATTCGGCGTGGGTACCACCACCGCCTACCGGTACATCGCCGAGACCGTCGACATCCTGGCGCTCTGGCTCCAACCCTCACCGAGGCGGTGAGGACAGCCTCCGGCAAGGCGTTCGTGATCCTGGACGGCACGCTGCTGCCGATCGACCGGATCGCCGCCGACCGACCCTTCTACTCCGGGAAGCACAAGAAGCACGGCATGAACGTGCAGGTGATCGCCGATCCGGCGGGACGGTTACTGTGGGCGTCGCCCTCGCTGCCGGGATCCGTCCACGACATCGAGGCCGCGCGAACCCACGGCATCATCGGTGCCCTGGCGGGAGCTGGGGTGTAGTGCTGGGCCGGCAAGGGCTACCGGGGCGCCGGCGGCACCGTGCGAGTTCCCTGCTGGGGGCGCTGGAAGGCTCTCTCCCCTGGCCGGCGGGCCGTCAACTGCTCACACGCGAAGATCCGTGCACTCGTCGAACAGGCCATGGCCACCCTCAAAACCTGGCGGCTCATGCGCGAACTGCGATGCTCTACCAGCCGTATCACCAGCCTCGTCCAGACCGTCCTCACCCTGCACCTGGCATGCTCAAACTGAGGTTGGAAAAGGCTCAGTGAGCCTTGATGCACCAGCCGCACACCTGGCGATGCGTGGCGGGACGTAGGAGGCACGCTGTACCTGAGCATGCTCGCCAGGAACTTGTTGCCCACTCGTACAGAAGCATCCCGCGGTCTTGTCGTTCATGTCCCTGGCGACTCGCACTCGCTGCCCCGCACAGCCCCTCATCAGCGCATGCTGGACGCCCCGACGCGGCACTCACCCCTGCCGTACGTGTCGTCCGTCCGGATACAGGCGTGGCGGAGGGAGGAGGGGACGTAGAAGGCCGTGGAGGCGGCGGTGGAATTCGTCCCGATGTCGACCTTGACGCGGCCGACGGGTCGGCCGCCGCGAGCGCGCCGCCCTGCTGCTCACTGCCGACCGGCTCGCCGCGGCCGGTATCACCGCGAACCGGCTGCGCGGCCAACTCGCCGAAAGCTCCTGGCCGCTGAGCGGACTTCTGGGCAGCGGCTCTCAGCTTCCGCCGGTTCCCAGTGGCGCTCGCACGCCAGGGTGCGAGGCGGTCCGGGTGGCTGCGTCGATGCTTGGAGCCGGTCGGGCCGCCGGCGCTTCGTTCACTCGAAAGTGTGCACGGCGCGTCAATAATGGTTGACGCGAGGTGCGCGTACCCGCGACTGGGGTATCCGGAGGGGGCGTGACGCCAAACGGCCGGTAATTGGCCAATCCTGAAGGCTTGAAGGTCCCGCATGACCGTTTTTGATCATTTCGGGGCGTGATCGCTCCGCCGCACCGCCCGACCGGCTTACGGAAAGTTTATGTGCAGGGCTGAGGTCGAACGGGGCGGGCTCAGCGTGCATTTGCACCGGTCGGGAAGCGTATGACGGAAGGCAGGAACGGGAGATAGCTTTCCGGTGACGACCTCGGGCCAGGTAGCGAGTCTTTCCCGAGGTCACCTACTAGCATCGATCAAGCGAGGTATTCGTATGCCCGATCGCCTGTACCAGGAGAACGTTTGGGTTTTCCTGATAACGCACGACGCTAGCATTCCGCGGCCCGTCGTTCGTGAAACAGCCCCCCTTGCTGCCCGGGTTGTCACGGCCCCGGCAGGGCTCTTCCTCTGCCTGGTCGTCACGGCGTGGCTGCTGGTGCACGAGCCCGCGGCGTCCGTCGCTCCGGCCGGCGCTCTGGCTGCTGCTGTCACCGCCGCGTCCGGGGCTTGCACCACCTGCATATCCCTTCGCCTGCGCTGACGTACCGGTGGGGCATCCGGCTGGCCCGCTGCCCCACCGGACCCGCTGCAGCGCGTCACCGGCCGTCGCCTCGGGCCGTGCACTTTGCGTACCCGGGGCGGGGCGAAACAGCCCAGGGGAGGGAGAAACGATGGGCAGCTTCAACACCACCGGCCGTTCGGCTGCGCAACACGACCGGTGCGCTCAGTGCCAGGCCCCCTTCGAGCAGCGCACGGGGCCGGGCCGGCGCAAGGAGTACTGCAGTCACAGTTGTCGTCGTCGCGCGCAGCGTCAGCGTGACGGCCAGCGCGTCAGCGTGCCTCTGGCGACCTTGCCGTGGGGGCGGGACATCGCCGAATACCTGCAAGTGCTGGCGGCGCGCCTGGTCGACGCTGAACATGACAGGGCTCCGCTGCAGGTCCTGCTCGAGCACGCGGAACGTCTGGCGAAGGAGATCACCTACTACCGGGCCGCAGCCGTGCAAGACGCCCGAAGGGCCGGCTGCGGCTGGGAGGTCGTAGCGGCCGCCGCGTGCGCCGAGGTGGAGACGGTACGGTCGCGCTGGGGGGAGAGCGCCCTCAAGCGCCTGTTCGCCCGGCGCGCTCGTGATCAGCGCATCGCTGACCCGCCGGGCCGTCAGGTGCCGGGGCAGGCGAGCACCGCCACGCATCCGGTAGCCCAGGCACCGTGCCCGGCGCGCCAGTTCGCGGCCGCCATGGCTCAGCTGCAGCGGACCAGCCGGGTCAGTTTGGAGGAGGCGGCCCGCCAGGCCGATCTTTCACCCTCGTACCTGTCCCGGATCCTGTCCGGCAAGCGGTTGCCGTCCTGGCCGGTGACCCACATGCTGGCCAGCATCTTCCAGGCGCCGCCGGCCGATGTGCGCCATCTGTGGGAGGCCGCCCACGGTCTGGGCGGCACGCGTCGGCGCAGCCTGGCTGGAGCGGCGGATCGGCTGTGCGCTGCGCTGCGCGGCCTGCATCTGGCCGCCGGCTGCCCCGATGCGGCCCGCCTGGGGGCGTCTGCCGGTGGTCTGAGCGCCGTGACCGTCACCGAGGTCCTGCGCGGCCAGCACGTCCCGGACTGGGAGCTTCTCGCGCGCCTGGTCAGCGCGCTGCACGGCCGCCCCGCTGACATCCAGCCGCTGTGGGAGGAACTGCATTACGCCTTCCTCGTGGCCCAGGACGTTTTTCCTCCCGGTGGTCTGGCCCGCACGAAGCTGCCGGCGCCCTCGGAAGCCCTGGACGAGGACTGACCGCCGTGGACCGCCGCCGGCCCGCCCTGGAGCCCGCCACGATGGCGACGTCGGTCGCGACCGCGCGCAGCGACCTGGCGCTGCGCGCCTTTCGCCAACTGCACCACGAGCACTACCTGCACTACGTACAACTGCGTACGGACGACGCCGGCCTGGCGCCGGCCGTGGCCGGGGCTGTCTTCACCGAACTGGCAGTTCTGTGGCCGCGGGTGCTGCGCAGCGCCAACTGCCCGGCATTCGCCTGGCGTTTACTGGGGACGCACACCGAGAAGGCCGTGCGGGTCTTGCCGGCTGACCGTCAGGAGCGGGCCGACCACCTTCACCGGCTGCTGCCCGCCGACCAGGCCGACGCGGTGCTCCTGCATCAGGGCCTGCGCCTCTCCGCGGCTGGTGCGGCAGCCCTGATGGGCACGGCTCCGGAGGCGGTGCGAGCCAGCCTCGCCCGTGCCCGCCGGGCCATGTCTCACATCGCCGCAGTGGCCGCGTCCGGCCTGCCACCCCGGTAGCCGACCGCCGCACCGGTGCCACACGGCGCGACGGTCGAAAGTCTCCACCGTGCGGTGGCCGAATCGCCCCCGGGCTAGCGCGTTACACCCCTTCGCGGCCTGACAGCGGCGGGTAGCCGCCCCTACCATGGCCTCTTGCTCTTCCATGACGGGCCTACGGGCCCGCAGGCCGGCAGGGGGACGTGGTGAAGCCGGAAGAGAAACCAGATTTTGACCTAGGGCGCATTGATGTGACCAAGCCCAGCGTGGCCCGCATGTACGACTACTACTTGGGTGGTCACGACTACTACGAGGCCGACCGCCAAGCCTGCATCGAGTTGTCACGGCTGGCCCCCAGCACCGAGGCACTGGCCCGCAACAACCGGCGTTTCCTCCAGCGCGCCGTAGGCGTGCTGGCCCGCGACTACGGCGTGCGGCAGTTCCTCGACCATGGCTCCGGGTTACCCACCCAGGACAATGTGCACCAGGTCGCCCAGCGCATCGACCCCGACGCCCGCGTCGTCTACATCGACAACGACCCGATCGTCCTGGCCCACGGCCGCACCCTGCTCGACGAAAACGACAAGACGCTGGTGTTGCAGGCCGACATGACGGACACCGACCACATCTTCGCCCACCCCGACGTACAACAACTGCTGGACTTCGACGCGCCGGTGGCAGCGCTGTTCGTCTCGGTGTTGCACTGCCTCGACGACGAACCCGCAGCCGCCCTGGTGCGCGAGGTCGCCCGACGGCTGGTACCCGGCAGCTTCATCGTCATCAGTCATCTCGCCAGTACGGACCCTGACTTGCGTCGCAAGGCCACCGACCTCATGCTGGCCAACACTGACGGCCACTGGGGACGCGTACGAGAGCCTCACGAGGTCGAGGCGTATTTCGACGGCATGGAGATCCTGGACCCGGGCCATCTGGTGGAAATCTCCGCGTGGCGCCCGGACACTGAGGTCGCACCGCGCCAGCGCACCCGGGAATGGATCGAATACGGCGGCATCGCCCGTATCTGACACTCCCGGCCGGAGAGACAGCCGGGCGGCGGGCCAGTGCTTGCCTTGGGCCACTCGCCGAGCAGGACCGGTCGGCAGCAGCTGCATCGCAATGGCTCCCAAGGCATCGCGTCGCCACCATCAGCCTGCTGGGCGGCGTGGTCAGGCCCGGTAGCGGGCAATAGCGGCTTCGAGCAACTCCAGGCTCTCGCCACGCGAGGCCGCCGCCTGCTGCAGGCGCACCATCTGCCCCTTGTATGACTGGACTTCCTCGGGCTTGGTCAGGTAGCGGGCATGGTCGGGGGCCTCCAGGTAGATCAAGTCCTGCAGGCCGCCGCCAGGCGGAAAGACCAGGTAAGTGAGAGACGTCGAGGTCACACAGGCTTCGTAGGGGATGAACCGCAGGTTGATGCCGTCGCGGCGGGTCAAATCACGCAGTTTCTCCAACTGTTTGCACATCACCGCAGGACCGCCGTACGGGCGCCACAGCACACTCTCGTCCATCAGCGCCAGCACGTCGGGGGACCCTGCGCGGTCCAGCAGCAGCTGACGGTTCAGCCGTAATTGGACCCGTTGGTCTACCTCGTAGGCCGAGGCGCCGGGCGGCAGTCCGCGCTCGACGATGGCCCGCGCGTACGCCTGGGTCTGCAACAGCCCCGGTACGTACTCCCACTCGTAGGTGCGGATGCACTGGGCGCAGGCCTCCAGCCCGATCAGGCGGCGGAACCAGCCCGGTGTCACATCGTTGAACGCCTGCCACCACGGGTTGCGTCGGGAGGCCTCCAGCAGGGCCCGGATGCCCTCCAGGTGTTCGGAGTCGGTGACCTCGTAGAAGGACAGCAGGGCAAAGACATCGCAGTCCTTGACGCTGTGCTCGCCACCCTCGATACGGCTGATCTTGGAGATGGACGCATGCACCTCCGGCGCCACTTGCTTGATGGTCAGCCCCCGCTCAGTGCGCAGATGGCGGAGGTAGGCACCGAGCACCGTCAGCGCGGCAACAGGATTGCCCGCTGACGGCGCCTGGAAAGCCGCGACGTTCGTTATCGCACTGTGAGGGCCTGATCCGGCGGCCGACATTCGTCCTCCACACCTGGGGCGGGCTGCCAGTATGTCAGCGCTGCCAAGGGCGTGCCGTCATATTCCGGTGCGCCTGAGTCGAATTCTAGCCAGCCAGCAGGAAATCGAATTCACCTAGTTTCGCTCCCTCAAGGAACGCGGCCACCTCGGCACGGGTATAGACCAATGCCGGGCCGTGCGGATCCCGGGAGTTGCGGATCGCCACGCCACCCCCGGGGACCTGCGCGAACTCGACACAGTTCCCGTTCGCACCGCTGGCCGTGCTTTTCACCCACCGCACGCCCAGGTCGCTTGCCGGCATCCCGTTGAAGACCTGCTGCATCGTCACCATCTCCTCAGGTCGGCTTGGCGCGGTGCCGAGACGAAGCTGTGCGCCGGCGCACCATCCCAGCCCCTGCGTGCAATTGCACGAACCGCGAATGTGCCGGAATACTAGCCCCGTCAGGCACATCTGAAGCCACCCGCAAGGGTGTTCTTTTCGGAGGGTCCGTGAGCCCTGAACCTGCCCTCGCGCTACCACCCCGCAGCACACCGGCCGCACTGGTGACCGAAATCGCGTGCCCCGCACCGGCCGATTGGGGACTGCCGATGGGCCTGGGCACCCCTCTCTTCGCCGCCCTGCGCTTTACCGACCATTGGGACGCCCTGCACCGCGTACGCCACTTCACCCACACCACCCTCAAGCGATGGAACCTGCCCGCCCGCAACGCCGACATCACCACAGTGGTCGGCGAACTCGCCGCCAACGCCTGCCTCCACGCGCTGCCTTACCACCGCAGCGACGCCTGGCTCGGCCTGACTGCCACCACCACCCACGTCATCTGCGCCGTCAACGACCCCAGCCCGCAGCCTCCGCAACCCGCCCCCGACGACCCGCTCGCGGAGCGGGGCCGCGGCCTGCACATCGTCCACGCGCTCAGCACCCGCTGGGGCTACTGCCTCGATGCCGACCGAGGCAAAATCGTCTGGGCCCACCTGCGCAGCGCCGAATGATGGGCTGCCGCTCGCTGTCTACGCGGGACAAAGATGATGCGCCCGTCTCGGATGCACCGCGTTCTGGAGCACCTCGATGACGTCCTGGTGCGACGGCGGCAGCACCGCCGCCGGCATCCCGCCCGACCCCTGAGCAACCAGGCGTAGCTGACCGGCGATCGAGCAACACACCCAGGCCCCCAAGGCCGGGTCAGGAGCAGGGACGCGTAGGGCCCCGCACGCAACCGGTAGGCCGGGGTGCACGTGCGGGGCCGCTCGCGGGGGGTGGGTCGTCAGACTCCGGTCAGGGTGTAGTTTCAGGCAACCTGGCTGGTGTGGGAGACCTCGGCGGGCTTCGGCTGTACGCGATCATTCGCGTTGGCTCGTCCCGGCTGAGTGGCGGGTTGTCCCGTCACGTGCCGCGGGTCTTCCCCGTCCTGGGCCTGGCGGCCCGCTCGTGCTGCGAGTGGCTGACCGTGGAGAGCGTCTGCACCACATCGGCGTGGGCCTCGATCCTCGTCAGCGTGAGCATCGCCGAACGGGGCATCGTTCGCGCACGTTGCCTCGCACCGGTAGGGACCCGGGCCGGTGGAATTCGACCCCCGTTGCACGGTGGAACAGGGAACCGGCACTTGGATACACGCCCCCGGGCCATCGCAGGCTACGTCCGGGAAGCCGCCTGACGTGTGGGGCACTCTTCGGTCGGTACGGGAGGAAGCCTGCGGGGGATCCGAGGGGCCCTCCCGCCGGACGGTGAGACGCATGAACTGGTGGAGCAGGACGAAGCAAAGGGGCGCCGAGACCGGGTCGTCGCCGGTTGGCCTTGACCTCCGGACGGCGGCCCGATGCGCCGATGGCCGGGATGCCGTGGAGCGGCAGGTAGGTCCGGCCAAGAGGCGCAGGACGCGTAGGAGGCCCAGGAGGCCAGGAGGCCAGCGGCCCAGGAAGACGTGCGGGTGCCTCTGGAAATGAGCGGTGCGGTCTCCTTCGTACGCGGTACGGAGCGTCGATGCCAGCGATCAAGAGGTTCCAAGTCACCTTCGACTGCGCAGAACCTGATCGCCTCGCTCGCTTCTGGTGTGAGGTGTTGGGGGCCGCCACCTGGGACGATTTCCACCGCACGCTGCCTCTTGAGGAGCAGGATTCATGGGCCGCATGCAGTGACCCCTCTGGCGTGGGCCCGCGCTTGTACTTTCAGCGTGTCGCCGAAGGCAAGAAGGCCAAGAATCGGGTGCATCGCGACGTCCGGGTCGGCACCGGGCTCGTGGGGGACGAGCGCTTCGCCACGCTCGAAGCCGCAATGCGCGTGACGGGTCGTGCTCGGAGCGACACATGTGCGCCCTGTAGGCCGATGAGGAGGACGAGTCGTGCATCCCGATGTTGGACATCGAGGCCGACGAGTTCTGTATCGACTGAACATTCTCCGTGCCGGGGAGCCGGGGAGGTAGGCGGCCACCATCCGGACCGCCTCGGTGACCTGCACGGCCGCGCCGTCCCCCCCCGCACGCCGGGGCATCCGCACATCTCATACCCCCAGCTTCCGCGCCAGCGCCCCGCGTCCCAGAAACAGGCAAAGGCCCGTGACCAGGGCGGCCAGCGCCAGCGCGAAGAAGTACGCCGGGGACGGCGATCCGCCGCCCGCCACCCTCAGGGCGTTGCCGCCCAGGCCGCCGCCGAGCGCCCCGGCCAGCCAGAACAGGCCCACCATCTGGCTGACGAACGTCGCCGGGGCCACGGCGGTCGCGGCGCTCATACCGACCGGGGCGAAGGCCACTTCGCCTGCCGCGAGCAGCAGGAAGGCCAGCAGCAGCCACACTGCCGGGACCCGGCCGTCCGCTGCCGACGCGGCCTGCCACGCGGCGAGCGCCATCACCGTGAAGGCCGCGCCCACGCACACCATGCCGATGGCGAACTTGGCTGCGGTGGTGATCCGGTCGCCCGCCCGCTTCCACAGCGCGGCGAACAGCGGCGCGGTGAGCAGGACGAACAGCGGCAGCGCGGCCTGGAACCAGCTCGCCGGCACGGTGAACCCGAGCACCGTACGGTCCGTCGCGTCCCGGGCGAAGACCGAGAAGACCGACCCGCCCTGCAGCGACAGCGCCCAGAACACGGCCGAGGCCAGGAACAGCCAGACGTACGTCTTCACCCGGACCCGCTCCGCCCGGGTCAGCCGGGGGTCGCGGAGCAGCCGCCAGAAGAACAGCACGGGGACGAGTACGGTCAGCAGCCCGGTCAGTGCCATGACGTGGGCGATCCGGAACATGCCCAGCGCCGCGTCCGTGCCGTACCCGGCGACGAGGACGGCGACCGCCAGCCCGGTGCCCCGCAGCACCCGGGTGCGCTGTGCCGGGGTCGCGGCGCGTTCGGGGGCGTGGCCGACGGTGCCGAAGTGCCGGGTGCCGCGCACGTACTGCAGCAGGCCCAGCGCCATGCCGAACGCGGCGAGCCCGAACCCGAGGTGCCAGTCGACGGTCTCGCCCACGGCACCCACCACGAGGGGCGCCACCAGCGAGCTGAGCTGGACGCTCATGTAGAAGACGGCGAACCCGGCGTCCCGGCCGGCCCGGTCCTCGGGCGCGTAGAACGCACTCAGCAGGCCGGCCATGTTCGGCTTGAGCAGTCCGGTCCCGGCGGCGATCAGCAGGAGCCCGGGGTAGAAGAGCGGGTGGCCCGGAACAGCCAGCGACACATGGCCCAGGCCGATCAGGACACCGCCGTACAGGACGGCACGGCGGGCGCCCAGCAGCCGGTCGCCGATCCAGCCGCCCGGCACCGACGCGACGAAGACCGCGGCCAGGTACAGGCCGTAGAGCGCGGCGGCGTCGCCACTGCTCATGCCGAGGCCGCCGCCGGAGGCCGGGGCCGTGGCGTACAGGACGAGGATCGCCGACATCCCGTAGAAGCTGAAGCGTTCCCAGACGTCGGTGGCGAAGAGGGTGAAGAACCAGCGGGGACGGCCCAGCGGGCCGCGGCTCCCGGCTCTGGGCGGGCGGGCCGGTTCGGCGGCCCGCGGGTATATCGGCGCGCTCATGGTTCCTCCATCACGACGCTCGGGGGAGGTGAGGTTCACTCCGGCGCGTCGCAGGCGGGTCGAGGACGGGTGGAGACCCCGGCGTCCCGTCCGCGCCAGGGGATACGCAAGTTCGCGTACAGCCGTGGGTTCGAGCCGCTGTCGAGCGCGGTCGCCGACGCTGGGCGGCGTCCGCGAACGCCGACCGAGGACGGAGGCCGGCCAGATGCCGCAGTCTCTCCCATTCCGTGTGATGTTGCGTATGGAGATCCACCCCGGCCACGGGGACGAGTTCGAGCGGGTGTGGCAGGAGATCGGGCGGCGCATCGCCGCTCAGCCGGGCAACCTGTGCCAGTCCCTGGCCCGCTCGGCCGACGAGGACGACGTCTACTACGTCGTCACCGACTGGGTCGACGCCCCGAGCTTCCACCGCTTCGAGCACAGCGAGGAGCACGTGGACAACCGCCGGCGGCTCGCCCCCTTCCGCAGCGGTGGCGAGATGCGGCTCAGCCAGACACTGTGCCTGCTGCCGGGGGAGTCAGCACGGCAGTAGGCGGCGGATGGCGTTCCCGGCACACCCTTCGTCCCCCGTGAACCGGACCCGTGAACCGGAGAGGAGCACCGTCGTGTTGCACCAGGAACTGAAGGAACGGGCGGAACCCGAGTGGAAGGAGATCATCGAGCATCCGTTCTGGGCGGGAGTGCGGGACGGTTCGCTGCCCGCCGGCGCGCTGACGCACTTCGTCGAGCAGTGCGCGGGCCACGTCCTGCCCGCCTACGCACGGGCCCTGGCCCGCACCGCCGCCGCCACCCGCTGGGACCGGCACGTGGTCCTGCTGGCGCAGGCCGCGGCGGGCACGGTCCGGGCGCGCGACCGGCTGCTGGCGGCCCACAACGGACTGGACGCCGCGCTGGGCGTCCCCCGTGCCGACCCCGAGGCGCCCGCCGGAGCCATCACCCACGCGCACACCACGTTCCTGCACGCGGCGACGGCGACGACGGTGGCCGCCGGTATGGGCGCGCTGCTGCCGCTGGCCTGGTTCCGTCAGCGCCTCGGTGACGACCTGCTCCTGCGCCGTGTGCCCGGCTCGCGCCACAGCGCCTGGATCGACATCTTCCAGCCCGGCCCCGAGTACGCGGAAGCCGTCTCCGAGCTGGAGGACGCGTACGACGAACTGGGCGGCCTGATGGCCACACCCGGCCGGACGGAACTCGTCGAGTACTTCACGCTGGGGCTGCGCTACACCGCGTCCGTCACCAAGGCCGCCTGGGCCGAGGCAGGACAGCCGGCGGCCCGCTGAGCACCGGCCCCGGGCACCGTCCGCAAGCGCCACGGGCCCGGCCCCCGCACGGGGGCCGGGCCCGTGGCCCGTTCAGCGGATTCACCAGTCGATGACCGTGTCCCGGCGCAGGAAGACTCCGCTGGGGCCGTCGTCCGGGAGCGTCGCGGCGTCCGCGATGTGGCGGGCCGCCTCTTCGGGGGCCTGCTCCGCCTGCGGCTGCATACGGGTACGGACCAGACCGGGATTGATGGCGTTCACCAGGACGCCCGTCCCCATGACCTCCTCCGCCAGCATCGTGGTGAGCGCGTTGAGGGCTACCTTCGACGCCGTGTAGCCGGGGCACTGCGGGGACGGGCCGTACGCGAACGACGCCGCGCCGCTGGAGATGTTCACCACCCGTCCCCAGCCCCGTTCCACCATGCCGGGCAGGAACGCCTGGGTCACCCGCCAGGCGCCCAGCAGGTTGACCTCCAGGCTGCGGCGTACGCCTTCCAGGTCGGCGGCGGAGGGGGCGACACCCCAGTCCGACAGGACGCCCGCGTTGTTGACCAGGATGTCTACCGGCTGCCCGACGGCGGCCGCACGGACCGCGTCGGGGTCGGTGACGTCGAACGCGAGCGCCGCCGTGTCGCCGGCGGCCCCGGCGGCGGCCCGCCCGGCCGCCGCCCCGTCCCGCGCGGCGAACAGCACCCGGTGCCCGCGGCGCGCCAGTTCCGTGGCCACCGCCAGGCCGAGGCCGCGGTTGGCCCCGGTCACCAGGGCGGTACGCGCCGGTCCTGTCACGTCCGTACCTCCTCGATGTAGGAGGTGCCGTGCGAGCCGTCCGCCCGGCTCCACTCCTCGCGCAGCCTCAGCCGGCCGTCCGCGAGCCGCTCCGGGTGGCTGACGCACTGTCCGGAGACCACCTCCCCATCGGTGAGGACCTGGCAGTACGCAGCGGTGATGACCCCGTCGGAGTCGCACCGGCCGACCAGCCGGCCGTGGCGCACCCGGCCGCCGGAGAACTCCGCCCAGACCAGGTCCCGGTGCTGGTGGTAGTCGCCGGCCGGAACCTGTGCGGCACCGGGGCCCGAGGCGGTCTCCGCGGCCGTGGAACGGAAGGTCAGCCCGTCGTAGAGAGAGGGCGCCGCGGCGGCGGGCGGGCGGGTGGCGTGGGTCATCGGGGAGCTCCTGTCAGAGTGTAGCCGGACCGGAAGAAGCCGTCCGGGTCCAGTTGCCGCTTGAGTCTGCGCAGTCGGGCGAAGTTCTCCGGGCCGTAGGTCTGCTCGCCCCGGACGGCCGTGAGGCTGTCCCGGTCCGCGTAGTTGAGATAGCCGGCACCCCACGTGCTGTACGGCTCGGCGAGCCGGGACACCGACTTGGCCCACTCCCGCTGCTGGGCGTCGGCGGCCGACAGCCCGGCGTCCCAGATGGCCATGCCGGTGATGTTGAACCGGGCGGTGCGGAAGGGCACCACGCCCGGCACCCGGGCCCGGTCGCGCACGGCGCCGTGGATCGGTTCGATCAGGATGGTGTCGTTGTACGGGTCGGTGATCCGCGCGGCGCGGAATCTCTCCGCCAGGGCCTCGGTCAGCTCGTCGGGCAGACCGTCGACACAGCGCGCGCTCCAGTAGTGCCGCAGTCCGAACGGCAGCCGGCCCAGGCACTGCTGCATGGAGACGTACGATCGCTCGCCCACAGCCCAGGTCAGCGGGGTGAGCGTGGCGCGCAGCGCCTTGTCCAGCACGGCCGGGTACTCGGGGTCGTCCCCCGAGTAGCACACGCTGATGACGGCCGCGGGTTCCTGCATCGGACCGTACCGTTCGAGCAGCAGGGTGCAGATCAGCTCGTCGGGCGCGTCCCGCATCAGGTCGCGGAAGAACCGGACGGCGGCCGCCGGGTCGTCGGCCGGGTAGGCGACGTAACCGCCGTACACGCGCGGCACGTCGTGCAGTCGGAACGTGAACTCGGTGACGGCACCGAAGTGGTGGCCCGCCCCGCGCAGCGCCCAGTCGGTCTCGGGGTGGGTCTCCGGGGAGACCGTGAGCGTCTCGCCGGACGCGGTGACCAGTTCGTAGCTCAGTACGTTGTCGCAGCTCAGGCCCGCGCGGCCCATCAGGTGCCCGATGCCGCCGCCGAGGGTGAGTCCGCCGACGCCGGTGTCGTCGAACGTGCCGCCTGTGGTGGCCAGTTGGTACGTACCGGCCGCCAGGTCGACGTCGGCCCAGGTCGCCCCGCCGCCGACGCGGGCCGTCCGGGCACCGGGATCGACACGTACCCCGCTCAGCAGCCGCAGGTCGATCACCACCCCCGCGTCGACGGACCCGGCTCCGGCGACGTTGTGCCCACCGCCCCGGATCACGGCCGGCAGGCCCGTCTCCTGCGCGGCCAGGACCGCGGCCCGCACCTCGGCGGTGTCCCTGGGCAGGCAGACCGCGGCCGGGTGGTGGTCGTGTGCTCCGTTGAACAGCAGCCGCACCCGGTCGTAGGCGGGGTGACCGGGGGTGACCACCCTCCCCGGGCAGGCTGCCTCCAGCGTGCTGCGCACGTCGGCGCTCATGACGTCTCCCTCCGTGTGATGGTGGTGATCGGGGCGCGGCCGGTCCGGGGCGTACCGGAGGAGAGGCCGGCCAGCAGGCCGCTCGCCGCCTCCCGGGAAGCGGCGAGCGCGAGCTTCGCCGAGCCGCCGCTGCCGCCGGTGAAGGTGAACAGCCGTCCCGGGGCGCCGAGTACGGGCGCCAGGGCGAGCCGCCCGGCCGGCCCGTAGGCGTCCACGGCGGCCACGGGGCGCATCAGCCGCCCCAGGGACAGGCCGGGCAGCCGCCGTGCGGCCGCGGTCCGGACAGCGCGCTCCTCGTGGTCGAGGAAGCGCGCCGCGCCCGGCTCGGCCCCCCAGCGTTCGGTGGGCAGGCCCAGCAGCATCCGGCCGGGGCCGGCGGGCCGTCCGTACAGGCCGCTGGTCTCGTCGACGAAGGCGGGCGGCAGCAGCCCGCCGGCCCGGTAGACGGCACACTGAATGACCTTCGTCCGTACGGTGTCGTCGGCGGTGACACCGAGGGACCGCAGCAGCCGGCCCGTCCAGGCGCCGGTGGCCGCCACCAGGACGTCGGCCGTGCCCTCGCGGGTGACGGTCCGGTACGTGACGCTGCCCTCCGGGCCGTCGCAGGTCACGGAGCGCAGCCGGCCGGACGGCACATCCGCTCCCCGGGCGACGAGGTCGATGATGGCCGCACGGCGCAGACCGTCGGGGGAGAGGTGGCCGGCGTGCGGTTCCAGCACCCCGGCCGCTCCCTCCGGCAGGCCCTGCACGCCGAACTCGTCGGCCAGCCGCCGCCGGTCGCACCGCTCGGCCGTCGGCGGCAGGGCGTCCGGCACGGCGTCGTACCCGTCAGCGGGGGCCAGGACGTACAGGGACCTGCCGGGGCGGTAGGCGGACCACTTGCGCAGGGTGCGGCTGGTCCGCAGCTCCGCGAGGCTGAGGGCGGCGAGCCGCGCCACCTCCGGATCGCGCTCGAAAGCGCGCACCAGGCCGCCTGACGCGGCGGTGGCGTCCGGCCGGGGCGCGCCCGTCAACAGCGTCACCCGGGCCCCGTGCTCCGCGACGAGCCGCCAGGCCAGCAGCGCGCCCGCGACCCCCGCGCCCACGACGCAGATCCTCATCCGGCCCGCGCTCCTTCCGGGACCGGGGCGCCCGCCGTGCCGGTGAGCGCGCCGCGCAGTTCCGGGTCGCCGCCGGGGCGCAGCAGGCACCGGGCGGCGTACGCGGCGTCGAAGTGCTCCGGTGTCAGGGCCCGCGCGGCCCGGTCCCGCTCGGTGGCGTACTCCGGGCCCTCGCCCGCCGGGGCCGCGAGGTCCCAGCTCGCCGTCAGGGCGTGGTAGCGCTCCGGGGTGAAGTCGGTGGAGTAGGGGGCGGGCCGGTCCCAGCACAGGAAGGCGCGCAGCACCTCGGGGTCCTCGTGGTCCAGCAGGTCGTGGGCCCAGACGGCGTGGCCCCGGCTGGTGGAGAACTTGGCGCCCGACAGGTGGTAGAACTCGTTGACCACCAGGCCGCCCAGGACGTCCGGCGGCAGCCCGAAGGCCAGGAACAGCGCGGGGAACTGCGCCAGGTAGTAGAAGGTGTTGTCCCGGCCCAGGAAGGCCCACAGCGCGTCGACGCCGCGCCAGGCGCGCACGTGCCCGTCGATCCCGGCCGCGCCGGGTTCCAGCCGCTGCCCGATGGTGTACAGGTAGCCCAGCGCCATCTCGGACCACACGTCGATACGGTGCTCCGGTGTGGTGACGGACTCGATGCCCCAGTCGGTCGGGTAACTGAGCGGGACGTCGGGCAGTTCCGGCAGGCGGAACAACTGCCGCAGCAGCAGCCGGGCGCTGGGCGGGGCGTCGGCGGCGGCCCAGACGCGGCTGAGGCCCTCCCGGTAGTGCTCCAGCGGGAGGACGGGGCCGCTTACGGTGCGCCGGGCGGTGAGCGGGGAGCCGCAGCGGGTGCACCGCGCGTCCACCAGGTTCCCGGCCGTGGTGAACCAGCCGCAGCCCTCGCAGGTGCCGCCGCACGAACCCGTCCCGCAGCGGGGGCAGCCCCCGGACACGTACGCGTGGTGGGGGACGCCGGGGCAGGACGGGCAGACGGGGGTCTCCCACTCCCGTACGGGCAGCGTCCCGGAGGCGACCAGTTCGTCGAGGAATCCGGCCACCGCGGTGCGGTAACCGACGTCACTGAGCGGGTCGGTGAACACGTCGTGGCGCACGCCCGCCCGGTCGAACACCGCACGGATCCGCGCGGCGTGCCCGTCGCGTTCCTCGCGCACCTTGGTGCCCCGCTGCCGCGCCCTGGCGGGGACGTAGTTCTGGTGGTCGTCCAGGCCGCACACCGTCAGCACCCGCTCGCCGCGCAGGCGCGCCGCGCGGGCGGCGACGTCGGCGGCGACGTACGGGCCGGCCAGGTGCCCCACGTGCAGCGGGCCGTTGGGGGTGGGCGGTGGGGAGAGCAGTACGGTCGTGCCCCGGCCGCGGGGCGCCGTCACCGCGCTCATCCGGCCTCACCTGAGCCCGCCGCCGACGGCAGCCAGTAGACGCTGAGAATGCGCACCGGTTCCTCGGCCGCCTTGATGACGTGCCGCTCCCCGGGTGACAGCAGGACGGCCGTACCCGGCCCGGCCGTGACCTCCGTACCGTCCACGGTGAACACGGCGGTGCCGCTGACCACGACGGCGAGTTCGACCTCGGGGTGCTCGTCCAGCGCGCTTTCGGAATGCGCCGGAATGCGGCACCACATGGCGTCGAACGGCAGTGGCTGTTTCTTCGGGTGCTCCTCCCAGCGTCCGATGCCGATCCCGTATTCGTGACTAAGCTGCGATTCATCCAGGGTGAACGTCTGCACGGCCAGCTCCCAGCCGGTAGTCCCTCCCGCGCGGCGCGCGGCCGACGGGGGAAAACATCCAGGACACCGCTCAAGGAGTGGTCGAACGGGGTTGGGTGGCCCGTTCCGTACGTGCCACCATGAGGACATGACCACCGAATTACAGGTGGGGCAGCGCCCCACCCGGTATGCGCCGCGCTCCGTGCGCACACTGGAACACGGGACGGCGGACGGCTGGACGGTGAAGCGGTACGCCGTCTCGGCGCTGCGGGAACTGCCGCCCGCGGAGGTGCACGCCTTCGCCTGGGACGCGGTGCGCCGGAGCCTTCCGGAGCCGTACGCCGACGGGCTCCGCCACGCGTTCAGCGTGGTGCACGAGGACGCGGACGGCGTCTACGCCGTCGTCGGCTGGTGGAGCGCCAACCGGCTGATCCTGCACACCCGCACCTGGCTCGCCGACTGGGCGGACCTGAAGCGGCTGACCGAGGCCCCGGGCCACGCCACCGCCTGCGTGTGGGAGCTGGCGGTGATCGGCTGTGAGCGGGACGCCTGGGTCGAGTACGTGCTGCGGTGCGACCCGCCGGACCTGGGCCGCTACCTGGCGGCCGGTCTCCACGGGGAGTACTGAAGCGGCCGGCGCGACCCCGGACCGGCTACGGAGGGGCGCCCCGTGGCATCCGCCGACGCCACGGGGCACCCCGGGGAGCCGCCCGCCACCCCGCGGGACAGGCCGTTCACGGAGCTGACGCGGAGCCCCGGCGCGGGGCTCCGGGCAGGCGCCGGCCTACTGTGGAGCCTTCTGGTAGGCGCCGATGTGCGGGACGGCCGGGACGGGATTGCCGTAGAAGTCCTTTCCGCCGTCCCCGGTGACGCGGCTGCCCGCCTTCAGGGCCGGTGAACCGGTCTGGAGCCGGTAGCCGTTGGCGTCGGACACGGAGGTCGCCGTGCCGGGCGCCGTCAGCAGCGGGTCGCCGGCGAGGTTGTGCTCGCCGTTCGGCGGGAGCGCCGTGACCCGGTCGAAGAGGTTGTACCGGTAGGTGCCGTAGCGGTCGTTCACGGTCGAGCCGTCCTTCGCGCCCACGAACACGTTGTTCTGCAAGGTGAAGTCGTTCGGCCGGACGACTTCCACGAGGCTGTTCGCGTTCGGCGCGTAGAAGGTGTTCTGGTAGATCCGCAGATTCGACACGCCGGTGCAGAAAGAGTTGAGCAGGCCGAGTCCCTGGGCGTCGGCGGCGTCGTTCTGGCTGATGTTGTACCGGACGATTCCGTCCTTGGCGGTTTCCCCGTCGTCCTGGCAGAAGTAGAGGAAACCACCGCCGTTGTCCTGTGAGTAGTTGTACTGGTAGGTGGTACCGACATTTCCCCCTTCCACGGCGAAGGCCATGCCCGGGCCCTTCCCGCGCCGCACGGTGTTGTGTTCGATGACGGTGCGGTCCGAATTCCAGGCGTAGGCGCCGATGTTGTAATCGGTGGAGCGCATGTTATATCCGTCGACCGTGTTCTCGGTCACCCGGGCCCGGTTCCCGTTGAACAGGATGATGCCGTCACCGCCGATGTTCTTCACGGTGTTGCGGCTGATGACGATGCCCTCGTTGGGGACGAACTCGGTACCGGGGCCCTTGGGGTTCTCCGGGCGCTTCTGCCAGTCGGAGGTGATGCCGATGCCGGTCCGGTCGACGTTGTCGACCGTGCTGTCGGTCACCGCGATCCCGGAGAAGCCGGTCGGTACCGAGGAGCCGGCCGCCTCGAAGAGGATGCCGCCGCTGGGACGGGGATAGCGGTGGTCGGTGCCGTTGACGTCGCGGACGGTGACGTTGTCGATCACGTAGTGGTGACCGATGCCGTAGTCCCGCAGCAGCACCCGGATGCCCGCGCGCTGGGCCGGCGTCGCGCCGGTGTTGGTGACGGTGATCTTCCGTATCTGGTAGTACTCGACGTTCTCCAGCAGGACGGCGGCGGACGCCCCGGCGCCGTCGACGACGGGGGCGCCGCCCCTGCCGTAGGGCTCCACGGACACCGGTGCCTGCGCGGTGCCGGACCCCTTGGGGGCGAGGGTGCCCTGGCAGGTCGTCCCGGCGCGCAACTGGAGCGAGTCGCCCGGCGCGAACTTCACCTTGTTGGCCCGGGCCAGGGACCGCCAGGCGGTGCTCTCCGAGGTGCCGTCAGCGTTGTCGTCGCCGCCGGCGCAGTCGACGAAATACGTGGTGCCGGCCTTGGTGTGGGCCGTGGCGACGGGCGGTGCCGCGGCGGCCGGCGCCGGTACGGGACCCAGGGCCAGCGCGCCGGCCAGTACGGTCCCGACCGGCCCGATGGCGAACCATTTACGCACATCTCCTCCATTCCGCCCACGCGGACGGCCGTCGTCGGCGTGGGTGTGCGCCGCATCGTGGTCGGGTCCGCATGAGCGGGACTAGAGAAGGCCTGGACTCCTCTTGTGGATTTTCGAATTGATGTGGTAGCAGGGTATTTACGTTCGGTGACGGCGGTCACCGTCGGCTGTTGTCAGTGCCCGGCGGTACCCGGCCGGCCCGCGCCGGTCGGGCGCCGCGGGCGGGACGTCACCGCATCCCCATCCGCCGCGCGATTTCCCTGCCGGCCCAGCTGTCGTCGTCCTCCAAGAGCTGGCGGTTCAGCTCCGGACAGGCGTCGAACGCCTCCAGCGCCTCCCGCGTGGGCAGCGCCGCACGCACCAGGGCGTCCGCGGCCCGCTTGCGCGTCTGCCACGCCGACAGCGGTTCGTCCATGGGCAGGATCCGTGTGGGCACCTGCTGACCCAGCAGCAGGTAGTCGATGCCGAACAGGCCGAAGAAGGACGGTGCCACCCGGGACAGCATGTCCTGCACGAAGGCGTTGCGGCGGGACAGCGGCGCCCCGCCCGCGAAGACGTCGAGCAGGGGCTGGAAACCGGACACGTCGGCGGAGGCGCGGCACTCCTGCCAGAACTTCGTGTCCAGCCGGGTGTTGAACCGGTAGTGCAGGCCCAGCAGCCACCGGATCGCGTCCCACTGCTGCCCCAGCGCGGCGTTGAGGGTCTCCCGCACCTGCGGGCCGTCCCAGGACGCCGGCAGACACGAGACCAGGCTCTGCACCTCGACGCCGATCATCATCAGCCCGGTCGACTCCAGCGGTTCCACGAAGCCGTACGAGTTGCCGACCGCCACCACATTGCCGCGCCAGGCCTTCGCGTAGCGCCCGCTGCGGAACCGTACGAAGTGCGGGTCGGAGATGCCGGGGAAGCGGGCCGCGAGCTCCCCGGCGGCCTCGTCGTCGGAGATCGCCGCCGAGGAGAACACATAGCCGCGGTGATCGCTGCCCCGCGTGGGGATGCGCCAGCACCAGCCGGCGTTCATCGTGGTCGCCTGGGTGTAGGGCCGGATCTTCCCGTCCTGGGCGACGTTGCCGGTGACGGCCGAGTCGGTGAACAGGGTGCTGGAGAACGGGACGTACGGTGTCGCGAAGGCCCGGCCGAGCAATTGCGAACGGAAACCGGTGCAGTCCACGTACAGGTCGAACGACAGGTCGCGCCCGTCGGAGGTCCGCAGCTTCTCGACCCACTCGGGGCCGCTGAGTTCCACGTCGGCCACCGTCGCCTCGACGTGGTGGACGCCGCGGCGCTCGGCGAGTTCCGTCAGGTACGACACGAGCAGGGCGTTGTCGAGGTGGTAGGCGAACGGCAGGTACTTCATCAGAGACAGCGGGGCCTCGCCCTTGCGGTACACGGCCGCCTTGTCGGCCGCCATCAGCGCGGAGCCCAGGGTGGAGCCGTTGATGCCGCCGGTCGTCCGGAGGGCGCCCTGCAGGCCCACCGAGTCGCTGGACCAGTCGAACGGCCCCATGAAACCGTCCGGGTGCGGTCCCCAGTCGAACCTGATGCCCAGCTTCCAGGTGGGGCGCACGCGGCGATACAGCTCCTCGGCGTCGATCCCGAGGTAGTGGTGGAGGAAGAGCGTCATGTACGTCACGGTGGCCTCGCCGACCCCGATGATCGGGATGTGCCGCGACTCGACGAGCGTCACGTCCAGCCACGGCCGCTTGGCCTTCAGCGCGAGCGCCGCGAGATATCCCGCTGTCCCGCCGCCGATGACGCCCACCCGGCGGATCGCCCGGGGCGTGGACGCGTCGGGCCGCTCCATGTCCCCACCCGAGGCCGCCAGCGACCGCAGCAGAGCCAGCGGCTCCGCGCCGCCCCCGGCCCCCGGCAGCCAGCCGCGCACCGCGTCCGCCTCCTCGCGGGGCAGGGTGCCCAGCACCTGATCCAGCGCGTTCCCCGGCCGCGTGGCAAGCCCGCTGTTCAGTACCTTGTGGTCCATCCGTACCTCTTCTTGGTTCACCGGATTCCCGACATGTCGCACCGGGTCCACCGTGTTCCACCGCACTAGAGCGGGCCTTGAGGGGGGCGTGCCGCGGAATCCGTCACAAGCTCCCTAGCCGCTCTCAAGTCCCCCTGTTCACCCTGTCGGGCAGACCACACGTGCACGCTCGAAGGGGAGGACACGATGACGGCGCACACACCACCGGCGAACGGTGCCGAGCTGGCCCGGGCGGTGGCCCGGGACGGGGTGGAGTTCCTGCTGGTCATGTTCGTCAACCTGCGCGGGAAGACCTGTGCCAAGCTGGCGCCCGCGCACACCCTCGACCGGTTGCTCGGCGAGGGGCTGGGCTTCGCCGGGAACGCCGCCGACGGCCTGGGGCAGAGTTCGGCCGATCCGGACGTGGTGGCGATTCCCGACCCCACCTCCTACGTCCGGGTGCCGATCCAGGAGAACCTCGGCATCCTCCAGTGCGACCTGTACGTACGGGGCGAGCCCTGGCCGTACGCGCCCCGCGGCATCCTGCGCAGGCAGCTCGCCCAGCTCGCCGAACAGCGGCTCGAACTGAAGGCGGGCGCCGAGCCCGAGTACTTCCTGGTGCGCCGTACCGAGGACGGCGGCATCCGGGTGGCGGACGAGCTGGACGACACCGCCGGGCCCTGCTACGACGCGCACGCGGCCAGCCGGTCGCTGGACCACCTGACCACGATCAGCCGCGCCGTCGACGCCATGGGCTGGGAGAACTACTCCAACGACCACGAGGACGCCAACGGCCAGTTCGAGCACAACTTCGGCTACGCGGAGGCGCTGCGCACCGCCGACCGCGTCGTGGTCTTCCGCCATCTGGTCCGTCTCGCCGCGCACCGGGCCGGGCTGGTCGCCACCTTCATGCCCAAGCCGTTCGGCGGCCTCACCGGCAGCGGACTGCACCTGCACCTGTCGCTGTGGCAGGACGGCCGCAACGTCTTCGAGGCCCCGGACGACCCGCACGGCCTCGGCCTGTCGCGGCGGGCGTACGGCTTCATCGCCGGCGTGCTGGACCACGCGCCCGGGCTGATGGCGCTGACCTGCCCGACGGTCAACTCCTACAAGCGGCTCGGGGCGGGGGCCGCGACGCTGTCCGGGTCCAGCTGGGCGCCGGGGTACGCCAGTTACGGGGGCAACAACCGCACCCACCTGGTCCGGGTGCCGGACTCGGACCGGATCGAGGTGCGCTGCGTGGACTCCGCCGCCAACCCCTACCTGGCGCTCTCCGGTCTCGCGGCCGCCGGAGCGGACGGCATGGCGCGCGGCGCCGACCCCGGCGGGCCGCTCGACGTGGACCTGGAGGCGACGGGGGCGGGCACCCGGCGGCTGCGTCCGCTGCCGCCCACCCTGCTGCACGCGGCGGAGGCCCTGGCCCAGGACGACGTGCTGCGTGACGGCCTGGGCAAGACGCCGGACGGCTTCTACGCCGACTACTACGCGGACCAGAAGCGCGCCGAGTTCGACGCCTACCACCGTCAGGTGTCCGAGTGGGAGCTGCGCACCTACCTACAGGTCTGAACGGGAAGAACGACCGTCGGGCCGGCCGGAGAAACTCCGGCCGGCCCGACGGCGTACCGCGGCGGTTACAGGTCGAGCGTGATGCCGTAGTGCCGCAGCCAGAAGTCGAACCCGAGGGCCATCTCCAGGTTGGACCGGCTGTGCCACTCGTGGGCGGTGGGGGACTGGTCCGCCACCGCCGCGTGTGCCGCGTCGACGTCCAGCAGCGGCAGCACCGGCGAGTTGGAGTCGGCCAGGACCGCGGCCATCGCGTCGTGCAGCGCGCGCGTGTACGCGGGGTCCTGGGTCACCGGGTACGGGCTCTTCGGGCGCTCCAGCACCGACTTGGGCACCAGGCCCCCGCCGGCGGCGGCACGCAGCAGGCTCTTCTCCCGGCCGTCGAAGGTCTTGAACGACCAGGGCGTGTTGTAGACGTACTCCACGAGCCGGTGGTCGCAGAACGGCACCCGGGTCTCCAGGCTGGAGGCCATGGCCAGCCGGTCACCGCGGTCCAGCAGCATCGGCAGCCAGCGGTTGAGGTGGGAGAAGCACAGCTCCCGCATCCGGTGCTCGTGCGGGTCCTCGTTCTCCTGGTGGGGGGTCAGGGCACGCGTCTGCGCGAAGGCGTCCGCGTAGTAGCCGGGCATGTCCAGCTTGTCCAGCAGCCCGCGGCCGAACAGACCGCGCCCCAGACCGCCGCCGCGGCTGCCTTCCTGGCGCTTCTCCGCCTCGACCCACGGGAAATTGTCGGCCGCCACCAGTTCGCTGTCGTGCAGCCACTTGAAACCGCCGAAGATCTCGTCGGCGGTCTCGCCGGTCAGGGCCACCGTCGAGTGCTCGCGGGTGGCGCGCAGCATCAGGTACAACGAGGTGTCCATGTCGCCGAGCATCGTCGGCATGTCCTGCGCCAGCACCGCCGCCTCGCGGGCCCGGGTGCTGATGAGGTCGGCGGTGCCGAGCACGATGTCGGTGTGGTCGGCGCCGACGTGCCGGGCCAGTTCGGCGGCGTACGGGGCGTCCGGGGTGTCGCGCTGGTCGTCCGGGCGGAAGTTCTCGCTGTAGCCGACGAAGGTGGCGGTGATGGTGCGCACCGCCTCGTCGCCCGCCTCCTCGCGGGCCTTGGCGGCCAGGGAGGTGACCACGCTGGAGTCGATGCCGCCGGACAGCGTGGTGCACAGCGGGACATCGGCCACCAGCTCGCGGGTGACGATCTCCTCCAGCAGGGAGCGGATGTGCCCCACCGTCGCGTCGAGGTCGTCCGTGTGCGGGCGGGCCTCCAGGGCCCAGTAGCGGCGCTCGCGGACGCCGGAGCGGCTGACCGTCATGGTGTGGCCCGGCAGCAGCTCCCGCATGTCGCGGAAGACGGCCTGGCCCGGGGTCTTGGCGGTGGAGAACAGCTCCTGAAGTTCCGGTACGCCGACCACCGGCTCGATGTCGGGATGCGCCAGCAGGGCCTTGGGCTCCGAGCCGAAGAGCACGCCGTCCGGCCGGACGCTGTAGAACAGCGGCTTGATGCCCAGCCGGTCGCGGACCAGCAGCAGTTCCTCGGTGCGCAGGTCCCACACCCCGAAGGCGAACATGCCCTCCAGGCGTTCCGCGCAGCCCGCGCCCCACTCCAGGTACGAGCGCAGCACCACCTCGGTGTCGGACCGGGTGCGGAACCGGTGGCCGCGCGACTCCAGCTCCGAGCGGAGCTGCTTGAAGTTGTAGACCTCACCGCTGTACGTGAGGACGGCGAGGGTCCGGCCGTCCTCCTCGGCGGCCATCGGCTGGATGCCGCCGGCCAGGTCGATGATCGAGTTGCGGGTGTGGCCCAGCCCCGCGTGCGGGCCGACCCACACACCGCGGGCGTCGGGGCCCCGGAGGCCGAGTGTGTTGTTCATGGCCTCGACCGTCGCCTTCTCGCGACGGAGATCATGGGCGTAGTCCACCCAACCGGTAATGCCGCACATGTGGAGCTCTCCTCACTGTCGACTGTGTCGTCGGTCGGATCTCGGGATGGCGCCGGCCGCCGGTGCGCTGCCGGTGCGACGGGTCAGAACGGCCAGGCCTCCTGCCGCCAGGCCGCGTCCACGTGGGCCCACTCGAAGTAGGCGGCGTGCCGTGCGGAGGTGACGAGTTCGCGGCGGCCGGCCGGCGCGCTGTCCGCGGCGATCTCCGCCACGGCGCCCAGGAACACGTCCACCAGCTCGCGGTAGGTGTCGCCGGGGTGCCACTCCTCGATCACCGTGGCGTAGCGGGAGCCCGGTACGCACCGGGTCAGCAGCTCGTCGGTGACGAGCAGGAACAGCCAGGCGGCGGGCAGGACGGCGCCGGTCCCGGCGGCCAGTGAACGGGCCGGGGCGGCGCCCAGGAAGGACGTGTAACCGAGCGTGGTGGGCAGCAGCGCGGGAGTGCCGTCCGCGAGCGGCAGCCGGAGGTCCTCGCCCCACCACCGTACTCGCTCCCGACGCCGTTCGGCGTCCTCGGCGGTGCCGGTGCCCAACCGGCTGAACAGCAGGGCGTGGGGGTGGCCGGCGGCCACCGCGGCACAGCGGGCGTGGGCGGCGGCGTAGGCGGGCAGGACGTGCCAGTGGTCCTGCTGGAGGAAGTGCGCCAGTGCGGCTTCCGGCAGGGTTCCGTCGGCCAGCCCCCGGTAGAAGGGGTGGTCGGTCAGGCGCCGGGCGGTGTCCCGTACGACCCGGGCGAGTTCGGTCCGTACCGGCGGGTGCCGGTCGGTGGTGTCGCGCTCCATGCGGGTGAGCGTGGGGGCAAGGGCTCGAAAACGGATCGGAGACGGCTCGCGGGGCGACCGGCCTTCGTAGGCCGCCGCGCCGCGCGCGAAGGACAGCGCCGCCCCCGGCGGACCGGGGACGGCGCTGTGGCCGGTCAGGAGGCGGCGTACGGCCGGTCGGTACTCCGTCCCGGCCGTTCCGTCCTCCGCGAACGGCCGGGGCCTGCTCAGTCCTGGCAGGCGGCCCGGGACAGCGCGTCGGCCAGCACTTCCTGCGGGTCTCCTGGCACGCGCTCGGCGCGCCAGGAGACGAAGGCGTCCGGTCGGACCAGGACGGCGCCGCCCGGCCCCACCCCGTACGCCTCGGCCCAGTCGCGGTCGACCGGCCTCAGCTCCGCCCGGTCGCCGACGGACCAGGTGCGCAGCGGGACGCCGAGTTTCCTGGCGACCGGTTCGGCGGCCCGGGCCCATGCCTCGCCCCCGGGGCCGGTGAGCAGCACGTACGAGTCCCAGAACAGGTCGATCGTGGAGATCTCCTCGGTACCGCGCCGCAGCCGCACGTGCGGGGCCCGGGTGCCGGGCTCGCCGGTGAGCCGGAGTTCGGGGCTGAGGACCCGGGCGTCCGGGTCGGCGGCCAGGACGGAGGCGGAGCGGTAGCGGTAGCCCAGGGTGATGATCACGTCGTCCACGAAGCCGGCCCGGTCCGCCTCGGTGGCGTACCCGTGCCGGATCCGGTTGCGCACCAGTGCCTGTTCGGACATCGCGATGCCCAGCGGGCGCCGCTCGGCGTCATAGGTGTCCAGCAGCGCGTCGGTGCCCCAGCCCTTGAGCACCGCGGCCAGCTTCCAGGCCAGGTTGTGGGCGTCGTGGATACCGGTGTTGGCGCCGAACCCGCCGGCCGGCGGGTGGACGTGCGCGGCGTCGCCCGCCAGGAAGACCCGTCCCGCCCGGAACGTCTCCGAGACGAGTTGCG
Organism: Streptomyces sp. NPDC045470; assembly: GCF_040646595.1. Classification (NCBI taxonomy): domain Bacteria; kingdom Bacillati; phylum Actinomycetota; class Actinomycetes; order Kitasatosporales; family Streptomycetaceae; genus Streptomyces; species Streptomyces sp. NPDC045470. The sequence continues at coordinate 62,208 of NZ_JBEZAN010000007.1, forward strand.
CCCCGCGCCAGGGCACCTTGTCCATGATCTCCACGTCGATGTCCCGGCCTGCCGCCTGCCGTACGATCTCCACGCACCGCTCGTCGGTGAAGTCGTCCGGCGACTCGCCCTTCTCGGGGAAGTACAGCGGCGCGGCCAGCCACGGGTCGCAGCCGTGCAGCCGGGACAGGCCCATCAGCCCGCCTCCCGCGGAGGCGTAGCACAGGATGAACTTGCGGTCCTTCAGCAGGCGTTCCAGTTCCGGGGCGCGGAAGTAGACACTGAGCGCGTTGAACACGGTGCCGCGTCCCTCGCGCCGCACTCCGAGGGCCTCACGGGTACGGCTGCTCGCGCCGTCCGCCCCCACCAGGTAGTCCGCCCGTACGGTGAACTCCTCGCCGGTCGCGTTCTCGCCGACGACGGCGGTCACCCCCTCGGCGTCCTGCTCGAAGGAGATCAGCCTGCAGCCGAAGCGCACGTCGGCGCCGTGCTCCCGGGCCTTGGTGACCAGCACCTTCTCGTAGCGGTCCTGGCCGCAGCCCATCACCCGCTCGGGGCTGACCGTGGGGCCGTCCAGGGACGGCACCTCCAGCACCTCCGCGTCGTCGATCTCCGCGAAGGTGCGCACCTTGATGATGCCGCCCTCGAAGTACGGGTGGGAGTCGCCCATCTCCAGGGCCCGGATGTCCGGCCCCAGCCCGGCCGCCCGGAACAGTTCCATGGTGCGTGCCTGCAGGCCCGGGGCGCGGGGCAGCGTGGAGGTGTCGTCGCGCTTCTCCAGCACCATCGTCCGCAGCCCGTGCCGGCCGCAGAACAGCGCGGTGGCGAGCCCGACCGGGCCCCCACCGACGATGAGCACCGGAATTCTCAGGTCAGACATGCATGTCCCCTCTGCGTGGACTGGGCCGGACCAGGACCGCTTCCGGGCCCTGCCGACAACCGGGAGCCCGCCGGCCGTCCGGCCGCGGGGCGCCCTTCGAGGAGTACTGGCGAGCCCTCAAGTGGTGCTGGAGGACGGCCTTCCGTACGCCCGGCGGATTCTCAAGGGGTGTTCGACCCGCGGCTGCGAAGGTCCCGCCGACCGTGTGGCACCAGGCCACGGTCGGTGCCGGAAGAAGGAGCCTCGCGCATGACGCACACCCTGCCCGATGTCACCACCCCGGCCGGAATCATCCGGCTGGGCAACATGTTCTGCGACGCCAAGGCGCTGCTGACCGCCGTCGAGCTGCGGCTGTTCAGCACGCTCCACGAGAGGGGACCCTCGACGCAGGAGGAGATCCGTACCGCGCTCGGCCTGCACGGCCGGGGGCTCTCCGACTTCCTCGACCTGCTGACCGCGCTGGGCGTGCTGGAGCGCGCCGACGGCCGGTACCGCAACGCGCCGGGCTCGGACGCCTGCCTTGTCCACGGCGCGCCGGGGTACGTCGGCGGGTTCCTGGAGCGCTCCAACCGCAACCTCTACCCGGCCTGGGGCCGGCTCGCGGAAGGGCTGCGCACCGGGAAGCAGCAGTCCGGCAGCGACTTCGGGCAGGTGACCCGGAATCCGACGATCCTGCGGCAGTTCGTCGGCATGATGGACGGGCTGACGAACGTGGTGGGGCCGGAGCTGGCGCAGAAGTACGACTGGTCCGGCCACGGTTCGGTGCTCGACGTGGGCGGCGCCCGCGGCAACCTGTGCTCCCTGATCGTCAAGGCGCACCCGCATCTGGCCGGGCACGTCTTCGACCTGCCCGCGATGGCGCCGCTGTTCGACGAGAAGGTGGCCGAGCACGGCCTCACCGGCCGGGTCGCGTTCACCGGCGGCAGCTTCTTCGAGGACCCGCTCCCGCACGCGGACGTCGTCCTGCTCGGCCACGTCCTGCACGACTGGGACCGGGAGCAACGGGCCTACCTGGTCGGCAAGGCGTACGAGGCGGTCAACCCGGGCGGCACCCTGCTGATCTACGACCGGATGCTGGAGGACGAGCCGGCCCACATCGAGAACCTCGTCATCAGCCTGGACATGCTGCTGGTCACCGACGGCGGTGAGGAGTACCAGGCCTCCGAGATCACGGCGGTCGCGGAACAGGCCGGGTTCGTGAGCACCGAGGTCACTCCGCTGAGCGACTACGACACCCTGGTGATCTGCCGCAAGGGTGCCTGAGCGCGCCAGACGGCGTGGCCCGGTGGGCGCGGGGGGCGTGGGCGGGGGCGGTTCTGTCCTCGCCCCCGCCCCGCGCTCCGCCCGCTCTCGACCGCCGCCCGATCCGCGCTGCGGACCCTGGACCGTACCGACGACGGCCCGTCGGAAACCTGCGCACCCGTGGCCGGGAGGAGAATGATGAGCGAGCAGCGCCAGCAGCCCGTCGCAGTGCCAGGGAACCGGTCCGGCACCCGGCTGCCCCATCACACGGTGGCCGGCATAGGGGCCGGCCCGGCCAACCTGAGTCTCGCCGCGCTCGGCGAGCGGGAGGTCCCCGGCGGGGTCCGGCTCTACGAACGGCGTTCCTCGGCGGCCTGGCACCCCGGCCAGCTCAGCGAGGGCACCCGCCTGCAGACGTCCTGGCTCAAGGACCTGGTGACCCTGGTCGACCCGACCAACCGGCTGTCGTTCCTGAACTACCTGGTGGCCGGCGGTCGCATGTACTCCTTCATCAACGCCCAGTACGCGGAGATCCCTCGGCTGGAGTTCGCCCGCTACCTCGCCTGGGCGGCCGGTGAACTGGGCACGGTCCGGTACGGCAGCCCTGTGGAGCGCATCGGCCACACCGGGACCGGGGCCGCCGGGCGGTTCGTGCTGCACGGCCCGGGCGGCCCGGTGGCCACCGCGGACCACGTCGTCCTCGGCCTGGGCACCCGCCCACGCGTCCCGGCCTGCTTCGAGGGCCTCGCCGCCGACGGGCTCGTCCTGGCCGAGCGGCTGCACGCCCGGCTGCGCGGCGCCGCCGTACTGCCGTACCAGCCGGCCGTGGTCGTCGGCGGCGGGCAGACCGGCGCCGAGTCGGTGCTGGAACTGATCCAGCACGGCTTCCGGGACATCCGGTGGATCGGTCGGCGCAACTGGTTCGCGCCGATGGACGACTCGCCCTCGGCCAACGACTTCTTTCGGCCCACGTACCTGCGATTCTTCCACGGCCTGCCTGCGGAGGTACGGCAGCGGTACGTGGCCGAGCAGCAGCTCACCAGCGACGGCATCTCCCTGAGCACGATCCAGCAGATCTACCAGCTCAACTACGAGATGTACCTGCGCGAGGGGCGCTACCCGGTCATGCTGCTGCCCGGGCGCGACGTGGTGCGGGCCTGCGAACGGGACGGCCAGCTCGTCCTGTGGTGCGAACGGGACTGGGGCGGCCGGGAACGGCACGCGGCGCCCCTGGTGGTGATCGCCACCGGCCGGGAGGCGGCGGACCTGCCGCTCGCCCCCGAACTGCTCGCGCTGATGGAGCTGGACGAGGCGGGCCAGCCCGTGCTGGAGGCCGACTACTCGGTGCGGTGGAAGTACGCCGAGCACAACCGGCTCTACGTGCAGAACCGCAGCCGGACCGGGCACGGCATCGCCGACCCCAACCTCAGTTTGCTGGCGGTACGGGCCGCCACGATCCTCAACTCCGTACTGGACCGGGAGGCGTACGTGATCCGGGACGAGCACGTCAGCACGGCCTGGCTCTGAGCGGGCGGGCCCGGCGCCGAACGGTGCCACGGGCCGCCCCGCGCCCCTGTGCACAATCTCTTGACAATCTAGCTACTCGTCCGCCAAGCTAACTGGGCCGGGGTGCCCGCGAGTTCTCGAACCGGGCTGCGCGGCGCGGCGCATGACGAGGCGTCATGTCCGATGGGCGACCATGCGCGCCTGGCTCCCGCTGTACAGCCATGGCAGCGCACCACGTCGGCACGACCGTATTCAGGCAGAGAGGCGAACGATGGATCTGGGCTTGCAGGACAAGCGGGTGCTGGTGACCGGCGCGACGCGCGGCATCGGCAGGGCCGCCGCGAAGGCCTTCGCCGCCGAGGGCGCCCGGGTGATCGTCACGTATCACACCGGCGAAGCCGCCGCGAAGGCCGTGGTGGAGGAGCTGGGCGGCGCCGAGCGCGCCCACGCCGTCCGCCTGGACCTCGGCGACCCGGGGTCCGTGACCGCCGGCGTCCGGGCCGCCGAGGACCGCTGGGGCGGCATCGACGTGGTCGTCGCCAACGCCCAGACGTGGGTGTGGGTCGACCCCGACCAGCAGCCGCCACTGGAGGACCTGCCGACCGACGAGTGGTTCGGCAAGATGCGTGCCAACGTCGAGGGGCACATCCTCACCGTCCGGCAGGCGCTGCGCGGCATGCGCGAGCGTGGCTGGGGGCGGGTCGTGCTGCTCTCCTCGGTCACCGCGACCGCGGGGATGCCGGGCTCCGAGATCTACAGCGCCGCCAAGTCGGCGCTGCACGGCTTCGCCCGCGGCCTGATGTGGAACCACGACGGCATCCTCGTCAACGTGGTGGCCCCCGGCGGCACGATCACTGAACAGCTCGCCGGCGTGGACCCGGCGGTCATCGAGAAGAGCGCCAAGGAGACCCCCAGCGGGCGGCTGACCACCGCGGAGGAGGTCGCGCGCCTCATCGTGTTCCTGGGCTCGGACGGCAACGGCAACGTCAACGGCGAGGTCGTCCACACCGCCGGCGGACGCTGACCCGCGCCGTCGGCCCACCAGGCTGCCCCGGACTTTCCCCCGGCCGGGGCAGCCTGGCGAACCGACGGCGCACCGCCGCGGCCGGGGCGGTGGCCTACGGGCCAGGGCTCCCGCACGCGGCCTCTCGCACGGGAGGGCCCAGGGCCGGGCGACCGGCCCCGGGCCCTCGCGTCACCTCCCCGTCGTTCACCCGTCGACGTCCACCTTCTTGATCGACCAGCGCGCGATGCGCAGCGACATCTCCACGCCCTCGGTCGCGTACTCCACCATGGCCTTCTGATAGGCCGCCACCGCGTCCGCGAGGCCGCGCTCGCCCCGGTCCACCGCGGTCAGCGCCTCGGTCAGCGCCGCGGCGTCCCGTACCGCGGTGTTGGCACCGACCCCGCCCGAAGGCGGCATCGTGTGCACCGCGTCCCCCAGCGGGACGACCGGGCCGGCCTCCCAGGGCACCACGGGCGTGTGCGCCCGCAGGGCCACGCCGAAGGTGAGCTCCGGCCGGGCGTGCCGGAAGACGCCGCGCAGCCCCGGGTGCCAGGCCGCGGTCCGGGCGGCCGCGAAGCGGCACAGGCCGGGCCCGTCCAGGGCGAAGAACTCCGCGTCCGGCATCCCCAGGTCCGCCCGGTGCACGTTCAGCACCGCCATGTAGTAGTCCCCGGTGTCCGGCAGCGTAAGCCCCGGGTACAGCCGGGCCGCCGTCCCGCGTACCCCGTCCCGGAACGACATCGGCATCAGCCCGAGATGGCTGCCGTCCGTGCCGATCACATAGCTGAAACGGTCCCGCAGCGACTCCGGCAGCCCCGCGCGCACCGCGTCCGCGCGTGTGATGCGCGAGAACACCGTCCGTACGCCCAGGTCGGCGGGCCGGCGGTCGGGCCGGAACTGCGCCCGCACCTGCGAGTTGGCCCCGTCCGCCGCCACCAGGACGTCCCCCTCGGCGCTGCTGCCGTCGGCGAAATGGGCCCGCACCCCGCCGCCCGGCAGCCGTTCGCAGCGCGTGAAGGTCCTGCCGTACCGGACCACCGGCTCCAGCCCGGCCAGCAGGATCCGGCGGAGCACGTCCCGGTCCACCGCGTCGATCTTGTCGGGCCGCTCGCCCCGCGGATCGTCGAAGCTGGGCGTCCACTGGGGGGCGAGGTGTTCGTCGTACGCGTCGAGGCCGTTCTCGCCACGCCGGTGCGCGGTGGCCACGAGCAGTTCGCGCAACGGCGGCGGCAGGCAGGCGCGCAGCGACGCCTCGCCCTCCGGGCTGATCCGCAGCCGGTACCCCTGGCGCCGTTCGTCCGGGCCGCCGTCCCGTTCGAAGACCGTGACGTCCACCCCGGCGCCGCGCAGGCCCTGCGCGAGGCACAGACCGCCGACGCCCCCTCCGATCACCAGGACCCGCATTCCGTTCCGGCCCATTGGCACGCTCCTCTCGCACGGTGTGTCGGCCCACTGTGCGGACGACGGCTCGGAAATCCCTGGAAAGTCCGTCCACCGGAACTGGACGCGCCTTTGAGACGACGCCTGCAAGGTGGCCGCACGCCCGGGCTCCACCGGACCCGGCCGGGCCCGCGGCCGGTACGCCGGGGCCCGTGGTCTCCGCGGACGGCGGACTGCGCCGACACCCCGCCCCCGCCCGGCACACCGTGCCCCACCGCACACACAAGGAGCTGATCAGGTATGGAATTCGGGTTGGGCCTGCCGACGACGGTCCCGGACAAGGACGGCCCCGCACTGGCCTCCTGGGCCCGCCGGGCCGAGGACGCCGGATTCGCCAGTCTCGGCGTGATCGACCGGCTCGTCTACGACAACTACGAACCGCTGACGGCCCTGGCCGCCGCGGCCGCGGTGACCGAACGCGTACGTCTGACGACCGGCATCCTCATCGCCCCCTACCGCACCCAGACGGCGCTGCTGGCCAAGCAGGCGGCCACCGTCTCGGCGCTGTCCGGCAGCCGGCTGGTGCTGGGCGTCGCCGCGGGCGGCCGCGAGGACGACTTCCAGGCCGTGGACGCCACCTACCACGACCGCGGACGCCGGCTGGACGCCCAGCTCGCCGAGTTGCGCGACATCTGGCAGGGCAAGGGCGAGGTGTCCGGTATCGGCCCCGAACTGAGCACCGGGCAGCCGCAGCTGCTGGTCGGCGGCCACTCGCCGGCGGCGATGCGGCGCGCCGCCCGCCTCGGCGACGGCTGGTTCTGCGGCGGCAGCTCCGCGTCGGCGTACGGCGACCTGGTCGCACGGGCCCGCGAGGCGTGGAAGGCGGAGGGCCGCGCCGGCCGGCCGCGGTTGGTGTCGCTCGCCTACGCGGCGCTCGGCCCCGGCGCGCGCGAGCTGGCCCAGGCGTACCTCGGCGACTACTACGCCTTCGCGGGCCCCTTCGCTCAGCGCATCGCCTCCATGGCCGTCACCGACCGGCAGGAACTGGTGGACCTCGCCCAGAGCTACGCGGACCTCGGCTGCGACGAACTGATCCTGATGCCGTGCTCCGCCGACCCGCGGCACCTGGAGTCCCTGGCAGAAGCCGTGCTGTGAGCCGGCGCGAGGGCCGCCCACCGTCGAACCGGTGGGCGGCCCTCGTCGTGTGCGGCGCCGCCGGGGCGCAGTGGGCTCCCGGCGCCCGGGTGCCCCTCAGCGGCTCCCCGCCGCGCGTACCGGCAGCATGCCTGACAGTTCCGCCGCGACCTGCGCCGGCGTCGGGTGGGCGAGCATGGCGGCGCTCATGCGGCGCGCGGCGGCCGGCGCCGCATCGTCGTCCAGCAGCTCGTACGCCTCCGCGCGAAGGCGTTCGGCGGTGGCCTCGTCACGGGTGAGCGCCCGGCCCGCCCCTACGGCCGTCACCCGCCCGGCGTGGCCCTTGTGGTCCGGCAACTGCGGGACCAGAAGCAGCGGCACGCCCGCCCGCAACGAGGTGAGCACCGTGCCGGCCCCGCCGTGGGCCACCACCAGGTCCGCCGAGGGCACCAGCGCGTGCAGGGGTACGTCCGTCACCACGCGTACCCCCGCCGACCCGTCGAGCAGCTCCGGGCCGAGCAGGTCCCGCTGCCGGGCCGACACCGCGAGCACCACCTCGACACCAGGGCCCGCCAGCGCCGCGGCCGCCTGGCCGCCGAGGAAGAGCCGGCCGTCGAGACGTGCCATGGTGTGCCCCCAGGTCACCAGTGCCCGGCGCACCCCCGGCGGCGTGTCCGGCAGCGGCGGCCGGGGGACCTCGCCACACCCGTTGTACGGCACGTACCGCACTGCCATCCGCCGGTACGTCACGGGGAGTTGGAGGGCGTCCGGGCACGGGTCGACGGTCAGCGTGCCGAGTGCGTCGAAGTCCTCGATGCCGTACCGCTCCAGGAACGGCGCCACCGTCTGCGGCAGCAGCGCGCGGGCGCGCGCCAGCAGGTCCGTGCCGTACAGCACCCGGACCGCGGGCACCCCGGCCGCCGCGGCGGCGACCGGGCCGGCCAGCGCGGTCGGTTCGTACACCACCAGGTCCGCGCGCCAGTCGCGGGCCAGCTCCACCAGGTCGTCGGTCATCGACGCGGCGAGTGCCGCGACCATCCGCAGGGCGCGCGGAGCGTTGTTGCCCGGCAGGGGCTCTCCGCCGGAGGGCGGGGCCGACGGGCCGACGGCCGCGGACGGCAGTACGTAGCCCCGCACCAGGCCGGCCGCGTCGGTGTCCGTACCGACCACCGCGCCCGGCAGCCCGGTGCGGTCCGTCTCCGGCTTCAGCGCGGGCGGCCCGGCGACCAGCACCTCGTGCCCGGCGGCCCGGAAGGCCGAGGCCAGCGGCACGAGGGCGTACAGGTGCGAGGGCCAGGCCCAGGACGTGAACAGTACGCGCATGACTTTACGTTGTCCCTTCGTGACGATGTGGACCCGCTCAGCCGGGAGAGAGGGGCCGGAAACGGCCCGCCGCGTACGGCCCGGCGGCCTCCGCAGGGGGAGACACCGGGCCGTACACGGCGGGCCGGCTACGCGGAATGGTCGACGATGACGGAGGCGTCCTTGGCGCCGTCGCCCGCGGCGACCACGGACGCGAACCGCTCCCGCACGGCGTCCAGCACCGGCAGCCCGAGCCCGCTCTCGCTGGCGGCCCGGGTGGCGATCCCGATGTCCTTCTCCATCAGGTCGGCGCGGAAGAACGCCGGCTCGTACGAGCCGCGCAGCATCAGGTCCGCGCGGAACCGCATGACCAGGGAACTGAACCCGGACTCCGCGATGGTGGAGATGACCCGCTCCCGGTCCAGGCCGGCCGCGACCCCGTAGGAGACCGCCTCGGCCATCGACGCGACCTGGGCGCCGAGCAGCAGATTGAGCACGATCTTGAGACTGGTCGCGGTGCCCGGCGCCCCGAGGTGCACCACCTGGGAGCCGAGCGTGTCCAGCACCGGCCGCACCTCGGCCAGGTCCGCCTCGGCCCCGGACACGAAGACCCGCAGCTCGCCCCGGCGGGCCTGCGGCGGATTGCCCACCACGCACGCCTCGACGCGCCGCAGGCCCTGGTCCGCCAGCCTCCCGGCCGCCTCCCGGGCGAAGCCGGGCGAGACGGTCGAGGTGTCGACGACGAGCGCCCCGGGCTCCAGGACCGGTACGACCCGGCCGAACAGCACCTCCTCGACGGCCTGTTCGTCACTGAGACTCAGCAGGACGACCCGCTGCCCCGCGGCGGCGGCCCCGGGGGAGCCGGCACCCCGCGCCCCGGCCCGCAGCAGCGGTTCGGCCTTGCCGGCCGTCCGGTTGTACACGGTCAGCCCGTACCCGCTCTCCAGCAGCCGGTACGCCATCCCGCCGCCCATGGCACCGAGGCCGATGAACGCCAGTTGCCGGTGGTCCATGTGCACTCCTCTCCTTCGACACGGCGGCGCGCGCGTACCTCAGTACGCGGCGTCGACCTCGTACACGGCGAACGGGGCGGCGGTCCTGGTGTCGCGGAACGGGCGCAGCGGAGCGGTGTCCTGGCGGTGGTCCGCGCCCTTCTCCCACTCCAGGAAGGCGGCCATGGACTCCCAGCGGCTCATCACCGCGAGCGCGGTGGGGTCCGTTGGATCGCGCAGCAGCTCGTTGCCCAGCAGCCCCGGCACCTTCGCCATCCGCTCGCTGACCCGGTGATAGGCGGCCCGGACCGCGTCGAGCTGCGCCTCGTCGTACGCGGCCTGGTAGACGATGACCCGAGCCTCACCGGGCACGGCCCGCCACCGCCCGGCCCTCGACGTGCTCCACCATCTCCATGGGGTGGAAGGATCCGCTGCGGCGGAACGGGTGGAGCTTGGCCCGGTGCTCCAGATGCGCGGGGCTGTCCTCGAACTCCCGGAACCGCGCCTCGTCCAGCCAGTCGCTGACGATGTAGTAGGTGCCGTCCTCGGTGGTGGCCCGGGCGAGCGACTGGCCGAGATTGGCCGGATGCCCGGTCACCGCGTCGCTGCCCTCGCGCCACACCCGCTCGAAGTCGCCCTCGCGGCCCGGCTCGATCTCCATCCGGAGCATCACACGGAAGGTCATCAGGAGATCCCCCCGTCGACACCGATGACGTTGCCGGTCACGTAGCGGGACAGGTCGCTGGCGAGCCAGAGCACCGCGCCCGCGACCTCCTCGGGTTTGCCGAGCCGGCCCAGGGCGGTCTTCCCGCCGTAGCGCTGGGTCATGAGGGTGCGCTGCTCCTCGGGCAGCGCGTGGAAGTTCTCGGTCTCGATGACCCCGCAGGCGACCACGTTGAACCGGATGCCCTTGGGCCCGAACTCCCGCGCCAGCGAGCGGTTCAGCCCCACGACGGCGGCCTTGGTGGCGGTGTAGTGGGCGCGCAGCGGTACGCCCGCGTCGACGGCCCGGGAGCCGATGCTGACGACGGAGGAGCCCTCGCCGAGCAGCGGCAGCGCGTGCTGGACGACGAGGTGGGTGCCGGTGATGTTGGTGCGGAGGATGCGTTCCCACTCCTCCAGCGGCAGGTCGGCGTAGGGGACGTGGCTGATGGCGCCGGCGTTGTTGACGAGCAGGTCGAGGGTGCCGTACCGCTCCTCGGCCTGTCGCAGCAGCTCGGCCACGTCGGACGGCCGGGTCAGGTCGGCCCGTACGACGTGGTGGTCGCCGCCGATCGCCTTCAGCTCGGCCTCCAGGGAGCCGACGAAGTCGCTGTCGGAGCGGTAGCAGGTGACGACGTCGACGCCGGCCCGGGCCAGGGCGAGGACGATGCCCCGGCCGATGCCCCGGGTGCCGCCGGTGACCAGCGCTTTCTTTCCGCGCAGTGCGAGTTCCATGATTCCTCCGTAGGGGACGGGACGGGACGAAGCGGAGAGGGTGAAGGGCGTAGGGGGTGGGGGACGGGCGGGGGTCAGAGGAGCACGCCCAGACCGGCGCAGTTCGCCAGGAGGGCGGCGATGGCGAGCAGGCTGCGCCGGCGGTTCCAGGCCCCCCAACTGCGGCGCGGGTCGGCGAAGTCGGCCGGCAGGCGGTCCGGGTCCAGGGTGCGCATCCACCGGTTGACCGGGGCGTTGCGCGCGACCGAGATGACGGCCGTCGCCACGGCCAGCACGGCGGCCACCGCGAACGCCGCCCGCGCGGCAGGCTCCGGTGCCAGGAACGCCAGCGCCGTGTCGCAGCCGACCGTGCCGACGAGACAGAGCGGCATCGCCGGGTCGTAACGGGTGCCGAAGAACGCGTGGGCGTGCACGTACCGGTCGACGGGCAGGGAGGCCAGATAGGGGAAACCGCCGAGCTGGGTGCCGAACAGCACGCCGGCCGCCAGCCCGTTGAGCAGCAACGTCAGCGGAGCGAAGAGGGCCAGCACGTGGGGCCCCTCAGCGGACGAGGGCGCGCGCGGCGGCCTCGACCTTCTCCTTGATCAGGGCCATCTGCACCGTGGTGTTGCGGTTGAGGCGTTCGGTCATCTGCTCGTCGGTGACCGGGGCCGCGTCCTTCATGTGGAAGTCCTGCACCCAGCGCATCCGCACGCCGCCGGGCTCCTGGACGTACTCCCAGTAGATCTTCATGTACGCGAACGGGCCGGTCTCCACCCGCTCGGCCCGCACGGTCCGGCTCGCGGCGTCCGACGTCCGCCGGGACACCCAGCTCCAGACCTGGCCGTTCTCGTCCGGGTGCATCGTCAGGCGGAACAGCACGGTGTCGCCGTCCCGCTCCAGCACCTCGGCGGCAGCGTACTCGCTGAACAGTCCGGGCCACCGGGGCACGTCGTTGGTCATCCGCCACACCAGGTCCATAGGGGCGTCGATGACGATCTCGTTGTCGGTGTGTCCGCTCATGGTGCGTGCTCCTCACGTCGTCGTGCTGGTCAGCGGCCCAGTACCAGGGCCGAGGTGAACCCCCCGTGACCGCGCGCCAGGACCAGGGCCCGCCGCAGCGGCGCTTCCCGTGGCGCTCCGGTCACCAGGTCTATCTCCAGTCCCGGGGCGGGGCGCCGGGTGCCGACGGTGGGCGGGACGACCCCGTCGCGCAGCGCCAGTAGAGCTGTCGCCACGTCGAGCGGCGCGCCGCCGCCGTAGAGCCGGCCGGTCAGCGTCTTGGGCGCCGTGACCGGTACCGCCGACGGCCCGAAGACGTCGGCGACGGCCCCGGCCTCGGCGCGGTCGTCGGCGGGCACCCCGGCCGCGTCGGCGAACACCACGTCGATGTCGCGCGGGGTGAGCCGGGCGGCGCGCAGGGCCTGCTCGACGACCCGGCGCAGCGCCCGGGGACGTCCCGAGCCGGCCGGCGGGTCGAATCCGGCGGCGTGGCCGAGCACCCGCCCGTACTCCGTCCCGGCCGCCCCGCGCGCCTCGGCGGCCTCGGCGCTCTCCAGGACCAGGACGGCGCCGCCCTCGCCGGGCACGTAGCCGCACGCCTCGGCGTCGAACGGCAGGTAGGCCCGCTCCGGATCGGTGACCGTGGACAGCTTCCCGGTGGAGAGCTGCGCGGTCAGGCCGTACGGGCACAGCGAGGCGTCCGTGCCGCCGGTGAGCACCAGCCGAGCGCCCCGGCCGGTCAGCCGCCGGGCCTGGGCGATGGCGTCGAGGCCGCCGGCCTGTTCGCAGGCGAGGACGCCGCAGGGACCGCGCATCCCGTGACGGATGGAGAGCTGGCCGGTGGTGGCCGCGTAGAACCAGGCGATCGACTGGTAGGCGCCGACCCAGGACGGGTCGTGCCGGTAGAGCGCCGTCATCTCCCGCTGCCCGAACTCCGTGCCGCCCGAGGACGAGGAGGTCACCACGGCCATCTCGTACTCGGGCAGCATGGCCGGGTCGACGCCCGCGTCCCCGAGCGCTTCCTCGGCGGCGGCGAGCGCCAGGTGCGTCCAGTGGTCGGTCTGGGAGATCAGCCGGCCGGGCCGTACGGCGGACCGCGCGTCGAAGGCCGGTACCTGGCCGGCCAGGCGTACGGGGTAACCGGACACGTCGAAGCGGGTGGTCCGGCCGATCGCCGATGTGCCGGCCAGGGTCGCCGCCCAGTGGTCCTTGACGCCGAGGCCCGTCGGGGCGACGACGCCGATACCGGTGATCACCGGGGCCCGGGCGGGTCGGGTGACGGTCATATGTCGGTCCTTCCGGCCGCGGCGGCCGCGGTGCCCGGACGCGCCAGCAGCAGCGCGGTCTGGAAACCGCCGAAGCCGCTGCCGACGCTCAGCACCACGTCCATCGCGTGCTTGCGCGCGGTGAGCGGCACGTAGTCCAAGTCGCACTGCGGGTCCGCGTGATGCAGGTTGGCCGTAGGCGGTACGACCTGCCGTTCGAGGGCGAGCGCACAGGCGGCCACCTCGATCGAGCCGATCGCACCCAGCGAATGGCCCACCATGGACTTGATGGAACTCACCGGGATGTCGTGGGCGTGCGCCCCCAGGCTGCGCTTGAACGCCGCCGTCTCGTGCCGGTCGTTCTGCTTGGTGCCCGACCCGTGCGCGTTGACGTAGTCCACGGCGCCGGGGTCGAGCCGGGCCTGCTCCAGGGCGACCGTGATGGCCTCCGCCATCTCTCGCCCGTCGGGCTTGAGTCCGGTCATGTGATAGGCGTTGCTGCGGCTCGCGAAGCCGGCGATCTCACCGTAGATGCGGGCGCCCCGCCGCTCGGCGGCCGTCCGCTCCTCCAGTACCAGTACGGCCGCCCCCTCGGCGAGCACGAAGCCGTCCCGGTCCCGGTCGAAGGGGCGGGAGGCGTGCTCGGGGTCGGCGTTGTTCGGTGTCGTCGCCTTGATCGCGTCGAAGCACGCCGAGGTGATGGGGGACAGCGGGGCGTCGGTGGCGCCGGCCACCGCCACGTCCGCGCTGCCCTCCTCGATCAACTGGACCGCGTGCGCCACGGAGTCCAGCCCGGAGGTGCAGCCGGTCGAGACCAGGGCGACCGGCCCCTCGGCACCGACCTCCCAGGCGACCTCGGCGGCCAGAGTGCTGGGCACCATGTAGCCGTAGAGGTGCGGTACGCCGTACTCGTGGTCGACCAGCCACTTCCGGCCGCGGTCGCTGAGCACGACGTACTCCTCCTCCAGCCCCATGGTGCAGCCCACCGCGCTGCCGATGCTCACCGCGAGCCGCTCGGGCGGCAGCGCCGCGAAGTCCAGTCCGCTGTCCTGGACCGCCTCGCGGGCGGAGACCACGGCGAACTGGGCGGCGCGGTCCATCCGGCGCACCTGGCGCGGTTCCAGGCCCGCGGCGGCCGGGTCGAAGTCGACCTCGGCGGCGACCTGCGAGCGGAAGGCGGCCGGGTCGAACAGGGTGATGCGGCGGGTGGCGGTGCGCCCTTCGGACAGCAGGTCCCAGAACGCCTCCCGGCCCACCCCGCCCGGCACCACGGCGCCGATACCGGTGATGACGGCCCGTCGTCTCACGACGCCCCGCTCACGTCCGGGTTGGCCTCCTCGGGGCATTGGGCCTCCTCGGTGTCCACGTGCCCGAGCTCCGGCCGTGGCGCCAGCGGCGACAGATGGAAGGCGCACCGCGCCGGGCTCTGGCCGGTGTTGACCAGCCGGTGCCGTACCCCGATGGGCACCAGCAGCGAGTCGCCGGCGGTGAGCCCGATCGGTTCGCCGTCCAGCGTCATCGTCAGGCGGCCCTCGACGACGTGCAGGAACTCCTCGGAGTACGGGTGGTAGTGCTCGGTGACGAAGTCACCGGGTTCCAGGGTCAGCACGCCGCCGAAGCCCGAGGTGCAGCCGACGGTGCGGGGGCTGAGGGTGACGCGGAGGTCGCCGCCGCGCTTGGTGTTGGGCGCGACCTCGCCCGCTGAGACCTTGACGGTCCGGGTGATGGCGGTGGTCATGGGTGTTTCCTCCCGGCGGGGGCGGTGGGGCAGGTCCGGTGGCGTCCGGGGGTCACCTGACCCGCCCCTCGTCCTTCGTCCAGATGTAGAAGGGGTCGGCCATCGCGTCCTTGGGCTCCTTCCAGTCCGGGTCGTAGGGCTCGACGCACTCGGCCAGCCGCGTGTTGATGTCCTCGTAGAGCGGGTGGCTGCGGGCCCGGTACAGGTTGGGCGTGATGTCCTGGTCGGCCTCGACGAGGTGGAAGTAGAGCCCGTGGAACCGGAAGAGGGTGCGACGCGAGACGCCGACCAGGTGCGGCAGGTCGGTGGCGTCGGACTCGCCGAAGATCCGGGCGATGTCCTCGGTCTTGTCGGGCTTGAGGCGGGCGACGATCAGGGTGCGGTGCACGGCGTACCTCCCGGAATGTGCCACGGACAGCGTCGGTCGGGACCGTCGCACCGGCGTCTGGAGGGCCGCTCAAGGACGTGTCCAGCCCGCCCGCCGCTGCTGTACGGCCCCTTGAGCTGCCCGCGAGCCGGCTCGGATGCACTGGGAGCCCGTCCGAGCCACCAGGAGCCGCCCCATGCCCTTCGCAGCGATCACGTACGACGTCAAGCCCGGTCACGAGAAGGAACTGACCGAGATCTTCGGGAACTTCACGCGGGTACGCGGCAGTAGCGTCACCGACGCGCAGGGCCGCGCGGCCGGCACCATCCTGGCCACCGCCGTCTTCCTGCGCGACGACACCCTGGTCCGCGTCATCGAGTACACCGGCGACCTCGACGCCGTCGCCCGGCACATGGCGGGCCAGCCCGGGGTGCGTGAGGTGGAGCGCAAGCTCAAGCCGTACCTGAGCCGTCCCCGGGACACCGACACGACGGAGGGGTTCGTGGCCACGTTCCGGCGCAGCCTCCTGACCACCGTCGCCGAGATCTCCGTACGCGACCGGGAGTCCTCCGGGCAGGGGGCGCCGCGCACGTGAGCCCCGCGGTCCGCCGCGCGCCCATGCCTTTGGCCCTTCCGCACCTGGCGCGCGGGAGGGCCAAAGGCGTTGCCGTGCCGGGGCCCCGGCCGCGGTGACGACAGGCCCCGGCAGAGGTCAGGCGGCGTTCACCGCGGCGGCCGTCACCGCCAGGGCCAGGACGGCGAGCACCGTACGCAGCAGGTGCCAGCGGCGCCACAGGGGCCGCGGGTCCTGCCAGTCCGGGGGCAGCGCCGTGGGGTCGGTGACGGCCTTCACCCGTCGGTTGATCGGCACGTTGCACAGGTGCGACACGGCCGACACGCCCACCAGCAGTACGGTGGCGAGCACGAACAGCAGCCGCGCCGTACCGTCCGCCAGGGCGGCGAGCACCCCGTCGGCCAGTGCGCTGCCGAGCACGATGGCCGGCATGGTGGGATCCCAGTTCCGTCCCAGCAGTTGGTGCGCGTACACGTACGTACCCGTGTCCATGGCGAAGAGCGCGGGCAGCACGCTCAACGCCACGGCGAACAGCACCCCCGCGGTGATGCCGCTGCCCAGCAGCGCCGCGACGCCGAGCACACCGGTCATGACGCCCGGGTCGCGGTGGGGTGGGTGTCGACGGTGAGCTGCGCGATCGAGCGCATCGTCGCGTCGCGGAAGTAGGCGGCGAAGTCCTGCGCGGAACGGGTGTCCCGGCGCTCGGCCAGGTACGGGGCGAGCTTCTCCTCCAGGACGTGCACGCCCTTCTGCGCGGCCATGTGGCGGCCGACGGCGGAGAAGTCCCCCTCGTAGTGGATGACCCGTACCAGCACGTCGTCTTTGAGGAACACGGCCGTGCCCAGCAGCCGGCCCGCCTGCTCGCCGGACTCTCCGGCGAACTCCGGCCGGTCGACCCGCTGGAAGCCCGCGAAGATCTCCGCGATCTCCTCCTCGTGGCCCGGTTTCACGCGATAGGTGATGGCGGCGTAAGGCATCAGATTCCTCCGTCTACGTCGAGAGTGACACCGGTGACGTACGCGGCCGCGTCGCCGGCGAGAAACAGGACCGCGCCCGCCACGTCCTCGGGACGGCCCAGCCTGCCGAGCGCCGTCATCGCGGCGATCCGCTCGGCGACCGGGGGCGGCGGGCCGGTGCCGGGACCGGCCGCGGTCACGCCGGGGGCCACGGTGTTGACCCGGATGCCCCGGCCGCCCAGCTCCTTGGCGAGCGCCCGGGTGAAACCGACCAGGGCCGCCTTGGAGGCGCTGTAGTGCACGCCCAGGGGCCGCCCGCGCAGCCCCACGGAGGCGCCGATGTTGACCACCGAGGCGCCCTCCGCGAGCTGCCCCGCCAGCGCGTGGGTGACCTGGTAGACGGAGGTGGTGTTGTGGTTCAGCACCCGGTGCCACTCCGCCTCGGTGAGGTCCTCGAACCTCGCGTGGCCGTCCACCCCCACGTTGTTGACCAGCACGTCCACGCCGCCGAGGTGCTCACCCACCGCGTCCGCCACCGTGCGGGCACCGGTCGCCTGCGTGACGTCGGCCCGCACCAGGACCGGCGGTGTGCCCGCGAGGGCGGTCAGCTCCTCGGCAGCCTGCCGGGGCGCCTCGCCGCCGCCGCGGTGCACGACGGCGAGGCGGGCGCCGGCCCGGGCGAAGGCCAGCGCGACGGCCCGGCCGATGCCACGGGTGCCGCCGGTGACCACCACCCGGCGGCCGCCGAAGCCGGCTCCCGGGGCGGGCGGTCCGGGGGAGCGGGGAGCCGGGGTGGTCACCGGGCCGCTCCGGCGCGCGGCGCTTCCCTCACGAGGTCCAGCAGCAGGCGCGGCGTCACGGCCTCGGCCACCGCGTCGTCGTTCAGCGCGATGCCGTGGCGGCGCTCGATGACGCCCGTGACCTGGAGCAGGGCCAGGGAGTCGTAGCCGAACTCCAGGAACGGCGTGTCGAGGGCGTCGTCACCGTCGAGGCTCATGCCCTCTTCCGGTGCCCCGACGCACTCCAGCAGCAGTTCGTTGAGTTCGGCCAGCGAGATGTCGCTCATCGTCCGTGTTCCTTTCTCGGGTAGCGGTCAGAGCCCGGTGCGCGGTGAAGGGGAGGACCGGGCGGGGGGCGGAGTCTCGGGCACGGGCCGGGGGTCAGCCGGCCCGGACCAGGCGCGCGAGCGGCAGGGAGCCGTCCAGGCCGAGCAGGGGTGAGGAGTCGAGCACCGCCTGCTGGAGGTCCTCGATGCCCGGCGACGGGTCGAGGCCGAGGTGCTGGCCCAGCGCGGCACGCAACTGCCGGTAGGTGTTGAGGGCGTCACCGCGGCGCCCCGCCCGGTACAGCGCCACCATGAGCTGTCCGTGGACCCCCTCGTGCAGGGGGTAGCGGGCGGCGAGCCCGGACAGTTCACCGATGACCTCATGGTGGCGGCCCAGCCTCAGGTCCGCCTCGATCCGCGCGTGAAGGACGCTCATCCGCGACTCTTCCAGGCGCGTGACCTCCACCTCCAGCAGTGGACCGCACTGCACGTCGACCAGGGCCCGGCCGTGCCACAGTGCCAGCGCCCGGCCCAGGCAGCTCGCCGCGCCGCCCCAGTCCCCCTGTTCCAGCGCCCGGTGGCCGGCCGTGGCCAGCGCCTCGTACTCCTGGACGTCGACCAGCCCGCCCATGGTGTCGAGGAGGTAACCGCCGGGTTCGGTGACCAGGACGCTCTTCGCGCCGTTCGGCAGTCCCGCGCGGTCCTCACCGAGGGCGGCGGAGATGAGAGTGCGCAGTTGGAGGATGTAGGTCTGCAGGGTCGTCTGCACGCTGCGCGGCGGTGACTCCCCCCAGACCTCCTCCACGAGTGAGGAGGTCGAGACCAGTTGGTTGGCTTGCAGAGCGAGCAGGGCGAGCACCTTGCGGGGCTTGACGGCGGTGGGTGTCACCGACACGCCCGACTGAACCGCTCTGAACGGCCCCAGTACGCTGATGTCCATCCGCGGATCCCCTATCTGTTGACGAACCTTTCAGGCGGTACGGGGCACGGGCATGACCGTGTGCAGCGCTTCTGCCACGGCCCGCGGCGCCTCCCGGCCGCGGACGAAGAAGTGGCCGCCGGACACGGTCCGCAGGCGGAACTGCGCGGTCGTGCAGTGCCGCCAGGCACCGACCTGCGCGACGCCGACCAGCGGGTCGTCCGTCCCCGCGAACGCCCACAGCGGGCAGGGCAGGGTGGCCGGCGCCGTCTCGCGCAGACCGGCGGCCAGCCGCAGGTCGGCCCGCAGGGTGCGGACCGTCGCACGGAGCCACCCGCGGCGGGCGAGCATCGCCTCGGGCACGCTCGCGCCGTCGACCAGCAGACCCACCAGTTCCTCGTCGGTGGGGCCGGGCGCCGCCGCGCCCGCCAGCAGCCGGGAGGGCGACTGCGGCGCCGGACACGCGCCGACCGCCAGCAACTCCGGCCCTCGGTGCCCGGCCTCGATGAGGTGGTGGGCGAACCGGTAGGCCACCAGGGCCCCCAGGCTGTGCCCGTAGAAGGCGTACGGCGCGTCCAGCAGCGGCCCCAGCTCCTGCGTGAGCGCCTCGACGAGCGTCGCCGCCTCGGTGACCGGGGCCTCGTGCCGCAGCGACTCCCGGCCGGGCAGCCGGACCGGTAGGACCGTCACGCCCGGGCCGACCCGCCGCTGCCACCCGGCGAAGGCCATGGCCCCCGCACCGGCGTGGTGGAAGCACAGCAGCCGGCGGGCCGAGCTGTCGTCGGGCCATCGCGCAGCGAGAAATCCGAGAAGAGCACGCACCGTATCTCCTTTCCGTGCCATGTCGGCAGGCGAGACGGAACGAGAGTCACCGCATCTCCTGGAACGGCGCTCAACAAGCGGTGGAACCGCGGTCGGGAAGCGGCAGCGGCCCGGTCGAAGCGGCACCGAAGGGCGGCCGCCCGCCGGGCTCCGGCCGGTCGCCGAACCCGGGGTCGTGCACGGCCGCGCTCACCGTGAACCGGCCGGACACCCGCCAACTGCCGAAGTCCCACTCCTCGCCGACGCCGGGCGAGCCGTCCGGCCGCAGCAGCCGGATCCGTCCGCCCCGGGCACCGAACCCGAACTCGGTGAACCGGAAGCGCAGCCCCTGGCCGATCGCCTTGCTGTAGGCCTCCTTCAGCGTCCACAGCCGCACCAGTTCGCCGTTGCGCCGGTCCTCCGCGACACGGCGCAGTGCCTCCAGTTCGTACGGGGTGCACACCTGGCGCTCGGTGCCCAGGCCCAGCATCCGCCGGTCGGCGCGTTCCACGTCCACCCCGATGCGACTGTGCCGGGTCAGCCCCACCACGAGGAGGTCCTCGGTGTGGCTCAGGCTCACGTCGAGCTGGTCGATGCCGCGCAGGTATGGACGTCCGCCGGGCTTGTACGCCAGATCCAGTTCCTCGGGGGCGGCGCCGAGAACCGCGCCGGCCGCCGTCTTCAGCAGCAGTCTGGACGCCACGAACCGGCGCCGGACCTGGGGCCTGGTCAGGTGGCGGAGCCGCGCGTGGTCCTGGCCGAGCGCCGCCGCGATGCGGTGGTCACCGAGGTCGGCGGGGAGCCAGTCGGCGACGGCCCCGTAGACCACCGAGGCGCCGGTGGAACGGAGTTCCCGGCGCACCGGCTGCCAGGAGGCGTCGGTGACGGGGAGCGGCCCGTCCAAGGGGCGCACGGTGCCCGGCGGAGGTACACGGGGTGGGCGGGGCATCGCCGTCTCCTCGTCGTCGTCCGATCGGGGGCGCCGTACGATCGGGGTCATCGGCCGATCGGAGTCGCGTACAGGTCGAAGCTGCGGGCGTCGTCGAAACGGTTCAGCAGTTCGGTGAGCAGCGGTTCCGCGGCCGACGCGGGAGGCCGGGGCGCCGCCGGGTCGAGCCTGCGCAGGACCCGCGCCAGCGCCATGACCGCCCAGGCCGGCCCGGCCGGCAGGCCGTCGTCCGGGCCGGTGCGGTACCGCCACACGCCCAGGCAGGCGGCGCCCGCGGCGATCAGCGCGTACCGGTCCACCAGCGCGTACACCCGGGGGCGCGCGGGGCCGCCGGACCGGCCGAGCAGGGCGCAGTCGCGCCGGAGCCGGTCCAGCTCACGGCCGAGCGCGGTGGCGTATCCGGCGAGCGTCCGGTCCAGCTCGCCGCCGCCTGCCGCGCGGGCCCGCTCGACGGTCTCCTCCAGGCCGCCCACCAAGGAGTCCCCTTCCGCGGGCAGGACGAACTCCCGCGGCCGCAGCGCGGGCAGCCCCGGCTCGTGCCACTGGAACAGCGCCGCACCGGCCGCCCCCACGGGTGGCGGCCGCAGCCCGGGCAGCCGCAGCAGCCGGTCCGCGACGGCCGCCCGGCTCGCCTCGCTGCCCACGGGGCCGAGACCGATCATCGGCAGGTCCCGCAGCGCCTTCCGGAAGACCGCGTACGCGCCCTGCCGCGCATACGACTCCGCTCCGAGCACCGCCGACAGGTCGTAAGCGGACTCGGTCAGGAACATGGGCAGGAGGTACTTCGCCACCGCGCTCAGGGTGGCGCTCTCGCGCGGCAGCAGATGCGCCGCCCGGGTGGCCACCAGCGCCAGCGCGTCACACAGCAGCAGGTCGCTGAACGCGTCCTGGAGCGCCTGACGGGTGCGGGGCGCGCGCACCGACGCCCGGCTGCGGGCGCGGTGGGCGCGAGCGAAGGCGACCGCCGTGCGCAGTGTGGTGTCGGCGCACCCCAGCGCCATCGAGGGGCCGGTGCTGCGGATGACGGGGAAGGCGCGGGCGGCCAGTTCCGCACCGGTACCGGTACCGGGGCCGAGCTGCCGGTCCGCCGTCACGGGGTACCGGGTGAACTCCAGGCCGTGCACGAGGCAGCCGCGGACGCCGGTGGTGGACCGCCGGGGCAGCAGCCGAAATCCGGGCGCGTCCGCCTGCGGCGCGTCGATCAGGAAGGCGCGGTGACCGCCCCCGCCGGGCTCGTCCACGCGCGCGAACAGCAGCAGGGACGCCGCCCGGGCAGCGTTGTTGAGTGCTTCCTTGCGGCCGTCGAGCAGGTACCCGGCACCGTCCGGGGAAACGGTGAAACCGTTGTGCAGGAAGGCGTTGCCCTCGGCCGGCTGCGGGTAGGCGCAGGCCATCCGGCCCCCGGAGAGCAGCAGGTCCGCGGTGCGGTGGCGCTGCCGCGCCGAGCCCCCGGCCCACACGGCCGCCGCGGCCAGGTACGGGCCCGTCCCGCAGGCCAGCCCCAGCGCCGCGTCCCGCCGGAACACCGCCCGCAGCACCCGCGCCAGTACATCGAGCCGCCCCAGCCTGCCGCCCAGTTCCCGCGGCACGATCTCGGCCTGCAGCCGGAAGCCGTCCAGCAGCGCCTCGGCCGCCGGCAGCAGCCGCCGCTCGGCATCCGCCCGGACGAACTGCTCGGTGCCCAGCGGGTTGCCCGGGTCGTCCAGGTCCCCGAAGCCGCGCTCCAGCCGGGCGACGCGCTCCCGCACGGCGGCCTCGGCGGCCCGGGCGGCCCCGGCCCCCTCCGCCGGACCCGGCCCGGTGTCGGTCGTGGCCACGGTCATGGTCTCCGCCTCCCGTCGCTGTCCGCCGTCCCCGTCACGCGGCTGCCGCCCCCGCGCGGTGCCCGCGGCCTCGCGCCGCGGTCAAGGGCCGCTCAAGTCGGCCGTGCTGGACTTGTCGGCGCGCACCGGCCGTGCCGGGTCCTCGCGCCCGTACGGCCAGGTGGCGCCGTAGCACTCCTGGGGCGGTACGCCCGGCAGCCACAGCCAGCCGTACATGACGAGGGCGCGGGCCACCGGACGCAGCAGGCTGCGCAGCACGCCGGCCGGTCGCGGTCCGGCGGAACGGTCGGTACGTGGCATGGTGTCGGTCCCTTCGGCTACGGCTCGGGCGCGGCAGCCTGGCAAGCGGTGCTCGACGGGACCTCGAAGAAACCTCGCGGTGGGGCCCGGCGGCACCCGCGCGTGAGCTGCCGCGCCGCCGGTGCCGCCTGGTCCCGCGCCTGCTGGTTCCGGATACCGGAGGGCAATCCCTCCGGTTCGTGGCGATCACCGGGTTCCGAGAGGGAGATACGCAGTGATGTGGAACGTCCCAAGCGGGAAGGGGCGCGAGCCGTCTCCCGCCGCCTTGGGCGGGGAGCGGGGCCGGCAGGTCGCCTCCGTCGTGCGGTTCGTACTCGGCGACGAACGCGGCGCGCAGGAGTTCGAGGACGAACTCGCCGACCAGGTACGCGCCTGGAACCTCGTGACGGGCTTGAGGAACCAGGTGCTCCTGCGGTCCCTGGACCGCCCGGGCGCCTACCTCCACCTGGCCTCCTGGCAGTCGCCCGAGCATCTGTTCGGCGCGGTCCACTCGGACGCGGCCTGCGCTCGGCTGGACCGGCTCGGCGAGCTGGCGGCCGTCGAACCCGGGCAGGCGGTCGCGGTCGGGCACCTGGGCGACGGTCCCGCCATGGCCGGAGCCGTACACGCGCTGCTGGTACGGGTGACGCTGTCCGGACCGGCGGCCGCCTTCGAAGCGCAATTCGGCGCCCTGGCGGGCCGCTTCCTGAACGACCCCGGGTGCGGAGGCTGCCTGCTGCTGCGGTACACCGTCGAGCCGCGTGCCTATCTCGGCCTCATCTGGTGGGACAGCGCCACGTCGTGCGACGCCGCGACGCGCGGTGACCGCTTCCTCGAAGGCGAGCGGCGACTGCGCCACCTGGCATCCGGACTCGCCTTCGAGCGGGCGCGGACCGTCGGCGGACGGAGCTGACCCCGATGGACCGGCTCAAGCGTTTCGCAGGCGGAGTTCCACCGGTGTTCGAGCCGATCGGCACAGACTGGCGCCATGCCGGATCACGCCCTCTTCACCGTGCTCCGCGGTCACCCCGACGACGCCGAACTGGCCGCCCTGACCGCCGTGCTGACATCGTTGCTGAGCGCCGCGGGGCCGCCCTTCCCAGCGGCGCCAGGCCGTCCGGGGACCGCCGGTGCCCCACGCCGCGCCTCCTGGGGCAGCACGCCCTCCCGGCGCCGCTCCGCGGTGTCCTGGTCCGCGCCATGAGCCGCCGTCGAGCCACCACCGGCCGACGCGGACCGCTGCGCGCCGCGGCCCGGACGTGCGCGCCGCCGGACCACCGGCCCGCGTTCGAGGACAGCACCGAGGCATTACTCGCGAGGGGGACGCATTGACCGCATACCGCACCTTCACCGACGTCATGCTGGCCCGGTCCGAGGCGGACCCGGACCGGGAAGCCCTGCTCCTGCTGCCGGACGGCGCGCAGTGGCCGCAGCCGGAGACGGTCACCTACCGGAACCTGGACATCTCGGCGCGCCGGCTCGCCGGCTGGCTGCAGAGCCACGGCGCCGCGGGCGAACGGGTGCTGCTCCTGCACCGGTCCCGCCACCGGTTCGCCGTCAGTTTCCTGGCCTGCCTGTACGCGGGCGCCGTCGCCGTACCGGCTCCGCCGGGCGGCGGACGGGCCCACCACACGGAGCGCATCGCCGGGATCGTCCGCGACACCGCGCCGTGCGTGGCGCTCACCGATGCCGCGCTTGCCCCCGAGATGTCGCGGATGCTGGCGGAGTGCGGACACGGCGGCACGCTCTGTCTGCCCGCCGACGTGGTGCCCGCCGCCGACCCCTGGCGACCCCCGGCACTGAAGCCCGACACGGTCGCCTACCTCCAGTACACCTCGGGATCCACCGGCCGCCCGCGCGGGGTGGTCGTCACCCACGCCAACCTGCTGGCCAACCAGCGGGCGATGAACGAGGCACTGGAGACCGAACCGGGCACCAGGCTGGGCGGCTGGCTTCCGCTCCACCACGACCTGGGCCTGGTCGGCCAGTTGCTGCACCCGCTGTGGCTGGGCAGCACCTCGGTGATGCTGCCCGCCGAGACGTTCGTCCGCCACCCGGTGCGCTGGCTGCAGGCCATCGACCGGTACGGGATCACCGTCAGCGGCGCCCCCGACTTCGCGTACGGGCTGTGCGTGAGCCGGGTCACCGACGAACAGGCGACCGAACTCGACCTGAGCAGGTGGCGGACCGCCGTCTCCGGCGGCGAGCCCGTACGGCCCGCGACGTTGCGGGACTTCACCGAGCGCTTCGCCCCTGCCGGATTCCGCCCCGAGGCCTTCTCGGCGTGCTACGGGCTGGCCGAGGCCACCCTGCTGGTCTCCGGCTGCCGGGACAAGGAGCCGGACGACGAGTGCGCGGTGGACGCCGAGGCCCTGGAGCGCAACCTGTGGCGCGCCCCCGTACCGGGCCGGCCGACGCGCCGCCTGGCGTCCTGCGGGACCGCCGCCGACTGCGACGTCCGCATCGTCGCCCCGGACACCGGAGCCGTACTGCCGGAAGGCCGGATCGGCGAGATCTGGGTGCGCGGCGGGGGCGTGGCGCGCGGCTACTGGCGCGACCCCGGCCAGACCACCCGCACCTTCCAGGCCGTCACGGCGGACGGCGAGGGCGGCTACCTGCGCACCGGGGACCTCGGCGCGCTGCGCGACGGCCGGCTCTTCGTCACCGGCCGGCTCAAGGACGTCATCGTCGTGGCCGGACGCAACCTCTACCCGCAGGATGTCGAGCGCACGGTGCAGCGCGTCAGCGCGCTGTTCGGGCCCGGCACGGCGTTCGGTGTACCGGGGGAGCGGGAGCGGGTCGTGGTCGTCCAGGAGCTGCGCACCCGCACCAGCTTCGACGTGAACCTCGAATCCCTCGCCACCCAGGTCGAGCGCTGCCTCACCGAGGAGTTCGACGTCCGGGTCGGCGGGGTGCTGCTGGTCCGCCCGGGCACGGTGCGCCGCACCACCAGCGGCAAGGTGGAGCGATCGGCGATGCGCGACCTGTTCTTGCGTGGCCGGATCCGCCCGCTGCACCAGCGGCTCGACGGCGACCTCAGCACCGGATCCGCCGCCCTGGCCGGGTGAGACCCGCGGGGGCGGCAAGCGAAGGGGGGCACACGTGGAGGCACCACCACGCGGCGGACCGTACGAGCCGGACCCGCTGCACTGGCTCATCCGGCGCATCTCCGGCTACGCGTCCCGGGAGATCGGCCCCCAGACGCCCCTCGCGGAGTGCGGACTGGACTCGGTGGCGATGCTGGGCCTGTTCGGCGAGATCGAGGAGGGCTTCGGCCCGCTGCTCGACCCCGAGGACTTCTGGGCGTACCCCTCCGTGGGCGCCCTGGCGTACCAGCTCACCGCGCGCCGGGTCCGCTGGGACACGGGCCGCTGGATCCGCCCGGCCTTCGTGCTCGGCGGGCCGGGCGGTCCGCACCCCGCCGTGGCGGGCGGCCTCCTCCGGGGATCCGTCGCGTACCGCGCCTGCTTGGACCAGGCGGACGAGGCGCTGCGGCCGCACGTCGGCTGCTCGGTCGCCGGGCTGATCCGTGACGGCGGTCCGGGCCCGCACCGTGCCGCGCTGTCGCCACCGGTGGCGTTCGCCGTCGGCTATGCCCTGGCCCGGACCCTGCTGGACGCCGGGGTGCGGCCGGTCGCGGTGGTCGGCCACGGAGTGGGGGAACTGGCGGCGGCCGTGATCGCCGGGGCCCTGCCGCTGGCCGAGGCGGCGGCGCTGGCCGCACTGTGCGGTGCGGGCGCCCAGCGGCTGCCGGGCGGGGGCGGCATGCTGGCTGTCTGCGCGGACCCGGGCGAGGCCTTGGCGGCTGCCGCGGAGCCCGGGGTGTACGTCGGGGCGGTCAACGCGGCCCGGGCCACCGTGCTCTCCGGCCGGCGCGACGCCCTGGTCCGGGCGCGCGACGCCCTGTCGGCGGCGGGCGTCGCCAGCCGGCTGCTGCCCACCGGGCACGCCTACCATTCGCCGCTGATGGCACCGGCGGTCCCGCGGATGCGCGCGCTGGCGGCCGGGATCGTCTCGGAGCGGCCCCGGACGGCCTACTACTCGACGGTGTACGGCTGCCGGTGGGCGGAGCCGCTGGGTGCCGACTACTGGGCCGCTCAGATCACCTCGCCCGTACGGTTCGCCGAGGCCGTACGGCTGATGCTGTGCCGGGAGGCGCCGACCCACGTGGTGGAGATCGCGCCGAAGGCCGTCCTCACCCCGTACGTGCGCCGGATCGGCGGGGCGGCGGGGCCGAGCTGCTTCCCGGTGTGCGACGGGCCGGGGAGCGGCGCGGCGGACCTGGCGGGAGTGCTCTCCGCGCTGGACGCCCGGCCGCTCGCCGAGGGAGCGGTCAGGTGGTGACCGCCCGGCCCCGGACACCGCGGCCGTCACGGTATCCAGCCCGCCTCCTCGGCGGCGCGGATGGCGTCGATCCGGTTGCGGGCGTTGAGCTTGGTGACGATCGCGGTGAGGTAGTTGCTGACGGTTCCCCTGGTCAGGAAGAGGGTACGTGCGATGTCGGCCGCGTCGGCGCCGCGGGCCGCGAGCCGGAGCACCTCGGTCTCCCGCGGCGACAGCGGTGAGTCCTGCGCCTCCCAGGCGGACAGCGCCAGTTGGGGGTCGACGACCCGCTCTCCGGCCGCCACCGACCGGACGGACCTGGCGAGGTCGCTGGGGGGAGCGTCCTTGAGCAGGAAACCGGCGACGTGCGCGCTGAGCGCCCGGCGGACCGTGCCGGGGCGGCCGAGGCTGGTGAGGATGAGTGCCCGGCAGCTCGGCAGCCGCCGGTGCAGTTCCGCCGCGGCGGTGATGCCGTCGGCGCCCGGCAGGTCGATGTCGATGACGGCCACGTCGGGGCGGGTGCGCAGCGCGGTCTCCACGATGGTGTCGCCGCGGTCCAGAGAGGCGACCACTTCGAGGTCCGGTTCCAGCTCCAGCAGGGCGACGAGCGCCCCCCTGATCATGTGCACGTCCTCGGCAAGCAGGATTCTCACCGACAGCATGGATGTCCCCCGATCGAACGTGCGGTTCTTCCGGCCGTGCGGTGAAGATTATCCGTGCTCCGGGCACAACGCGCCGGGCCGGACCGGACTATGTGCTTCCAGGTGGAAACGTCCGTCGCGGCGTACCCCCGAGGTGACGCGGCCCCCGATGGCGGTGAGCCGGGTGCCCAGGTTGTTCAGGCCGCTGCCGTCGGAGCCGGCGGGCCGGTCCTTGCCCACCACCCCGTCGTTGACGAGCGTGAGCCAGACGGTGTCGTCCTTGCGGACCGCCGTGATGCTGCACGACTGGGCCTTGCTGTGCCGGAGGATGTTGGTGACCCCCTCGCGCAGGGTGGTCGCCAGCGCCGTGTCCACGGCCGGGTGGAGCCGGCCGCAGGAGAGGTCCAGGGTGACCCGGATGTCCGCCGCGGCCAGCACCGTCGCGGCCGACTCGGCCTCGTCCGCCAGGGACATCTCGCGGTAACTCCGCGCCACCAGCCGGGCGTCCGCGAGGGCCTGCCGGGACACCCCCAGGACGGCGGTCACCTCCTCCTGGGCGCGGGCCGGACTGGTCACCACCAGACGGTGGATGAGCTCGCACTTGAGTGTGATCGCGGACAGGCTGTAGCCCAGCAGATCGTGCACGTCCCGGGAGAAGCGCATACGTTCCTGTGCGACAGCCATGCGGGCCAGCGCCGTACGCGCCGAATGGACCTCGTGCACGAGGTCGGTCAGCCGGGTCAGCCCGTACAGCACGAGTCCGGTGAGCAGCGTGGTGAGCGGGGTGTACAGCTCGGCGACGGCCGGCAGTCCGAGGGCGAACGCGTAGCCGTCGACCACCGCGGTCACCAGTGCGAAGAGGAACCAGGACAGCGGCGCGGGCAGCATGAGCAGCAGCGAGGCGCCGAGAATGCCGCTCATGCCCGACCAGGTGATGTCCAGCCACAGGAATGGGAGGAATGTCAGGACGGACTGGACAGTGAGGGTCAGGGTTTTCAGCGGCAACGGCCAGTGGCGGGCCCGTGGCGTGCTGTGCAGCAATTGCAAGAAGAAGAGTGCGACTGCCGAACCTGTACACATTAGCAGAAGGTTTAGGGGTGGATCATCCCGGAGAACATCGAGGAGAGGGACGGCTGTGTAGCCGCACAGCACAATGACGGTGATGATTCTGGCCACGTGGAGGGCCGGAATCTCACCCCCGGGGGCGACGCGTAACGGCTGGTCGTCCACCTCCTGTCCTAACGAGGCATGATGCCTGCTTCCGCTGGCCCCCGTATCGAGGGGGGCGGCTTTGGCAGCCGTTCGTCGAAAAGGGTCAACCATGCGGTGCCTCCTCGTGAGATGGCGCAGCGGGGCGCGAAGACCCGCGCATACGTTACCCGGATGATGAGAACTTGGCCGAAAGAATAGGCAGTTATGATGCTTTGGTTATGCAAATTCGGTCGGTTGGATAAGGGGCGGGGTTCCCAGAGGTCACCTGTAAGCCGCCGTCCGTTCGCCGGGGCGTGGCCGTCCCCGGCTCCGTAGGTGCGGCAGGCCCGGTGAGCGAGCCCGGCCCGGAGCGGCGAGTGTCTGCCCGTGTCATCGGCGGAGTGTGAAAATCTCATGTCCGGGTTCGTGTCAAGGTCACTGGGCGCCCGGTGACCTTGATGCCACCCTGATCGACAGGTTCCGGGTGGCCGCACCCCGGGGCCTGGACCGTGCGAGGTGAACCAGGAGGGGAGAGCGCGCAATGGACATCACGTTACTGGGCCCGCTGACCGCACACGAGGACGGCGTCCCGGTGGTACCCAGCGCGGCCAAGCCCCGGCAGATCTTGGCCATGCTGGCGCTGCAGGCCGACCACGTCGTCACGGTACCGACCCTGATGGCGGAGATCTGGGGCGAGCGCATACCGCGCAGCGCCTCCACCACGCTGCAGACGTACATCCTCCAGCTCCGCCGCAAGATCGGGGTCGCGCTCGCCGGAAACCCCGCCGTCGACGCCAAGGACGTGCTCGTCACCCGGTTCGGCGGATATCTGCTGCGGGTGCGGCCCGGGCGGATCGACGTCCAGGAGTTCGAGCAACTGGTCGCCGGCGGACGGGCGGCCTTCCACGCCGCGGACTACCGCACCGCCTCCCAGATGCTCTCCCGGGCCCTTGCTCTGTGGCAGGGGCCCGCGCTGGTCGACGTACGGGCCGGCAGCATCCTGGAACTGGAAGCGCTGCGCCTGGAGGAGAGCCGGATGGCCGCCCTGGAATGCCGCATCGAAGCGGACCTGCACCTCGGGCGGCAAGCCGAACTCGTGCCCGAACTCCGTGTTCTGACGGCACGTCACCCCATGCATGAGCGGTTCTGTGCCCAGCTCATGCTGGCCCTGCACCGTTCGAGCGGTTCGTGGCGCGCCCTGGAGGCGTACCAACGGCTGCGCGGCACCCTGGTCACGGAGCTGGGCCTGGAACCCTCCCCGTTCCTCCAGCGGCTCCACCAGGCGGTGCTCTCCGGCGGCACGGTGCCGGACCTGGCGGCCGCGGGCGCGGACTGAGAGTCCGTGCCACGACCCCGGCCGGGCGCACGCCGCCTGGCCGGGGTCGTGGCACGGGTGCCGACCGGTGGACGAGCGGCTTTCCAGCCCGCCTTCAGCACCCTTTGAGGCGCCGCTCCTACGGTCGCGCAATGACGACCTTCGACGAACTCCTGGCCGCCGCGCCCCGGCCCGACCTGCGCCGGTCCACCGCGGAACTGCGCCGCCTGAAGGCGGAGGTGCGCCGGGGGCCCGACCCCGGTGCCACCGAGCGCCAGCACGCCAAGGGCAAACTCACCGTGCGGGAGCGGCTCGAACTGCTCTTCGATCCTGAGTCGTTCACGGAGACCGAGCCGCTGCGGCGGCACCGCAGCACCGGCTTCGGCATGGCGGACCGCAGGCCGCACGGGGACGGGGTGGTGACCGGCTGGGGCCGGGTGCACGGTCGGACCGTCTTCGCCTATGCGCACGACTTCCGTGTCTTCGGGGGCGCGCTGGGTGAGGCACACGCCGCGAAGATCCACAAGATCATGGACCTCGCGCTGTCCGCCGGGGCCCCGCTCGTCGGCCTCAACGACGGGGCCGGGGCCCGTATCCAGGAAGGTGTCACCGCCCTGGCCGGCTACGGGGGCATCTTCCGGCGCAACGCCCGCGCCTCCGGCGTCATCCCGCAGATCAGTGTGGTGCTCGGCCCGTGCGCGGGCGGCGCGGCCTACAGCCCCGCGCTGACCGACTTCGTGTTCATGGTCCGCGGCACGTCCCAGATGTTCCTCACCGGGCCGGACGTGGTCAAGGCGGTGACCGGTGAGGAGATCAGCCAGGACGGGCTGGGCGGCGCCGGGGTGCACGCGAACGTCTCCGGGGTCGCCGGCTTGGTCTACGACGACGAGGCCGACTGCATCGAAGACGTCCGCTTCCTGCTGTCTCTGCTGCCCGCCAACAACCGGGAACTGCCACCGGAGGTCCCGGTCACCGACCCGGTCGAGCGCCGCACCGACGCGCTGACCGCCCTCGTCCCGGCCGACCCGTCCCGGTCCTACGACATGCGCGAGGTCGTCGAGGAGATCGTCGACGACGGCGAGTTCTTCGAGGTGCACGAGGGCTGGGCACGCAACGTGGTCTGCGCGCTCGCGAAGCTGGGCGGCCAGTCCGTGGGCTTCGTCGCCAACCAGCCCGCCGTGCTGGCGGGGGTACTGGACATCAACGCGTCCGAGAAGGCGGCCCGCTTCGTCTCCACCTGCGACGCGTTCAACATCCCCCTGGTGACCCTGGTGGACGTCCCCGGCTTCCTGCCCGGCCTCGACCAGGAGCACGGCGGTGTCATCCGGCACGGCGCGAAGCTGCTGTACGCGTACTGCAACGCGACCGTCCCACGGGTCTCCGTCGTGCTGCGCAAGGCGTACGGCGGCGCGTACATCGTGATGGACTCCCGTTCGATCGGTGCCGACCTGTCCTTCGCCTGGCCGACGAACGAGATCGCGGTGATGGGCGCGGAGGGCGCGACGAACGTCATCTTCCGCCGCGAGATAGCGGCCGCCGACGACCCGGACGCGACCCGGGCCCGCCTGGCCGAGGAGTACCGGGCGGAACTGATGCACTCCTACTACGCGGCGGAGCGGGGCCTCGTCGACGACGTCATCGACCCCGGCGAGACCCGTCGGGTGCTGGTGGAGGCGCTGGCCGCGCTGCGCGGGAAGCACGCCGACCTCCCGGAGCGCAAGCACGGCAACGTGCCACTGTGAGGCGGCCGGGGCCCGGGACCGCCCGCCGTCCCCGTCCGGCCGGGGCCCGCGGGCGGCCCCCCTCAGGGCCGCCCGCCGGTCCGCCTCCGCGACCGTACGTCAGACCGGCACGGCCTCCAGCGCGTAATAGAGGAACGGGCACTTCAGCGGTGTGAGTCCGGCCGGCTTCAGCCCGGCGCCCGCGAAGAGCTCCTCGAACTCCCTGCGGGTGCGCTCGCGCCCGGTGGTGACCGTCATCATCTCGATGTCCATCAGCGCGGCGCCCAGCGCGTCACCCGGGTCCTCGTCGTGCCGGCCCTCGGCGAGCACCGAGGAGAAGACGATGATCCGGCCGCCCGGCGCCAGGCCCTCCCGGCAGTTGCCGAGGATGCGGCGGCAGGAGTCGTCGTCCCAGTCGTGCAGGATGTTCTTGAGCAGGTACGCGTCCGCCCCGGCGGGCACCGAGTCGAAGAACGACCCGGAGACGACGTCGCAACGGTCCTCCAGCGCCGCTTCCTTGAGCACGCGGGGCGCGTCGAGGACCCCGTCGGGTGTGTCGAAGACGGTGCCGCGCACCTCCGGGTTGGCGCGCAGGATTCCGGCGAGGTGCGTGCCGTTCCCGCCGCCGACGTCCGTCACCCGGCGGAAGCGTGTGAAGTCGACCCCCTCGACGATGGCGGGCACCTGCACCGCGCTGCCGGCGGCCATCGCGGCGTGGAAGACCTCCGCGTGCTCGGGTGTCCGGACCATGTGTTCGAAGAGGCCGTGCCCGTGGACCAGGTCGAAGGCGGGCCTGCCGGTCCGTACGCACTGTTCGAGCGCGCCCCATGCCTGCCAGACCTCGGGCGCGCCGTGCATGGCGTCCAGCGGGCCGCCGTGCAGCGGCGAGTCACTGCGGTACATACCGCCGAGCGGGGTCAGCGCGAAGCGGCCCTGACCGTCCTGGGACAGCAGCCCGGCCGGGACGGCGGCCCGCAGCAGCCGGTGCAAGAAGTCGGGGTCGGCGCCCGTGTGTTCGGTCAGCTCGGCGGCGGTCTTCGCGGAGTCGCCGAGCGCGTCGGGGATGCCGAGCCGGGAGACGGCCCCGCCGATCTGGAAGAGGGCGAAACCGAACATGATGGGCAGGTACTCGGCCGAGGTCGGCTGATCCGAGAGGGAACGGCTCATACGTACGTCTCCTTGAGGTGTCGGTGCGGTGGTCCGCGGCGCCGGAAGGAGGGCGCGAGGGTGCGGTCCGGGTCAGGGTTTGCGGCAGACGGCGAGCGTGTCGAAGTCGGCGAGCGGCCGGTGCTCCGGTGCGGCGAAGCCCGCGGCGCGGGCCTGCTCGGTCAGTTCGGCGAGGGTGTACTCCCCGCCGCCCTCGGTCAGCAGGAGCATGTTGAGCGAGGCGACCAGGTTCTCGGTGTCGTCCGGCTGCTCGCCGAGCATCCGGTCGTAGACCACCAGCGCGCCGCCCGGGCGGATCGCCTTGTACGCCGCCTTCAGCAGCCGCTGCCGCTGGGCCGCGTCCCAGTCGTGCAGGACATGGCCGTAGATCAGGACGTCCGCCGGGGGCAGCGGGTCGCGGAAGAAGTCGCCGCCGTGGAAGACAGCCCGCCCCGTGAGGCCGGTCCCGGCCATGTACGCGTCGAAGAACGGCTCCAGTTGCGGCAGGTCGAAGAGGTGCCCCCGCAGGTCCGGGCGGGCGGCCAGCACCTGGCCGAGCAGATGCCCGCGGCAGCCGCCCACGTCAAGCACCGAACCGAAGTCCACGCCGTCCAGCGCGGCGAGCACCGGCTCGCCCAGCCCGGCGGTGACACCGTCCATCATGCGTACGAAGTGGCCGGTGGCGACCGGGTCCCGCAGCATGCCCAGATAGTCGCCCTCGGCCTGCGGCCGGCCCGTGCGCAGCGCTTCCGTGAGCTTGCCGTAGACGGGGTAGAGGTTGAGGTCGGCGCCGTGCAGGAAACCGCAGACCGCTTCCGGACGGCCGGTGACGAGATGACGGGCGGCGGCGTCGGAGTTGCGGTAGCGCCCGTCGGCGTCCCGCCGCAGCAAACCCAGGGCGGTGAGCAGCGCGAGGAAGTCGGCCAGGCCCCGCCCGTGCAGTCCGAGCCGTACGCGCAGCTCGCCGACCGTGGCCGGTCCGTCGTCCAGAACGGTGAACAGATCCAGGCGTACGGCGGTGAGCAGCGCTTTCGCGTCGCAGAACCGATTGCCGAGGCGCAGTATGCCCGCCGCCGTACCGAGGTCCGAAGCGCTGCCCGTCATGACCGGTACTCCCTTTCGCCGCCCTGTCCCTGGACCTGTCCGCAACGGAATCTCGCACCGCCGGATGGAGAACCGCTCGATCCGCGGTCGTCCCGTGCCGGGCCCCGGCCGGCCCGGCTCCACCGGGCGTTGAGCCGGGCACCAGTGCTCTTTCCAAGACTGCGCACGACAGCCCCGCAGCCGAGAGAGGTGTCAGGTGAGCTCCAAGTGCCCGGTCAGTTACCCCTTCCCGTGGGCCCCCGCGCCTGATGTCCCGACGGACTGGCGCTCCATGCGGGAGGGTCCGCTGCTGGATATCACGCTGCCCAGCGGTGACCCCGCGGTCCTGGTCACCCGTTACAAGGACGTCCGCAGGCTGTACGCCGACGAACGGCTCAGCCGCAACTGGGCCCGTCACCCGGTCTCCCGGATCTCCGCCAGCAACGACCTCTTCGCCGACCCCGAGATCGACAACGACCCGCCGCGCTACCTCGTCGAGCGCGGCATCGTCATGCGAGCTTTCAGCCACCGCCGGCTGGAGGCACTGCGCCCCGTGGTCCGGCAGATCACCGGTGATCTGCTGGACGCCATGGAGGCGGACGGGAGCAACGAGGCCGAACTCATGGAGGCGTTCGCCTTCCCGCTGCCCATCCTCGTCATCTGCCACATGCTGGGCGTACCGTCGCAGGACCGGGGCAAGTTCCGCACCCTGATCGACGGCTACCTGTCCGTGAGCAAGCTGTCGGACGAGGAGGTCGAGCGCTGCCGCGTGCAGTACTGGGACTACCTCTCCGAGCTGATCGCCACCAAGCGGGCCGACCCCGGTGACGACCTGATCAGCGACCTGATCAAGGTCAATGCCGAGGACCCGGACAAGCTCACCGACCACCAGCTCCAGCACTGGGTCAAGACCCTGCTCATCGCCGGATACGTCACCACGGCCTCCCAGATCGGCACCGGCATGGCCGTCCTGCTGCACCGGCCCGCGGTCGCCGCCGAGCTGAAGGCCGACCTCTCGCTCGTCCCCTCGGCCGTCGAGGAGCTGCTGCGCTACCAGATCATGGGCACCTCGCTCGGCTCGCTGCGCTACGCCCTGGAGGACATCACCCTCCAGGACGGCACGGTGGTCCCCGAGGGCAGCACCGTCCTGCTCTCCGTCGAGAGCAACATGGACGAGGAGGTCTTCACCGACCCCACCACCCTCGACATACGGCGCGAGGACAACCACCACCTGACCTTCGGCGCGGGCATCCACTTCTGCGCCGGCGCGGCCCTGGCCCGTATGGAGCTCCAGGAGGCCACCGCGGGCCTGCTGCGCCGCTTCCCGGGCCTGGCTCTCGCGGTGCCGGGAGAGCAGTTGGTCCGTCCCGTGGGCGGATTCCTCGCCGGATACGCCGAGATCCCCGTGAAGTGGTGAGGCTGCCATGCCCGGTACCGGCACTCCGGACGGCCCCGAGGCCGGTCTGACCGTCATTGCCGACAACGAGACCTGTGTGACCAGCAATCTGTGCGTCAACCGGCTCCCGGAGGTCTTCGGCCAGGACGAGGACGGCTGTGTCGTCGTCCTCGATCCGCACCCGTCCGCCGAGCTGGCCCGCGAGCTGCTCCGCGCCAGGAGGAGCTGCCCGACGCGCTCCATCCGGGTGGAGGGACTGGAAGAGGACTGATCCGCGACGCACGGCCGGCCCCGGCTCCGCTCGCACCGAAGCCACCCCCGCGGGGGGCGACGGTACGAGCGGGCCGGGGCCGACGTATGTGTGCGTGGCGTACGGACAGGAACTCCCGTACGGCGGGTGAGGCCGGGCGTCGTCCGCCACCGGCAGCCCGTGCCGCGCGGTGGGGGCTCAGTCCCCCTTGGCCAGGCGCGCGGCGTGATCCCGCTGCTGGCCGGTGGCGAAGCGGAGGAAGGCGACCATCTCGCCCAGGGTGTCCGCGTCGAGCCCGCGCAGGTACTCCGCCCCTTCGCGCGCGATGGGTGTGAAGATCTCGGCGACCATCGCGTAGCCCTTCTCGGTGGGCGTCACGATGACCCGGCGACGGTCGGCCGTGTCCCGGGCGCGGGTGGCGTAGCCGGCACGTTCCAGACGGTCGATGGCGGTGGTGACGCCGCCCGTGGTCAGCCCGGCGGCGGTGGCGAGCTCGCTGGGGCTCATCGGGGCGGGCCCGAAGAGCAGGTCGAGGCAGCGCAGGTCGGTGCGGTTGAGCCCGAGCCGGTCGGCGACCTGCTGGTCGAGGGTGTCGGCCGAGCGCTGGAACTCCTGCATGACCGTGCCGAACTCCTCTATGAGCCGTTCCCGCCCGTCGTCGGCGGCGGCCCGCTCAGGCCGTTGCTCCGGAACCT
Source organism: Streptomyces sp. NPDC045470 (assembly GCF_040646595.1). Classification (NCBI taxonomy): domain Bacteria; kingdom Bacillati; phylum Actinomycetota; class Actinomycetes; order Kitasatosporales; family Streptomycetaceae; genus Streptomyces; species Streptomyces sp. NPDC045470. The sequence continues at coordinate 98,524 of NZ_JBEZAN010000007.1, forward strand.
TCTCCACTGTCACGTCCGATCCTCTCCCCGGGTCTCTTGACATTCTAGCGAACTGCTCCGTAGAGTTCTAAGTGGCTAGGGAATCTAGCTACTAGAACCTCGGCTTACACGATTTTTGCCCAGACGGACGTCTGGTGCGGTGAAAGGAGCTCCGATGGACACCACCCCCACCGGCCGACTCGTCTTCGTCCCTCAGGTCCAGCACCTCACGCTGGATGTCGCCGACGTCTCGGCCGGTGCCACCCCGCAGCCGTGCAGCACCGAGTTCGGCGGCCGGGACTCGCTGGTCGAGGACGACGGAAAGGGCACGATCACGATCCGCCGGCGCGGCCCCGTCCACCCCTTCGACCTGGCCCGGCGCACGGCGCACGTGACCCTGAGCCCGCTCATCGCCTGGCACATCGAGGTCCAGGGCCCGGCCGCGCACATCGAGGCCGACCTGACCGGTCTGCCGCTGCTCTCGCTGACCGTCACCGGCGGGCTCACCCAGGCGCGTTTCGTCCTGCCGCACACCGAACGCACCGTGGCCGTGCACTTCGGCAGCGGTGTCCGCAAGACGACGATCGTGCGCCCGCCCTCCGTGCGCGCCACCCTGCGGGGCGACACCGGCTTCACCGGCCTCTCACTGGACGGCGAATGGGCCGGCACCCGCACCGAGGCCGACTGGCGCAGCGCGGAGCCGGTCGAGTCGACACCGGGGTGCTACGACATCACGCTGGACTCCGGCGCCAACCGGCTCACCATCGCCTGAACCGGCGGCCCGGCCGGCCCGCCCCGATCCGCCCGGCTCGTACACCCGCGACACCCGCTCCCGTTCGAGCCACGGTCGAGAGTCCGTGGCAACGATCGACCGGCGGGAACTCCCGCACCCCACCCCCACGAGCACCGCGAGGAGCCGTCATGGATCTGAAGCTGCAGGGCAAGCGGGCCGTCGTCACGGGCGCCGGACGCGGCATCGGCCTGGCCGTCACTCGGGCACTCACCGCCGAAGGAGCGCAAGTAATGGGAGGCACGCGCAGCGAGAGCGCCGCCCTGCGCGACGCCACCCCGCACACCATGGAGGTGGACCTCGCCACGCCCGACGGGCCGGCCCGCCTGGTCGGCCGCGCCGTCGACACCTTCGGCGGCCTGGACATCCTGGTCAACAACGTCGGCGGCCGCACCACGCCCGCCACCGGCTTCCTGGAACTGGCCGACGAGGACTGGCGGGCCAGCTTCGACCTCAACCTCCTGAGCACCGTACGGGCCGTGCGGACGGCCCTGCCGGCCCTGCTGGAAAGCCGGGGCGCCATCGTCAACATCGGCTCGGTCAACGCACAACTGCCGCTGCCGTTCCTCACCGAGTACGGCGCGATGAAGGCCGCCCTGGTCAACCTGGCCAAGGCACTCTCCGAGGAGTTCGGCCCGCGGGGCGTACGCGTGAACACCGTCTCGCCGGGTCCGGTCCTCACCGACGCGTGGGTCAACCCGCACCGCCTGGAGCGTCCGGACCCCGGCACCGAGGAGCGGCTGGCCGCGGTCCCCGGTCGGATGCGCCTGACCACGGGGGCCTTCATCGACCCGGAGGAGGTCGCCGCGATGGTCGTTCTCCTGGCCTCCGAGCGGCTCCCGGGCGCCACGGGTGGCGACTGGCTCATCGACGCCGGGATGCTCAAGTCCCTCTAAAACCACAGTGTTGCTGACGTGACCGGCCGTTCATCGGGCATGAGTTGCGCGGGGGAGTCCTGACGCCGGCTCGCCGTACCCGGCCCGTACTCCGCCCGCGCGCGCAGCACAACACCACACAACACAACACCGCGCTACGCAGCACGGCACCCGCCAGGGAGAACCGCCCCGTACCCCTTCCCGTACCACCCGCAGTACCGCAGAGACCAGTAACGCACTCGCAATACACCCGCAAGACACCTGAGGGGAACAACCCGACATGACCGACTCACCGTTCCACGTCCTCATCATCGGTGGCGGCACCGGTGGCATGGCCCTGGCGCACGGCCTCAAGCGGGCCGGAATCAGCTTCGCGGTCTACGAGCGCGAGCAGACCCGCAGCTCCGGCCTGCACGGTTACCGCGTGGGCATCAACCCCGACGGCAGCCGGGCGCTGAAGTACCTGCTGCCGCCCGAGCTGTTCGACACCTTCCTCGCCACCTGCGCCCGGGCGCCGAAGTACTTCAGCTTCCTCAAGGAGGACCTCACCCCCAGCGTCACCCTGGACATCGTCGAGAGCGACGACCCCGTCAACAACGAGAGGTCCGTGAGCCGGATGACCCTCCGGCAGGTGCTGCTCACCGGCATCGAGGACGACGTCCACTTCGGCAAGACCTTCACGCACTACGAGAAGGAGTCCGACGGCCGCGTCACCGCGTACTTCGACGACGGCACCAACGCCACCGGCGACCTGCTCGTCGCCGCCGACGGCGCCAACTCGCGGGTGCGCAAGCAGTACCTGCCGCACTCCCGGGTGCAGGACGCCAACATCATCTCCATCACCGCCAAGGTCCCGCTCACCCCGGAGACCAAGGCGCTGCTGCCCTACAAGGTCCACCAGGGCATCGGCCTGGTCGTCGCCCCCAAGGGGTACAGCTGCATCCTGCACACGATGGAGTTCGGCTGGGACCGGGAGGGCCGGGTCAAGTCCGGCATCGGCGGCAACGACGCGGCGCTCATCGAGCAGTGGCCCGGGCTGCTCTTCGACAACACCCGCGACTACATCAACTGGGGTTTCTGGGCCTCGACCGACAAATTCCCCGAGGGTGTCATGAAGAAGTCGCCGGAGGAGCTCATCAAGCTCGTTCTGGACATGACGCCCGACTGGAGCCCCAACCTGCGCAAGCTCTTCAGCATGGGCGACCCGCAGACCACCTTCCCCATCAACATCCGCACCTCGGTGCCGATCCCGCGGTGGAGCGCCAGCAACGTCACCCTCATCGGCGACGCCATCCACACCATGACCCCCGGTCAGGGCGTCGGCGCCAACACCTCCCTGCGCGACGCGGCCCGGCTGTGCAAGCTGCTGATCGAGTATGTCCGCGGTGACATCCCGCTCCTGAAGGCCGTCGACACCTACGAGGCCAAAATGGTCCAGTACGGGTTCGAGGCGGTCAAGGAGTCCCTGAAGCAGACCGGCGGCGATCAGCCCATCCACAAGCCGGTCATCGGCCGGGCCACCCTCGCCTCCATGCGCGGCTACTTCTGGGTCGCCCGCCACGTCCCGGCCGTCCAGCGGAAGATGGCGGAGGACCTCTACCTGGACCGCGGCGGCGACCGCGAGGACTACGGCGAACTGGTGCCGCCGGGCGGCAACTGACCCACACCTTGGCCACGCCGCCGCCCATCGGAGCGGCGTACCACGACAGTCCCCGCGACGGGCGGGCGCGGCGCCCACCGCGCCCGCCCGTCGACGCGACTCCGGCGTACGGTACTCCGACATCCTGCACGTGAGACGAGGTTGTCCCGGTGGTGGCCCACAACCAGTCCCGCCGCTTGAACCCGACGTACAGACCGGTGCACACGTTCGCCACCAGGACGAGGGCGAACGGGGAGCCGAACGCCCAGGCGGCTCAGCTTTACGCAGCCGATTCTCCCCAGGTGCCCCCACCGGGGCTCCGTTCTCCCCAGTTTCTCCCCGGAGAAGCTCCTCGGTTGCAGTCGTTCCCGTCCCCGGGGAGGTGCTCAGTTGGGAAGGGGCCCTCGCGGCCCTCAGAGCTCGGGAACGTACCGTTCGGGGGCGGGAGCCGACACCGAGTGCGGGTTGCTGGACAGCCAGAGCGTCAGGGCCACCGAACGCGGCAGCCGGCACGGGTACGACGGCGGCAAGAAGATGCCGGGCATCAAACGCCACCTCCTGGCCGACACCCTCGGCCTGGTGCTCGCAGTCTGCGTCAGCCCGGCCGACGTCAGCGACCGGGACGGCGCCGCCGTGCTGCTGGCCCGCTGCGCGGGCAAGTTCCCCCGCTTGCGGCACCTGTGGACCGACCAGGGCCACCGCGGCCGGGACTTCCTGAACTGGGTCCGCGAGGAGACCGGGATCACCATCCAGATCGTCCAGCGCGAGGACGGCGGCTTCCGCAGCACCTGGGCCAGGGCCGACGCTCCACCACGGGCGGTGCCGAGGTTCGCGGTGGCTCCCCGCCGTTGGGTGATCGAGCGGAGTTCCGCCTGGCTGGGCCGCTACCGGCGACATTCGAAGGACTACGAGTACCTGGCCGCCAGCCAGGAGAACGCGGTCCACCTGGCGACCGTGATGCGCCTGCTGCACCGCTCGGAAGATCGCTGTTCTGAACGGGGCTTCTCGGACGCCTTCCAGCCAGCCCGGAAAACGCTTTCCGCCTGCGGCGCAGCAGCTTCAGCCAGCCCGCCAGTTCCGGCCCCCCTCCCGCCACGAAGCCATCGCCGCCCCCGGAATCCGGTCACCCGACGCCATGGCGATCGAGCAACACGCCCAGGCCCCCCAAGGCCGGCCCAGAAGCAGGGACGCGTAGGCCCCGCACGCAACCGGTAGGCCGGGTTGCACGTGCGGGGCCGCTCACGGGGTGTGGGCCGTCAGACTGCGATCAGGCTGTACGTGCCCGTACCGTCCTGCCGGCCGCTGGAGTACTGGCGTATGAACTCCCCGTCCGCGTACCGGTCGTGGCCCATCATGGAGCCGGTGTACTTGTTCTGCACACCGATCTTCGAGCTGCCGGGTACGTCGCGGTAGATGTAGAACCGCTGGAGGTCGTCCTCCGCGCAGGTGGTCGTCTGCAGGACCGCCCGATCGGTGGCCGCGTTCTGCGAGGCGATGGTCGCGCACCCGCCGTTGCCCCAGTTCCACAGGGACGCCTCAAGGACCCCGTTGCGCTCCGTCACGTTGCACAGGCGCCAGTTGTCCAGGTGGGCGCTGAAGATCGTCGAGGGCCGCAGGCGGACACCGTCGGCCGCCAGGAGCGGCGCGCCCCAGGACAGGGGCTTGCCCGGTACGGCGATCTTGTAGACGCCGGCCTGGCAGTCGAGCGCGGCCCGCGCGCTACGTCCGGTGGCCCCGCGCTGTTCGGCGGACGTGCCGCCGGCGAGAGCCGGGCGCTGCACGACGCGGTCCCGCATCTGCTTCGCCGTCGGCGCCACCGCACCCGCCGGGTGCTCGGCCTTCGCGGCGGCCGAGCCGCAGTCGAGGAGGGACTGCGCCTTGGCCATGATGCTGCCTGCGGGCACCTTGTCCTGGCAGCGCACCGCGCCTTCCTCAAGGGTGGTGTAGGTGGTGAAGTTGCCGCCGTCGGGCCCCTCGATCCACTTCAACGCCCAAGCCCCGCCGCTCTGTTGGACTCGGTTGCAGTTGAGGCTTCCGTAGGTTCCGGTGACCTTCTTGGTGCCCTTGTAGGCGCCGTAGTAGCCGGGCTGGTTGAAGTTCCACGTGACCGCGTTCGACTCGGTGCTGGTGGAGGTGTAGTCGACCTTTACGTTCAGGCCCAGGCTCGCGCCGACCTTGCCGAGGACCTCGTTGCCGAAACCACCCTCGACATTGCCGTTGAGGCCGACGGAGACCGTGATGGTCGTCTGGGTGGTGGCGGTGACGGTCTGGGTGCCGGTGGTGCCCTCGGTGACGTACCAGCCCTTGAAGTGGGTGATCGTCGGGGAGACTTCGGTTGTCTTGATGTACGGGTGGCGTGTGCCGAGGTCGGCCGCCGTACAGGTGTCGCCGGGCGCGGGCGTCTGCGCCGTCGTGGTGGTGGGTGCTGCGGCAGCCGGTGAGGCGGCGAGGCCCATGGCGGTGACCGCACAGGCGGCCGCCGTAGCGGTCACCGCCATGAGTGGTCTGCCAATGCGGCTGACGGGTCTGCTGGGGCGCATCGTTGCCCACTTCCCCCTGGTTGTGTGTGTCCGGTCGGGGTGAATGTAGCGGCCTTAGGGGGTGGTGGCGTGAGGCCGGAACTGGCCACAAAGGATCACGGAAGGGCTGATTCCGCCCTGTCGCAGACCGTTGCCGGGCTGCTTCGGTCCTCGGTGAACCCGTACGCCATGGGGTCACCCTTTGGGACGCGGAGGCTGGGGGCGGCTGTCGGAGGCGACGCGTGATCTGTTTCCCGTTACGCAACATGTGGAGTGTGTGATGCTCCTTGAGCAAGTGGCCAAGGGTTTCTGACCTGCGGTTTGCCGGGACCCGGCGCCGCGCTGGGCTGTTGTGGTCCGCGATCCGGACCGCACCGGGTGATGGTCAGTTTTCCGGCCGAACCGGCGACGCAGGCGGGGTTGAATGGCCCCCTTGAGCAGCCGGATGGCCTGTGTCCGGTGCGGCCAGAGGCTGCGCCGCCGGGTGGGGGTGACCAGCATGGCGAAGAGTGTGTCTTCAGGGCGTGCGCCGATGTTGTGAAGTCCCACCTCGCGTTTTCGACGGGCAGTGGTTCGGCCCGGCCGCCCTATCGCTCCCGTACCCGTAGGTGTCCGCAGAGTCGGGTTGGGGGCGTGGACGTGGTCGTGAGGCTTCACCCGTCGTGGCTGTATGGGGTGTACGGGGAGAGGACGAGGCGGCGGCACGGGCCGGGTGCCGCCGCCTTGGGGAACTGGTCTACCCGGCCCGGTTCTTCGTGTGCTTGGGCAGGCAGAACAGCAGGGCCCACAGCAGGGCCAGGAGGCTGCCGACCCACCACAGCACGGTGACGAACGCGTCGCGGTTGAGTGCGGCCTCGGGTGAGCCGCCGGTGGTCGCGAAGAACACCAGCGCGGTCAGCGCGGTGCCCAGGGCGATACCCAGGTGCATGACGGTGTTGAACAGGCCCGAGGCGGCCCCGGCGTCCTCGTGCGGGACCTTGGCCAGCGACATGTCGGCGAGCGGGCCGCCGACCATGCCGAGGCCGAATCCGATCAGTACCACCGGAGCAGTCATCGCCACGAGGCTCAGGTCCGCCTGGCCTGCTTCGATCTGGAGCCCGTAGGCAGCCATCGAGGCGAGCGTGACGAGAGCTCCGGCTTGCGGCAGCCGGCGGGCGAAACGCCCGCCGCTCCTCGCCACGACCGTCGCACCGCCCAGCTCTCCGACGGAGAGCAGCACGAAGGCCAGGGCCGCGTGGAAGGGGCTCATGCCCAGTCCGTGCTGGAGGTAGAGGGTCCAGGTCATGAAGAACAGCCCGCACAGAAGGCCGTGCATCAACTGCGCGGCCATGCCGCCGGAGAACTGCCGGCTCCGGAAGAGGGGCAGAGGTACGAGCGGGGCGTTGCCCTGCTTGCGCTGCTGGTGACGCAGGAAGACGCCGAGGACGAGCAGGCCCGCGGCGAGCAGGGCGAAGCACCACAGTGGCCAGTGATGCAGGTGACCCTCGGTGAGGGGGAAGACGATCAGGACGATGGCCAGCGCGGACAGGAGCATGCCGGTCAGGTCGAGCCGGTCGGCCTTCTTCACGGTCGACTCGGGGATGAACCTGCGCCCCAGGAGGATCACGGCGAGGCCGACAGGCACGTTGACCAGGAAGATCGGCCGCCAGGACAGCCCGAACAGGTCCGACTCGGTCAGCAGACCGCCCATCACCGGGCCCAGGACATTGGCGAGCGACATGATGGCCCCGTACAGGCCGAACACCTTGCTGCGGTTCTGCCCCTCGAAGGTGACGTGGAGGGTGGCCAGGATCTGCGGGACCATCACGGCCACGCCCACGCCCTGGAGCGCACGGGCGGCGATCAGCACACCCGGCCCGGCAGCGAGGCCGCACAACAGTGAGGCCGTGGTGAACACGACGGTGCCGATGAGGAGGATTCCGCGTCGGCCGCAGAGGTCGCCGAGGCGTCCGCCGGTGATCAGTCCGACGGCGATGGGCAGCGAATAGCCGGTGGTCAGCCACTGCACCGTGTCCGGTCCGGCGCCGGTGGACTCCTGGATCGCGGGCAGGGCGGTCAGGACGACCGACTGGTCGATCATGTCCATCAGCTCGGCGCCCAGGAGCACCAAGAGGGCGATCCAGGCCGCCAGGCCCATCTTCGACAGACCGGGTGAGGGCTGGGTCGGGGGCTGGGTGGTGTGCTTCGGCTCGTTGCCGAGCGCGGAGGAAGACACGACGGGAAACTCCTGATCCAAAGGAATCGGGGAGCCCTGCCGACAGCCGCACCGGGTCCGGAAAGCACGAAACCCGGGGCAGACGGCAGAGCTGCACCCGGGAAGGAAAACTGCGGGGAAGGGTGACGCAACTCAGGCCAGCGCGACGTCCGCCCCCGGACACGTGCGACACAACAGCACGCGGGGAACGCGGACGACTACATGGCCTGGTTAATAGGTCGCCACCCCAAGATCGATAGAGAAGAAAACAGAGAATCCGGTCGCTGCCACCGATACCTCGGCACAGGAACACTGTCACGCTACGTCATCACAGGCTCCCGACGCAAACCAGACGTCTGCGACAGCATCCGCGGCATGACAGCCCCGTAGGAAGCCACCCCGAGCGACGCGGACGGCATCGAGCGCCGCCCCGGTTCGCGCTGCCGGACCGTACTCGCCTCACCTTGCCGCTCGCACCCGGTCGGGGTCGCCGGCACCTACCGCACCGGTCGCTTCAGCTCGGCGCCACTCCCCACGGCCTCCCGACGGGGCAACGTCGGTCAGCAGGAAGAACCCGCAGCTCATGGCGTTGGCGAGATCCCGTTGGAGACTGTCGATCCAGCCCATGGCCCGCCCCTGCCGCGCTGCTTAGCGTGAGGGGCGCGGTCAAGAGACCGGCAGCCTCCGGAAGAAATGAGAAGCGCCATGCTCGCCCAGTTCGTCCTCTTCGACGGCTTCGACCCGCTGGATGTCATCGCCCCGTACGAGGTGTTCAGCGCCGCCGGGAACTTCACCGACCAGGTGCGGGTCGAACTGGTCAGCGCCGAGGGGACCAGGGAGGTCCCCAGTGGGATTCCCGGCGTTTCCCTGACGGCCGCTGCCCCGCTGGACCCGAGCCGCGCGGACCTGATCGTCGTACCCGGCGCGGCGGGCACGCTGCCCGCGGGGACGGACGACCCCGCCGGGGGGCCGTCCGGCGCGACCATCCCCGTCCTCATCGGCAACTCCCTCACCACCGAGCTTCCGGGGCTGCTGGCCAAGGCCCTCGCCACGCCCGGCACCACGGTGGCCACGGTCTGCGGGGGTTCGCTGGTTCTGGCGATGGCCGGGCTCATCAAAGGCCGTAACGCGATGACCCACCATCAGGGCGTGGACCTGCTCGCCCGGAACGGCGTCACCGTCGTCCGCGCCCGCGTCGTGGACGACGGTGACCTGGTGACCGCCGGAGGCGTCACTTCCGGTCTCGACCTGGCCCTGCACCTGCTGGACCGGGAGATCGGCCCGAAGATCGCCTTGGCCGTCGAGCACCTCTTCGCGCACGAACGCCGGGGCGTGGTGTGGCGTGACCAGGGGGCGGTCCCGCAGCCCAGCCCCTTCGACACGGCGCAGGGCGCCGCCGCCGGCATGTCGTCGTCCGCATCCGCTTCGGCCTGACACCTCGCACGCATACGCGTCCCGCCGTATGTTGCCTGCCACGGCGGGTACGGCGGGGCGCGCCATCCTCCGGCGCGGACCGGGAACCGAGCACGTGCCGTCCCCGGCGGCTCGGACTGCCCGCCGCAACTGTGGCGAACGGAAGGAAGCCATGGACACACCACACACCGAGGTCTCGACGGGGGGCGCCCTCCACAGCCCCCTCCCGGCCTCCGGACTCAGCCCTGGGAAGGCGGTGATCAAACGGTTCGGCGGCGCCTCGGGACTGGTGGCCACCGCGGCTCCCACCCTCGTGTTCGTCGTCGCCGACCGCCTCGGCGGCCTGCGGCTCGCCCTGGTGTCCACCACGGTGACGGTGATCGTCGTCCTCGCCTGGCGGCTGCGCGCCAAGGAGCAGGTACGGCACGCCGTCATCGGCGCGCTGGTGGCGGTGGCCTGTGCGGCCGTGGCGGCCGGCACCGGGGAGGCCAAAGGATTCTTCCTGCTGCCGATCCTGGTACCGGCCGTGGCGACGGTGGTCTGCGTCCTGTCGGTGGCCGCCGGCCGCCCGCTGGCCGGTCTGGTCGCGAACCGGCTGGTCGGCGGCCCGCCGCGGTGGCGCTCGTACCGGCCCCTCCGGCGCTTCTACGGGGCGACGACACTGCTCATCTCGGTGGTGAGCCTCGCGAGCCTGGTGGCGCAGGTGATTCTCTACCGGCAGGCCGAGATCGCCTGGCTCGGAGTCCTGCACATCCTCATGGGGCCGCTGTGGCTCGCCGTCACGGCCGCCTCCATCCTCCTGTCCCGCATGGCCGTGACCCGCTACCGCAAGGCGGCCACGCAGGAGTCGGAGTAGGCGGGGGCCGAGGCGTGACTGGTTACGACGCCGAGCTGCTGCACGTCTACAGCCTCCTCGCACCCGCCACCGCCTCGCGTGTGAAGCACGAGTTCGCCGACGTTGCCGACCCACCACAGGGCCAAGCCGTCCAGATGATCCTGGCCACGGAACTGCTCCAGTCCGCCTTCCGTGGCGACCACCCGGAACTCGTACCGCCGCTGCGGGCGACATCAAAAAGATCAGTGAAACGCTCCAGGTAAGGCAGCGCTGCGTCGTGCGCGGGTCCTTGTGGTCGGCCCAGTGCTGGATTTTTTCCGGCCGGGTGCCGGGCCGGTCTTCTTCTGCGGCAGGCGGCCCGTTTCGCGGTGGCCTGGTTCGGGCCGCGCGCCGCGAGCCGAGTGCGGCGTCGGGTGGCGTGGCACCGGGCGGATGGCTGTTTCGCAACAGTGCGGGCGATCACGTGGAGGTCGCGGCGTACGGCACGACGTGGGCGCGGGCCGGGGAACTGGCCCTGACCCGGACGGTGTGCGCGAGCAGGTCAACCGGCTCATCGAGCAGTCCCTGCCGGAGTGGGACCGCTTCAGGGGGAGGAGGCGTTTCTGCGGGGGTGAAGCGCAGTTCTGGTCCGTGACTGGTCCGGAAGAGCTGGTCGGGACGGGGCTGGCGGTGGGAGGAAGCGGGAGGTACGACGGAAACCGGGCCTGGCCCTGAGTGAGTCCAGCGGAAGGCGCCTGACGGGCAATAGACCATGTCAGGCCGCCTACCTGTCTACGCTCAGAAGGGTCCCGGCTTCTTCGGCGAGTACGACACGAGCAGGTTCTTCGTCTACCGGTGGTACAGGGCTCACGGTGGTGTTGACCTGCGGCCTTGGCGGATGTCGCGGATACTGAGGGGACGTTGGCCCGCGTATGGTCCGGATCCTGGTGCCAGTCACCGGGAGGTGGACGGGGTCGGTGAGGCGGGGGAGAACCGGCGATGCGGGGCGGTGGAGTCGTGTTGATCGGGCCGTCGCTGAACAGACAGAGGGGCGCGGAGAATACCCGCCTTGCCCCTCACAACGCTGTCGAGCGAAAGACTGGCCGAGCAGGCGCGGGCGCATCCGAACAGCTCGGCACCACTACGGAATTCGGTCGTCGGTACCCCATGGCACACGGTGGGCGATCCGGCCAGTACGGACCTGGGCCGACCGGTGTCGCCGCGCCCTGGCCCGAGGCATCCCGGAGGCCGAGGGCGACCGGCGCTACGGGGGCGACCTCGTACACCGCATCGCCGCCGTCCCGCATCGCCGCCGTAGCGCGCCGCCGCCGGCCCGCCGCCGACCGGGACTTCGCCGACTCCGCGGCGTTCCCGCCCTACCGGCCTCGGCGCCGATCCGGTGACGGCTTTGCGGTATGCCGTCCGCGGAACGACGTCACCCTCCCGGCCGGCCCGCCCCGGCCCGCGTCCTGCCCTCCCGGAGTCTGATCCACCCGACGAGGACCAGACACGCGGCCAGACAGCCCGCCGCGGTGATCAGCAATGCCGTGTCGGCGGCCGCTTCCGAGCCCACGCCGCGGTTCTGGTCGGTGACGGCTCCGGCCAGTCCGACGCCCAGCCCGGCGGCCACGGTGATGACCGTCTTGGTGACGCCCGAGGCCTCCCCGGCCCGCTCCGGCCGGATCACCGCCTGGGTGGCGATGAGGGTCAGTGAGTTGGCCACTCCGAGGACCGCGCCGCCTACGGTGGCCACGGCTACGTACAGAGCCAGGGAGGAGACCCCGGCGAGGCACGCCAGCACCAGCGCTCCGCCGCACAGACAGCCCGCCATCAGCCGTACCGCGGCCCGTGGCGGTACCCGCCCGGCGAGCGGCCCGGCGATCGCCATGGCCAGCGCGGGGGCCAGGAACGCGGTGCCCGCGAGGACGACCGAGAGGTCCCACTGGCCCTGGAGCGTGAGGGGAACCACGAAGAGGAACATCACGGTGGTGGTGTTGGCCGCGGCACCGGCCAGGGTGAGTGCCATGTACGGTCCGTTGCGGAACAGGCTGAGCTGCACCAGCGGATGGGCCGCGGTCCGCTCACGCCGTACGAACAGGATCAGCAGGGCTGCCGCGACGGCCACGCCCGCCAGCGCGGCCGGCCACGGCCAGCGCGGCCCGCGGTCGATGACGACACAGAGCGCGGCGAGCAAGGCCGTGCCGCCGGCCAGGCCGCTCCAGTCGACGCTGCGGGGCGCGCTGGTGTCGTAGCTCTCGGCGGTACGTGCGGCACAGACCGCGCCGAGTACGGCGAGCGGGACGTTGAGCCAGAAGACGGCACGCCAGGACACCGATTCGGTCAGGACGCCGCCGATGAACGGGCCGCAGGCGGTGGCGACCCCGCCGATGCCGAGGGCCCATCCGGTGGCACGGCCGCGCAGTTCGGCCGGGTAGACGTTGGTCAGCAGGGACAGCCCCACCGGCATGATCAGTGCGGCTCCGGCGCCTTGGGCCACCCGGGCGCCCACGAGGACGGGCAGGGACGGGGCGAGCGCGCAGACCAGCGAGGACGCGCCGAACGCGACAAGGCCCGTGACCAGGAGCCGCCGTCGGCCGAACAGATCGCCCAGCCGTCCCGCCCCCAGCATCAGCGTGCCGGTGGACAGCAGGTACGCGCTGATCACCCACTGGAGACCGTCTCCGCCCGCGTGCAGGTCGCGGCCGATCTCCGGTAGGGCGAGGTTCAGCCCGAACGAGTCGAGCTGGATGCAGAACACACCCACGGACATGGCGAGGAGGGCCCATCGCCGGGTGGCGAAGGGCGGCGCCGTCGCGCCGCCGCCGGTACCGCCCTTCAAGGCCGTGCTCTTGCTCACGATGGTCCACTTCTCCTCATGGTCGGCCCCTTCCGGGACGGCTTGTACTGCCGCCGCACGGATGCGCGGCGGCACGAGACGCTGGTGGTGAGGGGGAGGTGGCAGCCGAAGAGCGCTCCTGGACGTGGAGCGCCGCTGCGAGAGAGGAGGAGGGGAGAAGTGGGGCCGGTGTGGAGAGGCTGCCCACGGGAAGTCCGATGTGCCATGTCGACGGGGCCGCTCCGTGCGTGCTGTACGCAGGGCCGCGCCTCGACAGGCGGTCGGGACGAGATCACCGTAACCGACCCCAGGGCACTTGCCAACCCGTCCCTGCGCGGACTCTCATAGCGGAAGAAGGCGTGGATTTACGGAATCTGCGCTGAGTGGCAGGCTTGTGGTGTTCCGTCAGGTGGGACGGCGGCATTCAGCCATCTCGAGCCACGCTGGGGGCTGTGGCCCCGCGGGCCGCACGGGGGTGCTCCCCGCCCCTGACGGCAGAGAGCCGTGCCCCGGACCCGCAGGCCGCGAACTGCCTGTTGAGCGCCGTGTGTCGGTCATCCCGCCGATGGCGGGATCTCGCGTCGCGGCCCCGCCCATCGCCCATGGCGAGACCACAGGGGCAACACCCGTATCGCCCGGCCGGGTTCATGCTGCCTACACCGACCAATTTCCTGGTCAGTCGCCGTGCGGCGCCCGGAAAATGCGGTCGTTCGGCGGGGCGGCCTGATCCCTACCGGGGGATCTTGGCTTCCGGTTCACCCTCCTGTTAGAAATTCAATGCGGCAGAAGCATGTCATTCCTGCACCTCTCCCCCCATGGATCAGGCGGATGTGATGTCGTTAGATGCGCAGGGGACCGCTACTCCGATGCGCCGGGTAGCGCCCACCCGCAGAACGCGCTACAAAGCAGAGATCGGCTCGGTTTCTCCGGTTTCGAGCAGGAACACCTTCGAGCAGTTCGAAACATGTTTTCTCGGTGTCAGCCTGGAAAACAGTAACTTCACCTCTCCCAAACTCGCGAGCATGGTCAAGTGGATCTCCCGAAGGTTCGGGCGATGCACTGTGCTCATCGGCGACAGCATTCACCGGCTCACTCTGGAGTCGACGCAGAAACTTCCCCCGGACCGTGCCAGGGAACGGGCGCTGGAGCTCGGCCGGCGCTTCGTGGAGGCCACGGGGGAGGTGTTCGACGCGTACCGTGAGAGCACCGACTTCCACCTCCTGACCTGCGCAGAAGTGCAAGCAGGCGAGAGGTACGCCGAGTTCCACAGCAAGTTGCGGGCGTTCTTCGACGAGGACGAGGCGTTCCGCTCCTCGGTCGAATCGTTCGGTCGTGCCTATCACCGGAAGCGGGCCGACGGCATCAGTGCGGCCGCATTGGAATACCGCATCCGGATGTCCAGCGACTACTTTCTCGAAGAGTTCGCCATCTTCGCCTGCCTCAAAGAGCAGGGGCTGCCGGTCATGGTGTATCCCGGATCGTTCAGCACCCTGTCCGAGATAGCCAGGGGCGAACATCCGGGAGCCCCGGAAGAGCTGCGCGACCTCGTCGTGGTCTCCCTCCACCTGAAAGGCCGGTGAGTATGGCAGCCGAAGCCCGAGACCTGGTCCCCGAAATACGGCGGGGAAAGATATACCAGGACGTTTACGAGAAGCGTTCGCCCGGCCGTCCCGCGCTCGGCGAAGCACGCCTCGAAAGGGCCCGGGCCGTGGGCGGGGCGCTGGACTTCGGCGGTTCCGGGGCGCGCGACCGGGCTTTCCGGGACGGCGTTTTCCTCCTGGAGATCCCGGGCGGGCTCGACGTGTCGGCGGGCGACGCGTTCGCGCGCCAGTTCTACGAGGGTCCGGACGCGGCGCCGTACGGCCGGTTCCGCGACATCGGCAGCGACCACTTCGGGGATCCGCTGCTCGGCTTCCACCAGCGGATCAACCAGATCGAGCAGTTCCTTCTGGAACGCCGGTTCTGGGCCGCCGCCTATCCGCCGGAGATCACCGCCCTGGGCGAGTTACTCACCCGGCTCTCGCGGCACGTGCTGTGTTCCGTCCTCTCCGCGGTGGGCATACCGGAGCGGGACTGGGCCCGGGCCACCGGTGGCTGCTCGCGGTGCGCGGGCTCGTACCACCTGACGTTCAACCACTACCGTCCCGCGCACGAGGACATCGGGCTCAGCTCCCACAAGGACGACGGGTTCCTCACCATCCTGCGGACGACCGCCCCGGGCCTCGAAGTCAGCCGCGAGGACCACTGGGAGACCGTCCCGGCCGACCCGGACTGCTTCATCGTCAACTTCGGCCTGTCCATGGAGATCCTGACCGCCGGCAGCCGCATGCCTGTCGCCGCCATCATGCACAGGGTCGCCCGCCAACAGGGCGACCGGTCCAGCTTCGGGCACTTCAGCTCCAGCGGCTGCCTGCCCGGCGGGGACCAGGGCATCTACCGCTACGTACACGGCAGCGGCCTGGAGCGTGTCTGCGGCTCGCGCGAACTCATCGACGAGAACGACTACGAGATCTACGCCGGTACGGATGCGCCGGATGCACCGGGCGCACCGGATGCACCGGGCGGGTCGGACACCACCGTCGCTCCGGGCAGCCCCGAGGAGCACCCCACCGCGAAGGGTGTACGCCGATGACCGCCGACACCATGACCCTCCAGCGCGCCACCGTGGCGGGCGGCGGCCTGCGCTTCGACGCCGCCGACGGCCTGTCCCGTGCCTTGCGGGACGGCTGCTTCCTGCTCGCCATGCCCGCCGGGTTCGATCCGGGGCCAGGCATCACGCTGTGCCGCGAGTTCCACCTGGCGCCCGATGAAGGGGCCGCGGCCACCCGCGCGTACCGCGGTTTCAAGGACGTGCCGGGCGTCTACTTCGACCGGGAGCACTTCCAGACCGAGCACGTACTCATCGACGGCCCCGGGCGCAGCCGGCACTTCCCGCGCGAACTCTTCGCCATGGCCGAGCGGATGGGTGACCTGACGCTCCTGGTGCTGCGTGAGGCGATGAGCGAGCTGGGTATCGCGCCCGCGCTGTGGAGCGAGATCACCGGTGGCGCCGTCGATGGCCTCGGCACCCACTGGTTCGCGGCCAACCACTACCGGTCGGAGCGCGCCAAGCTGGGCTGCGCCCCGCACAAGGACACCGGATTCGTGACCGTTCTCTACAACGAGGAGCCCGGCCTGGAAGCCTCCGTCGACGGCGCCTGGGTGCCTGTCGACCCCGTACCCGGCCACTTCGTGGTGAACTTCGGCGGCGCCTTCGAACTGCTCACCGCGGCCCTCGACCGCCCGGTGCGGGCCATTTTGCACCAGGTGCGGCAGTGCGCACCGGCCTCGGGCGCCCCGGACCGCTTCTCCTTCGCGGCCTTCGCCAATCCGCCCGCCACCGGCTACCTCCACCAGGTACGCGAGGACGGCTCGGCCGCCCCCGTGCGCAGCTCCGAGGACTTCCTGCGGGAGTTCAACGAGCGGACCTGGTCCGACCGGCATGCCGACTTCGGCATCGCCGAAGCCGCCGGCGCGAGCGGCGGCGGTACGGCATGAGCGCCCCGGCGGACCGCCTCGGCGCCCCGCGGCAGGGCCGTACCGTTGCCCTGCCGCAGGCCCCCGGCGCGGCCTTCCCCGGACTCGTCGCCCACCACGACGGGCCCAGCCTGCGGCACGGCCACGCCCCGGCGTTCCACGAGGCGACCGTGGTGCGCGGGGAGCCCGCCTCGCACTACTTCCGCGCCTCCGGCATCAGTGCCTGTGCCGAGGAGAACGGCGGTCTGTGCACGTTCTGGATGGGCCCCAGACTCGCCGTCTACCAGATCACCAACGAGCCGCTCGTCGGCGATGACCTCCTCGCCCCCTCCACCGACGCCAACCGCGAGCTGTTCGGCGACTTCATGGGCTCCCTGCCTCACGACCATCCGGACCGCCCGGGGAAGCGGGCTGTGGTCGAACGCTCCCTCGGCAACGCCAAGTTCGTCGAGAGCCTGGAGCCCGCCGTCCGCCGGTTCACGGCCGACCACCTCGGCCGCGCGGCCAGCCGCCCCCTGCCGCTCGACGACTTCACGCTGTCCCTGACGGCGTACGTGGACAGCATGCTCCCCGGCGTTCTCGACCTCACCCAGCGGCCGCTGCCCGAGTACCTGCACTCCGCAGAGTACGGCCGTGTGGTGCGCGGCTTCTTCGACCTCGCCTCCGACGTCATCAGCAACGACAACCCGGCGGCGATGCGCGAGTTCGACATCATCGTGCCGTTCGTCCGCGACCTCCTGGCAGACAACTTCGACGCCCTGGCCGACGCCCCCGATTCCAACCTGATCCGGCGCCACTTCAGCCTGTGGGGCCTGCCCTTCACCCGCCGGTCGGTGGCCGCGCTCGACGCCGCGCGGGTCAAGGAACTGGGCACGGTCATCGTCGCCACGTACGACACGACGGCGCTCAGCCTGATGTGGGCCATCGGCTATGTGGAGGCCACGCCCCAGGTCAAGGACGCCGTCGTGGCGGAGGCCAGGAGCGGTGCGGGGGCGGCGGCCGGAACGGGGTGCCCGTACGCAGCACCGCCTTCGCACGCGGGCGCCGCGCTGTCCGTGACCGACCTCGCGGTCCTGGAGGCCGTACGCCTCGGCGGCAGCAATCCCAGCGCCCTGTGGCGCCGTACGACCGGGCCGTTCACCCTGCGCCACCGGGGCGTGCGGGTGACCGTACCGCCGGACACCATGATGTGGCTGGACCGGCGGCAGGCCAACCGCGACCCCGCCGTCTTCCCCGAGCCGCGCCGCTTCGCCCCGGCCAACATCAAGGCCATCGTCCGCTCCGACCGGGAGACGGTCTCCTCGCTGCTCTCCCGCGGCCGCTACGAGATCAACTCGTTCAGCATGGTCAACGCCGACCGGAACCCCCGCAAGTGCCCCGGCCGGCTCTTCTCGGTGCGGATGCAGTCCGTGGTCCTCGCCGAGCTGTACGGCCGGTACGCGGTCGCCACGCAGGGCGTGGACCTCCGGCTGAAGCACCACGCGTCCATGCCGCGCCCGGCACGGCCGGGAACCATCACGATCCGGCCCGAACCCGGCGCGCCGCCCGGTCCCGGCACGCAGCGCGACACCGCAACCCCGAGGGAGCCGTCCCCATGACCACCGCCAACTCCCGCACGTCACCCACGCGTTTGCACCCCGCCACCTCCCGGCCCCCGGTCAGCCTGCCACCCATGCCCGGCGAGCGGCAGGCTCAGGCCGCGTACCCGCCGGTGGACCTCGAACGCTCCTGGTTCGACGGGGACGAGCTGCTCTTCGAGCGCGACGGAGGCTTCGACCGCGCACTGGCCAAAGGATTCTTCCTGCTGCGCGTACCCGACGGCCTCGACACGGGCCCGGGGGACCGGTTCGCCGCGCACTTCCACGAGGATCCGGCCGGTGACGACCTGGACCCCTACCGGGGCTACCGCCACGCGGAGGTCCCCGGCACCTACCAGGGCTACTTCGACCGCGAACACGACCAGTGGGAGAACTTCTACATCGAGAGGGCGAACTGGGCGCTGCTGCCGCCCGAGGTCGCCGAACTCGGCCACCGGATGACCGGCCTCGGTGTCGCCGTGCTGCGTGCGGTGCTGCGGCACGTGGAGGTACCGCGGCATCTGTGGAGCGAGGTGTCCGGTGGCCTCACCGACAGCGCTGGTCACCAGATGCTCGCCTTCAACCACTTCCGTTCCCGGAAGGAGACCCGGGGCTGCAAGTTCCACCGCGACTCCGGATGGGTGACGATACTCCGCTCCTTCGAGCCGGGCCTCCTCGCGCTCATCGACGGAGAGCTGGGTGCCGTCAACCCCGAGCCGGGGCACTTCATCGTGAACTTCGGCAGTTCGCTCGAAGTGCTCACCTCCGCCCTGCCGCGGCCCGTGCGCGCGAACGTGCACGGCGTGGTCTCCACCGAGCGTTCCGCGGGCCGGGCCGACCGCATCTCGTACGTGACATTCCTGGACTCCGCCCTCGACGGCACCGTCTACCGGCTCGACAACGGCACGGCGCACCCCGTGCAGTCGGTCGCGGACTTCGCCGCCCAGGAGGTGAGCCGGACCTATGACAACGACGGCGCGCTGTAGCCGGGGCACGGGCACGGCGCCGGCGGAAACCGACCAGGACGGGAGTCGCACCATGACGGACACTGCGCAGGCGCAGCAGGCAGAGCGGGATGAAACCCACCTCACCCTCCCCGCGGCCGAGGCCGACGCGGGCACCCTGCGGTTCGGCACCGCGGACGACATCGAACGGGCGCTGCGCATCGGCGCGTTCAACGTGGCGGTCCCCGAGGGCCTCGACGTGCGCGCCGGACTCGACTTCTGCCGCACCTTCTACAAGCCGGGGACCGGCGGACCGGACGACCGCCACCGGGGCCACCGCGAACACGGCCACCCGGCCTCCAAGCTGGGATACGAGGACCGGCCCGACCAGGTCGAGCAGCTCCAGCTGGAGAGCTTTCTGTGGGAGGAGTACCTGCCGGACGAGGTCACCGCGCTGCTGCGGCGCATGCGGCAGCTGACCCTGGACGTCCTCTACGGCGTGTTCGACGCGGCGGGGGTGCCCGAGGCCGACCGTGACCTCATCACCGGCGGCGCCGCGCAGGACACGGGCCTGTGCTACACGACGGTCAACCACTACCGTTCGGGCCTGAGCGACCGCGCCGGGATCGTCGAGCACTCCGACAGCGGATTCATCACCACGATCTGCACCGACCAGCCAGGCTACGAAATCCTCCACGAAGGCCGCTGGCTTCCGGTGCGCGAGCGTCCCGGCCACTTCACCGTCAACCTCGGCGACGCCTTCCTCGTCCTGACCAGGAAGCTGCCCAGGCCGGTGACCGCCGTCTACCACCGTGTGCCGGAGCTGCGCCCGGACGCGGGCACCCCGGACCGTTCCTCCTTCACGGTCTACATGGGTCCCCGCTACGACATGCAGCTCTACCAGTACGACACCGACGGGCGACTGCGCGAGTACCAGAGCTTCCGCGACTTCTCGGTGGAGAAGGCAGGCAAGCTCGGCTACGACTTCCACTCCCGCGTATGAGCACGGCTGCGGGACATTCGCGTACCGCCGCGCTGCAGGGCTGGCAGATGGCCGAACTGCGCGACGGCGAACTGCACTTCGCGGCCGAGGACGGGTTCCGGCGCGCCCTGAAGGACGGCTTCTTCTACGTGCAGCAGCCCGCCGGCACGGACCTGTCGGCCGGGGACCGCTTCGCCCGTTCCTTCTACCTCGCGGCCGAAGACCCGGCGGGCCCCGCCGCGGAGCATACGGACCCGTACCGGGGATACCGTCGCTGGACGTCCGAGCAACTCGGCCCGCACCAGGGCTACTTCTGCCGGGAAGCCGACCAGACCGAACAGTTCTTCCTGGAGAGCGCCTGGTGGAACCAGGTGTACCCGGCCGCACTCGCCCGGCAGGCCGAGCGCATGCGTGACTTCGCGCTCGACATCCAGCGCGCGGTGCTCGCCCGCCTCGACCTGCCGCGCGCCCTCTGGGACCAGGGCACCGGGCACAGCCTGACCCCGCACGGCACACACACCCTGACCTTCAACCACTTCCGCCCGGAAGTGGCCGCGCGCGGCCTGAACATTCACAAGGACTCCGGCTGGGTGACGGTGCTGCGCTCCATCGAGCGCGGGCTGGAGGTGGACCGGGACGGTGAATGGCACCCCATCGACCCGGTCCCCGGCACCTTCATCGTGAACTTCGGATGCGCGATAGAGATCCTGACCCGGCGGACCGCCACACCGGTGGCCGCGGTGGCCCACCGCGTGGTACGCCAGCCACCGGGCGGCGGGGCCAAGCCGGACCGCTTCTCGTACGCGCTCTTCGTCGACAGCAGTCTCGACGAGAGTGTCTGCCCCGGCTTGTTCGCCTACGAGCCGGGCAGCGGCCTCCGCCTCCGGTCGGGGTTCGGAACCTTCCTCGACGACATCCTGGACAACACCTACCGGGAGGACACGAGCGGTCTGTATTGAGACGGCGCAGCCGCCGCCGGGAGACGGGGAGACAGGAAGGGCCGGTGCCCGGGCGGACTCAGGCGCTTTCAGCCATGACGTCGCCCAGCCAGTCGTGGATGCGGGCGAAGCCCCGGCGCTGGGCACCGGCCTGGCAGTGCGCGTCCGTGCCCAGTGTGCTGTCGCCTGACGCGCCCCGGGCGCCGGCACTCATTGAAGTACCCGCAAATACGTCTCCTCCCAGACGTCAGCTTCCTGGACGGAGATCCGGATCGACGTCCGGTTGGCGGCTGAAGCCTGCCGACGGGTCTTGAGGAACGCGTCCGCTTCGTGGGAGAACCCTGCTCTGCGTTGGGCGAGGACCAGTGGTTTGGTGGCGCGATCGATGAACTGGAATCCGGACAGAGCGCATCAACTCGCGGATGTGAGATCAAAGCGCTCGGCCAGGGCGGCGCGTCCCTGGTGGGGGCTTGCGGTAAGAGCACACAACGTGGGGCAGCCGTTCGCCCGCGGTCAGGGTGGTGACGCCGTTGACCATGAGGAAGCCCTCGGCCTGGGGCAGGCCGCCGTGCCCTCCGGCGGCTCGGACCAGCTCGGTGCGCGCTAGCAGCATGGTCTGCCCCAGCGGGATCCCTGATCGTCTGCATGAGATTTCCTACGCACCGGGCGCACCGGGCGCACCGGGCGCATCGGATGCGGTTGGACAACTGGCATAGGGCGGTGGGTTTACGGTCGGGGAAAGGGGTTACTCGGCCATGACCTTGATCGGTTTTGCAAGAGGGTCAGGGAATGTTCACCGCAGTCGGCCGGCAGGCCGCGGTGAGCGGTCGCTGCCGTCGGGGAATCGGCGGCGGCGATAAGCACCACCAGCAGGTGCCGCAGGTGGCGAAGCCGCGAGGACGCAGAGGGCTACTCGGTCGATGGGGCGGTGCGTTGCCCGGGAGGGTGCCGACGTGGACAGGTGAGTTCAGCGGTGACAGCAGCCGGTCGGCTCGGGCGTACGAGGAGTACTACAGGTGAGCTGGGGGCCTCCGCGCCACCGGGTACGACGTGAGTGATAACAGCCTGGCCTCCATACGGGTGCCTGGCGAATACGCTTACGCGCCGCTGTTCCCTGAATGGGCTCGCCGTTATGACCCGGACCAGCGTGAACAGTCGCCGCGCAGACTTCGCTTACGTCATCCAGGCCACTTCCGAAGCTGTCCGCCTCGACTGGATCCGCCGTCGCATTCACCAAACGATCCGAGACGGAGTTTGCGAGCCGGGCCCTGCCGAACTCCCGGCTGTTGTCAACCTTGGCGCCAACGTATAGCGCACTATCAGCGAGCTGCTGCATGGACTGCATGGCCATCCCGGCGTGCGCCCGGGGGCCGGGGGCATGTTCACGTCAGTCCAGCAGAGCGCCAGCGGTACAGCGTGCCGCAGCCCTGGCCAGGCGGCGGCACGCCGAGGCAGGCGGGTGTGGGCCCGGTGCGTGGAGTGTTTAGAAGGTATTCACAGGGCGTAGCGCGCTTCTCCCTGGGTAGGTGGTTGAGCCTGGTCATGGCTGCGCCGTGCGTGCTGTACCTGCCCTCTTCACGCTGCTTGCCGGCTGCATCCCAGTATCTGGTGCGCGACCAGTCTCGCCCACCGGTGTGCGGGCCATGCCGGTCTCCGTCACGGGTGCTCGTACTCACTCGGGGGTGGCGGGGGGCGATTGGGTGGTGGCTGGGGGAGGTCGCCGTGGTCGGCGATGTGCTGAGCGACGGTGGTCAGCAGCAGATGGTGGGAGCGGGCGTGGTGGCGCATGGCGGTGAAGGCCTCGTAGAGGGAGAGGGCGCGGCGGGCGGCGAGGGCGCCCTTGGCCTGTTCGATGAGGATGCGGGAGTGCAGCGCGGCGTGCAACTGGGTGTCGACGGCGTCGGTGCGCCGCAGGGAGTGGGCGTGGAGGAGACCGATGGCGGCCGCGTCGGCGAACGCCTGGGCCACGGACAGGTCGGCGACCGGCAGCGGGCTGTCGCTGGTGCGCAGCAGCAGGAGGCTGCCGAGGCTCTCTCGGCGCAGCCGCATCGGGACGGCGCTGGCGTAGGTGTAGCCCGTCTCGATGGCCTGGGTGGTGAAGTCGTGCCAGGCGGCCGGTGCGCGGGCGAGGTGGCCGGGGGCGACGGTGGTGGCGGTGCGGTAGGCGTCCAGACCAGGGCCTTCGCGCAGGGCCGGGTCCAGCACCTTGGACAGGGCCGGGCTGGGATCGCACGGTGCGGGGCTGTACAGATGGGGCCCCGGGTAGGCCAGCAGGACGGCGGTGTCGGTGACGGCCAGGATGTCGCGGCAGCGCACGGTCAACTGCTGCAGGAAGTCGATGACGTCGAAGTCGTCGACGAGGGTGTCGGCGAGTTCCACGAACGTCTGTGTGATCTTCTCTTCCCTGCTCATGTCCTCACTCCTCGGTGCGCGCCGACGATCCCGCGCCGCGGTGGTTCACGTCGGCAGGTCCCGCAGGATGTCGAGGGCGGTCTCGGTCAGCGGCCGCCCCGAGGCGAACGCCCGGGCCCGCAATCTCACCAGCGCCTCCTCCAGCGGGACGCCGAGGCGGACGCTGAGCACGCCGGTGGCCTGGTGCACCTCCACCCGGTGCAGGTCGACCGCGCCCGCCACCCCCGGCCCGTCGTCGGAGTCGCCGGCCTCCGGGTGCCAGGCCAGCAGCCGGCCGGTCAGCGCGTCGGCCACCCGCAGCCCGTCCGCTGCCTGCTGGGTGCTCAGCGGACCCGGCGTCGTACGGTAGCCGGTCAGTGCGCCGAAGCGCGCCGCCCCGGAGCGCACGGGCCACACGAACACCGCCCGTACGCCCAATGCCTCGGCTTCCGCCGTGAACATCGGCCACCGCCGGCCTTCCTGGGCGCGCAGATCCGGTACCTGACAGGGCACCCCGTGGGAGTCCGCCGTCATGCCGGGCCCCTGCCCGACGGTGAATCGGACGTCCTCCAGCCGTGCGCTGATGTCGTCGCTGAACCACACCAGTTCCGCGCCCTGCCGCAACGAGACCGCTATGCCTCCCAGTCCCAACGCACGTGCGCACCGCACCGCCCACACCCGGTGCTCGCCCGCGTCCACGGCCCGCTTCAGGCCGGTGAGCAACTCCTGCACAGACATCCGGCGCCTCTTTTCTGAGCCCCGCGCCGAAGAACGGACCACCCAAGGCGGTCACGTTCCGTTGTCCGTAGGCTACTCCTCGGCCTATCGGTAAGCCCCGCTTCGGCGGAAGAAGAGGAACCGGTCCGGCCGTCGGAGGTCCGGGTGGGCGAGAGAGTGACGTCCACGTCGAGCCGTACCCCGGTGCTGGTGACCCGGATGGTCCCGCAGTGCCCGGTCTTCGCGCCGCGGCTGAGTCGGTCCGGCAGTTCGCCGATCTCGCTCCTCGCGCTCGGGCGGCGCGAGGAGCGAGCCATGGGAGCCGATCGCCTGCTGCGGGGGGTGACCGTGCAGCCGCTGGGCCGCAGCGTTCCAGTAGGTGATCCGGCGGTCCAAGGTCTTGGCCTTGGCCTTGGCCTTGGCCAGGATCGCTTCGTGCGGTGGCTCCGCCAGCGCCGCCAGGTAGTTGACCTGTGCCGCTGCCGTCTCATGGTCGGGGCCGCCCCGGACGGCGGTGGCCACCGGCGGACAGCCCGTACGTCCGGTGGGGGAGGTGCCGGGGGCGACGGGCCGGCACACCACCAGGGCAAGGTCGTCGGACCGCACGGGCAAGCGGTCCTGATGCGGCTGCTGTCCTCCGTCCAGCGGGGGTGCTGCCTGGATGCACAGATGCAGATGTGCGCACCGTCCCTGATTCGGGAGACGCACGCCTGAATGTCCTGGGGTTCGTCGGAGACCGGGCCTGGCCGGCGCGTCGGGAGCGACGACCGGCCGACCGGGGTGACGACGAGCCGACGTACGTCCAGCGACACACGTCCCGCCCTTCGCTCAGGCGGTACGGGCACAGGGCAAGTGTGCCGGACTTCACCCGCTTTCGTCCGGTCACCGCTTGACCTTGACACGGTGGCAAGGTCTTCACTGCTGCCCAAGGAGGTGGTCCCGATGACCATGACGAGACAGGACACGGATACCGTACGCGCGTTGCAGGGGCTGGAGGATCGTCGCTCGTCCGTGCGATTGCGGGCTGCCCTCGCGGTCGGTACGGCGCCTGACCCGTGCTTCGTCGACAAGCTGATCGAGCGATGTGCGATCGAACCCGAGTTCTTCGTCCGCGACATGCTGACCTGGGCGCTCACCCGCCACCCGGTGTCCTTGACGCTCCCCGGGCTGCTGCGCGAGGTCCGCTCCGAGCGTGCGCAGGCACGGAGCCAGGCCCTGCACACGCTGTCCAAGATCGGGGACCGGCGGGCGTGGCCGACGATCACCCCCGCCCTGTTGTCCGACGCCGACGACGAGGTGGCGCGGAGCGCCTGGCGGGCCGCGGTCGTGCTCGTACCGGAAGGAGCGGAACCCGCCTTGGCCACGGCGCTGGCGACGCAGCTCGGACGCGGTGACCGGGACACCCGGCTGAGTCTCAGCCAGGCGCTGGTCGCGCTGGGCGAAGTGACGGTGCCGACTCTGCTCGCCGCGACGACGGCCGCCGACCCGCGCGTGCGTGCGCACGCGCGCGCCACCCAACGGCTGCTGCGCGACCCGGACGCCGGCTTCGAGTCGGCGATCGAGGAGGCCAAGCGCGTCGGGATCCTCGCCGGGGCCCCCGGGACGGAAGATGAGTACCGTGCTGATCGGTGAGGTGTCGAAACGGTCCGGAGTCAGTGCCCGTATGCTCCGGCACTACGAAGCACTCGGTCTCGTGCGGCCTTCGGGCCGTACGGGCTCCGGTTACCGGGAGTACTCGGCGCAGGACATCCGGCGGGTCTTCCACATCGAGAGCCTGCGGTCCCTGGGTCTGTCGCTGCGGGAGATCGGACGCGCGCTCGATGATCCCGGGTTCACGCCCTCGGCGCTCGTCGGCGACCTCATCCGCCAGACACGTGACCGCATCGCGGCCGAAACCGAGCTGCTCACGCGGCTGTGCCGGATCGACGCCGCGGACCCCGCCGACTGGGAGGGTGCCCTCCAGGTCGTCGCGCTCCTCCAGGCGCTGGGATCGCGGAGCGCCGACGCCCGCCAGCGCGCGGCCCTCACCTCGGCCGACGGCATCCCGGTGCCGACGGAGGCCCTGGTCGAGGCGGCACTGAACGAGACGGAGCCCGGCGTCGCCGGCGCCCTCCGCTGGGCGTTGGCGCGATCCGGCGACGACGGCCCGGCACTGCTGGCGGAGGGCCTCGGCTCGCCGGTGGCCGCGGTGCGCAGCCGTGCTGTTCAATGCCTCGCCGTACTGCCCGGTGCTGAGGCGACCGCGCTCCTGCGGGACGCCCTCACCGACCCCGACGCCGAGGTCCGCGGGTACGCGGCTCTGGCGCTCGGGACACGGGGAGTGGCCGAAGCGGTCCCGGTGCTCATCGACATGATCGTCGCGGGACGGAACGACACCGACGCCGCCGACGCACTGAGCAGACTGGCGAGCGACACCGCGACGGCGGACCAGATCGCGACCAGGCTCGTCGACCGCCTCGCCCACGACACCACCGGAGCCCCTGCACGCGGACGGCTGACCCAAGCACTGGCGGACATCCCGGGGACGGCGGCGTCCCGTGCCCTCGGGGAGCTTTCGCACGACGAGGACCGCGCTGTCGCACTGACTGCCGCGTATCTCCTTCAGCTCCGCGACCCGCAGTGACGCGACGGACGGGCGGCCGAACGGCACGTGCCGTCGGCGCCGTCACCTGAGCGGGGTGCCGAGGACGCCTTCCAGGCGGCGGATCGTCTCGGTCGGGGTGGTGTCCAGGACGGTGGTCATGCCGAGGTCTTCGGCCGGTGGCAGGTTGCGGGCCGAGTCGTCCACGAAGGCACACTCCCGGGCGGGAAGCCCGACGGACTCCAGCGCGATCCTGTACAGCGCCGGGTCGGGCTTGCGGACGCCGTGGTGCTCGGAGAGGACCACGGCATCGCACAACGCGTCGAGGCCGTAACCCTCGTAAGGGTCGTACGGCACCGAGCCGGCGCTGTTGGTGAGGAGAACGACCTTGACCCCCGCCCGCCGGGCGCAGCGCGCCGCGGCGAGCATCGCCGGCTCCGGGCGGAGGCCGGCCAGGACGCGGCCCAGCAGATTCGTCGCCTCGACACCCAGCAGGGGAGCGGTACGCAGGTTCCATTCGTCCTGGGTGATGACGCCGCACTCCAGGTTCTCGTACAGCTCCCGGCCGACCGGGTCCGTCGAGACGACGTCCAGGAACGCGTCGGGGGCCAGACCCTCGCGGAGGCAGAAGGCCCGCATGCTGTCGGTGACCGGTGTTGTCAGCACCCCGCCGAAATCGAGGAGCAGGCCGCGGGGCCCGGTCCGCTCCGGCGCCATGCTCTTCTCGACATCTGACGGCATACCCGGTCCAACGACCAGCCGACCCGGACGACACTGCCCGGCCCGCCGACGGCCGGCGTCGTCACCCGGCGCCGGCCGCTCCCGAAGACCCGTCGTCGCAGGGGCCGTGGCGCGGACCACGGGACAGGCATGTCGCCCTTCGTGTTCGGCTGCGGTATCCGGTTGACTGACAGACGTGCTACGACTGTCTGTTGTCTTCGTCCTCGTCCTGGCCGGTGCCGTCCTGACGGCGTCCGCCCTGCTCGCCTCGCCCTGGTGGTGGGTGGCCGCCGTCCCCGTACTGGCGCTCGCCGCCCTGAGCGTGCGCGATGCCTTGCAGCGCCGCCATTCGGTGCTGCGCAACTATCCGCTGATCGGCCGGCTGCGCTACCTGCTGGAGAGCGTGCGCCCCGAGATGCAGCAGTACTTCATCGAGCGCAACTACGACGGCCGCCCGTACGACCGCGATGTCCGCAACATCGTCTACGAGCGCGCCAAGGGCACCGAGGACGAGGCGCCGTTCGGCAGCGAACGGGACATGTACGGCGGCGGTTACGAGTTCCTGGTCCCGTCCATGGCGCCGCAGCCGGTGCCGGACGAGGCGCCGACCGTGCGCGTCGGCGGCCCCGACTGCACCCGGCCGTACGACATGGCGCTGCTGAACGTCTCCGCGATGAGTTTCGGCTCGCTG
This sequence comes from Streptomyces sp. NPDC045470, assembly GCF_040646595.1. Classification (NCBI taxonomy): domain Bacteria; kingdom Bacillati; phylum Actinomycetota; class Actinomycetes; order Kitasatosporales; family Streptomycetaceae; genus Streptomyces; species Streptomyces sp. NPDC045470. The sequence continues at coordinate 126,640 of NZ_JBEZAN010000007.1, forward strand.
TCCGCCAACGCGATCCTGGCCCTCAACCAGGGCGCCGCACTGGGCGGCTTCGCGCAGGACACCGGAGAAGGCGGGCTGTCGGAATACCACCTGCGGCACGGCGGCGACCTCGTGTGGGAGATCGGCACCGGCTACTTCGGCTGCCGGACCCGCGACGGGAACTTCGACGCGCACGAGTTCGCCGACAAGGCCGCGCACGACCAGGTCAAGTGCCTGTCGCTGAAGCTGTCGCAGGGCGCCAAGCCGGGCCTGGGCGGTGTCCTGCCGGGCGGCAAGGTCAACGCGGAGATCGCCCGGGTCCGTGAGGTGCCGCAAGGCCGGACGGTCGTCTCGCCGCCGTATCACCGGACCTTCGGCACGCCCCGGGAACTGGTCGGCTTCCTGGCCAGGATGCGGGAGCTGGCGGACGGCAAACCGGTGGGTTTCAAACTGTGCGTCGGCTCCCGGCAGCAGTTCCTGGCCGTGTGCAAGGCCATGCGGGCCGAGGGCGTCACCCCGGACTTCATCATCGTCGACGGCGCGGAGGGCGGCACCGGCGCGGCGCCGCTGGAATTCGCCGACCACCTGGGAAGCCCGCTCACCGAGGGCCTGATCACGGTGCACAACGCGCTGGTGGGCACCGGCCTGCGGGACCGCATCAAGATCGGCGCGAGCGGGAAGGTCGCCACCGGCAGCGACATCGTCAAACGCATCGCGCAGGGTGCGGACTACACCAACGCGGCCCGCACCATGATGTTCGCCGTCGGCTGCATCCAGGCACAGCGCTGCCACACCAACCGCTGCCCGGTCGGCGTCACGACTCAGGACCCGCGGCGCACCCGCGCGCTGGTCGTCGCCGACAAGTCCGAGCGCGTGCACCGCTACCAGCGCGCTACGGTCCGCAGCGCCTTGCAGATCATGGCGGCGATGGGCGTACGGGAGCCGGGCGAGCTGCGCCCGCACATGCTGCGCAGCCGCGTCGGCCCGGACACGGTCCGCTCCTACGCCGAGCTCTACACCTGGCTGGAACCGGGGCAGTTGCTCGATGGGCCGCCGGAGGACTGGGCAGCGGACTGGGCGGCGGCGGACCCCGACCACTTCACCGTATGAACGCGGCACCGTGTGAACGCGGCACCGTATGACCTCAGCACCGTGTGACCCCAGTGGTCTCGGCACGAACGGATCATCGCGGCTGTCGCTCAGTCGGGAGGAATCCGCCCCTTGCTCCGCATCGCGGTGCGGACGCGTTCTTCGGCCAGGTTGCGGCCCGCCGCGTGCGGGGTGGTCCTCCGCCGCCGGGCCTCGTCGAGGACGGTGAGCGTGTTGGCTCGCAGCCTGGTCGAGATCGTTTCGAAGATGGTGGTGGTGTGGGGGCGGAAGCCGGAGTAGCGGGAGTCCATGGCGAAGGCGGCGGCGACGACGCCTCCGGCGTTGGCGATGAAGTCGGGGACCAGGGTGATGCCGCGTTCGGCGAGCAGGCCCTGGGCATCGGGGGACGAGGGCAGATTCGCGCCTTCGACGACGAGTCGTGCCTTGATGTGCTGCGCGGTGGTGCGACGGATGACGTCCTGGAGCGCCGCGGGCACGAGGATGTCGCAGTCCACGGTGAGTTCGCTGCCGCAGGGCAGCGGGGTGCCGTGGGGGTGGCGGGTGACGAAGTGGTCACCGTGCTCGTCGCGGGCCGCGAGGAGGTCCGCGACGTCGAGGCCGGCCGGGTCGTGCAGGGCGCCGTGCAGGGTGGAGACCGCCACGACGGTGGCGCCGAGTTCCGCGAAACGCCGGGCGGCCGCGCTGCCGACGGCGCCGAAGCCCTGGATGGCGACGCGGGAACCGGTCAGGGACAGACCCAGGTCCTGGGCCGCGGCGTCGGCGGCCTCGGCGACGCCGTAGCCGGTGACGCCGAGTTCGTCGTAGGCGACGCCGCCGAGGTGTTCGGGGGTGCCGACGGCGGCGCCGCGGTCACCGAGTTCGTCCTGGATGAAGGCGGCGTCGCTCTCGGTCAGCCCCATGTCCAGGCCCATCACGTACTCGCGGGGGACCTCGTTGGACAGGGCACGAGCGAACGCGCGCAGGATCGCTTCCTTGTCGCGGGCGGCGGGGTCGGCGACGATGCCGGCCTTGGCACCGCCGTAGAAGAGGTCGACGCCGGCCCACTTCCACGTCATGACGCGGGCCAGGCGGGCCACTTCGCCGACGGTCACGGTGGGGCTCATCCGGGTACCGCCCTTGCCCACGCCCCGGGCGGTGTTGTCGATGACCAGGACACCTTTCATACCGGTGCGCCGGTGGGAGACGACGACGATCTTCTCGGGGCCCCAGTCGTCGACAAGGGAAAGGGCATCAGTCACGGAAGGTCCTTGTCAGCAGAGACGTCGGCAGAGATGCCTGGCAGAGATGCGGGCGGAGTTGCCAGCAGTGGTCGAGGCCGGTGAGCGTCGGCCGGGTGGGGTGCGCGGGCGATGCGCTGTGCGACGTGTGTGGCGGTGCGGTCGGTCTGCTGGGCGGTCCGGGCACGGCGGCTGAAGCTGTCGGCGAGACGTACGTGTCCGGGGCGGCCGCGCGTACGGCGGGCAGCAGGACCGGTTCCTCACGCTTGGCCGTGACGCGTCGCGACCCATGGCTGGAAATCGCCGTCGGTTTCCGGTCGCCCTCGCGCGCTCACGGGGGCCCGTCGACGGCGGCAGCGGCCACCACCAGGTCCTGCCACGCCATGCCCGTGCCCTTGAACAGCTTCGGCCGCCGGGGCGCGATGTCCACCGCTCCGCGTACGAGTTCGGCCAGGTTGCCCGCGATCACCCCGGTGTCGATCTCGCCTGCGCGCAGCGGGATCAAGAGGTCGCCCGCCTCCCGCAGCGCCGCGCTGCGCGCCTCGACGACGACGGTGGCGCGGGCGACGAGGGCGCCGTCCACCTCGCGGGCCGTCGGTTCGTGCGCTCCCATCGCCACGACGACCGCGTGGTCCGCGACCGCCGCGGCCGGGAACAGCGGCGTCCGCGCCGTCGTACAGCAGGCGATGACGTCGGCGGTCGCCACGGCCTGCGGCGGGACGGCCTCCGCGGGCAGCCCCGTCGACCGGCAGCGCTCGACCAGTTCGGCCGTACGCTCCGGACGGCGCGCGACGACTCCGACCGAGGAGATGGGGCGTACGGCCCTGACGGCCTCCACATGGCCCCATGCCTGCGGTCCGGTTCCGAAGACGACGAGCCGTTCGGCGTCCGCGGCCGCCAGGTGGTCCACGGCCACGGCGGAGACCGCGGGCGTCCGCAACAGGGTGAGGGCGGAGCCGTCGATCAGGGCTACCGGGCAGAGCGTGGCGGCGTCCATGAGGAGGTAGGAGGCGACGATGCGCGGCAGACCGCGGGCGGGGTTGTCGGGCGCCACCGCGGCGATCTTCACTCCGGCGTACGAGGACGACGTGGCGGGCATCAGCAGGAGCTGGCCTGCCTGGACGTCGAGCACGGTGCGCGGGACGTCGGCCTCGGGGTCCAGGCCGGCGCGCAGGGCCCCGTCCAGTGCCGCGATCGCCCGTGGCATGGGCAGGCGGCGCGCCAGTTCCTCGGCGTCGATCAGGGGCAGCTTGGTGGGATTCACGAGCTCAGTTCCTTCAGGACGTGCGAGGTCTTCTCCAGTGCGGCCGCCAGCTGGGCCGGTTCCTGCCCGTGGGTGAACCGGAGGTGGTGCTCGGTTCCGAAGTGGGCGCCCGCGCCGACCAGCACCTTGCCGCGGGCGTACAGGGCCTCGGCGACATCGGTGCTGGGCAGGTCCAGGTGGTAGCGGACGAAGGCCAGGGAGGTGGCCTGGGGCGGCACGACCGAGAGCAGGTGGTCGTGGGAGGCGATCCACTGCTGCATCTGGGCCCAGCTCTCGCGCAGGAAGCCGCGGTAGCGGTCGAGCAGCCGGGCGCAGGTGGGTGGCTCAAGCGCCAGTTCCGCCAGCACCATCGCCGTCCCGGACGCGGAGAGGGTGGCGTACTCGTGCCGTTGGCGGAGCTCCGGGAGGAGCGCGGGTGGCGCGATCAGCCAGCCGAGGCGCAGTCCCTGCATGCCGAACGCCTTGGAGAGGCTGCCGACGCACACGACACGGTCGTAGCGGCCCCAGAAGGTGGGGCTGAGCTCGTCGGTGCGGAGTTCGGTGCCGCGGTGGACCTCGTCGGAGAGGATCCAGGCACCGACCCGGTCGGCGACGGAGACGATCGCTCGTATCTCCTCTTCGGTCAGGACGGTGCCCGCCGGGTTGTTGGGGGTGGTCAGCACGATGGCCCGGGTGTCGGGGCGGACGGCACGGGCCAGGGCGTCGGGATCGGGCCGCCAGCCGCGCTCCGGGTCCAGGGGGACGTCGTCGACGGTGGCGCCCCGGTTCTGGGCCGCACCCCAGATCTGCCGGTAGCCGGGTGACATCGTCACCACGTGGTCCCCGGGGCGGACGAGGGTGTCGACGGCGACCGTGTTGGCCTCGGCCGCCCCGGCGGTGACGAGGACCTCCGACGCGTGGTCGGTGCTCCCGGCGTGCCAGTGGGCGATCTGCGCGCGCAGGTGGTCCGTGCCGCATGTCGGCGGGTAGTTCAGCTCGCTGTCGAGGAGCCGGCTCAGCGCCTGTTCGTCGTCGACCAGCTCGCGCATCCGGATCGGCCGGCAGCCGCTGTCGGCCAGGCTGTAGGTGGCGGTGGCGCCCCGCTTGTGCAGCCACTCCAGCAGTTCGAACGGGATGAAGGTCATGGATCTCCCCAGATACTCGGCGGCACGGAGGCGGGCAGGGCGGGTGCTACGCGGCACTGTCCACCTTGGCGGGATCGCGTTCGACGACCGGGCCGAGGACGGTGTCGATGCGCCGCAGCAACGCCGGGTCGATGCGGACGCCCGCCGCCTGCGCGCTGTCGCGGACCTGCTCCGGCCGGGAGGCGCCCACGATGGCCGCGGCGACGTTCGGGTTCTGGAGCGTCCAGGCGACGGCGAGCTGGGCCGGGGTCAGGCCCAGCTCGCGGGCGATCGGGACGAGCTGCTGCACCCGCTCCAGCACCTCGTCGCGCAGGAAGGACTCCACCCAGCGGGCACCCGCCTCGTCCGTGGCGCGGGAACCCGCGGGCGGCGGCCGTCCGGGCAGGTACTTGCCGGTGAGCACACCTTGGGCGAGGGGCGACCAGACGATCTGGCTGAGCCCTTCCCGCTCGCACAGGGGCACGATCTCCGGTTCGATGACACGCCACAGCATCGAGTACTGGGGCTGATTGGAGACGAACCGTTCCAGACCGAGGTCGCCGGCGAGCCGCACGGCCCGGGCGATCTGGTCGGCGGTCCACTCCGAGACGCCGATGTAGAGGACCTTGCCCTGCCGCACGAGGTCGTCGAAGGTCCTGAGCGTCTCCTCCAGCGGAGTGCGCTCGTCGAAGCGGTGAGCCTGGTACAGGTCGAGGTAGTCGGTCCCGAGCCTGGTCAGCGAGCCGTTGACGGCCTCGGTGAGGTGCTTGCGGGACAGACCGCCGTCGTTCGGTCCGGGGCCGGTCGGGAAGAACACCTTGGTCGAGATCACCAGGGAGTCGCGGCGCTGGCCCCGCAGCGCCTTGCCGAGCACGGCCTCGGCGGCCGTGCCCGCGTACATGTCGGCCGTGTCGAAGGTGGTGATGCCGGCGTCCAGGGCCGCGTGCACGCACTCCGCGGCCCGGCCGTCGTCGATCTGGGCACCGTGGGTGACCCAGTTGCCGTAGGCGATCTCACTGACCTGGAGCCCGCTGCGGCCCAGTCGTCGGTACTTCATCCGCCGTCCTCACTGCTGTCGTCCTCGCGCCGGGCAAGGGGCGTGATCCGTACACGGTTGTCGTGGAAGACCGCTCCGCCGCCCATGTCCGCGTCCCGTTCGTCGACGGTGGCGTTGGGGCCGGAGCCGCCGGTGAACTTGAGCCAGTGGCCCTTCGTCGTCATCGCGACTCCCGGGCGCACCACGTCCCCGATCCTGGCCAGGGCTTCGAAGGCGCCGCGTTCGTTGCTGATCCGTACGCGGTCGCCGGCCGCGATGCCGCTCGCCGCGGCGTCCTTCGGGTGCAGTACCACGTACGGCGGGCCGGCCCGGCGGCGCAGTTCGGGTTTGTTCCCGAAGACGGTGTTCAGGAAGAAGTGGTTGGCGACGGAGAGGAGGACCAAGGGCAAGGACCGCGCCCGTTCGGTGTCCTCGGTCTCGCTCCCCGGAACGTATCCGGCCACGGCGTCGTGGCCGTCCGCCCGGGCGGTCTCCGACACGAACTCCAGCTTCCCCGAAGGGGTGGGGAAGCCGTTCGCGAAGGGCACGAACCCGTCCGGGTAGGCGAGCCGGGCCCACCCCTTGGCGCGCAGCGTGTCGACGGTGATACCGGCCAAGGACGGGTGCGGGGAGTCGAGGAGGTCGCTCGCCAGCTCTTCGTCGCCGGCGTAGAGCGCCGGTTCCGTCAGCCCCATGGCCCGGGCCAGGCGTCGGAAGGTCTCGGTGGTGGACAGGCACTCCCCTGGAGGGGCGACCGCCGGTTCGTTCCAGTTGACGTACAGGTGGCCGTAGCCGTCGTGCACGTCCAGGTGCTCGGTCTGCATGGTGGCGGGGAGCAGGATGTCGGCGTAGTCGGCGGTGTCGGTCTGGAAGTGGTCCATGACCACGGTGAAGAGGTCGTCGCGGGCGAGGCCGCGGCGGATCCGGTTCTGGTCGGGGGAACTGGCCAGCGGGTTGGCTCCGTAGACGATCAGCGCCTCGACGGGCGGGTCGTCCACCTCCAGCAGCCCTTCGGCGAGCCGCGTCATGGAGAGGGTGCGTACGGGGCCGCGCAGCAGGTCGTCCCGGTAGAGCGCTTCACGGTTCGCGCCGAAGTAGCCGTCCGTCGAATAGAGCAGACCGCCACCGGGACGCTGCCAGTCCCCGGTGACGGCGGGCAGGCAGGCGAGGGTCCGCAGGGCGGCGCCGCCGCCGGCGTGGCGCTGGATGCCCTGCGACACTCCCACGGCGGTGGGCCTGCTGCGGGCGATGCGCCGGCCGAGTCGGACGATCTCCTCCTCGGTCACACCCGTCTCCCGCGCCGTGCGACCGGGATCGAACTCCAGCACCCGCTGCCGGAACTCCGCCCACCCCACGGTGCGGGCGGCCAGGTACTCCCGGTCCTCGGCGCCCTCTTGGAGCACGACGTGCAGCAGGCCCAGGGCCAGTGCGGCGTCCGAGCCCGGGAGGGGCGCGATGTGTTCGTCGGCCTGGGCCGCCGAACGGCTGCGGATCGGGTCGATGACGACGATGTGCGCGCCGTTCCCGCGCGCGCGTTGGATCACCTTCCACAGGTGGTGGCGACTGGTGAGGGGATTGCTTCCCCACAGCAGGACCAGCCGGGAGTACGCCAGGCTCTCCGGATCGATCCCCGTACTGACGCCGAGGGTGTACCGGAGGCCGACCAGACCGGCGATGGAGCAGATCGTCATGTCGTGGCGCGAGGCGCCCAGGACGTTCCACAGCCGGCTGCCGGCGCGCCCCTGGAGTCCTTGGAGGAAGCCGAGGGTGCCGGTGCCCTGGTACGGCCAGATCGCCTCGCCGCCGTGGCGCTCGATCGTCTGCTTCAGCCGCTGGGCGATCTCGTCGAGGGCGCTGTCCCAGTCGATGCGCTCGAACCGGCCCTCCCCCTTGCGGCCGACACGCCGCAGGGGGTGGAGCAACCGGTCGGGGGCGCGGGTGTGCTCCAGGAACTGGTTGACCTTCACACACAGGGTGCCCCGGGTGTAGGGGTGGTCCGGGGTGCCGCGCAGCGCTACGGCTTCGCCGTCCCGGACCGTCACCTGCCAGCTACAGGCGTCCGCGCAGTCCAGCGGGCACGCTCCGGCGACCTGGGTGTCCTTCATGTGCCCCTCCTTCCCGACGGCTCGCCGGGCATCGTGCCCCGCTGGGCCAGTTCCGTGAGCAGTGACCGCGAGAGCACTCCTGTCATCACCTCCCGCGCGGTGCCGGCCGAGCTGATCCGGCCGTCCCGCGCCACGCTCACATCGACCTCGCCACCGGACATGCGGACCGTCACGTCGGGACCGACGAGGCCGCGGGCGCGGGCCACGGCCGCCGCGGCGCACGCGCCGCTTCCCGACGCGGGTACGGGGCCGGCGGCCCGCTCCCAGACCGCGACGTCCAGCGTGCGGTCGTCGTGGACGCGCACGAACTCCACGTTGGTGCCCTCGGGGTGGCGGGGGTGCCAGGCCAGGGCGGGGCCCAGGCGCCGCACCAGCTCACCGTCGATCGTGTCCCTGAGGACGACGGTGTGGGGGACGCCGAGGTGCAGGTCGGTGACGGTGACCTCGCTCGGCCCGGTTCCTGCCAGCGGGACGACGGTGGTTGCCGCGTCACCGTCGTCCGTGCCTTCGCCGGTGACGAAGCGCGCCCGGCCCATGTCCACGGACACCCGCCCGTCGGTGACGTCCGCGATCCGGACCTCCGCGTCGCCGCCGGGCGTGCGTACGGTGAACGGCGTCCCCGTACGCCACTGCGGCACGTAGTGCTCGCCGAGGTACAGCGCGAACATGCGCAGTCCGTTGCCGCTCATCCCGCACTCGCTGCCGTCCGCGTTGAAGATGCGCAGTGCTGCGGCGGTGCCGGGCCGGGGCGCGTCCAGCGGCCCGAAGAGCAGGCCGTCGGCGCCGACTCCGAGGTGCCGGTCGCAGAGCAGCCGGACCGCTCCGGGGGCGGGCTCCGTGCCCAGGGCCGTACCGCCGCCCCGGGGATCGACGATCAGGTAGTCGTTGCCGAGTGCCTGGTACTTCACGAAGTCGCCCATGAGCCGGCCGCCGCAGCAGGTCAGTTCAGCGGGCGGTTGGAGAGGGCCGCCGCTTCGTACTCCTCGCCGTACCACCCTTTGTCCCAGGTGGAGTAGGCGACGATGATGATGTCCCGGTGGCCGGAGCCGCCGTCGGCGGAGGTGACGTCGGTGGCTTCGTGCTTGATCGCCTTGTCGTCCAGCAGGACGGCCTGCCCCGCCGCCAGTGTGCCCGTCCAGGTCGGCACGTCGGCATCCGGCAGCCACAGGCGGGTCTCGCCGCCGGCGACGTTGTGCCGCCGCAGCACGGCGATCATGATGTACTCGTGTCCGTCGCTGTGCACGCCCTCCGGGGTGATCGGTGCGGCGTTCTCGCTCTCGGCCCTGCTGCGGTTCTGGTGAATGTTGATCTGCCAGTCATGGCTGCGGTCCAGACCGATCGCGTCGGCGCCGATGGTGACCAGCGGGGTGAAGTCGACCTCGATCGGCTCGTAGGGGCGGCGGATGCCGCCGGCCACGTTGTTGTACCTCTTGGAGATGATGTAGTCGCGCTGCGGCAGCTTCTCGTAGACCCAGCCGCGGTCGCTGTCGGGTTCCGGCGACAGCCGGTACTGCGTGAACCGTTTGTAGCGCGTGCCGTTGCCCATGAACGGGTCGATCGGGAGGTTGTCGTAGCTGTCCAACGTCTCCGGCGCCGCCGGAGGCAAGTCGATGATCGAGAATCCCTGAGGGCCGATTGCCATGGCGCTGAGCCCTTCCTGTCAGACCGGTCGGAGGGTGGCGAGATCGGGCATGCGTTCGTCGAGGTAGCGGGCGGAGGAGTTGAGCCGCCACAGCGTTCCCCGGGCGATCGCCCGCCGCATGCGTTCGGTGGTGGCGGCGGGGACGACCACGTTGTGGAACCAGCCGGCGGCGTGCCGGGAGTCGATGGTGATGTGCAGCTTGTGGTACACGATGCCGACGTCGGGCAGTCCGAGCCGTTCCCAGGCGTGCACGACGTGGACGAAGCGCTCGGGCGCCAGCCATTCGGTCATGCCGAGGAATCCGACGGCTTCCGGATACAGGTGCCGGTACCGGCACAGGAGCACGGCGAGGTTTCCGGACAGCAGGGCGTTGGCGGTGAGTGACCTTTCCAGCTCCCGGGCTTGAATGTCGAAAACCTGGAAGATCTGATTGAAGAGATGGGTGTGCACCTGTGAAGGGTCACCATTTCCCATCTCGTCCCAGAAGTTTTCGGCGATCTCCATCTTCGCGCCGTCACTGGTGCCGACCTGCATCATCGCGAGAAGATCGTCGAATCGGCCGTCGACGACCGATTCCTGGATCACGTAATGCCGCAGGTCTTCGGCTGTGGCCTGATTCCGGATGAAGTCCCGGTAGTACGGGTGCTTGTAGACCCGGTGTTCACGGGCGAGTCTCTTCAGCCAGGACAGGTACGCGGCCGGCTCGGTGGGCGCCGAGTCGAGAACACCCGGCTCCAGCGCGGCGTCCTCGACGGCCGCGGTGGCCTGTTCCAGCAGGCGAAGGACCTCGTGGACGAGCGTGGAGCCTTCGGCGGTGGGCCCCTCGGGGAGCTGGGTGAACAGCCCGTAGATACGGGAGAGCAACAGTTGCTGGCCGTGGAACGCGGCGGGGTCGCCGGCTGCCGACCGTGTGTTGAGATCACTGACGGCCGCCCGGAGCGCCGCCCGTTCATGGGTGGTCATCGATGCGTCAAGGTCTTCTGCCGGACGTTTCAGCAGCGAGGATACTTCCTCCACCACCGGAAAGCTGTCCAGATCTGACTTCTGATCGATTAAGTGGGGTTCAGCGTTCATGCCCGTCTCCTGCCATATGACGGAGTCCCGTGCTGATGGTATGGCCACCTGTTGAACAATAATGCTCTTTCGCCCCAGGAGCTATATCGCATCGCGAGGTTGGCGTGAAGACGGGGCTTGACGCTCCTTGTATGGAGATGTGAACACGCCGAAATGGCGTGGCGCAATACCCGTCAGCGAGCCTGACGAAAAGGCGACGGGCGGTGAACCGCTAACGGTAAACCCCCCGGGCCCTTTGGGCAGCGGGCGGCCGACAAAACCACGCCCCCGCGCGAGC
>NZ_JBEZAN010000007.1:137456-351936 GCF_040646595.1 Streptomyces sp. NPDC045470
AACGGGTGTGTCGCTATCCCCTTCCGCTCCCCTCACGAATCGGCCCCTGCGGGGGACCCGATCCGGTCACCCGCCCGTCGCCTTTTCGTCAGGCTCGCGCGATCACTCCTCGGCGCGTGCGGACGGATGCGGGGCATACCTCGCACGGCCGCGGTCCAGCTCAGGGCTCTGTTGAGCGCTCGGCTGCCTGGCCCCCTCGCGGGCCGCGAGGAAGAGCACGGCGAAGAGCAGCAGCGCCGTGCCGGTGAGGACGATCGCGTTCAGCCGCTCACCGAAGACCAGGACGCCGATGGCCGCCGCGGTGAGCGGATCGACCAGAGCGATCACGGAGGCGGTGGTCGCCCGGACCACCCGGAGGCCGATGAAGAGCAGGATGTACGCCAGTGCCGTCGGCACCGCCCCCAGATAGAGGATCAGGCCGATGGTCCACGCCGGACGGCCCATGTCGGGCACCAAGCCCTCCCACACGGCCATCGGCAGGAGGCAGACCATGCCCACGGTGACGCCGGGCACCGTGGACTCGAAAGCGCCACCGGCACTGTTCCGGCCGAAGAAGCGGCCCAGCAGGGTCACGCCCGCGTAACCGGCGGCGGAGAGCAGGGCGTATCCGATGCCCAGGAAGGGATTGGGGCCGGTGCTTCCGTCGGCTCCCCCCATCAGCAGTGCCAGACCGGCAACTCCGCTCACCACCGCGGCGGTTCCGGCGACGCCGGTGCGCTCACCCAGGATCAGCCGGGCGCCGACGGCCACCAGTACCGGGCCCGAGCCCAGGGTCGCCACGGTTCCCACGGCCAGCCCGGCCTGCTGCACGGAGGCGAAGTAGGCGGCCTGGGCCACCGCCATCCCGAAGCCCGTGATCAGGGCCCGCCGGGGGTCCGCCGCGTACATCGCGCGCAGTGAGCTCACCGTCTCGGGCCGCCGGACCCGCCAGACGGAGTGGACCGCCAGGAGCAGCCCGAGTCCGGCCAGGAACCGCCAGAAGGAAACGGCGACGGGACCGATCCCGCCGGTGTCGTACATGGCGACGGCCACGGCGCCGCCGGTGCCCCAGGCCGTGGCCGCGATCGCGACGTAGAGGATGCCCCGCCACACGGGCAGGGGGGAAGAGGGCTGCAAGGGAGGTCTCCTCGGTCGATTGCCGGCACGAAGTCTTCGTGGGCAACCCACGCGGCCACCCCGGCGTCCCGGGACGGCTGCGAGACTGCCCGCCTCAGGCGGCGGGTGGCGGAGGCCTCAGCAGATACATGCGGGCACCCTACCCAGCGCAGGTACCGGTGTCCCGGGGCGCGCCGCATCCGGCCGGATACGGTCGATCCGGCCGCGGACAGCGGCCGTTACCTCGTGCGTCTCGGCCAGCGGCGGCGGGAGCCGGGTCCATCAGCTCATGGACGAGGGCGCCGCCCGGCGGTTCCTCGGCGCCCTTGCGGCCGTCGGCTTCCTCGTAGCACTCGCGGCGGTGTCGCGGCCGGTGGCACAAGCGTCCCTTCCGGGGCCGTATCAAAGCCGAGCCCATGGGGGCTGCTTCTGGGGACATGGTCGCCGCTCGCCGAGATACGTGGACCGAGCGATGCCGGCGCTACCTGCCCCGGTGCCCGGCATGGCCGCCGGTCGGCTTCAAGCCGTTGGGATCGGCCGCGGCCGTACGCGTTTGCTGCCGGAACCCGGAAGTGTTCTACCGTCCGCCGAGACTGCTTCCGCCGTCGACGTCGAGGACGTGGCCGGTGATGAACCCCGCGTCGTCGGACAGCAGGAAGGCCACGGCCGCGGCGATGTCGTCGGGAGTGCCCAGGCGTCCCAGCGGGATCGAGGCGACGGCCTGGCGTTCCGCTTCGCTGCCGACGGGGCGGGCGCGGCGGAACAGTTCGGTCGCGGTGGGGCCGGGGGAGACCGCGTTGGAGGTGATGCCGTCCGGTGCGAGCTCCAGGGCCCAGGTACGGGTGCATCCCACGAGCGCGCTCTTCGCCGCCGCGTAGGAGGTCCGGTCCCTGGCCCCGTACGTCGCCCGCGAGGTGATGTTGACGATGCGGCCGAAGCGCTGGGCGCGCATACCCGGCAGCAGGGCCTGGACGACCTGGACCGATGCCCGCAGGTTCAGGTCCACCACCTGTTGCAGGGTCGCCAGGTCGAGGTCCTGGAGGGGCTGGGGCTGAGCGATCCCGGCGTTGTTGACGACCCGGCAGACCACGCGTTCCCGAGTGGCCTCCTCCAGCATCTGCGCGGTGGCGTCGGCGTCGGAGAGGTCGCAGCGCAGGAACGTGCCGGGAAACTCCTCCGCGGGCGCGTTCCGGGCCACGCCGATCACCTCGTACCCCTCCTTCGCGAGCCGCTGGGACATCGCGAGCCCGATGCCTTTGCCGGCGCCGGTGACCAATACCCGCGGTGCCTCTGAGATGCCGTTCACCTTGCTCACCGTTCTTTCGCTCGTCGTTCCATGTCGTGCCGACGGCTCACGCGGGCTTCGCCGGTCTCCACCCGTGCGAGCGCAGGCACCTCACCTCACCGACACTGTCAAATGTGATCTTGCTGGTGGGCAGCGGGTGGTGAATTCCGGACAGGGGACTGGACCTCATGCGCTGGGTGGCCCACGACGGCAGTCCGGCGCTGGTGCCCGCCCTGCTCCACGGCTCGGCGGGCCGCACTCCGGAAGCAGGCGCGACAGCGGCGCTCCGGTGCTGGCGGGAACGCGACGAAGAGGCGCGCGAGTGGGACGGCATCTCCATGGGAGAGGGGCAGTACGAGGACACCCCTGTACGAACCGTGTCGGACCTGGTCGCACGGGGTGTCCAGCATGTCGCCCTCCCCGAGCCCGTGATCCTCGGCCATGACGAGGGCGGCAGTGACCGGCGAGCGGTCCGAGGGCTCACCCATGTGCGGGAGCTGACCGGGCACGGTCTCTCCGTCGAATGGGATCCGGACCTCGGCGTCGAGATCGGACAGCGGCGGTTGTTCAGCCACCTGTATCCCCCGCGTTCGGTGACCTGCCCCGACGGCGAAGCCGTCCTGGACCAGTGGCGCACCACGTTCCGCATGAACAACTGCGGCTACCGGCGTGGCGTGGGCTTCGTCGAAGTCACCGACCTGCGCCGGGGGACACAACGGCGCGTCGTCATGCGCAAGGTGAACCATGGGAAGCTGGCGTCGCTGCTGGACGGTGCCCCTGCCGCTGATTTCCGGCGCCAGGAAAGAGAGGCGTTCACGGAGTCAGGCTTCGTTCACCAGGTCGGTTCCCTCCTGTGGTGGCTGCCCTCCCGTATCACCCGCTGGCCGGTCGTGGGGTGACGGGAAGGAGCGACGGCAGGCGTCGGAACACAGCACGGAAAGGAATCAAGAGCCGTGGACCATGGCAGGCCCACCTCGCCGTTGCGCTCCCTCAACGCGGCTGAATGGGACCGCGCATACGATTCCGCGATCGCCGGGTGGGACGAGGAGCCACCCCCGGTGCTCGGCGAACTCCTCGCCGAGCACGCTCCACCCCCGGCCCGTGTGATGGATGCCGGCTGCGGGCTCGGCACCACCGCGCGGTGGCTCGCCGGCCGCTCCTGCACCGTCACGGCTTGCGACTTCTCAGCCCAGGCGATCGAAGAGGCCCGGCGCCGGACACCGGTCGGTTCGGCGGTGCGGTACGAGGTTCTCGACGTCACCTCCCACGTGCCCGTGCACCCGTTCCCGGTGGTCCTCGACCGTGGTGCACCGCACACCTGCCCCACTGATCGTGAGCGTCGGACGTTCGCCGCGGCGATGGCCCGGATGTGCCGGCCCGGGGGACTGTGGGTACATGTCGGTGCCGCCGCGCTCAGCGAAGAGGAGGCCCTGCACCAGTCCGGCGGACCGTCCTGGACCACCGAGGAGACTTTCCTCGACGCAGTGGGCGCGTGGTTCACCGTGCTCGATCTTCGGATCGCCGATTTCGGCGGGCAGCCGGGTGTCACGGACTGGCCGGCCCGGTAGGTCGTGCTCCGGAGAAGGGAGAACCGAGCCCTGGGAGAACGGCCCCACCCAGGTCGGTCGCACTGGGCGGCTACGGGTGTCTTCCGCAGCCCCTTGCCCAAGCGGGCTCGGTGAACGCCCGACAAAGGCGGTGCGGGAAATGTGGGGTGACCGGGGCCGGTGGCGCCGCACGATGGGGGCATGGACGACTCGACCTTGATAACCCGTTTCCTGTGCGACGGCTTCGTGAAGCTGGAGGGTGCCGTCGCGCCGCGCGTGGCCGCGGACTGTGCGCGACTGCTGTGGCGGGAGACGGGCTGCGACCCGGACGACCCGACGACGTGGACGCAGCCCGTGCACTGGGTGCCGGGCATGGCGCACGGCCCCTTCGCTGCCGCGCCCAACGCCCCGTTCCTGCACCACGCGTACGACCTGCTCGTCGGTGCGGGGCGCTGGGAGCCGCGCTATTCGCTGGGCACCTTTCCGCTGCGCTTCCCGCACCAGGAGGAGCCGGACGACGCGGGCTGGCACATCGAGGGGAGCTATCTGCCGGAGGGTGAGAGCTGGTCCTTCACCAATCTGCGTTCCCGGGGCCGGGCGCTGCTGATGCTGTTCCTGTTCAGCGAGGTCGGTGACCAGGACGCCCCGACCCGGATCCGGGTCGGCTCGCACCTCGACGTGCCGAAGGTGCTGGAGGGGTACGGGGAGCAGGGAGCCAACGGGCTGGCCCTGGCGCCCGATCTGGTGGCGGCGTCCGACCACCGACCGCTCGCCCTGGCCACCGGGTCCCCGGGCGATGTCTTCCTGTGCCACCCGTTCCTGGTGCACGCGGCACAGCCGCACCACGGGAGGCGGCCGCGTTTCATGGCCCAGCCGCCGCTGATGCCGGCCGCGCCGTACGAACTGGAGCGGGCCGACGGCGCGTACTCACCCGTGGAGACCGCCATCCGCCGGGGCTTGGGGCGGGACAGGTGAGGGACCGGGGCGGCCGATGACGACGCGGCCGGCTCGCCTCCGTACCGTACGTCACCGTGCGTCACCGCGCGTCGTGGGAGAGCGCGGGGAGCCCCCAGCCGTTCAGGCCGACAGACGCAGCAGCGCCTCATGGTCCGGTGTCCCCGGCGGCGCCTGGTAGACGATCAGCCGCTGGCCTTCGCTTCGGGCCACGTCGAACGCCTCGTACGTCAGCGTCAGCCGGCCCGCCTCCGGGTGGTGGTACACCTTGCGCCCGTTGGTGCGCGCCCGGACGTCGTAACGCTGCCACAGAGAAGCGAATTCGGTGCTGCACGCCGACAGTTCGTCGACGACGTCGCGGATGTCCGGCGCTTCCGGGTGCACCACCACGGCGGCGCGCAGATGGGCCACCACGCCGCGGGCCACGTCCTCCCAGTCGGCGTACAGTTCCCGGGCGACGGGGTGGACGAAGGCGTAGCGCGCGGTGTTGCGCTTCCCCTCGGGCCAGTCCTCGATGCCGCGGAAGAGACGCATCGCGCCCTGGTTGGCGGCCAGCAGGTCACTGGACCGGCTCAGCACACAGGCCGGGTACGGGTGCGCGATCTCCACCATCCGGCGGACCTCCTCCCGGACCGTGCGCGAGCCCCTGCCCGTCCGCGCGCCGGTGGCCGGCGCCGACGTCCGGCCGCGGCTCAGCTCCGCGAGGTGGCGGCGCTCGTCGTCGGTCAGCTTGAGCACCTGCCCGATCGCCTCCAGCACCGCGGGGCTCGGCCGTTGCTGCTTGCCCTGCTCAAGGCGCCGGTAGTACTCGATGCTGACGCCGGCCAGGATCGCGACCTCCTCACGCCGCAGCCCGGCCGTACGCCGACGGCCCGCCGACGGCGGCAGACCTGCCTCCTGCGGCGCGACGCGGCCCCGTCGGCTGCGCAGGAAGTCACCCAGCTCCGTTCTGTTCCCCATCGGCACGTTGCTCACAGCCGCAGTATGCAGGTACCGGGCCGGCCGAGGGGGGCCCTGCCAGGGTCTCCCCGCGGCCGGGCTCCCGGGGCACGCTGAACCCACCGCGGAGATCTGCGCGCGGCGGACAGGCAAGGTGACGGGGCGGCGCGGAGGCCCACGAGGAAAGGACGGTGGGCCCGGCTGTGACCACTCAAGCCGAACTCACCCGCCGGGGACGCCATCTCGTCCTGGCGGTCTGCTGCACGAGCGTCTTCCTCGGCAGCCTCAACAACACGGTGCTCAACGTGGCGCTGCCGGCGATGCAACGCGATCTGCACAGCCCGCTCTCCGGACTGCAGTGGGCCACCGACGCCTACCTGATCGTGCTCGCCGCCCTGCTGATGCTCGCCGGATCCGCCGGGGACCGGCTCGGCCGCCGACGCGTCTTCCAGACGGGCCTGGCCCTGTTCACCCTCGGCTCGCTCCTGTGCGGACTCGCCCCCGACCTGGACCGGCTCATCGCCTTCCGCATGGTCCAGGCGGTCGGGGCGTCGATGCTCAACCCGATGGCCATGTCCATCGTCACCAACACCTTCACCGCGCCACGCGAACGTGCCCGGGCGATCGGTGTCTGGGGCACGGTGATGGGTGTGGCGATGGCGGTGGGCCCGATGGTGGGCGGGGTGCTCGTCCAGGGCCTGGGCTGGCGGTCGATCTTCTGGCTCAACCTGCCGATCGGCCTGACCGCGTTCGCCTGTGCCGCGCGCTTCGTACCGGAGTCCCGCGCACCCCGGCCGCGCCGGGTGGACCCGGTCGGACAGGTCCTGGTCGTCGTGCTGCTGGGCTGCCTGACGTACGCGATCATCGAGGGGCCCGGCACCGGCTGGACAGCCCCGCGTACCCTCGCCTGCGCCCTGGCCGCACCGGCCGCGCTCCTCGCGCTCGTCCTCTACGAGCGGCGGCGCACCGAACCGCTGGTGGACCTGCGGGTCTTCCGCAGCGCCGGGTTCAGCGGAGCCAGCGTCATGGCGGTCTGCTCGTTCTTCGTACTCGGTGGCTTCCTCTTCCTCAACACGCTCTACCTGCAGAACGTACGCGGCCTGTCGGCCCTGGCCGCGGGCCTGTACCTGCTGCCCATGGCGGTCATGAACATCGTCACCTCGCCGCTCTCCGGACGGCTGACCGCCACCCGCGGCCCCCGGCTGCCGCTGCTCCTGGCCGGCATCGCCACCGCCGCGGGCGGGGTCCTGCTCGCCACCGGCGGCGCTCTCACGACGGACGCCCTGCTCTTCACCGCGTACGTCCTGATCGGCGTCGGCGTCGGACTGGCCAACACCCCGGTCACCAACGCGGCCATGTCCGGCATGCCGCGGGAACAGGCCGGCGTGGCCGCGGCGATCGTCGCCACCAGCCGCCAGGTCGGTCAGGCGCTGGGGGTCGCGGTGCTCGGCGCGCTCCTCACCGCCGGTCTGCGCTCCGGTACGCCGTTCACCCGGGCGGTGCTCCCGGGATACTGGACGGTCACCGCCTGCGGCCTGGTCATCGTCGTACTCAGCCTGGCCACCACACGCCGTAGCGTGCCCGTCACCGGGGCTGCCGGGCCCGGCTCCCGCTCGGCTGCCACGCCGGCCCGCGCCGGCACTTCCAAGGCGAGCTGATGTTCGCGTGCGCCGGCATCCCGGCCGTCACGAGAGCAGGCTGCTCGCAGGACTGTGCCGGGGTGGTTGGGACAGGGGTGCGGGAGGCCGTGCGGTGCGGCCGAAAAGTTGTTTCTTCGGCGTTAACTTTCCGGCATGTGAGGGGCGTTGAGGTTTGAGTGGGGCGTCGGAGGTGCCATGGGGTGCTACGTGGGTTGATGTGCCGGGGGCCGGTCCAGCGGTGCGGACGGTGGGGTACCCCCGCGTACACCGGAATTGCCCTTCCCCGACCTCGCGATTGCCCTTTCGATACGTCGGAAGTGCCCTCCGCGTGCACCGGCATCGCCCTTCCCGCGCACCGGAATTGCCCTCCCTGTCGCGGCCCGTCGGTGCTGCCGGGGGGTGCCGCTTCCGTGGTGCTCCCCGGTGCTCCGCGGCGACCGGAATGGCACCTGCCGGGTGCGTCGGCGCAATGACTGAAATCGCATGGGACGGACGGTCTGTTTTCGTCATGATCGTTCGATTCGTGCCGTGGGTAACCGTGTAACCGGTTTCACGTCTGTCGCCCTGACCAGCGAAGGCGTCTTGCGGCACGGTGTCGGGTGAGGCCAAACGTGACGTGTGGCACGTGGTGTTCGAATGTTGAACCTCTGTATCGTCCTTCGTGTCGGGCAGGTTATGCCCCTCCGACCCGAAATCCGCTCATTCGAACCTCACCCTGCCGCTCTCTTGGGGCGGCCTACAGGGCGCGCCGTCCCGTCGGCGGCCCGTACCGGCACCCCGAGCCCGCACGACTCGCCACGGCATGCGGTGTCCCCGCACGCCCACGGGCCGGCCGTGCCAGGGCGGCGGCGCGGTTTCCACCTGCTCCGCCGCCCGGCGGGCCTCGGAAGAAGATGGGAAGGGTAGTGCCCGGTACTCCGCACCACAGCCGGCCCCTGTCGTCGGCGCAGCGTGGCATCTGGTTCGCGCAGCAACTCGACCCGGACAGCCCCAGCTACCACACCGCCGAGTACGTGGAGATCGAGGGCCCCCTCGATCTGCCGGCGTTCGGGACCGCGGTGCGGCGGGCGGTGGCGGAGACCGATGTGCTCAACGTCCGCTTCGCCGACGACGGCCAGGGGCCGCGCCAGACGATCGAGCCCGTGGACAACTGGTCGTTGCGTGTACTCGACGTCGGCGCGGAGCAGGACCCGCGTGCGGCCGCCGAGACCTGGATGCGGGCGGAGACCGCCCGGCCCGGGGGCCTGGAGGCGGGCCGGACGGTCACCCTGGCGCTGTTGCGGGCCGGGGTCGGCCGCGCCTTCTTCTACCTGCGCGCCCATCACCTCGTCACCGACGGCTACATGTGCGCGCTGTTCACGCAGCGGGTGGCGGAGGTCTACACGGCCCTGGTCACCGGGGCGCCGCAGCGCGAGGACGGCAGCGGTTCGCTGGACCTGCTGCTGGCCGACGACACCGCGTACCGGGAGTCGGAGCACTTCGCGCGGGACCGGGCCCACTGGCTGGACCGGCTGGCGGGCCGTCCCGAGCCGGTGAACCTCGCGGGCCGGACGGCCCGCGTCGCACGGAGCTTCCTGCGGTACGGCACCCGCGTACCGGACGCGACCGCCGACGGCCTGCGGGCACTGGCACGTCGGTCGGGCGTCGGCCTGCCGGTCCCGGTGATCGCCGCCACGGCGCTCTACCTCGGCCGGATGACCGGCGCCGACGAGGTGGCCCTCGGCATCCCGGTGACCGCGCGGAACGGCGGCGGCCGGCACATCCGCGGGCCGATGTCCAACGAACTGCCGCTGTGGGTGGAGGTCCGGCCCGGCACGAGCGGCCGGGACCTGTTACGGCACGTGTCCGACGGGGCGCGGCAGTTGCTCAAGCATCAGCGGTACCGGTACGAGGACATCGTCCGCGACCTGCGGACGGTCGGCGGCGAGCGCCGCCTCTTCGGCCCGACCGTCAACATCATGTCCTACGCCTCCGAGCTGACCTTCGGCGAGGCGCGGGCGACCGCGCACAACCTGTCCGTCGGGCCCGTCACCGACCTCTCCTTCCGCCTCGACGACCGCCTGGGCGGCGGCGCGCTGCACCTCGACGTCGACGCCAACCCCGCCCTGTACGACGCGGCGGAGACCGCCGCGCACCAGCGGCGCTTCCTGCGCGTACTGGAGAGCTTCGCCACGGCCGACCCGGAACGTCCCGTCGGCCGTATCGATTTCCTGCTGCCCGGCGAGCGCGCCGAGGTGCTGCCCGTACGGCCGGCGGCGGACGGCCCCGAGGCCGACACTCCCCGGGCCGGTGATCCCCAGGCCGGTACCCCCGGGACCGGTACCCTCCAGGCCGGTGTCCCCGGCCCGCCCCTGCCGGCGCTGTTCGAAGCGCAGACCGCGCGTACCCCCGACGCCGTCGCCGTCGTCACCGAGAACGGCGAGCTGACCTACGCCGGACTGAACGACCGCGCCAACCGCCTCGCGCGCCTGCTGCTGAAGCGCGGCGCGGGCCCGGAGCGGCTGGTGGCCGTGGCGCTGCCGCGCTCCGCCGACCTCGTGGTGGCGCTGCTCGCGGTGGTGAAGACGGGCGCCGCGTATCTGCCGGTCGACCCCGGCCACCCGGCGGAGCGGATCGCGCTCGTGCTCCGTGACGCCGACCCCGTGTGCCTGGTCACCGCGGGCGCACCGGCCGACGGGACTCCGCACGGAGCGGACGCCGTGCGGCTGGACGACGACGCCACCGTCCGGGCCCTGGCCGACGGGCCCGGAGGCGATCTGACCGACACCGAGCGGGCCGGGCGGCTCGACCCCGCGCACCCGGCGTACGTCATCCACACCTCCGGATCGACCGGCACCCCCAAGGGCGTGGCGGTCCCGCACCACAACGTGGTGCGGCTGTTCCGGCGGACCGAGGCGTGGTTCGGCTTCGGCCCCGACGACGTGTGGACGCTGTTCCACTCCTACGCCTTCGACTTCTCCGTGTGGGAACTGTGGGGGGCGCTCCTGCACGGCGGCCGGCTGGTCGTCGTCCCGCAGGACGTGAGCCGTTCCCCCGAGCGCTTCCTCGACCTGCTCGTACGCCACCGGGTGACGGTGCTCAACCAGACGCCGTCCGCCTTCTACCCGTTGATACGGGCCGACCACGACCACCCGGAGCTGTCCGCGCGGCTGGCGCTGCGCACGGTCGTCCTCGGCGGGGAGGCGCTGGACCCCGGCAGGCTGCGCGAGTGGTACCGGCGCCATCCGGCCGGCACACCGCGCCTGGTGAACATGTACGGCATCACCGAGACCACCGTGCACGTCACCCACGCCCCGCTGGACGAGCGGGACGCCGCCGCCGAGCCGCCCCGCAGCGTCATCGGCGAACCGATACCCGACCTGCGCGCCTACGTGCTCGACAACGCCCTGCGTCCGGTGCCGCCGGGCGTCACCGGCGAGCTGTACGTGGCGGGCCCCGGCCTCGCCCGCGGCTACCTCGGGCGCCCGGGCCTGAGCGCGCAGCGTTTCGTGGCCGACCCGTTCGGCGCGCCGGGGGAGCGGATGTACCGCACCGGGGACCGGGCGCGCAGGCACGCGGACGGCAGGCTCGACCACGCCGGGCGCGCGGACGACCAGGTCAAGCTGCGCGGGTTCCGTATCGAGCCGGGAGAGGTCGAGGCCGTACTGGCCCGGCACGGGGCGGTGGCGCGGGCCGTGGTGCTGCTGCGCGAGGACCGGCCCGGCGACCGGCGGCTGGTGGCCTATGCGGTCCCCGCCGACGGCCCTCGTCCCGAGGCCGCCGCACTGCGCGAGTTCGCCGGACGGCATCTGCCGGGACACATGGTCCCGGCGGCCGTCGTCGTCCTGGACCGACTGCCGCTGACGGCCAACGGCAAGCTGGACCGGGCCGCCCTGCCGGCCCCGGAGTACACCCCGGGTACGGCCCGGCGCCCGGCGCGCGACGCGACCGAGCGGGTGCTGTGCGACCTGTTCGCCGAGGTGCTCGGCGTGGAGCGGGTGGGCGTCGACGACGGCTTCTTCGACCTCGGCGGAGACTCGCTGCTGGCGACCCGGCTGCTGAGCCGGATACGGACCGTCCTCGGCGCCGAACTGCCGATCCGGGTCCTGTTCGACACGCCGACCGTGGCGGGACTGGCCACGGCGGTACGGGAGGCGGGTGCGGAAGCCCGGCCGGTGGTACGGCACACGGAACGTCCCGAGGCGCTGCCGCTGTCGTTCGCCCAGCGGCGGTTGTGGTTCCTCAACCGGCTGGAGGGCCGCGAGGCCGGGGCCGACTACAACATGCCGTTCGTCCTGCGGCTGGAGGGCGCACTCGACCGGGCGGCGCTGGAGGCGGCGCTCACCGACGTCGTCGTGCGGCACGAGAGTCTGCGGACGGTCTTCCCCGAGATCGACGGCGTACCACGGCAGGTGGTGCGCGGCCCCGGCGCCGCCGCCGTCACCCTGCCGGTGCGCGACGTCGACGCGGCCGAGCTGGCGGAGGTCCTGGCGCGGGGCGCCGCCACCGGCTTCGACCTGACCACCGAACTGCCGCTGCGCGCGGCGCTGTTCGCGCTCGGCCCGGACCGGCACGTGCTGTCGCTGGTGGTGCACCACATCGCGGGCGACGCCTGGTCCATGGTGCCCCTGGGCCGCGACCTGTCCGTCGCCTACGCGGCCCGCCTGCGCGGCGCGGAGCCGTCCTGGGCCCCGCTGCCGGTGACCTACGCGGACTACACGCTGTGGCAGCGTGACCTGCTGGGGGAGGAGCGCGACGAGGACAGTCTCATCGCGCGGCAGGTGGCGTACTGGGCCCGCACGCTGGCCGGGCTCCCCGACGAACTCGCCCTGCCCGCCGACCGCCCCCGCCCCGGCGTGGCGAGCCACCGCGGCGGAACCGTGCCGCTGCGCCTCGACGCCGCCCTGCACGCGCGGCTCGCGGCGCTGGCCGAGGCGCACGGGGTGACCCTGTTCATGGTCCTCCAGGCCGGGCTGGCCGCGCTGCTGACCCGGCACGGCGCCGGCACCGACATCCCGCTCGGCTCGCCCGTCGCGGGACGCACCGACGACGCCCTGGACGACCTGATCGGCTGCTTCGTCAACACCCTGGTCCTGCGCACCGACACCTCCGGCGACCCGGGCTTCGGCGAACTGCTGGCCCGCGTACGGGAGACGGACCTGGCGGCCTACGCCCACCAGGACGTGCCCTTCGAACACCTCGTGGAGGTGCTCAACCCCGCCAGGTCCCTGAGCCGTCACCCGCTGTTCCAGGTGCTGCTGACGCTCACCGGCCGGACGGCGGCGCCGGACGCGCTGCCCGGCCTGCGGGCCGAGGCCGAGCGGGTGGAGTCGGGCACCGCCAAGTTCGACCTGACGTTCAACCTGACCGAGGCCGTGGGAGCCGGGGGCGGCCCCGGTGGCGTCGAGGGGTACGTCGGCTACGGCGCCGACCTCTTCGAGCGGGGCACCGTCGAGGCGCTGGCGGCCCGTTTCGTACGGCTGCTGGAGGCAGCGGCGGCCGACCCTGACCTGCCGCTGGGCGCCCTGGAGATCCTCGGCGAGGCCGAGCGCCACCGCCTGCTGACCGAGTGGAACGGTACCGAAGCCGCTGCTGGGGACGTCCCGCCCGCCGCGTCGCTGCCGGAGCTGTTCGAGCGGCAGGCCGCTGCCACCCCGGAGGCCCGCGCGGTCGCCGCGCCCGACGCCGAACTGTCCTACGCGCAGGTCGACGCCCGGGCCGACCGCCTGGCCCGCCTGCTGCTCTCCCGGGGCATCGGCCCGGAGCGGGTCGTCGCCGTCGCGCTGCCCGGCTCCGCCGAACTGGTCGTCGCGCTGCTCGCGGTGCTCAAGACCGGCGCCGCCTACCTGCCGCTCGACCTGGCACAGCCCGGTGCCCGTATCGCCGGGCTGCTCGACGACGCCTCACCCGCACTGCTGGTGACGAGCCGTCAGGCCGCGGCTCTGCTCCCCGACGACACCGGCACCGCCCGCCTGCTGCTCGACGACCCGGACACCGTACGGGCGCTGGAGCGGCAGCCCGCTGCCCGTCCCGCCGAAGCCGACCGGAGCGCCCCGCCGCTGCCGGACCACCCCGCGTACGTGATCTACACCTCCGGTTCCACGGGCCGCCCCAAGGGCGTGGTGGTCACCCACCGCGGCCTCGCGCACTACGTGGCCCGCGCCCGGCGCGTGTACACCGGCCTGGACGGGACGGTCCTCGTCCCGACCTCCCTGGCCTACGACCTGGCCGTCACCGGCCTGTACGGGGCGCTGACCTCCGGCGGCTGCGCGGTCGTGGCCGGGCTGGACGACGACCCCTGGCTGTCGGCGCTGCTGTCCCGCACCCCGGCGACGTTCATGAAGGCGACCCCGAGCCACTTGGGCCTGCTGGCCGCGCTGCCTGCCGAACTCGCCCCGACGCGGCAGCTCGTGCTCGGCGGTGAGGCACTGCCCGCCGCCCACCTCGAGGAGTGGCGCGCCCGCCACCCCGAGGTGGCCGTCGTCAACCACTACGGACCGACGGAAGCCACCGTCGGGTGCCTGGACCTCCACCTGGCCCCCAATGCGACGACGGACGGCGCCACGGTTCCCGTCGGCCGGCCGATGACGGGCATGCGGGCGTACGTCCTCGACGCCGGACTGCGCCCGGTGCCGCCGGGCGTGGCAGGGGAGCTGTACGTCGCCGGGCCGCAGCTCGCGCGCGGCTACCTCGGCCGTCCCGGCCTGACGGCGGAGCGGTTCGTGGCCTGCCCGTTCGCGCCGGGCATGGGGGTCCCCCCGGCCGAAGGCCGGGGGAGGATGTACCGGACCGGTGACCTCGCCCGGTGGACCGCGGACGGCGTGCTGGTCTTCGCGGGCCGCGCCGACGAGCAGGTCAAGATCCGGGGCCACCGGGTCGAGCCCGGCGAGGTCGAGGCCGCGCTGGCCGGTCACCCCTCGGTGGCGCGGGCGGCGGTGGTGGTATGGGAGGACCGGCCCGGCGACCAGCGGCTCGCGGCGTACGTCGTACCGGCCGACGGGGCCGGCGCGGAACCGGTGGACCCGGCGGAGCTGCGCGCGTACCTGGCGCGACGGCTGCCCGAGCCCATGGTCCCGGCGCTGTTCACCACGCTCGGCGCGCTGCCGCTGACCCGTAACGGCAAGGTGGACCGGCGGGCCCTGCCCGCCCCGGCACTGGCGCCGGCGAGCACCGGCCGCCCGCCGCGCAGCCCGGAGGAGGAGATCCTCTGCGGCCTGTTCGCCGAGGTGCTCGGCATCCCCCGGGCCGGTGTCGACGACGGGTTCTTCGCCCTCGGCGGCCACTCTCTGCTCGCCACCCGCCTCGTCAGCCGGGTGCGGACCGTGCTCGGCGCCGAACTGCCCGTACGGGCCGTGTTCGAGACGCCCACGGTGGCCGGGCTCGCGGCCCGGCTGAAGGACGGGTCCGGCCGCAGGCGTCCCCCGCTCCGCCCCTTCGCCCGGCGTCCGGAGACGGTGCCGCTGTCGTTCGCGCAGCGCCGGCTGTGGTTCCTGCACCAGCTCGAAGGGGCGAACCCCAACTACAACCTGCCCTTCGTCGTACGGCTGGAGGGCCCGCTCGACCGTGCGGCGCTCACCGCCGCGCTCGGTGACGTCGTGGCCCGGCACGAGAGCCTGCGCACGGTCTTCCCGGACAGCGGCGGCACACCGCGGCAGGCCGTCCTGGACGCCGGTCCGGCCGCCGCCTCCGTCGAGCTGCCGGTACGGCACGTCGCGGACGAGGACGCACTCGCCGGGACCGTCGCCGCGGCGGCGGCCCACCGTTTCGAGCTGACCCGTGAGCTGCCGCTGCGCGCCGAGCTGTGCGCGCTCGGCCCGGACCTGCACGTCCTGGTCGTGGTCGTCCACCACATCGCCGGCGACGGCTGGTCGAACGGCCCGCTGGCCCGGGACCTGTCCGAGGCGTACGCGGCCCGCCGGGCCGGGCAGGCGCCGCGCTGGGAGCCGCTGCCGGTCCAGTACGCCGATTACACCTTGTGGCAGCAGGAGTTGCTGGGCCGCGAGGACGACCCGGACAGCCTGGCCGCCCGGCAGATCGCCTACTGGTCCCGTACGCTCGAGGGACTGCCCGAGGAGCTGGACCTGCCCGCCGACCGGATTCGTCCGGCGGTTCCCGGCTACGC
This sequence comes from Streptomyces sp. NPDC045470, assembly GCF_040646595.1. Classification (NCBI taxonomy): domain Bacteria; kingdom Bacillati; phylum Actinomycetota; class Actinomycetes; order Kitasatosporales; family Streptomycetaceae; genus Streptomyces; species Streptomyces sp. NPDC045470. The sequence continues at coordinate 153,018 of NZ_JBEZAN010000007.1, forward strand.
CGGCGGCGTCGTGACCGTCTCCGTCGACGCCGGGCTGCACGCCCGCCTGGAGGAGCTGGCCCGTACCTCGGGCGCGAGCCTGTTCATGGTGTTGCAGGCCGGCCTCGCCGCCCTGTTCACCCGCCTCGGCGCAGGCACCGACATCCCGCTCGGCAGTGCCATCGCCGGGCGGACCGACGACGCGCTCGACGACCTCGTCGGGTTCTTCCTCAACACCCTCGTGCTGCGCCTGGACACCTCCGGCGACCCGGCCTTCGAGGAGCTGCTGGGGCGGGTGCGGGAGACCGCGCTGGCCGCCTACGCCCACCAGGACGTGCCCTTCGAGCACCTGGTGGAGGTGCTGAACCCGGCCCGCTCGGCCGCCCGGCACCCGCTGTTCCAGACCATGCTGACCCTGCACAACAACGCCCGTCCCCGGCTCGACCTGCCCGGGCTGCGGGTGAGCCCGGACATGGCCGAGGTCGGTACCGCCAAGTTCGACCTGTCCTTCGGGCTGGTCGAGGAGCGCGGCCCGGCCGGTGAGCCCGCGGGCCTCGGCGGCATCCTGGAGTACAGCACCGACCTCTTCGACCACGCGACCGCCGAGGAGCTGGTGGCCCGCTTCGTCCGGCTGCTCGGCGCCGCGGCCGACGGGCCCGGTCGGCGCATCGGGGAACTGGACATCCTCGCTCCGCCGGAACGGGCACGGATTCTGGGCGACTGGGCCGGCACCCCGCAGGACGCCCCCGCCCGCACCGTCCCCGAGCTGTTCGAACGGCAGGCGGCGCTGACCCCCGACGCGCCCGCCGTCGTCGCGGCCGGTACGACGCTGACGTTCGCCCAGCTGCGGGCGCGGTCCGACGGGTTGGCCCGCAAGCTGGCGGAGCGCGGCGTAGGCCCCGACACGCTGGTCGGGCTGTGCGTGTCCCGGTCGGCGTGGATGGTTCCGGCGATGCTGGGGATCTGGAAGGCCGGCGGGGCGTGCGTGCCCCTGGACCCGGACTACCCGGCCGAGCGCCTGGCGTTCATGGCCGCCGACTCCGGGGTGCGGGTGCTCGTCACCGAGCCCGCCCTGGCCGGTGTGCTGCCGGACCACGCCGCGGAAACCGTCCTTCTCGGTGCGGAAGAACGGCCGGACGCGGACGGTGAACCGTTCCCGATGCCCGCCCTGCGCGCCGACCACGCCGCCTTCATCGTCTACACCTCCGGCTCGACCGGCGTGCCCAAGGGCGTGGCCGTACGGCACGGCGGCATCGCGAACCTGTTCGCCAACCACCGCGAGCGCGTCTTCGCCCCGGCGGCCCGGGCGGCGGGCGGCCGGCTGCGGGCGGCGCACACCGCGTCGCTGTCGTTCGACCTGTGCGTCGGGCAGCTCCTCGCGCTCCTCGCGGGCCACGAACTGCACGTCATCGACGAGGACACCCGCCGCGACGCCGCCGCGCTGGGCGCGTACGTCCGGGCCCACGGCATCGGCTACCTGTCCATCACCCCCACCCTCACCCAGGAACTGCTCGGCCTCGGCCTGCTCGGCGCGGAAGGGCACCAGCCCGCCGCGATCCTGCACGGCGCCGAGGCCACCGGCCCGGGGCTCTGGCAGCGGCTGCGGGACCTGCCCGGCACCGAGGTGCACAACTACTACGCGCCCAGCGAGTGCACGGTCGACGCGGTCGGCGCCACCGTCTCCGGCAGTGAACGGCCCCGCATCGGGCGGCCGGTCGCGGGCATGGCGGCGTACGTGCTCGACGCCGGGCTGAACCCGGTGCCGCCGGGCGTACGGGGCGAGCTGTACCTGGCGGGCGCGCAGCTCGCCCGGGGCTACCTGAACCGGCCGGTCCTGACCGCCGAACGATTCGTGGCGAACCCCTTCAGCGGCGTGCCGGGCGCCCGGATGTACCGGACCGGGGACCTCGCCCGGTGGACCGCCGACGGCGCGCTGGAGTACGCGGGCCGGGCCGACGACCAGGTCAAGCTGCGCGGGTTCCGGATCGAACTCGGCGAGGTCGAGGCGGTGCTCACGCGGCACCCGGACGTGGCCCACGCCGTGGCCGTCGTCCGCGAGGACCGGCCCGGCGACCGCAGGCTGGTCGCCTACACGGTCGCGGCGCGCGGCGCCGTGCCGGACCCGGCCGGGCTGCGTACCCACGCCGCCCGGACGCTGCCGGAGTTCATGGTCCCCTCCGCCGTGGTGCCGCTGGACGCCCTGCCGCTCACCCCGAGCGGCAAGGTGGCCCGCCGCGCCCTGCCCGCCCCCGGCTCCGCCGTGCCCCAGGGCGGCCGGGCGCCGCGCACGGCCCGTGAGGAGATCCTGTGCGCGCTCTTCGCCGAGGTGCTCGGCTGCGCACGGCCCGGCATCGACGAGGGGTTCTTCGACCTCGGCGGGCACTCCCTGCTGGCGACCCGGCTGCTGTCCCGCGTCCGTGCCGTACTGGACGTGGAACTGACGGTACGTGACGTGTTCGAGGCGCCCACGGTGGCCGCCCTCGCCGCGCGGCTCGACGCCGGAGGCACGGCGCGGCCCGCCCTGCGCCCGGCCGCACGGCCCGGCACGCTCCCGCTGTCGTTCGCGCAACGGCGCCTGTGGTTCCTCAACCGGCTGGACGGTGCCGGCGCCGCGTACACCATGCCGCTCGCGCTGCGCCTGCGCGGCGCCCTCGACCGCGCCGCGCTCGCCGCCGCACTCGCCGACGTCGTCACCCGGCACGAAATCCTGCGCACGGTCTACCCCGACACCGCCGGCACCCCCGAGCAGGTCGTGCTCGCGCCGGACCGGGCCGCGCCCGGGCTGCCGTGCCGCGCCGTGGACGGGACCGGCCTCGCGGCGGCGGTCGCCGCCGCGGCCGGGCATCCGTTCGACCTGGCCACCGAGCCCCCGCTGTACGCGGAACTGCTCGCCCTCGGCCCCGACGACCACGTCCTGGTGCTCGTGCTGCACCACATCGCGGGCGACGGCTGGTCCAACGTGCCGCTCACCCGGGACGTCACCGCCGCCTACGCCGCCCGCCACGCGGGCGAGACCCCGTCCTGGGCGCCGCTTCCGGTCCAGTACGCCGACTACACCCTCTGGCAGCACCGGCTCTTCGGCGACCCCGCCGACCCGGACAGCCTGATCGCCCGGCAGACGGCGTACTGGACCGAGACGCTCGCAGGCCTCCCCGAGGAACTGCCGCTGCCCACCGACCGGCCCCGCCCTGCCATGGCCCGCCACCGGGGCGGCCGGGTGCCGTTCACCCTGGACGCCGCCGCGCACGCCGGGCTCACCGGCCTCGCCCGCGCCTGCGACGCGAGCCTGTTCATGGTCGTGCAGGCCGCACTCGCCGCCCTGCTCAGCAGGCTCGGGGCGGGCGACGACATCCCGATCGGCACACCGGTGGCGGGACGCACCGACGACGCTCTGGACGACGCGGTCGGCTGCTTCGTCAACACCCTCGTGCTGCGCACCGCGACCGGCGGTGACCCCGCCTTCACCGGCCTGGTGGCGCGGGCCCGCGAGACCGCCCTGGCCGCCTACGACCACCAGGACGTGCCCTTCGAGCACCTGGTGGAGCACCTGGAGCCGGCCAGGTCGCCGGCCCGCCACCCGCTCTTCCAGGTGATGCTGGCGCTGCGGAACACCGGTGAGGCACCGCTGGGCCTGCCGGGGCTGGCGGTGAGCGCGGTGCCGGTGGACACCACGGCGGTGAAGTTCGACCTGGCGTTCACGGTGAGCGAGCGGACCGGCCCGCGGGGCGAGGCCGCCGGACTCCTCGGCGAACTCGACTACGCGAGCGACCTGTTCGACGCGGAGACGGCGCACCGGATCGCCGCCCGCTTCGTGCGGGTGCTGGAGGCGGTGGCGGCCGACCCGGCCCGGACGCTCGGAGACCTGCCGGTACTGGACGAGGCCGAGCGGGAACTGGTGCTGACGGGCTGGAACGCCACCGAGCGGCCGTTGCCCCCGGCCACGCTGCCGGAGCTGTTCGAGGCGCAGGTGGCCCGTACGCCGGATACGGTGGCCGTGGTCGGCGAGGGCGGCACCTTGTCGTACGCGGAGTTGGACGCTTGGGCGGACCGGTTGGCTCGTGCCCTCGTTCAGCAGGGCGCCGGCCCGGAGCGGGTGGTGGCCGTGGCCCTGCCGCGTTCCGTGGAGCTGGTGGTGGCGCTGCTGGCGGTGCTCAAGAGCGGCGCGGCCTACCTGCCCGTCGATCCCGGGCACCCCACCGAGCGCACCCGGGCGATGCTGGACGAGACGCGCCCTGTGTGCGTCCTGGACGATGTGGACGGTGTGCGCGACCCCCGGCCGGAGGGGGCGAGCGCCGCGCGTACCGTACCGCTCTCCCCGTCGCATCCGGCCTACGTGCTCTACACCTCGGGCTCCACCGGCACGCCCAAGGGCGTCGTCGTCCCGCACGCGGGCGTCGTCAACCGGCTGCTGTGGGCGCAGGCCGAGTACGGGCTGGACGCCTCCGACGCCGTGCTGCAGAAGACCCCGTACGGATTCGACGTGTCCGTCTGGGAGTTCTTCTGGCCGCTGATCACCGGCGCCCGGCTCGTCGTCGCCCGGCCGGACGGGCACCGGGACCCGGCGTACCTGACCGCGCTGATCCGCGAACATGCCGTGACGACGGTGCACTTCGTGCCGTCGATGCTGCGGGCCTTCCTGGACGAGCCCGCCGCCGCCCACTGCACGGGCCTGCGGCGGGTGCTGTGCAGTGGCGAGGCGCTGCCCGCCCAACTGGCCGCACACGGCCGGGACGTCCTGGGCCCGAAGCTGCACAACCTCTACGGGCCGACCGAGGCGTCCGTCGACGTCACCTCCTGGGACTGCGCGGACCGGCCGGGCCCGGTGCCGATCGGCCGCCCGGTCCACAACACCCGGGCGTACGTGCTGGACGCCGCCCTGCGGCCCGTCCCGCCGGGCGTGACCGGGGAGCTGTATCTCGCCGGTGTCCAGCTCGCCCGTGGCTACCTGGCGCGGCCCGGGCTCACGGCGGAACGGTTCATCGCCTGCCCGTTCGGGGCGCCGGGGGAGCGGATGTACCGGACCGGCGACCTCGCGCGCTGGACCGCCGGCGGGGTGCTGGAATTCGCCGGGCGCGCCGACGACCAGGTCAAACTGCGCGGGTTCCGGATCGAACTCGGCGAGATCGAGACCGCCCTGGCCCGGCACGAGGCCGTCGCTGCGGCGGCCGTCGTCCTCCGCGAGGACCGGCCCGGTGACCAGCGGCTGGTGGCGTACGTGACACCTGTGCCGGGAGCCGGACCGGAGCCGGGAGAGCTGCGCGAGTCCGTCGCCCGCACGCTGCCCGACCCCATGGTGCCGGCTGACATCGTCGTCCTGGACATGCTGCCGCTGACGCCGAACGGGAAGCTGGACCGCCGCGCCCTGCCGGCCCCGGGCGCCACCGCCCAGGCCCCCGGACGCGCTCCGCGCACCCCGCACGAAGAGATCCTGTGCGGAATCTTCGCCGACGTACTGGGCCGCCCCCTGCCCGGCATCGACGACGGCTTCTTCGACCTGGGCGGACACTCGCTGCTCGCCACCCGGCTCGTCTCCCGCATCCGGGCCGCCCTCGGCGCGGAACTGTCCGTACGCGACGTGTTCGAGGCGCCCACGGTGGCCGGTCTGGCCGCCCGTACCGGTACCGGGGGCCGCCGACGGCCCGCCCTCCGGCCCGCCGCGCACCGTCCGGACGCCGTACCGCTGTCCTTCGCGCAGCGCCGGCTGTGGTTCCTGCACCGGCTGGAGGGCCCCAGCCCGACCTACAACATGCCCTTCGCACTGCGGCTGTCCGGCCCGCTGGACACCGCCGCCCTGCGCGCCGCCCTGGACGACGTGGTCGCCCGGCACGAGGCCCTGCGCACCGTCTTCCCCGAGATCCAGGGCGGCCCCGGGCAGGTCGTACTCGGCCCGGACCAGGCCGCCGTGGAACTGCGCACCCACCGCACCGACGAGGCCGGACTCACCGAGGCGCTGACAGAGGCGGCCGGGCACCGCTTCGACCTGACCGCCGAACTGCCCCTGCGGGCAGACCTGTTCGAGGTCGGACCCGACGACCACGTCCTGCTCCTGGTCCTCCACCACATCGCCGGCGACGGCTGGTCGAACGTCCCGTTCGCGCGGGACCTGTCGACCGCGTACACGGCCCGGTGTGCCGGACACGCCCCGACGTGGGCGCCGCTGCCGGTCCAGTACGCCGACTACGCGCTGTGGCAGCACGACCTGCTCGGCAGCGAGAACGACCCCGACAGCCTGATGTCCGCCCAGGTCGCCCACTGGACCGAGGCGCTGGCGGGCCTGCCCGAGGAGCTGGCGCTCCCCGCCGACCGCCCCCGCCCCGCGGTCTCCGCCCACCGGGGCGGACGGGTGGTCTTCGTCCTCGACGCGGAGCTGCACACCCGGCTCGCATGGCTGGCCCGTGAGCACGGCGCGACCCTGTTCATGGTGGTGCAGGCCGGTCTGGCCGCCCTGTTGACCCGGCTCGGCGCGGGCACCGACATCCCCCTCGGCTCCGCCGTCGCCGGCCGTACGGACGCGGCCCTGGACGACCTCGTCGGCTTCTTCGTCAACACCCTCGTGCTGCGCCTGGACACCTCCGGCGACCCGGCCTTCAGCACCCTGCTGGAGCGGGCCCGCGAGACCGACCTGGCCGCCTACGCCCATCAGGACGTGCCCTTCGAACACCTCGTGGAGCTGCTCAATCCGGCCCGCTCCGCGGCCCGGCACCCCCTCTTCCAGGTGATGCTGACACTCCAGAACAACGACGCGCCCGAGTTCGCCATGTCCGGCCTGCGGGTGACGCCCGACGTCGCCGAGCTGGCCGCGGCCAAGTTCGACCTGCTGTTCAGCCTCACCGACCGCTACACCGAGGACGGCGCCCCCGACCGGGTCGACGGGGTGCTGGAGTACAGCGCCGACCTGTTCGACCACGGCACCGCCGAAGCCCTCACGGCACGCTTCGTCCGGCTGCTGCACGCCGTGGCGGCGGCACCCGACCGGCCGATCGGCACCGTCGACCTCACCGACGCCGCCGAACGCGAGCGGCTGCTGGAGACGTGGAACGGCGCCGCCCTCACCACGCCGCCGGTGACGCTGCCCGCGGCGTTCGAGGCGCAGGCGCGGTGCACGCCGGACGCGGTGGCCGTCACCGACGGCACCACGCACCTCACCTACGCCGCACTGAACGCGCGGGCCAACCGGCTGGCGCGGCTGCTCATCCGCCGTGGCATCGGCCCGGAACAGTTCGTCGCGGTCGCCCTCCCGCGCTCGGCCGAGCTGGTGACGGCACTGCTGGCCGTCCTCAAGACCGGCGCCGCCTACCTGCCCCTCGACCCGGCGCACCCGGCCGAACGGCTGCGCTTCCTGCTCGGCGACGCCCGCGCCGCACACGGGATCACCAGCTCCGCCCTCGCCGCCGGCCTGCCCGCGACGGACACCCGCTGGCTCACGCCCGACAGCGACGAGCTGCGGCGAGGGGCCGGGGAACAGCCGGAGCACGACGTGACGGACGCCGAGCGCACCGCGCCGCTGTGCCCGGAGCACCCCGCGTACGTCATCCACACCTCCGGCTCCACCGGCACACCCAAGGGCGTACTCGTCGAACACCGCGCGCTCGCCGCCTACCTGGCGTTCGCCCGCGAGGCGTACCCCGGCACCGCGGGCACCACCCTGCTGCACTCGCCCGTCTCCTTCGACCTCACCGTCACCGCGCTGTACGCGCCGCTCACCGCGGGCGGCCGGGTGCTGACCGGAGACCTCTCCGCCGACGCGCCGGACCCGGGCCCGTACACCTTCCTCAAGGTGACGCCCAGCCACCTCGCGCTGCTCGGCGCCACCCCGCCCGGGCCGCGGACGGCGGTCGCGGACCTCGTCGCGGGCGGCGAACAGCTCACCGGCGAACAGCTCGCGCCCTGGCGGCGGGCCCAGCCGCAGGCAGCCGTGGTCAACGAGTACGGGCCGACCGAGGCCACCGTGGGCTGCGTCGTCCTGCGGTTGCCGCCGGGCGCCACGGCCGGGGACGGTCCGCTGCCGATCGGCCGGCCGGTGCCCGGGACCCGGGCGTACGTGCTGGACGAGCGGCTGCGGCCGGTACCGCCCGGGGTGACGGGCGAGCTGTACCTGGCGGGCGCGCAGCTCGCGCGCGGCTACCTGAACCGGCCCGCGCTCACCGCCGAACGGTTCACGGCCGACCCGTTCGGCGCGCCGGGCGGGCGCATGTACCGCACCGGCGACCTGGCCCGGTGGTCCGCCGCGGGCGAACTGCACTTCGCCGGCCGCGCCGACGAGCAGGTCAAGGTGCGGGGCCACCGCATCGAGCCGGGCGAGATCGAGACCGCGCTGCTGCGTCACCCGGCCGTCTCCCGGGCGGCCGTCGTCGCGCGGGAGGACCGGACGTCCGGCACGCAGCTGGTGGCCTACGTCGTTCCGGAGCCCGGCGAGCAGCGCGGTGACGCGGCCGCACGGGCCCAGCTCGACGAGTGGCAGCAGGTCTACGACTCCCTGTACGGAGGCGTCGGCCACCAGGAAGCGGAACCCGCGCCGTTCGGCGCCGACTTCAGGGGCTGGACCAGCAGCTACGACGGGCGGCTCCTGCCGGTCGAGCAGATGCGCCGGTGGCGGGAAGCGACCGTCGCCCGCATCCGCGAGCTGCGCCCGCGCCGGGTGCTGGAGATCGGCGTGGGCAGCGGACTGCTGCTCTCCCGGATCGCCCCCGACTGCGAGACCTACTGGGGCACCGACATCGCCGCCGACGCCATCGACCGGCTGCGGTCCCAGGTGGCCGGACGGCCGGAGCTGGCCGGGCGGGTGGAGCTGCGGGTGCGGGCCGCCGCCGACGCGGACGGCCTGCCGGCCGGCTCCTTCGACACCGTCGTGATCAACTCGGTCGCCCAGTACTTCCCGGACGCCGACCACCTCACCGACGTGCTCGGCACGGCACTGGGGCTGCTCGCCCCCGGCGGGGCCGTGTTCCTCGGCGACGTGCGCGACCTCCGGCTGCTGCGGTGCCTGCACACGGCGGTGCAACTGCGCCGCGCCACGCCGTCCGCCGACCCCGATGCCGTACGCCGCGCCGTGGAACAGGCCGTCCTGCTGGAGAAGGAACTCCTGCTCGACCCCGCGTTCTTCACCGCGCTCGCGGCGCGGCACCCGGACATCGCGGGCGTCGACCTGCGGGTCAAGCGTGGCGCGTACGTCAACGAGCTGAACCGCTACCGGTACGACGCCGTCCTGCACAAACGGTCCGCCGCCGGACCGACGGACCTGTCGGCCGCACCGGAACTGCGCTGGGGCCACGACGTGTCCGGGCCCGACGACCTCGCCCGGCGCCTCGCCGCCGAGCGCGTGCCCGCGCTGCGGGTGACCGGGGTGCCCGACGAACGGCTGGCGGGTGAAGCCGGTGCCGCGCGCGGACTGGACGAGGGACGGCCGCTGGCCGACGTCCTCGCCCTCCTCGGCCCCGCCGAGCAGCCGACCGCGCCGGACCTCGGCCCGGACACCTTCCACGACCTGGGCGAACACGCCGGCTACCAGGTCGCGGTCACCCGCTCCGGCGACGCCGCCGAACTCCTCGACGTACTCTTCACGGACCCGGCGGCGACCGCCCTGGACGGCGTCCACCGCCCGGCGGCGACCGCCGTGACCGAGCCGTCGCAGACGCTCGCCAACGACCCGGCGGCCTCCCGGCAGCGCGGCGAACTCGTCGCCTCGCTCACCGCGTCGCTCCGCGCGGAACTGCCCGCGTACCTGGTGCCCGCCGCCGTACTGGTCCTCACCGAACTCCCGCTGACCGGCAACGGGAAGCTCGACCGGGCGGCGCTGCCCGCCCCCTACCTCGGGACCGTCGCGGGTACGCGCGCGCCGTCCACCCCGCGCGAGCGGGTGCTGTGCGACCTGTTCGCGCAGGTACTGGGCCTGGCGGCGGCCGGCGTCGACGACAACTTCTTCCACCTCGGCGGACACTCGCTGCTGGCGACTCGGCTCATCAGCCGCATCCGTACCGCCCTGGGGGCCGAACTGCCCGTCCGCGCCCTGTTCGAGACCCCCACGGTCGCCGGACTGGCCGCGCGGCTGGACGACGAGGAGAACCGGGACGCGACACGGCCCGCTCTGCGGCCGATGGCCCGCCCCGAGACCCTGCCGCTGTCGTTCGCCCAGCAGCGACTGTGGTTCCTGCACCGCCTGGAGGGCCCGAACGCCACCTACAACATGCCGATCGCCCTGCGCCTGCGCGGCGCCGTGGACCGTACGGCACTGCGCACCGCGCTGGCCGACGTGGCGGCCCGGCACGAGAGCCTGCGCACCGTCTTCCCGGTGACGGACGGAGTGCCCCGCCAGCTCGTCCTCGACGCGGACGGCGCGCGCCCCGAACTGCTCGTACGGCACACCGACGGGACCGGGCTGCGCGAGGCCGTCCAGACGGCGGCGCGCTACCCCTTCGACCTCGCGGCCGACCTGCCGCTACGGGCCGAACTGTTCGACCTGGGCGAGCGGGAGCAGCTCCTCGTGCTGGTGGTGCACCACATCGCCGGCGACGGCTGGTCGATGGCCCCCCTGGCGAGAGACCTGGCCACCGCATACGCAGCCCGGGCCCGGGGCCGGGCGCCGTCGTGGAGGCCACTGCCCGTCCAGTACGCCGACTACACGCTGTGGCAGCGCGCGCTGCTCGGCGACGAGACCGACCCCGACAGCCCGTTCGCCCGGCAGGTCGCCTACTGGAGCGAAACCCTGGCGGACCTGCCCCAGGAACTCGCCCTCCCCACGGACCGCCCCCGGCCCGCCGTCTCCAGCTACCGCGGCGAGACGCTCGGCTTCGACCTGGACCCCGCCTTGCACCGCCGGCTGGCCGACCTCGCCCGGGGCACCGGGACCAGCCTGCACATGGTGCTGCACGCCGGCCTCGCCGCCCTGCTGACCCGGCTCGGCGCGGGCACCGACCTGCCGATCGGCAGCGGCGTCGCCGGGCGCCACGACGAGGCGCTGGACGACGCGGTCGGCCTCTTCGTCAACACGCTCGTGCTGCGCACCGACACTTCCGGCGACCCGTCGTTCGGCGAACTGCTCCGGCGCGTACGGGAAACGGCTCTGAACGCCTACTCCCACCAGGACGTGCCCTTCGAGCACCTGGTGGAGGCGCTCAACCCGGTCCGCTCCCCGAACCGGCACCCGCTGTTCCAGGTGGCGATGGTGCTCCAGAACACCCCGGAGGCCGGGCTCGCGCTGCCCGGCGTCGAGGTGACGCCCGAACCGGCCGCCTCCGGCACCTCACGGTTCGACCTGTTCTTCAGCGTCACCGAACGCGGTTCTTCAGGGGGCGTGCGCGGGACGCTGGAGTACAGCACCGACCTGTTCGACCGGCGGACGGTCCAGGCGCTGGTGGAGCGGTGGGCACGGCTGCTGGAGGCGGTCACCGCCGACCCGGCGCGTCCCATCGGCGAGGCCGACGTCCTCACCCCCGCCGAACACGCCCGTACTTCGGGGGCCGACGGTCCGCAGGTGCCGCCGGCCACCGTGCCCGAGCTGTTCGCCCGCCAGGTGGCCCGGCGCCCCGGAGCCCCGGCGGTGCTGTCCGCGTCCGGCACGCTGACCTACCAGGAGCTGAACGCCCGGGCCAACCGCCTGGCCCACCTGCTGCTGTCCCGCGGCATCGGTCCCGGACACGTCGTCGCCCTGGCGTTCCCCCGGGGCGCCGACCTGGTCGTGGCCGTCCTCGCGACGCTCAAGGCGGGCGCGGCCTACCTCCCCCTCGACACCGGATACCCGGCCGAACGCCTGGCCTTCATGCTCGACGACGCCCGCCCGTCGCTGCTGCTGACGGGCGTCGCGGGCCAGGATGTGCCCGGCTCCGACCACCTGCCCCGGCTCGACCCGGACGAGGGCGGCGGACAGCCGGCCCGCGACCTGGCCGGGCAGCCGGACACCGACCCCGGCGCGGAGCAGGCCGGACGGTCCGGCCTTGACAGGGGGCAGGCCGGACGGCCCGACCCCGCACACCCGGCCTACGTGATCTACACCTCCGGCTCGACCGGCGTGCCCAAGGGCGTGGCCGTCACCCACGCGGGCGCGGCCGCCCTGGCGGCGACCCAGACGGACGCCTTCGGCGCCGGGCCGGGCAGCCGGGTCCTGCAGTTCGCCTCCCCGAGCTTCGACGCCGCGTTCTGGGAACTGTGCATGGCGCTGCTGACCGGTGCGGCCCTGGTGGTGGCCCCGGCCGAACGCCTCCTGCCAGGGCCCGACCTCGCCGCCGTGCTGGCCGGGCACGACGTCACCCACCTGACCGTCCCGCCCGTGGCGCTGGGCGTCATGACGCCCGACCAGCTCGCGCCGGTGACCTGCCTGGTGGTCGCGGGAGAGAACTGCCCGCCCCGGACGGCGGCGGCCTTCGCCCCCGGCCGGTTGATGGTCAACGCCTACGGCCCGACGGAATCGACGGTCTGCGGCACGATGAGCCGGCCGCTGACCGGCGACGGCGCCGTCGCACCCATCGGCACGCCCGTCACCGGCACCCGCGCCTACGTGCTGGACGCGGCGCTGCGCCCGGTGCCGACCGGCGTGGCGGGCGAGCTGTACCTGGCGGGCGCGGGTCTGGCCCAGGGCTACCTGCGGCGGCCGGGGGTGACCGCCGAGCGGTTCACCGCCGACCCGTTCGGCGCGCCGGGCACCCGGATGTACCGCACCGGGGACCTCGTGCGGTGGAACGCCGACGGCGAGCTGGAGTTCACCGGGCGGACCGACGACCAGGTCAAGATCCGCGGCCACCGGGTCGAACTCGGCGAGGTCGAGGCCGCGATGGCCGCCCACCCCGAGGTGGCGCAGGCCGTCGCGGCGGTCCGCGACGACGGCCCGGGCGGCACCCGCCTGGTCGGGTACGTGGTCCCGGCGGCGGACGGACCGCGACAGCCCACCGAGGCCGTCGGCGGCCCTGGGCCCGCACAGGCCCCCGGCGGCGCGCCGGAACGGATCCTCGGGGAATGGCGGCAGCTCTACGACACCCTGTACGGGACGTCGCAGACCGCCCCGTTCGGTGAGGACTTCACCGGATGGAACAGTACTTACGACGGGGAGCCCCTGCCCGTCGACGACATGCGGCAGTGGCGGGACGCCACCGTCGCGCGCATCCGGGACCTGCGGCCCCGGCGGATACTGGAGATCGGCGTCGGCCGTGGCCTGCTCCTGTCGCGGCTCGCCGAGGAGTGCGAGGCGTACTGGGGCACCGACCTGTCGGCGGCCGTGATCGAGTCGCTGACGGCGCAGGTCGCCGAACGGCCCGCGCTCGCCGGCCGGGTGGTGCTCCGGGCCCAGCCAGCGGACGACCTCACCGGACTGCCGGAAGGTTTCTTCGACACCGTCGTGCTCAACTCCGTGGCCCAGTACTTCCCGGACGCCGCCTATCTGACCGACGTGATCGGCGCCGCGCTGCGGCTGCTGACGCCGGGCGGCGCCCTGTTCCTCGGCGACCTCCGCAACCTGCGGCTGCTGCCGAGCCTGCGGGCGGCCACCGGCGCCACCGCACCCGAACGGGAACTGCTGGTCGACCCGGACTTCTTCCCGGCCCTGCCCGCCACCGTCCCCGACATCGGCGCCGTCGACCTGCGCCTCAAGCGCGGGGCGTACCACAACGAACTGTCCCGGTACCGCTACGACGTCGTCCTGCGCCGCGCACCGCTGCCCGCACCGGCCCGGCCGTTCGCCGACGCGCCCACCCTGCCCTGGCACCCGGGCCTGGGCGGAGCTGCCGAGATCGCCGCGCTGCTGGCGGAGCGCCGGCCGGACCGGCTGCGCCTCACCGGCATCCCCAACGCGCGGCTGGCGGACGAGGCAGCCGCCGGGCACCCCGTGACCGTGGACCCCGAGACGCTGTGCGCGACCGGGGAGCGGCTGGGGTTCTGGACGGCCGTCACCTGGTCGGGCACGGCGGGTGACGACTGCTTCGACGCCTTGTTCGCCGCCCAGGGCGCCGCCGCACCGGACGCCGCCGCTCCGTACGGCAGCGCCCCGGTCACCGGGGTGTACGTACCGGCGGCCGACCGCACCGCACCGCCGTCCTTCACCAACGACCCGGCGGCGGCCGTCGCGCCGCCCGCGGCCCTGGGCTCCTCGGTACGCGCCTGGCTGCGCCGACGCCTGCCGGACTACCTGGTGCCTTCGGTGGTCATTCCGCTCGACGTCCTGCCGCTGACCCCGAACGGCAAGGCCGACCGCACGGCGCTGCCCGCGCCGGAGACGACGGCCGGGGCCACGGCGGGCCGCCCCCCGGCCACCGCCCGGGAACGGCTGCTCTGCGACATCTTCGCGGACGTGCTCGGCCGCCCGTCCGTCGGCGCCGACGCCGACTTCTTCGAACTCGGCGGCGACAGCATCGTCTCCATCCAGGTGGTCAGCCGGGCCCGGGCCGCCGGGCTGGCCATCGGCCCGCAGGACGTCTTCCGGCACAAGACCGTGGCGGCCCTGGCCGTGGCCGCCGGAACACCGGACGCGGCGCCTGCCACCACGGAGGCACCGCAGGCGGGCATCGGCGTGGTGCCGCTGACCCCGGACCTGCACGCCCTGCGGGAGCGCGACGCCGACCCCGGCACCGGGTACGAGGCGATGACCGTACCGGTCCCGGCCGGGCTCGGTGACGACGCGCTGGAGACCGCCCTCCAGACGGTCCTCGACCACCACGACATGCTGCGGGCACGCCTGACCTCCGGCGGGCCCGCCGAGGCGGACGGACCGGGATGGCTGCTCGAAGTGCTGCCGCCCGGCACCGTCCGGGCCGCGGACCAGGTGCGCCGCGCCGGTACCGCGCCGGACGAGGCCGCCGTGGCCGAGGAGGAGCGGGCCGCCGCGGCCCGCCTGGCGCCGGAGTCCGGGGTGCTGCTCCAAGCGGTCGGCTTCGACGCCCGCCCCGGGCGCCCCGGCCTGCTGCTGCTCGTCCTGCACCGCCTCGTCACCGACCCGCAGACCTGGCGCGTCCTGCTGCGGGACGTCACGGACGCCTGCGAGGACGCGGCCGGGGGACGGCGTCCCGAACCCGCCCCGGTCGGCACGTCCTTCCGGCGCTGGGCCCAGCACCTGCGCACCCAGGCACGGGACCCCCGGCGGGCCGGAGAAGTGTCCCGGTGGGCCGGCATTCTCGCCGGGCCCGGCCACCCGGCCGAGGACACGGCCGCCTTCCCGGCACAGGCGGCCGGCGACGGTGTGCTGACGACCCTCCTGTCCGCCGAACGCACCGGGCAGGTGCTCACCGACGTACCGGCGGCCTTCCACGCCGACGCCGAGGACGTACTGCTGACCGCGTTCGCGCTGGCGGTGGCCGACTGGCAGCGCCGCAGCGGCTCCGCCGACGGCACCGTGCTCGCCGACGTACGGCGCCCGGGCCGCGTACCCCTCGGCGAGGGCATCGACCTGTCCCGCACCGTGGGCCGCTGCACGACCACCCACCCGGTCCGCCTCGACCTGGGCGACCCGGCAGGGGAAGCGCTGCGGGAGGACGGCGGGCACGCTGCCGCGACGGCCCTCAAACGCGTCAAGGAGGAGCTGCGGTCCTTGCCGGACGGCGGCCTGGGGCACGGCCTGCTGCGCCACCTCAACCCCGACACCGCTCCCGGGCTGGCGGCCCTGCCCGCACCCCGGTTCGCGTTCCACTACCTCGGGCAGTTGCCGCAGGTCCCGTCCGGTCCGGACCCGGCCGACGAACCGGCGCGCCACTGGGCCGAGGTGGACATCACCGCCGTGGACGGCCCAGGCGGGCCACGGCTGGCCGCGACCTGGCGCCGGGCCCACGCGCCCCTGACCGGCCGCGACCTGAACGACCTGGCCACTGCCTGGACCCGCGCGCTCGAAACGCTGGCCGCCCACGCCGCCCGTCCCGACGCCGGTGGCCGCACCCCGTCCGACGTACCGCTGGTCCGGCTCAGCCAGGACAAGCTCGAACAGCTCGAAGCCGCATGGAGGCGATCACAATGACGCAGGCCGGGCCGCAGGCGGAACTGGAGGACATCCTCCCCCTGGCACCACTCCAGGAAGGGCTGCTGTTCCACGCGCTGTACGACACGGCAGCGCTCGACCTCTACACCTTGCAGAGCGCGTACGACCTGGACGGCGACCTGGACGCGACGGCACTGCGCGAGGCCGCGCGCACGCTGCTGCGGCGCCACGCCGCCCTCCGCGCCGGCTTCTGGCACGAAGGTCTGGACGAACCGGTGCAGATCGTCCCGCGCGACGTCGCCCTGGCGTGGCGCCAGGCCGACCTCAGCGCGACCGCCCCCGAAGAGCGGGCGGCGGAGGCGGAGCGCATCGCGTCCGAGGACCGGCTCCGCCGCTTCGACCCGGCCCGCCCGCCCCTGCTGCGCTTCACGCTCCTGCGGCTCGGCCCGGCACGGCACCGGTTCGTCGTCACCGCGCACCACCTGGTGCTCGACGGCTGGTCCGTACACCTGCTGCTGGACGAGCTGTTCCGGTTGTACGTCCGGGGCGGCGGGGAGGACGGGATGCCGCCGGTGGCCCGCTACCGCGACTACCTGGCCTGGCTGGCCGGGCAGGACCGGGCCGCCGCCGAGGACGTGTGGCGCCGGGTGCTCAAGGGCGTCGAGGAACCCACCCGCGTGGCGCCCGCCGACCCGTCCCGGGAACCGGCCCTGCCCGGCCAGGTCCTGCGCGACCTGCCGGACGGCCTCACCGCCGCGCTGGACGCCCTCGCCCGCCGCGAACGGCTGACCCTGAGCACCGTCTTCCTGGGCGCCTGGGCCGTCGTCCTCGGCCGGCTGACCGGCAAGGACGACGTGGTCTTCGGCACCACCGTCTCCGGCCGCCCGCCCCAGGTGCCCGGCGTCGAGCGGATGATCGGCCTGTTCGCCAACACGCTGCCGGTACGCGTCCGCCTCGGCCCGGAGCAGCCGCTGACCGGAATGCTGGCCAGGCTCCAGGAGGAACAGACGCACCTGCTGGCCTGCCAGCACGTGGGGCTCTCCGGCATCCAGCGCACGCTCGGCTCGGGCGAACTGTTCGACACGGTGACCGTGTTCGAGAACCTGCCCGCCGGGGAGAGCGGACTCGCCGCCACCGCGCACGGCAGCGGACTGCGGGTGACGGCGAGCCGGAGCCAGGGCGTCACCCACTACCCGCTCAACTTCATGGTGATGCCCGGCCGGCCGCTGCGGCTGCGGCTGGACCACCAGACCGACCTGTTCGACCGGGACACCGCCGAGGCGATCATGGCGCGGGTGGTCCGGGTCCTGGAGAACCTGGTCGCCGACCCCGGCCGGCGGATCGACGCGCTGGAGATCCTGACCCCGGCCGAACGGGCCCGGGTGCTGGGGGAGTGGAGCGGCTCGGCCGGCGAGCCGCCGGCCGAGCTGCTGCCGCAGACGTTCGCGGCCCGGGTGGCGACGACACCGGACGCGGTGGCCCTCGTCTGCGGCGAGGTGTCCTGGACGTTCGCCGAACTGGACGCGCGCGCGGACCGCCTCGCGCGGCGCCTGGCCGCCCGGGGCGCCGGGCCCGACGTCCTGGTGGGGCTGTGCGTGCGCCGGTCGGCGGAGATGATCGCCGCCGTGCTGGCCATCTGGAAGGCCGGCGGGGTGTGCGTACCGCTGGACCCCGGTTACCCGGCGGAGCGGCTGGCGTTCATGCTGGCCGACGCGGCCGTACCGCTGGTCCTGACCGAACGGGAGCTGGCCGGGCGCCTCGGGGAGGACCGGGCGGCGTCCTTGGTGCTGCTGGACGGTGACGATCCGTCCGAAGCCGGTGCTGCCTTCCGTACCCCGCCCCTGCACGGCGACCATGCCGCATACATCGTCTACACCTCCGGCTCCACGGGCGTCCCCAAGGGCGTCGTGGTCACGCACCTGGGCCTGGCGAACCTGTACGCCGACCACCGCGACCGGGTGTTCGACCCGGCTGCCGACGCCGTGGCCGCGTCGTCCGGACGGCGCCTGCGCGTGGCCCACACGGCGTCGGTGTCGTTCGACGCCTCCATGGGACAGTTGGCCGGCCTGGTCGCCGGCCACGAACTGCACGTCGTGGACGAGGACACCCGCCGCGACGCCGCCGCGCTGCTGGCCTACGTACGCGAGCGGAGCGTCGACTACCTGGGCATCACCCCCTCGCTGATGCGGGAACTGACCGCGCTCGGGCTCCTGGACGGCCCCGGACACCGCCCGGCGGTGATCCTCCTCGGCGCGGAGGCCGTCGACGCGGCGCTGTGGGAGACGCTGCGGGCCCACCCGGAGACCGAGGTGCACAACTACTACGGGCCGAGCGAGTGCACGGTGGACGTCGTCGGCGCCCGGACACGCGACAACGCACGGCCCGTGATCGGCCGGCCGGTCGCCAACACCCGGGCGTACGTGCTCGACGCGCGGTTGCGCCCGGTGCCGCCCGGCGTGGTGGGCGAGGTCTACCTCTCCGGCATCCAGCTCGCCCGCGGCTACCTGGCCCGGCCCGGCCTGACCGCCGCGCGCTTCGTCGCCGACCCGTTCGGCGCGCCGGGCACGCGGATGTACCGCACCGGAGACCTCGCCCGCTGGACGGCCGACGGACTGCTGGCCTTCGCCGGGCGGACGGACGACCAGGTCAAACTGCGCGGCTACCGGGTCGAACCCGGCGAGGTCGAGACGGTGCTGGCCCGGCACGCCACCGTCGCGCACGCGGCCGCCGCCGTACGCGAGGACCGGCCCGGCGACCAGCGCCTGACCGCCTACGTGGTGCCCGCGCCCGGCGCCCGGCCGCACACGGGGGAACTGCGCGAGTTCTGCGCCGGGACGCTGCCCGAGTTCATGGTTCCCGCCCGGATCGTCGTGCTCGACGCCCTGCCGATGACCCCCAGCGGCAAGCTGGACCGCCGCGCCCTGCCCGCCCCCGGCGCGCGCACCACCGGCGGCCGGGAGCCGCGCGACCCGGTCGAGGACATCCTGTGCGGCCTGTTCGCCGAGGTCCTCGGCGTGCCCCGGGTCGGCGTCGACGACGGCTTCTTCACCCTCGGCGGCCACTCCCTGCTCGCGACCCGGCTGGTCTCGCGCGTCCGTGCGGCCCTCGGCGCGGAACTCGCCGTACGGGACGTCTTCGAGGCACCGACCGCCGCCGGGCTCGCGGCCCGGCTCGGCACCCCGCGCGAGGACGCCCGGCGACGGCCGCCGCTGCGGCCCGCCGACGAGCGCCCGGCCGAACTGCCGCTGTCCTTCGCCCAGCGGCGCCTGTGGTTCCTGCACCAGATGGAAGGCCCCGCGCCGACCTATCACATGCCGTTCGCGCTGCGCCTGACCGGCGGGCTCGACATCGCGGCCCTGCGCGCCGCCCTGAACGACGTGACAACCCGGCACGAGGTACTGCGCACCGTGTACCCGGACACCGGGGGCACCCCGCGCCAGCACGTACTGGAGCCCGCCGAAGCACCCACGCCGCTGCCCGTGCGGACGGTCGCCGAGGACGCCCTCGCGGCGGCCCTCGCGGACGCGTACGCGCGTCCCTTCGACCTCACCCGTGAACCGCCGCTGCACGCCGAGCTGTTCGCGCTCGGCCCCGACGAGCACGTCCTGCTGCTCGTACTGCACCACATCGCGGGCGACGGCTGGTCCAACCTCCCGCTCGCCCGCGATCTGTCCGCCGCCTACACGGCCCGCCGTACGGGCGAGGCCCCGGTCTGGGCGCCGCTGCCGGTCCAGTACGCCGACTACACCCTGTGGCAGCGCGACTTCCTCGGCGAGGAGAGCGACCCGGACAGTGCGCTCTCCCGCCAGGTGGCGTACTGGCGGACGGCGCTCGACGGACTGCCGGCCGAGCTGGAGCTGCGGCGCGACCGGCCCCGGCCGGAGGTGTCCGGCCACCGTGGCGGGACGGTGCCGCTGCACGTCGGCCACGCCACCCACGCCCGGCTCGCCGGGCTGGCGCGGGCGCACGGCGCGAGCCTGTTCATGGTCGTCCAGGCGGCCCTCGCGGCGCTCCTGACCCGTGAAGGCGCGGGCACCGACATCCCGATCGGCACACCGGTCGCGGGGCGTACCGACGAGAGCCTGGACGACCTCGTCGGCTGCTTCGTCAACACCCTGGTGCTCCGCACCGACACCGGGGGCGACCCGTCCTTCACGGACCTGCTCGACCGGGTCCGCCGGACCGGCCTGGCCGCGTACAGCCACCAGGACGTGCCCTTCGAGCACCTGGTGGACGTGCTCAACCCGGCCCGCTCGGCGGCCCGGCACCCGCTGTTCCAGGTGCTGCTGTCCCTCCACCACGCCGCGGACCTGCCGGTCGAGCTGCCCGGACTGCGCGTCCGCGCCGAGGAGACGCGGTCCCGCTCCGCCAAGTTCGACCTGCTGTTCCGGCTGGCCGAGCGGAACACCCCCGACGGCGGGCCCGGCGGCCTCGAAGGCGGCGTCGAGTACAGCACCGACCTGTTCGACCGGAGCACGGCGGAGGGCCTGGTCACCCGTTTCGAGCGGCTGCTCGACGCCGTCGCCGCCGACCCCGGCCGGCGGATCTGGCGGCTCGACATCCTGCCCCCGGCCGAGCGGGAACGGGTGCTGACGGGGTGGAACGCCACCGAGCGGCCGTTGCCCCCGGCCACGCTGCCGGAGCTGTTCGAGGCGCAGGTGGCCCGTACACCGGATGCGGTGGCGGTGGCCGGTGAGGGTGTCACCCTGTCGTACGCGGAACTCGACGCGTGGGCAGCGAAGTTGGCGCGCGCTCTGACCGGACGGGGTGCGGGGCCGGAGCGGGTGGTGGCCGTGGTGCTGCCGCGTTCGGTGGAGCTGGTGGTGGCGCTGCTGGCGGTGCTCAAGAGCGGCGCGGCCTACCTGCCGGTCGACCCCGCCCTCCCGGCCGAACGCGTCCGCATCCTGCTCGACGAGGCACGTCCGGTGTGCGTCCTGGATGACGTGGACGGCGTGCGGAACCCCCGGCCGGAGGCGGCGAGCGCCGCGCGTACCGTACCGCTCTCCCCGTCGCATCCGGCCTACGTGCTCTACACCTCGGGCTCCACCGGCACGCCCAAGGGCGTCGTCGTCCCGCACGCGGGCGTCGTCAACCGGCTCCTCGGCATACAGGAGGAGTTCGGCCTCGAACCCTCCGACATCTGCCTGTACAAGGCGCCCGCCGCCTTCGACGCCTCCGTGTGGGAGCTGTTCTGGCCGCTGACCACCGGCGCACGCATCGTCGTGGCCGCCCCCGACGGACACCGGGACCCGGCGTACCTGGCCGCGCTGATCCGCGAACACGCCGTGACGACGGTGCACTTCGTGCCGTCGATGCTGCGGGCCTTCCTGGACGAACCCGGCACCGCCCGCTGCACGACCCTGCGGCGCGTCCAGACAGGCGGCGAACCGCTCCCCGCGGAGCTGCGTGACCGTGCCGTGCGCCTCCTCGGCGCGACCCTGAACCACCTGTACGGCCCGACGGAAACCACCATCCACGCCACGACCTGGTCCTGCGGGCGGTCCCCGGCCGCCGCACAGGACACCACGGCCGTCCGCCCGGTGCCCATCGGCCGTCCCGTCCGCAACACCCGGGCGTACGTACTGGATGCGGCTCTGGGGCCCGTCCCGCCGGGCGTGACCGGGGAGCTGTACCTGAGCGGTGTCCAGCTCGCCCGTGGCTACCTGGCGCGGCCCGGGCTCACGGCGGAACGGTTCATCGCCTGCCCGTTCGGGGCGCCGGGGGAGCGGATGTACCGGACCGGCGACCTCGCGCGCTGGACCGCCGGCGGGGTGCTGGAATTCGCCGGGCGCGCCGACGACCAGGTCAAACTGCGCGGGTTCCGCGTCGAGCCCGGCGAGATCGAGGCCGCCCTGGCCCGGCACGAGGCCGTCGCCGCGGCGGCCGTCGTCCTCCGTGAGGACCGGCCCGGTGACCAGCGGCTGGTGGCGTACGTGGTCCCCGCGCCGGGAACCGCTCCGCACCCCGCCGACCTGCGGCGCCACGCGGCGCGGCACCTGCCGGAGTTCATGGTGCCGGCCGTCGTGGTGGTACTGGCCGCCCTGCCCCTGACCACCAGCGGCAAGCTCGACCGGAGCGCCCTTCCGGAGCCGGAAGGCCCGCTCTCCGTCACATCCAAGCGGCCCGCCCGCACCCCCGAGGAGGAGGTGTTCTGCGGCCTGTTCGCCGACGTCCTCGGCCTGACCGGGACCGGGATCGACGACGACTTCTTCGACCTCGGCGGGGACTCGCTGGCGGCCATCCGGCTGGTTCGCCGCATTCGGGAGGCCGCGGGCGTGGAGCTGTCGGTCAGCGACCTGTTCGCGGCGCCC
The DNA here is from genome assembly GCF_040646595.1 of Streptomyces sp. NPDC045470. Classification (NCBI taxonomy): domain Bacteria; kingdom Bacillati; phylum Actinomycetota; class Actinomycetes; order Kitasatosporales; family Streptomycetaceae; genus Streptomyces; species Streptomyces sp. NPDC045470. The sequence goes on from NZ_JBEZAN010000007.1 coordinate 175,194, forward strand.
ACGGTCAGCCGTCTGATGGACCGGCTGCGCCTCGGCGTCCGGGGCGACGCCTTCGACGTCCTGCTCCCGCTGCGCGACTCCGGCGGACTGCCGCCGCTGTTCTGCGTCCACCCCGCCGGCGGCCTCGGCTGGGCCTACACCGGACTGCTGCGGTACCTGGGCCCCGACCGGCCCGTGTACGGGCTGCAGGCCCGCGGCCTCGCGCGCCCCGAGGCGTACCCGACCGCCATGGACGAGCTGGTCACCGACTACGTCCAGCAGATCCGCTCGGTCCGGCCCACCGGCCCCTACCACCTGCTGGGCTGGTCCTTCGGCGGCCTCGCCGCCCACGCGATCGCCGTCCGCCTCCAGGCCGAGGGCGAGAACGTCGCTTTCCTCGCCCTGCTCGACTCCTACCCCCGCGACCCCGAGGCCGCGGCCCCGCCCGTGGCGGAGCGGGACGTCCTGGCGACGCTGCTCGACTTCGCCGGCCACGGCGAGGACGCCGGCGATGCCGAACGGCTGCGCGTCGAGGACGTCATGGAGATCCTGCGGCGCGGCGGCGGCCCCCTGGCGGACATCGAGGAACGCCGCGTCGTGGCCCTGGCCGACGTCTTCGTCAACAGCGCGGAACTCGCGTCGGCGCATGCGCCCGGCCGGTTCGACGGCGACCTCCTGCACTTCACCGCGACCGCCGGCCGCCCGGACGAAGCGCCCACGGCGGCCGTCTGGGAGCCCTTCGTCACCGGACGCGTACGCCGGTACGCCGTGGACTGCACCCACCACGACATGTGCCGCCCCGAGCCGCTGGCCGACATCGGCCGGGTGGTCGCCGAGTGGCTGCCCGGCACGGACGACGGCCCCACCCGGTAAGCCGCCCGCAGACGCCCCCACCTGCCGAACGCCCACCCCAGCCCCCCGCTTCCCTCCCCGAAGCCCCGAAGAAGAAGGACCACGCCATGACCAATCCTTTCGAGAACCCCGACAGCACCTACCTGGTGCTGGTCAACGACGAGGGCCAGCACTCGCTGTGGCCGTCGTTCGCCGCAGTCCCGGCCGGCTGGACGGTCGCGCACGGCGAGGACACGCGGGACGCCTGCCTCGCCCACGTCGAGGAACACTGGACCGACATGCGCCCGACGAGCCTCGTCCGCACCATGGACGAAGCCGGGTCGCCGTCCGCCCGTTGACCGCCGCGGACCGCGAGGAGACACCGCTGTGCTGACGTACCAGGAACCCCCCGCCGGCGGCGCCGGGGCCGAGACGGTGGAGCTGACGCCGCAGGAAGCCGAGCAGTTCCGCAAGGTCGCCGACGAGATCACCGGCATGCTGCCGCACGGGAAGCCGGCCGGGCCCGCGCAGCTCGACGACCCCCGGCTGCTCGCGGAGATCGAGGTGGCGGCGCGCTGGCTCCCGCCCCGCCTGGCCCGCGCGCTCAGCCGCTTCCGCAGGCAGGGCGACCCGCACGGCGTCCTGCTCGTACGCAATGTACCGCTCGACGAGGATCTGCCCCCGACCCCCGCCGACGGCGCCGCACCCGCCTGGTCGCGGCTCGGGACCGCGACGGTCGGCCAGCTCGCCGTGGTCTCCTGGCTCGGCGACGTCATCGCCTACGCCGACGAGAAGGCCGGCCGGCTGGTCCAGGACATCGTCCCGGTCAGCGGCGCCGAGGAGTGCCAGGAGAACAGCGGCAGCGTACTGCTCGAACTGCACACCGAGGACGGCTTCCACCCGTACAAACCGGACTTCGTGACGCTGCTGTGCCTGCGCGCCGACCACGAGCGCCGGGCCCGCACCACCTACGGTGCCGTCACCCGGGCGCTGCCCCGCCTGTCCGCCGAGTGCGTCCGCGTACTGCGCCGCCCGCTGTTCCGGATCCACCTCAGCAGCTCCTTCGGCGGCCCCGGCGCCGGGAAGCAGGGGACCGGTACCGGTACCGGCGTCGTCTCACCGCCGCTGCCCGTGCTGTCCGGCCCGGACAGCGACCCCGAGATCGTCGCCGACTTCCACGCCATGGAACCCCTGGACGAGACCGCGGAGCGCGCGTTCGGCGAACTGCGCGACGCCATGCTCGCCGTCCTCGACGGCGCGGTCCTCGAAGCCGGTGACCTGATCGTCGTGGACAACCGCACCGCGGTGCACGGCCGCACCGCCTTCCGGCCCCGCTACGACGGGCAGGACCGGTGGCTGCGGCGCTGCTTCGCGGTCGCCGACCTGCGCCCGTCCCGTGCCGCCCGGGCCCCCGGCTCCCAGGTGTGCGCGCCGCTGAAGGCGGTGGGCGGGCCGTGACGGCGGACCGCCGCGCCGCCGCCACGGCGGCCGCAGGCCCTCGGCCGGGCACACCGACGTCCGGCGGACCGACCAGCACTCCGGAGGCAGCAGTGATCGGCACGGACATGAGCGCGCAGGTCCGGGCGCTGGCCGCGGAACACCCCGAGATCGCCGCCTGCCTGGACCCGGAACGCGTCGCGGACCAGCACCGCCGGGCCACCGGACTCCTGCATCAGCAGGACGACTTCGGCGACGCCGGCAGCGGCGGCCGGGGCGAGAGCTACGTCGTCGCGCAGCGCTCGGTCATGACCCGGGCCCGGGGCATCGGCCGGCTCCTCGACCTGGTCGCCGCCGACCGCCGCGCCACGTCCCGGCTCGTCCTCGACCTGCTGGGCGGGGACGGGCTGGTCAGCCGGGTCGCGGAGCTGACCGGCCGCACGGACACCGTGGTGGCCACCTGCGACGCCTCGCCCTTCATGGTGGAGCAGGCGTGGGCGCGCGGCATTCCGGCGGTGCGGCAGCGCGCGGAGTCGCTGCTGTTCCGCGACGCGTCAGTCGGCGGTGTGCTGCTCGCCTACGGCAGCCACCACATACCGGTCGCCCGGCGGGGCACGGTGGCCCGGGAGGCGTTCCGGGTCCTCCAGCCCGGCGGGGTGTTCGTGCTCCACGACTTCCTCACCGACTCCCCGGTGGACGTGTGGTTCAGGAAAGTCGTCGACGTGTACGCGGCCACCGGCCACGACCACCCCCACTTCGCACGCGACGAGGCCGCCTCCTACCTGCGGTCGGCCGGCTTCGAGAAGGTCGGTACCCGGCTCATGGACGACTCCTTCGTCGTCACCGGCGCCACGAAGGACGCGGCGCGGGAGGAACTGGGCCGGTACATGGCCGACATGTACGGCCTGACGAGGCTCTACGCCGAACTCGGACCCCGGGACACCCACCGCCGTACGTTCGAGCTGGTCTGCGACATCTTCCGCTACGAGGACGCCGACGGCGTACCCCGCGAGGTCGAGACGTCCCTGGCCGCGGAGGAGGACGTGTGGTCGGTGACGATGCCGAGGGAGGCACTCGTGGTCTGCGGACGCAAGCCGGGGGCAGCGGCCTGAAACGCGCCTTCCCGGCACCCGGTTCCCGCTTTCCGGCTCCCGCTTCCCGCCCCTCAACTCTCGTCGTCGGAGAACTGCCGCGCGAGGTCGCGGAGCCGGTCTGCGGCCAACTTCCTCTGGGCGGGCGTGAAGACCGATCCCACCGTGCCGCTCATCCGTTCCACCTCCGCCGCGAAGCGCAGGTGTTCCTGCCGTGCGTGCTCACGGCAGGCGAGGCAGGTGACACGGTCCGGACGCCTTGAGGCCATCGCGTACGGCACCCGCAGCCCGCATCCCGTGGTGACGACGCTCGGCAGGTCACCGACCAGACCGAACGTGGCGGCCATCAGGTTGCGGGCAGCGGCGTCGTCGTGAACCGCCTTCGCCGGAACGTGGATGTGCGGATCGTTCCCGTCCATGGGTCCTCCCCTGCCCCGGTGACCGGACCGACCCGGAGTGTCCCCGCCCGGTCGCCTCCCGTAGGACGAGTCTGCCAGGTGCCTGCCGGCGGTGCCGATCGGCATCCACGACGCCACCGACATGCCGGGGAGCGGGCCCGGCCCGTACCCCGCCGTGCGCGGTTCACGTCCTGCGCGGGATCTCCGCGCTGTGCACGATCTGGATCAGGTTGCCGCAGGTGTCGTCCAGGACCGCGGTGGTGACCGGGCCCATCTCCAGGGGCTCCTGGGTGAAGGTCACGCCGAGCGCGCGCAGCCGCTCGAACTCTGCCTTCACGTCGTCCACGGCGAAGGAGGCGGCCGGGATACCGTCCTGGACCAGTGCCGTCTTGTACGGCTGCACCGCGGGGTGGCCGGAGGGCTCCAGCAGCAGTTCGGTGCCGTCCGGATCTTCGGGGGAGACCACGGTCAGCCACCGGGCCTCCTCGCCCAGGGGGACGTCGTGCTTCTTCACAAAGCCCAGCACGTCGGTGTAGAAGCGCAGCGCTTTGGCCTGGTCGTCGACGAAGACGCTGGTCACGTGGATTCTCATGGGGTGCTCTCCGGCGTGTCGGTGCTCAGCCATCGGGTCATGACGTGCTCAAGGGGTCCGGTGTCCAGGTCGTGGAACTTGTAGCGGCCCTGGCGCCGCGAGCGGACCAGGCCGGCGGATTCGAGAACGGCCAGGTGCTGGCTGATCGCCTGCCGGGACAGTCCCAGGCCGTGCTTCGTCACCAGCCGGGCGCATATCTCGAACAGCGTCTGGCCGTTCCGCTCCGCCAGCTCGTCGAGGATGCGCCGACGGGTGGGGTCGGCCAGCGCCTTGAAAACATCCTCTGCCATGACCTCACCATAGGCAAGTGGGGACTTGCCTGACAATGCGGGGGCTCCGGCGGTGCCGGGGGAGGGATACTGTCGGATTCGTGTCGGACGGTGGGTGATGTCCTGTTCGGCACCCCGAGACGTAAAGCGGCAACTGGCCCTGAATGTACGGGGGTTGGCGGCATTTGGCGTAGGTGCCCCTCCGTGCGGAACAATGCCCGGATGGAAGATCGAATAGCGCCGTCGCCCCTGCGTCCCGTCCGCGGAGCGGCCCGTGGGGCCGCGGGTGCCCTCGTCCTGGCCGGTGTCGCCTGGGCGGCCCGGGCCCTGTGGCAGATCCGTCTCGCCACCATCGGAATGCCGGCTTCCGGGCCGCCGGACCAGGGCGACGGACAGCACCGCCCGCTGACCTCGCTGGAGGACGGCTACCACCTCGTCACCACCCTGGGCAGCGCGGCCACGGTGCTCTGCGCGATCACCTTCCTGATCTGGCTGTCGCGCGTCCGGGACAACGCCCACACCCTCTCCGGACAGCCGCCGCGCTACGCCTGGCCGTGGATCTACGCGGGCTGGATTGTGCCCGTCGCGAACCTGTGGGTGCCCCGCGGAATCGTGGCCGACATCCACCGGGCGAGCGCCCCGGGCGAGCGCCTGCCGCACGCCGTGAACTGGTGGTGGGGCCTGTGGCTCGCCGGGATGCTGAGCGGGACGGGCCTGATGTACGCCGTCCCCACGGACCACGTCATCGAACGTGCCTACCACAACGTGTACCCGCTGCTGGCCGCCGACGCGGCCGTCGTGGCGGCGGCGGTGGCCGGCGTCTTCGTCGTCCGCGCCCTCACCACGGCACAGCGGCGACGCGGCACCGATTCCGTACGGGCCTGACCCCGCCCCGACCGCCGGGCGCGCATGACCGAGGCGCCGCACGGGAGCTAACCTGCAAAGTTGTGACCAGGGTGCATCAACTCACCGGCGCGGCCGGTTCGGCCGTGTCGGAGGCGACGGCCGCGGCGTACTACGCCTCGATCGCGCAGACCGAGGAGAGCGGCGACGGCACGGTACGGCACCGGCTGCGGCCGGAGGTCGGCGACGGCACCATCGAGGTGACGTCGCTGCGCAGCGGGTTCGACATCGTCCGTTACGACGTCGCGTTCGCCGGCGGACACCGGGTCGGGTTCCGGTTCCCGGGGAACCACTTCGAGCTGGAGCACTGCGTCGACGGGCGCATGCACATCAGCGAGACCGGGGCCGGCGCGGGTGACCTGCGCGCCCGCTCGGTGGCGCTCAGTCCCCGCGGGGCCCTCGACGGTGTCGTGGCGCACGGCGACGGCGAGCGGTACCGCGCGGTGTCGGTCACCGGAACCTGGTCCGGGCTGGAGTCCTACCTCGGCGGTCTCGGCGCCGGTGCCCTGCCGCCCACCGGACCGGAGAGCGTCGCCCGCGAGCGGTATCTGGGCAGGTCCGCCGCGCTGCGCCCGGCCGCCGGCCCGCTGGAGGAAATCTTCCTGCACCGGCGCTCCTCCCCGGGACGCCTGCTGTTCATGGAGTCACGGCTCGTGGCGGCACTCGCCGCGCTGATCGACGGGCTTTCGGCCGGCGCGTCGCCCGCCGAGGCCCGGGACCGCTCCGAGCCGGCTCTGGCCGACCACGAGACGGCCGCGCTGCGCCGGGTACCCGAGCTGCTGTGGCGGGAGCGCCACGCACCGCCGACACTCGCCGAGCTGGCCCGGGCGTCGTTGATGTCGGTACGGCGCCTCACCACCGGATTCCGCGCGCTGTACGGGACGTCGGTGATGGAGTACCACCGGCGGCACTGCCTGGACCGGGCCGCGGCGCTGCTCGTCGAGACCGACTGGCCGGTCTCCCGGATCGCACACGAAGTCGGCTACGCCTCGGCCGGCAACTTCGGCTACGCCTTCCGGCGCGACCGGGGCACGTCCCCCGCCCGCTTCAGGCGGGAGCGCTCCTGACTCAGTTCGTCCCGACACGGCCCGTTCCGAAACGGTCCGTCCGGGTCGCGAGCAACGTCGGCCTGGGCCATGGGCGGGCGCACCCCCGACACCGCCGGTCCGGTCCACGGGCGGGGCATCCTCCTGGTGCCGTCCGCCGAGGTGTCCGCGCGCTGCCCTGCGGACGGACGGACCTCCCGCGCCGCCCTCCGACGCGGCCCCGCGCTCCACATCCCGGGGCCCGGCGCTCCACACCACGGCGCGTCCGCGGCGCCGACGATGGGCGCACCGCAGGCACCCTCGGAGGGAGACCGATGACCGTCCGTACCGCTTCCGCACCCCCACGGAACGCCGTCCCCCCACGGACCGGAACAGGGCTACTGATCATGGTCCTCGGCGGACTCTCGGCGGTGTCGCCGTTCGCCATCGACATGTACGCGCCCGGCTTCCCGGAGATCGTCACGTCGTTCGGGACCTCGAAGACGGCCGTCCAGCTCTCCCTGACGGCGTGCCTCGTCGGGCTCGCCGTGGGACAGCTCGTCCTCGGCCCGGTCAGCGACGCGACGGGGCGGCGGCGCCTGCTCCTGGCCGGTTCCGGTGCGTTCAGCGTGCTGTCCCTGGTCTGCGCGTGCGCCCCGTCCATCGCCGTGTTCGACACGGCCCGGCTGCTGCAGGGGGTCGCGGGCGGCGCGGGCATCGTCATCGGACGGGCGGTCGTCAGCGACCTGTTCACCGGCGCCCCCGCGGCCCGTCGGCTCACCACGCTGAGCGTCATCGGGTCCACCGCGCCGGTGCTGGCTCCGGTGGCCGGCGGCCTCGTCCTCGGTGTCGGCTCGTGGCGGCTGGTGTTCGTGGCGCTGGCCGTGACCGGGCTGCTGTTGCTGACCGCGATCTGGGCGTGGGTGCCCGAATCACTGCCCGTCGAGCGGCGCCGGACCGGCGGCCTGCCGGCCGTACTCGCCGCGATGGGCGGCCTGCTGCGGCGCCGGGAGATGGCCGGTCACCTCCTGGTCATGGGATGCGGACTGGCCGCCCTGTTCGCCTACATCACCGGCTCGCCCTTCGTCTTCGAGACCGTCTACGGGCTGTCGCCCACCGAGTACAGTTTCGTCTTCGCGACCAACGCCGTCGGCACGGTGCTGGCCGGGACCGTCTTCGGACGGCTGGCTGGCCGGGTACGTCTGAACGTCCTGCTCACCGTCGGTGTGGCCGTCACCGTGCTCGCCCTGGTCACGCTGGTGATCCTGCTCGCCGTCGGCGTCAGCACGTTCCTCACCACGTGGGCCTGCCTGTTCGGCCTGACGTCCGGGTTCGGGCTGCTGCTGCCCGCGTCGACCACCATCGTCCTCGCGGTCGGCAGCGACGCTCCCGGAGCCGCTTCCGGGCTGCTCGGCGGCGCCCAGTTCGTCCTCGGGGCCGCGGCCGCGCCCCTGCCCGGCGTGCTGGGGGACACCACCGCCATGTCGACGGCGGTCGTCGTCCTGGGCTGCGTACTGCTGTCCGCGACAGCCCTGTTCACGCTCGCCCGGCCGTGGGAGGGCCACGGCGAGCCCGCCGGCTCACCCGAGTGAGCCGCGCACAGCACCGCGGCCGCCCCCTCGTGTCCTCCCGCCACCGCCGGTGCAGTTCGTACGACAGCGCGAGCACCTTCAACCGCAGCAGGGCGACCATCTCGCTGTGCGGCCAGTCGCACGCCTCGTGATGGATCGGAATCGTGGAGCTCCTTCTCGCAGTCCCGGGCGAGACCGTGACGGATGGTGACGTCGTGGCGTATCCGCTCCGGGACGGGCCAGGGGCGCCCCGATGCCCCGACGTCCGGGCAGTCGGCTTCGCGAAACAGGTCCGCGGCCCGGAGTCCGGCTTCCGCCGCCTCGGCCCGCATGCGGAGGGCCCGGCCGGCCGCCTGCTCGGCGGAGCGGCACAACCGCTCGCGGACAGCAGCCCCGGTGAGGAAGAACCTGCCCGAGGACGGGGGGCTCGGGCAGGCGGTTTCCGGCCACTCGGCGCCGGCGCGCCATCGCGGCCGCCCCCGGCGTCGATACTGCGGCCATGGACCAGAAACGGGAGATCGTGGCACTGATCGGTGACGTCCTCGGCCCAGCGGCCGTCGGCAGCTACCTGCACGGCTCCGCCGTGCTCGGCGGCCTCCGTCCGGCCAGCGACCTGGACGTCCTCGTCGTCTCCCGGCGGCGCACGACCGCACGGCAACGACGCGCCCTCCTCGACGGGCTGCGCGGCATCTCGGGCTTCACGGGCGGGGCCCGCCCGGTCGAACTCACCGTCGTCGTCCAGGACGAGGTACGCCCGTGGCGCTACCCGCCGACCGGCGACTTCCTCTACGGCGAGTGGCTGCGCGACGCGTACGCGGCCGGTGCGGTCCCCGAGCCGGAACCGATGCCGGATCTGGCCCTGCTCGTCACCATGACGCTGGCCGGCGACCACCCCCTCGCGGGCCCGCCCCCGGCACAGGTTCTCGACCCCGTACCGTGGGCGGACGTGGCACGGGCGAGCGTGCAGGGCATCCCCGGCCTGCTGGACGACGTGGACAGCGACACCCGCAACGTCGTACTGACCCTCGCGCGCATCTGGACCACCCTCGCCACCGGCACGATCAGGACGAAGGACGCCGCCGCCGACTGGGCCCTCGGCCACCTCCCGCCCCGGCACCGCCCGGTCCTGCGCCACGCCAGGGAGCTGTACCTCACCCGCCGGTACTCCGAGGAGAGCTGGAGCGACGACCTGAGGGCGCGGGTACGTCCGCACGTGGACCACGTGCTCGCCGAGATCGGCGAACTGCCGTGTGCATGAGGGGGTTCACCGGCGCATCGGCTGGCCCGGCACCCCTCGTACCTCCTCCTGAAGCCGCTCGCCGATGTGGCGGATCAGGAACTCCAGATCCGCGCAGTACACCGAAGGGTGACCGAAACCGGAGCCGCGCAGATACCGGTCGGTGAACCTGCCGCCCCCGCAGATGCCGACGACGGGGCAGCGGCGGCAGCTTCCGCAGAGCGTGTCCGGCCCCCGGGCCTGCGCGACCACGGTGTGCGGGTGGTTCAGGGCGTCCTCGAAGTCGTGGCGGAAGACGTCCATCCCGAGGTCGGGCGCGCCCGCATACGCGGTCTTGAGGGAATCGAGGCGCTGGAGGGAACCGTCGGTGTCGACCACCACCACGGCCAGCGGGGACAGCCCCACCGTCTCGGACCTGCTCGCCGCCCCGAGCAGCAGCGCCACGATCTCACCGAACAGACGGACCGGGACGGGCCGGCGGCCCGGAGGCGTGTCCCACCACAGGTCGAAGACCCGGGTGAGCCAGGCGCCGTACGGGACGGCACGCGCCGCCCGGCCCGCGGGCCCGGCGAACGGGCCGATGCCGGGCGGCGGCTCGCTCCAGTTCCCGTACGGGAGCAGGAAGTCGAGGGTGGTGGGCTCCAGCGCGATCAGCGACCGGTAGACCTCGGCGGGGTCGGTCTCCACGTCGATGGTGCACAGAATGCCCCCGTACGCGGCCGGCGCGCCGGCCAGCAGACCGGCTGCCCGCCGTACCGCGGGCCAGGAGGACCGGCCCGCGTGGTCGACCCGCCGGTGGTTGAGCCGGGCACTGCCGCCGTCGAGGCTCAGTCCGACGGTGACGCCGGCCGCGCTGAACCGCCGCACGGCGTCCGCGGTGAGCAGCGTGCCGTTGGTCTGCACCGAGACGGCGACGGCGCAGTCTCCGGGCAGGGCGTCCCGGACGGCCCGCGCGTGGCCGATCAGCGCGGCGGGACCGAGGAGAAGAGGCTCCCCGCCGTGCAGATCGACCCGTATCGACCGCAGCCCGTGGGTGGTGACGTGCTGGGCGATCCGTTCCGCGGTGCGGCGTACGGTCTCCTCGGCCACCCGGGCAGGGCGCTCGCGCCAGCTCTGGTCAGGCCCCTCGTACACGTAGCAGTAGGTACAGGCGAGGTTGCACCTGCTGTGCACCTTGAGCACGAACTGCCGGAACGGTACGCGCCGCCGGGAGGGAACGGGCCGGCCCGCTTCCCTCATTCAGGGGGCGCGTCGTCGTAGAACGCGACGACGTCCGAGCTGTCCATGCGTTCGCGCACGCCGGGCAGCAGCGTGCTGAGCACCGGGCGCCCGGTACGGGCCGACAACTCGCCGAGCGGCAGGCCGGTGAGATCGGGAAGCCGCGCATCGCTCGGTTCCACAGACGGCGGCTCCACAGACGGGGGCTCCACGGGCGACGGCTCTGCGGGCAGCGGCTCCACGGGCAGGCGGGTCTTGGTCATGCCAGGGCCTCTCTCGCTCGTCGGTCCTCCCAAGGTTTCCATGGCACGTCGGCGAATCCAGCACATCGTTCCGGCCAACGCCCGCAGCCGCCCGGGGGAGGAGAGGCGTCCCGCCGATGGGATCATGACGCGTGATGAACGCAGAGGCGGAAGCGCAGGCGCAGGCGCAGGCAGAGGCAGAGGCAGAGGCGCGGCGGGAGCCACCGGCCCAGGCGCAGGTGAATACGCCGGCCGCGGCAGACGCGGACCAGTCCGGGAGCGAGCCCGCGGCGACCGGCTGGCCGGACATACCGGGCGACACCGCCCTCACGATCAAGGTCCCGGAAGCCGACCCGCTGGTCCGTACGGGCTTCCCCGCCCACGTGACCGTGCTGTACCCGTTCGTGCACGAGAGCCGCATCGACGCCACGACGCGGCACGACCTCACCCGCCTCTTCGCCGGGCACGACGCCTTCACGCTGACCTTCGACTCGTTCGGCCGCTACCCCGGCGTGCTCTGTCTCGACCCGTGGCCCCACGACCCCGTGACCGCGCTGACCAAGGACCTCACCCGGCGCTGGCCGGAAGCCGTGCCGTACCGCGGGATATTCGGCGCGGGACTCGCCCCGCACCTGACGATCGCGAACCACGAGGGCCCCGCGACCCAGGAGGCCGCGTACGGCGCGTTGCAGGCCGAGCTGGCCCCCGCGCTGCCGCTGAGCTGTTCCGTACGCGCGGTCCAGCTCATCGTCTGGGACGGGCGGCGCTGGCAGGACCGGGCGGAGTACCGTCTGGGCGCGCCGTACCGCGCCGCTTGACCTTGTCGCAGCGACAACGTTTCTACTGAAGCCATGCGCATCGGAGAACTCGCCGGCATCGTCGGCGTCACCACCCGTGCCGTACGGCACTACCACCGCACCGGGCTGCTGCCGGAGCCGCCGCGGCAGCCCAACGGCTACCGCGAGTACTCGCTGCGCGACGCCATCGAGCTGGCCCGGATCCGGCGGCTGGTCGAGCTCGGCCTGAGCCTGGACGAGGTCAAGGACGTGCTGGCGGACGACGCGGGCAAGGACCTCATCGAGATCCTCACCGAGCTGGACGCCGACCTGGCGCGCCAGGAGGAGGCCATCCGGCAGCGCCGCGCCCGCCTGGCCCGGCTGTTCGAACAGGCCGAGCGGACCGGCCGGTTGCCGGACGAGGCCCCCGTCTCGCCCGAGCTCGCGGCCGTCTTCGACGCCATGGCCCGCGCCTCGGCGCAGGTACCCGGACCGGAGCCGGCGATGGCGGCCAAGGAACGGCAGCTCCTCGCCCTGCTGGAGACCGGAGCACCGGGCGGCGACCGCGGCTGGTTCGACGGCCTGATGCATGCCTTCCGGGCCGATCCGGCGGCGATGCGGCGTGCGTACGAGGTCTATGCCCGGATGGACGAGCTGGCCGGGGCCGCCGAGAACGACCCGCGGGTGGAGCTGACCGCGCGGGCCATCGTCGACAGCATCCCGGACGAGGCGCTGCGGGCGATGAGCCTGCCGGCCGACGGCGACGCGGAGGAGGGCGACGGGTTCTCCGACGCCTTCTTCTCCGACTTCACCCCCGCCCAGGCCGCCGCCGTGTACCGCGCCATCGAACTGCTCAAGGAGCGTGCCGGGTGAAGACGCTGAGAAAGGCTGTGCGCCGGTCCTTCGCCGCGCTCGTGCCCGGCGAGCTGATACTCGTCCTGTGCGTGGCCGGCGGGGTGCGCATCGCCCCCGCCGTCCGGCTGGCCACCGAGCTGGCCGTGCTCACGCTCGCGGCCGCGGCCGCCGCGCTGATCGCCCTCGACCACCGCCGCCACCGCCGCGCCGGGCTCGGCCACCGCGCCGCCTTCGTCGCCGCGATCGCCGACGCCGTCCCGGCGGCGGTGCGCAAGCTGACCGCCCACGAGGTGTTCCTCTCCACCAGCTTCCTGCGCTGGGTGACCCGCCGCGGCCCGCACGGGGTGCGCGACGGCGACCTGCTCGTCCCGTACGCGCCGGGGCAGACGGCGACCATGTACGGCTTCCTGTTCGTCTGCGTCGTCGAGACCGTGGGGCTGGCCTTCCTGATCCCGTGGCCGGTGGTGCACGCCGTGACGCTCGTCCTCGACATCTGGGGCTGCTACTTCGTCATCGCCCTGCACGCCTCGTGCGTGGTGCGCCCGCACGTGGTCGGCGCCGACGGCTCGCTGCGCCTGCGCTACGGTGCCCTGCTGGACATCCGCATACCCGCCGGCCGGGTGGCAGCCGTCCGCCGGGAACAGAAGTTCCCGGACGGCAAGCTGGCCGTCGTGGACGAGAACGGTGTCGCCGACATGGCCGTGGCCGGCCGGACGACGGTCCTCGTCGAACTCACCGAACCGGTGAGCTTCGTACGCGCCCTGGGCAAACCCGCCGAGGCCCGCGCCTTCCGCTTCTACGCCGAGGACCCCGCGGCCGTCGTCACCGCGCTGAAAGCCGGCGCACCGTCCCGCTACTTGGCCTCGACCCGTCCGAACGCGTCAGGGCCGGACGCCAGCGCCTCGCACGCCGCCTCCCAGGCGGAGTCCCCGGGGTAGAGCTGCGACCGCAGGTAGGCCCAGGTGAGCCGCTGCACCGCGGACACCCGCTCGGGGCTCTCGTCCGTGGTCTCGGCGACGTCGTACCCGGAGACCCCGCCGAGACCGTGCTCCGCGCCGAACAGGGTGAGCAGGGACTTGGGGCCGGGGGCGAGGACGTACGGGTCGGCGTGCCAGTCGGGGCCCTGGACCGTCAGGTGGGAGGAGTCGTCCTGGTCGCCGGCGACCACGAGGGCGGGCGTCGTCATCCCGGAGAAGTCCATGGACGCGAGGAACGGGAGCGCCTCGGCCATGGCCTCGGTGAGGGCGTCGCCGCCCCTGCCGGGTGCGGCGAGCAGGACACCCGCCGTGATCCGGGGCTCTCTCAGGTCGACCACCGTTCCGTCGTCCGGGTCGGTGAGCCGGGCGCCGAGCAGCAGACTCGCGGTGTGCCCGCCCATCGAGTGCCCGGCCACGGCGATCCGGTCGCGGTCCAGGCGCCCGGGAAGCTGCGGGACCGCCGCTTCGAGCACGTCGAGCCGGTCGAGGATGTGCCGCATGTCCTCGGCCCGCGAGCGCCAGTGCAGGGGCGCGCCGGGGGTGGCGGGGTCCAGGTTCAGTGTCCTGGAACTGAGGTGGGTGGGCTGGATCACGGCGAAGCCGTGCGCCGCCCAGAAGTTGGCGAGCGGCGCATAGCCGTTCAGCGAGGAAAGGTGGTGGGAGGGGCCCTGGCCGTGCGAGAGGAGGACGACCGGCAGGTCGCTCCCGGTCACCGGCGCGGAGATCCGTAGCTGGAGGTCCACGGCCCGGCCGGGTACGGGCAGCGTCACCGGGCCGACCGAGAGGACGGGGGCGGGGGAGCCGGAGGTGCCGACCGGGGAACTCGTTGCATTCATGAGGCGCATGTCCCTTCAAGAGCCGCTGCCGGTGGCCGCGTCGGGCGGACACGGGAAGAGGCGGGCGGACGCGTCCGGCTACGGCACCAACCGAAGCGGAACGCTGTTCCGTTTACGATATGGAACGGCGTTCCGCTTTGTCAACGGAGGTCGGGCGCCTACAGGCCGAGGTCCAGGGCCAGGCACGAGAAGTGGTTCCACGAGCCTTCGGGGTGGTGTGTGTGCTGCGCGCGGCTCTCCGGTGAGGGCTGCTCCGTGACCATGTCCTCGAACGGGATGCGCTCGGGCAGCGTGCCGAACTTGGCCTGCCGGGCCGCTGTCGAGGTGTCCGTCGTGTTGCCGGTGTTCATCGCGGGCCTCCGTAGGGGCGGGTGTGGAACGACTCTGGCAGGCGTCGCGTCACCGGTCAAGGGGGTGACGGTAAAAGGGTGTGACGGGTGCGGCGGTGTCGGGTGGGGCGGAACGGAGCCGGGGGTGCACCCGGCAACTCGGGTGCCTGGTAAGGCCGGTGGGTCGTGCGCCGAAGCCGGTGCTCAGCTCCACCCGACGTGGAACGCAAGGGGCAACGAGCGCAGGGCGTCCAGCTCGGGCGCGGCCGCCACGACCCGCTGCCCCGCCACCACGGGCGCCGAATTGTAGATCTTGCGCAAGGTGAAGCCCGTCCCGAACGTTCCTGAGTGCCCGGCCCGGTCCCGACCCGCAACCGATGCGGCTCATACCGGATCATGATGCTCTCCGACCGCGTGGCCGGGCAGGAGTCGAACGCGGATCACAGCTCCGGGTCCGTCATGCGGGCCAGCCGCACGGGGGTGAGGCCCGTACTGTCGAGCAGCCGGCGGGCCGGACGCCGGACCACCGAGACCGGGCCCACGCTGTCCCACGAGGTGTGCAGCCGCGCTTCCGCGCACACCAGGCCGACGAGCAGCACGGCGGCCCCACGGTCGGTCGACACCGCTCCGTCCTGGATGCCGGAACGGTGGGTGAGGGACGACGGGGGACGCCCGCCCGGTGTGGCGACGACGGTTTCGGCGTCGATTCCGTGCTGCTCCAGGACCGGCCGGACCAGGGCGGCCCGCGGCAACTCCAGGCCGACGGCGTGGTGGTTGAGCCCCGTCACGCCTTCCAAGGTGTGACTCGTCGGCAGGTGGCCGATGTCGTGCGGCAGCGCAGCGACCCGCAGCAGACCGTCCTCCGGGGGAAGTGTGCCGGTACGGGTCGGGCGGCGGTGTCGGCGGGACCTTGGGGGAGCTGAGACCTGACGGGCTGCCCATCCGGGCACTGTTGGGCAGCGGTTGGTGCCGTCAGCGTGCGGTAGTGGCGGGCGCGCCCCTCTTGCGCGCCCGGTAGGCAGCGGCCTTGATCTTGTTGCCGCAGGACTCCATGCCGCACCACTGCCGCCGCGCGCCCCGGGAACGGTCGATGTAGACACGCGTGCACTCGGGGTTCCCGCACTCCTTGAGCAGCGGCACGTCCGGCCCGCTCAGCAACTCCACCGCCAGGCGGGCCACGGCGGACAGCGCTTCCTCGGGGGTGGCGTCGGTGCGGCGGCCGGCGCTCGTCAGCTGTGGCGCCGCGGAGGGCTTCCGTGCGGCCTTGTTCAGTACGTCCAAGGCCCGGGCACCGAACGGCTCGCCGAGGCGTCGCGCGGTGATCAGCTCGTAGACCGCCTCCCGTAGGGACTTCGCGCGCTCCACGTCGGACGGCCGGGCAGGCGTCACGGAATCCACCAGCCCGGACTCCACGCACCACGCGGCCAGCCGCTCCGGCGTCGCGAACATCTCGAAGCGCACGGTGCGCCGGGCGCGGAGCGTCGCGGCGAAGTCGAGGGCGGGATGCCCGCAGACGAAGACGTGGTCGGTGTTCACGGTCACCATCCTGGCGGGTGACGAGCGGTGCGGCAAGGCGCGTCGCGTCACCGGTCGCAGGCACCGGGCCGGAACCTGCCTTCCGTGTCGTACGTGCTTCCCGTGCCGCGCATGCCGTCCGTGTCGTCCGTGTCGACCCTGCTCTCCGTGCCGTCCCTGCTCTCCGTGCCGTCCGAGGGCGCCGGGCGGCCGGAGCGCAGGCGCAGCCGGCGGCCGGTCCAGCGCCCGCGCAGCCACCGGTCGTGGCTGGCCACGACGATCGCGCCCGGCCCGGCGCCGAGGGCGTCCTCCAGTTCGTCGCACAGACGTGGCGAGAGGTGGTTCGTCGGCTCGTCGAGCAGCAGGAGGTGCGGCGGGTGTGCCACCAAGAGGGCCAGCGCGAGCCTGCGGCGCTGGCCGGCCGACAACTGCCCCACCGGCTTGTCGAGATCCGGGACGCCCAGCAGTCCCAGCGCGCCGAGCGGGACCGCCTCGGCCCGCTCGGCACCGAGCACGTGGGTGTACGTGTCGCGTGCCGAGCGGTCCGGGCGCTCGAACACGGTGTCCTGCGCCAGCAGGCCCACGGTCAGGCCGGGCCGTCTGCGCACCGCGCCCCCGCCCTCGGCGTCGAGCCGTCCGGCCAGCAGGGACAGCAGGGTCGACTTCCCGGCCCCGTTGTCTCCCGTGACCAGGAGCCGGTCCCCGGCGAGGACGTCCAGGCGCGCGATGTCCAGCCGACCGGGCACCCGCGCGTCCCGCAGCGCGACGAGCGGATCGTCCACGGGAGCGCTGCCCGGCGGACGACCGCCGCTCACCGGACCGCTCTCCGCCGGAGCACCGTCCACCGGCACGCCGGTCAGCGCCCCGGCGTGCAGGCGCAGCGGCTTCGGCGGCCTGCCGACCTGCGTCCGTTCCAGTTCGCCGAGCCGACGGGCGGCGTTGCGTACCCGCCGGGAGACCTGTTGCTGCACCCGGCCGGCCCGGTGGCCGTACCCCATCTTCTCGTGGTCCCGCGGCCCGCGGTCCGGGGCGACGCGGCGCGCGGTCACCCCGGCCGAGCGGCGCAGCGCCTCCAGTTCCTCCTGCTCCGCCGCGTACCGCTGTTCCCAGCGTTCGCGCTCCGCCCGTTTCTCGGCACGGTAGGCGCTGTAGTTGCCGCCGAAGCGAACCGGACCGTTCACCGCCGGGTCGAGATCGATCAGGTCGGTGCAGACCGCGTCGAGGAACGCCCGGTCGTGACTGGCCGCCACGACGGCGCCGGGCAGCGCGCGGATCTGTTCCTCCACGAAGGCGGCCGCTTCGTCGTCGAGGTGGTTGGTCGGCTCGTCCAGCAGGAGCGCGGCCGGTCGGCGGACGAGGAGCGCGGCCAGTGCCAGCCGGCCGCGCTGCCCGCCGGACAGCGAACCGAGCGTCCGGTCGTGTCCCAGCCCGCCGAGACCGAGCCCGTCGAGGACGATCGCGGCCCGCCGGTCGGCGTCCCAGGCTTCGCTCTCCTGGGCGTGTTCGAGCTGCTTCCCGTAGGCGTCCAGCAGTTCGGCGTGGCCGGGGTGGTCGTCCGGTGTGCCGGCGAGCAGCCCGGTCAGCCGGTCCAGTTCGGCCAGGTCGGCGCGGGTCTCCCGCAGGGCGTCGTCCAGCACCCGCGCGATCGTCGTGGCACCGTCGAACGGCATTTCCTGGTGCAGGAAGCCGAGGTCCCGCGGGCGGGTGACCTGGCCGGCGTCGGGCTGGTCCACGCCCGCGAGCAGGCGCAGCAGGGTCGATTTGCCGACACCGTTCTCGCCGATGAGGCCGACGCACCGGCCCGGGGAGACGGTGAGCGAGACGCCGTCGAGGACCCGGCGGGTCCCCAGCGTACGGACCAGGTCGTGGGCGAGCAGAGCGGCGCGGGGCATGGTGGTCCTCCTGAAGTGGGAGCGGTGGGCGGCCCGCCGGGTGGACACCTCGGACGCGGGCCGAGGCCGTTCCGCCGCCTCACACCTCGGGGGCCGCCGTCTCCCGCAGCTCGCCGCCGGCCAGCCGCAGCCACCGGTCGATCCCGACCCGGGCGAGGAACCGCTCGTCATGGCTGACCACCACGAACGCGCCCTGGTAGGACGCCAGCGCGCTCTCCAGTTGCCCGGCGCTGACCAGGTCGAGGTTGTTCGTCGGCTCGTCCAGGAGCAGCAACTGCGGGGCCGGTTCGGCGCACAGCACACAGGCCAGGGTGGCGCGCAGCCGCTCGCCGCCGGACAGCACATCGACCGGGAGATGCGCCCGGGAGCCCCGGAAGAGGAAGCGCGCGAGCAGGTTCATCCGTTCGGCCGCCGTACGGTGCGGCGCGAACGCGGCGAAGTTCTCGGCCACGGTCCGGGAGAGGTCGAGCACGTCCAGGCGCTGCGAGAGGTACGCGATCCGGCTGTCGGCCCGCTTGATCCGGCCCGCGTCGGGTTCGAGGCCGCCCTGCAACAGGCGCAGCAGCGTGGTCTTGCCGGCGCCGTTCGGGCCGGTCAGCGCGATGCGTTCGGGGCCCCGGATCGTCAGGTCGACCCCGCCGTCGGCGAACAGCTGCCGCTCGCCGTGGCTGACGCGCAGGCCCTCACCGAGGAACAGGTTGCGCCCCGCGGGCACGTTGGTGTCGGGCAGATCCAGCGTGATGCGCTGCTCGTCGCGCACGGCACGGCCCGCCTCGTCCAGCCGGGCCTTGGCCTCGCTGACCCGGGAGGCGTGCATCTGGCCCGCCCGGCCCGCCGACTCCTGGGCCCCGCGCTTCATGTTCCCGGCGAAGATGCGCGGCAGCCCCGCGTTCTTGAGGTTGCGCGAGGCGTTGCTCGCACGGCGGTCGGCGCGCTCCCGGGCCTGCTGCAACTCCCGCTTCTCCCGCTTGAGTTCCTGCTCGGCGTTGCGGACGTTCTTCTCGGCGACCTCCTGTTCGGCCTGTACGGCTTCCTCGTACGCGGTGAAGTTGCCGCCGTACAGCCGCAGGGCGCCCGGCTCCAGCTCGGCGATGCGGTCCATGCGGTCGAGCAGCGCCCGGTCGTGGCTCACCAGGATCAGGCAGCCGTTCCAGTCCTCCAGCACGTCGTAGAGCTTGTGCCGCGCGTCGAGGTCCAGGTTGTTCGTCGGCTCGTCGAGCAACAGGGCGTCGGGCCGCTTGAGCAACTGCGCGGCCAGGCCGAGCGAGACGATCTGACCGCCGCTGAGGGTGCTCAGGCCGCGGTCCAGGGTCAGTTCGGTGAGACCGAGCCGGTCGAGCTGCGCGCGGGTGCGCTCCTCGATGTCCCAGTCGTCGCCGATGGTCGCGAAGTGTTTCTCGTCCACGTCGCCGGACTCCACGGCGTCCAGGGCCCGGATCACCTCGGCGACGCCCAGCACCTCGGCCACGGTGAGGCCGGCGGCGAGCGGGAGGCTCTGCGGGAGGTGGCCGAGGGTGCCGGAGACGGTGACCGACCCGGCGGCGGGGCGCAGCTCACCGGCGATCAGCTTGAGCAGGGTGCTCTTGCCGGAGCCGTTGGGCGCCACCAGCCCCGTACGGCCGGCGCCCACGGTGAAGGACAGGTCTTGGAAGACGGGGGTGTCGTCGGGCCAGGAGAAGGACAGGTTCGAGCAGACGACGGAAGCGTCGGACATGGGGATACCTCGGAAAACACGACGGGCCCGGCAGACACCGGTGCCCGGAGAGCGGGCAGGAGGGCACGACAAGGCAGCCACCACGGCGGTGCGTCCGCGCACCGGCCGGCGGCCGTCAGGTCCGGGTATCACCCGGAGATGTCGTCGTCACCCGCCACAGCTACGTCTCCTCGATCCGAGATCAGTTCATCGCCAGGCTAACACCCGTACGCGGCAGGCGTGCACGACCGGCCCGGCGGGCGCCGGACCGCCGTACACCGCCGAACCGGCGCCGGGCCTGCCGCGCAGGGGCCACCGCCCGCAAAACTGGACTTGCGGGTCCATTTTCACCGTCCTACGCTGCGCCGCAGTTGACGGTCGACGGTGCGGGCATCCCGCCCCGCCCGCGAGCGATTCCCCTTCACCGCCCGCGAGTTCCCCACCCGCGAGAAAGGACATCCGCATGCACGCGATCCGTATGGACCGGCACGGCGGCCCCGAGGTCATGACGTGGACCGCGTTACCGGACCCGGCCCCTGGGCAAGGCGAGGTGCTCGTGCGGCTCGCCGTCGCCGGAGTGAACTTCATGGACGTCGGAGCCCGGACGGCCGGCGGACCCGGCTGGGCCGCTCCCGCGATTCTCGGCGTCGAGGGCGCGGGCCGGGTGACAGCCCTCGGAGCGGGCGTCGAGGGCTTCGCCCCAGGTGACCGCGTCGCCTGGTTCTACCACGCGGGCAGCTATGCCGAACTGCTCGCCGTTCCGCAGGATTCGTTGGTCAAGGTGCCCGACGAGGTGTCCGACGAGACCGCGGCCGCGGTCATGATGCAGGGCCTGACGGCTCACCACTTCACCACCGGGACCTACCGCGTCGGGCCGGGGGACACCGCTGTCGTGCACGCCGCGGCCGGCGGTGTCGGACTGCTGCTGACGCAGATGATCAAAGCTCGCGGTGGCCGGGTGATCGGGCTGGTGTCCCGGGAGGAGAAGGCGGCCGCGGCGCGGGAAGCCGGCGCGGACCATGTCCTGGTCTCTCGCGGCGAGGGCTTCGAAGGCCGGGTCAGGGATCTGACGGACGGCAAGGGCGCGCACGTGGTGTACGACGGGGGCGGTACCGCGACGTTCCGCTCCTCGCAACGGGCGCTGCGTCCCCACGGAGTCCATGCCTACTACGGGCCGTTCATGGGCGTCCCGTCCATCGCTCCGACCGACCTCCCCGACAGCACCTTTCTGACGTACCCCGTGGTGCACCACCATGTCCCCACGCGTGCGGCCCTGGTCCAGCACACCGGGGAGGTCTTCGACCTGGTACGGGAGGGACGGCTGACTCCTCGCATCGGAGGGCGGTACGCGCTGTCGGACGCCGCGCGGGCCCACACCGACCTCGAATCCCGCCGGACCACGGGCAAGCTCCTGCTCGTACCCTGACTGCTGCACCCCCCCATCCGGCCTCCGACGACAGGGAGTACCGCCATGCCGCTGACCCGCAAGGGCGCCGCCACCCGGCAGCGCATCGTCGAGGGCGCGGCGTCCGAGATGCGCCGGCTGGGCGTCTTCTCCCTGACGCTGGACGATGTCATGCAGCGCACCGCGACCAGCAAGAGCCAGCTCTTCCACTACTTTCCCGGCGGGAAGGACGAGCTGTTGCTGGCCGTGGCCCGCTACGAGGCGTCCGGCGTGCTCAGCGACCAGCAGCCGGAACTGGCGTCGCTGAACTCCTGGAGCGCCTGGCGGAGTTGGCGCGACAAGGTCGTCGAGCGCTACCGCAGGCAGGGCCCCAACTGTCCGCTCAACGCCGTCATGGGGCAGCTCGGTCCGACGACGGAGGGGGCCCGGGCCGTGGTGCGGGAACTCTACGCCCGGTGGCAGGCCGAGCTGGCCGCCGGCATCCGCAGCATGCAGGACCAGGGTGAGATCGACCCCGCCCTGGACGCCGAGCGCGGCGCACGGGCCCTGCTGGCCGGTATTCAGGGGGGCGTGCTGATTCACCTCACGACCGGGAGCCTGGAGCACCTGGAAGCGGCCCTGGACCAGGGGATCGAGTTCCTGCGCCGGTCGGCGGCGAAGGCGTAGGGCTGTACGCGGGCTCCGCCGCGACCGTTGCGCGACCGCTGTTCCACGCTGCGGCGTCCCCCGGCCGGACGGCCCGTCGGCTCGCCGGCCGCTGCGCCCCGGCTGGCGGCCCTCCTGTCACCGTCCGTCAGGCCGTGCTGGGGTGGCGGCGGTCGTCGGGTTGCGGGGTGCGGTCCTGCTCGTCCTGGACGAGCAGGGACAGCAGGGACGCCACGGTCAGGCCCGCTTCGGCCGGGTGGCGCAGCACCTTGCCGGGGTCGATCCGGTAGGTGTTGCTGCGGCCCTCGCGGGTGTGCGAGAGGTAACCGTCGCGCTCCAGGTCAGAGATGATCTTCTGGACGGCGCGTTCGGTCAACCGGCAGTGCGCCGCGATGTCACGGATACGGGCGGTGTGATTGTCGGCGATAGCGGCCAGTACCCGGGCGTGATTGGTCACAAATGTCCAGCCGCTGTGCGGTTCGGGCACCCCGTTGTTCGACTCGGTCAGTCCATCCATGCCCCAACTCTACCGACCGAACATTCACGCGTCTCGATACACGCAAGGATTTTCGTGTATTAGTTGACGTGTGTCTGTCGATGGGTGAGCCTGAGATGGACGGCGGACGAGCCGATGACGATGGGAGGGAAGGCCATGCCGGAAGCTGCTCACCGGGCGCGCCTCCCCGAGGGCCCCGCTGAAGGCAACGGGAACGGCGGCCCGCCGGCCGCGTGGACCCCGAGCCTGTCGCGGACCGAGGCCTCGCACTGTGGCGACCGCGCGGCGGTGGCGGTGCACGGAGAACTGGACCTGGCCGCCTGCGGAAAGGTCGAAAGCGGACTGCACGACGCCTTGAACCGCTCGTCCCGGGGCGTGGACCTCGACCTCGGCGCGGTGACGTTCTGCGACTGCTCCGGTCTCAACATGCTGCTGAGGCTGCGCCGGCGGGCTGCCGCGCAGGGCAAGACCGTCGTCATCGTCGCCAGCAGCCGCGCGGTCGAGCGGCTGCTGGAGCTGACGGAGGCGCGCGGCCTGTTCGTCTCGCCGGAGCCGCATCCCGACCCGGCTCCGCAGCCGCCCCCGGCTCCCGGCCTGGCCCTTGTCCCGCACCCCCACTCGGGCCACGACTCGAACCATGTCCCGCACGCCGCCTCGGACAGCGCCCCGCATCCTGCTCCGGACGGCAAACACCCGACGTTCTCCGCGATCGATGCCCCGGCACCGCACGATGACGCTTCCCGGAACCTGCCCACGGAGGTCGCGCAGCTACGCCGTGCGATGCAGACCCGCCCGGCCATCGACCTGGCCCGGGGCATCCTGATGGCCACCTTCACCCTGAGTCCGGAGGCCGCCTGGTCCGTCCTGGTCAGCGCTTCCCAGAACACCAACATCAAACTGCACCGTCTCGCTCAAGACCTGGTCGACAGCGTTCAGGGGGCTGCGTTGCCCGAAGCGGTACAGGGGCAACTGGGGGCCGCGGTCGCCAAGGCGAGGGCGGCCCCGACGGTTCCGGCGCAGTCGGGTACGGCCACCGTCCGGAACACCGTGCCCGAGCCGTGGCGTACGGCGCCCGGTGAGTAGCCACGGGGCCGGCCCGGCGTCGGCGCCCCCGCCCGACTCCGCGGACCCGGCAGGCGGTCAGGCGCCCCCTCGCCCAGTTGATGGATTCCGGCACGCACGTTGACGAGATACCTCCGAAGCGCAGCACCGCGGGCAGCCGCGTACCGCACACTGACGGCATGGACCACATCAGTCAGCCGGGGGCGGCGTCCTCGCGGCGGTTCCCGCCGCGGCCGGAGAGTGTGGGGCGGGCGCGGCACTTCGTGCGGGCCGTCCTGGCCGACAGCGCGCCGGACGCGGTGGAGACCGCCGAGCTGCTGGTCAGCGAGCTGATGACCAATGCGGTGCTGCACGCGCGCACGGAGGCCGAGGTGACGGCCCGGGTGCGCGACCGCGTGGTCAGGGTCGGCGTCGGCGACGGCCGGCCGTGCCACCGGCCGGTGCCGGGGGAGTCCGCCCCGTACGCCGGTCCGGGACAGGGACTGGCGGTCGTCGGGCACCTGGCCTCCCGGTACGGCGTCGACGCCGGGGGCGAGCGCAAGACGGTGTGGTTCGAGTTGTGGCCCGACGGGCGGACCCCACCGCCCTCCACCTGGGCGACCGCCGCGCCGTCCTGCGGCCCGACCCGTACGGTGACGCTCGTCGACCTGCCCGGCACGCTGTACCTCGCGTCCCAGCACCACCGGCACGCACTGCTGCGGGAGCTGACCCTGGCCGCGTTCGCCGGAGCGGACACCGGGGTGGACCCGGAAGACCTGGCCGCCGCGCACGACGCGAACCACGCGATCAGCGCGGGCGTGTCGGCGGGGCTGGCCGGACAGACGTCGGTGGCCCACGTCCACTCCCTGAGCGTCTCCCTCCCGGCGGGCGTCGTACGGGCGGTACGCATCCTGGGCCGGGTGCTCGACGCGGCCGAGGAGGCGGCCCGGGACGAACGCCTCCTCACCTGGCCGTCGCTTCCCCAGAACCGCGCCTTCCGCCGGTGGCTGCTCGACCAGATCACCGGCCAGCTCACCGGCGGCCCGCCCACTGCGTGGACCATGGTGCCCCGCGAGCCGAGCGCCAGCCCCTCGGAACTGGTGCCCTGGGACGCCAGCCAGGTATGGGCGAGCAGGGTGCCCACCATCGCGGCCGACGACGACAACCGGATCATCGTGGCCAACGGACCGGCCGCCGACATGCTCGGCTGGCAGGAGGACGAGCTGGTCGGCCAACGGCTCACCGTACTGATCCCGGAGCACCTCAGGGACCGTCACGTGACGGCCTTCACCCGCCTGCTGCTCAGCGGTCAGCCCCGCATCCTGGGCCGCTCGGTACCGCTTCCGGCGCTCCACCGGGACGGCAGGCAGGTCCCTGTCCGGCTGTTCATCCAGACCCAGGTGACGGCTGACGGCCGTACCGTCTACGTCGCCCAGCTCGCCCCCAGGACCGCCCCGCCCGTCCCCGCGCCTCTCGCCGCCTCCGGGGAGAGCCAGGCGATCTTCCCGCAGCCGCCCGGCGGACCGGAACTGCCGGACGATCCGGAGCGCGTCACGGGAGCGGGCGGTGACGAGCCCGACGGACCGGCCCGGGAACGCCGGCTGCTGGCCGACATCGGCGAGTCGCTGAGCAGCACCCCGAACCTGGACGAGGGCCTCCAGCGGGTCTGCAAAATCCTCACGCAGCGGCTGGCCGACTGGTGCCTGGTGGACCTGCTCGACGACGGTGAACTGCTGGAGCGGTTCTGCGTCGCGCACCACAGCTCCACGGAACTGCCCGCCGCGGCGTACGCGGGCAGGCTCCCCCCGGTGACCGGCGCGGCACGGGGGCCGCTGGCCCGGGTGCTGCGCGGCGCCGGACCGCTGCTGCTCACCGAGGGCCCGGAGCCGAGCCAGGTCAAGAGCCCGCTCGACGTCCACGACCGCGAACTGTTCGAACGGGTCGGGGCCAACAGCGCGGTCATCGCCCCGCTGCGGACCCGCGGGGCCGTCTTCGGCGCCCTGACACTGATCCGCACCGACGGGGAACGGCCGTTCACCGAGGAGTCGCTGCCCCTCATCGGCGACCTGGTCCGCAGCCTCGCCCTCGGCGTGGAACACGCCCGCCTCTACCAGGAGACCCGGCACATCGCCGAGCGCCTCCAGCGCTCCCTGCTGCCCGTACTCCCCGAGATCGCACACCTGCGGATGGCCGCCCGCTACGCGCCCTCGTCCACCACCGCGCAGATCGGCGGCGACTGGTACGACAGCTTCGTAGTCCCCGGCGACCGGACCGCCGTGGTCATCGGCGACGTCACCGGCCACGACCTGGAGGCCGCCGTCGCCATGAGCCAGTTGCGCAGCATGCTGCGCGGCATCGCCATCGACCGCCAGGAACCGCCCGACGAGGTGCTGCGCCGCCTGGACATCGCGAACCACAGCCTGTCCGAGGAGGCCACCGCCACCTGCATCTACGGCCTGGTGACCGGCCCTGCCGACGGGCCCTGGCAGCTCAACCACTCCTCCGCCGGGCACCTGCCACCGCTGCTGACGACCAGAGAGGGCGACACGCGTTACCTCGACGCGGGCTCAGGACTGCTGCTGGGCATGGAACCGGACATGCCCCGACCGGGCGCCATCGACCCGATCCCGGCGCACGCCACCGTCCTGCTCTACACCGACGGCCTCATCGAACGCCGCGACGAGTCCCTCGACCACGCCATGGACCGGCTCCGCCGGCACGCCGCCGCCCTGGCGGACGAACCCCTCGACGTCTTCTGCGACGAACTGCTCATCGCGCTGAGCGCCGACAGCGCCGACGACATCGCCCTGCTCGCCTTCCGCCCGGTACCGCGCGACTGAACCCCGTCGCCGGGCCGCGAGAAACCGCCTGCTCACGGCGGAGACCCGCCTGTCTCACAGCGAGAATCCGCCCGACTCACGGCGAGAAATAGACCCCGGGCGGCACCCCGACCACGCGCCGGAACGCCGCCACGAACGCGCTCGGTGACGCGTACCCGACCCGGCACGCCACCGCCGCCACCGTCGCACCGCCCGCCAGCAGCGGCATCGCGCTCTGCAGACGGGCCCGGGTACGCCACTGGCCGAACGGCATCCCCGTCTCCGCGGCGAACACACGGGCCAGCGTCCGCGCGCTGGCCCCGACCTCCGCGCCCCACTCGGCCAGGGTCCGGCCGTCCGACGGACGCCTGCGCAGGGCATCCGCGACGCGGCGCGCCCGGTCGTCGCGGGGGAGCGGCGCCAGCACCGTCGCCACCGACACCGGCCGCAGTTGGTCGAGGACGACCGCTTCCGCGCGCTCCCGGGCGCACGCCGTCAGGCTGTCGTCCGCCAGATACCCGATCAACTCGCGCAGCAGGGGCGAGACGCCGACGACGGTCGGGGCCGTCCAGCGCACCGGGCAGCGGTCCGGCACGTAGTACAGGCTGTGGCCCGCGACCGGACCCGTGGCCCCCGTCGCGTGCTCGACGCCGGCCGGTATCCACAGCGCCATGGTCGGTGGCAGGACCCAGGTGCTGCCCCGGGCGCGCACGGCGATGACTCCCTTCTCCGCCCAGGCCAGTTGGTGCGTCGTATGCCAGTGCCGCCCGTACCACTGGCCGTCGGGGACCACGAAAGTGCCGACGACCACCGCCGCTTCCGGGCCCCCGCCCCCGGGGACGAGACGTCCGTATCGCGACAGGATGTGTCCCCCTACCTCGTGGTGGACGTCGTCCGCGCTTCCTAGCATCGCCGCATGGCCTCCATGAATCGCTTGCACCAGTGGATCTGCAGTTCCGGCAGGTGGGCGCGAGGGGTTGAGCAGAATCTGCTGCCCTGGGCCCTCGACGGAGTCGAACTCGGCACCGAGACCCTGGAGATCGGTCCCGGTTACGGTGCCACCACGCGCGTCCTCGCGCGCCGCGCACCGGGTCACCTCAGTGTCCTCGAAGTCGACGCGGAGTTCGCCAAGAAACTTCAGGACGTATACGCGGGGCGGGTCGAAGTCGTGCACGGCGACGGGACGTCGATGCCGTTCCCCGACGGCGGTTTCGACACCGTCGTGTGCTTCACCATGCTGCACCATGTGCCGTCCCCGGAGCAGCAGGACCGGCTCTTCGCCGAGGCCCGGCGGGTGCTGCGTCCCGGTGGCGTCTTCGCCGGCTGTGACGGCTGTGCGAGTACGGTCTTCCGTCTGCTGCACCTGGGCGACACCTGTGTGCCCGTCCCGCCGGAGACCCTGCCGCGGCGGCTGCGTGCCGCCGGGTTCGGTCCGGCCGAAGTCACCCTCGGGAAGGGAAGGTTCCGCTTCCGCGCCGTACGGGAGTGAGCCGCGCCGGTAACGCGAACGGCGGTCCGAGGGGACGGGGGAAGGAGGTACGGGGGACGGGGGAGCGCGGTCGTACGGTCCCCGATCGGGGAACGGGGGTGGGGACCGTACGACCGCGCGTACCGAAGGTCAGGCAGGCAGGCCGTCCACGGTGGGAACGACGAGCCCGAACAGGTCGGTGACCGTGGTCAGGGCCGCGGTCCGCAGGGCGGCGGCCGGCAGCACGGTGCCGTCCGGCGCGGCGAGGGCGCGGGTGGCGGTGGTGTCGGCGACGACGGTGGGCCGGTACCCGAGGTGGAAGGCGCCCTGTGCGGTGAAGGTGACGCACAGGTGCGTCATGAAGCCGGCCAGCACGAGATCCTTGCCGCTGCCCGGCCCGAAGCCCAGGCCGGACAGGGTCTTCTCCAGTTCGGTGGCGTGGAAGGCGTTCGGGAATCGCTTGACCACGACCGGTTCCCCCTCGGCGGGCGCGACCTGGTCGCTGATGGCGCCGATGTGGGCGCGGATGTCGTACGGGGTGCCCTCGCCGCCGTCGTTGACGATGTGGACGACCGGGGTGCCCGCGGCACGGGCGCGCTCCAGCAGGCGGGCGGCCGCCCCGAGGGCCTCCTCGGCGCCCTCCAGAGCCATGACGCCGGTGCGGTAGGTGTTCTGGAAGTCGATCATGAGCAGGGCGGACTCGCTCAGCCGCGGCGGCCGGCCGTCCAGCCCGATCACGTCGCGCAGGGGCGTGGACGGGGTGTTGGCGTTCATCGGGAACCTTTCGTCAGGACATGGCAGGTAAGGAAAAGGGACGGCAGGGAAGGGAAGGGCAGGGCGACGTCTTCCGCCTCGCCGTGCCAGGGAGGGAAACGGAGGGTGAGACGGTGTGGCGGGTCAGCCGACCCGGGTACGGAAGCGGCGGCGGTAGGCCGCCGGAGTGGTGGCGAGCTGCCGCCTGAACGCCCGGTGCAGGGTCTCCGCCGAGCCGAGTCCGGCAGCGGCGGCGACCTGGTCGAGCGGGCAGTCGGTGGTCTCCAGCAGGCGCCGGGCCAGCTCGACCCGGGCCGCCTCGACATAGGCGGCGGGACTGCTGCCGGTCTCCTGTTTGAAGACGCGGGCGAAGTGCCGTTCGCTGAGGCACATCCGGGCAGCCAGGGCCGGTGCGGACAGGTCCGCGTCGAGGTGGTCGGAGATCCACAGCCGTAGCTCGTCGATGTCCCGGCGCTCGGCGGCCGGACGGCTGAGCGGTACGGAGAACTGGCTCTGACCGCCCTGCCGTTTGAGGTACATCACCAGGTGCCGGGCGACCGCCAGGGCCGTCTGCTCGCCCAGGTCCTCGGCCACCAGGGCCAGCGCGAGATCCAGGCAGGCACTGATCCCGGCCCCGGTCCACAGCCGGCCGCAGTCGGAACGGACGAAGATCGGGTCCGGGTCGACCGTGACGTCCGGGTGGTCGGCGGCGAGCTGGGCGGAGGTCGACCAGTGGGTGGTCGCCGTCTTCCCGCCCAGCAGCCCGGCCGCGGCCAGCAGATGCGCGCCCACACACACCGACGCGACCCGCCGGGCGTACGGGGCCGTCTCCCGCACCCACGCCACGACAGCCGGATCGGTACGGGCCACCGGGCCGTCGTCGGTCATGTCGACCGCGCCCGGTACGACCAGCGTGTCCACCTGCTCGCCGACGTCCGCGAAGGCCACGTCGGCGACCAGCCGCACACCCGCCGACGTGCGGACCGCGCCCGCGGCCGGCCCGGCGAGGCGCACCTGGTAGCCGGCGCGGCCCCCGGTCTCCCGGTTGGCCAGCGCGAAGACCTCGGCCGGGCCGGTGACGTCGAGAAGATCGACATCGGGGAAGACCGCGATGACGACACGGTGCGCAGTGGGCATGAAGCGATCCTCACCGCAGCCGCCGGTGACCGCAATGACGATTACCTGTCACATCCGGACACGGTCGTGCGGGCGGTCGTGCCATACGAGCGTGTACCGCCAGAACAGCCGGCGGCGCAGGCGGGCGCCGGGCAGGAGGCGGCGGGCCTCGCGGGCGATGGTCGCGAAGCCGGTGTCCGCGGGGCGGGTCAGGGCGGTCATCGCGACCGGCCGGGGTGCGGGTGCCGTACGGCCGCGGTGCTTGAGCCGGCCGGTGGCGGCGTTGAGCGGGGCGGACACGGCGGCGAGCAGATGGTCCACGGGCGTCTGCTGACGGGCCAGACCGACGACGACCAGAGTGCCGCCGGGAGCCAGGTGGTCGCGGAAGACGGCGAGCGCGTCGGCGAGCGGCAGGTGGTGGAGGACGGCGACGCAGGTGATGACGTCGTACGGTCCGCCAGGGATTCCGGTGAGCGCGTCAGCGACCGTGAAGGTCACGGTGGCCGCGTCCGCGGGCGGAGTCAGCTCCCGCGCGCGGGCGACGATCGCCGGGTCGGGGTCGATGCCGTGCACCGTGGCGGCACGGGTGGCCAGCAGCCTGGCCAGGTCACCGCTGCCGGACCCGACGTCCAGAGCACTGCCGAGGCGCCGGGGGAGTTGCCGCAGGATCCACGGGTGGAAGTGGGCGTTGTGGTCCCAGGGATGCGTGGCGTTGAACCGGTCGAGCGCCCGGAGGAGACGGGGCAGCAATGACGTCATGCCGCCAGTTCATCAGACCGGGCCCGCCGGCCGCGCCGGCCACCGTCGGGCGCGGGCAGGGGCGGCCGGGTGCGTCCAGGCCCGGTCGGGAGGCCCGTCACGCGCGTCGGAAAGCGCCGGGTGTGATGCCGTACACCCGCTGGAACCAGCGGCTGAAGTGTGCCTGGTCGGCGAAGCCGGTGGCCGAGGCCGCGTCGGCCGGTGCGGCACCGGACCTGAGCAGCGCACGCGCGTGCCGCAGGCGCAACTGCCGCTGGTAGTCGCTCGGCGCGAGACCGAACTCGGCGCGGAACGCACGGTAGAGGGCGAACCGGCTGCACCCGGCGGCCGCCGCCAGTCGCTCCGCGGTCATCGGCTCCCAGAACGCCTCGTCCAGCACCTCCCTGGCCCGGTGGGCCGCCTGGCGGCGGGCTCGGTCGGCCGGTGTCCGGGCCCGTACGGGGGACGCCGTCCCGGACGCGCCGCGGCGGGTCATGGCGGTGACGGCGGCGGTCAGCCGCTCGTCGCGGACGAGCGGATTCGTGGAGCCGACGAGCGCGGCGTGCAGCCGGGCGAGGGCGTCGGTGAGCACACGGTCGGTCAGCACGGGGTGCGGGAAGAGGGGCAGCGCGCCGGTGCGGCCCTCGGTGGCGTCGCTGATCATGTCGCTGACCACGGACGGGCCGATGTGCACGATCCGGTAGCGGTACCCCAGGTCGGCCGCCGACCAGCCGTCGTGCACCTCGTCCGGGTTGAAGGCCATCACCATGCCGGCGCCGCTGGTGTGGATGCCGCCCCGGCAGTGGAAGCTCTGGGCACCGGCGTCGGTGATGCCGAAGGAGTAACTGTGGTGGCTGTGCGGCGGGTAGACGTGGTCGAAGAAGTGCGCGTGCATGGCCTCCACGGGGCGGTCGCCGTCGCGCCAGTACCGCACCCAGCCGTCGGCGGTGGACATGCCGACATTATGAAGGCGCACCAGCGTTCCGGACCGGCGGGGCCGCCGCCTCAGGCCCGTGGGCGCGAGGAGGACACGGCCGCGGCCAGGGAGGCGCCGGTCCGCCACAGCGGGGAGCAGGCGAGCAGAAGCAGTACGGCACCGAGCGGGATCAGGTCCATGAACGCGAAGGTGAGCAGAGCGGCGGCGAGGACGAGGACCGGCGCCCACGGTGCGAGGGTACGCAGGGCGGCCAGCCGGCCGGTCAGCAGCAACTGGCCGACGAAGAAGAGCAGCGGGCCGACGAGGTAGAAGGCGAATGCGACGCCCGGTACGGACTGGAAGGCACGCGTCAGCCCGGCCATCTCCGTATGACTGTCCGCCATCAGTCCCGTCGTGATGTCGACGCTGAACTGGACCGCGAGCGCGACGACTCCTGCGCCGCCGGCCCAGCACCCCGCCGAGGACCACAGGTCGCTTCCCGCTGCCTTCCGCATGGCGGCGAATCCCTGGGCGAAGAAGAACAGGCCGACAAGAAAGCACAGGTGCCCTGTCGTCCAGGCGAGCCCCGGCCCCCTGATCCCGTCGAGCCCGTCGAGGAGACGGATCACTCCGTAGGCGCCGAACAGGAGGGGGCCGAAGAG
Organism: Streptomyces sp. NPDC045470; assembly: GCF_040646595.1. Lineage (NCBI taxonomy): Bacteria > Bacillati > Actinomycetota > Actinomycetes > Kitasatosporales > Streptomycetaceae > Streptomyces > Streptomyces sp. NPDC045470. The sequence goes on from NZ_JBEZAN010000007.1 coordinate 206,919, forward strand.
AAGCGAGCGCTGTGCTGTTGTTGTCATGCCTCAAGGGTCGTGACGCCGGCCTGCGACTTCATCCGGGACATCCCTGGTTGTACCCCGTCGTGCCCCAAGGGCGGGCTGGGGGTTGCTCGGTGAGCAGGCAGGATCGCGACGCGCCACCAGCCCCGGAAGCTCGGGTGGCGCACTCGCTCGTCCGCGTAGTGCTCCACGGCCGCTTCGTGCACGGACATCCGGCCAGGCCGGCACGGCTGCGGCGTCCGGCGTCCCGTTCGTGGCCGATGCCACCGGTGCCACGAGCTCCCCGCCGTCAATGGCGGTCACCGCGCGGGTTCGTCGCGCCCGGTGACCGGGCACAGGGGCGGATCGTTCGTCAGCACGGTCGAGGCGCGGTCCGGTGAAGGCGCTCGTCCGCTCCGGGGGCAGACGCGGTCCGTACCCCGGGAGGACGCCAGCGCGATGATCACGCGGATCAGGGCTCTTCCCTCCCTTCGGTGTCGTGTTCCCGCACCCTTCATGGTGGGGTCCAGCGGTACTGTCTATCCGGCCGAAGCCCTGCCCCCACACGCGCACTTCTGATCACCCTGGTGGCAGGCAGAGGCGGCTTGTCCCGGTCGCCGCGGTACGTCCCGAACCCCCTCTCGGCGCCCGAGGACAAGGAGCATGTATGCGCTTCACCGACCGCCGGCACGCGGGCCGGGCACTCGCCCAGTGGCTGCGCGCGCCGACCGGCACTGCGACCGGCCCGTCAGACACGCCCGCCCCGTCCGGCACGTCGTCCGGCACATCCGACGCACCCGACACCGCGGCATGGCCGTACGGGGCCGCCGACCCGCTCGTCCTGGCCCTGCCGCGCGGCGGTGTGCCCGTGGCCGCTGAGGTCGCCCGGGAGTTCCGGGCGCCGCTCGACGTACTGGTGGCCCGCAAGATCGGCGTACCCGGTTCGCCCGAGACCGGCATCGGCGCCCTCGTCGGCGAGGAACAGCCCGTCTTCGACCAGCGGGCCCTGCGGTTCCTGGGCCTGGCCGAGGACGGACTCGCTCCCTCCGTCGCACGCGAACGCGCCGAACTGCACCGGCGGGAGGACCTCTACCGCGAGGGCCGTCCCGAGCCCCGCGTTTCCGGGCGGCCCGTACTCCTCGTCGACGACGGCCTGGCGACCGGCCTGACCGCCCTCGCGGCCCTGCGGCACCTGCGCCGCCGACGGCCCGCGCATCTGGCGCTCGCCGCACCGGTCGGTTCCCGCAACGCCGTCATGAAACTGGCCGGGGAGGCCGACCGCGTGCTCGTCCTGCACCAGCCGGACCCCTTCCGCGCGGTCGGCGAGTGGTACGAGGACTTCGACCAGGTCGGCGACGACGAGGTGATCGCTGTGCTGCGCGCCGCGTCCTCCGCCAGGTGAGACCGGGCCGCGTCGAACCGGTGGGATTCTCGGGCTCCTTGCGCGCTCAGCGCCTCCCGGGCGTCTCTCGGAGAGAGGTCCCGCCACGGCCGGTGTGTTCCGTGGTCCGTGTCAGGCGTCGTACGGCCAGCAGGCCGCCGATGCCCGGAAGCAGGGACAGGCCCACGGCCGGGGCGGAGCGTCGCGGGTCGCGTGCGGTGGCGACGACGGTGAAGAGGTAGGCGCAGCCGTGGACCGGGCCTGCCAGGGAGGAGACGGCAGGCAGATGCACGGTCGCGAGGTTGGTCAACAGGACGACCAGAGAAGCGAGTTCGACGGCCGCTGCGATGCGGAGAAGGTGTCTGTCGCGGCGCACGGTCACGCTCCCGTGGTCGAGCCGGGGCGAATGATCATGAGGACGGTCACCACGGCCCACAGCAGGTTGAAGACGCCGGTCAGCATCGCGAGCCGTGCGGTGGCGCCACGCTCCACCGAGGCCCCGGCACCGTCCAGCCGGCCGAGCAGCACCTCCTGTCCGGGGAGGATCAGGAGTGCGAGCACCCCGGCCGCGGCGGCGGTCAGGACGATCGAGGCGATCAGCCACGCGTCACCGAGGACGCCCAGGCTGCTCGCGGTCGCGAAGCCGAAGACCGGTACGGCCAGGCCGAGGCCCGCGTAGACGCGGCAGATGCGGTGCAGCAGCCGGACCCCGGAGAGCGTGGCGGCGTCCGGGCCGGACTCCTGGGCGCGGCGTACCGCCGCGGGGAACATGCTGGCCGCCACGGTCACCGGGCCGATGGCGACGATCGCTGCCAGGACGTGCACGGCGAGGAGGAACTTCGTCACCGGCCCGCTCCGGACCGGGCGGGCGGCGCTGCCGGGGGAGCGGCGGCAGGGCGGGACGGGGCGACAGGCATGGGACGGGTGCTTCTTTCTTCCGTTCGGGGAGGGCGGCAGCCACTCCTGCGCCACCGCCCGGGATCTTGCAGCGTCAGGCTAGGCCGGGCCCGCGACGGGGCCCCATGGGCTGAAACGACAATTTCCAACGGGTTCCCGCCACCCGCCCGTGTCTGCGCTCAAGCTCCTCGAACCCCTGTGGCCTGGGTGTTTGCGACCGGCGGGTTCTCGCTTACCGTGGCCTCCATGCATACGGTGGCGGTACTGGCGCTGGACCATGTGGTGGCGGCCGATCTGGCGACCCCGATCGAAGTGTTCGGGCGCGCCCGGCTGGCGGACGGGCGCCGGCCGTACCGGGTCCAGGTCTGCGCACCGCGGCCCCAGGTCGCCACCGAGACCTTCACGCTCGTCGCTCCGCACGGCCTGGAGGCGCTGCGGGAGGCGGACACGGTCGTCGTGCCGGGCTGTTCCGAGGACGCCGCGCCCCCGGGTACGGAGGTGCTCGACGCCCTGCGCGCGGCAGCGGCCGCCGGCACCCGTGTCGTCTCCATCTGTACGGGCGCGTTCGTCCTGGCCGCGGCCGGTCTGCTGGACGGGATGCGCGCGACCACGCACTGGGTGGCGGCCGACCGGCTGGCCGAGCGGTTCCCGCTCGTGGATGTGCGGCCGGACGTGCTGTACGTGGACAACGGCCAGATCCTGACCTCGGCCGGGGCCGCCGCCGGAACGGACCTGTGCCTGCACATCATCCGGCGGGACCTCGGCTCGGCGGTCGCCGCCGACTCGGCCCGGCTGTCGGTCGTGCCGCTGGAACGGGAGGGCGGGCAGGCGCAGTTCATCGTGCAGACCAGGCCGCCCGTGCCCCAGGGCTCCCTGCTGGAACCGGTGCTGGCGTGGATCGAGGACCATCTCGCCCAGGACGTGACGCTCGCGGAGATGGCCGCGCGCAGCAGGCTGAGCGAGCGGACGTTCAGCCGCCGCTTCCGGGAACAGACGGGCACCACACCGCTGCAATGGCTGCTGCGGGCCCGGGTGCGGCGCGCGCAGTTCCTGCTGGAGACCACCGAGCACGGCGTCGAACGCATCGCCTCCCAGGCCGGTTTCGGCTCGCCCACCGCGTTCCGTGAACGGTTCAAGCGCGTCGTCGGCGTCACACCGCAGTCCTACCGTTCCGCCTTTCGCTCCCACACGCCCTGAAGAACCGCCCCCCACCCCTCGTACGCTGTCACGATGCACCCATGGACCCGAAGACCGCGGTGAGTTCCAGGTGGCCCGAGGCGCTGCCGGGCCCCTGGGACACGGCGTGCCGGAGCAAAGCTTCTTCGCGCGGGGCTTCGGCACCCTGCTGACGGTCGCAGCGGGCGCGCGCGGACGCGGCGTGGGACCATGTCTCCTCACGGCCGTCGAGACCGCATGTACCACCGCCGAGCTGTTCACCTCGACCCACATCTCCAACCACCCCGTGCAGCACCTGCTGCGACGCGCCGGCCGGCGCCCGGTGGGCCTGCTCCACGGGTTCGACGAGGGAGACCCCGAACTCATCCACCGCTGCCCGGGCCCGCGACTTCCGGGAGCCGGCGCCACCGGGCGCCGCACACCCGGGTGAATGCGTGTCTCCGGAGGCTCCTTCCTTCCGTACCACGAACCGAAAGGCAGCCACGTGACCGCACAGCACTCCGCCGCAGGCACCGGGAACACCGGCCGTGACACCCGCGACTGGTGGCGGCAGGCCGTCGTCTACCAGGTCTACCCGCGCAGCTTCGCCGACTCCGACGGCGACGGCGTCGGCGACCTGCCCGGCGTGACCTCCCGGCTCGGCCACCTCGCCGCACTGGGGGTGGACGCCGTCTGGCTCAGCCCCTTCTACCCCTCCCCGCTCGCCGACGGCGGCTACGACGTCGCCGACTACCGCGACATCGACCCGCGCCTGGGCACCCTCGCCGACTTCGACACGCTGGTCGGCGAGGCGCACCGGCGGGGCCTGAAGGTCATGGTCGACATCGTCCCCAACCACTCCTCGGACCAGCACGCCTGGTTCCAGGAGGCGCTCCGCTCCGCCCCCGGGTCCACCGCGCGGGAACGGTACGTCTTCCGCGAGGGCAAGGGCGAGCACGGCGAACTGCCGCCCACCGACTGGATCTCCTGCTTCGGCGGGCCCGCCTGGACCCGGCTGCCCGACGGCTGGTGGTACCTCCACCTCTTCGCCCCGCAGCAGCCCGACTTCAACTGGGACCACCCCGAGGTGCGCGCCGAGTTCCGTACGACGCTGCGCTTCTGGGCCGACCGCGGGGTGGACGGCTTCCGCGTCGACGTGGCCCACGGCCTGGCCAAGGACCTGGCCGCGCCGCTGCGCGACATCGGCAGTGTCGAGGCATACGAACCGGACGACCTGCCCGAGGACGGCAGTCACCCCTTCTGGGACCGGGACGAGGTGCACGAGATCTTCCGCGACTGGCGCAAGGTCTTCAACGAGTACGACCCGCCGCGCATCGCGGTCGCCGAGGCATGGGTACGCAACTCCCGCCGCTCCGCCTACGCCACCCCGCAAGAACTCGGCCAAGCCTTCAACTTCGACTTCCTGACGGCGTCCCTGCACGCCGGCGAGGTACGCGCCTCCATCGACACCGCGCTCACCGACGCCCGCGCCGCCGGAGCCACCGCGACCTGGGTGCTCTCCAACCACGACGTGATCCGGCACGCCTCCCGGCACGGCCTGCCGGACGGCTGCGACGAGGAGGCGTGGCTGCTGTCCGACGGCCTGGCGCCCGCCCTCGACCGGGAGTACGGGCTGCGCCGCGCGCTCGCCGCGACCCTGCTGATGCTGGCGCTGCCCGGCGCGGCCTACGTCTACCAGGGCGAGGAACTGGGCCTGCCCGAGGTCGCCGACCTCGACCGCGCCGACCTGCGGGACCCGGTGTGGGTCCGCAGTCAGGGCCGGTCGAAGGGCCGGGACGGCTGCCGGGTGCCGCTGCCCTGGCGGCGCGGCGGCAGCTCGTACGGCTTCGGCAGCGGCGGTTCCTGGCTGCCGCAGCCGCCGTACTGGGGCGAACTGTCCGTCGAGGCGCAGGAAGGCGACCCCGCCGCACCCCTGGAGCTGTACCGCGCCGCACTGCGTCTGCGCCGCGAACTGCTCGCCGACGAGGCCCTGGAATGGGTCAGCGGTCCGACCGCGGCCGCCGAAGGACTGCTGCACTTCCGCCGCTCGGGCGGCTGGCACTGCCTGGCGAACCTGTCCGACACCCCGCGGCCACGGCCCGACGGCACCCTGCTGCTGTCCTCCGCGCCCGTCACGGGGGACCGGCTGCCGCCGTGGACGACGGCCTGGGTCCGGGTGGCGACGGACTGAGCCGAGCGGAGGACAGCGGAGGACGGGGACACCGGGGTTCCGTCGGGCGGGGTGTGGGCGCGCATCCGTGTCCGGCCGTGTTGCCGTATCCGGCCCTGTCCTGCCGTGTCCGTGGGGCCGTTGCCGCCGTTTCCTCCACGACCGGTGCGCGCCGCGCGGGCGCGCGTCCCGGCGCCGCTTCTGGGAGGAGACCGCTCATGAGGAGTCGCAGAGGGCCGAAGAGGAGGGCCGGGGCCACGGTGATCGTGGCGTTCCTGTGCGCGGGGACGACGGTCCCGGCCGCACTCGTCGGCGCGCGGGCGGAGCCGGGCGCCGGGCCGGACCGCGTCACCGTACGGACCGACACCGGTCCGGTGCGGGGCGTCCGGACCGCCCGACACCGGACCTTCCAGGGCATCCCGTACGCCGGACCTCCCGAAGGCGCCTACCGCTGGGCGGCTCCGCGCCCGGTGGCGCCGTGGCGCGGGGTCCGGGACGCCACCCGGCCGGGGCCGCTGTGTCCGCAGGTCCCGTCCGCGTACGCGCAGGTGTCCAGCGAGGAGGAGGACTGCCTGGTCCTCAACGTCACCGCGCCCGCCCGGGTACGGGAGCGCGCCCCCGTACTGGTGTGGATCCACGGGGACGGGTCGGTCGGCGGCGGCAGCTTCTTCGACGCGCGCCGGCTCGCGGACCGCGGCCTCGTGGTCGTCACGGTCAACTACCGGCTGGGGGTCTTCGGCGGCTTCGCCCACCCGGGCCTCAAGGGCTCGGGGACCTTCGCCCTCCAGGACCAGCAGGCCGCGCTGCGCTGGGTGCGGCGCAACGCGGGCGTCTTCGGCGGCGACGCGGGGAACGTGACGGTGGCGGGCTCCTCGTACGGTGCCTCGGCCATCACCGGGCACCTCACCTCGCCGGGCGCCCGGGGGCTGTTCCACCGGGCCGCGCTGTCCAGCGGTGAGGGCATGATGGACATGCCCGCCGGGACCATGGGGCCCGGCGTGCCCGGTTACCCGTGGTTCGTCTGGCGCCCGGCCCGCCAGATGGAGGAGATCAGCGCGGAGATGACCGCGCCGCTCGGCTGTGCGGCGCCCGATCCCGCACGGACCCTGCGGTGCCTGCGGGCCCTGCCGGTCAAGAAAATCCTCAAGGTGCCGTACATCATGAACGCCTTCCAGGCGTTCGGATACGGCAACGCGACGCTTCCGGCACTCCCGCCGAAGGCCCTGCGCGCGGGCCGTTTCCACCGTGTACCGGTGCTCTCCGGCGCGACCCGTGACGAACACCGGACCTTCGTGGGCCTCCAGTACGACGCCGTCAACAAGCCTTTCACGAGCGAGAATTACCGGCAGGCTCTCGTGACCGCGTTCGGCGGCCGAGCGGGCCGGGTGCGCGCGAAGTACCCGCTGTCGGAATACCCTTCTCCGGCCATCGCGTGGTCCGCGGTCGTCACCGACCGGATGTGGGCCAGGGGGACGTACACGCAGCACACGGCACTGGCCCGGCGCGTACCGACCTACGCCTATGAATTCGCCGACCGGAACGCCCCCATGTACCTGCCCCTGCCCGGCCGTTTCGATTTTGGTGCCTATCACGCGGGCGATACGCCCTACCTGTTCGAGGAGGAGGCGGCGCAGCGGCGTTTCACGGCGGCGCAGCGATGGCTCTCGGACACGATGACGAACCACTGGGCGGCTTTCGCCCGCACCGGGACGCCGAACGGCCCCCGGCTGCCGGTGTGGCGCCCGTACCGGAACGCCGACGCGCGTCCGTACACCCATTCCTTGGCGACCGACCGGATCGCACCGGTCGATTACGCCGGGGAGCACGCTCTGGAATTCTGGCACCGGATTCCGTGAACGGACCGGTTTCCGTGCACGGACCGGTTTCCGTGTGCGGAAGGTGAGCGGCGGGACGGTGTCCTCGCCCGCCCCGCCGCCCCGTGTGCCCTGCTCAGGCGCCGACGTACGCCGCCAGATGCTCGCCCGTGAGGGTGGAACGGGCCGCCACGAGATCGGCGGGCGTGCCCTCGAAGACGATCCGGCCGCCGTCGTGGCCGGCGCCCGGTCCCAGGTCGACGATCCAGTCGGCGTGCGCCATGACCGCCTGGTGATGTTCGACGACGATCACCGACTTGCCGGAGTCGACCAGCCGGTCGAGCAGACCGAGCAACTGCTCGACGTCGGCGAGGTGCAGCCCGGCGGTCGGCTCGTCGAGGACGTACACGCCGCCCTTCTCGGCCATGTGCGTGGCGAGCTTGAGCCGCTGCCGCTCGCCGCCGGACAGGGTGGTCAGCGGCTGGCCGAGGCCGAGGTAGCCGAGCCCGACATCCGCGAGCCGGCCGAGGACGCGGAGGGCCGCCGGGGTCCGGGCCGCGCCGTCGCCGAAGAACTCCGTGGCCTCGGTCACCGGCATCGCGAGCACCTCGCTGATGTCACGGCCGCCGAGGCGGTATTCCAGCACCGACGGATGGTAGCGCTTGCCCTCGCACTCCTCGCAGGTGGAGGCGGTGCCGGCCATCATCGCCAGGTCGGTGTAGACGACTCCGGCACCGTTGCAGTGCGGGCAGGCCCCCTCGGAGTTGGCGCTGAACAGCGCCGGCTTCACGCCGTTGGCCTTCGCAAACGCCTTGCGGACCGGGTCGAGCAGCCCGGTGTACGTCGCCGGGTTGCTCCGCCGCGACCCGCGGATCGGCGTCTGGTCGACCGACACCACCCCCGCGCCGGGCGGGAGCGAGCCGTGCACGAGCGAACTCTTGCCGGAGCCCGCCACGCCGGTCACCACGCACAGCACCCCGAGCGGCAGGTCCACGTCGACGTTCCGCAGATTGTGCTTCGTGGCGCCGCGGATCTCCAGCGCGCCGGTGGGCTCGCGCACCGTCTCCTTCAGGGCGGCCCGGTCGTCGAAGTGGCGGCCGGTGACGGTGCCGCCGGCCCGCAGCCCCTCGACGGTGCCCTCGAAGCAGACCGTGCCGCCCGCCGGGCCGGCGCCGGGGCCCAGGTCGACGACGTGGTCGGCGATCGCGATGGTCTCCGGCTTGTGCTCCACGACGAGCACCGTGTTGCCCTTGTTCCGCAGCCGGAGCAGCAGGTCGTTCATCCGCTGGATGTCGTGCGGGTGCAGACCGGTGGTGGGCTCGTCGAAGACGTACGTGGTGTCGGTGAGCGACGAGCCGAGGTGGCGGATCATCTTGACGCGCTGGGCCTCGCCGCCCGACAGGGTGCCCGACGGCCGGTCCAGCGAGAGGTAGCCGAGGCCGATCTCCACGAACGAGTCGAGGGTGCGCCCGAGGGTGGTGAGCAGCGGCGCCACCGAGGGTCCGGTCACGCCGCGCACCCAGGCGGCCAGGTCGCTGATCTGCATCGCGCAGGCGTCGGCGATGCTGGTCCCGTCGATCAGCGACGACCGGGCAGCCTCGCTCAGCCGGGTGCCGTCGCACTCGGGGCACGCCCGGAAAGTGACCGCCCGGTCCACGAACTCCCGGATGTGCGGCTGCATCGCCTCCCGGTCCTTGGCCAGGAACGACTTCTGGATCTTGGGAATCAGTCCTTCGAAGGTGAGGTTCACCCCCTCGACCTTGACCTTGGTCGGCTCCCGGTGGAGGAAGTCCCGCATCTCCTGCTCCGTGAAGTCGCGGATCGGCTTGTGCGGGTCCAGGAGGCCCGATTCGGCGTAGACCCGTACGGTCCAGAAGCTGTCCGACTTCCAGCCGGGGATGGTGAACGCGCCCTCGGCGAGCGACTTCGTGTCGTCGTAGAGCTGGGTGAGGTCGATGTCGGAGACCGCGCCCCGGCCCTCACAGTGCGGGCACATGCCGCCGGTCCGGCTGAAGGTGGCCTTCACCGCCTTCTTGCCGCCGCGCTCGACGGTGATCGCGCCGCTGGCCCGGACCGAGGGGACGTTGAAGGCGAACGCGCCGGGCGAGCCGATGTGCGGCTGCCCGAGCCGGCTGAAGAGGATGCGCAGCATCGCGTTGGCGTCGGTGACGGTGCCGACGGTGGAGCGCGGGTCGGCGCCCAGCCGCTGCTGGTCGACGATGATCGCGGTGGTCAGCCCTTCCAGCACGTCCACCTCGGGCCGGGGCTGCGCCGGCATGAAGCCCTGTACGAAGGCGCTGTACGTCTCGTTGATCATCCGCTGCGACTCGGCGGCGATGGTGTGGAACACCAGCGAACTCTTGCCCGAACCGGAGACGCCGGTGAACACCGTCAGCCGGCGCTTCGGGATCTCGACGCTGACGTCCTTGAGGTTGTTCTCCCGCGCGCCGAGCACCCGGATCAGGTCGTGCCGGTCGGCGACGTGCGGCGCAGGCGACTGCGGGTCCGGTCGTACGGCCTTGCTCATCGGGTCTCCCTCGGTCACGCGGTCCGCCTGCGCGGTCTCGCCGGTGCGGACGATGCTGTCCACGGCCATGACGCTAGCCGGGGACGGGGTCCGGCGCTTCTCGATTCGTGATCGAATCGGCCGGCTTCGCCGGGCCCGGCGGGCGGTGGGCGCGGCCTTCTTCGGACCAGTGATCCACTGTTGGGTATTTTGTGCAAAGATTCCCTGCCCGGCCCGGGTGGGCCGGGGTGACAAGGGGAAAATTCGTGACATCAACGATCCTCAGGTCCGCCGTCGGCACGGTGCTCACCGTGGCCGCGGTGGCCGTGTGCCTGCCCGCCTCGTCCGCCGCCGCCGCCGCGCCGCGGACCGCCGCTGCGGACCAGGCGACGACGCAGACCTTCACCCGCACCGCCGACGCGGTACTGACACAGCGGACGGCGGCGCTGCTCGACAACCGCTCGGGCCGAATAGCCGAGCTGCCCCGCAAGCAGGTGCGCCTGTCGGCGCGCCTGGCGCGGGCCGAGGACGCCGGGGTGTCCTCGCTGCGGGCCCGCAAGAAGCGGCTCGCCGGCCTCGGGGAGGCGTACACCGCCGCCGACACCCGCGTCACCGTGGACAGCACCCGGCTCACCGGCCGGCGCGCCACGGTGGAGGTCACCGAGAGCACCACGCTCACGTACAAGAAGATCCGCGGGGACGAGCCGGCCACCACCGGCTTCAAGGCCCGCCACGAGCTGGACTTCACCGCGGTCCCGGGCGGCACCTGGGAGCTGACCGGGATCAGGTCCCGGGACGAGGGCCCCGGCGCGATCAACGCCCCCACGCTGCGGACGGCGGCGGTCGCGGACGACGGCAACACCATGCCCAGCGCGCCGGCCGCCGGCATCTCGCGGCCCGCGCGTCCGTTCCCCCGCAAGCAGGTGACCGGCGGTCTCGACTACGCCGCGATGGCCGCGTACTCGGAGAAGTACTGGCGGAACTACAACCCCGAGTACCGCAAGTTCAACGCGGCCGGCGGTGACTGCACGAACTTCCTCAGCCAGGCCCTGAAGGCGGGCGGCTGGAAGACGGAGGGCGGCTCGGCCTCGGACTACCGCAAGTGGTGGTACGACGCGAACCACCAGTCCGACAGCTGGGTGGGGGCCAACGAGTGGTCCTGGTACGCGCTGAACTCCCGGCGCGTGACCAGCCTGTCGAACGTCTACCAGATGGACGTCGGCGACGTCATGCAGATGGACTTCGACGGGGACGGGTCCAAGGACCACTCCATGATGACGACGTACCGCAGCAGTTACGGCGTGCCGTACCTGACGTACCACTCGACCAACACCTACCGGAAGTCGGTGGCGAGCATCATCGCGTCCTACCCGGACTCGGTCTACTACGCCTACCGCACCTGACGGCAGGGCCGGGCGGCCCGTCGCGCCGCCCGGCCGCCGTCCACGCGGCGGGCCGCGGACCCGGCGGACCGGCCGGGCCCGCGGTGTGGCGCAATACAGCGCCCGGGGCTGATGAGTGGCATGACTCCTCTGTGATACTTGGGCCAGAACACGTGTTTTGGTGCCAGGGGGTAGGGAAATGTCGAAGAAGAGCGTGCTCGGCGCGCCGGCGCTGGTCACCGTGGCGGCTCTCGCCCTCGGCCTGACGGCCTGCGGCTCCGACGACCAGGGTGGGGACACGAAGGCGGCGCCGTCGCAGGACGCCGCCCAGCCGAGGCCGGCCCCGCCGGAGGGCGGCGCGGGCCAGGGCAAGGAGACACCGAAGCCGAAGCCCGAGGAGAAGTGGGACGGCAAGGTCAAGGTGCTCGGGGACGGCTCGACGTCGTACACCGGCCCCCAGCCCCACCAGCCCAAGCCCGCGAAGCTCAAGCCCGGCGAGAAGCCGCCGCAGTTCGTGGTGTTCTCCTGGGACGGCGCGCTGGAGGGCGACGACCATCTCTTCTCGCATTTCCGGGAGGTGGCCAAGGAGAACAACGCCAAGATGACGTTCTTCCTCACCGGCACCTATCTCCTGCCGAAAGCGAAGGCGACGATGTACAAGCCGCCGCAGCACAAGCCGGGCGCCTCGGCGATTTCGTACGCGACCAATGAGCACATCAAGGACACCCTGCGCCAGGTCCGGGGCGCGTGGCTGGACGGCAACGAGATCGGCACCCACTTCAACGGCCATTTCTGCGGGGCCAAGGGCGGCGGTGACTGGAGCGTCGCGGAGTGGAAGAGCGAGATCGAGCAGGCGTACTCCTTTGTCCAGAACTGGAAGACGAACACCGGGTACACGAGCCTGCCCCCGCTGCCCTTCGACTACAAGAAGGAGCTGGTGGGCGGACGTGCGCCGTGCCTGGAGGGTCAGGAGAACCTGCTCACCGCGGCCAAGGACTTCAAGTGGCGCTACGACGCCAGCTCGCCCGGCGACTTCCAGATATGGCCGTCGAAGAAGAACGGCATATGGAACTTCCCGTTGCAACTGCTGCCCTATCCGCAGAGCGAGAAGCAGGTCCTGTCCATGGACTTCAACTTCCTCTACAACCAGTCCGGTGACAACACCAAGGGCGACCCGGCGAAGTACGCGCAGTGGCGGAAGCTGACCCGGGACGGATACCTCAACGGATTCAACCGCGTCTACCACGGGAGCCGGGCGCCGCTGTTCATCGGCAACCACTTCGAGGACTGGAACGGCGGCATCTACATGAAAGCCATCGAAGACCTCGTGAAGTCGGTCTGCAAACGGGACGGGGTGCGCTGCGTCACCTTCAAGCAGGTGGCCGACTGGCTGGACGCCCAGGACCCCGCGGTCCTGGAGCGGATGCGCGGACTCGACCCGGCGCAGATCACGGACTGGTCGTCGGTGGTCAAGTAGCCCGGCCACGGCCCCGGCCGCCGGTACGCCAGGAGTCGCCAAAGCCCCCGGCCCGCGCCCCCCGAAGGGAATCGCGGGCCGGGGGCTTTCCCGGTGGGCGCCCTACCGGGTGGCGGCCATGTAGCGCGTCCAGATGTCGGTCGGGTACGGGCTGCCGACCGCGCCCTTCGCCCGGCCGCCGATGCCGTCCAGCGGCAGCAGCTCCTGGCTCTTGGGGTCGATGCGGGCGAGCGAGACGGCGGTCGACACGGTGCCGCGGTAGCCGACGAACCAGGCCGACTTGTTCTCCTGTTCGGTGCCCGTCTTGCCGGCCGCTCCCGGACCCGCAGCCTTCGCCGCGGTGGCCGAGCCCCGGCTGACGGCCTCGCGCAGCGCGTCGTCCACGGCACCCGCCACGTCCTGCGGCAGCACCTGCGCGGCAGCCGGCTTCTCGACCGGCACGTCGCTGCCGTTGCGCATGAGCTTGCCGACCGAGTACGGCTCGCTGTGCTTGCCCCGGCCCGCGAACGTGGCGTACGCGTCGGCCATGCGGATCGCGCTGGGTGTGGCGGTGCCCAGGGCGAAGGACGGCAGCTTCTCGCCGAGGCTGCTCTCCAGCAGCCCGGTCTGCACGCCCACCTTGCCGACCCGCTCCAGGCCCACGTCCATGCCCAGTTGCATGATGCTGCTGTTGACGGACTGCGCGACCGCGCTCTTGAGGGGAATCCTGCCCCAGGACCTGCCGCCGTCGTTCTCCGCCTTGGCGATCTTTCCGGCCCGGTCCCAATACGGGCCCTCCGGCGTCCGCAGCGTGATCTTGTTGTTGCCGTCGTAGACCGTGGCCGGCGTGACCGGGGTACGGGGCTTGCCGCGCTCGCGCTCGACACCGTCGCGCAGCGCCGCCGCGTAGACGAACGGCGTGAAGGCGCTGCCCGCCGGCACCACCGAGGAGTTGGCGTCGTTGAAACCCTGCTCAAGGTAGCCGGGGCCGCCGTACAGGGCGACGATCCGCCCGTCCGTGGTCACCGAGGCCGCGCCGATCCGCGCGTGGCGGTCGGCCGCGCGGCCGACCGGGTCGAGCTTGGCCCGTACGGACTCGACGGCCTTGGTCAGGGCCGTCGTCCGGGGCGCCTCGAAGGTGGTGTGGATCTGGTAGCCGCCGAGGGCGAATTCCTTCTCGGAGACGTCGGTGTGCGCGCCGACGTAGGCCCGGGCGGTCTCCACGAGGTAGCCGTTCTGGCCGGTCAGCCCGGCGGGCTTGGGCGGGGCCTGCGGCTCGGGGAAGCGGGTGTAGCGGCCCCGCTCCTCGGGCGAGAGCTTGCCGATGGCCACCATCCGGTCGAGCACCCAGTTCCAGCGCTCCACGGCGCGCTTGCGGGGCTCGGCGCCGAGTGCCGGGTCGTAGAGCGCGGCGCCCTTGAGGAGGCAGGCGAGGAACGCGCCCTCGCTGGCGTTCAGTTGCGCGGCGTCCTTGCCGTAGTAGGCGTGCGCGGCGCGCTGGATGCCGTAGGTGCCGCGCCCGAACCAGCTCGTGTTCAGGTACCGCTCAAGGATCTCGTCCTTGGTCATCTTGTTGTCGAGCTTGATCGCGATGAACATCTCGCTGAGCTTGCGGGTGAAGGTCTGGTCCTGGTTGAGGTACGCGTTCTTCACGTACTGCTGGGTGATGGTGGAGCCGCCCTGGGTGTCGCCGCCGGTGACCATCCTGGTGGCGGCCCGGAGGATGCCGCTGGGCGAGATGCCGCTGTCGGAGTAGAACGTCTCGTTCTCGGCGGCGAGCGCGGCCCAGCGGACGTGTTCGGGAACGGCGTCGAGCGGGGTGTCCTGCCGGTTGATGTCGCCGGTACGGGCCATCTCGGTGCCGTCGGCCCAGTAGTAGACGTTGTCCTGCTGGGTGGCGAAGGCGTTGAGGTCGGCGGGTATCTCGGTGCGCGCGTACATGATCGCCACGAGGATGGCCAGGACGCCGAAGCAGGAGCCGGTCAGCCCCAGCGTCTGGCGCCAGGACGGCACCCAGCGCCGGAAGCCGGTGCGCCCCGGGCGCGGGTAGGCCGGGCGGCGGAGCCGGAGACTGCGGCGGTTGGCGGCCCACCACCGGTTGAGGACGGACCATCGGCCGCCCGCGGCGGCGGTGGCCCGGGCGTGTGCCCCTTTTCGACGTTCGATCACTGCTCGACCCTATGGGATTACTCCCCGTACGAATGTTCTGCTCTGCCACGAAAACGTTACGTTTCCCTGGCGACGGGGCGACGGGGCGACGGGGCGACGGGGCGATGGGGCGGCCGGTGGTGCCGCCGGCCGGCCGTGGCGCGGGTCCGGACGGCCGGCGGCGGGGCGGACCGCCGGAGACCGAGGTGCGGCGCACCGGCCGGTCGTCGTGCGCACGGGGGACGGCCGGGGCGGCCGCGTGGTCTCCGGCGGCCCTGGGGGAGGACATCGAATTCGGCGGCCACCGGGCTCGGCGAAGCGAATGGAGCCGGTTATTCGAACAACGGCCGGAATTCTTGGGCGTAGTGCGAATCTTCCATGATGCCGGTCCTGCGGTTACGCCGTGGTTACAGGCCGGATTCCGTGGAATAAGGGCGTGCCGAGAATGTCCAACCGCCCAATGGGGGCGGTTGGACGTACTGCCGGAAGGTCAGAACTCGGAAGGCAGACTCGGTGCCTTGGGCGCCGCCGGGCAGTCCTCGGTGCAGGTGAAACCGAGCGCCGGAGTCTCGGGCGTCACCGCCGCGGGCTCCTTCGGCAGGCTGCTGTTCTCGGGCAGTTTCGACGCGCATGCCTTGGCCGCGGTCCGGTACGCCTTGGAGACCGGGTTGACGGTGCCGCCGGCCTTGAGCTGGAGCTGCCCGTTCTCCTTGACGGTGATCCCCGGGAAGTCCTTGATCCCGTTGTCCTTCATGCACTGGGTGAACGCCTCGGCCTGCCGCTCCCGCGTCGCCGAGTCCCCGGCGGCCGCCTTGCCCGTACCGCCCGAAGCGGACGTCGAGGACGCAGCCTGCGCCGCACCGGCGACGGACCGCGACGCAGCGGCCGGGGCCGCGGACGACGAGGTCTGGAGCACCAGGGCGGTCCCGCCGGCCGCCAGCGCCGCGACGAGCAGCGGGACGGCGAACAGCCTGCGCTTCCTACGGGGTGGTGTTTCTTCTTCGGACGGTGCCGACATGTCAACTCCTCTGGGACGCTGGACGTCTGGAAGCCAGTTCAGCAACCGGGCGGTTACCGCGGCGGAACATCGGGTGTTAGGCGTCTGTAACCCCCGACCAGCCCTTACCCCGCTGTAACCGCCCGCCGCGCAAGATCACGGACAACAGTGCCGAACCGACGGTGGGGGCCATGCGGATTCTGGTGGTGGAGGATCATCGCGATCTCGCGGAGACGCTGGCCGCGGGCCTGCGCCGGGAAGGCATGGCGGTCGATGTCGCCCTGGACGGGACGGCCGCGCTGGAACGCACCGCGGTCAACCGGTACGAGGTCGTCGTCCTCGACCGCGACCTGCCCGGCCTGCACGGCGACGAGGTGTGCCAGACGCTGATCACCGAGGGCTACCCGGCGCGGGTGCTGATGCTGACCGCCGCCGCCACGATCGAGGACCGGGTGGAGGGCCTGACCAGCGGTGCCGACGACTACCTGCCCAAGCCGTTCGCCTTCGCCGAACTGGTCGCCCGGATCCGGGCCCTGAGCCGCCGCAGTCAGCCCGCGCTGCCCCCGGTCCTGTGCCACGCCGACCTCAAGCTGGACCCGGGCAAGCGCACCGCGCAGCGCGCGGGCACCCGGCTCGACCTCAGCCCGAAGGAGTTCGCGGTGCTCGAACTGCTGCTGGCGGCCGGCGGGCGGGTGGTCTCCGCCGAGGAGCTGCTGGAGCGGGCCTGGGACGAGGCCGCCGACCCGTTCACCAACACGGTCAAGGTCACGGTGAGCCGGCTGCGGCGCAAGCTGGGCGATCCGCCGCTCATCGAGACCGTCGCCCAGGCCGGCTACCGGATCTGAGGGGAGGCCGGGGATGCGCCGCACACTCCGTCCGGTCCGCCGCACGTCCGGCGGCCGTCCGCCCGGCGACCCGGGGCGCGGCCGGCCGGGCCCCGGCCGTCCCACGTCCGGTGGTTCGGCGTCCGACCGCCCCACGTCCGGCCATCGCGCCTCCGGCCCCCTGGCCAAGGTCCGCTGGACCATCCGGCTCCGGCTGACCCTCCTGTACGGCGCGCTCTTCCTGGTCACCGGCGTGCTGCTGCTCACCGTGGTCTACCTGCTGGTGGCCGGGCGGCCACCGTGGGCCGGTGTCGAGCCGCCCGCTCCGCCGGCCGCTTCCGTGGCGCCCAGCGGCCTCGGCGCCGACGTACCGGCTCCGACGGTGGACCTGGAGCCGTATCTCCAACAGCAGCGCAGCGACTATCTGCGGAAGCTGCTCACCTCCTCCGGGATCGCGCTGGTCCTGCTGACCTTCCTGTCGGTGTGGCTGGGCTGGCTGATGGCAGGCCGGGCGCTGCGGCCGCTGCGGACCATGGCGGACACCGCGAAGGACATTTCGGCCAGCGACCTGCACCGGCGGCTCGGCGCGCCCGGCCCGTCCGACGAGATCAAGGACCTGGCTGACACGTTCGACGCGCTGCTCGACCACCTGGAGGCCGCCTTCGAGGC
This sequence comes from Streptomyces sp. NPDC045470, assembly GCF_040646595.1. Lineage (NCBI taxonomy): Bacteria > Bacillati > Actinomycetota > Actinomycetes > Kitasatosporales > Streptomycetaceae > Streptomyces > Streptomyces sp. NPDC045470. The sequence goes on from NZ_JBEZAN010000007.1 coordinate 224,303, forward strand.
GCAGCGCAGGTTCGTCGCCAACGCCTCCCACGAGCTGCGCACCCCGCTCACCTTCGAACGCAGCCTGCTGGAGATCACCCTCGCCGACCCGCGGGCGAGCGCCGCCGAACTGCGGGAGACGTGCGTCCGCGTGCTGGGCAGCAACGCCCGGCAGGAGAAGCTGATCGAGGCGCTGCTGACGCTGGCCCGCAGCCAGCGCGGGCTGGACCGGCGGGTGCCGGTGGACCTGGCGGCGCTGGCCGCCGACCACCTGGACCGGCCGCGGGACGCCGACGGCCCGCCCGGTGTGCGGATCGGCGGCGAGCTGGCGCCGGCCGCCGTGCTGGGCGACCCGCCGCTGGTCGAGCGGCTGATCGTCAACCTGGTCGACAACGCGGTCCGGCACAACGTGCCCGACGGGCAGGTGCGGGTGTGGACAGGCCGGTGCGCGGGGCGGCCGGCGCTGAGCGTCCGCAACACCGGGCCCCAAGTCCTCCCGTCCCAGGTCGAACTGATCTTCCAGCCGTTCCAGCGGCTGCGCGCGACCCGGCTCGGCGGCCACGACGGCCAGGGCATCGGCCTGTCGATCGTCGCCGCCATCGCGGCCGCCCACGACGCGGAGCTGCATGCCGAGGCGCTGCCGGAAGGCGGTCTCGAAATCCGCGTCGAATTCCCGCCCGTCGCCCACTGACGCCGCAGGGAATTCCCCTTCTTCTGGACGTCAATATTCCGCTGTCTGGACACTGCGCGGGCCCGCCGCGTTACGGGTATGTTCGCCGCAAGAGCTGCCGCCGCGCGCCCCGGATAACGGTGTGGCCGCGCGGCGTTGTAATTCTTCGGGGGGAGCTCGGCGTGCGCGGAAACCGGAATAGCCGCGGTGACCGGTCGGAACCGACGGGGATTCCGTTGTCGTCCGGCCAGCAGCGGATGTGGTTCGTCAACAGGCTGGAGAACGCGGGCGCCGCGTACACGATGGCCATGGCCGTCCGGCTCGTCGGCGGGCTGCGCACGGCGGCGCTGGAGGCGGCGTGGGCCGATGTCGTCGGGCGCCACGAGGCGCTGCGTACGGTCTTCGCCGAGGCGGACGGGGAGGTCCGGCAGCGGGTGCGGGACGAACCGCCGGCCGGGCTCGGGAACCGCGGTGTCAGCGAGGAGGAGCTGGCGTCCGTCCTCGCCGCCGAGGCGGGCCGGGAGTTCGACCTGCGGGCCGAGCCGCCGTGCCGGGCGACGCTGTACGCCCTCTCCCCACGCGAGCACGTTCTGCTGCTGGTGGTGCACCACATCGCCGTCGACGGGCGGTCCCTGGAGGTGCTGGCCCGCGACCTGTCACGTGCCTACGCCGCCCGGTCGCGGGGCCGGGCGCCGGAGTGGACGCCGCTGCCCGTCGCGTACACCGATGTCGCCCGGCGGCAGCAGGAACTGCTCGGCGCCGGGCAGGACCCGGAGAGTGTGTACGGGCGGCAGCTCGCCTACTGGCGCCAGGCACTGGCGGGCCTGCCCGCCCAACTGGACCTGCCCTGCGACCGGCCGCGTCCCGCCGAGCCCCGGCACGAGGGGAGTGCGGTGCCGGTCCGCATTCCGCCGGACACCCACCGGGCCCTGCTGAGGATCGCGGACGACTGCGACGCCACCCCGCTCATGGTCGTACGGGCCGCGCTCGCCGTCCTGCTCTCGCGTCTGGGCGCGGGGGACGACATCCCCATCGGCTCCCCGGTCGACGGACGGACCGACGCGACGCTCGAAGACCTGGTCGGGTTCGTGGCCAACACCCTGGTCCTGCGGACGGACCTCACCGGAGACCCCGCCTTCACCGACCTGGTGCGGCGGGTCCGCGCCACCGGCCGGGCCGCCGAGGCCCACCAGGACCTGCCCTTCGAACACCTCGTCGGCGTGCTCAACCCGGACCGCTCGCTGGCCCGCCACCCGCTGTTCCAAGTCCTGCTGGTGATGGAGGACTCGCCCGGCTCCGCCTGGGACCTGCCCGGCCTGACCGCCGTACCGGAGCGGGTCGGCATCGAGGCGGCGCGCGACGACCTGACGTTCGGCCTCTTCGACCTCTACCTCAACCTCACCGAACGCCACGACGCGGACGGCCGGCCCGGCGGCATCGACGGCGGGCTCTGGCACAACGCGGCACTCTTCGACCGGGAGACGGCCGCCCTGCTGGCCGCCCGGCTGACCGCGGTCCTCGCCCGGCTCACCGCGGACCCGGTGCTGCGGGTGAGCGAGACCGGCGTCCTGCTCGACGGCGAGGAAGCGCGGCTGCTCACCGAGGTGAACACCGGCCGGGCGGCCGCCCCGGACACGACCGTCCCCGCACGGTTCGCGGAGGTCGCCGCCCGCTTCCCGGACGCGGCCGCGATCGTCTCGGACGCGGACACCCTCACGTACGCGGAACTCGACGCACAGGCGAACCGGTTCGCCCGGTACCTGCGCGCCGGGGGAGTGGCGCCGGGCCACCGCGTCGGCGTCGTGCTGCCCCGCTCCGCCGGACTGGTCGTCGCCCTGCTGGGCATCGCCAAGGCCGGAGCGCTGGCCGTACCGGTGGACCCGTCCTACCCGGCCGAGCGGGTGCGGTACCTGCTGGAGGACTCCGCCCCCACGCTGGTCGTGAGCGGGGAGGAGGCGCCGCGGGAACCCCTCCTCCGGGACTTCTCGGCCGCGCCGCTCCCGGTGCGGATACCGACGGGATCGGGCCTGTACGTGATGTACACCTCCGGATCGACGGGCACACCCAAGGGCGTCACGGTCACCCACGGCAACGTCACGGCGCTCGCCCTGGACACGTGCTGGGGCGACATCGGCACCGGGCGCGTCCTCTTCCACGCCCCGCACGCCTTCGACGCCGCCACGTTCGAACTGTGGGTGCCGCTGCTCAACGGCGGGTGCGTCGTGGTGGCACCGGAGACGGAGCTGACCGGGAGCACTCTGGCCCGGCTGGTCGCCGCCCACGCGCTGACGGCCGTGCACGTCACCGCCGGGCTGTTCCGGCTGCTGGCCCAGGAGACCCCCGACTGCTTCACTGGCCTCCGGAACGTCCTGACCGGCGGCGACGTGGTCCCCGCCGAAGCCGTCGTCCGCGTCGCCGAAGCGTGCCCGGACGTCACGCTGCACCACCTGTACGGGCCGACGGAAATCACCCTGTGCGCCACCACGTACACCGTCCCCCCGGGAGCGCGGGCGCCCGCGGTGCTCCCGATCGGCGGCCCGCGCGACGGTGTACGGGTCTTCGTCCTGGACCGGGTCCTGCGCCCGGTGCCACCCGGCGTCGCCGGTGAACTGTACGTCGCGGGGCGGGGCGTCGCCCCCGGCTACCTGAACCGCCCCGCGCGCACCGCGGAACGCTTCGTCGCCTGCCCGTACGGCGGCGGGCGGATGTACCGCACCGGCGACCTGGTCCGCTGGGACCGCTACGGCCGCCTGGTCTTCCTGCGCCGCGCCGACGACCAGGTGAAGGTCCGGGGCTTCCGGATCGAGCCGGCCGAGGTCGAGGCCGTCCTCGGCCGGTGCCCCGGCGTGGACCAGGCAGCCGTCGTCGTCCGCGAGGACCGGCCCGGCGACAAACGCCTCGTCGCCTACGTCGTCGGTGACGCGTCGGGCGTACGGGACTTCGCCGCCGAGCACCTGCCCGACCACATGGTCCCCGGCACCGTCGTCCCCCTCGACGCCCTGCCGCTGACGGCCAACGGCAAGGTCGATCGGGCCGCGCTGCCCGCCCCCGACCACGCGGCCGCCATCTCGGACCGCCCGCCCCGCACCCCGCAGGAACAGACCCTGTGCCGGCTCTTCGCCGAGGTCCTGGGCCTGGACCGGACCGGCATCGACGACCGGTTCTTCGACCTGGGCGGCGACTCCCTGCTGGCCATGCGGCTGATCAGCAGGGCCCGTACCGCCCTGGGCGTCGAGATCCCCCTCACCGTGCTGTTCGAGTCGCCCACGGTCGCGGGTCTGGCCGGGCTGCTGAGCGAACTGGGCACCGGGCGCCCGCGCGTGGTCGCGGCGCGGCGGCCGGAGATCCTGCCGCTGTCGTTCGGGCAGCAGCGCATGTGGTTCGCGAACCGGCTGGAGGACACCGGCGCCTACAACATGGCCATGGCCGTCCGGCTCACCGGCAGCCTGGACCTGCCCGCGCTGCGCGCCGCCTGGGCGGACGTGATCGCGCGCCACGAGCCGCTGCGCACGGTCTTCCCCGAGCGGGACGGCATACCGCGCCAACTGGTCCTGGACGGTGACCGGACGGAGCCGGGACACTCACCTGGCACTCCGGACCTGCCGGTCCTCCCCGCCGACGAGGCGTCACTCGACACCGTACTGGCCGAGCACATCGGCCGCCGGTTCGCCCTCGACACGGCGCCGCCCCGGCGGGCGACCCTGTTCGCCCTGTCCGCCGACGCCCACGTACTCCTGGTGGTCGTGCACCACATCGCCGCCGACGGCTGGTCGATGGGCATCCTGGCCCGCGACCTGTCGACGGCGTACACGGCGCGGAGCGCGGGGCGCGCGCCCGACTGGGCGCCCCTGCCCGTCCAGTACGCCGACTTCACCCTCTGGCAGCACGCACTCCTCGACAGCGGCAACAGCCTGCTCGACACCCAGCTCGCCCACTGGACCGAGACCCTGGCCGGTCTGCCGGACCAGCTCGAACTGCCCACCGACCGGCCGCGCCCGGCCACGGCGAGCCACCGCGGTGCCGCGCTGCCGTTCACCGTCGAAGCCCGGACGCACCAGCGGCTCGGCGCCGTCGCCCGCGCGTGCGACACCACCTTGTTCACCGTCGCGCAGGCCGCGGTCGTCCTCCTGCTGTCCCGGCTCGGCGCGGGCGAGGACATCCCGCTCGGCACCCCCGTCACGGACCGCACCGACGAGTCCCTGGACGGCGTCGTCGGGTTCTTCCTCAACACCTTGGTGCTGCGGACCGACGCCGGCGGCGATCCGACCTTCGCCGAACTGGTGGCACGAGCCCGGGACGCCGACCTCGCCGCCTACGCCCACCAGGACCTCCCGTTCGAACACCTCGTGGAGGCGCTGAAGCCCGCCCGTTCGCCCGCCCGGCACCCGCTGTTCCAGGTGCTGCTGGTGCTGGAGGACGAGCTGCACCCCGCGTGGGACCTGCCCGGCCTCGGCGCGGCACCGGTCCCGGTCGCACCGGCCACGGTCGAGTTCGACCTGGTCTTCGGCCTGGGGGAACGCCCTGACGGCATCGGCCTCGACGGCTACCTGGAGTACGCCACCGACCTCTTCGACCCGGACAGCGCGCGAAGCCTGGTCACCCGGCTGCTCGCGGTGCTCGACCAGGTCGCCGCCGATCCGGGACTGCGGGTCGGCGAGGTCGAACTGCTGGCCCCGGCGGAGCGGCGACGGCTCGTCACCGGCGTCAACGCCGGGGCGGCGGACGCCGGCGGCCGTACGGTCCTCGGCCAGTTCGACGCCACCGTGCTGCGGTCCCGTGCCGACGCCGCCGTGACGGCGGGCGCCACCTCGCTGACGTACGGCGAACTGGACGCGCGGGCCAACCGGTTCGCCTGGTACCTGCGTGCCAAGGGGGTGGCTCCTGGTGACCGGGTGGGTGTGGTGCTTTCGCGGTCGGTGGAGCTGGTGGTCGTTCTGCTGGGTGTGGCGAAGGCGGGGGCGGTGTTCGTGCCGGTGGATCTGTCGTATCCGGTGGAGCGGGTGCGGTGGTTGCTGGCGGATGCGGCTCCGGTGCTGGTGGTGGGGGAGTCGGAGGTGTGCGAGGCGGCGCTCGGGTCCTTCTCGGCCGATCCGCTGCCGGTGGGGGTGTCGCCGGAGTCGGCGCTGTATGTGATGTACACGTCCGGGTCGACAGGTGTGCCCAAGGGCGTGGTCGTTACGCACGGGGGTGTGGCGGGGCTGGCGCTGGACTCCTGCTGGGGTGACATCGGGCCGGGCCGCGTCCTGTTCCATGCGCCGCATGCCTTTGACGCTTCGACGTTCGAGCTGTGGGTGCCGTTGCTGAACGGCGGGTGTGTGGTGGTGGCGCCGGAGACGGTGGACCTGGCAGGCGGCACGCTGTCCAGGCTGGTCGAGGAGTATGCGCTGACGGCCGTCCATGTGACGGCCGGCCTCTTCCGGGTGCTGGCGCAGGAGACCCCCGAGTGCTTCGCCGGTCTGCGGCATGTCCTGACCGGCGGCGACGTGGTGCCCGCCGAAGCCGTCGCCCGGGTGGCCGAGGCGTGCCCCGGCGCCGAGATCCGCCACCTGTACGGGCCGACCGAGACCACCCTGTGCGCCACCGCACACGTCATCGGTCCGGGGGCGAAGGTGCCGCCGGTGCTGCCGATCGGCGCGCCCCGGGACGGCCTGCGGGTGTTCGTTCTGGACGGCTTCCTGCGGCCGGTTCCGGTGGGTGTCGCCGGGGAGTTGTACGTGGCCGGACGAGGTGTCGCGCGGGGGTACCTGGGGCGTGCGGGGCTGACCGCGGAGCGGTTCGTGGCGTGCCCGTACGGCGGCGGGCGGATGTACCGGACGGGCGACCTGGTGCGCTGGGACCAGGATGACCACCTCCTCTTCCTGGGCCGGGCCGACGACCAGGTGAAGATCCGCGGCTTCCGCATCGAACCGGCCGAGGTCGAGACCGTCCTCGGGCAGTGCCCCGGCGTCGAGCAGGCCGCCGTCGTCGTACGGGAGGACCGGCCCGGGGACAAGCGTCTGGTCGCCTACGTCGTCGGGGACGCCTCCGGGACACGGGACTTCATGGCCGAGCGACTGCCGGACCACATGACTCCGTCGGCCACGGTCGTCCTGGACGCGCTGCCGCTGACGGCCAACGGAAAGGTCGACCGGGCGCTGCTGCCCGCCCCCGATCACGCAACGACGGAATCGTCGGCTCGCGCGCCCCGCACCCCGCAGGAACAGATCCTGTGCCGGCTGTTCGCCGAGGTGCTGGGGCTGGAGGTGGCCCGGGTCGGCATCGACGACGGCTTCTTCGACCTGGGCGGGGACTCTCTGCTGGCGACGCGGCTGGCCAGCCGGGTCAAGGGCGCGCTGGGTGCGGAAATCCCGGTGCGGGCGCTGTTCGAGGCGCCGACGGTCGCCGGGCTGGCCGGGCGGCTGGACGAGTTCGAGGCCGTACGGCCCGTGCTCGTACCGGTGGACCGGCCCGATCCGCTGCCGCTGTCGTTCGGGCAGCAGCGGATGTGGTTCCTGCACAGCCTCGAAGGGCCGAGCGCCACCAACAACATTCCCCTCGCCGTCCGGCTGAACGGAGAGCTGAGCGTCACGGCGCTGGAGGCAGCCTGGGCCGACGTCGTGGCCCGGCACGAGACGCTGCGCACCCGCTACCCCGAGCACGGCGACGGCGCCCGGCAGGACATCGTGGCCGCCGCCGAGGTGCCCGTACACCTCGCCACCGTCCGGATCGCTGCGGACGAGGTGGAACAGGCGCTGGCCGCCGGTGTCACGCAGGGCTTCCGGATCGAACACGAACTTCCGTGGCGGGTCAAGCTGTTCGAGGTGGCGCCCGCCGAGCACATCCTGCTGATCGTGGTGCACCACATCGCCGCCGACGGCTGGTCCATGGGCGTCCTGGCCGACGACCTGGCGACCGCCTACACCGCACGGGCCGCAGGCCGCGCGCCCGGCTGGACGCCGCTGCCCGTCCAGTACGCCGACTTCACCGTCTGGCAGCGCGACCTGCTCACCCAGGACACCCCGGACGGCCTGTTCGGCAGGCAGGCCGCGTTCTGGTCCGAGACCCTGGCGGGCCTGCCGGAACACCTGAAGCTGCCGTTCGACCGGCCCCGCCCGCCGGTGGCGACCCACCGGGGAGCGTTCCTGCCCTTCACGGTGGACGCCACGGCGCACCGGCGCCTGGCGGAGATCGCCCGTGAGTGCGATGCGACGCTGTTCATGGTCGCACAGGCCGCCGTCGCCGTGCTGCTGTCCCGGCTCGGCGCCGGGGCGGACATCCCGCTCGGCACGCCCGTCGCGGGCCGCACGGACGAGGCCGTGGACCATCTGGTCGGCAACTTCCTCAACACGCTGGTGCTGCGGACGGACGTCGGCGGTGACCCCTCCTTCACCGAACTGGTCGGCCGCGTACGGGAGACCGACCTCGCCGCGTACGCCCACCAGGACCTGCCCTTCGAACACCTGGTGGAAGTGCTGAACCCGGTCCGCTCGCTGGCCAGGCACCCGCTCTTCCAGGTCGCCTTCGCCCTCCAGAACGCACCCGAGACGCACTTCGACGCCCCGGGGCTGGAGTCCCGTCCGGTACCGGTGCAGATGTCCACTTCAAAATTCGACCTGTCGGTCCTGATGTGGGAACGCCGGGACCCCGACGGCGCCCCCGCCGGCCTGGACTGCTACCTGGAGTACGCCACCGACCTCTTCGACCCCGCCACGGCGGAACGGCTGGTGGCCCGGCTGCTGCGGGTCCTCGACCAGGTCACCGCGGACCCCGCCGTACGGGCCGGGGCGGTGGACGTGCTCGGTGCCGACGAGCGGAACCGCGTCACGGCGGCGGCAGCAGCACACCGGGCGGGCACCCGGGACACGACCGTGCCCCAGCGCTTCGGACGGGTCGTCGCCCGGCACGGCGACGCCGTGGCGGTGGAGTCCGCCGACGGCACGCTGACCTACCGGGAACTGGACGCGCGGGCCGACCGCTGTGCCCAGTACCTGTACGCGAAGGGCGTCACCCCCGGCGACCGGGTCGCGGTGCTGCTCGACCGCTCGGCGGAGCTGGTCACCGTACTGCTCGGCATCGCCAAGGCGGGCGCGGCGGCCGTGCCCGTCGACACGGCGTACCCGGTCGAACGGGTGCGGTTCCTGCTGGAGGACGCCGAACCCGTCCTGGTCATGACGCGTGCCGAGGTGGCCGAGGCGCTGCGGTACTTCCCGGCCGTCCCGCCGCCCGTGAAGGTCACGCCGGACACCGGGCTGTACGTGATGTACACCTCCGGCTCGACCGGGACGCCCAAAGGGGTCCTCGCGACGCACGCGAACGTCACCGCCCTCGCCCTCGACCCCTGCTGGCACGGCATCGGCGGCGGACGGACGCTCTTCCACGCCCCGCACACCTTCGACGCGTCCACCCTGGAGCTGTGGGTGCCGCTGCTCAACGGCGGGTGCGTGGTCGTCGCGCCGCCGCTGGACCTGGACGGGGAGACGGTGGCCCGGCTGGCCGACGCGCACGCGCTGTCGGCCGTCCACGTCACCGCCGGGCTGTTCCGGGTGCTGGCGCAGGAGACGCCCGACTGCTTCAAGGGCTTCCGGCACGTGCTGACCGGCGGCGACGTGGTGCCCGCCGAGGCGGTCGCCCGGGTCACCGAAGCCTGTCCCGGCGTCACCGTCCACCACCTGTACGGGCCGACCGAGACCACCCTGTGCGCCACCACCCACACCCTCGCACCCGGAACGGCAGCACCGTCCGTCCTGCCGATCGGACGCCCACGCGACGGCGTGAGCGTCTTCGTCCTGGACCCGCTCCTGCGCCCGGTGCCCACGGACGTGGCGGGCGAACTGTACGTCGCCGGGGAGGGCGTCGCGCGCGGGTACCTGGGCCGGGCGGCGCTGACCGCCGGACGGTTCGTGGCGTGCCCGTACGGCGGTGGGCGGATGTACCGGACGGGTGACCTGGTGCGCTGGGACCGGGACGGAAACCTCGTCTTCCTCGGGCGGGCCGACGACCAGGTGAAGATCCGCGGCTTCCGCATCGAACCGGCCGAGGTCGAAGCCGTCCTTGGCCAGTGCCCCGGCGTGGACCAGGCCGCCGTCGTCGTACGGGAGGACCGGCCCGGGGACAAGCGCCTGGTCGCCTACGTCGTCGGAGAAGCAGACGGCGTACGGGAGTTCGCGGCCGAGCGGCTGCCGGACTACATGCTTCCCGGCGCCGTCGTCACCCTCGACGCGCTGCCCGTCACGGACAACGGCAAGGTCGACCGGGCCGCGCTGCCCGCACCCGACCACGCGGCGGCGTCCGGGAGGCGCGCGGCCCGCACCCCGCTCGAAACGTTCTTCTGCGGCCTCTTCGCGGACGTCCTCGGGCTGGTGACGCCGGACGCGCGTACCGGCCCGCCCGTCCCGCGGCCGGACGTCCGGCCCCCGGACGTGCCCCGTCCGGACGTGCCGGAACCGGTCGTCCCGCGCCCGGCCGGCCCGGACTCCGGTGTCCCGAGGCCCCCGGCAGCCCCCATGCCCCCGGCGGCGCCCGAAGCCCCGGCCCCGACCGTCGGCGCCGACGCCAACTTCTTCGAACTCGGCGGCGACAGCATCATCTCCTTGCAGCTCGTCGCCCGCGCCGCCCGGGCCGGGTACCGGATCAGCGCGACGGACGTCTTCCAGCACAAGACCCCGGAGGCCCTCGCCCTCGCCGCCCGCCCCGTCACGGAGGAGGAGACCCGGCACGACGACGGCGACGGCCCCGTCCCCCTCACCCCGGTCATGCGGCAGCTCGCCGACCGGCAGGCCCTGGCCGGGCCGCTGCACCAGACCGTCATGGTCTGGACCCCCACCGGCCTGACCGCCGCCGACCTGACCACCGCCCTGCAAGCCGTCCTGGACCACCACGGCGCCCTGCGGCTCCGCCTCGGCCCCGACGACACCGGCGCTCTGCACATCCGGCCGCCGGGTTCCGTCCAGGCGGCGGACCTGCTGCGGACCGTACGGCTGCCCGGACCGGCCGAGCAGATCACGGCGACGATCGTCCGCGAGCAGTGCGCCGCCGCGACCGGCCGCCTCGACCCACGCTCGGGCACCGTCCTGCAAGCCGTCCGGTTCGACGCGGGCTCGCACCGGCCGGGACGGCTGTTCCTCGCCGCCCACCACCTGTGCGTGGACAGCGCCTCCTGGCGCATCCTCCTCGACGACCTGGCGCTCGCCTGCGAGGCGGTCCGGGCGGGCACCACCCCGGCCCTGCCACCGGTCCGTACGTCCTTCCGCCGCTGGGCCGAACTGCTGCGGCAGGCCGCCCACGACCCCGCCCGCACCGCCGAACTCCCGCTCTGGCAGCGGGTCGGGGCGCCCGCCGCCCCGCTGCTGCCGACCCCGCCCACCGGGCCGGGCGGGTCCGGGGAACTGCGCATGACCCTGGCCCCCGACACGTCGGCAGCCCTGCTCACCACCGTCCCGGCGGCCTTCCACGCCGAGGTCACCGAAGTGCTCCTCGCCGCGCTGGTGCTCGCGGTCGCCGACTGGCGCGGCCGTCCCGGAGCCGTCCTGGTGGACCTCGAACGGCACGGCCGCGAAAGCGGCCTCGCACCCGGTACCGACCTGTCCCGTACGGTCGGCTGGTTCACCAGCGTCCACCCGGTCCGGCTCGACCCGGGCGGCACCGAACCCGGCGCCCGCTCCGGCGACCCCGACCCGGGGACCGTACTCAAACGCGTCAAGGAGCAGCTCAGGGGACTGCCCGAGCACGGCATCGGCCACGGACTGCTGCGCCACCTGAACGCGCGGACGGCCCCGGCCCTGGCCGGACTCGCCACCCCGCCGCTCCTGTTCAACTACCTCGGCCGCGTCCCCGCCGCGGACGAGCGCCGGACGGCCACCACCGCGTGGACCGCCACCGGCGACGCCCACCCGCCCGAAGGCGTACGCACCCACCCGGTCGACCTCGACGCCCGCACCGTGGACACCGACGACGGGCCCCGGCTGACGGCCCACTGGGCCTGGGACCCGGCAATGGTCTCGGAGGCCGACATGCGGCGTCTCGGCCATGCGTGGTTCCGGGCCGCCGAGGCCCTGGTGGCGTGCGCCGCGCAGGCGGACGCGGGCGGCCGTACCCCGTCGGACCTCGACCTCGTCGCCCTGACGCAGGACGACATCGACCAGCTCGAAACGGAATGGGGAAAGTAGCCGTGAGCAAGCCCGGACTGGCCGACATATGGCCGCTCGCGCCGATGCAGAAGGGCATGTTGTTCCACGCCCTGTACGACGCCGAGGCCACGGACATCTACCGGGGCCAGGTGGTCCTGGACCTGGACGGCCCTCTCGACACGGACGCCCTCAGGTCGGCGGGACACGCGCTGTTACGCCGGCACCCGACCCTCAGGGCCGGGTTCCGCACCCTGAAGTCCGGCGACACGGTGCAGATCGTCCCGCAGCGCGCGGACCTCCCGTGGCGGGAACTGGACCTGCGCCCCGTCCCGGCCGGGCGGCGTGCGGACGCCCTGGACGAGGCGGTACGCGCGGAGTGGACCCGGCGCTTCGACCTCGCGGCACCGCCCCTGCTGCGCCTGACCGCCATCCGTGTCGGCGACACCCGCACCCGCGTCGTGCTGACCGTCCACCACATCCTCTGCGACGGCTGGTCGACGTCGATCATCGCGAACGAACTGGTCGAGCTGTACCGCAACGGCGGTGACGAACACGCCCTCCCGCCGGTCACCCCGTACCGCAGCTACCTCGCCTGGCTGGCCCGCCGCGACGGCGCGGCCGCCGCCGCGGCATGGCGGCAGGAGCTGCACGGGGCGCGGCCCACCCTCGTCGCACCGGAGACGGGCCACCGCGCGCCGGTCGACCCCGACGAGGTACGGGTCGAACTGCCCGCCCCGCTGGTGACGGACCTCGCGGCGCTGGCCCGCCGCAACGGGGTGACCCCGAGCACCGTGATGCGCGGCGCGTGGGCCGTGCTGCTCGGCACGCTGACCGGACGCGACGACGTGGTCTTCGGCGGGACCACGGCCGGGCGCCCGCCGGAGATCCCGGGCATCGACACCACCGTCGGCCTGTTCATCAACACCCTGCCGGTACGGGCCCGCTGGTCGGCCACCGACACCGTCGCCCAGCTCCTCACCCGCCTCCAGGAGGCACAGGCGGCGCTGCTGCCGCACGAACACCTGAGCCTGGCCGAGGTGCAGAGCATCGCCGGGACCCGGACCCTGTTCGACACCCTGACCGTCTTCCAGAACTACCCCGTCGACCTCCTCGACCTGACCGGGACCACCGCACGCTCGGTGTCCGGTGACCTCGACCTGGCGAGCGTCGGCGGCCGGGACGCCGCGCACTATCCGCTGACGTTCACCGCGATGTCCGAACGTTTCCGGCTGACCTACCGCCCCGACCTCTTCACCCGCGCCGACGCACAGCTCCTCGCCGACCGCCTCGTGCGCGTCCTCGGGCAGCTCGCCGCCGGCCCGGCCACCCGGATCGGCGACCTCGACGTCCTCGTCGGCGGCGAACGGGACCGGCTGCTGCACGGCGTGAACACCGGCGCCCCGGGGCCCGCGCCGACGACCGTCCCCGCCCTCTTCGAGCGGACCGCGCGGCGGCGCGCGCGGGAAGCGGCGGTGGTGTCCGCGGCGGAGACCCTGACCTACGAGGAGCTGGACGCCCGGGCGAATCGATTCGCCTGGTACCTGCGTGCCAAGGGGGTGGCTCCTGGTGACCGGGTGGGTGTGGTGCTTTCGCGGTCGGTGGAGCTGGTTGTGGTGTTGCTGGGTGTGGCGAAGGCGGGGGCGGTGTTCGTGCCGGTGGATCTGTCGTATCCGGTGGAGCGGGTGCGGTGGTTGCTGGCGGATGCGGCTCCGGTGCTGGTGGTGGGGGAGTCGGAGGTGTGCGAGGCGGCGCTCGGGTCCTTCTCGGCCGATCCGCTGCCGGTGGGGGTGTCGCCGGAGTCGGCGCTGTATGTGATGTACACGTCCGGGTCGACAGGTGTGCCCAAGGGCGTGGTCGTTACGCACGGGGGTGTGGCGGGGCTGGCGCTGGACTCCTGCTGGGGTGACATCGGCTCGGGCCGCGTCCTGTTCCATGCGCCGCATGCCTTTGACGCTTCGACGTTCGAGCTGTGGGTGCCGTTGCTGAACGGCGGGTGTGTGGTGGTGGCGCCGGAGACGGTGGACCTGGCAGGCGGCACGCTGTCCAGGCTGGTCGAGGAGTATGCGCTGACGGCCGTCCATGTGACGGCCGGCCTCTTCCGGGTGCTGGCGCAGGAGACCCCCGAGTGCTTCGCCGGTCTGCGGCATGTCCTGACCGGCGGCGACGTGGTGCCCGCCGAAACCGTGGCGAGCGTCCTGGACGCCTGCCCCGGAGTGACGGTACGTCACCTCTACGGCCCCACGGAGACCACCCTCTGCGCGACCACCCTCGCCGTCGAACCCGCCGCGAAGGTGCCCTCCGCCCTCCCCGTCGGAAGACCGCGGGACGGCGTACGGGTGTTCGTCCTGGACAGTTTCCTGCGGCCGGTTCCGGTGGGTGTCGCCGGGGAGTTGTACGTGGCCGGGCGGGGCGTTGCGCGGGGGTACCTGGGGCGTGCGGGGCTGACCGCGGAGCGGTTCGTGGCGTGCCCGTACGGCGGTGGGCGGATGTACCGGACGGGCGACCTGGTGCGCTGGGACCAGGACGGCCATCTCCTCTTCCTGGGCCGGGCCGACGACCAGGTGAAGATCCGCGGCTTCCGCATCGAACCGGCCGAGGTCGAGACCGTCCTCGGGCAGTGCCCCGGGGTGGCGCAGGTCGCGGTGCTGGCGCGGGAGGACCAGCCCGGCGACAAGCGCCTGGTCGCGTACGTCGTCGGCGAGGCCACCCGCATACGGGAGTTCGCGGCCGAGCGGCTGCCGGACCACATGGTGTCGTCGGCGACGGTCGTCCTGGACGTGCTGCCGCTCACCGTCAACGGCAAGATCGACCGGGCCGCCCTCCCCGCCCCCGACTGCACGGCGGCGGCAGACGCATCGGCTCGCGCGCCCCGCACGCCGCAGGAACAGATCCTGTGCCGGTTGTTCGCCGAGGTGCTGGGGCTGGAGGTGGCCCGGGTCGGCATCGACGACGGCTTCTTCGATCTCGGTGGGGACTCGTTGTCGGCGACGCGGCTGGCCAGCCGGGTCAAGGGGGCGCTCGGTGCGGAGATTTCCGTGCGGGCGCTGTTCGAGGCGCCGACGGTCGCCGGGCTGGCCGGGCGGCTGGACGAGTTCGAGGCCGTACGGCCGGCGCTGGTCCGGGCCGACCGGCCCGATCCGCTGCCGCTGTCGTTCGGGCAGCAGCGGATGTGGTTCCTGCACAGCCTCGAAGGGCCGAGCGCCACCAACAACATTCCCCTCGCCGTCCGGCTGAACGGAGAGCTGGACGGCACAGCGCTGGAGGCGGCCTGGGCCGACGTCGTGGCCCGGCACGAGACGCTGCGCACCCGCTACCCCGAGCACGGCGGCAGCGCCCGCCAGGAAGTCCTGGCAGCCGTACCGGCACGGATACCCGTGACCGCCGTCGCCGCGGAGACGGTGGACGCGGCGCTGGCCGCCGAGGCCGCCCACGGGTTCCGGCTCGACACGGACCTGCCGTGGCGGGTCACGCTGTTCGAGGTGGCGCCCGCCGAGCACGTCCTACTGGTCGTGGTGCACCACATCGCCGCCGACGGCTGGTCCATGGGCGTCCTGATGCGGGACCTGTCGGCGGCGTACGCGGCACGGTCCGAGGGCCGCGCGCCCGGCTGGGCGCCGCTGCCCGTCCAGTACGCCGACTTCACCCTGTGGCAGCGCGAACTGCTCGACCGGGGCACCGAGGACGGCCTGTTCGGCAAGCAGCTCGACTTCTGGACCCGCACCCTCGCCGACCTCCCCGAACAGCTGGCGCTGCCCTTCGACCGGCCCCGCCCCGCCACGGCCAGCCATCGGGGCGCGATGCTCCCGTTCACCGTGGACGCCGCCGTGCACCGGCGGTTCATGGAGATCGCCCGGCAGTGCGACGCGACGCTGTTCATGGTCGCGCAGGCCGCCGTCGCCGTGCTGCTGTCCCGGCTCGGCGGCGCCGAGGACGTGCCGCTCGGCACGCCCGTCGCCGGACGTACCGACGAATCCCTCGACGGCCTCGTGGGCAACTTCCTCAACACGCTGGTGCTGCGGACGGACGTCGGCGGCAACCCCTCCTTCACCGAGCTGATCGGCCGCGTACGGGAGACCGACCTCGCGGCCTACGCCCACCAGGACCTGCCCTTCGAGCACCTGGTGGACGTCCTGAACCCGGTCCGCTCGCTGGCCAGGCACCCGCTCTTCCAGGTCGCCTTCGCCCTTCAGAGCGCCCCGGACACGGAGTTCGCGGCACCCGGGCTCGACGCCGAGCCCGTCCCGGTCGGGCTGGCCTCCTCGAAGTTCGACCTGTCGGTGGTGCTGCGCGAGCGCCCCGACGGCGGCGGCCTCGACGGCTTGCTGGAGTACGCCACCGACCTCTTCGACCCCGCCACCGCACAGGCCCTGGCCACCCGGCTGGTGGAGGTGTTCGGCCGGCTCGCCGGCGACGCCCGGGTCCGGGTGGGTGATCTGGACATCCTGCTGGCCGGGGAGCGGGAGCGCCTCGTCTCGGGGGCGAACATCGGGCGGCCGGGCACCGGCGCCGCGGACCGCACGGTTCCCACCGTGTTCGAGGAGGTCGCGGCCCGCCGTCCGGACGCGCCGGCCGTCGTGTCCGGCGCGCTGACCCTGACCTACCGGGAATTGGACGCGCGCGCCAACCGGTACGCGCACCACCTGCACGCGCAGGGCGTCGGCCCGGGGGACCGGGTCGCGGTGCTGCTGCCGCGCACCGCCGAGCTGGCGACCGTCCTCCTCGGCATCGCCAAGGCGGGAGCGGTGTCCGTCCCCGTCGACACCAGCTATCCGGCCGAGCGGGTGCGCCACCTGCTGGAGGACTCCGCTCCCGCGCTCGTGGTGACCGAGGCCGGGACGCGGGAAGCGCTCGACGGCTTCCCCGCGTCCCCGGCTCCCGCGCGCGTGGCACCGGAGTCCGGCCTGTACGTGATGTACACCTCCGGCTCGACCGGGACGCCCAAGGGCGTGCTGGTCACCCACGGCGGTGCGGCGGCCCTCGCGCGCGACACCTGCTGGGGCGGCATCGGCACGGGCCGGGTGCTGTTCCACGCGCCGCACGCCTTCGACGCGTCCGTCTTCGAGTTGTGGGTGCCGCTGCTGAACGGGGGCTGTGTCGTGGTCGCGCCCGCCGTGGACATGGACGGCGGGACGCTCGCCGGGCTCGTCGCGGAGCACGCGGTGACGGCGGTGCACGTGACGGCCGGCCTCTTCCGGGCGCTGGCGCAGGAGACCCCCGAGTGTTTCGCGGGGCTGCGGCACGTGCTGACCGGCGGCGACGTGGTGCCCGCCGAAGCGGTCGCCCGGGTGGCCGACGCCTGCCCGCAGGCCGAGGTGCACCACCTGTACGGGCCCACGGAGACCACCCTGTGCGCCACCACCCACACCGTCGCACCCGGCACACAGGTCCCGTCCGTCCTGCCGATCGGCCGGCCGCGTGACGGCTTCGCGGTCTTCGCCCTGGACCGGTTCCTGCGGCCCGTCCCGGTGGGCGTGCCGGGTGAGCTGTACATCGCGGGGGAGGGCGTCGCGCGGGGGTACCTCGGCCGTGCGGCGCTGACGGCGGAGCGGTTCGTGGCGTGCCCGTACGGGGGCGGGCGGATGTACCGGACCGGCGACCTGGTGCGCTGGGACCGGGACGGGGACCTGGTCTTCCTCGGGCGGGCCGACGATCAGGTGAAGGTGCGGGGTTTCCGTATCGAGTTGGCGGAGGTCGAAGCGGTGCTCGGGCAGTGCCCGGGGGTGGAGCAGGCCGCCGTCGTCGTACGTGAGGACCGGCCCGGGGACAAGCGGCTGGTCGTGTACGTCGTCGGGGACGCCTCCGGGACGCGGGAGTTCGTGGCCGAGCGGCTGCCGGACTACATGGTGCCGTCGGCGACTGTCGTCCTGGACGCGCTGCCGCTGTCCGTCAACGGCAAGGTCGACCGGGCCGCCCTCCCCGCCCCCGACTACGCGGCGGCGGCAGCCGCATCGGCCCGCGCGCCCCGCACCCCGCTCGAAACGCTCTTCTGCCGCCTCTTCGCGGAACTCCTGGGCCTCGGAACGCCGGAAGGGGAAGCGGCAACCGGTACGGACGAGGAGCTGGACCAGCCGGAGGGGCAGGTCCAGCCGGCCCTCCCGGTCGCCGCGGACGCGAGCTTCTTCGCACTCGGCGGGGACAGCATCGTCTCCCTGCTGCTCGTCGCCCGCGCCGCCAAGGCCGGATACCGCATCAGCGCCTCGGACGTCTTCCAGCAGAAGACCCCCGAAGCCCTCGCCCTGGTCGCCGAGCCCGTCACCGAGGACGAGCTCCGGCACGAGGACGGCCACGGAACCGTCCCCCTCACCCCGGTCATGCGCGAGCTGACCGCACGCGGCGGACCGGCCACGCTGGCCGCCAGGTTCGCGCAGTGGACCGTCGTACGCGTCCCCGCCGACGCCGGGCAGGACCGGCTGACGCAGGCCGTCGAGAAGGTGGTGGCCCACCACGCGATGCTCCGGGCCCGCCTGGTCGTCCCGGACGACGCCGAACCGTACCTGGAAGTCGGCGACGCGGCACCCGTACCGGACCGGGTCCGGCGGGTGGACGCCGAGGGGCTGACGGAGCAGGCACTGGAGGAGCTGATCGACACCGAGGCGCGGGCGGCGTCCGGCCGCCTCGACCCGCGGACCGGCACCACCCTGCGGGCCGTCTGGTGCGACCGGGGGAGCGGACGGCCGGGACGGCTCGCGGTCGTCGTCCACCACCTGGTCTTCGACGCGGTGTCCTGGCGCATCCTGCTGCCGGACCTCGCCGCGGCCTGGACGGACCCCGACGGGAGCCTGGCACCGGTCGCCGCCTCGTTCCGCACCCACGCCCGGCAGGTGGCGGCGGCCGGCCCGCCGCGGGCCGCCGGTCCGGCGCAGGGCACCGAAGGACAGCTACGGCAGCGGACGTTCACCGTGCCCGCGCGCACGGCGTCCGCGGTGCTGACCACCGTCCCCGCGGCCTTCCACGCCACGACGGGCGACGTCCTGCTCGCCGCGCTCGTAGCGGCCCTCACCGAGGAACGGCCGGGCCCGGTCGACCTCGACATCGAGGGGCACGGCCGCGACGGCGACCTGGACCTGTCGCGCACGGTGGGCTGGTTCACCACCCTGCGCCCGGTCCGGCTGGACGCGGGCAGCACCGACTTCGACGAGGTGCGCGCGGGAGGCCCGGCCGCCGACAGGCTGCTCAAGCGGGTCAAGGAACAGGCCGCCCAGCCGTACGGGGGCGGGCTGCCCGCGCCCACGGCCGGGTTCAACTACCTGGGCCGGTTCTCCGTCGCGGGCCCGGAGGCGGGCGACTGGCAGCCGGCCGGACCCCGCTCCATGGGCGCCGACGCGGACCCGGAACTGCCCGCCCTGCACGCGCTGGAGTTCGGCGGCCTGGTCCGCGACGGCGACGCCGGCCCGGAACTGGTGCTGCTGGTGTCCTGGCTGGCGGGCGCCCTCACCGAAGACGCCGCGGTCCGGCTGGCCGACCGCTGGACCGGCCTGCTGGCCGGCCTGGCCGCACTCTCCGAAGCACCGGACGCGGGCGGCCTGGTCCCCTCCGACCTGCCGCTGGTCGACCTGACGCTGGGGCAACTGGAGGCGCTGGAGGACGACTTCAACGAAGAACCCGGTGGAGGAGGTATGCCGTGGACCGCCGCATAGAAGACGTGTGGCCGCTGACACCGCTGCAGGAGGGGCTGCTGTTCCACTCCCTGTACGACGGGCAGGCCGAGGACACCTACGTCGTCCAGGACGTCCTGGACATCGAAGGCGACCTCGACACGGCAGCGCTGCGGGCGTCCTGGCAGGCCCTGGTGGCCCGGCACGCCACCTTGCGCGCCTGCTTCCGCCAGCCACCGGGCCTCGAACACCCCGTCCAGGTCATCCCGGCCCGCGCAAAACTGCCCTGGCGGAACGTCGACCTGACCGGCAGGCCGCCCCAGGACGCCCTCGCCGAGGCGGAACGCCTCGCGGACGAGGAACGCGCCCGGCGCTTCGACCTGGCCGTACCGCCGCTGCTCCGGCTCGTCCTGCTCCGGCTCGGACCGGCCCGGCACCGCCTCGTCCTCACCAACCACCACATCCTGATGGACGGCTGGTCGCTGCCGACCCTCCAGCACGAGCTGTGGACCCTCTACGAGGCGGGCGGCGACCCCTCCGGCCTGCCGCCCGTGACGCCCTACCGCGACTACCTCGGCTGGCTGAACGCCCAGGACAAGGAGTCGGCCCGCGCCGCCTGGCGGGCCGACCTCGCCGGGCTCCGCGAGCCGACACTGCTGGCACCGACGGCCGGCCGGCCGCCGTCCGCCGGGCACGGCCAGGTGCACACGAAACTGGACCGGCAGACCACCACGGCGCTCACCGAACGCGCCCGCCGCCACGGTCTGACCCCCAACACCTTCGTCCAGGGAGCCTGGGCGCTGCTCCTCGGCCGCCTGCTGGGCCGGGACGACGTGGTGTTCGGCGCGACCGTGGCAGCCCGGCCCACCGAGCTGCGCGGCGTCGAGTCCATGCTCGGGCTCTTCATCAACACCGTTCCGGTACGGGTCCCGCTGACGGCCTCCCGGCCGGTGTCCGCACTGCTCGCCGAGGTGCAGACCCGGCAGGGCGCGCTGATGTCCCACCAGTACCTGGGGCTCAGCGAGATCCAGAAGGTCGGCGGCCCCGGAGCCGGGTTCGACAGCCTGCTGGTCTACGAGAGCTTCCCGCGCGGCGCGCCCGCGAAGGAGAACGGGCCGCCGCTGAAGCTCACCCCCGTACGCGGGCACAACGTCAGCCACTACCCGGTCAGCCTGGCCGCCTTCCCGGGCCCCGAGCTGCTGTTCCTCCTGACCCACCGCCCGGAGCTGATCAGCGCCCGGAGCGCACGGCTCCTCGCCGCACGGTTCACCCGCATCCTGCACCAGGTGGTCGCCGACCCGGACGTCCGCGCCGGCGACCTCGACATCCTCGTCGACGGCGAACAGGAGCGGCTGCTGCACGGCGTGCACACCGGCCCCCCGGGGCCCCCGCCGACGACCGTCACCGGCCTCTTCGCACGGACCGTACGGCAGCACCGGCACGACATCGCCGTGGTGGCCGGAGAGACGACCCTGACGTACGGCGACCTCGACGCCCGCGCCAACCAGGTCGCCCGGCATCTGCACGCGTCGGGCGCCCGGCCTGGGGACCGGGTGGTCGTCACGCTCGCCCGCTCACCCGAACTGGTCGTGGCCCTGCTGGGCATCGCCAAGGCGGGTGCGGTGGCCGTGCCGGTGGACACCGCACAGCCGGCCAGGCGGGTACGCACGCTGTTCGAGAACGCCGCGTCCGCCGTCGTCCTGACGGAGACCGACGTCGAGGACGCGCTGCGCCACCACTCCGGCGCTCCGCTCACGGCCCCGGTGGCACCGGACTGCGGCCTGTACGTGATGTACACCTCCGGATCCACCGGGACACCCAAGGGCGTCGTCACCACCCACGGCAACGTCGCCGCCCTCGCCCAGGACACCTGCTGGGACGGCATCGCCGTCGGCCGCGTCCTCTTCCACGCCCCGCACACCTTCGACGCCTCCACCCTCGAACTGTGGGTGCCGCTCCTCAACGGCGGCCGGGTGGTGATCGCGCCACCGGCCGACCTCACCGCGAAGACACTGGCCCGCCTGGTCACCGACCACGGACTGACGGCCGTGCACCTCACGGCCGGGCTGTTCCGCGTCCTCGCGCAGGAGGCCCCCGAGTGCTTCGCCGGTCTCCGGCACGTCCTGACGGGCGGCGACGCGGTACCGGCCGAGGCCGTCGCCGGTGTCCGGGGCGCCTGCCCCGACGTCACCGTCAGTCATCTGTACGGGCCGACCGAGACCACCCTGTGCGCCACGGTCTTCGTCGTCGGGCCCGGCGCGCCCGCCCCGGCCGTCCTGCCGATCGGCGGGCCGCGCACCGCGGTACGGGTGTACGTGCTGGACGCGGCGCTGCGGCCGGTGCCGCCCGAGGTCACCGGGGAGCTGTACATCGCCGGGGAGGGCGTCGCGCAGGGATACCTCGGCCGTGCGGCGCCGACCGCCGAACGGTTCGTGGCGTGCCCGTACGGCGGGGGACGGATGTACCGGACCGGCGACCTGGTGCGTTGGGACCACGACGAGAACCTGGTCTTCCTCGGGCGGGCCGACGATCAGGTGAAGGTGCGGGGTTTCCGGATCGAGTTGGCCGAGGTCGAAGCGGTGCTCGGGCAGTGCCCGGGGGTACGGCAGGCGGCGGTGATCGTGCGCGAGGACCGGCCCGGGGACAAGCGGCTGGTCGTGTACGTCGTCGGGGACGCCTCCGGGACGCGGGAGTTCGTCGCCGAGCGGCTGCCGGACTACATGGTGCCGTCGGCGACGGTCGTCCTGGACGCGCTGCCGCTGACCGTCAACGGCAAGGTCGACCGGGCCGCCCTGCCCGCCCCCGACCACCCGTCCGGCTACGGCGGACGCGGCCCCGGCTCGCCCGCCGAAGAAATCCTCTGCGCCCTGTTCGCCGAAGTCCTGGGCGTGCCACGGGTCGGCGCCGAGGACGGGTTCTTCGACCTCGGCGGCGACTCGCTGCTGGCGACCCGCCTGGCCGGGCGCGTCCAGGCCGTCCTGGGCAAGGACCTCGAAGTGCGGGTGCTCTTCGAGGCGCCGTCCCCGGCCGCCCTGGCCGCCCGGCTGGCCGGCACCGGCGACCGGCACGGACCGGCCGCGGGGCCGCGCCCCGACGTCATACCGCTGACCCCCGGCCAGCGGTCCATGCTCTCCGGCGAGAGCCGGTACAACATCCCGCTGACGGTCCGCCTCGGCGGCCCGCTGCGCACGGACGCACTCGAAGCGGCCTGGCACGACGTGCTGACCCGGCACGAAGCCCTGCGCACCCGCTACCCGGAGACCGGCGGGCAGCAGGTCACCGACCCCGGCCGGACACCGCTGACCGCCGTCCCCGTCACCGAGGACGAACTGCCCGGGGCGCTGGACACGGCCCGCGACCGGCCCTTCGACCTGGCCGCCGGGCCACCGAGCAGGGCGGCCCTCTTCGCCCTCGCACCCGACGACCACGTGCTCCAGATCGTGGTGCACCACATCGCCGCGGACGGCTGGTCGACCGGGCTGATCGCCCGCGACCTGTCCACCGCGTACACCGCGCGGGCGTCCGGCGGCGCGCCCCGGTGGGCGCCGCTGCCCGTCCAGTACGCCGACTTCGCCGTACGCCTCGACGAGCAGACGGCACGCGTGGACGAGCCGGACAGCCCGTTCGGACAGCGCCTCGCGTACTGGACCGGCGTACTCGCCGACCTGCCGGAAGCGCCCCTGCTCCGCCGGGACCGGACACCGCCGGCCGAACCCACCGGCCTGGGCGGCAGCGTCCCCTTCGCGATCGACGAGGCCGCGCACCGGGCACTGCTGGAGACCGCCCGGCGCGAACGGGCGACCCTGTTCATGGTGCTGCGGGCGGCCATCGCCGCCCTGTGGGCGCGGCGGGGCGCGGTGAACGTACCGATGGGCACGGTCTCCGCGGGCCGGGCCGACCACGCGACGAGCGACGTGGTGGGCCTGTTCGCCGACCACCTGGTGCTGCGCGCGGACGCGGACGGCGACCCGACGTTCGCCGAACTCGTCCGGCGGGTCCGCGCGGCCGACCTCGCCGCCTACGCCCACCAGGACCTGCCGTCCCAGCTCGTCGAGGAACGCCTGGGCCGGCGCCCGTTCCAGATGATCACCGGCATGGAGAACCTGCCCGAACCGCCCTGGGCCCTGCCGGGGCTGACGGCACAGCCCCTGCACCCCGCGCACCGCAACCGGGGCGCGGCCCGCAGCGAACTGGCCGTCACCCTGCGCGAGCTGCGGGTTCCCGGGAGCGGCCCGGCCGGTGTCGAAGGCGTCGTCTGGTACAGCACCGACGCGTACGAGCGACCGACTGCCGAGGTGTTCGCGGCCGAGCTGACCGGCGTCCTGCGGCAGGTCGCGGCGGAGCCCGCGGCCAGGATCGGCCAGCTCCGGACGGATCTGACCGACCTGCCGGACCTGCCGGCCTTTCCTGGCACCGCACCCACCGCACCGGCGGACGGTGCCCTCCGCCAGAAGGCGAGCGACCGCACATGACCGGACACCCCGCGACAACGGCCCCGGTGACGGGGCGACAACAGGAAGGTGCCCCGATGACCGGCAATCCGGCGATCCACGCCGACGGTCTGCGCAAGAGCTACCCAGGACCGGGCGGCGGCGAGACGGAGGCCGTCCGCGGTCTCGGGCTGAGCGTGGCGGAGGGGGAGTTCTTCGGACTGCTCGGACCCAACGGCGCCGGCAAGTCCACCACCATCGGCATGCTGACGACCATGGTCCGGCCCACGGCGGGCCGCGCGGAGGTCTGCGGCCTGGACGTGGCCGCCGACGCGGTGGCGGTCAAGCGGCGCATCGGCGTGGTGGCGCAGGACAACACGCTCGACATGGAACTGACCGTGGCCGAGAACCTGGAGTTCCGCGGCCGGTACTTCGGCCTCGGCCGCCGGGACGCCCGGGCCAGGGCGCGGGCCCTGCTCGACCTCTTCGGGCTGACCGACCGCGCCCGGGCCCGGGTCTTCGAACTCTCCGGCGGCCAGCTCAAACGCGTCATGATCGCGCGGGCCCTCGTGCACCGTCCGGACGTGCTCTTCCTCGACGAACCGACGGCCGGCCTCGACCCGCAGTCCCGCCTCCACCTCTGGGACGTCCTGCGCGGACTGCAGGCCGAAGGGCAGACGATCCTGCTCACCACGCACCACATGGAGGAAGCCGAGACGCTGTGCGACCGGCTCGCCGTGATCGACCACGGCCGGGTCCTGGCCTGCGACAGCGTCCAGGCCCTGCGCGCGTCGGTCGGTGCGGAGACCGTGGTCACCGTCGTCCACGAGGGCGGCGACTTCGACCTCGCCGCGGTGCGCGCGCTGGCGCGGGCCGACCGGGTGGAGGCCACGGAGGGACAGGTACGGGTCTTCGCCGAAGACCCCGACGGGGTGCTCAGTGACCTGGTGGCGCTGGCCGCCAAGGCCGGACTCACCGTCGTCGACGCGTCCCAGACCGCCCCCAGCCTGGAAACCGTGTTCTTGACCCTCACCGGACGGGAGTTCCGCGAATGACCACCACCGTGCCCACCCGGGCACCGGCCGCCGGCAGCCGCGCACTGCACACCTTCGCGGCCATGATGGCGCGCGACGCCAGAGTGCTGCGGCGCACCTTCGTGATGAGCGCCGTCCGTATCGTCATCCAGCCGCTGCTGTTCGTCTTCGTCTTCGCGTACGTGCTGCCGAAGGTCGGGGGCGGCGGTGCCGGGCCCGGGGGAGAGGCGTTCTCGACGGTCATGGTGCCGGGGCTGGTGGGCTCCTCCATGGTCCTCCAGGCGATGGCGGCCGTGACGTTCCCGCTGGTCATGGAGTTGTCCGGGCCCGGCGCCATCGAGGACCGGGCGCTCGCCCCGGTGTCCGTCCGGGTGCTCGGCCTGCAGAAGATCCTCTCCGCCGTGGTCGAGGGACTCGTCGCCGGCCTGCTGGTCTTCCCCGTCGTCCTGCTGGTGCACGCCCAGGGCCACGGACCCGCCGTGGCGGTCGCCGACTGGCCGATGCTGGTCCTCGTCCTGCTGGCGGGCGCGGTGCTGGCCGCGTCGATCGGCATGTACCTGGCCACTCGCATCGATCCGCGCCAGATCCAGGTCCTGTTCACCCTGGTGATGTTCCCCGCGATGATGCTCGGCTGCGTGTACTTCCCCTGGACGGCGTTGGAGAGCACGCCCTGGCTGCAGTACGCCGTACTCCTGAACCCGATGGTCTACATGAACGAGGGCCTGCGCGCCGTCCTCACGCCGCAGATCGACTCCATGCCCGCCTGGGCCTTCCTGACGGCCCTCCTGGTGGGCGCGGTGGGGTTCGGGTGGCTCGCCATGCGCTCGTTCGCCCGCCGTGTCCTGCGATGACCTGCCGTCTTCTGCCGTTCCCGGCCCAGCCGAACTCCCAGAAGGGAAGCACCATGTCCACCTCGTCCGAGAACGCGGAACCCGGGGCCCGGATTCCGGCTCCGCCCCGCCCGCCCGTACCCGAGCCCGTCGCGCCCGCTCCGCCCCCGGCTCCGGCCGTACCACGGCCGGCCCGCCCGCAGTCGGCGGCGGAGGAACCCCCGCCGTTCGACGCCCCGGCGGCTCCCACCGCTCCCGCGCCGCCGGTCCCGCCGGAGATCCGGCACCCGTAACCGGTACCGGAGACACAACCCCCGTAACCGATAAGGAGAACGCACCCCCGGCGCGCCGTCGCCGTCCGCGACCCCGCCGCTCCGCCGCCGATGCCCGCCGCGCCGCATGGGACATCGCGAACCGGGCACCCGGCGGGGCATGGGAATGCTCACGCGCATGGAGAAGACGGTGGAGCACTGGGAGAGCGCGCTGGTCGACAAGGTGCTCGGCAACGATCCGGTCGAGCTCTGCGACGACCTGCGGCGCGAATGCGACCGCCACGCCGTGGTGTGCGGCAGGCGCCGCGTCCTCGTCCCCAACGCCTACAAGGTGGAACTGACCCCCGCCGTCCACGAGCAGCTCGGCGAGCGTGACGGGCAGATCGGCCAGGAACTGACCGATGTCCTGGCCCGGCACGCCGCCGAGCACGACTACGAGTGGGCCGGTCCGCTCACCGTCCACGTGACCGGCGCCGAGGAACCCCTCGACGGGCGCTACCGCATCACCAGTCAGGCCATGTCCAACATACCGGCGGACGCGTTCAGCGAAACGCCCCCGGAGGCGCCCCGCACGACAGCGCCCTCGTGAGACGCACCCCACGGGGCATGCTGCCTGAGGCACGCCCCCCTGAGAGCCACCGCACGGCCCTCTTGCCCGAGTTGCGCCATTCACGTCCAATGTACCTTTTCGTCACCTCTGTTGGTCTGTATTGCGCCACTGATGGCCCGACCTGCGCCGACTGTTTTTGATCTGTGAGGAATGAGTGGTGTGGATCTGGGAACCCGCTCCCTCACATCGTCGTCGACGCAGGAAAGGGCGAGTCATGACAACGGCAGCAGTGCAGACTGTGGAACTCGGAAAGACGGCCGGTACGGACCAGCCGGCGAGCGAGTCACGGGGCGTTGCCGAGGGACTGCCGTGGGTCGAGGACGCGGGGAAGGTCGCTCCCAAGGATGCGCGTGAGCTCTCCAAGCTGTTCTTCGAGCAGCTCTGCCACCTTGAAGAGGGCACACACGAGTACCAGTACGCGCGCAACACGCTCATCGAGATGAACCTGTCCCTGGTGCGGTTCGCCGCCAGCAGGTTCCGCAACCGCGGCAGCGGTGAGATGGAAGACATCATCCAGGTCGGCACGATCGGCCTGATCAAGGCGATCGACCGGTTCGACCTGTCGCGCGAGGTGGAGTTCACCTCCTTCGCGGTGCCGTACATCGTCGGCGAGATCAAGCGCTTCTTCCGCGACACCAGCTGGGCGGTGCACGTCCCGCGCCGGCTCCAGGAGCTGCGGGTGGAGATAGCCAAGGCCAAGGAGCAGCTGGCCGGAGCCCTCGACCGCGACCCCACGGTCAAGGACCTGGCCACCCATCTGAAGATCACCGAGGAAGAGGTCCTGGACGGCCTCGTCGCCGCCAACGGCTACGCCGCCGGCTCCCTGGACTCGCCCAACGAGCAGTCCGACGACGGCCCGGCGAGCGGCAAGGCCCGTACGGTGGCCGACACCATGGGCGAGACCGACCCCGCCATCGAGACCGTCGAGAACCTGCACGCCCTCGCCCCGCTGATCCAGGAACTGGACGACCGGGAACGCCAGATCATCGAGATGCGGTTCGGCCAGGAGATGACG
Source organism: Streptomyces sp. NPDC045470 (assembly GCF_040646595.1). Lineage (NCBI taxonomy): Bacteria > Bacillati > Actinomycetota > Actinomycetes > Kitasatosporales > Streptomycetaceae > Streptomyces > Streptomyces sp. NPDC045470. Next base: position 251,843 of record NZ_JBEZAN010000007.1, read on the forward strand.
CAGTCCAAGATAGGCGAGGCGCTCGGCATCTCCCAGATGCATGTGTCCCGGCTCCTGGCCCGCACCCTCGGCAAGCTCCGCACGGGCTTGTGCGTCGAAGCCTGACGCGTCCGCCCGGCACCTCGATGTGAAACTCCGTGAAAAACCCTACGGCCATGGAGGGAAAGACCGTGTTGACGGCCCACCCCGCGATTCTGCGGGATCTTGTCGAGCAGTACGAGACGCTGCGGATTCTCCACGCGGAGCAGGGCACGCCCGCGTCGCGACAGCGGCTGGAGGACGTCTCGTACACCCTGTGCGTCTCGACGGGAACCCGGAGCACCGAGGACGCCCTCGCCGTCGCACACCGGCAGCTCGCTGCCGCGCCCCGCGTGACGGACGCCTCGCACCGGATCGAGGACACGGCCCCGGCAGCACCCGGTCCCGACGTGCAGCTCACCGCTTGAGTGCGGCGGCGTGAGCGCCCCGGCCCCCTTCCTGCCGTACGCGGGGAGGGGGCTCGTGCATGGCGCGCGGGTCCTGCTCGGAGCCGGACCGCCGTTCTGCCGGTGGCGTTCTCAGAGCCGTACCAGCATCTTCCCGACGTTACGGCCGTCCATCATCCCGAGGAAGGCGTCCACCGCCCGGTCGATCCCGTCCTCGACCGTCTCCCGGAAGAGGAGCTGCCCGTCGGCCAGCCACCGTGCCGCCTCGCGTTCGAACCGCGGGCGCAGGGCGGAGTGGTCGCCGACCTCGAAGCCGCGCAGGGTGAGGCGCTTCTTGACCAGTTCGGTCATGTTGCGGGGGCCCGGTGGCGCCGTGGTGCCGTTGTACTCGGATATGGCTCCGCACAGCGCTGCCCGGCCGTCGCGCTTGAGCAGGTCGATGGCGGCCTCCAAATGCTCGCCCCCGACGTTGTCGAAGCAGACGTCGATGCCGTGCGGCGCGATCCGTGCGAGCTGGCCGCGTACATCGCCGTCCTTGTAGTCGAAGGCGGCGGTGAAGCCGAGGGTGTCCGTCAGGTAGGTCACCTTCTCCGGTGATCCGGCGCTGCCGTACACCGCCGCGGCGCCGCGCAGCCGGGCGATCTGGCCGGCCAGGCTGCCGACCGCGCCGGCCGCGCCGGAGACGAACACGGTGTCGCCCGCCCGCAGACCGGCGATCTCGGTGAGGCCGACGTACGCGCTGAGCCCCGGCATCCCGAGCACCCCGAGATACGCGGAGTCCGGTACGTCCGCGATCCGCTCCCGTTTCGTGAAACGCGCGGCCGGCGCGACGGCCGCCGTGCGCCACCCGAGATCGCTGAGGACCAGGTCCCCCGGGGCGAGGCGGGCCGACCGTGACTCCACCACCTCGCCGACGGCGCCGCCGCTCATCGGCCGGCCCGGCCGGTAGGCCAGGGAACCGGAGTGTTCGGTGCCCATCAGGGCCCGCATGTACGGGTCCACCGAGAGGAACCGGTTGCGCACCAGGACCTCCCCCTCGGCGAGCGGTGGCAACTCTCGCTCCACCAGCCTGAAGTCGCCGGGCACGGGGCGTCCCACGGGCCGTGCGGCCAGCTGCCATTCCTGCGCCGTGGTCGGCATGTGCCGTTCCCCTCGTGAGCCGTGCGCGTGGCGGATGTCTGTCTCAGCCGGCCGCCGGCTGCGGCGCGCCCCGCTCGGCGCCTTCCTTCAGTACGAGAGTGAGCAGGCCCGGGAAGCGGCGGTCCAGTTCCTGCGCGCGCAACGAGTTGACCCGGCGGGTGCCTTCGTCCCGCTGGCTGATGACGCCCGCCTCGCGCAGCACCCGCAGGTGCCGGCTGAGCGCGGACTTGGCGATGGGCAGGTCGAAGGTGCCGCAGGGCACCGCCGACTCGGTGGCGAGCCGCAGGACGATGCTCAGCCGGACCGGGTCGGTGAGCGCGCTCATGACGGCGAACAGGTCGAAGTCCTGCTCGTCGGGGTGGAGCAGGGGGGAGGACGTACGGCTGGCCATGGCCTCAGTATCCCCCACCGGTCCCGTCCGTGACCGCCCCGGGATGCATGTTCACTTAAGCGTGAACATGGGTTACGGTCGTGAGTGTCGCTCGGTACCGAGCACCCCACCGCGTGACCGGTGAAAGGAAACCGCCATGCCCGCGCACCCTCCCTCCGCCGCCCCGATCGGCGTCGGCGTCATCGGCCTCAGCGCCTCCGGCGGCTGGGCCGCCCGCGCCCACCTGCCCGCACTCGCCGCCGTACCGGGATTCGAGCTGCGCGCCCTCTCCGCGACCACCCCGGAGTCCGCTCGCGCGGCGGGGGAGAAGTACGGCGTTCCGCTCGCCTTCGGCAGCGCCCGGGAACTCGTGCGGCGCGACGAGGTCGGCCTCGTGGTCGTCGCCGTGAAGATCCCGCACCACCGCGAACTGGTACGGGCCGCCCTCGAAGCCGGTAAAGCGGTGCTCAGCGAGTGGCCGCTCGGCAACGGCCTCGCGGAGACCGAGGAACTGGCCGCCGTCGCCGAGGCCCGGGGCGTCCGCACCTTCGTCGGACTCCAGGCCCGCTCCGCGCCGCCCGTCCGGTACGTACGGGATCTGATCGCCGACGGATACGTGGGGGAAGTGCTCTCCACCAGTGTCATCGCCTCGGGCCGCCGCTGGGGGCCGCGGTTCGAACCGGACGGCGCCTACCTCCTCGACCGCCGCAACGGCGGCTCCCTGCTCACCATCCCCTTCGGGCACACCGTCGACGCCGTGACCATGGCACTCGGCGAGTTCACCGACCTCGGCGCCGCCATGGCGACCCGCCGCCCGAAGGTGCACGACGAGGTGACCGGCGAACCGGCGCGGATGGACGTGCCGGACCAGATCGCCGTCAGCGGCGTGCTCGAAGGCGGCGCGGTGGCCTCGCTCCACTTCCGCGGCGGCCTGTCCCGCGCCACCAACTTCCACTGGGAGATCAACGGGACCGCCGGCGACCTGCTGGTCACCGGGGACTCGGGGCATCTGCAGTTCGGCCAGGTCACCGTGTACGGCGCGCGGGGAGAGGGGGCGCAGCCGGCGGAACTGCCGGTCCCCGGCTCGTACGGCGCGGCGCTCCCCGCGCTCGCCGGCCGCACCACGGAAGTCGCGTACACCGTGGCCCACGCCTACGAGCAGATCCACCGCGACCTCACGGACGGCACCCACCACGCCCCGGACTTCGCCCACGCCGTACGCCGCCACCGCCTGCTCGACCGCATCGAGCGCGCCGCCGGATTCTGACGGCGCGGCAGACCCGCCGGAGGTCCGGCGCCCGGGCGGTGGCGGCAGATCCGGACTCCGGGCGTCCGGGCCGCGGGCCGCTGTGTGTCAGCGGCTCTCCAGCTTCCACCACTGGCCCGGGCGGTCCCGGTCCTCCCACTGCTGGACGTTGGCCCCCGGCTCCGTGCTGTCGTCGGCGACCTCCAGCAGCAGCCCGCTGGCGTAGTTGGTCAGCGTGAACGTGCCGGGCACGGCCACGTCCTGCTCCAGCAGCCACTCCTGCGCGCCGTAGTTGTTGGCCTTCCACTGCTGGACGTTGGCGCCGTTCTCGGTGGAGGCACCGGTGACGTCCAGGCGCTTGCCGCTGCCCACGTTGGTCAGATGGCGCAGTCCGCTGCCGGGGTGGACCTCGGTGACCCGCCAGAGCTGGGCCGGTGAACCGTCCTCCGTGCCCTGTCGCACGTTCGCCCCGCTGCCCTTGCGGCCGTCCTCGACCTCCAGCAGCAGGCCGCTGCCCACATTGCGGAGCGCATACGCCCCCTCGCCGACCGCCGCAAGACCCTCGGCACCACTCACGTCCGCCCCTTTTTCCGCTGTCGCGGCCCGGTCGCCGCCATGTCGCTCAAGTGTACGAATACGGGTGGGGTGGACGGGGTTCCCGCGCCGGAAGGCCGTACGGGAGACGGCCGAACCATGATCATCGGGGGTGCCGGGAGGGCCGCTCGAAAATGGTCATGGTGCAGCCGCTGCGTTGACTGGCTCCGAGCCAATATACTCGGCATGGCTTCGGAGGCCCGTTCCCGTCGTGGGCGGGCTCCGGCCGAGGCTGCCTGGGTCGGGTGGTGCGGGGGATCGTCCGACTCGGGTCCAGCCGCTGCCCGGCCGCTCCTCCCGGCCCGCGATGAGCGGGTGGTGGGGGGAAGGGAGGAGCGGCGGGTGGAACGGCGCCGGGACAGGGGACTTGGCGCCGTTCCCCATGCCCGCGCGGGTGCGGAGCCGGTCAGGCCGGGAGGGCGCCCGGCACGCACGCCGCGCCTTCGAGGCGCAGCAGTTGTTCCTTGCGGCGCAGGCCGCCCGCGTAACCGGTGAGTGTGCCGTCGGCGCCGATGACCCGGTGGCAGGGGCGGACGATCAGCAGCGGGTTCCGGCCGATGGCGGTACCGACCGCGCGTACCGCCGCGCGCGGGGCGCCGATGCGGGCGGCGATGTCGCCGTAGGTGCACGTCTCGCCGTACGGAATGTCCTCCAGCGCCTGCCAGACGCGCTGCTGGAAGGGGGTGCCGCCGGACACGTACGCGATGCCGAAGCGGGTACGGGCCCCTTCGAAGTACGCGGTGAGCTGCGCGGCGATCTCGGTGAAGGCCGCGGGGTCGTGGGTCCACGCCCCGTCGACCGTGGCGCCGCCCTTCTGGTCCGGTACGGACAGCGAGGCCAGCGCGGTGCCGCCCGGCGCGGTGGCGGACGGCTCACCCACCAGCAGCAGGTCGCCCAGCGGGCTGCCGAGTGTCGTGTGGACCGTCGTGGCCGTCATCGTCCGGCCCCTTTCTCTGTTCTCCGTGCTCTTGAGCCGTTCACCGGCTCGTCCGTCACACCCACTGTGCCGCCGCGGTCACATGACGGCTGGCGGTATCCGGACGTCGCGTTCCCGCCGGTGGGGCGGGGGCGGAGGCTGTCGGCGTACCGCCTGTGGACGGCGCGTCCGGTCCACGGCGGCCGCGCGGGCGCTGCCGGAACCGGCCACCCGCCGGGCGGCCCCGCAGCGTATCGCGCCCTGGGCGGTGGCCGCCCGCGCCCGCGGCCCGCGGTCACCTGTCCGTCCCCGCGGCTCGGGTGGCGCCTGCCCGGGTCCCCGGCCCGGCCTCCGTTTCCGCTGCTCGCGGGCGCCATGACCGGCCCGCTTCCTGGGCATGATGACCATGCAGGACCCCGGCGGGCCGTGCGGCGGTGAGGCGGGGGAGCCGGGGCGCGGCCGGGCCGGGGACCGGTCGAGGGGCTCCGGCCCACCCGTTACGATCGGCGGCATCGTGGCCGTCGCCGGGAGGAAGAGATGGGCTTGTTCCGCCGTGGACCGAAGCGGGACCCGCGCGAAGCCCCGCGCGACGGGGAGTTCGCGTTCTTCTCGGAGCGGGAGGGCGGCGTCTTCCGCTCGCAGGTCCGGCAGGCGTTCGCCGAGCGCGGCCTGGAGGTCACGGTGTACGCGGGGGTCGTCGCCGACTCCGGCGGGCGGCAGTTCGGCCTGGGCAACCTCGCCGCGGTGTGCCACCGCGACCGGCGCGGCGAACGGGTGTGGCCCGCGATGATTCGCGACCACGTGGGCAAGGTGCTGCGCACCATGGACGGCCCGCAGCCGATGGAGACCCTGCCGGAGGACGAGATCCGGGCCCGGCTGTTCCCGCGGGTCGTCGCCGAGGAGACACTGCCGCCCGCCGAGTCCTTCCGGTACGGGCGGGCGCCGGCCCCCGGGCTGCGCGAGGTGCTCGCCCTGGACCTGCCCGAGGCGGTGCAGATGCTCGGCGAGGACTCCCTGGCCGACCTCGGTGAGGTGGCCGAGCTGCGCATCCGGGCGCTGAACAATCTGCGGGCGCTGCCGGTGGAAGGGCACGAGACGGTACGGCGCGGGGACGGCTCGTCCTTCGAAGTGGTGCTGGGCGACTCGTTCTTCACCGCCAGCCGGGTGCTGGTCCTGGACGACCTGGTCGAGCGGATCATGGGGACGCCGCTGACGGGGGACGGCGCGCTGGTCGCGATGCCGTTCCGCCACCAACTGGCCTTCCACCCCATCCACGACGCGCAGGTCGTCCCGGCGCTCCAGGCCATGGCGCAGTTCGCCGCGGCGGGCCACGAGGACGCGGCCGGGGCGATCAGCCCCCATGTGTTCTGGTGGCGGCACGGTGCGATGACGCGGCTGAGCGAGTCGGACGGGGACGGGCTGCGGGTGGTCGTGGACCTCGAATTCCAGGACATGCTGGAGCGGCTGGTGCAGGACGAGGCGTGAGCGCGGCGGACGGGCGGCTGTGCCGGGAGACGAAAACTTTTCGTAAAGTCCGCCTCGACGGGGAACCCCCTCCCCGGTCCGGTCGTTCAACGGGATGAGGCCCCGCGTCATCCCCCGTGCGCGGGGCCTCACCAGTTCCGTGGCCGGGGCCCGGCCGGTGCTCAGTCGCCGAGCCGCGCCCGCTCCTCCTCGCTGAACAGCCGCGAGCGGATCAGGAAGCGCACCCCTTCGGGAGCTTCGAGCGAGAAGCCCCCGCCGCGTCCCGGTACGACGTCCACCGTCAGATGGGTGTGCCGCCAGCGGGCGAACTGGTCCGCCGCCATCCAGAAGTCCACGGTCTCGGCGACGCCGGGCACGGGCAGCCGCCCCAGCAGCACGTCCGCCGCGCCGGTACGGAATTCGCCCGCCGGGTAACACATCGGGGAGCTGCCGTCGCAGCACCCGCCGGACTGGTGGAACATCAGCGGCCCGTGCGCCTCCCGGAGCCGCCGGAGCAGTTCTCCGGCCGCCGGGGTCAGGGCGATGCGCTCGGTACGGTGTCCGGTACCGTGCTCGGCCCCGGCGCTCATGGCGTCCTCCGGGACGGCCCCGGCCTCTCGGGCCCGTAGCGGTTCATGTGCCCCTCCTTCGCCGTTCGTCCGGACCAGGTGCGGTGCAACTCCGGGTGGATGCCGCGGAGACGGCCGGCCGGTGCTGCCGGGCCGGCGCTGCGAGCAGTGTAGTCAGGGGGTGGCCGGCCGCCCGGCAGGAGCGGCAAGCGACGGAGCACCGCTGCCGGGCCGCCCGTACCGCGCCTGTTCAGTGGACCGACAGGCCGCCGTCCACGAAGAGCGACTGCCCGGTGACGTACGCCGAGGCGCGGCTCGCCAGGAAGACCGCGGCGCCCGCGAAGTCCTCGGCGAGGCCGTTGCGTCCGGTCATGGTGCGGGCGGCCAACGCCGCCACCGTCTCCGGGTCGGACGACAGCCGGGCGTTGAGCGGCGTCATGACGAAGCCCGGCACGAGCGTGTTGCACGTGACGCCGTACGGTGACCATGCCTCGGCCTGGGAGCGGGCCAGCGACTCCAGCGCCCCCTTGGACACGCCGTACGCGCCGCTCTGGACGAACGCCCGGTGCGCCTGCTGGGACGTGATGTGGATGATCCTGCCGAAGCCCCGCTCGGCCATGCCGGGGCCGAAGCGCTGCCCCAGGAGGTAGGGCGCCTCCAGGTTCACCGCCATCGTGGTGTCCCACACCTCGTCGTCCAGTTCGCCCATCGGCGGCCGCAGGTTGACCCCGGCGCAGTTGACGAGGATGTCCGGTTCGCCGAACACGCCGGCCGCCCGGTCGGCGGCTTCGCGCACGCCCGCTCGCGTACCGAGGTCGGCGCTCACCCACGCCGCCCGGCAGCCGTCGGCCGTCAGCTCGTCGACCGTGGCCCGGAGTTCCGCCTCCTTGCGCGCCACGGCCACGACGCTCGCGCCGGAGCGGGCGAGCGCCCCACTGATGGAACGCCCGATCCCGGAACTGCCGCCGGTCACCACGGCGACCGTCCCGTCCAGCGAGAACAGTTCGGCGAGATAGGTGTGCGAAGTCATTGCCGCACCTTAGACGGGGACCGGGCGCCGGGGGCCGCCGGGGCGGCGGTACGGACCCGCCTCGGGCACGGCGGGACGGCGACGGCCCGGACACGCCCGGGAGCCGGGGCCGGACCGGCGGTCCGACGTCGTGGAACCGCGCCCTCGGCAGTGCGGAATCGGCCGCCGGGGATAGCGAACCAGCCGTTCTTGGCCCGGTTGACGACCGCAGCCCGGGCACGGCACGTATCAGGATGAAAGATGGAAGAACCTGTCGGGTGTAAGGACGTCCCGACATATTCATGTCTATGGGGAGGGCTGTCGATGCCGTTAACCGGTCGTGAAGCGGAGCTGGCCCGGCTGGACGGGTTGATCGGGCGGGCAGGCGGCGGCGTACCGGTGATCGTCGCGGTGCGGGGGGAGCGGGGCGTCGGCAAGAGCGCGCTGCTGGAGGCGGCTGCGGCCCGCGCCGCGGACGCGGGCTTCCGGGTGGGGACCGCCGCCGGGGGACCGGCCGTGCGGGACGCCCTGTTCGCCACGGCCCGTCAGGCCCTCGGCCGCCCGGACGACGGGACGGACACCCTGGACGGCTACGTCGCCCGCGGCCGGGAGGTCATGGCCCGCACGCCCCTCGCGCTGTGCGTCGACGACCTCATGGACGTGGACGCGTCGTCGGCACGGTGGCTGACGGCCCTGGCCTCGCTCGACCGGCCCGTACCGCTGCTGATCGTCGCAGCGGTCGGCGACGAACCGGCAACCGGCCGGACCGCCGGCGCGGCCGAACTCCTCGGCCGCGCCGAGCACCTGGAGCTGACCGGCCTGCCCGAGGCCGGGATCGCCGATTTCGCCGCGCGGCACTGCGGCCTCACCCTCGACGCCGCGGCCGCCGCCGTGTGCCACGAACTGACCGGCGGCAACCCCGGTCTGCTGCTCGCCCACCTGGCCGGCCGCCCCGGCACGGCCGTCACGGCGCGGGAGCTGCGCGGCGCGGCCGGACCGGAAGCGCTGCGATGTACCCGGCGGTGGCTCGACGACCTGCCCCGACCAGCCCTGGCCATGGCCAGGGCTGTCGCGGTTCTGGGCGACAGCGCGGAGGTCGCCCACGCCGCCGCGCTGGCCGAGCTGCCGGTGCCGGACGCCCTGCACGCCATCGACGCCCTCGTGGCCCGGCAGGTGCTCGCCAACCGGGTGCCGCCGGCGTTCCGGCACCCGCTGCTGGGCACCGTGGTGCTCGCCGGGATGCCCGTCGGCTCCCGGATCGCCGCGCACCTGAAGGTGGCCCGGTTCATGCGGGACGAGCAGTGGGGCGCGGAACGGGTCGCCCAGCAGCTCGCCGCGGCGGGCCCGACCGGGCTGGACTGGGCGGTCGAGCCGCTGCGTACCGCGGCACGCAAACTGCTGCACGAGGGGCGGGCCGAGGAGGCGAGCCGCTATCTGCGGTGTGTGCTGCGGGACCGGCTGCCCGCGGACGTCCGCTCGGCCGTCCGGCGTGAACTGGCCGAGGCCGAGACCTTCGTCGACCCGGACCACGCACTGAGCGAACTGGACACCCTGCTGCGCGAGTCCGAGGACCCCGAGGCTTGCGCCGAACTGGCCCTGGACGTGGCCGGCATGCTCATCGACCGGGCCAGGCCGGCGGACGCCGCCTCCGTACTGGACGAGACGGCCGAACGGATCGGCGCCGGCCACCCGGCGGCGGTGCGCAGACTCACCCTCCGGAAGGCGACCGTCTCCCTGCTCGACGCGGCCGGCCCCTCGGCCGAGGCCCGGCGGCTGGCGGACGCGGACACCGGCGCACCGGGGCCGGCCGAGGGCGGACGGAGCAGGGAACTGGCCAACCTGCGGGCCGCGATCGCCGCCGACCGGGGAGCGGACCGGGAAGCGGCCCTCGCGCCGGCGCGCGAGGCGCTGGCCGGCGCGGAGGGCGGCGACCTCGGGCGCCTCTGGCAGAGCTGCGCGACCCTGATCCGCGCCGACGAACTCGTCGAGGCGCGGGCCCACTGCTGGCGCACCGGCAGGCTCAGCCGCGCCATGTCGGGCCGGCGGGCCGGGCTGGCGGCGGACATCTTCCGCGCCCGGATCTGCCGGGTCGCCGGGGACCTGCCGGGTGCGGTGGCGATCCTGCGGCCGGTGGTCGAGGAGATCGGCCCCGGCAGCGCAGCGCTGCCGACCGTCACCGGCTTCGCGGTGGCCGGCCTGGTGGAGGCGCTGGCGCACTCGGGCGACCAGGACGAGGCCGCCGCGCTGCTGGCCGCGCACGGCCTCGCCGACCACGGCCCGGACGACGACCTGCGCGGCCGCTACGAGGGCCCGTACCTGCTCGCCGCCCGGGCGGCCCTGTGGCGGCTGCGCGGGGAGCCGGGCCGCGCGGCCGGGGACCTGCTGGCCGCCGGGCGGCAGTTGGTGCGCCGGGGCGCCGTCAGCCCGGCGGTGCTGCCGTGGCGCTCCCGCGCGGCGCTCGCCCTGGCCGCCGACGGCGCCACCGACCGGGCCGAGACCCTGGCGCGCGAGGAACTGGAGGCCGCCCGCCGCTGGGGGACGCCCCGCACGATCGGCGTCGCCCGGCACGCCCTGGCGATGACCCGGTCGGGGGAGCGCAGGCTGATCCTGCTGACCGAGGCGGTGCGCCACCTCGAAGCGTCGCCCGCCCGCCTGGAACTCGCCGTGGCCAGGGCCGACCTGGCCGCCGCGTTGCGTGCCGCCGGACGGCCGGCCGAGGCGGACCGCGAGTGTGCCGCGGCGCTGGCCCTGGCCGGTGAGTGCGGTGCCGCGCCGCTGGTCCGGCGGCTGCGCGCGGCGCCGGAGCCCGCACCGGCCCACGACAAGCCGGTCCGTACGCATCCGCTGCTGACCCCGCAGGAACTGAAGATCGCCGGGCTGGCCCGGAGCGGACACACCAACCGGCAGATCTCGCAGATGCTGTTCCTGACCATGCGTACGGTGGAGTTCCATCTGTCCGGTGTGTACCGGAAGCTGGGCATAGCAGGGCGCCAGGGACTGGCCGGGGCGATCCCGGCGGAGCCGTCCGCCGAGCCGCCGGAGGACCTGGCACGCCCGGCGGCCCAGCCGGCCGACGGCCGCACCCGTCACGCCGGACCCGAACCGTGCTCCTGTTCCCGGGCCCTGCCGCCCGGGCAGCCGTGCGCCGACGCCCCGGTCCGTCCGTCCAGGTGGCACGTCGTCCCCCGGTCCGCGGAGCTGCGGCCCAGCCCGTCGAGGTGACGGGCGGGCCCGCCGCACGGGAGCGGCGGGCCGATGGCGACCGGCGGGCCGGGAGGGTGCGGCGGGCCGATGGCGACCGGAGGGTCCGGAGGGGCGGCGGACCGTCGGCTTGCGGCGGGCCCGGGGGGTCAGCGCACCGGCAGCGACGGCAGGTCGGTGACGATCCGGCCTGCCAGGAAGCGCAGGTGGTTCTCCTCGCTCAGGGTCAGCCCGAGCCGGTTGTTCGCCAGGTGCGCGCAGCGCAGCAGGATCAGCGTGGTGGCCGGGTGCGGCAGCGCGGCCAGGTCCGGGCCCTGGTTCAGCGGCGAGCGGGCCCACTCGGAGGTGAACGCGCCGGAGTCCTCCCAGCCGCTGAGCCGGTCCCGCAGCTTGCGCAGCGACCGCAGCCAGTGCGCCTGCGGGGTCGCCCCGGCGGGGTCCGGGGCGAGCCGCCACACGCGGAGCGCGCGCTCCCGCAGGTGTTCCCGCCGGGCCAGGTAGTGCTCTTCGGTGGCGGCGGGTTCGGTGCCCTCGGCGAAGGGGATCAACGGCTGCCCGCTGTCCACCCACTGGGCGCGCAGTTCGTCGCACAGGGCCAGTACGGCCAGCATCAGGTCCAGGGCGATCAGCGCCCGCTGCTGATCGGTCGTACCGGCGGCGATCAGCGCCAGGGCCAGTTCGCTGGACTCCTGGAAGTGTTCCTCGGTCGCGGCCATGGCCGGGCCGTGCCCGTACACCGCGTGCTCGCGCTGGTACGGCAGGAACTCGACCGTGTTGTTGGGCCGCAGTTCCCGGTCGTGGTCCGGGAGGTCCTCCAGGGCGGCCAGTTCGCCGGCCAGCCCGGCGTACCGAGTGCGGTCCACCGTGCCGGGCGCCGGGTGGTCCCGCAGGTACGCGCCGATCGCCGTGGCGGACCGCTGTCGTACCTCGTGCGAGGCCGCCGTACCGGTGGGCAGGAACCGCAGCCGTACGTGCGGGCCGCCTTCCCAGTACCGCAGGAAGAAGTACCGGTGCAGCAGCCCGTCGGCGGACAGCTCCTTGACCAGCGGCCGCAGACAGCCGGTGAGCAGGGCGTCGTGGCCGGTGTCCTGGAAGACGTGGGCGCACACCCAGTCGGACGCGTCGGCGGTGCCGGGGTCCAGGGGACGGTCAGCTACGGCCATGGTGACCGACCTCCACGAGGTGTTCGGTGACGCGGACACCGGCGTCGCCGTAATGCGGCGCGGCGGACGGGTCGGGCAGGGCTTCCTGAAGGAACAGCAGGTTGCCCCGCTCGGCGAGCATCCGCTCGAACAGTCCGGTCAGGAGCAGGTTCGCGAAGTCGATGTACAGCGGTTTGCGTGACTTGAGCTGCCAGACGTTGCCGTCGGTCAGCATGGACGGGTCCAGCGCGCGCACGAAGCAGCGCTCGGGGATGCCGTGTTCGCGCAGCCAGGCGGCCAGCCGCAGCAGGTACGGGCGGTCCGCCTCGCCCTTGGCGCGTACCGGTGCCTCGTCGGTGCGGAACACCCACTGGCGGCGGCTGACCGTGACCGTGCCGATCGTGATCCTGGGCTCGTGCAGCAGACCCTGCTGCGTGGCGGGGGAGATGTCGCCGAACATCCGCCGCCCGGGGATCAGCAGCGTCGGTGTGTCGCCGAACGCCTGGATCAGCAGCCGCATCGCCGGCGGCAGCCAGAACTCCGCGATCAGGCTGGGGTGCACCGGCCGCACCTCGCGGTCGCGGGTGCGCGACCACAGCACGAGGAGGTCCAGCACCGGGTCGTGGCGCACCTCCAGGTCGCGCAGCGGGATGCGCCGCTCCGCCGGGCGCGGGCTCGCCGCGCCGGGGTAGTCGATCTCGTCGGTCATGGTCAGGTCGCGCAGGCCCACGTTGCTGCCGTAGTGGCGGCAGGTGTCCGCCAGGATGACGTCGCCGGGCGGGCCGGACGGTTCGCCCGCCACGGTGACACCGGCCTGGCCGAGCAGCCGCCGGATCCGGTCGCGGCCCCGCCCGTGGCCCGCGTTGACGGCGTTCACCACGAACCCGGCCGGGTCCTCGGGCCCGCCGGTCAGCTGACCGTAGAACGCGACCGAACCGGGCGGCCGCATCCACGCGGGCCAGCGGTCGGCCAGCGCGGCCAGCCGCGCGGGGTCGACGTGCACCACTCCGTCGGCGTCCGGCCGCGCGTTCAGGGCCGCGTCGGTGAGCCCGGCGCGTATCCGCAGCAGCTCCTTGATCCGGGGCAGCGGGCTGTCGGCGAGCGGCGCGTAGCCGTGCTGCGAGACGGACAGCAGGCCGGGCAACTGCGGGTCCGTGCGCATCTCTTCCTGGACGGCACGGTGGAACGCCAGGAACGGCACGCCCGCGCCGGCCCCGAAGCGCGTGGAGAACAGCCGGGCCAGCGCCACCCGTCCGGGCAGCGCCGGGTCGAGCGCCGCGTAGCAGCGGCGGACGGTGTCCAGGTCGCGCAGCACCGGTTCCCACGCCTGCCGGTCCTGGGCCGGAGGCGGCCCGACGAGCAGGGCGTTCTCGATGATGTAGTTCTTGGGCGGCACGATGACGTGCTCCGGGCCGACGAGTTCGGCGACCCGGCCCAGCGCCCGGTGGATCTCCTGGTTGCGCCGTTGGCGGGCGTCCGGGTCGGTCAGCTCCGGGTACCCGTCCAGCAGCGCGGCCACCTCCTTGAGCCGCGCCGACACCTCGGCCAGCTCCGGGCCGCCGGTGTCCACCCACGCCCGCAGCTCGGCCAGCGGGTCCGCCGCCTGCTCGGAGAACGGGGGCACGACCTCCAGCACACCGACTTCGGCGAGCCGCGCGAGATAACGCTCGGCCTGCTCCGGGGAGGCGCCGCTCCGTGCGGTCAGGTGGGCGGCCACCTCGTGCCGCGGGCGGGCGCCGTCGGAGAGGAAATCCAGGCACGCCTGGACCGGCGCGGACACCGGCAGGGTGCGCAGCGGCTCCTCCTCGCCGGGGCCCAGGAACTCCCAGTGGCCGTCGGCCGGGTGGGCGCTCGGGTTGACCCGCAGCCGGACGGCGGGCGCCAGGGCCGGGTGTTCGCGCAGCCGCCGTACGAGCTGCTGGACGAGCCACAGGTTGATCTCGACGGTGTCGCGCACCGCCGGTCCGCCCGCGTCCGGGCGCGGCCCGTCCCACCGGCCGAGGCCGCTGACGGTGAAGGTGCTGAACGGGCTGGTCTTGGCCGCCACCCGGGCGAGGTACTTGGCCAGCCGGAGCGCCAGCTTGCGGTCCGGCACGGCGCCTTCGGGACGCGCCAGCCACTTGCGCAGTTGTTCGTGGAGGACCGGGCTGCCCTGGATCAGGCCGTGCCGGAACACCGGCTGCGCGGCCGCCTCGCGCAGGACGGCGTGGCGGTCGGCCGCGTCCTGCGGGAGCAGGTCGTCCAGCGCGGCGGTGTCGGCCCGGTGGGCCGCCAGCAGTTCCGCCCACCGCTCGACGTCCGCCACCACCGCGGCGGGCAGGGCGGCGCGCACCTCGTCGTTCCAGCAGCGCTCGCCCGGCGTCCGCTGGTTGTGCACCGCCCGGCGCAGCGCGACCAGCGCCGGTTTGACGCCGGTGTCCTGTCCGATCAACGCGTAGAGCGCGTCGGAGAGTTCCGCGCCCCGCTCGGCCAGTTCCCGCGCGCCGTCGAGCAGCGCGCCGGTCCGCCGCCACACCTCGTCCGACCGCAGACCGTCCAGCACCGACACCGGCAGACCACCGATGCGTACGCCGAACGTGTCCGCGACGTGGAAGCCACTCATCGTTGTCCCTGCCTTCGCGTGCGGGTCGGTTCTGGTCGTGCGGAGAAGGGGCCCCGGCCGTACGGGGAGTTCGGGGAAGGGGACGGCCGGGGCGTCACGGGAACGGGTGCGGATGCGGGTTGACGTCGGCCGGCTCCAGCGGCCCGTCCCGGTACCCGAGCCGGGCCGGCAGGTCGTACAGTCGGGGCAGTCCGTGGGTACGGCGCATCCGGTGCCCGAAGGTCATCGGCAGCAGACCGGGAATGATCACCTTCGCGCAGGCGAAGCCGGCGGCGCGGTGCTCGTCGGTGGTCTGGTCGACCACGATCACGTCCAGGCCGCGGGCGGTGAAACGCTCGACCACCTCGGCGAGGTCGTCGCGGAGGTCCGCGTGGCGCGGCCGGCAGGTGGCGCGGGCGAACGCCTCGGCCACCGGCCGCGCCGTCTCCTCGCCGGGCAGGAAGGCGAACCGGTCGTAGGCGTCCGGATGGCAGTACAGCAGCGCGTGGTCGCGCATCTCCCGCACCTCGTGCGGATCGGCGACCATGCCCTCGATCCGGCGCAGCTCCTCGCGGTAGGCGGCGCGGTTCCAGCCCAGGTTCGCGGTCAGCTCCAGCAGACCGTTGAGCAGCGCCTTCTCGGGTTCGACATGGGCGCCGGCGGCACAGATCGCGGCGGGCTCCGACCCGTCACCGGGGTGTACGGCCATCACCCAGGACGTGGCGATGCCGTGCTCGGGCGTGGTGGCGAACGCGGCGACGCGGTGTCCGGTGTCCTGCCGGATGCGTTCCACCAGCAGCCGGACCGCCGGGTCGGCCACGGTGTCCAGGTCCACCCGCGGCACCGGCAGCCGGGCGTACCAGGTGAGCAGGAAGGCGTCCCGCTCGGCCAGCTCCAGGATGCCGTGCAGCGCGGCCTCCTCCAGGCAGCCGCCGAGGGCGCAGCCGTTGGAGACCTCGTACGCCAGCGGGCGGGCCGTGTCGTTCCCGTGCCGGGTGCGGTAGTAGGCGTAGTCCTCGGGCACCAGCACGGGGCCGCCGCGGCCGAAGGAGTGCCCCCACACCCAGTTGATCTCCAGGTCGGGGGTGAACGCCGGATAGGGGAACTCCGGGTCCGCGTAGCGGTCCGGCGGGTACAGGCCCAGGTCGGTGGGGCAGACAGCGCGGTCGGCGACCTGCTCGTAACCCGCGCGCACCGTCGTGCGCCGGCCACCGGGCCGGGCGCCGCCCAGCCGCTCCAACGCCTCGGCCAGCGCGGTGCGTTCGCAGCCGGTGTAGTCCAGGCCGCGGCCGAAACCCGCTTCCTGGATGCCGTCGGGCAGCCGCAGCGGTGCGGAGACCATGGGGTAGGCGTAGTCGGTCCGTACGTCGAGCTGCTGGACGATGCCGGTGTGCCCGTCCACGTAGGTCCGCAGCAGATCGTCCCAGCCGGTGTCGAGGCTGCGTACGCGGTAGGTGTCCCGGTCGAGTTTGGGCCGCGGTGTGTCCATCAGGACCGGCGGCCCGTCGTCGGGGAGGCTGCCGCAGCGGGGGCAGCAGGGGTCGGGCAGGAAGGGGTGGGAGTCGGCGGTGAGACCGGCCAGACCGATGAGGGTGATCGCGTTGCGGGTGCCGGCGCGCTCCGGGTCGTCGAGCACGGCGGTGGCTTCCGCCTCCACGAAGGCGGCGACGGTGTCGCGTGCCCAGGCGGACAGCAGCGGGGACGGCCGTCCGGCGAGCTGATCGCCGTGCCGGCGCAGCAGTTCGGCGCGCGGGCTGTCCTGCCCCAGGGCCCGCTGCCTGCGGGTACGGGCGCACTGGGCGCATCCAGGACGCCCCGGCAGTTCGAGCGGCCCGATGACCACGTTGCCCAGCTCCACCCGGACGGGCAGCCACGGCAGGTCCGGGCGGCGCGTCCGGTCGGCGTCCTGCCAGCCGTCGTCCACGGTGAGCAGCCCGGCGCACCGGTCGCTGTCCTCGGCGGCCGGCGGGTGCCGGCGGGAGACCGCTGCGCGGACCGCCTGGGCGAGCAGCCCCTCGCCCCGTACTGCGAGTCCGGTCGGCCGCTCCGGCACGATCGCCTCCTGCATCCTTCGCACGTCCCGTCTTCCCAGTCCCGTCAGTGGCACCGGGCCGTGCCCGACGCGCGGAACGCGCCGGACACGGCCCTGTCGTGCAGCCTGATCAGCAGCAGCAGCAAGAACAGCAGCTCGCGGGCGAGCCCTTCGAGGTGCAGTTCGAAGCGCCGATCTCGACCATGGCGTGGCCGACGTTGATCGACTCCAGGGTGGAGCCGGGCGCGGTCGGGAGAATGTCGAGCTGGTCCACGCTCAGGTCATCGAGGTCCAGCACCAGGTTCGCGTCCATGACGTGTCCCTCCTTCCTCTGTGGGTGACGACTGCGGGCGGCGGTCGCCCGCTGTCCGAGCCGATTCTGTGATCCACGGGGGTCCCGGGTCTCTACGGAGGACCCGTAGGGTCTGCCGGGCGCCCGCGGCCTACGGTGCCTGTGGTCACCAGGCCAGCGGGGGTTCGTACTGGGAGGTGGCCTGCCGCCGGCCCAGCACGATCGCGAAGATCGGTACGTGCGCGTCCCCGCCGCCCAGCAGCTCCCGCACGACCCGGTCGTCGTACCCGTTGGTGATCCGGGCCGAGAGGCCCTCGGCGGCGGCCAGCACGCTCAGCCGCTGGGCCACGATGCCGCCCTCGTGGTGCAGGACGCGGTAGCCGCGGTCCCCGAACCGGCGGGCGCCCTCGTAGCGGTCCACGGTGAGGAAGACGACCGCGTTGGCGCGCGCGGTGTTCACCGAGGGGGTGCGGTCGCACAGCATGGCCACCGTAGGCCGCCCGTCGCGTCCGGGTACGGGGACGAGTGCGGTGGACGGGTCCAGCCGGTACAGTCCTGCGGCCCGGCCCGTGGTGTTGAGGGCCAGTACGTGGCAGTCCAGCAACGGCCGCAGCGGCGTGCCGCCGTGGTCGGAGGGCACCGGGTCCAGCGCGTACCGCAGGAGGTCCGCGAGCTGCTGTTCCGGCAACGCGGCCCGGTCCGGCTGGAACATCCGCCCGCCCGAGTCCCTGCGCCGCAGCGCGTCGCCCAACTCGACGCTCCCCGGCGGCCGGCCGTCGTCGGCGAAGGGCTCCGCAGGGCCGTCGGCGGGCTGGTGGAAAGGGGCCGGGGCGACCGGTTCGAAGCGCGCCGCACCGGTCAGCCGGCTTCCGGCGTCCAGTGCGGTCAGCCGGGACCAGCGCGCCGCGTCCTCCTGGCTGGTACGGACATGCTCCGTCACGAGGGGCGCCAGGTCCTGCGCCGGAGCCGCGGCCCCGCCGCCCCGCGCCCCGATCTCCAGCACGGCGAACGCGGTCTCCTCCGTGCCGTCCAGGCCCAGCGCCCGGTTCACCGGCTCGTCCAGGAACCGGTGGTGGACCCGGGCGTCCAGGCCGAGTGCGCCGGCCACCAGCAGGGCGTTGCCGGCGACCATGCCGGACTCCTGCGCGCACAGCCGGTAGGCGTAGTCGCGGTACCGGAAGGCGGTCTTGCGGAAGTACGCGGAGAGCAGCACCAGCGCGACCGTGTCACGGCCCTTGCAGGCCACCGCCGCCCGCAGCTCCTCCGGGATGCCGCCGGGCCGCAGCGCGGTCAGCGCGTGGTGGAGCGGGTCGTAGTGGTAACACCCCGCCGGTACGCCCCCGGTGTCGCCGTCCAGCCACACGTACAGTTCCACCGGGTAGAAGCAGCGCGCCGACGCCACCAGCCGGTGGTACGGCCACGCGGCCTGCGGGCCCAGCTCCATCCGGCCGAGACCGTAGGTGTGGTGCAGCAGCGCGGACAGCGTGCTCCCGTCCCAGGGCCTGCGCGGCGGGCCTTCGGGGTGCCGGCCCCGGAAGCCGGGGAACGACCAGCGCGCGTCACCGATGCGCCGGGGCGGGGCGGCCAGCACGTGGCGGGGCAGCCCGCGGTAGGTCTTGCTCGGCAGCGGATCGTCCGGCCCGCCCTCGGAACCGTGGCCCTCGGCGAACAGCTCCCGTACGCCCTCGAAGGTGTCGTACCAGAACCGCAGCCCCAGCGCTCCGGCCTCGTCGGTGGCGGCCCCGGTCATCCGGCGAGCACCACCCGTACGACGTTCGGCAGCACCTCGTGCACGGCCGGGTCGTGATCGAGCGGTACCACGACCGGGGACCGCCCCCGCGAGGCCAGCGCCTCCACCAGCGCGGGCAGGTCCGCGTCCGCCGGTACGGCCGCGCCGCCCGGCCCGCGCGGCGGCGCGCCGAGTCCGGGGACCGGCTGCGGAGCGTACGCGGACTCGCCGGTCAGCTCGGACTGCCGGTCCAGCAGGACCAGTTCGAGGCCGTCGGTCACCGCGTCGGGGCCGCAGGTCACCCCGACCGGCCGGACACCCTGCCACCAGGCCAGGACCGGCACACCGAGCGCGGTACCGATGTCGGCGGCCGTGACCTCGCCGCCCGCCGGACGCAGCATGTCCAGGTGGCGGCGGCCCGCCTCGTCCAGCGAGGCGCCTGCCGCGTCCAGCCGGACCGGCTCGGCCGCGCCCGCCCGTACGTCCTCCACCGCGAGCCGCGCACACTGCTGTGCCACCGCCGCGGTGACCGCCCCGGTCCAGTCGAGCGCGGCGGCCACGCCGGGTCCTGGCGTGAACACGTCCCCGGCCGGCACCGTCGTGACCTCCTTGCCGGCGAGGTCCCAGCCCCGTACCGAGCCGTCCTCGGTGAAGCGCCGGGGGTCGGGCGCCGTCACCGCGTACCGGGCCAGCCCGCGCAGCGCCGCCCGCTGCCGGGCCTCGGCGAAGCCGGTGCCCCAGCCGAAGACCCGCTCGCCGGTCCCCTCGGGCCGTACCGCCTCGGTCACGTTCAGCGGAAGCTGCGTGAAGTCGCCCTCCTCCAGCGCCCGCAGCACTCCCGTGTACCGGTCGAAGCAGGCCGCGGCGCGTGCGGAGAACTCCGCCGGGAGCAGCGCCTCGGCCGAGCGGAGCCGTTCGACGCGCTGCCCGAACTCCTCGGCGCTCTCCTCCGGCGCTTCCACCGCCGACGGGTGGGGGAGGAAGGGGTGCGTCGAGGTGCGCAGGGTCTCCAGGTCGATCCGGGTCAGTGTCGGCGGCCCGTCGTCCCGTGCGCCCGTCAGCGCGGTGAAGCAGGCCAGGCCCAGGTGACCGGCGACCACCGCAGCGGTCGGCCCGGTGAGGAAGGCGCTGGGCCGCGACGGCTCCGGCGCCGCGAGGCGCTGCCAGGCCGACGCCCAGGCGGCGCCGGACGGCCCCAGCCACGCCACGTCGTCCAGCACGACCCCCTGGACCAGGAGCTGACCGGCCCGCTCGCACAGCCGGTGCAGCCGTACGGCCCGGTCCGTCACCGGCGCCGAGGACACGTGCAGCACGGCGTCGGCGCCCTCCAGCGCCGCCGCGAGTTCCGCGTCGGAATCTCCGGACAGTACCGTCCGGATCAGCTCCTGGTCCGGGTCGCGCCGCTCGGACCCACCGGTCAGTTCGGTCAGCCGGTCCTCGTCGGTGGGGAACTCCGGGGTGCACACGGCGCGCAGCCGCCGGACACCCGAGTGCAGCGCCGAAGCGATGAGCGCCGTGAACGCGGGTCCGGCTCCCAGCACCACCACCGAGCTGTTGCGGTACGTCTCGAAGCGCCGGGCCGCCGAACCGCGGTGGTACTCCACGAAGGCGATCTCCGGCGCGTACGTCTCCAGCTCGCGGTCGGTCAGGCCGTGCGGCTCGTCCGCTTCCGCGTCGGTCAGGCAGCCGCCGTCCTCCAGGCGCTTCAGCAGGGCCGCGACCACGGCCCGCTTGTCGTCCGGCAGGCCGCGCAGCAGGTTGTCCAGGGTGGTGGTGCCGTTCAGGTGCGGCGCCAGCCGGTCCACCCACTGGTAGATGGCGCCGCCCCGCAGTTCGAGGTTGGCGCCGGCGCCGAACAGGTGCACCCCGTCCGCGGTGGGCACGTACAGCACATCGGGCTTGAGTTTCGGTCGCATCGTCTGTCCTCGGGGTCGGCGGATCGCCCCCGAGTGTCACCACCGCCCGCGCGACACGTCTCTACGGCCGGACCGTAGACCGACCACAGTGATCGGTCCGCGGTCCGGCGGCGGGCCGCCGACAAAAAAACTCCGTACGCCGTACGCGGAAAGTGTGGGAGAGTACCCCGGCACGACGGGGGTCCGGGTCCGCTGCCCGCCTCCGCCGCGCCCGGCCGCGCGTGCCACCGCCGCCCGGCCGCCGTACCGCCGTACCGGAGGAGAAGAGATTCGACATGCCCGCCGATCCCACCCGCCCCCGGCCGGCCGCCGCGGATCTGCACCACGTCATCGAGGTACGCGGCGCACGGGAGAACAACCTGGCCGACGTCTCCCTGGACCTGCCCAAGCGGCGGCTCACCGTCTTCACCGGGGTCTCCGGGTCGGGCAAGTCCTCGCTGGTCTTCGGGACCATCGCCGCCGAGGCGCAG
The DNA here is from genome assembly GCF_040646595.1 of Streptomyces sp. NPDC045470. Taxonomy (NCBI): domain Bacteria; kingdom Bacillati; phylum Actinomycetota; class Actinomycetes; order Kitasatosporales; family Streptomycetaceae; genus Streptomyces; species Streptomyces sp. NPDC045470. The sequence continues at coordinate 272,939 of NZ_JBEZAN010000007.1, forward strand.
CGGCTGATCAACGAGACGTACACCGCGTTCGTCCAGTCCTTCATGCCGAGCCTGGGGCGCCCGGACGTGGACGCACTGCGCAACCTGAGCGCCGCGATCATCGTCGACCAGGAGCGGATGGGCGCCAACTCCCGCTCCACGGTGGGCACCGCCACCGACGCGTACACCATGCTGCGGATCGTCTTCAGCCGCCTCGGCACCCCGCACATCGGCACCTCCAGCGCCTTCAGCTTCAACAGCGCCGAAGGCATGTGCCCGCGGTGCGAGGGCATCGGCCAGGTGTCGACGATCGACGTCGACCAGCTCGTGGACCGCGAGCTCTCCCTCGACGAGGGCGCCGTCACGGTGCCCAACTTCGCCGTGGGCTCCTGGTACTGGCAGGTCATGGCGGGCTCCGGCTTCTTCCCGCCGGACAGGAAACTCAAGGACTACACCGAGCGGGAGTGGCAGGACTTCCTCCACAAGCCCGCGACCAAGGTGAAGGCCGCCGCCCTCAACACGACGTACGAAGGACTCGTCACCAAGGTCCGGCGGCTGTTCCTGGCCAAGGACCGCGACGCGTTGCAGCCCCACATCCGGGCCTTCGTGGACCGGGCCGTCACCTTCGCCGACTGCCCCGCCTGCGCGGGCACCCGGCTGAGCGCCGCCGCGCTCTCCTCCACCATCGACGGCGTCACCATCGCCCGTTGCTCAGCCCTGCAGATCAGCGACCTCGCCGCGTTCCTGCGCACGGTCGAGGACCCCTCCGTGGCGCCGCTCCTCGCCACCCTGCGGCACCTGCTCGACTCCCTCGTGGAGATCGGCCTCGGCTACCTGAGCCTGGACCGGCCCGCCGGCACCCTCTCCGGCGGCGAGGCGCAGCGCGTGAAGATGGTGCGGCACCTCGGGTCCAGCCTCAGCGACGTCACCTACGTCTTCGACGAGCCCACCGTCGGGCTCCACCCGCACGACATCCGGCGGATGAACGACCTGCTGCTGCGCCTGCGCGACAAGGGCAACACCGTACTCGTCGTCGAGCACAAGCCGGAGGTCATCACGATCGCCGACCACGTCGTGGACCTCGGCCCCGGCGCCGGTACGGACGGCGGGCGGATCTGCTACTCCGGTGACGTGCCGGGGCTGCGCGACTCCGGGACACTGACCGGGCGGTACCTGGAGCACCGGGCCCGGCTGCGCGACCCGGTGCGCGCGCCGCGCGGCACCCTGGCGGTCCAGGGCGCGGACCGGCACAACCTGCGGGACGTCAGCGTGGAGATACCGCTGGGGGTGCTGACCGTCGTCACCGGCGTCGCGGGCTCCGGCAAGAGCTCGCTGATCCACGGGTACGTCGCCGGGCGCGACGGCGTCGCCGTCGCCGACCAGTCGCCGATCCGCGGCTCACGCCGCTCCAACCCGGCCACCTACACCGGCCTGCTCGGCCCGATCCGTACCGCCTTCGCCAAGGCCAACGGCGTCAAGGCGGCACTGTTCAGCGCCAACTCGGAGGGCGCCTGCCCGCACTGCAACGGCATCGGGCTGGTCTTCACCGACCTCGCGATGACGGCGGGGGTGGCGTCGGTGTGCGAGGAGTGCGAGGGCAGACGCTTCACGCCGAAGGTGCTCACGTACAAGCTGCGCGGCAAGGACATCAGCGAGGTGCTGGCCATGTCCGTCGCCCAGGCACGGGACTTCTTCCCCTCCGGGCAGACCCAGGCCCTCCTCGGGCGGCTCGCCGGCGTCGGGCTGGGCTACCTGCGCCTGGGACAGCCGCTCAACACCCTTTCCGGCGGCGAACGGCAGCGCCTCAAACTGGCCGTCCACATGAACGAGAAGGCGACCACGTACGTCCTGGACGAGCCCACCACCGGCCTGCACATGGCCGATGTCGACCAGTTGCTCGCCCTGCTCGACCGGCTGGTGGACGACGGCAACTCGGTGATCGTCATCGAGCACCACTAGGCGGTGATGGCCCACGCGGACTGGATCGTGGACCTCGGCCCGGGGGCCGGACACGACGGCGGGCAGGTCGTCTTCACCGGCACACCCGCCGAACTGGTCGCCGACAGCGACACGCTGACGGCCCGGCACCTTCGGGAGTACGTCGGCCGGGCCCGGCCCGACGAGCACGGCCGCGCCGGGCACTGAGAGCCGGCGAGAGGGCCGGGGGCCCGGCGCGGCCGCCCGGCTCCGTACGGGCCGGGCCGCCCCCCGGTTATCGTTGCTGCCCATGACGGTCACCGAGACGGACATCACGGCGGAACTGATCCGGAACCTGCTGCGCGAGCAGCACCCGGACCTGGCGGACCGCCCGGTGACACTCGGAGCGCTCGGCTGGGACAACCAGGTGTGGCGGCTCGGTGACGACCTCGCCGTCCGGATGCCCTGGGCGACGGAGACCGCGGACGCGCTGCTGCGCAAGGAACACGCCTGGCTGCCCGCCCTCGCCCCGCACCTGCCGCTCCCGATCCCCGTACCGCAGCGCCTCGGTGAGCCCTCGCAACGGTTTCCGCGGTCCTGGCTCGTCACCACCTGGGTACCGGGCGAGCCCGCCGACCGCGCCCCCGCGACGCGTGGCGCGGAAGCCGCCGACACCTTGGCCGCCTTCCTGACGGCCCTGCACCGCCCCGCACCCGACGAGGCGCCCGACGGCCGGGACCGCGGGGGCCCGCTGGCCGACACCGCCCAGTCCTTCACCCAAGGGCTCGCCTCGGTCGTCGAACTGGGCCTGGTCCACGACCCGGACGCGGTCCGCGCGGTCTGGGAGGACGCCGCCGCCGCGCCCGAATGGCCGGGCCCGCGTCTCTGGCTCCACGGCGACCTGCATCCGGCCAACGTCCTGACCACGGACGGCACCGTCACCGGCGTGATCGACTTCGGCGACCTGTTCGCCGGCGACCCCGCCTTCGACCTCGCCGCCGCGTGGCTCCTGCTGCCGGACGGCGCCGCCGACCGCTTCCACGCCGCCTACCGGCCGGGCCCGGACGCCGCGACCCTGCGCCGCGCCCGGGGCTGGGCGGTGCTGCGCGCCCTCGGCGGTCTCCTCATCGGAGACGCCGGTGTCCACGGCCGTCCCGGCGGCAAGGCCACCTGGGGCCCGCCCGCCCAAGCCGCCCTGCGACGTCTCACCGCGTCCGGCCGGCGGTGATCACGCACCGTGCCAGGACCGCCCGAGCGCCGCGTACGGGCCGTCCGCGGCGATCAGGTCCGCGGGGGAGCCCAGCTCGACGATGCGGCCCGCCTCCATGACGGCGACCCGGCCGGCGTCGTGGGCGGTCTGCAGCCGGTGGGCGATGGAGATCACCGTACGGTCCGCGCGGGCCGCCGCCATCGCCCGCGCGGCGTGCCGTGCCGTCGACGGGTCCAGCAGCGAGGTGGCCTCGTCGAGGACGAGCGTGTGCGGGTCGGCCAGCTCCACCCGGGCCAGGTGAGCTGCTGGGCCTGCGCCGCGTCCAGGTGGACGCCGCCCGTGCCCAGTACGGTGTCCAGCCCGTCCGGCAGGGCGCCCGCCCAGTCGGCCCCGACCAGCGCGAGCGCCGTGCGCAGCGCGTCGTCGTCGGCGTCCGGCGCCGCCGCCGTCAGGTTGTCCCGGAGCGTGCCCGTGAACACGTGGTGCGCCTGGGTGATCAGGACGACCCGGTTGCCCAGCTCGTCCGCCGCGGCCAGCTCCGCCACCGGCACCCCGCCCGCCAGGACCGACCCCGACGACGGCACGTCCACGCCGGACAGCAGCTTGCCGAGGGTGGACTTCCCGGCTCCCGAGGTGCCCACCAGCGCCAGCCGCTCGCCCGGACACCCCGTCAGGTTGGCGTCGCGCAGGACGTCGTGGGCGCCCGACGGATAGGCGTAACGCACCCCGCGCACCCCGATACGGTCGTCGGCCGGCTGTCGCACGTCCGTCGCCGGTGCACCGGCGACCAGCCCGACGCCCTTGACGCGGGCCAGCGAAGCGCTACTGCGTTGCACCTGCTCCACCCAGGTCGGCGCTCGGTCGAGCGGGTCGACGAGCCGCCTCATGTAGAGGCTGCCGGTCACCACCACGCCGAGACCGACCTTCCCGTCGAGGTACGCGGCCCCGCCGACCAGCAGAATCAGCACCATGGGCAGCGCGTGCGCGAACTCCGTGACCGGGAACAGCACCGTACGCAGCGCCAGCGTGCGCCGCCCCGCCCGGTACGCGCAGCCCACGGCGCGGTCCGCCTCCCGTACCCGGCGCCCCCGCAACCGGAACGCCTCGACGGTGCGAGCGCCCTGCGCGGTGGCGTTCAACGACTCCGCCCTCCCCGCGGGTCCAACCGGCCGCGGGCAGAGGGCAGTAACGGCCCGCTCCAAGGCGCGGGCCGTTACGGCAAGGAGCCAGTGCGGTCCCCGTACGCAGTGCGCCCGGCACGCCCGCCGGACGTGGCGGGCGCGCCGGGCGCGCGGAAGTGACCGGCGTTACTTCACCAGGCGACGGGCAGGTCCTCCAAGCTGAACTGCCGTGTCTGCGAGCCCCGGAAGCGGACCTCCTCCGGCGGCACCGCGAGCCGCAGTCCGGGAAACCTCCGCAGCAGCGCCGGGTAGACGGCGGCCATCTCCCGCTTGACCAGCGGGGCGGCGACGCAGTGGTGGATGCCGTACCCGAAAGCCATGTGCGGTGCGGCCTCCCGGGTGATGTCGAAGCGGTCGGTCTCGTCCCCGCCCTGCGCGCGATTGACGGCGAACAGGGAACAGGCCACCTGCTCACCGGCCTTGATCACGTGGTTCCCGACGGCCACGTCCTCCCGGGCGGTGCGGGGCGCCACGGTGTGGATGACGGTGACGTACCGCAGCAGCTCCTCCACGGCCCGGTCGATCAGCTCCGGCCGCTCCCGGAGCAGCGCGAGCTGGTCGGGGTGGTCGAGCAGCGCCAGGGTGCCCAGTCCCAGCATGCTGGAGACCTGGAGGAAGCCGTCGGACACGAAGGTCGCGCCGATGCCGGCCAGTTCCTCGTCGCTGATGTCCGCGCCGTGCGCGCGCACCACCGAGCCGAACAGGCCGTCTCCGGGGTCGCGGCGCTGCCGGTTGGCGAGCGTGACCATGTACGCCCAGTACGCTTTCCCGGTGGCCGTCTGCTGCTCCGGCGACCCGGCGTCGTTCTGCGAGATGTCCAGGTAGCGGGCCAGTTCCGCCCGGTCGTCCCGGGGAATGCCCAGCAGCTCGCAGGTGATCAGTCCCGCCATGGGCCAGGCGAAGTGCCGCATGAAGTCGGCCGGCGGCCCGACCCGTTCCATGGTGGTCAGGCACTCCGCCACGATCTCGTGGAGGCGCGGCTCCAGCCTGCGGGTCCGCCGGGCCGTGAACTCCGGCGCCACCATCTTCCGCAGCCGGGTGTGGTCGGGCGGGTCGCACGTCAGCAGGTTCCCCGGCAGGGCCGGGGTGCCCGACCCGTCCTCGCCGTCGGGCAGTGCGGAGCTGAACCGCGTCAGGTCGCCCAGCACCTCCCGTATCTCGGTCTCTCCGGTGGCGAGCCATTTCACCCGGCCCAGGGGGCCGAAGTCGATGTCGGCCTCCGTCAGCGGCGCCTCCCGTGTCTGCCGCCGGAGTTCGGGGACCGGGTCGAACCGGTCCCGGCGCAGGTGTACGGGCATTTCCTGGGGCTGGGTCATCCTGACATCCCTTCTCCACCACCGCCGCGGTGGAACACCGGCGGCAGCGGGGCGAAAGCGTCCGCTCACCGCCGAGACGGCGCCGGCCCCGAAGAGGGGTGGCCGGTGGCCGGCGCCGGGTCCATTCCTCGGGCCCGTCCTTTCCGCGCCCGGGTCTTCCGCCTCGCGCCGGGAGGGACACGATCCGGCAGGGCACCGGACCGTTCATGCGTCCTTCTCCGAAAGGCCGCGGTAGGCCGCAGCGAGCGTGACGAGCCGAAATCTCCACGGCCGGGACACGACGCATGGCGTGCGCTTCGCATTCCGTGCTTTCGGCACGCTCCGCGAATTCCGCGCGTTTGCCGTGTATTCGCCATCGGCTGCCGGCCGGTGATTCCGGACAGTGATGAATCGATTTGCCTCACTCTGCTGTTCGCCGGAGCAGCGGGTCAACCGCGGCCAGTTGGACGGGCGGGCGGACAACGGGCCTGTCCAACCGGCGGGTTGCCCGTGTTGGACATCGCCGGTAGAAGCTGCCGCCCGCGTCGGCCGCGCCGCCGTGTCGACCCGTGGACGTCCTTCCGTACGGCATGTGCAAGCGGACTGGCCAGCGGGCATATCTCCTCCGCAAGGTGCAGGAGAGGTCAAGGCCGGTCGGCAATGCCCCTTACGTGATCTGCGTCCGTCGATTCCGTTCGGTTGCCGACATCCGGCCCGGATGGACCGGACGGTGGCGCGCATGCTCACGGTGACCTTCCGCGCCGCGAGGCAGGAGGAGCAGGAGGAGGGTGTATGCGCCTGGACCGCGACCGCAGCGGGCTGCTGTTCGCGCTGCTGCCGGGCGTCCCCATAGCCGTCGGTGATCTCGTACTGGGTCCGGCGCAGAGTCTGGTCGGACTGCTGATGATCTGTACGCTGCTGGCGGCCACCCGGCTCGACGGCCCCCGCACCGGCTCCGTCGCCCTGTACGTGGTGCTGCTGGCCGCCGGTGTCGCGGTGTGGGAGGGCGACATCGGTGGACAGGGCGTGCTGGTGCGCCTGACCGTGCTCGCGCTGGGCGGCGCGTACGCCACCTGGAGCGCCGCCCGGCGGGTGGCTCACGAAGGCGAGCTGACCGAGACCTCGTCCGTCGCCCAGCGCGCCATCCTCCAGCCCACCACCTTCCGGCTAGGCGACGTGGCCGTGTGCGCCCGCTACCGCTCCGCCTCACCCCAGGCCCTGCTCGGCGGAGACCTGTACGCCTTCGCGCACACCCCCGCCGGCCTGCGCCTGCTGATCGGCGACGTCCGCGGCAACGGCCTGCGGGCCGTACGCCTGTCCGCCGCCGTCATCAGCTTCTTCCGCGACAGCGCCTACACCCGCCCCGACCTGCCCGCCGTGCTGGACGCCACCGACCGGCGCCTGGCCGCCCTGCTCGGCGCGGAGGACTTCGTCACCGCCCTGGCCGCCGAGTTCCGCACCACCGGCCGGCCCGCCGGTACCCGGGTCGGCCTGGCCAACTGCGGCCACCACCCGCCCCTGCTCCTGCCCGCCGACGCCCCGCCCCGCCTGCTCGCCCCGGCCGAACCGACCACCCCGCTGGGACTGCACCCCGCGCCGGTCGTCCAGGACGTGGTCCTCGGCCCCGGCGACCGCCTGCTGTTCTACACCGACGGCCTGGCCGAGGCCCGCAGCCCCGAGGGCGACATGGTCGACCTCGCCGGTCTGCGGTCCGCCTGCTCACGGGCGGCGCTCGACGACGCGGCCGACGCGGTCCAGGAGGCCCTGCTCCGCCACACGGACGGCGCCCTCGCCGACGACGTGGCGTTCATCCTGGTCGAGTCCTGCCCGCCGGTGCCCTCGCCGGACGTCCGGGGCGCGTCCGGTGCGCGGGGCCGGTCCGTCCCGGCGTCCGGCGCGACGACCGCGCGCGACCCCCTCCGCCCGTACCGCAAGGAACGGCGCGGTCCGCGGCTGCCGGGACCGGAGACCCGTCCCAAGCCCGACCGCTGAGGAGGCCGGAGCGCGGCCGGGTGACCCGCGTCTCACCTGCGCGGTGCCGCTTGTCTATGCAACTCGTTGCATAGCAGGATCGGGGCATGGCGCTCGAACACGCGATCCTCGTCTCCCTGCTGGAGAAGCCGGGCTCCGGCTATGAGCTGGCCCGCCGGTTCGAGCGGTCCATCGGCTACTTCTGGACCGCCACCCACCAGCAGATCTACCGCGTCCTCAAGCGCATGGAGACCGACGGCTGGGTAGACGTCCGCGAGGTGCCGCAGCAGGGGCGACCGGACAAGAAGGAGTACTCCGTCGCCGCCCTCGGACGGACCGCCCTCTCCTCCTGGCTGCACGAGCCGATCGAGCCGGAGAGCGTACGGCACGACCTCGCCGTCAAGATCCGCGGCGCGGCCTTCGACGACCCGGCCGCGCTGATCCACGAGGTCGAACGGCACCACCAGGTGCACACCGACCGGCTCGCGCACTACCTGGCGGGGGAACGGCGCGACTTCACCGGCCCCGACGCACCCGCCGCCCTCGACGCCGGGCAGCAGCTCCAGCACGCCGTGCTGCGCGGCGGCATCGCCTACGAGCGCATGACGATCACCTGGCTGGAGGACGTGCTCGACACGCTCCATGCCTTGCGGCCCTAGGCACTGAGCCTCCTGGGCCCTGAACCGGAGCACCACAGCGCCGAGCCGGTCGCCTGCCCGTCGCCGACGGCCCGGGCCCGTGACCCGGCTCTCTCCACCCACCCTCACCCCGAAAGGCGGACCCCATGGCCGACCCGCTGCTCTTCAACCCGCGCACCTACGACCCGGCGCACTTCGACCCCGAGACGCGCAGGCTGCTGCGCGCCACCGTCGACTGGTTCGAGGACCGCGGCAAGCGCCGGCTGATCGAGGACTACCGCTCCCGCGCCTGGCTGGCCGACTTCCTCGCGTTCGCGGGCAAGGAAGGACTGTTCGCCACCTTCCTCACCCCGGCCGCCGCCGCGGGCGGGCAGCAGGACAAGCGCTGGGACACCGCCCGGATCGCCGCCCTCAACGAGATCTTCGGCTTCTACGGGCTCGACTACTGGTACGCGTGGCAGGTCACCATCCTCGGGCTCGGCCCGGTCTGGCAGAGCGACAACGCCGCCGCCCGCGCCCGCGCGGCCGAACTCCTCGCGGACGGCGAGGTGTTCGCCTTCGGTCTGTCGGAGAAGACGCACGGCGCCGACATCTACCACACCGACATGCTGCTGGAGCCCGACGGCGACGGCGGCTTCCTGGCCAGCGGCGCCAAGTACTACATCGGCAACGGCAACGCCGCCGGACTCGTCTCCGTCTTCGGCCGCCGCACCGACGTCGAGGGCCCCGACGGCTACGTCTTCTTCGCCGCCGACAGCCGCCACCCGGCGTACCACCTGGTGAAGAACGTCGTCGACTCCTCGAAGTACGTCAGCGAGTTCCGCCTGGAGAACTACCCGGTCGGGCCGGACGACGTCCTGCACACCGGCCGCGCCGCCTTCGACGCCGCGCTCAACACCGTCAACGTCGGCAAGTTCAACCTCTGCACCGCCTCGATCGGCATCTGCGAGCACGCGATGTACGAGGCCGTCACCCACGCCCGCAACCGCATCCTGTACGGCCGCCCGGTCACCGCCTTCCCGCACGTGCGCCGTGAGCTGACCGACGCCTACGTCCGCCTGGTCGGGATGAAGCTGTTCAGCGACCGGGCCGTCGACTACTTCCGCTCCGCCGGCCCCGACGACCGCCGCTACCTGCTCTTCAACCCCATGACGAAGATGAAGGTGACCACCGAGGGCGAGAAGGTCATCGACCTGATGTGGGACGTCATCGCGGCCAAGGGCTTCGAGAAGGACACCTACTTCGCGCAGGCCGCCACCGAGATCCGCGGGCTGCCGAAGCTGGAGGGCACCGTCCACGTCAACCTCGCGCTGATCCTCAAGTTCATGGGCAACCACCTGCTGAACCCGGCCGAGTACGCGCCCGTACCGACCCGCCTCGACGCGGCCGACGACGCCTTCCTCTTCCGCCAGGGCCCGGCCCGCGGCCTGGGAGCCGTACGGTTCCACGACTGGCGCGCCGCCTACGACGCGTACGCCGAGGTGCCCAACGTCGCCCGCTTGCGCGAGCAGGCGGACGCGCTGTGCGCGTTCGTCACCACCGCCGCCCCCGACGAGGAGCAGAGCCGCGACCTCGACCTGCTGCTCGCCGTCGGCCAGTTGTTCGCCCTGGTCGTCCACGGCCAGCTCGTCCTCGAACAGGCCCGCCTGACGGACCTCGACGCGGACGTCCTGGACGAGCTGTTCGCCGTCCTCGTCCGCGACTTCTCCGCGCACGCCGTCGAACTGCACGGCAAGGACTCGGCCACCGACGCCCAGCAGACCTGGGCCCTGTCCGCGGTCCGCCGCCCCGTCGTCGACGAAGCCCGCTCCGCGCGGGTCTGGGAGCGCGTCGAGGCGCTGTCGGGGGCGTACGAGATGGCGCCGTAGGACGATGGCCGTGCGGACGCGAGGTGATCAACGGTCACCGGGGGAGGCACACCGGGAGCACTCAGGAACTAGCCCCTCCAGTGCGACTTCTGGCCAGATGTCCCTCGCGTCCCGCACATCTCTCCCGGGCACGCCATGCTCAGTGCAACCGGGCCGGCCGTACGGGCGCCCGCCGAGCAAGGGGGAAGACCATGACACTGAAGAAGCGCGCGAGACTCGCCGCGGCCATCGCCGCACCGCTGCTCCTGTCAGGTGCCACGCTCACCGTCACCGCGCCGTCCGCCAGCGCCGCGCCCACCGGTGCGGACGCGTGTACCCACCCCGGCTGGTCGAACAAGTCCTCCGGCAAGGGCACCGCGAAGGGCGACAGCGTCAAGGTCCGCACCGGCCCCAACAAGGAATGCGGTGTGGTCGCCACGGTCGGCACCGCGCGCACGCTGTTCTACCACTGCTGGGTGAAGAACTCCGCCGGCAACAAGTGGACGCACGTACGGATCGACGGTCTCAACGTCGACGGCTGGGTCTACAACAAGAACCTCGACGACGGCGGTTCCGACCACCCGGACAACAAGTGCTGATCTGACGCATTACCCGTACCTTCCGCACGACCTCAGGAGCGGGCCCGTCGCCACCGCGGGCCCGCTCCTCGGGCTGAGCGCGCCTTTCCGGGCCGCGGCCACCCCTTCCATGCCACTCCATGCCCCCTCCACGCCGCCTCTCGAACCGGTGCGCGGATTATTGGATGATCGGGCTGCGTGATCTGATCGAACTGCGGCGTTGGATGGGCGAAAACGATCGCTGGACGATCAGTAGAAGTCTTTCATGAAGTTTTCATTGATGAGTGAACATTCGGCTTCGTCTGCGCGTGTGGTGTCCGTAAGCTGCCAGCAGTCCGCCGCAGACCCGGTCGTGCGGGCCGCGCCGCGCAGTCCCCGAGGAGTTGGCCGCCATGAACACCCGGTGTCCCGAGCTGAGGGAGGGCTGCCGGGTGGTCTGCCCGGTGGGCGAGATCGACCTGGCCACGGCGTCGGCGTTCCGGGACCAGCTCAGAGGGAACGATGCTGCACTCCCGGCCTTCGTCGTCGCCGACCTGCGGCAGGTGGTCTTCATCGACAGCAGCGGGCTGCAGGAACTGATGAAGGCCCAGGCGCGCTGCGAGGCGGTCGGCGGCTGGGTGCGGGTCGTCTACGATCACGAGGCCGTCGACCTGCTGTTCCGGCTGACCGGCTACGCCGAACAGTTCCCCCGCTACGCCAGCGTCGAGGACGCCTGGGGCGGCCGGGCGCCGGAGGCCGCCGGGGGATGAACCGCCTGCGGGTGTACCGGTGACGGGTGGTCCCGTGACGGGTGTGCCGATGACGCCGGCCCGGCCCGGAGTCAGGCCCTGGAGTCAGGCCCCGGGGCCGGCGCCGACCGGGTGCGGGGGCGGCCAGGCGGGACGGTGGTGCACGGGCAGGCTGGCCAGCGCCCGGGTCACGGTGGGGAAGACGGCCAGCACCTCCTTGCTGCCGGTGTGCTCCAGCATCCACAGCACCCGGCGCCCCACACAGGCGAGCAGGAGACGGCCGCGGCGACGGCTGAGCAGCCAGTGCAGCCCGAGCAGGCAGTTCAGGCCGCGGGAGTTGCAGTAGACCAGCGCCGCGCAGTCCAGGACCACATAGCGGTAACCGGCGTCGACGTGGCCGCCCATCGTCGTACGGAAGAACTGTTCCCCGGCGTGGTCGAGAGCTCCGCTGACGCGTACCACCGCACACGCGTCACAGTCGGCGACCATGTTGACCAGCAACCCGTCAGCGTGCGGCATGTCGCACCTCCGAGCGCGTTCGCACCAACACCCATGGGGCCGGGCCGACCACGCTATCCGTACGCAGGCACCGGTACCAGGCGTGTCCGGCCCGGAGGCGGCGAGTTGCGCCACCTCCGGGAGAAGGGTCCGGATGCCGGACGCGGGCCGGATGCCGCCCGGCGAACGGGCCCACCCAGCATCCTTAGCTGCGGTGCGGCCGCGTGGCCCCGTACGCGGCCCGCCGGCGCCGCACGGCGAGGCGGCGGGAACCGCTGCCCACCGAACGGCTGCTTCCCGCCGCCCCCGCGGGGCGGGCGGCGGGGGCGGCCGGAAGCAAGGCGAACGGCCGGGACAGCGGCGCGAGTTGCAGTACGCGGTACACGCAGCGCGGCGGCTGGCGCAGGTAGGTCTCCCCGCCGTGCGCGGCCACCCGGGACCGCACCTCGCACAGCCACCGCAGTCCGCTGCAGTCGAAGAAGGTGACCCGGCTCAGATCCAGCACCACCGTGTGGACGGACCGCGAGGACACCTGGGACAGGGCCGGGCCCAGGCGCCGGGCGAGCTCCAGGTCCAGGTCGCCGCAGACCGACAGCAGCAGCGTCCCGCCGTCCCGCCGCGCGCGCCAGCAGGGGCCGTCACTGTTCGGGTACGAGTCCGAGGGCCGCCTGCGCGGCCGGCCCTCGTACCGCCACCAGCGGGCGCCGGTACGGACGAGGCGGCGGGGAGCGACGCGGCCACGGAAGCAGCGTGAGAGACCAGACACAGGCGTCTCCTCCGTCGGTGGACGAGTCCCGGCCCGCAGGGAGGTGGCCGGGCAGTCGTGGCCGAGCGTGTGGGCGGTCCGATGCGGTGCAGGGCGTTCGCCGCGGCCCGCCCGTCGGCCTCAACCGGTGTGATGCCCCGTTTCCGCACGGACAAGCACGCGCCGGGGGAGCGTCCCACCGGAGGCACGCGGCCCCCGGACACCTGAACGGCCACCCCGTCACTGTGCGAGGCCGGTGCCGGCCGACAGCCGCGGCGCCCGCGGACCGGACGGACGGCCGGTGCGCACGGCCGGGACCGCCGGCGTTCGCCGTCCGGTCGGGCAGGCGGCGTCCGCAGACGGTGGTCACGCCACCGTATGACCCGTACTACGGCGGAACCGTGCGTGGCTGTCACCCGAACGGGGCATGGGTGGTACAGACCAGCCGCCGCGATCCGGCCACCGAGGCGTAACCCAAGGGGGCCGACCGGCCCTTGGGGGGAGTGAGCCGAACGTTGCGTACCCGTCGTCGCGCCCGCGTCCGGACGACGCGGGTCGAATACCTCTTACCCCACGCCCACGAAACCGTCTTCTGGGCCCGTTGGCTGACCGCCGCCTTCCTGACCCGGGACGGGAAAGCCGCGCCCTGCCCCGCCGATCCGGCGGACGCCTTCCTGATCGTCACCGAACTGGTCGCCAACGTCACCCGGCACACCCGCAGCAGTTGTCGGCTGCGCCTGTGCGTCCAGGACGGCACCCTGACCGTCGAGGTGAGCGACGACTGCCCGGACCGGCCCCGGCTCCACCCGGCCGGCGACGGCGACGAGAGCGGCCGCGGACTGCTGATCGTGCACGCCCTCGCGCACACCCTCGACGTCCTCGACGGCCCGGCGGGCGGCAAGACGATCCGGGCCACCCTGAACGCCGGATGAGCGCGGACCGTACGTCGGCAGGCGGGACGCGGGCCGCGCACCGGGAGCCGCCCACCGCTCGGCGGGCGCCGCGGCGGCAGGGCGGTTCGGCGGCCCGGTGCTGTCCGCCCCGCAGGCGCTGCTGTACGGCGGCCCGGCGGTCCGGTACGGCGGACGGACCACCCGCCGACCACCGAAGATCACCGCGGGTGCAGAATGACCGGTGTGCCGATAACGAACACCCCGCAGAGGGCGACGGTCGACGACGCCCGACTGGTCAGCAGTACCCTGGCCCGCGCCTTCGACGACGACCCGATGATGCGCTGGTTCTTCCCCGACGACGCCTCCCGCGAGGCCGGACTGGGCCGTTACTTCACCACGCTGTTCACCCGGCAGTACGCCCACCACGGCGTCTGCGAGCGCACCGACGCGGCAGCCGCCTTCTGGGTACCGCCGGAGGGGCAGGCGAAGGCCGTCCCCGACGCGGAGACCGTCCAGGAACTCCAGGACATCCTCGGCGACCGGGCTCCGCTGTTCCGCGACACCGTCATGGCAGCGGCCGAGCACGCACCCCAGGAGCCGCACTGGTACCTCGCGGTGATCGGCGCCGACCCCGCCGCCCAGGGCCGGGGACACGGCGCCGCGCTGCTGCGCTCCGGCCTGGCCCAGGCCGACGCGGCGGGCCTGCCCGTCTACCTGGAGTCGTCCAAGCCGTCCAACGTCCCCGTCTACGAGCACTTCGGTTTCGTCGTACGCGGGGAAATGGAACTCCCGGGCGGCGGCCCGGTGCTGTGGTCCATGCGGCGCGACCCCCGCACCCCTGACAGCGCCTGAGCACTCAAGGACGGACGGCGGAGCGCGAGCGTCATCCGGAGCCGAGCGCTCCGCCGTCACCGTCCGCCGCCTGCGGACGGGCGTACCACCGGTCGAACTCCTCGCGGCGTACGGACATGTGCCAGGTCGGGCCGGCGGTCGGGCTCGTCCACGCACCAGACGCCCAGGGTCCACCGCCGCCCGGCCACGGAGCGGCAGTCGACCTTGAGGTACAGCCCGTCCGGGTAGCCGGGATCGGTGTTCCAGCGCCCGGTGTCGTCGCGGAAGCACACCTGCCGCTCGCGGTCGTGCACGGCCAACCGGGCGGCCCCCAAGCTGCAAGCTGTTCATCACCCAGCGGACGGTCGCTGTCCACCGACGCGTGCCCGCTCATCCTCTCCCCGGTACCTCGACCGGTGGCCTGACCGGTCCGTACTACACGAAGCCGACGAGGCCGGCCGCGCTCGGAACAAACCGGCCTGCGCGCCCTACGCCTACGGCGCTCGCCCGCCTTCCACCGGGCGCGGACAGGAGATCCGTACGCTCACCTCGTCCGGGCCGCGCCAGGTGTCGGCCCGCACGCAGGACCACACGGCCCGGCCGGCTCCCCCGGGAAGGGGCTGTCCCGCGAAGTCCGATACGTTCACCGCGCGTACGCCCTCGGGCAGCCCGGCCAGGTGGCAGGCCGTGTGTGCCCAGCTCGCCAGTGCGGCCGCGCCGGTGGCCTCGCGGGGCTGCCGGGCCGGGGTGCCACGGCCGGGCAGCGGGGTGTAGGTCAGGTGGGCGGGTACGAGGTCGCCGAGATCGGTGACGAGGAAGGCGCGCTGCCCGACGGCCCGGGCCGAGGAACGCAGTTGGAGGGCGGGCCAGGAATCGCAGGGGCCGGAAGCGGCGGGACCGCGCAGCGGTTCGGTGATGCCTTCGGCCGAGACCCGCACCGGCCGTGCGGGCACGTCGGGCCGCAGCAGATCACGCGTCGCCGAAGCCGCGATCCACGGGGCGGTCAGGTAGCGCGCCGCGCCGCGCGTCCGGCTGACGACGAGTGCGGCGGCCGTCGTCGCGTCGCTGCTGTCCGTACGGGCGAAGTGGAGCTTGGCGTGGCCGCCGGGGGAGAGGGGTTCGCTGTAGCGGACGGTACGCAGGCCGTCGTGGAGCAGTACCACGGCGTCGCCCGCCACCTCTCCCGCGTACAACAACTGCGTACCGTGCGGGGGAGGGCCGGTGAAGGTGTCGGGCGTACGGCTGAGGCGGGTGCCGCGCGGCGGCCGGGACCAGGTCGCGAGGGCACGGTCGAGCAGGTCCCGGTCCCGGGTCCGTACGCCGCGGGGCGGCCAGGCGGTGAAGTCGGCCCGGGAGGCGCCGGCCCCTGTCGTGCGGGGTGCCCGTACCAGGTCCGCGGCGGTGACCGGACCGAGGGCCGGGCGCGCGGTCCGAGGGTCCGGCGCCGAGCCTGTGGCGGTCAGGACCACGGCACCGACCGCCACCACCGCGGCCACGGCCCCGGCGAGGCGGCACCGCTGTCTGCGGCGCAGCAGGTCGGTGGGCCGGGTCTGCACCGAGCAGGCGTTGAACTCCGCCGACCGCAGGAGCGTCTGGGCGGCGGCGACGGCCGGGGCGTCGAGCTGCCGCGCGACCCGCAGGGACCGGTCCGGATGGCCGACGCCGGCGGCTTCGAGCAGCGCCCGGACCTGGGCGTCGGGCAGTTCGTCCGCCCGGGAGAGCACGAAGGCCGCCCGGACGTCGGCGGACAGTCCGGACAGCGCCTGCCCCAGGGCGATCTCCTCTCGTCCGCCCGCGCGCGGGAACAGCCGCAGCCCCCACACCACCGGCAGCATGGGCCGCAGCGCGCGCGGCGGCGGCAGGCTCTTCGGCCACCTGCGGGGACGGCGCTCGTACGCCAGCGCCGTGCGCAGCACCCGCTCCCGTACCCACGCGGGCCCGAGCCGTTCGGGCCCGAGCCGCGTCGGCCCCGGGCGCTGGGCCGGGACCCGCGGGGCGGCTTTGCGGAGCCGGAAGCCGGGCAGGGCGCGTTGCACCAGGCCGTGAGCTGTCAGCACTCTGCGGTGTCTGCTGAGCGTCGGCGGCAGGGTGAGGTAGGCGAGACGGACCAGCGCGGTGTAGTGCTCGACGAGGCCCGCCTCGGCTTCGCGGAGCGTGATCCGTTCACGGCCGTCCGGGGAGCGGCGCTGCGACGTGACCATGGGGCGGAGCGCCTCCCGAAGGCTGAGGGCTGCAGGGCACCTGTCCCCTTCAAACGAGTGAACGTCGACGGGGTCACCGCACGGGCCCGTGCACAGGCCCCGTTCGGCGCGGCGGCGGCTGACGTGTACGCCGGTCGATCCCACGGGGAGCCGGTACGGACCGAGGTGTCCCCGCCGAGGACCTGCCCGAAGACGCGCTCGGCGATGCGGGTCGCGAGGGCCTGCGTGATCAGGATCGGGTCGGGGCCGCCCAGGGAGTCGGCGAGCGCGGAGTTGTCGGCGACGTACAGCCGGTGGGTGGTGCCCATCCGGGCCGTCCGTACCGGCAGGGTCGCCTCGACCCACCTGCGATACGGCACCAATTCGGCGTACAAGAACAGGAATCGGTGCGCGAGGTCGTACGCGCCCACGTCCGGACCCGCGTATCCGGCGAAGGCTCCCGGACGGGCGCGCGGTGCATCGGCGAAAGAGCGCTGGGTCGTTCCGCCGACGCCGAAGAGCTGCCAGACGAGCGAACTCCGCGGTGTTCTCCCTGAACCATCCGCCTTTCGACCGGTCCGACCCCCCTCAAGGGGCGGTTGCCACCTCGCTGTCGGGGTGGCAGGTGAAGATCTGGTCGAGGCCGACGTAACGCAGGACGCGCAGCGTGTTGGCGGGTACGGCGGCCAGGGCCACGTCCGCCTCGGCGGCGATCGCGTGGTGCCGGGCCGCCAGCAGGGCGGTGATGCCGCTGGAGTCGCAGAACTCCATCGCCCGCAGGTCCAGCACCAGGCGCTGACCCGGCTCCAGCGTGAGGCCGGAGACGACGGAGCGCAGCTCGTCGGCATGGTCGTAGTCGAGGTCCCCGGCGATTTCCAGTACAGGACCGGTCGCGGCGTCCCGGGGGGTTATCTTCAGTGCGCTCATCTCTGGGGTGGGGTCGAAGGGGCAGGGGCAGGGGCGGGCGGAGCGGAGGCGCCGGGGTGGGCGCCGGCCGGAACTCCCAGGGCGAGCAGGGCGGTGTCGTCGTCCAGACCGTCACCGAAACTGTCCAGCAGCCCGGTCAGCGCCTGGATCACGGTGTGCGGTGGCGACCCGCTGTGGCCGGTGGCGAACGTGCGCAGGGCGTCGTCCCCGTACAGCGCGCGGTCGGGGCCCGTGCGGGCCTCGGTGATGCCGTCGGTGTAGAGCAGCAGGCTGTCGCCCGGCGCGAGGGTGGTGACGGCGGTGGTGAACCGCGGGTCGGGCAGGATGCCGACGAGCAGCCCGCCCGGGGTGGGCAGGAAGTCGCACGTGCCGTCCGCGCGCAGGACCAGCGCCGGAGGATGGCCGCCCGAGGCGAGCCGTACGGCCACCTCGCCGGTGTCCGGGGCGGGTTCCAGCACGCCGAATATGGCGGTGCAGTAGCGCGGGTCGCCGCCGCTGCAGCGCTCGTGCAGCACCGTGTTCAAGGTGGCCAGGGTGGCCACCGGGTCCGGGTCGTGCAGGGCGGCGGCACGCAGGGTGTAGCGGGTCAGTGACGTCAGGGCGGCGGCCCTGGGCCCCTTGCCGCTCACGTCCCCCAGGAAGAACGCCCAGCGCTTGCCGTCCAGGGCGAACAGGTCGTAGAAGTCGCCGCCGAGCCGGTCGGGGGAGGCGGTGTGGTAGTACGTGGCCACTTCGAGGCCGGGTATGTCGGGCAGTACGGCGGGCAGCAGGCTCTGCTGGAGAACGGCCAGCGCCTCCTGCAACCGCGCGCGGTCCGCCTCCGCCCGCTTGCGGGCCTCTTCCGCCTCCCGCTGCCGCCGCAGCAGCTCCTCCTCGTACGCGCGGCGGTCCCGCGCGTCGAAGAGGGTGGTACGGATCAGCAGCGGCTCGCCCTCGCTGCCGTACTTGACGGTCGAGGAGACCAGGACCGGTATCCGCGGGCCGTCGGCGCGCCTGACCTCCAGCGCGATGCCGTTGATCTCGCCCTGCATCCGCAGCAGCGGGGCGAAGTGCGTCTCGTGGTAGAGCTTGCCGCCCACGGTGAGCAGGTCGGTGAAGCGCATCCGCCCGACCACCGCCTCGCGGGCCAGGCCGAGCCAGTCCAGCAGCGTCGCGTTGATCTTCGCGATGGTGCCGTCCATCAGCGTCGAGACGTAGCCGCACGGGGCGGAGTCGTAGAGCTCCTCGGCGCTGTCCTCCAGCAGCGCCGCGAACGCGGCGTTCGTGGTGCTGTCGCCGCCCGCCCGGTGCGGGTCGGGTTCCTCCTGTCCGGCGCGGCTCATGACCGCAGCCCCGCGAGGAAGCCGGTGATCGCTTCGTTGGTGGCCTGGGGCGCGGACAGGTGCGGGCAGTGGCCGGTGGCGTCCAGGGTGACCAGCGTCGAGCCGGGGACCTGGGCGTGCACGTACGCGCCGACCTCGCGCGGGGCGATCACGTCCTGGGTGCATTCCAGGACGAGCGTGGGCACCTCGACCGTCTTCAGGTCGTCGCGGGAGTCGGACAGGAAGGTGGTACGGGCGAAGACGCGGGCCATGTCGGGGTCGGTCGCGCAGAAGCTGTTGGTCAGCTCCTCGCCCAGCTCGGGACGGTCCGGGTTGCCCATGATCACCGGGGCCATGGTGGCCGACCAGCCCAGATAGTTGGAGTCCAGCGAGGCCAGCAGCTCGTCGATGTCCTCGGCGGTGAAGCCGCCGCGGTAGCCCTCGTCGTCGATGTAGCGCGGGGAGGGGGCGACCATCACCAGGGAGCCGACGCGCTCCGGGGCCCGCCGGGCGGCGAGCACACCGGTCATGGCACTGACCGAGTGCCCGACGAAGGTGGCGTCGCGCAGGTCGAGGGCCTCGGCCACCTCCACCACGTCCTGGGCGTAGCCGTCGAGGGAGGCGTAACGGTCCTCCTGGAACGCCGACAGGTCGGAGCGGCCGCAGCCGACGTAGTCGAACAGCACCACCCGGTAGGCGTCGGTCAGGGCAGGCACGGTCAGACGCCACATGTTCTGGTCACAGCCGAAACCGTGCGCCAGCACCACCACCGGCCCCTCCGGGTTACCGGTGACGGTGACGTTGTTCCTGCGCAGGATGTCCATACGGCCCATCCTTGCATTCCTCGACGACCGGTCCGGGACGCGCCCGGCGGCGGGACGCCGGACCCGTGCGGGAGCGGTGTCGGCGGTGTGTCGGTCACCTGTCGGAAGCCGCCGCGATCTTGGCGTACGGGACGGCCCGGCGCCGCAGCGGACGGCCGGGGCACCCGCGGCCACGGCCGCCTGCCGCACGCGATCGAGGAGCCATGATGTCCGACGAAGCCCAGCCCGCCGCCCGGAACGCCGCCCGGTCCTCCGCCCCGCCCCGGCCCCCGCGCCGGTCGCCGTCCCCGCCGTGGGACGTGCGGCGGCTGCCGCCCGCCGAGGGGAGAACCTTTCTGGTCACCGGCGGCAACGCGGGCATCGGCTACTTCGTCGCGGAACAGCTCGCCGGAACCGGGGCCACCGTCGTCCTCGGCAGCCGGAACAGCACGAAGGCGGCGGCCGCCGCGGCCTGCATCCGCTCCCGCGTCCCCGACGCCCGTGTCCGCCACATCCTGCTGGACCTGGCCGACCTGCCGTCCCTCGAAGCCGCGGCCGGCTCGCTCGCCCTCGGACACCTCGACGCGGTGGTCCACAACGCCGGGGTGGCGCTCGACGATCCGCCCCGGCGGACGACCGAGGACGGCCATGAGCTGATGTTCGGTACCAACCACCTCGGCCACGTCGCCCTGACCCGGTGGCTCGCCCCCCTGCTCGCGGCCGCGCCGGCCGCCCGCGTCGTGACCGTCGGCAGCTTCGCGGCGAAGACCGAACGGCTCGACCTGGCCGACCTGCAGTCCACCGGGGACGACTACCGTCCGAAGCGGACCTACGGCCGGTCGAAGCTGGCGCAGATGTACTTCGGTCTCACCCTCGACCGCCGTCTGCGCGCGGCCGGCAGCCCCGTACGCAGCCTGGTGGCCCACCCCGGCGGCGCACTGGACTCCCTCACGCCCTCGCGTCCGCCGGTGCACGTACGGACCTCCGGCGAGCGGCTGCGCGGGCTGCCCGCCGGTCTCCTCGTCCAGGGCAAGGACGCGGGGGCCTGGCCTGTCGTACGGGCCGTGCTCGACCCGCTGGCGACCGGCGGCCGACTGTGGGGCCCGAGGATTTTCGGACTGCGCGGGGAGCCCCGTGGGGAGCCGGTGTGGGACCACCTGAAGGACACCGCCGTCGCGGAGCGGCTGTGGGACGTCAGCTGTGAGCTGATCGGCGCGGAGCCGGATCTGGGCTTCGGGTGAGCGGCCGGGCGGCCCGTTCGGCGCGCAGGACCTGGTTGACCCGCGCGCTGTCGAGGGCGCGCTCCCAGCGGGCGACGACGAGGGTGGCGACGCTGTTGCCGGCGAGGTTCGTCAGGGCGCGGCACTCGGACATGAACTTGTCGATTCCGAAGATCAGCATGAGGCCGGCGGCCGGTACGGTCCCCACGGTCGAGAGGGTGGCGGCCAGGGCGATGAACCCCGCGCCCGTGACACCGCCGGAGCCTTTGGAGGTCAGCAGCATGACGGCGAGCAGACCGAGCTGTTGGCCGAGGCCGAGCGGTGTGTCGGTGGCCTGGGCGATGTAGACGGCGGCCAGCGAGAGATAGATCGAGCTGCCGTCGAGGTTGAAGGAGTAGCCGGTGGGCACGGTCAGGCCGACGATGTCGCGGCGGATGCCGAGTCCTTCGAGCTTGGCCATGAGCCGGGGGAGGGCGCTCTCGGAGGACGAGGTGCCCAGGACCAGCAGGAACTCCTCGCGCAGGTAGGACAGCAGCCGGAAGAAGCTGATCCTCAGCAGCGCGGTGACACCGCCCAGAACCACGACGACGAAGAACAGCGACGTGCCGTAGAAGAGGGCGATGAGCCGGCCGAGGCTGGTGAGGGTGGAGATGCCGTACGTACCGATGGTGTACGCCATCGCGCCGAACGCGCCGACGGGGGCGGCCAGCATGACGTAGTGCAGGATCTTGAACACCACGGCGCCGAGCCGCGCCACACCGTCCACGATCGGCTGCCCGACCGCGCCCACGGTCTTCAGGGCGACACCGAAGAGCACCGAGAGGAAGATGACCTGGAGGACGTCGCCCTCGGCGAAGGCGCCGGCCGCGCTGCTCGGCACCAGGTCGGTGAGGAAGTGCCACCAGCTCTGGCCCGACCCGCGTTCCGCGTACCGGGCGGCGTCGCCCTCCAGCCGCAGACTGCCGGGGTCGGCATGCACGCCGGCGCCGGGCTGGAAGACGTTGACGGCGAGCAGCCCCAGGAGGAGGGCGAGCAGGGTGCCCGCCTGGAAGTAGGCCAGCGACTTCAGACCGACGCGGCCCACCCGGCCGAGGCTGTCGACGCTGCCGATCCCGGCCACGACGGTCAGAAAGACGATCGGCGCGATCAGCATCTTGATCGCGGACACGAACGTGGTGCCGACCGGCCCCAGCGCCGCTCCGGCCGACGGCCACAGCCAGCCGGTCACGATGCCGGCGACGATGGCGGTCAGCACCCAGAAGTAGAGCTGCCGGTACCAGGGTTTGGCCGGTGGCCCGGCCGGCACGGCGGACTCGGGTGGTGCCATGGCGTATCACCTCGTCGGGGAACGGACACAGCCGGGCGCGGACCGGTCAGGGGAGAGTCGGGTCAGGGGAGAGTCGGGTCAGGGAAGGGACGGGCGGACGAGAGAACGGGATCGGGAAGAGACGGGTTCGCGAAGAGGTGGACAGATCACAGGAGTTCGAGGAGCGCTTCGGTGAACTCCGCCGTCGTGGCGGTGCCGCCCAGGTCGGGCGTGCGGACGTCCGTCTTGGCCAGGACCGCCGCGATGGCGTCGGTGACGTCCTTGGCCGCACCGGGGTGTCCGAGGTGGTCGAGCATGAGGGCGGCGGACCAGATCGCCCCCAGGGGGTTGGCGACACCGCGCCCCGCGATGTCGGGTGCCGAACCGTGCACCGGCTCGAACATCGAGGGGAACTCGCGTTCCGGGTTGAGGTTGGCGGCCGGCGCGATGCCGATGGAGCCGGCCACGGCGGCCGCCAGGTCACTGAGGATGTCGCCGAAGAGGTTGGAGCCCACCACCACGTCGAACCGGGCCGGTTCCAGCACGAACTTGGCGGCCAGCGCGTCGATGTGCTCCTGGTCCCAGGCCACCCCGGGGTGCGCGGCGCCGCGTTCGGCCACCAGCTCGTCCCAGAAGGGCAGGGTGTGCACGATGCCGTTCGACTTGGTGGCCGAGGTCAGCCTGCCCCCGCGGCTCGCCGCCAGCTCGAAGGCGTAGTCCAGCACCCGGGTCACCCCGGCGCGGGTGAACACCGACTCCTGCACGGCCGCCTCCTCGGGGAACCCGCGGTTCAGGCGTCCGCCGATCTCGCTGTACTCGCCTTCGACGTTCTCGCGTACGACGACGAAGTCCACCTCTCCGGCCGCGGCGCCCCGCACCGGGCTGTCGATCCCCTCGAAGACGCGCACCGGCCGCAGGTTGACGTACTGGCGGAAGCCGCGGCGGATGGGGATCAGCAGCCCCCACAGCGAGACATGGTCCGGTACGTCCGGGCGGCCGACCGCGCCGAGCAGGACGGCGTCCTTGTCGCGCAACTGGTCCAGGCCGTCCGCGGGCATCATCGCGCCCTCTCGCAAGTAGCGTTCGCAGGACCAGTCGTCGTACGAGGTGCAGGAGAACGCGAAGCCGTGGCGGCGGCCGACGGCGTCGAGCACCTGCTGCGCCGGGGGCAGGACCTCGGTGCCGATGCCGTCGCCGGGGATCAGGGCAATACGGTGGTTCGTCATGGGTCCGATTGCAGCAACGGGGCCTGCCGGCGGTCCAAGACGCAGTTCCGATCTGCCTGATCAGCGGGGGCTATCAGCGGTGGTGGGGGCTCCCAGCGGTGGTGGGGGCGGACCGGAGCCGGCGCTCGGACGGTGGTACGCCGTGGGCGGGTCCGCACGTGCGTCGTCAGCGCCCTGCCTGGGGCAGTGCCGCCGTCACGAAGGCCCGTGCGGCCGGGGACATCCCCGTACGGCGGCTGACCAGCCCGATGTTCAGCGTGCTCCGCGGTGCGATCTCCAGCACCCGGGCGCCGGCCTGTTCGGCCATGGCCCGCCAGGCCTCCGTCACCACCGCCGATCCCACCCCCGCCAGGACCAGGGGGAGCAGGGCGACCCGGTGCTCGGTCTCGGCGGCGACGGTGTACGCGACCCCGCGTTCGCGCAGGCCGTCCACGTAGGCGCGCATCCCGGTGCCCCGCTGCCCGACGATCAGCCGCTGCCCCGCCAGTTCCTCGCAGGCCACTTCGCGCCGCCCGGCGAACGGGCCGTCGGGGGCGACCACGAGCACGAAGCGCTGTTCCCCCGCGGGCAGCGACACCACCTCCTTGTCCGGCAGCGGGCCCGTGGTGGCCAGCAGTCCGAGTTCGACGGTGCCGGTGCGGACCATCTCGACCACGTCCCGGGAGGTGAACGCGGCCTTGATGACCACGGACACCCCCGGGTGGCGTCCGCTGAAGGCGCGGATCATCGTGGTCAGCGGCTCCACTGCCTGGGAGGGCATGGCGGCCACGTCCACCCGGCCGGTACGCAGTTCGTGCACCGCCGCGACACTGGCCCGCGCGGTGGCCAGGCTCCGTACCGTCGCACGGGCCGGTTCGATCAGGGCCCGGCCCGCCTCCGTGAGCACCGCCCGCCGGCCGACGCGGTGGAAGAGGTCGCTGCCCAGGTCTCGTTCGAGCGCCCGGACCGACTGCGACAACGACGGCTGGGAGACGTACAGGGCCGCGGCGGCCCGGTGGAAACCGCCCTGGTCGACGATGGCGAGGAAGTACTCCAGCTGCCGGATGTCCATCCGCCGATTCTCACCCGTACGTCCACCGGGTCCCACCCGTACGCCCACCGGGCCCGTTCGCCCACCGGGCCTGGACGGCCCCTCCTTCCGCGCCGCTCAGCCGCCCTCCGCGGGCTGGGGTAAGGCGCTGCTGCAGCCCGGCGCCAGTTCGGTGACCGTCCACGGCCGCCCGGAGGCGGGCAGGGACGCCACCGCCGCCTCGACGTCGCGGTGGGCGGGCAGCAGCCAGGCGGTGCCGGTACGGGCGGTCAACTGGCGCGCCACGGGACTGGCGCCGACCAGCACCACTCCGCCCCCGACCGAACGCAGCAGCATCGAGAGGCGGGCCAGCGCGCCCAGCGCCTCCACGTCCAGGTCACCGGTCGCGGTCACGTCCACCAGCACCGTCGGGGTCGTCGCCCCGGACCGGACTGCCCTGACCAGGCGTGCGGCGGCCGTCGGCGGATGGCCGGTGAGGGTGAGCAAGTGGTAGTGGGAACCCGCGGCGGGCGAGGTCATGGCCGGCCACCTTTCGTCGGAGCGGTTCGGGAAGCGCGCTGCGCGAATGTCCGGGTTCTCCGACGACGCGCGTGTTACGCCTCCGCCGACGTACGCGAAAATTAGTGCCCATGGCGCGGTCGCACACTTGCGCGTGGTGCCGGCGGGCGAGGAGTAATTCGAACCGGAATGTCAGACCTATGCATTACTCTGCGTTGCGTAGATAACAGGAATGACCCGGGTGGCGTGTACGCAGCACCGTCACGGGTGGAGCAACAGGGGTGGGACGTGCAGAAGCACATCGCGCGGCGCGCGGGAGTGACGCTGGCGGCCGTGGCCGTGACGGCGAGCCTGACGAGCTGCCAGGACGGCGGCGACAAGACCAAGGCGGGGCAGAGCGCCGAGCAGGGCGCGGGGCAGAGTGCGTCGGTGCAGGCGCTCACGGCGGCGTACAAGAAGACGGCGGCGGCGAAGACCGCCAAGGTCTCGATGACCATGTCGGTGCCCATGTCGCTGAAAAACGGCGGCGAGACCCGGGTGGCCGGCGTCATGGGCTGGCACCCGCTGGCCATGGACGTGACGGTGAGCGAGAGCAAGCCCGGCGCCGCGGCCGGCGACGCCGAGAAGAACCATGTGATCTGGGCCGACGACGCCATCTACACGGACCTGCGCACCGGTAAGGGCACGCCGGCCGACGGTTACGGTGACAAGAAGTGGGCCAAGATCGACCTGAAGGCGGCCGCGGCGGACGCCGGCGGCAAGGCCGCCCAGCAGATGACCGCCGGCCTGCAGGACATGCAGCAGGACCCGTCCCAGCAGCTCGCCATGCTGCTCAACTCCCGGGACATCAAGGACCTCGGCCCCGCCGAGGTGGACGGCCGGAAGGTGCGGCACTACCGGGGTTCGCTGACGGTCCAGGAGGCCGTCAAGGGCCGCAAGACCGTGGAGCTCCTCACGCCCGCCGAGCGCGAGAAGCTGGTCGCGAACATGGAGAAGACCGGCATCAAGGGGTACGACTACGACGTCTGGGTCGACGGTGACCAGTACCCGGTGAAGATGGACTCGCAGATCAAGACGCCGCAGGGCACGATGCGTGTCACCTCGACCTACTCCGACTACGGCACCACGGCGTCGGTGAAGGCTCCGGCCGCCGGCGAGACGGCCGACCTGCTCCAGATACTCAAGGAGATCAAGGACCAGGCGAAGGGCGGTAGCGGCACCGCCTGACGTGTGGACGCGCCGGGCCGGGGCGCAGGCGCTCTCGCGGGCGCCACGTTCCGGCCCCCGTGGGCCCGGTGGGCGGATGTGCAGCCGTGGGAGCGCCGAAGAAGCCGGTGACACGTTCGGTCGTATCTCGCCCCATCGGCGTGCACCGGGCGATTCCGGGGGTACCGGTCCAGCCTCGACGTCGTCGTAGGAGGCAGCATGGCAGTCAACCCGCGCCCCGAAGAAAGCGGGCCCGGCGGCCCGGAAGCGGAGGAGGTGCCCCTGCGGGGCTACGCCGTGCTGTCCGGGGCCTATGTGACGGCCACGGCCCTGTTCGCGCTGGGCTTCCGGAGGTCCGGACGTACGCTGCCCGCCCGTGTGCCACCGTGGGACGTGCTGCTCCTGGGGGCCGCGACGTACAAGGCGTCGCGGCTGCTGGCCAAGGACAAGATCACCAGCCTGGTGCGGGCGCCGTTCACCCGGCGTACGGGAACCATCAGCGCCAGCGAAGTCATGGACGAGCCCCGAGGTCACGGGCTCCGCCTGGCCACCGGCGAACTGCTCGCCTGCCCCTTCTGCCTCGCCGCCTGGGTCGGCACTTCGCTGGTCTGCGGTTACGCCGTCGCCCCGCGTGCCACCCGGCTGGCCGCCTGCGGACTGAGCGCCGTCACGATCTCGGACTGGCTGCAGTACGCCTGGAGCATCACGCAGGAGCGGGCCGAAGGGTGACGTCCTGCCCGGGCCGAAGATGACGTCCTGCCCGGGAGTTCAGAGTGTCGGCGGCTCCAATGCATAGGTGGTGCCGCAAGCGCCGCAGGCGAAACGGCCGTTGAGGCCGTCGTTCGCGCTCTGGCACTCCGGGCAGGTGGCGGAGGTGAAGTACACCGACAGCGGTTCGCCGGCGCTCACACTTTCCTCCGTCGGGACACCATGGTTCTCTGTCATCCGGCTGCTCCGCAGTTGCATGACGATCTGCCGTCGGGCCCGTGGATGACCTGGGCGCCGTACCGGCTGTCACACATGATGCCCTCCCCCCGGCCCCCGAAGTCCATGACTCCCCCAAGCACAGAGTGCGCCTACAAAAACATCACAAAACCCCCTAGGAACGGTTACGCCGAGGCCACGGACGCGCGGCACCGGCGCACGAAGCGCATACCGGAGCACGGGTCGTCATCAGGGGGCGCAGAAATCATCCACGGCGCATCCCGCCACTGTTCAGCCGCCTCAGAGACCGCCGCACGACCGGGCCCTGGACGGTCACCCGCCCGGAACCCGGCCCACTGCTCCGCCTGCTCCGCCGCACAGCCGCACTCCCCCGAAGAGCGCTGCTCCACCGGCGGAGCGCTGCTCCATCCGTGACGCTCGGCTCCGCCCACAGCGCTTCACCGCCCCGGCGAAGCCGCACGCCGCCCCCGGCCCTCCCGCCCCTCCGCATCGCACACCGTCCACAGCTCGACCGCGGCGACACCCCCGACCAGTGACCCTGCCACGGCGAGGTGATCCTCGATGCCCCCGCCGCGGTCGTCGCCCGGGTCGCCGGTCAGTTTCCGTGCGCCGTGATGGCGTACCCCTCGGGGCCGGCGAAGGTGAAGGCCCGGCCGAACGGAGTGTCCCGCGGCGGGCTGAGGACGGTCACCCCGGCGGCGGTGAGCTGGTCGTGCAGTTCCTGGGCGTCCGTGGTGCGGAACCACAGGGCCACGCCGAGGCCGGGCCGGTCGGCCCCGTCGAGGTCCACGCCCGGCAGCGGCTCGCGGACGGCGAACGCGACGGGCTCGGTGGCGAACACCACCGCGCCGGGGGGCGACGCGGGGGCCCGGCGCAGACCGAGGTGCTTCTCGCAGAAGGCGGCTGCCGCTTCGACGTCGCGTACCTGCAGAGCGACGAAGTCGGGGCCGAGGAGGGTGGCGGTCATAGGTCTTCCCCATTCCGTGGTGTCCGGCATGCCGGGACCGTGATGTCAGGGCTCTGACATCACGGAATGTACGTACGGCGGGAAGCTGTGTCAAACTCCTGACATGGAAGACCGGAAGCCCGCAGCACACCCGAAGCCCGCGGAGGGCGGGAAGCCCGCACAAGGCGGGAGGCCCGCACAAGGCGGGAGGCCCGCGGAGGGCCGGAGTCCCGTGCGACTGCCGCACCCCGCCCAGGACATCACCGAGCACGTGGGGTACCGCCTCAAACGCTCCGCCGCCGCCCTGCGCGGAGCCATGGACAAGGCCCTGCGCGAGTACGGCCTGACGGTGCCGCAGTACTCCTGCCTCGAACTGCTCGACCACCGGCCCGGTCTGTCCAACGCCGAACTCGCCCGCGGCACGTTCGTCACGCGGCAGTCCATGAACGTCGTACTGCGCGGCCTGCAGGACGCGGAGCTGGTCTCCCGGCCGCGCACCACGGACCACGGCCGCGCCCTTCCCGCCCATCTGACCGACGCGGGCCGCGACCGCCTCGAACTGGCCCGCGGCGCCGTCTACGCCGTCGAACGGCGGATGGTCGCCGCCATTCCGCAGCAGCGTCTGACCGCCCTCCTTGCCGACCTCGACCGCATGGCGGAGGCCCTCGGCGACTGAGGCGCCAGGTACGGATCGGGTACTGGCCGGGTACTGGCCGGGTACGAGCGGTCGGGCTCCCCGCCGGTGGCCGGGGGTGTTCGGACGGCAGCCGCCACACGGCGCAAGCCCCCGCCGCCGCTGGATCGCGGAACTCGGCAGGGGCCCGGTTCGCCGTACCGGTACGCGGTGTCAGCCCGCGGTGTTGGTCTGCCAGATCGGGCGGCCGTCGGCGTTGTAGATGACGACGTTGCCGTCGTCCTGCACGGAGAACAGGGCTCCGTGGTTGCCGCTGGTGTCGGAGTGCCAGATCTGCCGGCCGCCGGAGTCGTAGACGACGAGGTCGCCGTCCATCTCGAAGGAGGCCGTGTCGCCGTTCGGGTACACGTTGTCCGCCTGCCAGGCCGCCTTGCCTTGGCGGTAGACGACGAAGTTGCCGTCCTCCTGCAGGCGCAGAAGGGTGTTGCCGTCACCGGATGTCCAGGCCTGGTTCCGGCGGATCGACGTCCTGGCCCGGAAGTCCGCGTTGGCCATGTCTTCCCCCTCGCTACGGCTCGGGGCCGCTCCCCGGGCCGTCAGTCAAGGTAGCCCCGCGGGGGCCGGGTTCCGCAGGGCGAATGACGCCGACTGGTTCGCTCGGTGCGCAGGCCGAGGATGTGGCCATCCGCCGCTCCACGGCACGTCGCGGCGTGGCCTCGTGCGGGAACGGCGCCGGTGGGAGGTGGGGGACCGCTGCGTCGGCAGCGTCGCCGGAGGAGCAGGTTTTCTGGCGGAATCCCGCCCGTGCCGGAGCGCCGGAATCCCCGTGGGCCGCACGGGACAGCCGCACCCCGGCCAATTGCTTCCGTCTTCGGCCGTCCGGTCTGGCGCACCTGACACCTTGCGGGCGGGGCCGGAGGCCCGGGTGGTCCGGGTGTTCGCGGGCCGGTGTGGGCGACGGCACCTGGTGCTGTGGATTCAACCAGGTGAAGGTGGGGGCAGATGGTGGGACGGGGCTCGTGATGTGGGTTCTCGTCGTATGTGTCCGTAATGATGGTTGTTCCTGGAGTTGTCGTGTCGCTGACGCACCGTCCGTTGTTCCCGTTGGTCCCCCAAGCCGACCCCGCGAAGGAGGCGAGACAGCTCCACGCGGAAGGGGGCCTGGTGCCGGTGAGACTTCCGGGTGACGTGGCGGCCTGGGCGGCGGTGGACCACCCCACCGCCCGGCTGGTCCTCGGTCACCCGGAACTGACCAAGGACGCCGCGCACTGGCCGGACCTGGTCTCCGGCCGGGTCCCCGACCACTGGGAACTGATCGCCGTCATCCGCGGTGCCGGCATGCTGCACGCCGGCGGTGACGATCACCGGCGGCTGCGGAAACTGGCGAGCAGCGCGTTCACCCGGGCGCCGATCGCGGCGCTCGAAGGCCGGATCACGGAGATCGCCGAGCAACTGCTCGACGACCTCGCGGAGGCGGACCCGCGGGAACCGGTCGACCTGCGCGACCGCTTCGCCTACCGGCTTCCGGTACGGGTCATCTGCGAGGTGCTGGGCGTACCGGACACCGCGGTGTCCGGGCTGCGCAGCGCCTTCGAACGCCTGGTCACCCCGCAGGAGGACGGCGCGGAGGACATCCGGGTCGCCCAGGCGGAGATCCACCGGTCGCTGACCGCGCTGATCGCCACCAAGCGGACGGCGCCGGGCGACGACCTGACCAGCGCCCTGATCCAGGCACACGACGACGGCGACCGGCTCAGCGAGGAGGAACTGGTCGAGACGCTCTTCCTGATCCTCATCGCCGGACACGAGACCACGCTCAACCTCATCAGCAGCGCGGTGCACGCGCTCCTGGAGCACCCGGACGCGCTGGCGAACGTCCGCGAAGCGGCCCGACGGGGGAGTGGAGGGGGCGCGTGCCCCTACGCTCACGGCGGCGGCCGTGGCGCCCGTACCGAAGTGGGCACCGACGACGGCAGCACGGGCGCCGGGACCGCGGATTCGGGCACCGGGCCCGCGGACGCCGGGGCCGACGACACGGACGACGACGTCTGGACCGCGCTGGTCGACGAGACCCTCCGGTTCTCCTCGCCGGTGCGGCACGCCCTGATGCGATACGCCGTCGAGGACGTCGACATAGCCGGTGTCCGGGTGGCCCGGGGTGAACCCGTCCTCGCCGGCCTGTACGCGGCGGGCCGCGACCCGGGCCGGCACACGGACCCCGACGTCTTCGACCCGGCCCGCCCCACGCGCCGTGACCACCTCGCGTTCGGTCACGGCGCGCACTACTGCCTGGGAGCGCGCCTGGCGCGCCTGGAGGCGAGGATCGCGCTGAAGGCGCTCTTCACCCGCTACCCGGACCTGGATGCCGCCGGCACCCCGGAGCGGCTCGCGTCCATCTCCGTCCAGGGCGTCCGTGCCCTGCCGGTCCGGCTGAACGCCGGGCGGCCGCGCAGTTGACGGTACGTCCGGGGGCTGTGACCGCGGCGGTGACTCCACCGGTACGCGGTCCCAGCCCCGGGCTCCTGACCTGCCGCTCTTCGTCTACCGCGGAAGAATCCGCTTCCGCCACGACCCGCGGTCCGGTGCCGTGGCCGTCGTGGCAGCCGTGCCGGCCGTGCCCCGGGACTCGACGCGGGGCTGCGGCTGGGCGCCCGCGGACGCCCCCTGCTTGGGCCGCTGCGGGGTGAAGTGCACGGGAAGGGTGTTCAGCCGGCTGGACACCATCGACGTGGTGACCGACAACTCGGACTCCGGCACCGCCAGTTGAATGTCGGGCAGCCGCGCGAGCAGCGTGTCGATGGCCGTGTCGGCGATGGCCCGTCCGATGTCCATGCCGGGGCACTCGTGCGGGCCCTTGCCGAACGCCAGATGCGAACGGTTGCCGTGCACGGGCGTGGACAGGTCCGGGCGTACGGCGGGGTCGCGGTTGCCGGCGGACAGGCCGAGCAGCACCATGTCGCCGCCGTTGATCCGCTGTCCGCCGAGCACCGTGTCGCCGGTGGCCCAGCGGTTCGGGATCAGCGAGAGCGGCGGCTGGTCCCACATCACCTGGTCCAGCGCGTCCGGCAGCGTCATCTGACCGCCCGCCAGATGGCCGCGGAAGCGGCGGTCGGTGAGCACCATCCGCAGCGTGTTCGCCACCAGGTTGGCGGTGTTCTCGTTCGCGGCGACCAGCGCGTGCCGCAGGTGCTGGAGCACCTCGTCGTCGGACAGGCCCGCCTCGTGGCGCAGCAGCCAACTGGTGAGGTCGTCGCCGGGCGCGGCCTTCTTGCGCCGGATCAGCTCTTCCATGGTCTCGACGACGATCTGGTTGCTCTTCACGGCGGTCTCGGTGGGCCGCACCAGGTCGCGTACGGCCTCGCCCAGCGGCAGCGCGTCCTGCTCGGGTATGCCGAACTGCCGGCTCAGCACCAGGATCGGCAGCTTCTCCGCGAAGTCGGTCACCAGGTCGGCCTGGCCGGCCGCGGCGAACGCGTGGAGCAGACGGTCCGTGTAACGCACCACGTAGCGGCGGTTCCCGTGCCGGTTGATGCGCGCCAGGCTGTCGGTGACCGCGCTGCGCAGCCGCGCGTGCTCGTCGCCGTCGGCGAAGGCGATGACCGGCTGGTACGCGGTGATGGGCAGCAGCGGCGAGTCGGGCGCCAGGCGGACGTTCCAGCGGCGGGAGTCCGCCGAGAACAGCAGCGGGTTGCGCAGGACCTCCAGATTCTCCTGGTGTCCCAGGACGAGCCACGCCCTGATCTCGCCGGGCAGCAGTACGGGCGCCACCGGCCCGTGCTCCTGGCGGAGCCGCTCGTACAGATCGTGCGGTGCGCGTTCCGCCTCGGGCCCGTACAGCCGCCGCAGTCCGCCGGCTCCCTGTGCGTGAGCAGGGCACTGCGCGGGCGGGGACGGCAGGGACGGGGTGCTGGGGGAGCCGGGAAAGGGGCTGGTCACAGGTCCTCCGAGAAGCAACGGCGGGGCAACGCGCAGCATATCGCCGGGGCATGGCGCTCCCGCACGCAGCCCGTACGCGGTCCGCACGCGACCCGTGCGCGGTCCGCACGCCCTGCGGCCGGTGCTGCACCGGGCCAAACGGAACGGGCCGGGAAGGGCACGGAAGGAGAAGGTGAACGGTCCCTTCGGGGCGGAAACCGGCCCGGGACGCCCCCTTTACGGGACCTGCCGGACAATTGATCATGATGGATGGCCGGTCGTACCGGAACGGAGGGCCAGCGGTGTCGGTGCGGCACGACAGATGCGCGGCGGGCACAACGCCGCCGTCCCGCGCCGCCCCTGACGGTGCCTCTTCCGCTCCGGTCCGCCGGCGTGCGCCGTACCTCCCGGTGCGGCGCTCCGCCCGAGCAAAGGACGAGTCGTGGCAGTAGCGGAGCAGTCGGTCGGTTCGGAGTCGGTCCCGCGCGCGCCCGGGGCGGTGCCGCTGCTCGGGCACGCGGTGAGCCTGTGGCGCGACCCGTTCGGGTTCCTGACGTCCCTGCGGGCGCACGGCGAACTCGTACGCCTGAACCTCGGCACGATGCCCATATACGTCGCGACGTCCGCCGAGGTCGTGCACGAGGTGACGGTGCGCCAGGCCCGCTCCTTCGAGAAGGGACGTTTCTTCGACCGGCTGCGGCCCCTCGCGGGCAACGGCCTCGCCAACGCCAACGGCGAACTGCACCGCGCACACCGGCGGCTCATCCAGCCGATGTTCGCCAAGGACCGCATCGCGGCCTACTCCGACACGATGCGGCGCAACGCCCGCGCCGTCTCCGACCGGTGGACGGCCGGTCAGGAACTCGACGTGGCCCACGAAATGGCCTCCTTCAGCATCGAGACGCTGGCCTCCACCATGTTCTCCTCGGACATCGGCCGGCCCGCGGTGGAGGCGATCCGCAGGAACCTGCCGATCGCCCTGAAGAACCTGCTGCTCCGCGCGGCCTCCCCGAAGATCCTGGACCGGCTGCCGATCCGCCCCAACCGCGAGTTCGACGCCGCGGTGGCGGAGCTGCGCCAGGTCATCGACGAGGTGATCAGGACCGCCCGTACCGAGCAGCACACCGGCCACGACGACCTGCTGTCGCTGCTGCTCGCGGAGGGCGACCGGCTGTCCGACACCGAGGTACGGGACGAACTGAGCACCATCCTCTTCGCCGGCGCCGAGACCACGGCGGGCACGCTCGCCTGGGCCTTCCACGAACTGGCCGGGCACCCCGAGGTGGAGCGGCAGATGGTGGCGGAGATCGCGGAGGTCGTCGGCGACCGCCCGGTGACCATCGAGGACGTACCCCTCCTGCCGACCGTCCGCCGGGTCCTGGACGAGGTGATCCGCCTGCACGGCGTCACCCTCCTCATGCGCCGGGCCACCGAGCCGGTGGTCCTGAACGGCGTGCGGCTGCCCGCCGGCACCGAGGTCGCCTTCAGCCTCTACGCCCTGCACCGCGACCCGAACGTCTACGCCCACGCCGACCGCTTCGACCCCGACCGGTGGCTGCCCGAACGGCAGCGGGAAGCCGGTCTCGGCCGCGAGACGTTCATCCCCTTCGGAGCCGGCAACCGCAAGTGCCTCGGCGACCAGTTCATCTACACCGAGGCGACCATCGCCCTGGCCACCTGGCTCCCGCGGTGGAAGCTCGTCCCCGTCCCCGGCCACACCCCGAAGGAGATCGCCTCGGCAGTGGCGGCGGCCGACCGTATCCCCATGACGGTCACGGAGCGCCGTCCCTGACGTGGCCGGAAAGCCACCACGCAAGATCGCGCCGTGAGGAACTCCGATAGGTTCGCGGCGCGGCCCCGGGGCCCCGGCCCGGGCAGCTCCGGCCCGGCCGCCCCGGCCCGGTCCCGGCCCCGGCATGAGGAACCCCCTGATGAACATCTCGGAACGCGTCGACGTCCCGGACGCGCTGGTCACGTCGTACGGCAAGAGCGACGCCGGACGAGCCTGGCTCGCCGCCCTGCCCGCCCAGGTCGCGCAGTTCCTGGAGCGCTGGGAACTGAGGCGGGACGGCGCGGCCCGGTCCGGGATGGCCTCGCTCGTCCTGCCGGTCCTGCGTACGGACGGGACGCACGCCGTACTGCGGTTCCAGCCGCCCACGGAGGAGACCGACGCCGCGCTGGTCGGACTGCGCACCTGGAACGGTGACGGCGCCGTACGGCTGATGGCGCACGACCGGACGGGCGGCGTCATGCTGCTGGAGCGGCTGGACGGGACCCGTACGCTCGCGTCCGTCGCGGACGACGACACCGCGATGACCATCCTGGCCGGACTGCTGCGGCGCCTCGTCGCCGTGCCCGCCCCGGCGGGTCTGCGCGGACTCGGCGACATCGCCGCCGGCATGCTGGAGCAGACGCCCGCGGCGGTGAAGGCGCTGTCCGACCCCGCCGACCGGCAGCACCTGCGGCGCTGGGCCTCGGTGGTGGCCGACCTGGCCGCCGAGCCGGGGGACCGGTTGCTGCACTGGGACCTGCATTACGGCAACGTGCTCGCCGGGCAGCGCGAGCCGTGGCTGGCCATCGACCCGGAACCGCTGGCCGGTGACCCCGGCTTCGACCTGTGGCCCGCCCTGGACAGCGGGTGGGAGGACATCGCCGCGACGGGCCGGGCGCACCGCGTGGTACGCCGCCGGTTCGACCTGCTCACCGAGGCGCTCGGGCTGGACCGCGAGCGGGCGGCCGGCTGGACGCTGGGCCGGCTGCTGCAGAACTCCCTGTGGGACATCGAGGACGGGGCGACGGCACTCGCCCCGTCGCAGGTCACCGTCGCGGAGGCGTTGCCGCTCCGGTAGAGCGGGGCGCGCGCACGGTGCTCATGCGCGGGGCCGCGCACCGGGCCGGCCGTGCGACGGGATGACCGTACTGCGGGGCCGTACAGCGGGGCGCCCGCTCCGTGACTCACACCACAGCGGCAACGCCCGAATGCCGGGTGTAAGGCCGGTCGGCCGGGACACACGAGCGGCAGTGCTTCGGAACCGTAGGCACCCTTCCCTTATTTCTGCCGAGGGGCTCGTCTGTCGTTTTCCGGACCGGCCTCTCGCCTGCCTGTGACCACCCCACGTGAACCCGAGTGAAGCGGTAAAGGAGAGCCGGCGATGGCCACCCCCGCGACCGCGCGCCCCCATGAGCGCGGTGCCAAGGATGTCGACACCAGTGACGAGTTCCGTCTGCTGGCAACGCTGGAGGACGGGCCGGTCAAGGAGCAGATACGCCGGCGCATCATCACCGCCTGGCTGCCGATGGCCCACCGTCTCGCGTACCGGCTGCGGGAGCGCGGCGAGCACCTCGACGACCTCAAGCAGGTCGCCGCCCTCGGCCTGGTCAAGGCCGTCGACCGGTTCGACCCCGACCGCGCGGACGCGTTCGAGCAGTTCGCGGTGCCCACCATCACGGGCGAGCTCAAGCGGCACTTCCGCGACCACACCTGGCACGTGCACGTGCCGCGCCGCATCCAGGAACTGCGCAACAAGGTCCGTCCGGCGATCAAGGAACTCGGCACCACCCTGGACGGGCGTACGCCCAGCACCGAAGAGATCGCCGCGTACACCCGGCTGCCCGAGAAGGATGTCGCGCTGGGGCTGCGGGCGCTGGAGAGCTACCGGTCGCTGTCCCTGGACGCCGCCCTCGACCACGGTGGCGAAGGCGGTGACGCGCACACCCTGCTGCACGTCCTCGGCGCGCTCGAAGACGCCTTCGCGCTCGTCGAGGACCGCGAGACGGTCAAGCCGGTGCTGGCCCGGTTGCCCGAGCGGGACCGCCGCATCCTGTACCTGCGGTTCTTCGAGGACAGGACGCAGAGCGCCATCGCCGCCGAACTGGGTGTGTCACAGATGCATGTCTCCCGCCTGCTCAACCGGGCGCTGGCCCGGATACGTACGGAGGCGACCCGGGCCCCGGCGGAGCAGTACCGCAAGGCGGCCTGAGCCACCGTACGGCTGCGTACGCGGCCACACCTCTCACGCCCGGCTTCCGTCCGGGTTCGGCCAGGGTTCCGCCCTGTTTCCGCGCTGTCGAGACGGACGAGGCAGGAGGTGTGACCGCGCCGACGGGGTACCGAGTGAAAACGTACGGTCCACCGACAGAAGCGGACCGGAAGAGGAACGGAGCGTGCATGGCCGGTCAGGCGCGGAAGCAAGAGTCCGTACGGCGCGGGTCCGCACGGCAGGCGACCTCGCAGGGCCACCGCGAGCAGCCTGCCGAGCAGGGCCGCATCGCCCGGGTGCGGCAGTGGTGGATCCGGGCCTGGGGCTCGGCGGGACACGAACGCCACACGCTGCTGCTGATCGGCAAGAGCACACTGGCGGCGACCGTCGCCTGGGTGTTCTCCTACAACCTGCTCGACGCGGAGTCGCCGGCGTTCGCGCCGTTCTCCGCCGTCCTGATCATGCAGGTGACGGTGTACCAGTCCCTGCTGCAGTCGCTGCGGTACGTGGGGGCGGTGGCGACCGGGGTCGCCGTGCAGGCCGTCCTCGGGTACCTGGCCGGCCCGGACCTGCTCACCTTCGCCCTCGTGGCGGTGGTGGCGCTCACCATCGGCCGGTGGCCCGCCCTCGGTTCGCAGGGTTCCCAGGTGGCGACGGCGGCCTTCTTCGCCTTCTCCACCTATGTCTCGGCACCGTCCGGGATCGGCAAGATCGCTCACCTGGGGCAGATCATCCTGCTGGTCCTCATCGGCTGCGGCGTCGGCGTCATCGTCAACATCGCCCTGGTCCCGCCCCTGCGCTACCGCAGCGCCGAACACGGCATCCACACCCTCGCCCGCGCCCTCTGCGACCTGGTCAGCGACATGTACCCGGCGATGCGGGAGGGCGAGATGGAGGAGGAGCGCATCAGCCACTGGCGCAGCCGCGCCGAACAGACCGGCGGGCTGATCACCCAGGCCGAGAACGGGCTGCGGACGGCGCGCGAGAGCCTCTACTACAACCCGCGCAACCGCCTGGGCCGCCACCGGGGCCGTAAGAGCTTCGAAGGCTACGGCACGGTGCTCAGGGCACTGGAGCGGACCATGTACCAGTTGGCCTCGCTCACCCGCAGCCTCGACCAGTGGCGCCAGGACGGCGGCGAACGGGACCGGCGCTTCCTGCGCGGCTACGCCGACTTCCTGGAGGCCGTCTCCCGGATCACCCAGGTCCTGGGGCAGCTGACCGAGGAATCGCTGTCCGACCAGTCCGGCGAACTGTCCGGGCTGGTGGACCAGGCCCAGGAGTGCTGCCGTCGGGTGACCGAACAGGCCGAGCAGGACGGGCTGCCGCTGACCGACCCGGCCTGTCCCTACGGAGTGCTCGTGGTGGAGGCCACCCGGCTGATGGACGAGTTCCGGTACACCTGTGACGTACTCCAGCAGCAGGTCGACGCGTGACGACGGTGCCGGATTCCCCCAGGTGCGGACCTGTCCGGGTGATGTCAGGAGCCGGACGGCACCAGCACCGTGCGCCGCCCGCCGTCGTTAGTCCTTTCAACCGACAAGGAGAACGACATGCCTGCTGAGATCATCGACACTCCCCTCCACTCGGACGAGGGGCAGCCACTGTGCATCCACAGAGACTGGTTCGAGAGCGGCTGGCCCGTCGTCATGCCGCTCCACCAGGCCATGTGGACGGTGATGCTGCTCAGCACAGCGACGGCCCGGCAGCTGAGGGGAGATCTCGACGCCGTCGCCGTACAGGTCTTCGGCGACGACCCCCGGCGTGCCCCGCGCGGTCTCGGCGGCCGGGGACTGGAGTCGCCGCTGGCGTGGCTGGACACGGAGGCCGTGGAGGCGGCACGGAGCCCGGCGGAAGCCGCGCAGATCACGGCGGACGCGCGGACGCACCGTGCGTGGTGCGAAGAGGCGCTGCGCGCGGCCGGCCTCCCGGCGCCGTCCACCGTGCGGGACCTGGCGGCGGTCATGGAGCGCCTGGGGATCGCCCGGTGCGAGGACGGGCGGTGGTCGATGCCCGAGCACTTGCCACGCCCGGAGGACGTACTGCGGCTGCCCGAAACGCTCGTCGGACGCCTCCGGCACCTCCGGCGGGTGCAGGACGTCGAGCCGGCCGAACGCGCCCTGCTGGACCACGTCACCCACACGCTCGGCCGCCCGGCGCAGTTCATCACGACACTGCAACGGCTGAAGCAGGCCACCGGCTTCGGCGCGGGCAGGCTGCGGGACGCCCTCGACCACCTCGCCACCGACACGGGTGAGATCCGGCTGTACCGCGGCCAGCCGCCCGTCACCGTCGCGGCGGAGGATCTCACCGGGCAGAGCCGCTTCCTGATCGCCATGGACTGGGCCCGTATCGACGACGGCCGCCACGTGGTGGTACGCACCGTCTGACGGCTCGGTGTCCGGCCTGTCCCGCCCGTAGGGCCACGCGGATGCTCGGAGGCGGCGCGGACGGAGCTGCCGGAGCCGACGGGGGCGGCCGAGCGGTGGCGCGGACCGTTCGGCCGCCCGATGCTTACTGCCGATTTACCGCACTTCCGTGCAGGATGGGCAGGGTTTTCACCGCCGCGTACTGCCGTACTGCCGTTTACTGCCGTACTGCGCACCACCTGAGGAAGGATCAGCAGTGGGCTCGTTTCCCGTCCCCGTCCCCATATCGGTTGCCCTGTCCGTTCTGCGGGGCTGCCGGGGCTGACCGCCGTGACCGTCCCCGCCGAGCCGCACCCGCCGGTGGCCCTGCCGCCGAAACCTTCCGTCGGTCCGGAGCCCGCGCTCCACCCGGTGCGATGGCTCCGGCCGACCATCCGGATACGGCTCACGCTGCTGTACGGCGGCATGTTCCTGATGGCCGGCGTCGTGCTGCTCGCGATCATCTACATGTTCGCGGCGAACACCCTCAAGGAGGGCACCCCGGAGTTCCAGGTCTTCGGTACGGACATCAGCCTGGGCAACGTGAACTGCCGGGACCTCCAGTCCGTCGCCACGGTCGACGACATCAACGCGGCCATCAGCAACTGCCTCCGCGAGCAGCGTGCCTCGGTGCTCCAGACCTTTCTCAACCGTTCGCTGCTGGCGCTGCTGGGCCTGACCGTCGTCGCGTTCGCCTTCGGGTACGCGATGGCGGGGCGCGTCCTGTCGCCGCTGGGCCGGATCACCCGTACCGCGCAGCGGGTGGCGGGCTCGGACCTGCACCGCCGGATCGAGCTGGGCGGGCCGGACGACGAGCTCAAGGAGCTGGCGGACACCTTCGACGAGATGCTGGACCGGCTGGACCGGGCCTTCGAGTCGCAGCGCCGTTTCGTCGCCAACGCCTCGCACGAGCTGCGCACGCCGCTGGCGATCAACCGGACGCTGCTGGAGGTCCAGCTCGCCGACCCGGACGCCTCGCCGGAGCTGGCGCAGCTGGGCAAGACGCTGCTGGCGACCAACGAGCGCAGTGAGCAGCTCGTCGAGGGTCTGCTGCTGCTGGCCCGCAGCGAGAACAAGATCGTGGACAAGAAGCCGGTGGATCTGGCCGAGGTGGCCTCGCAGGCCGTCGACCAGGCCCGCACCGAGGCGCAGGCCAAGGGTGTGGAGATCCGCGGCGTGCGCCGGCAGGCGTTCGTGCAGGGCAACGGCGTGCTGCTGGAGCGCATCGCGCTCAACCTCGTGCAGAACGCGGTGCGCTACAACGTCCCCCGGGACGGATGGATCGAGGTGATCACCGAGCCGCAGCCGGGCTGTGCGGTGCTGGTGGTCTCCAACACCGGCCCGGCCGTCCCGGCCTACGAGGTGGAGAACCTCTTCGAGCCGTTCCGGCGCCTGCGGACGGAACGCACCGGCAGCGACAAGGGCGTCGGCCTCGGCCTGTCCATCGTGCGCTCGGCGGTACGCGCGCACGACGGCACCACCACGGCGACGCCCCGCGAGGGCGGCGGACTGACCGTCCGCGTCGTCCTGCCGCTGTGAGAAGCCCGTACCCGGCCGGAGGACCGGCCGGGTACAGGGCTGCCGGGCCGTCTACGGGCCGGTGACCTACTTGCCCACAATGGCGAAGGTGTCCCCGGCGGAATCACTCACCGTGCAGTCCATGCCGTTGTACCGGTCGACGAAGGTGCCGGTCAGATAGGCGAACGCGTCGTACGCCTGCTCCAGGGGCAGCCCTTCCCGGACCCTGAACCGCAACTGCACGTGGACGGATTCACGCGGCTTGAGCGTCTTGGGCGCCGGGATGGCGCCCGAGGCGACATCGCCTTCGCGCAGCGTCTTCCACGCCTTCTGCGCCGGGTCCCAGTACTGCAGGTCGGCGTAGGGGCTCAGGTAGCGCTCACCCGGGTTGTAGACGTGGTTGCTCACCCGGGCGCTGAGGCTGAAGGACTTCATCTCCTTCGTCGAGGTGTTGGTGAGGGTGGCGTTGAAGGGCTTCCACTCGTTCCCGAGGGTGATCGTCTCGGGTACGCCGAAGGACCGGCCCACGAACGCCTGGTTGTGGTGCCCCCCGATCTCGTGGCAGTCCGGCATCTCCGCGGCGGGAGCCGCTTGCGCGACGGGCGCCGCGGCCAGCGCCACCGGGAGCAGGACGGCCGTCGCCACCGAGGCCGAAAGGGCACGGCGTATCTTCATGGAAACCTCTTTCTCGTACTTCTTCGTTCGTTCGCGGATCGTGAGGGGCGCGGTCCCGCCGCTCACGCGGTGGCGTCCGTGCCGCCCTGAGCTGCCGCGCCCCGGCGCCGACGCGACCCGAACACGGCTCCCGCGCCGACCGCCATCGCGGCACCGCCGGCGAGCGCGACGGTCGGCAGTGCGGTGGGGGAGCCGGTCTGCGCGAGCTGACCGCCCTGCGGCCCGGCACCACCGTCGGAGCCACCGGTGGCACCGCCGTGCGTGGCGTTCTGGCCGGTCTGGGCCGCGTCGCCGCCCGGCTTGCCGGACTGGCCCGGCTTCGTGGCCGGGGGCTGCGTGGGCTTGCTGCCGGCGGGCAGCATCTTGAAGTCGACCCAGGTCTCCTTGGCCGAGCCGCAGGAACCGTCGCGGTTGCGGTAGTCGCCCGCGGCGAGCATGAAGCCGGAGCCGGGCTTGGCGTTCTTCACCACACGGGTACGCAGCTCCAGCGTGACGCTCTTGTGCGCGCCGATCGCGAAGGAGCCGAACAGGGTCCGCGTCTCCGCGTCGTGGAAAGTCTTCCAGGTGCCCGTCTTGATGTCGCGGTACTCGGTGTCCAGCTCCCAGTACGGCCGGTCGACGTCCTGCGAGGACGACACGTGCAGGAACGGCTGCACCTGCTCCATGGCCTTGCCGGTGGTGTTGTCGAGCGTCATGGTGAACCGCGTCCAGGCGCCGCCCGCGACCAGTTGGGCGGGTACCTTGTTGACCGCCACCCGAAGCTGGTCGGACGCGAACGCGCAGGTCTGGTCCTGGCCTTCGGTGCTCTCGCCCCCCTTGGTGCCGTCGGAGCCCTTCGTGCCTTCGTCGCCCTTGGGGGCCTTCCCCTCACCGGCGGCAGGACCGGTACCCGTGGCCTTGCCGTCCTTGCCCGCCTCGTCGGCCTTGCCGGTCTTATCGGCAACCTTGTCCTTCTCGTCTTTGCTATCACCCTTGTCGGCCTTGTTGCTTGTGCCGGTCTTGTCCGGGGTCTCGGCTTCCGTGGAGTCGGCGGAGGCAGGGGTACGGACACCGGCCCCGGGCGCCGGCTCCGTCGCGAACGCGGCGGGCGCGGCCATGACGGCGACGGGTGCTAGTACGGCGGCCGCCGCGGCGGCCGTCAGGGCACGGCGTATCTTCATCCAGCACACCTCTCGAATCCCAAGTGCCACTTCGGGTGGCATGAGCATCTGTCCACCTATCCTGACGGACTGTGCGGGGGATCGGTTGTGTACTCAACGTGCTTGAGTAAAGGGGCAGGTAGATGTTGCGTAGGTGAAACCTGGGGGGCCGACGGTTACGTACGTAACGCGGCCGGTGCACCGTCACATGCGGAAACGCCGACCACCCACCCTCGGGCCCCGCCCTGCGCCGGCGGCCGTGGCAAGTGATCGGCGAGCTTCACCGAAGCCGGACGGACTCCGGCTTCGCCGTCATTCCGCCGCTGTTCCTCTCTGTTCCTCCACCCGCAGCGCGCCGGACGGACACAGCATCCCGGCTTCGAGGGCGGCGTCCCGGTGGTCGTCGCCGGGCTCGGGGACGAGTACGGTGACGATGCCGTCCTCGTCCTGGTCGAAGACGTCGGGCGCGGTCAGCGCGCACATTCCGGCGCCGACGCAGACCGCTCGGTCGGCGGTCACCTTCATCGGTTCCACCTCTTCTCCACCTCCTCGGTCCCGGTCACCAGGTGACGGGGAGTTCGTTGACGCCCTGGATGGTGGTGCCGGGGCGCAGTTCCAGGCGCTCGACCGGGGTGGCCAGTCGCAGGGTGGGGATGCGCTCGAACAGCGCGGTCAGGATGATCTCCAGTTCGAGCCGGGCCAGGTTCTGGCCGAGGCACTGGTGGACGCCGTAGCCGAACGAGAGATGGTGCCGGGCCGAGCGGTGGATGTCGAAGGTGTCGGGATCGCGGAAGACCTCCGCGTCGCGGTTGGCGATGGAGTTGGTGACGATCACGCCCTCGCCGGCCCGGATCAGCTGCCCGCCGATCTCGATGTCGGCGGTGGCGACCCGGCTGCCCGCGACGTCGGCGATGGCGAGGTAGCGCAGCAGTTCTTCGACGGCGCCGGGGACGAGCGCCGGATCGGCCCGCAGGGCGGCCAGTTGGTCGGGGTGGTCGAGCAGGGTGATGACGCTGAGGGAGGTCATCGACGCGGTGGTCTCGTGGCCGGCGATGAGCAGGAGCAGGGCGTTGGAGATCAGTTCTCCGCGGTCGATCGTGCCCTCCGCGAGCTGCCGGTGGACCAGCGCGCTGAGCAGGCCGGACCCGGGCTCGGCCGCCAGGCCGGTGATCAGCTCGTCCAGGTACCGCTCCAGGTCGTCGCGCGCACCGGTCGCGTCCTCCACGCTCGTGGACTGCACCAGGCGCTTGCTGGCGTCCTGGAAGAAGTCGTGATCGGCGTACGGGACGCCCAGCAACTGGCAGATCACCATCGAGGGCACCGGCAGCGCGAACTGGCTGACCAGGTCGGCGGGCGGGCCTGCCGCGAGCATGTCGTCGAGGAACCCGTGGACGATGCGTTCGACGTCCGGGCGCATGCCCTT
Source organism: Streptomyces sp. NPDC045470 (assembly GCF_040646595.1). Classification (NCBI taxonomy): domain Bacteria; kingdom Bacillati; phylum Actinomycetota; class Actinomycetes; order Kitasatosporales; family Streptomycetaceae; genus Streptomyces; species Streptomyces sp. NPDC045470. The sequence continues at coordinate 316,530 of NZ_JBEZAN010000007.1, forward strand.
GATGCGCTTGACGGTGAACTCACTGATCGTCATCCGGCGCCGCTTGCCGTGCTCGGGCGGGTCCATGCCGATGAAGGCGGGCCGGCGGTCGCGCAGCGCCTCCAGGCGTGGGGAGATGAGCGGGAAGGTCGGGTGGTTGCGGTCGGAGGACAGCCGGGGATCGGCGAGCAGCTTGCGGGCGGTCTCGTGCTTGGTGACCACCCAGGCCCGTCGGCCGTCGTAGAGGGTCACCGGCCGCAGCGCGTCCTGCTCGTCGCGCAGCCGGGCGTAGGAAGCGGGTAATTGGTACGGGCAGGTGCGGTTGCTGGGGAAGGCGGGGGCGTCGGTCGTACGGAGCGTTGCGGAGGTCTCGGTCATCGGTCCCCTTGAAGGTGCTGACAGCCTCTTTAAAGAACGGTCAGTTCTCTAACTTGGAGGCTAGAGTGCTCCCTTAGAGAACGCAACGTCCTCTCGGCATGCTGTGCACACTCCAAGGAGCCACGCTGTCTTCGAACGCCGACGACCGGCCCGCCCCGCCGGCCGCCGACCACCGCAAAGGGCCGCGACGCCGCGGCGAGGAACTCGAACACGCCATCCTGATGGCGGCGTTCGACGAACTGGCCGAGGTGGGCTACGCCGCGCTGACCATGGAGCGCGTCGCCGTCCGCGCCCGTACGAGCAAGGCCGTCCTGTACCGCCGGTGGACCGGGCGCGCCGAACTGGCCCTGGACGCCTGGCAGGCGCGCGGCCTGTCCGGCCTCGAACTGCCCGACACCGGCACGCTGCGCGCCGACATGATCGCCCTGCTGCGGCAGGTGTCCGCCAAGATGGACAGTCCGATCGGCGGCATCATGCGCGGCCTGCTGGTGGACCTGACCCGCGACCCCGAGTTCGCCCGGCTGATCCGTGAACGCATCCACACCGTCGGTCCGGTGGCGGTCCGGACCATCCTGCGGCGGGCCGTCGAGCGCGGTGAGGTCGAGGAGTGGGTACCGGTCTCACGGCGGGCCAGCGTCGCCACCGACCTGCTCCGCAACGAGTTCCTGCTCTTCGGGGCCCCGGTGGAGGACGAGACCATCATCGAGATCATCGACGATGTCTACCTGCCGTTGGTCCTGGCCCCGGCTCCGAGGCTGACGCCCCGCTCCGGCGGACCGCGCGAGGAGCGGTGACCGCCGGTCCACCGAAAATCCCGTGCCGCGCCGTCGGCGGAGGCGCAGACTCGCTCCATGGCGGACATGCGCGCGTTCCGGGACGCGGTCGGCGGCTGGGCCGGCGGTGGTCCGGCCGGGCCCGCGAGTGATCTGGCCGTGCGCCTGGGAGTGCGGACGGCGGTACTGCTGGAAGGGCCTAGCGACCACGCGGCCGTTGAGGCGCTGGCCGAACGGCGGGGCCGGGACCTAGCCGCCGAGGGGGTGTGCGTCCTCCCGATGGGCGGGGCGATGTGCGTCGGCCGCTACGCCGGACTCCTCGGTCCGCCCGGCCTCGGCCTGCGCCTGGCCGGACTGTGCGACGAGGGCGAGCAGCGGTTCTACGAGCGCGGCCTGAAACGGGCACGGGTGCCGGGCACCGGATTCTTCGTCTGCGTGACGGACCTGGAGGACGAGCTGATCCGCACGCTGGGCACGGCGCGGGCCGAGGAGATCGTACGGGCCGAGGGCGACCTGCGCGCCTGGCAGACCTTCCTGCGCCAGCCCGCACAGCACGGCCGGCCCCGGCACCAGCAGTTGCGGCGCTTCCTCGGCACGAAGAAAGGCCGCAAGATCCGCTACGGCCGTCTCCTCGTGGCGGCCCTCGGCCCCGAACGGGTGCCGGCCCCGCTCGACGACCTCCTCAGGATTCTGTGAACGACGGGGCGGGGCCGCCGCCCGGGCCCGAGCGTCACCGTGCGGGGTGGCGCGCTCAGGTGCCGTGCACCGTGTACCTGGCGTACGCCGCTACGCGGTCCGCGTCGAGTCCGAGTCGGTGCCCGCGGCAGGCAGCGACAGCTCGCCGAGATGGGCGGCCAGCACGTCGGCACAGGTGCGCGGGGACAGGCTCGCGGGGTGCAGGACCGCTCTGAGGCCGAGCCCGTCCAGAAGTGCCGTCAGCCGCTCGGTCTCGATGCCGATGTCGAGGCCGGGCCGCAGGGCCTCTGTCGCGACGAGCCGCGTGAGCGCGCGGCGCACCAGGTTGCTGGTGCCTTCGGCGGTCCGGCGCGACAGGTCGCCGAAGGCCGGGTCGGTACGGGCCGCGGTGTTGAAGTCCAGGAAGACGGTGACCTCGGCACGGCGGCGTTCGTCGAGCGGCAGCAGCTCGGCCAGGAACCCGGCGGTGAGCCGGAGCTGTTCGGGGCGGGGGTGCCGCCCCAGGTCTCCGATCCGCTCGACGTGTTCGAGCAGGCGGCGTTCGACCCGGTCGAGCATCGACTGCATGGCGAAGCGCATCAGGTCCTGCTGGCTGTCGAAGTAGTGCCGCAGTGAACCGATGTTGAGCCGGGCCTCGTCGGCGACGGCGCGCAGCGAGGCGCGCTGCAGACCGTCGCGGACGACGACGCGGAACAGCGCGTCGACGACGAGGCGACGGCGCGCCTCCGGGTCCACGTGTCGGGGCATGCCGCCTTTCTATCACGCCTGTGATACAACGGGATGTATCACAGGCGTGATACATCGAGGGAGAGTGCTCCGTGGAGACGTACTTCCATCTCATGCTCATCAGGGTCGGCCTGATCGTCGGCGGCCTCGTGGTGCTGGCGTTACTGGTCTTCGCCATTGCCCTGGCCCTCCGGCGCAGGGGCGGACTCGCCGCAGTACGCCGCTGCGCGGATCCCGCGGTGAAGGCCGGGCTGCGCGCCGCTGCCCGCCGGTTCGAGGGCGGCGGGAGCGGGGAGCCGGGATCGCGGCGTCGGGACGGCCGGCGATGACGACTCCCGGACCGGAGCCGTCGGGACTTCCACACCCCCTCTTGCCGGCCCGATGACCGGCCCGACAGGTCCCGACGCGACAATGCCCGCGTGACGCTGACGTGGGTGACGGGAACCGCCCGCCGCCGTACGAGGCTCGGCGAAAGGATTCTTCGACTCTCCCGCACTCCCTCCTCCTGATCTTCGCCTGGCCCCGGCGCCGCGCGGTGCGCCCCAAGACGGCACCCGAACGCGCGGGCAGCACCGGCCCGGCGTTCCCGCGAGGTGGGGGAGCGGCGCGGCAATGCTTCTTCCCGACCGGTGACGACCAGTACAAGATCCGGCGCCGCGTGCGGCACCGCCTACCACGGCGCCGACGCGCGGCGGATCGGTGACGTCCTGGACGACCAGGAACGCACCGCCTGCCTGACGGACCCGCCGCGCCACGAAGGCTGTGGTGGCATGAAGGCCGCACCTCGACCAGGGCCGGCGGACAATTCAGATGCCGGCACGCGACCCAAGGTGTTGCATAGGAGCACCATGTCTCCACCGAACCCATCGCACCCCCCGGCGGCCGGCCCGGCAGATCTGCAGCTCAGAATGGAACGCAATCTGGCCGAGCACGCCTGCCATCTGCACCGGCGTCTGGACGGCGCGGCGGTCGTCGAGGCGGGTGACCTCCTGATCGCCGACAGCGGGCTGGCCGACGACACCTTCAACATCGTCGCAGCGGCGCGATTCACCGCGGATGCCGCACCGCGACGCGTCCGCCGGACCGTCCGGGAACTCACCGCCACCGGCCGGCCCTTCTCGTGGTGGGTGGGCCCTGCCTCGACGCCGGCCGACCTGTCCGCGCACCTGGAGTCCGCGGGGCTGAGCGCCTCGGAGACCGAGGCGGGCATGTGGCTGGACCTCCGCGAGGCCCCACCGCGGCCGCACACCGGCCGCCTCGACATCCGCCCGGTGACCACCCGGGAGCACCTTGCCGACTACGCCAGGGTGCTCGCCACGCTGTGGGACCCGCCGGCCGCCACCGTCCGGCAGTTCTACGCCGAAACCGCCCAGTGGGCCCTCGCCGCCGACAGCCCGGCCCGGTACCTGATCGGCTACCTGGAGGGCCGACCGGTCTGCTCGGCAGAGGTCTTCCTGCACGCCGACGTGGCAGGGATCTACAACATCGCGACCCTCGCCACGCATCGCCGACGCGGCTACGGAGGCGCCATCACGCTCGCCACGCTCCACGCCGCCCGCGACGAGGGATACCGGACCGCCGTCCTGCAAGCGTCGGCGGACGGCGAGCCCGTCTACCGGCGGCTGGGATTCCGCACCTGCGGAACATTCACCGAATACGCCATTACTCCTTGAGCGCCGCACGATGGGGAACGTGGTGCCGGCAGGCGTGTGCGCGGGGGCGTGGAAAGCGGTGGTGCGCCGGGGCGAATTCCTGTGCTTCCCAAGACGGCCCACCGAAAGCAGGTTACCCGTGTGGGTGATCGTGCGGCTGCGCGCGACGGGCCTAGGGTCGCCCCTGTCACGGATGACGACGAGGGGGAGTCTTCATGCTCAGGAAAATGCTGCGCGGTGTATCCGTGGTCGTTCTGACCTCCGCGGCTTTCGCACTGCCGTCGGCCGCGACGGCAGCCCCGCAGGTCTCCGGTTCCGCCGCCCGGGCTGCGACCGCCGTTCCGGCAGCGGTACATGGTCCCACGGCGACCTACGGTCCGTATGCGAGCTTCGAAGTCTGCTGGGTCGCCGGAAACCAGGGCCAGCAAGCCGGTCAGTGGCAGTCGTTCTTCTGCGCGCAGAACGGCACGACCTCGTGGTGGCTGTTCACCACTCCGTAGCCCGCTCGATCCGGGCCTTCCGCCGGGCGGCGCCGTGCCGCCCGGCTTTCGGCTAGTCACCCATGAACCACAGATGACTTCCCGGCGTTTCCGCGCACCTCTTCAGAAATGCCATGAGGTCCTGGAGAGCTGCCTTCTGCGACGCGTCCGAACGCCGCTCGAAAAGAGCGGCGGCTTCCGGCAGCGCGGCTTCCGCTTCCTGTTCGTTGAACAGCGTGTCACCGTAAGGGTCCACCCAAGCCAGTTTGCCGGGACCGGACCGGTCGAACGGCCCCAGAGCATCCGCCAAAGCTTCACCGTGCCCGTAGGACCCTTGCAACAGGGTGGCTTCGGACGCCTTGCTGCGCGCAGGCCGTCCGGAGTGAAGTTCCAGCTCGATCCCCACAAGTGCTCCATAACGATGTCGGTGATGCCGCTTTCCCCCGTACATCTGCGGCACGTCCCACGTTATCGCGCCGCGCAGTGCGCTGAATTTCCCGCGAAGTGACCGGTTCGCTTCCTGGACGAGACGGGCACTCGGGGAAACAGGAACCGACGCTTCCCGGAGGGAGACCGTGACACCGTTCGGCAACAGGACGGCCCGCCTGGTCCGTGCGGCGGCCCGTGAACGCGACGACACCCGCCTCCCGCAACGGCTGTGCGCGGCGATCCGCCACGGCCTGCCGGTGGACGACGTGTCCTTGTGTCTGGCCACCACACCGGCCGATCGCCAACTGCTCGCGACAACCGGACCGGCCGCCCTGCGCTTGGAGGAAGTGCAGTACGAGACGGGAGAAGGCCCTGGCCCGGAGGCGGCGGCCACCGGCCGCCCGGTGCTCTACCCGGATGTCCAGGCGCACCCCATGCCGTATCCCTTCTTCGCTCCCCGCCTGCACGAGGAACTCGAACACGCCGCCGCTGTCTGCGCTTTCCCCCTCATGCTCGGCCCACGCACCCTCGCCACGGCCGACTGTCTGCGGTACCGGCCTCTGCGTCTGGACGACCCCACGCTCGACGACACCATGCAGGTGCTGGGGGAGACGGCCGCCGTCATAGCCGACCGGTGCCTGCCGTATTTCGACAGGGACGCCCCCTTGCCCTGGCGTCCGGCCCGGCTCATCGACGATCACTGGGGTACCACTTACCGCGCCGCCGGCGCACTGGCCGGCCTCCTGGGCATCTCGGTCAGCGAAGCCCTGGCACGCCTGCGCGCGAGCGCCTTCACCACCGGCCGCCCCCTGCCCGCCCTCGCCCGCGAGGTGCTGAGGCACCGCCGCGGGTGGCCGCACGAAGAGGGTTAGCGGTGGCCAGGCGCCGTACGCGACGCACGCCGTTACGCGGTGAACTCCGGGTGGAGCCAGAGGGAGTGGAGGCTGCCGGCGAGCCGGCCGACGACGATTCCGTCGGCGATCTGCGTCAGGTCGTCGTCCGCGGACTCGTCCTGGGACATACGGAGCCAACCGCTGCCCGGATCGAACCGGGTGGGCCACGCGGCCGTCCAGGACGTGCCGGGATCCAGGTCGCGAGCCTCGCCCGCCACGAACTCTCCCTCGCGCGGGCCGACGGTCAGCCGTCCCGGCCGGGCGTCCGGCGTGCCGAGCGGCGATGTGATCCAGTTCTGCCGGGGGTGCAGCCCCCAGACGAACAGGAGCTGCCGTGTCGTCGCACCGACCTCGACCTGGAGCGTGCCGATCGACAGGCTGGCCACTCCGTCGGGGCCGACCCGTCCGGTCATGTCCGCCCGGTCGGCGACGATGTACCGGAAGCTGTACTCCGATTCCGAGTACAGCAGCCGCCCGGACAGTGCGGTGCCACTCCCCTGTAGCAGTATCAACGGTTTTTCCCTGGTTTGGCGTGTGAAGGACGTGGAGGAACGTGTTTGTCGGGGTGCCGATGCCCTGTTCCTGCCGCTCCAGCTTGCCATCATGAGTCGCGGGAGCCCCTCAGGCCCCAGCCGCAGACGAGGACGGTGCGCCGCGGCCCTCCTCTTGGCCGCGGCGCACCTGGGCGCCCGGGGCCGTCGGCCGGCGGTCCCGGGCGCGATGGTCAGCGGCGGCCCCAGCGTTCGATGTCGATCACGTGGCGGTGGTTGTCGCGCAGGGTGGCGGTGTCGCGGTGGTTGTGCCAGACGTAGTCGCGGCGGTTCTGGTGGACGTCGCGCCAGGTGTCGCGGCCCTTGCCGGTGTGGACCCGTACTTCCTGGTGGGCGCCGAGGCGCAGGTGGCGGAAGCGGTAGGTCTGGTGGGTGCGCTCGCTGGTCAGGGACCAGCCGTCGAGGTCGACCGCGCGGCGTCCGGTGTTCTTGACGGTGACCCACTCGGCGTTCAAGGACCGGTTGGAGCCGTCGTCGCGGCCGGGGCTGTCGGCCTGCACGGCGCCGATCACGACGGGGGAACGGTGCTTGGCCGGCAGCGTGTGCGCGTCGGTGGCGGCGGCGGGCAGTGCTGCGACGGCGACCAGGGCGGCCGAGCCGAGAGCGACGGCGGCCGTACGAGCGGAACGGAACATGACGAACCTCCTGCGGGCGGTCCCGCACACGGCGGGGCCGGTGTGACTCGACGCCCGGACTGCTGCCGGGCGGACATCACTGTGCGCCCGCTCGGCGGCCCGTGGTTGAAGAGGCGACCGTCCTTTACACAACACGGACATTCGCACACCCGCGCCGTGCCCGTGGTGTACGCCTCGGCGCGCGACCGGCCCTCGCGCGCCCCCGACACGCCGCCGTGCACGCGCTCCTGACCTGGGGGCTCGGTGGTCCCGGTGTCGTTGGGTGTGGTGATCCGTACGGGCGTGCAGGGGAGCGGTCGGTCGTGGCGAACGCGTGTCCATGCGGAGGAGGGTTCGTAAGGGAGTCGCGGCCGGCCGGAGAACCGTTTCGGTGCACGGGAGTCGAAAAAGTCGTGCGTTTCCTTCGGGCGGATCACTCGTTTGGTCCGATACGACGCGCTCAGCGCCGCTGCCCGTCTCCGTCGCGGTTGACCAACGAAGCGGGAGTGACCGGGTGTTCGCCCTTCGGGCGGCGCTACCCGGTCCCGGGTGCTGGGCGGTATCCCTTTCGGGATGCGGGTGCCCGGTCAACGGTGGGCGCCCGGTTCGTCACCTTCGGAAAGATGAAGGACCACACGTGCAACACATCGTGAAACGAAGCGTGCTGGTCGCCGCGACGGCGACCGGGATGCTGACCGGCGTGGGGGCGAGTGCCGCCCACGCCGACGCCGGGGCGCAAGGGGCCTCCGTCGGGTCTCCGGGCGTGATCGCGGGCAACCTGCTCCAGGCGCCCGTGCACGTGCCGGTGAACCTCTGCGGCAACACCGTCGACGTCATCGGCCTGCTCAACCCCGCTTTCGGCAACACCTGCGCCAACCCCGGCGGACATCACCCGCCATCCGGCCACAAGCCTCCGGGGCACCAGCCCCCGGGGACCAAGCCTCCGGGTCACAAGCCGCCCGGTAGCCACCAGCCGCCTGGTCACAAGCCTCCGGGGACCAAGCCTCCGGGTCACAAGCCGCCCGGCAGTCACCAGCCACCTGGGCACAAGCCTCCTGGTCACAAGCCTCCGGGGACCAAGCCGCCTGGTCACCAGCCGCCCGGCAGTCACCAGCCTCCTGGCCACAAGCCCCCGGGCCACAAGCCCCCGGGCCACAAGCCCCCGGGCCACAAGCCCCCGGGGCACCAGCCGCCCGATAGCCACCAGCCTCCTGGGCACCAGCCCCCGGGCCACAAGCCCCCCGGCCATCAGCCTCCGGGGCACCGGCCTCCCGTGCACGAGACTCCCGGCACTCCGGGGCCGGGCGGTCACCGGCCGCCCTCCGACCCCCGACTGCCCGGGCAGCGGCCTCCGGCCGAGGTGGCCGGCGCGGTGGACTCCCGGACCGAGCCCGCGGCGCAGCACAGCCGGCCGTCGTCCGCGGCGGCACCGGCCGGCGGCAAGGGGCAGCAGGTTGAGCACAGCGCGCAGGACGCCCACCTGCCGACCCTCGCGCACACGGGAAGCAGTCACGCCGGTGCCACGGCCGCCACGGGCGCGGCGCTCCTGCTCGGTGGTGCGGTGCTCTTCCGCCGCAGCCGTACCTCGCGCGCGTGACGTCCCGGCGCGTCTGACGTCCTGACGCACCTCCTCCACCAGCCGCTACGGCGGTTCCCGGCCTCGGCCGGGGACCGCCAGGGCGAGATACCGACGTCCCGTCCGCGCCGTTGCCGTCGGCTGCCTTTCCGCCTGCCATGCCCGCAGCGCCTGCGATGCCTGCGATGTCTGCGATGCCCGCGACGATGACCTCCACGCCGGGCCAACGACCGTGCGCCACAGTCGGCAACGCGCCCCACCGCACCCTTCACACGACCGGCACCGGGTGTTCTCAGCAGTGCCCTACCGGCGGGTCGGGGAAGAGCGTGCCCCGCCCGGAAGCCAGCTCCGTCCGGTGCCAGACGCGGCCGTCCTGGGCCAGCGCGCGAACGGCGGCGGCACTGCCCGTGAAGACGGGCAGCAGGGGGCCGGTCGCGGTGCGCTGGATGAGCTTGCGTACGGCGGGATGCGGGCCGGCCAGCAGCAGCGCACCGCCGACCGTGTGCAGCCGCATGGCCTTGCGGACCAGGACGGCCAGCGCATCGATGGTCAGCCGGTGGACCGCCGACACATCGACGATCACGGTGGGCACCGTGGCACGGCGGCGGATCATGGCGGCCAGGCACTCCACCGCGTCCCAGGAGCCGTCAGGCAGGAGGAGCAGGTGGTAAAGAGCGGGTCGGGTCAACGGGTTGGCGGCCTTCCGTACACAGAGTTGGACGCCTCGACCGCCAAGAGCGCGCGGCCCCTGACGGCACAACGCGCTTACCGTGCCTTTGGCATACCCACCCCCACCGGCGCCACCCCGCCCCATCAGGACGACTTTTCCTACGCCCACCGGGGCGAAGCCGGCCGAGCCTCCACCTCGCCCCGGAAGACTCGGCTGAGCGGTCGGATGTCGATGCCTACCCAGTCGTCCTGGCTGTAGTTGTACACGTTGTCGACGAGGAACAGGCTGACCAGGCTCTTCCCGCGGCTCCAGGAAATCTGTCGCTCGGGAGGGTCCGACTGTACGGGCGGCGGCGTGGGGAGCGGTGTGCCCAGCCGGGCCTGGAGCAGGTGCGCGGCACGGTCGTAGCAGGCGAGGAATTCCTCCCGCGTGGCACGCGCCTTGTACACGCCTGCGGAGGGAAGCGGATCGCCCCACAGTTCCCGCGGATCGACCGGCTCCCCGGTTCCGGATCCGGTCAGCCCGATCGCCGCGTAGGCCAGCGGAAAAGCGAGGAAGGAGTCCTCGTGGCATTCCGGTTCGTCGCACGCGACGCTCCGGTCGTCGGTTTTCGAGCAGCCCGGGTGTTCGCCGAGCAGCACATGCCAGGACAACGGGTCCGGGGCACCGAGCGGCCAGTGGTCCAGCCATCCGACGGCGGGTTCACCGCCGGTGGCCGGGCGGGCCCAGCCGCGGCGTTGGAAGGCCGCGTCGAAGGCATCGCAGCACCACGGGACGTCAGCGAGCTCCAGCAGGTCGTCGAGGTAGGAGGGAGTGAGCGGGAAGGACAGCATCGACATGGCCTCGAACCTACTGGTGGCCACGGCGGCCACAGTGGCCACGGCGGCCATGGAGGCCGCTGACGCCACGGACGTATGGAAGCCGTGCCGGACGCTGTGCCGGGCGCCGCGCCGGAGTCCTCCCGCGCTCCGCCCCATGACGGACGGCCGCCCGGCTGCGTCCGCGGGAGTACGCCGACGGCCTTCCACCGACGGATGCCCGCCGGACCGTACCGGCCGAAGCTCAAGGCTATGACGAACTCACCGCACGACCTTTCCCGTACCGGCACCCGCACCCACGTCCCGGCCCGCGCCTCTCCGCCGTCGTCCTTACGCTCGCTCCCGCCCGCCACGGCCGGGACGATCGGCGGTCAGGTGCTGGCGTCCGCGGGCATCGTGGTGCAATGGCTCGCCGAACCCGCGCTGTTCCCAGGATTCCCGCCCGGCCTCATCTACATCGGGGCGGCCGCGGTGATCGTCTGGGTGGACCGGCGGACGCCCTGGTCACCGCTTGCGGCGGTGCTGCTCTCCTTGTGGATCACGATCGGCGGGCTGGTCGGCGGACAACTGGCCGCCAACCTCGCCAGCGCGAACTCCGCGCTGGCCGCCGGCAACGCCGTGATGCTGCTGGGTCTCGCGTCGTCGTCGGTGGCCGCCGGGTTCGCCATTCGGCACAACCGCCGTCAGCGGACCGCACCTCTCGTCAAGCCGCTCAGCGCGCGGAATCCGCGCCGTACCGCCGTGTGGTTCGCCGTCGCGGGCATGCTGGCGGACGCGATCGGCGACGCGGCACCCGAAGGGCTGCGCTGGGACGGCCCGGGGCCGGCCATGTTCGCCGTGCTGGCTCTGCTCGTCGCGCTGGTGCCCGGCCGGTTCATGCCCATGCTGAGCGTTGCGCTGAGCACGGCCTTCATCGTCGGGCTGCTCTCCAATCCCGAATCCCTCGCGGCGCTGACCGACCCGGGCGACCCGGTCGGCTTCGGAGGCGTCGTACTGCAATTGGCCGGACTGGTCACCACGGTGGTCGCGGGCAGCATCGCGGCCGTCCCCCGTGCACGCCGTTCTTCCAGGGGCCAGACTCCGTAGTGATGCGGGACGGTGAAGGCCGAGCAGGCAGCGACGGCGACGGCGACGGCGACGGCGACGGAGGACGGTATGGGAGTGCACTACGCCGCGGGGTTGATGCGAGCCGCTGACGGCCCGTGGGAGCGCCGCGAGGCGTTGGTCCACGGTGACCGGCGCTGGACGTACGGACAGTTGGCGCGGACCGTCCGTGGCGTCGCGGCCGTCCTGCGTTCCTCGCCCGGCGCGCGGGACGGAGTCGCCGTCCTCGCGGACAACCGCCCGGAGGTCGTCGCCGTCCAGCTCGCCACCCACCTGCTCGGGTACCAGTTGGCCCTGCTGGCGCCGGGGGCGACCAACGCCGAGCGGGAGGAACTGCTGCGGCACAGCCGCGCGGGAGCGCTGGTCTTCGCCCCCGGCCATGCCGCGGCCGCCCGGGCGCTGGCCGCGACGGCCGGCATCGGTGAGCTGCTGTCCCTGGGCCCGGCACCGTCCTGCCGCGACCTGGCGGCGGAGGCTGCCGCGCGGCCGGCCGAGCCCGGACCACTGCCCGCGGCGCCCGTCGAGCGGGTACGGACCTTGCTGTGCACGGGCGGCACGACGGGCCTGCCCAAAGCAGTCGTGCACACGCACGGCCTGTACGACGCCCTGACCGTGCTCGTGGGCCGCCACGGGCTGGCCGTTCCCGGCGAACGGCGGCTGGTGTGCACACCCATGAGCCACATCAGCGGGCACTTCGCGCTGCCCACCCTCCTGTCGGGAGGCACCGTGGTGCTCCACGACGGATTCGACCCCGGCGCGGTCCTGGAGACGGTCGCCGTGGAGCGCGTCAACGCGCTGGTGCTGACCTCGCCCCTGATGTACCAGCTCCTGGACCACCCGGCTCTTCCTGTGACCGATCATTCCTCCTTGCGCTGCCTCGGCTACGGCGCCGCGCCCACCCCGCTGCGCCGTCAACAACAGGCCCTCGCCCGTCTCGGCCCGGTGCTGCAGCACATCTACGGCCTGACCGAAGCGGGCGTGGTGACCTTGCTCCAGCCCGGCGAACACCACGCCGACCGCCCGCACAGTCTGGCCGGGGCCGGCCGCCCGGTCCCCGGCGTGCGCGTCGAGGTACGCGACGAGGGCGGACAGCGGCTGCCGGCGGGCCGGGCGGGGGAGGTGTGGGTTCGTGGCCCGGGTGTGATGGCGGGCTACCTCGGCCATCCGGCCACCACGGCGGAGGTGATCCGGGACGGCTGGCTGCGCACCGGGGACATCGGCAGTCTGGACGCGTCCGGCACCCTCTTCCTGAAGGCCAGGAAGAACGAAGTGATCATGCACGCGTCGGGGATGCGGATCTATCCCCGGGTCGTGGAGGAGGTGTTGCTGAGCCACCCGTCCGTCCGTACGGCGGCGGTCTTCGGCGTCCCGGACGGGGGCGACGGCGAGCGGGTGCACGCGACCGTCACCCCGCATCCGGACGCCCCCGTCGACCCCGCCGCCCTGCGTGCCCACGTACGGGCCGAGCTGGGGCTGGACCACATGGTGCCGGAGTCCGTCGATGTCGTCGCGCGCCTGCCCGTGACCCGTAACGGCAAGGTCGACAGGCAGGCGCTCAAGGACAGGGCCGCTTCGGACGGCCGCTGACGTCGTGCCGGGTGCCTGCGGGCTCCGTCCTGCGGAAGACCTCCGTGTCCGATGGGAACGCTGGCATCTGCCTGGTTCCGACGCCTGGACCGCGTGCTGGTCAAGAGCCTGCGTCGAGGCGTGACCACTTGTGGGTCAGGAGTTGTCGCCAGATGTATGCCATCGGCAGGAGGTCTCAGGCCGCCCAGGTCGTGGGCGCGAGGTTACCTCCTGAGACGTCCAGAGAGGCCGATGACCGCAGCCACGACCAACAGGCCCCCGCCTTCTACCAGCAGGGCGGTGGAGATCCCGATATCGGTGGTGCTGCCGATGGCGATTCCGAGGGCAATGAGGATGGCTAGGGCCGCTATGGGGGTGGCCCTGCGATGGGTCGCTGGAGACATGAGAATGCCTTGGAGAGGAACTTCTCCGGGCACCAGCCGCGACGAGCGCTCCGCCTGCCTCTGCGATGGTGGGCGCACAGCCAACGATCGCCTTGCGAGCCGGTGCGGAGGTTACCGCCGCGCCTGCGGTTCCGACCGCGAGCGCCGCGCTGCCCATGCCTAGGAGAAGGTTCGACAGGGAGAAGGCCCCCTTGGTGTCGATGCGGTTGTCGGGTCGCCTTCGGCGTAGAGGCAGGTGTCACATGTCACTCACAAGGTTCGCTCTCTTCCCCCGAAGACTCTTCTCAGGGCACCCTGTTCCAGCCGACCGGCGCACCGCCGCATCCAGTACCTCGGTGAAGCGGGCACGGGCGACGCAGCGTACAGACGGCAGCCTGGTCTGCAACGACGGCCAGAACTTCACCACGGAAGCCCGGCCTCCGTCCGCACCGCGACCACCGAGCAAGAGGCAAGCCGTATCGCGCGGTTGCTGCCATCTCGGGCCGGTCGGTCGGTGCTCTCAGAGCCAGCCGCGTCGTGCCGCCTGGACCCCTGCCTGGAAACGGGTGGTGGCGCCCAGTCTGTCCAGGAGCGCGGAGACGCGCCGTACGACGGTGCGGCGGCCCACCCCCAGGTGCCTGGCGATCGCGTCGTCGGTGGCACCGCTGGCCATGAGTGTGAGGATCTGACGGTCCCGGGCGTCGATCTGCGTACCGATACCCGCTGCCGAGACCGGAACAGCGAGTCTCCACAGGGTCTCGAAGACGTTGGACAGCGCCTGGGACAGGCTGGACGGACGGATCAGCAGGGACACGACCTCGCAGTGGTCGTCGGCGGCGAGGGTGACCACCACCAGATCGCTGTCGCAGATGGCCAGCTTCATGGGTGGATCGTCCAGGGTCCGTGCCTGTTCCCCCGCCTCGATCATGCGGGCCATGTTGGGCCACGCGATGGGGTCGTCGAACGCGGAGCCGTGGTAGATGGCGCGGTAGACGACACCGGCGGCCATCCGCTCACGCTGCAGCGTTTCCTGCGCGCGGTAGTGCTCGGCCGTGCCGGAGTACGGCGGCACGTCGATGACCCGGATCTGCCGGCGCGCTGACTGCTGGAGCTGCCGACTGACCGCCAGCATGCGCGCGGGGTCCTCGACGACTTCCAGCGCGCCGTAGTGGCCGGCGTCCCTCCTGGCGAAACGGTAGAGCCGTTCCAGCTCGGTACCGGTCTGGCGCAATGCTGTGCGCAAGGCGTCATCGCGCTGGAGCAGCGCCTCGACGACCTGCGTGGGCGGCGCCGCCTCCCAGGAGGCATCCGCAGCCTCGGGGGCCGTCGTGACGACGACGTTCTCGGCGGCGAGTTCCTTGAGCACCGTACGGACGGCGGTCTCGCTCAGGCCGGCCCGGGCCGCCAGCCGTGCGGCGGACTCGTGCGGGTGACTGACCAGAAGCCGGTAGACCCGTCCGCGGTCGGAGTGCGGGTCCAGCACGTCGCGCACGACTTCCCCCTCGCCGTACCGAGGCCGGTCCGTCCGGCTCCCGGAGCGTACTGCGTACGTAGCGCACTCGCGCCAGTGGCCCAACTGCGCCACCTGGGCCTATGGCGCCACGCGGGGCGTTGCGGTGTGATTCCCGGTGACTGGCTGAACCACCCGCCCCATGGCCTTCACCCCACCCCGAGGACATCTGGCCTCCAGCCCACCGAGGACACCTGGCCTCCAGCCCACCCGAGGACACCTGATGAGATCAGCTCTGCCCGCCCGGCTCCTGCGCGCGAAGGCAGCAGTCGTCGCCGTGGCCGCAGCCCTCCTTCTGCTGGGCGCCCCTTCCCCCCGGGCCGAGGCAGCGGGCCCGAAGCCCCCGGAGATGAGCGACGGTTTCGGCCTGACCCAGGTCGGCGGCGCCACCGGCTCAGCCACCAACTTCGTCATCACCGTGACCACGCCCGAGGTCGCCGGTGAACACCGCATCCGGGTACTGCTGCCCGGCGACTACGCCGACCGCCCCGAGAAGCGCTACCCGGTGCTGTACTTCCTGCACGGCGCGTCCGACGACCCGGGCAACCCGAACCTGGCCTACCCCGCTCTCACCGCGGCGCAGTCGATGATCACGGTCATTCCGGACGGCGGCCGTCGGGGCTGGTACGCCAACTGGCTCGACCAGGACACCGTCGCCGGCGCGCAGAACTGGGAGAACTTCCACATCAGCCAGGTGATCCCGTTCATCGACGCCAACCTGCGCACCGACGCGAACAAGAAGGGGCGCGCCGTCGCCGGCCTGTCGATGGGGGGCTTCGGCGCCCTGCACTACGCCCAGCGGCACCCCGGCCTGTTCAGCCAGGTCGCCACACTCTCCGGTGCCAACGAGCTCTCGATGAACCACGCCGTCATGCGCGCGGCCGTCGTCGCCACGCTCACCAATATCGGCGCTCCGCTGTGCGGCAGCTCCAACCCCACGTGCAGCCTCGATTTCGGGCCCCCGGTGTCCAGCGACGCCATCTTCGGCACGCCGTACCCGATCCTGGGCGCCGACTGGCGCTGGAACGAGGCGGACCCGGTCTCACACATGGACGTCCTGGCCCGGGCCGGGACGGGCGTGTCGATCTACACCGGCAACGGCAAGGGCAGTGCCTCCGAGCCCGAGTTCTGGGTGCAGTCGGCCTCCCAGCACGCCAAGGAGCGGCTGGACGCCCTCGGACATCCCGCGCACTACGTGGACTACGGCGACGGGTCCGGCTGGGGCACCGCGTGCGACGGCGGCCACACCAGCGGCTGCTGGGCGCAGGACCTCGTGGACTTCGTCCCGCGGCTCGAAGCGGCCTTCGCGGCATCTGCCTGACCTTCCGCTCCCGACAGACAGGACTGCGCACATGATCAGACGACTGGGCATACTGCTGCTGAGCCTCACGGTCATCTGGACCGTGGCGGTCGGCGCCGCCCGGGCCGAGGCGGGCAAGCGCGTCCACAACGGCATGCAGATCCTCTTCAGTCCGTCGCTGCCGTTCGCCTTCTGCACCATCGGCGCCGTGGGCACGGACAAGTACGGCCACCACATCGCCATGTCGGCGGGCCACTGCCTCAAGGACCCCGACGGCACGTACGCGGACCGCGAGATCCCCGACGATGTAGCGCCCGTGTACGACCGGGCGGACACCGAGTTCGGCCCGATCGGGTACGTGCGCTACTTCAAGGACCCCGAGGGCTCGGGCACCGGCCACATGACCAAGGACTACATGGTCATCGAGCTGGTTCCGCAGGTGACGCTCTCCTCGCAGGGCCCCTACCTCAAGCAGACCGGCGAGGTGAAAGTCCCCGACGGGACCCCCAGCCCGAACGCCCCGCACCCCGCACTCGACACCGAGCGGCTGCTCGCCACCGGCGACAACGAGCTCATCGTCTCGGGCCAGACGGGTGTGTGGTTCGGCACCATCATGGACAACACCGGCGGCATCTACCGGTCCGCGGCCGCGAACCTGACCGGTGACTCGGGCGGCCCGGCGATCTGGCACGTGCCGGGAACCGAGCTTCCCTCCCAGGACAACAACTTCCAGGCTTCCGGCCCCTGGGCCGGGATCACCAAGGCGATCACCCTGTCCCTGCCGCCGTTCGAGTACACCAGCTCGGCCAACATCCTCGCCGACCTGCGCACCCGCGACCGCGCGGCGCCGGCCGGCGTCTTCGGCGCGGGCTTCGAAGTGACCGCCAACCCGTGAGGCCCGCCCCGGCGCGTCCCGCCCCGGTGCGCCCCGCACAGTACCGCCGGGCCGAAGAAGCCGCTCAGGTCATCCACCGGACCCGTCTCCACGGACCGCCCCAGGAGCCCCAGGAGGGGAGAGCCTTGCTCATCACCATGCCGTCCAGACGTGTGATCACCGCCGTACTCGGCCTGCTCGCGCTGGTGGCCACGCTGCTCACCACGGCGGCGCCCCCGGCACGCGCGGCCGCAGTTCCCGCCTTCGAGCTCAGCCCGCTGGTCCCGGCCGGCCCCGACTACCAGAAGAGGCTCCGGGCCGAGGTGGAGTACTGGACCCTCGGAAAGATGGCCGACGCCGGCCTCAACAACGAGGACCGGGACGCCACCGCGCCGCCGGGAGGCTGGGACGACCTCAGCAAGCCGTGGCCGCGCAAGCACGGACTCATCTCCCGCACCGCCGGAAAGATCTTCATGGAGTACACGGACGTGGAGACCGGCGCCGTCTCGACGTCCTCGTGCTCCGGCAACGTCGTCAGCAGCGCCAACCGCAGCGTCGTGCTGACCGCCGCCCACTGCCTGCGCATCCACACCCCGATCAATGTGGGCTTCGGCAATGTCGTCGCCACCAACATGGTCTTCGTACCGGGCTTCAACGGAGCGAACCTGCCCCGCGATCCGTCCAGCACCCAACTGCCCGGCAAGGACATCGCCCCGTACGGAGTCTGGGGAGTGACCCGCCAGTGGATCACCAACACCTGGAGCCAGAGCGCCGACTGGCTGCTGGGACGTGACATGGCCGCGGTCCTGGTGGCCAACCCCGACGACCCGCGCCCGATCGGCGAGGTCACCGGAGGACAACAGGTCGGCTTCAGCCAGCCGCAGAACCAGAGCAATCACATCTTCGGCTACCCGACCATCAACGAACGCAACTACTACCGCCCCGGCAACGTCCCCGCGCCACTCCAGCGGACCTTCGACGGCCGCAGCCTCATGGTGACCCAGGGCACCACCCGCAACGACCCCGTCTACTACAACGACGTGATGGCCGGCGCCCAGTCGCCCGGCTGCAGCGGCGGCGCCCTGTTGCAGAACTTCGACCCCACCACCGGTGCGGGCCTCCAGGTCGGGGTCTTCTCCCGCTACGACGACCCCTCCCAGATCATCGGCATCCTCGGCTGGGTGCAGGGCCCCAACATGAGTTCCACCCATTTCGGAACCGAGGAGCAGGCCGTCTACGACGCCGCGCAGGCGGCGAGCCGGGCATAGGCCCGCCGACGCGCCCGACACCGTGAAGGGCCGGCGAGGCCGTAGCAGCGGGATTGCTCCACCCATCCGCCGACTCCGCCCGGGCGGAGTCGGCGGATGTGCTGCTATCGGGTGTATGACTGACCAACGGCGCGTTCTGATCGTGGGATACGACGGTGCGCAGATTCTCGACATCGCCTGCCCGAGCGGCGCTTTGGACATCGCCAACCGCTACGGCGCGGCACCGCCCTACTCCATCGAGCTGGGAACGCTCGGCCGCCGGGCTGTCCACACCTCGTCCGGGATCGCCCTGGGGGCGCAGCGGGAACTGGGGACGGTGACCGGCCGCCTGGACACGCTGATCGTCGTGGGCGGTGTCGGCTGTGAGGACGCGGCGGCGGACGAGCTGCTGCTGGAGCAGGTGCGCAGACTGGCCGGACGCAGCCGGCGGGTGGCGGCAGTGTGCACCGGGGCCTACGTGCTGGCCGCTGCCGGTCTGCTGAAGCACCGCAGGGTGACGACCCATTGGGGGTGGGGCAGCCGACTGGCTGAGCGCCACCCGACGGTGGCGGTGGACGTAGCGCCCTTGTGCATACGCGACGGCAACATCTACACGTCGGCCGGAGTCACCAGCGCACTGGACCTCACGCTGTCGCTCCTTGAGGACGATCACGGGCCGACGCTGGCCCGCGCCGTGGCCCGGGAACTCGTCACCCATCTGCACCGGCCGGCCGACCAGGCCCAGATCTCCGTCTTCCTGGCCGGCCCTCCGCCGCAGGACCGGCTGGTACGGGATCTGACCGGCTACATCAACGGTCATCTGACCGAGGACCTGAGCCCAGCGGCCCTGGCGGCCCGGGCGGGCATCAGCACCCGGCATCTGACCCGTCTGTTCACCGCCTGCCTCGGCACCACTCCGGCACGCACCGTACGCGCCGCGCGCACCGAAGCCGCGGCCCACCTGGTGAGATCCAGCGCACTGCCCATGGCGGCGATCGCCCGCCGCTGCGGCTTCACCTCATCGGAAACGCTGCGCCAGGCGTTGTCGAGCCGCTATGGGGTCACCGGGGACAGGATGCGCAAGATGCCGGACATGCCGCCCGCCCGCCCGGTTCCGGGGCGGCACACTCCCTGACCATGACACCTTCGACGTCACGCAGAAATATGCTGCGCGGCAGCGCGGCCACTGCCGTGCTCGCCGCCGCGGGGCCGGCCCTGGCCGGCACGGCACACGCCGCCACGGCACACGCCGCGCCGCCACCGGGCGCGCCGCACGTCGGCATCCTCCTGTACGACGGCTACAGCCTGCTGGACCCCACCGGACCGGCCGAAATCCTGGCACGGTTGCCGGGTGCGTCCGTGACGATGATCGCCGAGAAGCGGGGTGCGGTCCGTACCGACACCCGTGACGTGGCCGTGGTCGCCGACCGCTCCATCGCCGAGGTCGACCGGCTCGACGTCCTGCTCGTACCGGGCGCGGGCAACCGCGGCACCCTCGGCGCGATGAACAACAAGGCGCTGCTGGGCTGGATCCGGGAGATGCACCGGCACAGCGTCTGGACCACTTCGGTGTGCACCGGAAGCCTCATTCTGGCCGCGGCCGGGCTTCTGGAAGGCAAGCGGGCCACGACCTACTGGGCTTCCGCCGAGTACCTGCAGTCAGCCTTCGGCGTGACATACCTGCCCCAGCGGTATGTACGCAGCGGGAAGATCATCACCGCGGCCGGTGTGTCGGCGGGCGTGGACATGGCCCTCTACCTCGCCTGCCTGATCGCGGGAGAGGACACGGCGCGAGCGATCCAGCTCGCCGTCGAATACGCCCCCGACCCGCCCTTCGACTCCGGCAACGCCGCGAACGCCGACGCTCAGTTGAAGCAACGCGCGTTGGAACTGCTTGCCGCGTCACAGACCGCTTCTTTCGGATCATCTGTCTGACCTTCGCCCAGCCGCAGCACCACGGTGAAGAGGCCATCGTGGGCGAGGCGGCGGGGAAGCCGCTCATCGTGCCGGCCAACACGGTGGGGGCAGCGGACTTCCGTGCAGTCCGGGAAGGCCGACGCGCGGCACACGTTGGCGGTCGTGGTGGACCCGGGGTGTGCGCCCTGTGCCCGTAGGGAGGCCGTGTTGGGCCGGACCATGCGGGAGCTCGACGGCAAGGGTGCGTACCGGATCGAGTACCGGATCGCCACCGACGAGGACGACGCCCGGTGCGGGCAAGGCTCACGGAGGGCGGCCAACGCGCTGGGGACGGTGGCCAGTGAGGGACCGGAGAAGTTCGTGCGGTACCTGGGTGCGGTCCTCGCGGGGCGGTCGGGCCGGGAGGAGTCGAACGGTGACGCGCTGGCCTCGGCCCGGCGACCGTGGACCGCTGCCCTTGTGGCTGTGGTTACCCAAGACCGGCATGAGCGGCCCGGACGTCGACCTGCGCTGGCACGCCTTCCTCCGCAGGTCCGATCTTGAACACACCTTCCGCTTCGAAGAGCAGACGCTCGGCTGGACGCGGCCCGAACTCCGCACTCCCGAGGCGGCGGACCGCTGGACGTGGCTCGTCATCGCCGCCCACACCCAACTTCGCCTCATCCGCGAAGCCGCAGCCGATCTGCGCCGCCCCTGGGAGAAACCGGCCGAACCCGCCGGACTCACCCCGGCCCGCGTCCGCCGGAGCTTCAGAAACATCCGCCCCACCTGCACCGCCCCGCCCGTGCACCGAAACCCCCGACTCCCGCCCCGGGCGGCCGGCCGGCTCGAAGAACCGGCGGCCGGCCACCCGATACGACGTGGGCAGAACAACCAGACGGCCCGAGAGCATCGCTGAACGTCATCAACTCACAGCGCACAAAGCATAAAGAACAAGCTCAGGGTGTGCTGTCGGGGGAGAGAACGGTGCCGGCTCAACCCCGGTGGTTCTTCTCGACGAGCGCCTTGAGCCGGGGCAGGGTCTTCTCGATGCCCTCGGCGTCGCGGCGGCCCCAGCCGGAGGCGGCGACCAGCTCGCCTCGGGGCGAGGTGGTGAAGTCGCAGGTCTCGGTGGCCCGCGTACCGCCCTCGATCGGCTCCAGTTGGTAGCGCCAGCGGTGCCGGCCGGGGTGGGCCCAGGCGATGCGGCGGTTCTCCTCGTATTCCAGGACCGTGTTGGTCACCTTGTACGGCACGTCGAACTGCACCATGGAGACGCTGAACTCCGCGCCAAGGCTCAGGCGGTCCGGGCCGGCTGTCATGGTGCCGACCGTGCCGGAGCCGTCGAATTCGGTGTGCCGGCGCGGGTCCGTGATGACGTCGAAGACGGCCGAGGGTGGTGCGGCGATGTCGATGCTGCGGGAGATTTTCAACTCGGGGACGAACTCCTCGGCCTTGTCGGTGACGCGGGCCTGGACCGCTCCCAGATGGTCGACCTCGACGCGTACGGTGTCACCGGGCTGGAGATAGGAGCGGTGCTCCGACAGCTCGTGGATGCAGCCGGTGCCCACGGGTCCACTGGCAATGATGTCTCCGGCGCGCAGGGTGGTGTCGCGGGAGGCGTGCGCCAGCATCTCGGCGAACGACCAGTGGATCTCGTCCCAGCTGCCGCCCCCGTACCGCTCGCCGTTGACCGAGCCGGTCATGGCCAGCCTGTACCCCTTGCCCGATCGGTAGGGTTCCAGCTCGTCGGGGGTGACCAGGTACGGGCCGAGGCTGGTCGCGCTGTCCTTGCTCTTGGACGGGCCGAAGACGAAGCCCATCTCGCGGCCGGAGACGTCGCGGGCACTCCAGTCGCAGCAGACCAGGTAGCCGGCGATGTGCTCCTCGGCCGTCCCTGGGTCCAGATCCGAGCAGTCGTCGGCGATTACGGCGGCGACCTCGACCTCGAAGTCCCACTCCTTCGTACCCGAAGGAACCGCGACGTCGTCGCGCGGGCCACGGATCGCGGCGGGGTTGGAGAAGTAGAAGACCGGTTCCTCGTACCAGATCGGGCTGATCGCAGGGTCGCCGGTGGTGATGCGGCTCGCGTTGCTGACGTGCCGCTCGAAGGCCGCGAAGTCGCGGACCGACGGCGGCACCGGGATCGGGGCCAGGACGTCAGCCCAGGCCAGGTCCACGACCTCGGCCGGGTTCGACCTCACCAGCGCGCCGGCGGCCTCCAAGCTCTCCCCGGATCGCAACAGGTCCAGCAGCGTGACCCCCGCGGCGTGCCCGAGGATCCGGCCGTCCTCGACCAGCCCGCAGCGCTCGCTTCCGTCGAAGGACCGGTAACTGACCCACTTCATGATGGGGAACCTCGTTTCGTGCAGACAGCAGTTCTCGGGTGTACTGGTGGAGAGGGGCGGCATCGACGGGCAGGGAAACCGCGGGGGCGAGCCGGATGGCCCGGCCTTCACTGACCGCGGTGATCCGCTCGGTGCCCGGCGCGTCCAGGGACGGCGCGATCTCGGTCAGGGCCGCCGCGACCGGCTTGGCGGTCCGCCGGAGCACGGCGACCTGACCGGGCGTCACCGGGTTTTCGTGGTAGCCCCCGGCGAAGCTCGTAGCGGCGGTGCCGGGGAAGTTGTTCACGTAACGGGTGCGCGATCCGGGGTATCGCCCGACGAGATCGACAGCCGGCGCAGCGTTCAGGATGCCGGCGTGGATCATGGCCGAGACGAAGTGGTAGCGCCTGGGTTGCTGCAGGTCGTCCCATTGCGGCGCGCCGAATCCGTCGGTGCCGCCGAAGTGAGCACGACGCCGTTGTCCGCGCGGTCGAGCGGGCACCGCAGCCCGTGGCTGAGCGGGATTCGGCTCAGATACGACAGAGCGAAATCGGACTCGCTGCCGTCCGCGGTCTCGGCCCGCCGGACCCGCTGGCAGCGGGCGTCCAGCACGAGCAGGTCGAGCCGGGTGAGGCGGGCGCCGAGTTCCTCGATGAGCCGGGTGTTCTCGTCGATGAGTTCGAGATCATCCGAGATGAAGGCGGCCCGGCCGCGGGCGCCCTTCTGCTCGGCCTCGGCCAGGGAACTCTCGCCCTTGTGCCGGTTGGTACCGACGATCACGACATGGTCGCCGCGGTCGAGA
Organism: Streptomyces sp. NPDC045470; assembly: GCF_040646595.1. Lineage (NCBI taxonomy): Bacteria > Bacillati > Actinomycetota > Actinomycetes > Kitasatosporales > Streptomycetaceae > Streptomyces > Streptomyces sp. NPDC045470. The sequence goes on from NZ_JBEZAN010000007.1 coordinate 339,773, forward strand.
CGAGCGTGAGCCAAGGCACGACCGATGCCGTCCGTGCCTCCGGTGATCACGACCGTCTTCACTGGTTCACCGTCCGGGCGAACTTGCGGACCTCCTCGGCGAACAGCTGCGGCTGCTCCAAAGCGGCGAAGTGGCCGCCGGCAGCGATGTCGTCGTTGAAGTAGCGCAGGTCGTGGTAGGCGCGTTCGGCCCAGATCCGCGGAGTACGGGTCAGCTCCCGCGGGAAGACGCTGACGCCCACCGGCAGGTCCAACTCGGTGAGACCGAGGGGCTGCTGGGCGTACTCCCAGTACAGGCGCGCGGACGAGGCGGCGGTGCCGGTCAGCCAGTACAACGAGATGTGGTCCAGGATCTCGTCGGTGCTCAGCACGTCCAGGTCGGCCCAGGCCAGGAACTTCTCGTAGATCCAGGCGGCCTGCCCGGCGGGGGAGTCGGCCAGGGCGTACCCGATGGTCTGCGGCTTGGTGCGCTGCAGGACGTGATAGCCGCCGTGCTGCTGGAAGAACCGGCCGCCCTGAACCAGCGCCGCCTGCTCCTCCGGTGTCGGCTCGGCACCGGCCGGTGGCGCGGCGAGGTATTCCGGGAAGTTCAGGTGGACGCCGCGCAGACCAGCCGGCCGTAGCTTGCCCAGTCGGGTCGCCACGACCCCACCCCAGTCGCCGCCTTGAGCGAGATAGGTCTCAAAATCGAGACGCTTCATGAGTACGTGGTAAGCCCGCGCGATCCGGTCCGGGTCCCAGCCGGTGCCGGTGGGCCGGTCGGAGAACCCGTATCCTGGCATCGACGGGATCACCACGTGGAACGCGTCGGCAGCGGAGCCACCGTGCGAGGTGGGGTCGGTGAGCGGGCCGATCGCCTTCACGAACTCCAGCAACGATCCCGGCCACCCGTGCAGCAGCAACAGCGGCGTCGCGTCGGGGTGCGGGGAGCGCACCTGCATGAAGTGGAGACCAAGGCCGTCGATGGTGGTGCGGAACTGGCCCAGCTCGTTGAGCCACGCTTCAAGTTTGCGCCAGTCGTAGCCGTCGGCCCAGTACTCCAGCAGCGCGCGGAGCTGGCCGAGGGGCACGCCCTGGCTGTCGTCGGACACGGTCTCGGGGTCGGCCCAGCGCGTCCGCCGGATCCGGTCCGTCAGGTCGGCCAGAGCGCTGTCCGCGACCTGGATGCTGAACCGCGCGACACTGTCGCCTTCCGGGGCGGGCAGGGGAAAGTCAGTGGTGCTCGATGACATGGGCTTTCCTCGGGGTATGCGTTGGATCCGCGCCCGGTATGAACCGCGGGCGCAAGTGTCGGAGGGTCCGGCCCGATTGATCACGCCGGGCGGGCTCCTTCACGATGCCGCCCCGCCGCCGCCTCGTCCAATGACTCTTCCGCATCCGGAAATACACTTTTCGTATCACCGATAGGCGTCGACGCGATCTAGGCTGACCGTGTGCCCGAACCTTTTCCCGCGCTCGTCGACCTCGATCTGCGGCTGGTGCAGTGCTTCACGGTCGTCGCCGAGCATCGGCATTTCGGCCGTGCCGCCGAGGCCCTGCGGACCACACAGCCCTCGCTGAGTCGGCAGATCCGGCGCCTGGAACAGCAGCTCGGCGTACGCCTGCTCGACCGCACCACCCACGGCAGCAAACTCACCGACGCCGGCGAGGTCTTCCTGCCCCTTGCCACCGGACTGCTGCGCTCCGCGACCGAGGCGATGGCGCGCACCCGGGCCGCGGCCCGGCCCGCCGGGATCACCATCGGCTACACCAAGGGCCTGCTCATCACCGACGCCGTCCGGGCGATGCGCCGCCACCACCCTGACGCCGAGGTCCACACCCGGCTACTCGCCTGGAACGACTCCCGGAGTGCGCTGCTGGAACACCGAGTGGACGCGGTGGTGACCCGTCTGCCGTTCCCCACCGACCGGCTCCGCGTCGCCGTCCTCTACGACGAACCCCGCGTGCTGGTCGTCTCTCGGGACCACCGCCTTGCCGGCAAGGAATCCGTCACCCTCGACGACATCGCCGACGAGCCTCTCCCGCACGTGCGCCAGTCCGATGCCCTGCTCAACGCCTACTGGCGCATCGACCCCCGTCCCGACGGCCGGCCTGCCCCTGAGGGACCCCAGGTCGAGGCGCTGGAGGACAAGCACGAACTCATTGCCTCAGGTCAGGCCGTGGCCATCGGCCCGCCGCTCGACCCGGCGACCGGGTTGCATCCGGGCCTGACCACCGTCCCACTGCACGGCGTCGAGCCGAGCCAGGTGGTGCTGGCCACCCGCGTCGGCGACCGCAACCGGCTCGTCACAGGCCTCCGGAAGATCGCCGATGCTGTCCTCACCGGCGCAGGGCGGCCCGTGTCACCCCTGCCGCTGGACGAGATCCCGGCGAAAACAGTCCGGTGAAATGCTGTACTCGCGGCGTGAAAAGGAGCTGAAGGCGCACTTCGTGGAGGAGCCGGTGCGGCGGGCGACAGCGGCCCGCCGCGAGGGCCGTTTCCCCGACCTGATCGACACCCACCGTCCGCGACGTCCACGTCCCGCAATGCTGGCCGGACGCCACCGCATTCGTACGGGCAACGCCGGACTGGTTCCGCCTGGACCGGACCGCGGGCCGACAACACGCGCTGTATGTGGCGGCCGAGAAGGACACCCTGCGGCAGCAGCTGACGGGCTGGCCGGCCGAGTACGGCATCCCCGTCCTGGTGGTGCGCGGCTTCGCCTCCCAGTCCCACGCCGAGGTCGTCCGCCGCCGCACCGCCCGCGATCCGCGCGCGGCACACCTTCTTTACCTCGGGGACCTGGACGCCTCCGGGACGGATATCGAACGCGACTGGGTTGGACGCACCGGCTGCTGGAGCCGGGTCGCCCGGGTGCTGCTCACGTACGAGCAGGTGCGCGCGTACGGGCTGCCGGCGGCCGAGGGCAAGCGCGGCGACCCGCGGTCCGCCGCGTCATCAACGACGCCAGGCGCGCCCTGAACCGGCGCTGACCGCCCGCGATGAGGAACGCAGCACCCCTCGAAGACCATCCGCATCCCCAAGGGCGACGCCCCGCAGGGCCCTCTGCACGCGGATGGACCGCCTCACCGAACCCGTCCCGGCCGCAACCTAATCGGCCGGGGACACGGTGCCGCTTGTCCGGGTCGGCGCCAAGACCTGGTTTGATTTCTGCTGACCACACAGCAGCGGGGCCGGGCAGGATCACCCTGTTCGGCCCGCTGGTCGTCCCGGCTGCTACCGGCTGAGGCGGATGCGCGGCCCCATGCGAACTCGAGGTCGGCCAGGAAGACGTCCTTCAGCTCCTTCTCCCACTGACCGCGCAGGAGCATCGGAACGGCCTCCATCCGCTCCAGGATGACCAGGGTCTCGGTCTGACCGATCAGCGCGTACCGGCCGTGCGAGGCGGGCCGGCTGCCCGGCCTGTGGGTGCGTAGCAGCTCCTGCAGGCGGGCGCGGTGCTGCTCCCCGAACGCCTCCAGGCGCTCGATGTACCCCTCGTGTTCCTCGGGGCGCACCGCGCTCAGAGCGACGTCCAGGAGGTCACCACCGTCCGGCCAGTGCTGCTCGCCTGGTGCGGCTGTGGCCCACGGGAACCGCTCCGCCGTCGCCAGGACGGCCTTCGCGTCCAGCATCGGCTCCGTGGCCGGGCCCGGCTCCGGTTCCGGAGACTCCTGCGGGGCGGGGGAGGCGGGCTGCTGAAGGGGGGCGACCACAACCAGCTGTTGGCGCCCGCATCTTGGCGCGTGCGCCGGGGCACAGGGGCACGCTGTGCGCCGGTCGTGCCGACATGCGCTGGGCGTGGTGGGGCGGTGCTTCTGGACCACTGGATGGACGGGTTTGCCTGCCGCAGGCTCGGGCGGTGATCTATCGGCCTCCAGCATGGGAGCAGCGCATGCAGCAGACGGTTGCTTCGTGCGTGAGCGCAGGATTCGTCCGCTCGACAAGAAGACCAGGCCGACCAAGCGGTGCAGGCAGTGCGGCACCAGCCCGGAAATGGCCGACCTATTGCCTGCGCCCGTAGCGGTCGATTGGTGAACGGTGAGGGGAAGATGATGAGCACTGCCCATGGGGCAGCCACAGGTGGCGCGGATTCCGACCCGCTGATCAGCACGTTCGCGGGGACCGGGGAGGCGGGCTCCGGCGGGGACGAAGGCTTGGCTGTAGCGGCTGAGTCGAACCATCCGTACGGTGTCGCGGTGGACGGCACCGGCACCGTGTACTTTTCCGAATACAGCAACCACCGGGTCCGCAAGGTCACGGCGGACGGGAAGATCAGTACGTTCGCGGGGGCCGGGGAGGCGGATTACGGGGGCGATGACGGCCCGGCCGTCTCCGCCCTGGTGAACCACCCGCGTGGGGTGGCGGTGGACGGCACGGGCGCGGTTTATGTCGCCGACGCGGGCAACCACCGGGTGCGCAAGGTCACGGCGGACGGGACGATCAGCACGTTCGCCGGCACGGGCGCCGCGGGTGCCGGTGGCGACGGCGGTCCTGCCGCCGCCGCCGAGCTGGACCGCCCGTACGGCGTCGCGGTGGACAGCGCAGGCGTCGTCTATATCGCTGACCACAACAACCACAGGATTCGCAAGGTCGCGGCGGACGGGACGATCAGTACGTTCGCCGGCACGGGCGAGGCGGACTTCGGTGGTGACGGCGGGGCGGCGGAAGCGGCTCAGCTGAATGGCCCGCACGCAGTGGCGGTGGACAGCGCAGGCGTCGTCTACATCGCCGACGCCGAGAACCACAGGATTCGCAAGGTCGCGGCGGACGGGACGATCAGTACGTTCGCCGGCACGGGCGAGGCGGACTTCGGTGGTGACGACGGGGCGGCGGAAGCAGCCCGGCTGAACCACCCCGTGGCGGTGGCGGTGGACAGTGCCGACTGCGTCCACCTCTGCGACCAGTACAACCACCGGGTGCGTAAGGTCGCCGCGGACGGGACGATCAGCACGGTCGCCGGCACGGGCGAGGCGGACTTCGGCGGAGACGACGGCCCGGCCGGCTCGGCCCAGCTGAACAACCCGTTCGGACTCGCACTGAACAGCATCGACGCCCTTTACATCGCCGACCACATCAACAACCGGGTCCGGAAGATCGCTTCACCGAGGCTGCCCAAGTCCGGCACGGTGGTCTGCTGGGCCAACGCCCGCAGCAGGCTGCGGATGGCGGTCGCGCGCGAGTCCGTCAAGGACGGTGCCGAGATCCATCAGACCCTCCCCGTTCCCCGGGGGCATCAGCGGTGGCGGCTGGTCGTGGTCGGCCATGACGACGGCGAGGCCCTGTACCGGATCGAGAACGTGCGCAGCGGCAAGGCGTTGGAGGTCGTCGGGGGGCAGGAGTGGCCCGGCGCTGTGATCGCGCAACGCGCCTATGAGGGGGACGACGCGCACCACCAGCAGTGGAGGCTGATCCCGTTGGGCTCGGCGGCGGACGCTCCGCATGTGTACGAGATCGCGAACCGCAACAGCGGACTGTACCTGCGAGCGGACACCAACGCCCGTACGGCGATCAGGCAGGACGGAGCGGAGGGCGACCACCAGGGTCGGCAGTGGCAGCTGCTGCCCGCGTGATGCCGAAGGGGGCAGAGGCGCTCCCGCCTCTGCCCCCTTCACGACCAAGGCGTCACTTGGAGCCGGGCGGCTTGTCGGCGGTCGCCTTGGGTGCCTTGCCGGCCTCCGGCGCCTCGGGCTTCGCCGGCGTCTTGGGCATGCCGGTGTACTTGCCCTTGTCCGGCTTGTTCTGCAGGTCTTCGTTCTTCTTCAGGTCGGGGTTGTTCGCCATCTTCGCGTTTGACTGCTCCATGCCTTCGGACGCTGCTGTGGGCACCGAGCCGAGATCCTGGGTGTACCCCGTCGGGCCGGCCGCCTGCTGGGTCTTTTGGACGAAGGAGCCGAGGAAGCCCATGATGAGGCGCGCTTCGGGCGATTGCTCCTGTACGATCTTCGCGCGCGAGGAAGCTCCGTGGATCGCATCGGCGGACAGGCTCGTGCTCTTGTCGTCGTATGTGGTGTCGGTGACGTCCTCCTCGAAGTCGAAGTCGAAGCCGGGGTCCGCGGTCGGGTGCGTTCGGTCGCCGTGGGTCACGGAGAAGAACCCCGCGCTCTGGCCGGCGAAGTCGAAGATGCTGTTGAACACCATGGTGGTCACCTCTGCTCGTCGTGCTCGGCGTGGTGCCGGCTCACGTGTGCTTGTGCAGCGAGCGGTCGCTGTCGGTCAGGCTCTGGCAGTCGAACATCGTGTGGTGGACGTCCAGGACGGAGACGACCTCGGCCAGCCCGTGCAGGTGGAAGCCGCCGGCGGTCAGGCCGAGGTGGCTGATGGGGTGGGCGACCAGCTGGTCGAGGCCGGGATAGTCGGCGGGCTGCGGGGGAGACAGGACCGCCACCGGCACGTCGTAGTACACCGCGATGAACCCGGAGAAGGTCACTGGGATCTCGTAGTAGTAGTGCTTGTGGCAGCGCCGCTGGGTGACGACGCTCTCCACGCGGCCGCCCGGGGGGACCTCACCGGAGATCTGCGATTTCGAGGCCCAACTGGTGCTCAGGGAACCGCTCACGGAGCCTTGGATGCCCAGCGCCAGCGAGGCGTTGAGCATGGCGGTGCCGGTGGCGCTGCCCGTGGTCGTGAAACCCACCGACTCCGTCACCGTGTTCGACATGGAGTTCGTCGCCGCGTTCCGCACCGCGTTCTCGGTGGCGTTCGCGTTGTCCACTCCGACGCTGTCTTTGCTGTTCTTGTTCGTCACGGTGTTCGCGTTCTTGTTCGCCACCTCGTTCTGGCACTGCGCCTGCATCTGCTCCTGGAGGTCCATCCGCAGCTGGTTCTGCAGTTGCAGTTGCAGTTGTGCGCTGATGCTGCCGCCGAAGGTGAGCTTGGCATCGCCTTGGAGCGACCACTTGATGTCGTTCGACACGCTGAAGTCGACCGAGTCGGTGAAGGTCATCTTGGACGTCTGACTGCGGTTGACGTACGTACGCGAAGAGCACATGTCGGGCGGGGGCTGCCTGATGTCGCACCGCTCCTCGACGAGCGGCTCCCCGAGGTTCATGTAGGCGATCCAGCCCAGCTGGAACGCGGTCACGGTCCCGGGCATGATGCCGTAACGCTGCTTGTTCACGGAGAGCCCGATGGGTTTGTGCGGCACACCTGCGTCGTCGACGTAGACCAGGTTGGGGTGGTTCAGCAGAGCCGGCCAGTCGATGCGGAGTTCCTTCAGGTTCTTCTTCGTCAGCGGCTGGCGCTTGGTCCGTCCCAGATTGTACGCGTTGGAAGACATTCCCCATCCTCGACTAATGTGGCCGAATATTGCTCGGCAAATGTGAACGGAATGTGCACGCGTTCTGGCGATCGAAGCTAGCACGGCATTTAATTCACCGAAAGGTGTCACCGTTCATCACCCTCAATCGAGTGACAAACGCCCCACGCTCTCTCAACTCCGCTTGTTCCAGGGTAACTTCGAGCAGGTGTCGATCGCATCGGCTAATCGGTGATATCGCTGAGCACCGGACGCATTGTTCTCCACATCCAGAACAGGTGAGGTATTTCGCGATGTACACCCAAGAACGCACCACGATGTCGAACCTGGTGGTCGGTGGCCCGGTAGCGGTCAACAGCTACGACAACGCGATCGTGGCGGCACTGGTCGAGAACCGGCCCGTCATGCTCGTCCACGCCTTCAACGGCGGCTATCTGCGGCCCGCCGAACTGACGGACTCGGTCCACGACAAGGGCGTCGAGCTGGCCACCGCACTGGACGACGCCACCAAGCAGGCGAAGGGCCACCTCTGGTACATCACCCCCGCTGGCTTCTTCGGGCAGCGCCCCCTGTACTTCCTCGAGAGCGCCGCGGGCCAGGTGCCGCCCACCCCCGCCACCGGACCAGGGCCGACCGCCCCCGTTGCTGCGGGGCACACCGATGCCGGGCGCGGTGACGACGGCACCCCGAAGCCGCAGCGTCGGCGTGTCACCGTGCACCAAGACGCCCCCGCGAGCCCGGCGGACACCGTCCAGGTGGGACTGCCGGACAAGGTCGACGACAAGTGGCGCGGGAAGAACGGCGCGCCCGAGGACACACAGCTCTGGGTCGTCACGGTGACGCCGTGGGGCGGGATCACGTTCGTGCCGATCACCCACCCCGACACCATCCTCGGGTTCAAGGACTACGCGGTGGCCGCCGACAGCGAGGTGCGCCTCACCTACAACTGGGGCGGCGACTTCACCGGGACGGTCATCAACACCTTCTACCCGCGGTTGCCCAACGAGTGGAGCGTTCCCTACCACCACGTCTTCACGTGACCGGCGTCCACCGCCGCATCAGACCCATCCCTGACCTACGCCCGCACCGCCTGGAAGGGGCAGTACGATGCCCGTACCCACGCAAGAGCTGAAGCTGCAGATCGTCAACGCTGCCACGGGCAAGGCCCTCGGCGTCAAGGACGCGCCGGGCGCGGAGGGGTCGCTCGTCGTCCGCGACCTGCCGGACGGCGACCCGAGCCCGGAACAGTGGCAACTCGTCCCGGTACAGGCCGCACAAGGCGGACAGGCCCAGGACGAGCAGGCGTACGTGATCCGTAACGCGGCCGACGGCAAGGTGCTCGACAACCCAGTCGCCGCCGACCGCAGTGTCCGCCAGTGGAACGCCGCCGCCAACGAGCAGGCCCAGCAGTGGCATGTCGTCCCCGTCGAGGGCGAAGCCGGTTGCTACTTCATCGAGACCGCCACCGACGGCGCCGTCCTCGACCTCGCCGACCCCAGCCCGGACGACACCGCGGTCGTCCTGAGCGAGTACGACGAGAACGCCAAGAGCCAGCGCTGGCGGTTCGTCACGGCCGAGCCCAAGCGCACCAGCGACCCGGTGCTGCGCTGGGCACCACTGAGCCACTGGAACAGCCGCCAGTCCTGGCGGCTGACCCGCTCGCCCGCACTGCGCCCGGCACCCGGCGCCACCCCCGCCTTCAGCGACATGCTGCTGGTTCTTGAGGCATTCGGGAGCGACCAGGAGGCCGGCGGGTGGAAGAGCGACGGAGCCAACCGCTCACCCGAGGGGCGACCCACCTGGTGGGCCGGGCCCGGCGCACGGTTCCTCGCCGACACCACCGGATCGGGAGGAGCGGACATCGTCGGCCTCAAACCCACGACGGGCCTGGTCACGGCCTCCGGCTGCGGCGACGGCACGTTCGACGACGAACGCGTCCTGCACGCAGCGGCCCCCTCCGCGAGCCCGGCGGACCTGTGGACCCTCGCGGACACGACAGGCGGCGGAAACCCCGACATCGTCGTCCTCTCCGCCGACGGCCTGCGCGTCTTTGCTCGCGATGAGGACGGGACGTTCCAGCCCTCGGGGGCCGAGCCGGCCCTCCAGGCCTTCGGACACGGTGTCCAAGCGGGCGGCTGGCTGCCCGACAAGCACCCCCGCTTCCTCGTCGACACCACCGGCGACGGCAGGCTCGACGCCGCCGGCTTCCACGACGACGGATTCTGGCTGTCGCTCCAGGACGAGGACGGCGCCTTCGCACCACTCACCGAGGAACCCGCCCTCAAGGCGTTCGGCCACAACGAGGAAGCGGGTGGTTGGCTGCCCGACAAGCACCCCCGCTTCCTCGTCGACACCACCGGCGACGGACGTGCCGACATCGCCGGCTTCCACGACGACGGACTGTGGCTGTCGCTCCAGAACGAGGACGGCACCTTCACCGACCCCCTGTACGTCCTCGACGACTTCGGGGTCGACCAGGGATGGAGCACGGCCGAGGAACACCCCCGGTTCCTGCTTCCGACCACCCCTGACGGAGCAGTGGACATCCTCGGCTTCGGCCCGCAGGGCGTCGTCGTCGCCCGCGGGCGCGGCGACGGCACCTTCGAGCCCGCGAAACTCGTCCTGAACGACTTCGGACTCGCCCAGGGATGGACGGGCGAGAAACACCTGCGGCTCTTGGCCGACGTCACCGGCGACAGTACCCCGGACATCATCGGCTTCGGCGACGAAGGCGTTTGGGTGGCGCACAACCGCGGCGACGGGCAGTTCGACCAGGCCCAACTGGTGTGCCGCGGCTTCGGTTACCACGACGACGCCGGCGCCTGGCGAATCGACCGCCACCCCCGCTTCCTCGCCGACATCACCGGAGAGGGACGCACCGACATCATCGGCTTCGGCGGCCCCGGGGTGTACGTGGCCCGCAACCTCCACCGTCGCTTCAGGACCCGATAATCCCGCAAGGCGCCGCAGTCACGGCACGGCGACTCGCCGCCGGCGTGCCAGAACCCGGTCACCCCGTTCCGACATGCGGCGCGCTACGCCCCCGCCGCGAAGCCGATCCTGAGGAACCGCGGTACGTACGGACTGACGCAACCCCCACAGCGAGATCCGGACCAGCCGGCGCATGTCGCGCCCCTTCCCCACGGCACCGGGAGATTCTGACGCGCCCATCAAGGCCGTCAGCGCCGATTAACGGCGGCACCAACACGCCATCCCAACCGACCGTTCCGTCACGAACAGGCTAGCTTCCACACCCACATGTGCCCCCTCCCGGTGCGGCCGACATTCCCTAAGGAAAGAGGAACGAGCTGTGAGCACCCCCTCCTACCCGCTGGCCAACGCTCCCTATGCCCAAGCCGCGGCCGTGGTCAATGGGGATGGCACCGTCGTACGAGCCCAAGGCGTCGTCGAAGTCCGACGAATTGCAGACGGCAGGTACTCCGTGAAGGTCAGCAAGGACATCGACCTGGACAAAGCCGTGCCGCTGGCCTCCCTGATCGGCCGGGTTGACTCGTCCGTCCCGGCCCAGATCTATATCAACCCCCATGAAACCAGTGACGACCCGCACACCCTGGGCGTGACGACGTACGCGGGCGCTGCCCGCGTAGACAGCCCCTTCACCGTGATCGTTCTATAAGCCCCATTGGCCGGCCCCTCACCGACACGGTCGGGCCGCCTCACCAAGACGGCAACCCCGGGGCACGAGCCCTTCGACCTGTCCGTGCCCCGACCTCACCCGGCCGATCACAGTATGAGAAAAACGGCCCTCGCCAAGACAACCACCTGGAGGTCACGCCATGGCCGATCCCATCCGGCTGTACGCCCCCTACGCCCGCGCCGCCGCCATGGTGACCCGCGACGGGATCGTGGAGAAGACGAAGAACATCCTCCGCGTGGAGAAAGTCGGCACCGGCACTTACAAGGTGATCATCGCCGAGACCGTCGACGTGACTCACGCCGCGCTGCAAGTCACCGCCGACAGCGGGGCCAACTGGGGGACCGAGGTCTACGTCCACAGTCTGGGACCGCATGTCGTGCAGGTCCTGACCGGCAAAAATGGGACTGAGGCGGCGCAGCCGTTCCACATCGCCGTCCTGTAACACCCCACAGGAATCGAGTCGTACCCATCGCATTCCGATGGCAGACATCTGTCACACCCGTTCCGGTGTCAGTGTCGCGGGCCGGCTGCGCTGGTTGCTGACCCGGGCCCCCAGCTTGTGCTCCCGCTCCTCCTGGTCCTCGCCGACGATCCGCTCGACGTGCTACCTCGAAACCTGAAGGTGGCCCTCGCGCTCGTAGAACTGCTTGGCAGCTTTGTTAGTTCATCGCCCACTTGTCGGCCTGCGTACGGCGCGGCGGCGGCTTCTCGTCCTCAGCCGCAGGCTCGATCCCGAGGCCCTGCTCGCACATCCACTGCTGCACGGTCGTCAGGTTGTCCCAGCCGAGCCGGGCCGAGCGCACCCACCGGCCGAGGCCCTCGCCCTGGTGCACGACGGCGCCGGGCTCGGTCGGCAGTGGGCGGCCGGCCTCCAGATGGAGTCGGACGAGGTGGAAGGCCCGCTGCCACTCCACCGGCCAGGCCGGGCACCACGACGGGACGATGTCCTCCAGCTGCTCGCGCCGCTCGTCCGACAGCGCCCCGGCCAACGGCTCCACCGGCAGACCCTCGGCTGCCACTGGCCATGTCAGGACGTCGCATCCGACGATTGACGCTGCTGCCGCACTGGAGACCGAGTCCGGTACCCCGCTGCTGGGGTGGGAGACGGGAGGCAGTCCAGCCGCATGGCTTCGGCGATCCCGTGGTACGTCTTCGCTGTACGTGTTTAGCGTGACCTAGGAGTTGTCTTCAAATGTCAGGCCCACATCAGGAGCGATGCGAGGGTGACGGCTGCCTGGTAGGATTCGGCGGTCTTGTCGTAGCGGGTGG
>NZ_JBEZAN010000008.1:0-328826 GCF_040646595.1 Streptomyces sp. NPDC045470
CGCGCCGCCCGGCTTGGCCCCGGCCTTCGCCCCGGCACCGCCCTGCGCCCCCGAACCCTGCGTGCCACCGGAAGAGCCGGAGCCCGTGCCGCCGGTGCCCGTGCCACCGGAGGAGCCGGAGCCTGTGCTGTCCGGGTCCGTGCCGCCGACGTTCGCGGCGGCGGCTTCCGGGTCCAGGTGGGTCGCGGCCTTGGTGCCCGTGCCGGTGTCCGTGCCGGAGCAGGCGGTCAGCGTCAGGCCGGCGACCGCGGTCAGGGTCGCGGCGGCGATGCGCAGGGTGCGGCGACGGGCGGTGCGGGCGGTGGTGGTGGCGGTCATGGCGGGCCCCCCGGGGCGGTCGGTTTTCCGTGGTCTCCTCGGTACGTCACCCACTCTGTCCACCGGCCTTGGCACCGGGCTGCCGCACCGCTAACACCCCGCTAACGCCCACGCGGACCGGCGACAACGGGACTTCGCCACGCACAAGGGCCCAGTAGGCGCGAGAAGTTGAACGGCTACTGCTACTCCCATCCGTCCCGCTCCGACGCCTGCCCGCTCGGCGCCAGCGGCTGCGCGCATGCGCGTCCGCCTCCTTCCCGCAGGACGTCACCGCCATCGGCTACGTCGTCGCCGACTTGCCGTCACATCCCGTACAGGGGGCGGGGCCTGTCGCCGCCGTCACTGTCCCCCCACTGCCGCCGCGCCCGCCCCGCCAGCCCTACCTGCCAAAGCCCGCCCCTCTCTCCCGGACTCCGTAGGGATACCTGTACCCATCAGGTAATGTGCCCGCCGGTTGTCCCAGATGCAGCATGAAGCCCAGAACTGCCACCGTTTCCCAAGTTTGCGGCTTCCCGTGCGCGTGTGAACGCAAAAACAACAAAGAACTCTGCATGAGAAGGATGTGCGTTTTGACGACGTCGTTATGGAGCAGACGCCGCTTACTCACCACGCTCGCCGGGGCGGCCGCGGTCCCCGCCCTGCCGTCCATCCTCACCTTGTCCGCCGCTCCTGCCAGCGCCGCCGGGGCCGACGGCGGCGCGCCGGACGACGTGCTGCCCGACACCGAGCGCGGCCGGGCCGTATGGGCGTACAAGACCGGTGGCCGGGCGGTCCGGGAGGCGGCCGCCACCGCGCTGATCGGCGGGCCGGCCGTCGTCTCCGCGTTCCTCGCCCGCGACCTGCCCACGGCAAAGGCCGAGGACAATCGTTTCGCCCTCCTCACCGGCATCTCCCAAGCGGGCAAAGCCGTCAGCGAGACGGGCGGCGCGGCGCTGACCGCCGGTGACGCGGCAGTCGCGGCGTACCTGAGCGACGGGTACAAGAAGCCCGTCGAGGAGGACCTGCGGGCAGCCGTCTTCACCGTCATGAACAACAGTGGTGCCGCTGTGCGGCGGGAGGCCGCCAAGGCTCTGGAGCAGGGCACCCCGAAAGCCTTGAAGCAGTTCCTCGCGGAGACGCAGTACACCGCGCAGCAGGAGGACGAGCGGGTGGAGGTCTTCTCCATCCTCAGCAGCGCCTCACCCGAGGTGAAGAAGTACGCGCAGCGTGCCATGGACGACGGGTCGCCCGAAGCGGTGCACCAGTTCCTCACCTCCGGCCAGTTCATCGCCCGCGCACGCGACGAAGAGTCCGCGACCATCGACCAGTTGGTCACCATCGTGCAGCGCGAGGGCCGGCTGGCGAAGCTGCAGACCGAGCAGGCCGTCACGGCCTCCGCACGCGCGCAGGCCGCCGCCGAAAAGGCCAAGGAAGCCGCGCTGCGGGCAGCGAAGGAGGCGAAGGAGGCCCAGCAGGACGTACGCAAGTCGGCTCTGGCCGCGAACAACGCCGCCAGAGCCGCCGGCGGGGCCGCCGACGCCGCAGCCGCCGCCATCTCCGCCTCGCGCACCGCCCAGTCCGCCTCCCACCGCGCCGCCCAGGCGGCCCAGGCCGCCGCTGCCGCCGCCGCGATGGCCGGCCACGCCGCCGCCCGTGCCTACAACGCCGCCATAGCCGCGTCGAAGGACGCGTCCAAGGCGTCCGCCGCTCGGGCCGCCGCCCAGGGCGCGAGGGACGCCGCCGCCCGTGCGCGTACGGCGGCGCAGGCAGCCGACCAGGCGACGATCGCCTCCCGGCAGGCCGCCGACGCCGGTTCGTCCGCCGCGGGGGCGGCCCGGAACGCCGCCGCGGCCGCCCGGGCTTCCGCCGAGTCCGCCGCTGCCGCCGGTGCCGCCAAGTCCGAGGCGGCCAAGGCGCGCCAGGCCGCCGCCGAGGCCGATGCCGCCGCCGCGCGGGCCACCCGGGCCGCGGGTACGGCCCGCACCTTGGCGAACGCGGCCGCCGACGCCGCCCGCGTGGCACGCGATGCCGCCTACAGTGCCGCCGCCCACGCGGAGAAGGCCGCGGACGCGGCGGACGAGGCGGCGAAGAACGCGGGCAAGGCCGTGGAGTACGCCAAGCGGTCCACCGCCTTCGCCGAAGCCGCGATGACGGCGGCCACCACGGCCGCCGACGCGGTCAAGAAGGCCCAGCAGGTCGAGAAGGCGGCCCGCGAAGCGGAAGCCGCCCGGATCGACGCGGACACCGAGCTGGGCGTCGCGGAGGCGCGCCTCAGGGCGAAGGCGGAGACCGAGGACACGAACCGGGCCGACCGGCAGCGTACGCAGGCGGCACGGATCGCGCAGGACGTCACGGACCTGATCACCGCCGCGGAGACGGCGCTGCGGGCCGGTGACACCGCCAAGGCCGTCTCCGCCGGACGCCAGGCCGCGGTCGGACTGCTGGACTCGACGGGCACCTGGACCCGGGAGGCCGCGGAGTTCGCGCTCGCGGGCACCGACCAGGACGTGGCCCACTGGATCGACACCGACCGCCTCATCGCCCAGCAGCAGGACGACCGGGAAAGCGTCCTGGCCATCGCCAAGTCGGCGACCGCCGCCGTCGCCGACGCCGCGCACAAGGCGCTGGCCGCCGACACCCCGGACGCGGTCCGCGGTTTCCTGGACCACGGGATCACCGACGCGGCGGCCACGGACAACCGCGTCACCGTTTTCAGGATTCTCAACGAGAACCCGGGCGCGGCCGTCAAGGCGAAGGCCGAGGCGGCACTGAGTGACGGCAGCCCCGCGGCCCTGCACCGCTTCCTCAGCCTGGAGCTGGCCGAAGCGGTGAAGGAGGACGACCGGGTCGAGGTGTTCGCCCTCCTCGAATCGGGCGGCCCTTACATGCAGTCGGCGGCGAAAATCGTCCTGGAGGGCTCGGCCCGTATGCGGCGTGGCTTCGTCAGTCACGACAAGTACGACATCGCACGGCTCGACCAGGACCGGGCGACCCATGTCGCCGCCATACGGGCCTCCATCGCCCTCGCCGCCAAGACCGCCGCGGAGGCGCTGGAGAACGCCGCCCGGGCGTCCAAGGCGGCGGCGGACGCCCGCAACGCGGCGGCCGAGGCGACCTCCTGGGCGGCCAAGGCGAAGGGCTATGCCGAGGACGCCGCCGGATCGGCGAAGGAAGCGCGCGCCAACGCGGACGCCGCCGACAAGTCGGCCGCCGCCGCGGCCCAGTCGGCGAAGGACGCGAGCAAGGCCGCGCTGACGGCACGCGGAGCGGCCCGGTCGGCCAACTTCTCGATGCGGCAGGCGTCGGCGTCCGCGCAGCAGGCGGTGGCCTCCGCGTGGCAGGCCCAGGCCTCCGCCTCCCGGGCCCAGGCCGCCGCGACCCAGGCGGGCAAGGACGCCAAGGCCGCTGCCGCGGCTGCCGGCGAGGCCCGCCAGATCGCCCTGGCGAAGCGGAAGGCCGAGGTCGAGGCCGAGGCGAGGCGGGCGGCCCAGAAGGCGAAAGAGGATGCGGCGAAGGGGACCCATCCGTCCCAGGGCGCGGACAGCGACAAGCCGTGGTACGTGGAATCGGGCATGTGGCCCGAGGACGCGTCCAGCGTCAAGGACTGGGCCCAGGTCACCGGGCACTGGAGCACGGTCGTCGGTTCGGCCGGGCTGGTGCTGGCCGCCGGTGGCGTGTTCTTCCCGCCCCTCGAAGCGGTTGCCGGGGCGGTCGGCCTGGTGTCCTGGGGCCTGCAAGGAGTCAGTGCCGTACTGAACGGGTTCGGCAACGGGTGGGGCAGCCCGGAATTCATGCAGGCGGTCGGCGCGTTCGCGCTCGGCGGTATTTTCCAGGGCACGGGAGCCGTGCTCAAGAAGTTCGGAGAGTTGCCGGAGTTCGGGGCCCAGGTCGGCAAAAAGGTCGGGGAGAAGGTATCCAGCGTCGCGCACGACGTGACGACCACCGTCGTCGGCTGGCTCACCTGGTAGCCCTTTTCCCCGTACCGCCCGGGTGAGGCGGGGCCCGGCCCCGCCCACTCCGCACTGCTTGTCCATCCGGCTGTGAAGAAGAGAGAAAGTGCCGTGCTGACCTCCACGCTGACCACCACCGCCCAGTGGTGGGTGGCCGCCGTCGTTTCCGGGATCGCGCTGGCCGTGGCCGCGCAGTCCATGGCCACCACCGCGCGCGACCGAGTCATCGCGGCCTCGCTCCCCCTGGTCGGCGCCGCGGCGATCGCCGTGAATTCGGCGGTGCGCGGTTACGAGGGGCGGCTGCCGCTGCTCCTCTACACCGCCACCATGGTCATTCTGGTGATCCTGCGGTGTCTGTTCGCCGGATACGTCAAGCGCCAGCTCGCCCTGAAACGCTCGGGGAAGCCGATGGACGAGGTCACGGGCAAGCAGAAGGCCATCTTTCTCCTCACCTTCATGGCCACTCTCGCCCTCGTCGCTTTCGCCATATGAAGACCGTCATCTCCGGCTACGGCAGGCGCCTTTTCGGCACCGGCCGAGCCACTCCCGGCCGGCCGTGAATCCCCTGGCCCGGCCCGTATTTCCCTTACCCACGAAGGAGAAATCATGAAAACGGCACGACGCGTCATCGTCACCGGAACGGCCATCGCGGCCTGCGCCGCCACCGTCGTCACCGTGGCCCATGCCACCGAGAACCCGGCCACCGCCCGGCCGGCCGGCGCCTCCGCCGACCAGCCCGGATACGCCGTGGAGGACTTCGCCTACCCGGGGGCCGACAAGATCGAGAAAGAACGCGGCATCATACTCAAGCGGGGCGACGGGCACATCGTGCTCGCCGACTGCACCTCCACCGGCGAGCTGATGGAGGTGTACGCGCGAGGCAAGGACAGGATCTGCTTCCGGGTCACCGGGCGGACCGGCTATCTGAGCCTGGAGATCCCGGGGGTGTACGGCGTGAAGGCGGACGCCGCGCACAAGGCGGAGATGACGCTGACCGCCGACGGCAACAAGCAGAACATCAGCCTGGCGAAGAACCAGTGGAAGGCGGCCGGAGAGACCGCCGACCCGCAGGGCCGTCCGCACTTCCTCATGGAGATATCCACCTCCCTCTGACCGGACGGCCACGGGCCGGACGACCATGGCGCGGGCCCCCGGCGGCACGGGGGCCCGCAGCGTGCTCACGGGCGGCCGGTCACGTACGAGCGGCCACTCACGTACGGGCGGCCGATCACGTACGAGCGGCCGGTCACGCACGTACACGCCGCACCCGCCGCCCCACCGCCCCCGCCCTCACCCGGACTTGCCAAAGCTGCCACAGGTCTCCTATTGACCGTTTCGAGATGAACCCCGCCCGCCCCGCGCTCATCATCATCGGCAGACGCGACCGGCTCTGCCGGATTTTCCAAATTTCGCATCCATCACCTGCTGACCGGTGAATGCAGGAGACGCAGACGTCCCGGGCACCGGTCCCCGCGACCGGTGCCCGTCTCCATCTGTAGGCATGAAGCGCCCGTGACCCGGGCGTTCAAGGGGGTACACGATGGCCGGGCTCCGCTCGGGAAACAGGCTCGCCGCGCTGGACGGGCTACGGCTGCTGGCCGCGCTGATGGTGGTCTTCTACCACTACGTCGCACTCGCCCGGCCGTGGGGACACGACACGAGCACGATCTTCCCGGCCGTGCGCGGCCCGGCCCAGTACGGGTGGCTCGGCGTCGAGGTCTTCTTCCTCATCAGCGGCTTCGTCATCTGCATGAGCGTGTGGGGCCGCTCGCTGGGCGACTTCGCCGTCTCCCGCGTCTCCCGGCTGTTCCCCGCCTACTGGGCGGGCATCCTGCTCACCACGCTGGTCGTCAAGATGTGGCCGGAGGTCGATTCCTTCCGCGGCCTGGACCGGGTGATCAACAACCTGTCGATGCTCCAGTCCGGGGACGACTCCCCCGACGTCGACCCGGTGTACTGGACGCTCTTCGTGGAGCTCAAGTTCTACCTGATCATGGTCGCGGTGGTGTGGTGCGGAGTCACCTACCGCAACTGCCTGATCCTGTGCGGCGTGTGGACGGCGGCCGCCGCGCTCGCCCCGGGCCTGAACACGCCGCTGCTGACCGCGTTCGCGATGCCGCAGTACGCGCCGTTCTTCATCGCGGGCATCGTCTTCCACCTCATGCGGCGCCACGGACAGAACGCGGTCCTGTGGGCCCTGATCGCCGTACAACTGGTGCTCGCCCAGCGGTACATCGACTACCGCATGGCCACGAGCCTGGGCAAGGCCGCCGCGTCCGCCCTGCCCGGCTGGCCGGCCCGCCTGGTCATCATCGCGGGCTTCGCCCTGGTCGGCGCGATCGCCCTCGGCGCCTTCGACCGGATCCGGTGGAAGTGGCTCACCACCGCGGGCGCGCTCACCTACCCGCTCTATCTCATCCACATGAACATCGGCATGACCCTGATCCACCATTTCCGGAACCGGGTCTCCGCGCCGCTCCTGGTGATCTCGGTGACGGCGCTCATGCTCGTCGCCGCCTGGCTCATCCACCGCTTCGTCGAACGCCCCTTCGGGAAGTGGCTGCGGACCGTCCTGCGGAAGGGCGTCGACGACGCCCGCCGGCACATGGCTCCGCGCCGCAAGCCCGCCCGGCCGCCCGAGGCGCCGCCGGTACGGGTGTCGGTACCCGCCGGTTCCCGGGCAGCGGACAGCGCCAGGGGCGAAGAAGTTGAACGTACAATTACCATGTCACGGTGACCCGCCCGGGAAGGCTGCGCACATGAGCAACGAGTACGCCGGGCCTGCCGAGTTGCCCGGCATCGACGTCCTCACCCCCCGCGACGTCCCCCTGGGCGGCCCGCGGGCGATGACCGTGCGCCGTACGCTGCCGCAGCGCTCCCGCACCCTCATCGGCGCCTGGTGCTTCGCCGACCACTACGGCCCCGACGACGTCGCCGCGACGGGCGGCATGGACGTCGCTCCGCACCCGCACACCGGCCTGCAGACGGTGAGCTGGCTGTTCAGCGGCGAGATCGAGCACCGCGACAGCCTGGGCACCCACGCGTACGTACGGCCCGGCGAGCTGAACCTCATGACGGGCGGCCACGGCATCAGCCACTCGGAGGTCTCGACGGCGCGGACCACCGTGCTGCACGGGGTGCAACTGTGGGTCGCGCTCCCCGGCGAACACCGGCACACGCGGGCGGACTTCCAGCACCACGTGCCCGGTTCCGTACGGGTCGGCGGGGCCGAGGTCAGCGTCTTCCTCGGCACCCTGGCCGGGGTGACCTCCCCGGTACGTACGTCCAGCCCGCTGCTCGGCGCCGAGATCGTCCTCGCCCCGGGGGCGACGGCCACCCTCGCCGTCGACCCGGCCTTCGAACACGGCCTGCTCGTCGACCACGGCACCGTCCGCCTGTCCGGCACACCGCTGCGCCCGGCCGAACTCGGCTACGCCGCCCCCGGCCGCGACGACCTCACGCTGACGAACGCGTCGGACACGCCCGCGCGGACGGTCCTGCTCGGCGGCCCGCCGTTCGAGGAGGAGATCGTCATGTGGTGGAACTTCGTGGGCCGTTCCCAGGAGGACGTCGAAGAGGCCCGGCGGGACTGGATGACCGGCTCCCGCTCCGGCTCCCGGTTCGGCGAGGTCCGCGGATACGACGGCGGCCGGCTGCCCGCGCCCGAACTCCCCACGGTGGCGCTGAAGCCGCGCGGCCGGGTGCGCTGAGCGGCGCAAGACCCCGGCAGCACGGCGCCCCCGCCGCGAGGCCGGGCTCGCGGCGGGGGCGTCGCGGACCGCTCGGTGCCGCGCGGGACGTCAGCGGTTGCGGCGGCGGAACGCCTTGCGCACGAAGTGCACGATCAGCCAGATCACCACGATGATGACGACCAGGAAAATGATCAGCAGCACGATGAGGAAGATACCGAGCTTCTTGAAGAAGCCCTTTTTCTTCTTCTTGTCCTTCTTGTCGCCGTCCTTGTCCTTGGACCCGAAGGCCGCCGTCGTCACGTGATGGGCGGAAGCCGGAGCGGCCTCCGCCTGCGCGGCCGGTGCGCCGCCGGCCTGCTGCTGGACACTGCGGGCGACCGCCGGAGCGGCGGGCGCCGCCGCTGCCGCCGAGCCCGCGGCGCCCATCAGGCCGAGCAGCAGGGCCACGACCACCGCGGTGACCCGCCTGCCCCTTGCGCGTACGGCGTGTTCGGAAGGCTTGCGCTCGGTGCTCATCCGGTCCGGTATCCCCTCGTGGTCGGTGCGGGCGCGGCACGCTGATCGCGACGCGCGTCAACCATTATGGAACTCCGGGGCGACCGGCCGGTCAGTGAGCCGCCGGGCCGCGGTCGTTCGCGGCCGCCGTCTCCCCCGCCCGCACGACTCCCGCGCCCGGCCCGTTCCTGTCGTCGCCGTTCTCGTCCTTCATCGCCTTGGTCTCGCTCTTGAGGATGCGCAGCGACTTGCCGAGGGCGCGTGCCGTGTCCGGCAGCTTCTTCGAGCCGAACAGCAGGATCACCACGATCGCCACGATCAGCAGGTGCCAGGGCTCCAGTCCGTTCCGCAGCATCGCCGTCCCGCCTTCCTCTTCCGTCTGCTTCCGTCTGCCCACGCGTCCGGCCGCCCGCATGTCCGCTGGTCCGCGTGGCCGCTTGTCCGCTTTATAACTTGCTACATTGCGCAACTGTACAACCAACGGGCCGGATCTTCCGTCTTCCCCGGTACGAAGAGCCACGCGGGTGAGGTGCACACATGACAGCAAGCAGCCACAAGGCGGTGGCCGCGAGCTCCGGGCGGTCCGGGAGGACGGGCCGGAGCGGGGCGGGCCGGGCGCAGGGCCGGACCGTACGCGGCAGGCGGCGCCCGCTGCGGACGGCCGGCATCGTCGCCGTCTCGCTGCTCGTACTGATCACCGCGGGCGCCGGCTGGTTCTACTTCAAGCTCAACGGCAACATCACCACCTTCGGGGCGGAAGGGGTCAGCCCGCAGCGCCCCGCCGAGGGCGCCGGCGGCCAGAACGTCCTGGTCATCGGCTCCGACTCGCGGTCGGGCGACAACAGCTCGCTGGGCGGCGGCGAGGGCGACGTGGGCCGCTCGGACACCGCCTTCCTGCTGCACATATACGGCGACAGCAAACACGCGGTCGCCGTCTCCATACCCCGGGACACCCTGGTGGAGATACCCCCGTGCCGGCTCCCGAACGGCAAGTGGACGGCGGCGCAGCACAACGTCATGTTCAACGCGGCGTTCTCGGTCGGCGAGAGCGCGCGGGGCAACCCGGCCTGCACCCAGAACACGGTGGAGAAGCTGTCCGGCGTACGCGTCGACCACACCGTCGTCGTCGACTTCGAGGGCTTTTCGAAGATGACGTCCGCGGTGGGCGGCGTACCCGTCTGCCTGCCGAAGGACATCTACCAGGGCGACCTGAACCCGAACCGGCACTCCCGCGGCGAGCGGATCTTCGCCAAGGGCCCGCAGAACGTCTCCGGCCGGCAGGCGCTCGACTACGTCCGCATCCGGCACGGCCTCGGCGACAACTCGGACATCGGCCGTATCCAGCGCCAGCAGGCGTTCGTCGGCTCCCTCATCAAGAAGGTCAAGGAGCAGGGCTTCAACCCCACCACCCTGCTGCCGCTGGCCAACGCCGCCACCCAGTCCATGACCGTCGACCCCGGCCTGGACTCGGCCGACAAGCTGCTCTCCTTCGCGATGTCCCTGAAGGACATCGACCTGCACAACACCAAATTCGTCACGCTGCCCTGGCGCTACCAGGGCGCCCGGGTCGCCATCGTGCACCCGGCGGCGGACGCGCTCTGGGCGGACATCAAGGCGGACCGCACCCTGGACGGGAAGGACGCGGGCGGGCCGGGGTCGGCCGGGGGCGGCGGAGCGGCGTCCCCGGGACCGTCACCGTCCTCTTCCGCGGATGCGAAGGCTCCGGGTACGGGCACCGGCCCCGGTACCGGTACCGGTACCGGTACCGGTACGGGCATCAGCGTCACCGTCTACAACGGCACCACCGCCACCGGCCTCGCCGCCCGCGCCGCCGACCAGCTCAAGTCCGCGGGCTTCACCGTCACCGGCACGTCGACCGCGCGGACCCAGGACCACGCGACCACCGTCGTGGAGTACGGCGCGGGCAAGGAGACCGAGGCCAAGACCGTCGCCGCGCACTTCCGCGGCGCCCGGCTGGTGCCGACGGCCACCGCGGGCGTCAACGTCGTCCTGGGCACCGCGTACGCGTCCGACCCGGCGCTGGAGTCCCCCGCCGCCACCGCCCCGGGCCCGGCCCCCTCGCCCGGGTCGTCGGCGTCCGGATCGTCGGAGATCGCCGGCAAGGCCCGCTCGGCCGACGACAACATCTGCTCGGATTTGTCCTACGGCTGAGGTGACGCGCCGGGGCCGGGGCCCGTGTTCTCCGCGGGCTCCGCGTCCGCTGCGGCCGCTTTACGGTCGTACCGGTCCTTGGCCCGTGCCAGCCCGGCCCCGTACAGCACCAGCACCGCCGCCAGCAGCCCGTAATAGAGGGGAGGCAGGGGTGCCATCCCCAGCAGCGGGCCCAGCGGCGACGGGGGCAGCAGCAGCCCGATGACGGCGAGCGCGCAGACCGCGATCCGGATCGGGCCGGGCGCCCGGCCTTCCGCCGAGCGGCGTCCCGTCCGCAGCAGGTACATCACCAGCGCCTGCGTCAGCAGGTTCTCCGTGAACCAACCCGCGTGGAACGCGTCCTGGCCGCCCGGATCACCGGAGCCGTGCACCGCGAGGACCAGCACGCCGAAGGTGGCCAGGTCGGCCGCCGCGTTGAGCAGGCCGAAACCGGTGATGTAGCGGAGCAGGTCGGCGGGGCGCAGGGCCGCCGGCCGGCGCAGCGCGGCGGGACCCGGCCGGTCGAAGGCGAACGCGAGCTGGACCGCGTCGAAGCACAGGTTCTGCACCAGGACCTGCGCCGGAAGCATCGGCAGGAACGGCAGCAGCAGCCCGGCGCCGAGCATCGCGATGACGTTGCCGAGGTTGGAGGAGAGGGTGATGCGCAGGTACGTGGCGATGTTGGCGCTGCTGCGGCGGCCCGCGACGATCGCGCCGTCGATGGCGCCGAGGTCCTTCGAGGCGAGGACCACATCGGCCGCCTCACGGGTCACGTCGACGGCGTCGCGCGGGGCGATGCCCACGTCGCAGGCGTGCAGCGCGGGCAGATCGTTGACACCGTCGCCGAGGAAGCCGACGGTACGGGGCGGGGTCGCCGCGGTATCCGGACCCACCGCCGCACCCGGGCCCTGACCTGTGTCCGGTCCCGGGCCCGCGCCCTTTCCCGGCCCCGCGCCCGCCCGCAGGGCCTCCACGATCCGCGCCTTGTGCTCCGGTGTGCAGCGCGCGAAGGCCGTCGTGCGGGCGGCGAGCCGGGCGAGTTCCGCGTCCGTGAGGCCGTCGGTCCGGTCGGCCGTGACCACCGCGCCGGGGCCGGTGTCGAGTCCGAGTTCCCGGCAGACGTGGGTGACGGTGCCCGGGTGATCGCCGGTGAGGATCTTCACCGCGACGCCGCGACGCGCGAGGCCCGCGCAGGCCGCGGCGGCGGTCGGCGTGAGCGCGTCGCGCAGGCCGACGAAGCCGACGAGGGTCAGGCCGCGCTCGTCCGCCGGCGTGTAGCGGCGGCCGGGCCTGGCGGGCCGCTCGGCGACCGCGACGGCCAGCAGCCGCAGCCCGTCCGCCGTACGGTCCGCGACGAGCCGGGCCAGGCGGGCGCGGGCCGCGTCGTCCAGGTCGGTGTCTTCGAGGGGGGCGGGGGTTGCGGGGGAGGCGGGGCCGTCTCCCCCCGTACGGACACGGGCACAGCGCTCCAGTACGTCCTCGGGCGCGCCCTTGACCACCAGCGTGTGTGCGCCGAGCCGGAGGTCGGCCCCCGCGGCAGCGTCCGTACGGACCACCGCGCACGACGTACGGCGTACCGGGTCGAAGGGCAGCGCGGCGATGCCCTCGTACGCCAGCAGTTCGTCGAAGTCGTTCTCGGCCGCCTCCAGGACCGCCTCGTCGAGCGCGTCCGGCGTCGGCAGTTCGGCGAGCTGGAGTGTCCACAGGCTGTTGACAGCCGCCCAGTGCAACGGCCCGGGCGCCGGCCGGCCGTCGGGGCCGAAGGAGCAGTCCAGGACCGGGCGGTCCTGGGTGAGGGTGCCGGTCTTGTCCGTGCACAGCACGTCGATCGCGCCGAGGTCGTGCAGCGCGGGCAGCCGTTTGACGATCACCTCGCCGCCGCGCGCGAGCAGCGCCGCGCCCCGGGCGAGCGCGGTGGTGACGATGACCGGCAGCATCTCGGGCGTGAGCCCGACCGCCACCGCGACGGCGAACGGCAGCGTCTCCAGGCCGCGGCCGCGCAGCGCGGCGTTGGCCATCAGCACCAGCGGCGGCGTGAGCAGCATGAAGCGGATGAGGGTCCAGGAGACGCCGTTCACGGAGCGGTCGAAGGCGCTCGTGGGGCGCGTACGCCGGGTGCCGCGCGCCCCGGACGCGCCCTTTCCGGACGGCCGCCGGTACGTACCGGTCCGGTACGTACCGGCGAAGACCGTGTCGGCGCCGGTCGCCAGCACCACGGCGGTGGCGCTGCCGGACGCGACGCTGCTGCCCTGGAAGCACAGCTCGGGCCGTTCGAAGAGGTCCGGGCCGGTACCGGAGGCGCCGGTACCGAAGGCCCCGCTGCCGGAGGTGTCGGTACCGGAGATGTCGGTACCGGCCTCCACCGGATGCTTCGCCACCGGCGCCGACTCCCCCGTCAGCGGCGCCTGGCGTACCGTCAGCCCGCTCGCGCGCAGCAACCGCAGGTCGGCGGGGACCAGGTCGCCCGGCCCGAGGCGGATCACGTCGCCCGGCACCAGCTGATCGACCGGTATCTCCCTGGTGGTCACCTCTCCCGAGAAGCCCGCGCCCTGTGACGCACCCGGAGCCCGCGCCGCCCGTACGCCGAATGCCGCGACCCCGGCAGCCCCGCCCTCCGGCCGCCGCTGCACCGTCGCCGTCGTGGCGATCAGCTCGCGCAGCGCCGCCGTGGACCGTTCGGCGCGGTACTCGCCGCTGGACCGCAGCACCGCGCTGACCACCACCAGCACCGCGATCACACACGCCGCCCCCCAGGAGGCGACGGCGGCCGAGACCAGGGCCAGACACAGCAGTACGGTCGTGAACGGATCGCGCAGGCTGCGCACGAAGCGCCAGGGCCGGCCGGCGGGCCGCCGTTCGGGCACCGCGTTGTCGCCGTACCGCAGCAGCCGCTCCTCGGCCTGCGTCTCGGTCAGGCCGCGCGGGCCGCTCTCCAGGGACCGCAGGGTTTCCAGCGCCGTGAGGCCGGGGGTGTCGCGCAGCCGGGCGCCGCCGTCCGCCCGTACGCCCGGTGGTGCGGTGGTGCGCCGGCCCGGCTCCGTCTGCCCTTGCGTACGAGCGGACGCGGAGCCCACGGCCCTCTCAGGCGCCCAAGCCACGGACGCGTCCCGGCACCACCGGGCCGTCGGCCCGGCCCGTCCGGTCGGTCAGCTGCCCCACCAGCCACCGCACCATCGACACCACGTCGGGGTCGTCCACCAGGTACACCACGCGGCGGCCCTCGCGCCGCGACCGCACCAGCCCCGCCAGCTTCAGTTTCGCCAGGTGCTGGCTCACCGCGGGCAGCGCGCCGCCCACCCGCTCCGCCAGCCCGCTCACGTCGCACTCGCCGCCCGCCAGCACCCAGACGATGTGCAGGCGCGCGGGCGACGCGAGCAGCCCGAACGTCGCCGCGGCCTCCGTCAGCACCTCGGCCGACGGATCCGCCACGTCCTCGACGCCACTCGTCACAGCCGCTCTCCATCCGCCCAGGGCCGCCCAGGGACGGGCCCGTGCCCCCGAAAGGTCCCAGTCTAGGCGCCGGGCGCCTTGCACTCCCGTACGAACGGGGGCCTGCTTCCGGCCCCGCTCCCGAACGGCAGAAGCCCCGGTCCCGGGCCCGGGGGCCCGGAGCCGGGGCTCCGTCGTACGGTCGGGGGAAACGGCAACGGGGGGACATGCCGTTT
Source organism: Streptomyces sp. NPDC045470 (assembly GCF_040646595.1). Taxonomy (NCBI): domain Bacteria; kingdom Bacillati; phylum Actinomycetota; class Actinomycetes; order Kitasatosporales; family Streptomycetaceae; genus Streptomyces; species Streptomyces sp. NPDC045470. The sequence continues at coordinate 14,251 of NZ_JBEZAN010000008.1, forward strand.
CCCCCGATGGTGGACCGGGCCTCAAAGTCCGCGCCGCCGTCAGGGGGGAAGCTTGCGGCGTGGACCCCGCAGTGAGGCTCGGGTCCCGTACCCCGCGCATTCCTGCCAGATCCGCCGGGCACACGACCATCCTGCTCCGCGCGCCCCTTTACCGGACGCAGGCAAAGGGCCTGCCTCCAAGGGCCTTTGGTCCTTAAAGTCCCGGTCAGCACGCGAACCCCACCTCTCACACCTCTCTCCTTCTTCCCCTCACCTCTCCCGCCTCCTTCTCCCCCTCCTCCCGCCTCCCGCCTCCCTCCCGTCGACTCCACCCCCTGTTACGGAAGTGGTTACACTCACCCGGTCTGCTCTCTGGGGAAGGGCGGGCGGGAGCTGCCGTAGGGGAGACGGGGACAGTCAGATGGCGCAAGCGAAGAAGATCGCGCTGTACGTGGTCGTCGTCTTCGTCCTGTACACGATCATCACGTCCCCGGCACGCGCCGCCGATCTCGTGCAGATAGGGTTCGAGGGCATTTCGTCGGCCGCGCACGGCGTCGGCGAGTTCATGACCCAGCTGATCTCGTAGGACGCGCCGGCCGTACGCAGACGTACGGAGCGGGACGTACGGCGCGGGACGGCCACGGGCCGACCGTACGGAGGACCGCCCAGTGATACGCCACCTGGTTCTTTTCAAGCTCGCCGAGGGTGTCGGACGTGACGAGCCGCGGGTCGTGGCCGGCGTGAAGGCGTTCCAGGAGCTGGCCGACCAGATTCCCGAGCTGGAGTTCTGGGAGTGCGCCTGGAACATCACGGACCGGCCGATCGCGTACGACTTCGCCGTGAACTCCGCCGTGGCCGACACCGACGCCCTCAAGCGCTATATCGAACACCCGGCCCATCAGGCCGCCGCAGGGCAGTGGCGCGAGTTCGCCACCTGGGTGATCGCCGACTACGAGTTCTGAGCCGCGGCTCCGGCCGCGCGCACGTCCCTCGTCCCGCCCCTCGTCCCGCCTCGCGGGCGAGGGGCTTCGTCATGCCCGGTCCCGGCCGTGCGTACGCCTGCTCGTCGATCAACTCTGCGATCAACACGGCGTTATGCGGTGCTTGCACACAGTGCACATGTCTTGTGATGCTATGACCGCTTTTGCCGGTTGAATGGACTGAGAAGGGTGGCGTGACCGTGACGGCCCGAACTGCGCCCAAGGCGCCATCCCGCGAGAGCAGGAGCGCGGACACACGGGCACTCACACAGGTGCTGTTCGCCGAGCTCACGAGCCTGGAGCCGGGCACGCCGGAGCACGCCCGGGTGCGCGCCGCCCTGATCGAGGCCAACCTGCCGCTGGTCCGGTACGCGGCGGCACGTTTCCGCAGCCGTAACGAACCGATGGAGGACGTCGTCCAGGTCGGCACGATCGGCCTCATCAACGCCATCGACCGCTTCGACCCCGGCCGCGGGGTCCAGTTCCCCACCTTCGCGATGCCGACCGTGGTCGGCGAGATCAAGCGCTATTTCCGGGACAACGTGCGCACCGTCCACGTGCCACGCCGCCTCCACGAGCTGTGGGTGCAGGTCAACGGCGCCACGGAGGACCTGACCGTGCTGCACGGCCGGTCGCCGACGACCGCGGAGATCGCCGAACGGCTCAAGATCGGCGAGGACGAGGTGCTGGCCTGTCTGGAGGCGGGCCGCTCGTACCACGCGACCTCCCTGGAGGCCGCTCAGGAGGGTGACGGCCTGCCGGGCCTGCTGGACCGGCTCGGGTACGAGGATCCGGAGCTGGCCGGGGTCGAGCACCGGGACCTCGTCCGGCACCTCCTCGTCCAGCTCCCCGAGCGCGAACAGCGCATCCTGCTCCTCCGTTACTACAGCAACTTGACGCAATCTCAGATCAGCGCCGAGCTGGGGGTGTCGCAGATGCATGTGTCGCGGCTACTGTCGCGGAGCTTCGCACGACTGCGGTCCGCAAACAGGATCGAAGCCTAACCGGGACGGGCTACCCGTTCCTGCACAGATATGTCGACATGGCGCTACAGCGTGTTGCCGACATGTGACATTCTGCAGGAACCGCGTTTGCCGTGGCGCCGCCTCCGGTATTCAGGTGGAGGCATAAGTTCTCGGTTCCGCCGCGGACCGAGGGCGCCGCAGCGACCCGACCGCGACCTCAAGGGGGTGGCATGTCCGTAGAACTGGGCAGCTCGAAGGTGCTTCCCGCGATTCCCGCGCCGGCACCACATGTGCACGACGACGACGCTCTCAACACCCGTACGCTCTCCCGCTCCCTCTTCCTGCGGCTGGCCACGCTCGACAAGGACAGCCCGGAGCGCACGTACGTACGCGACACCCTCATCGAACTGAACCTGCCGCTGGTGCGTTACGCGGCGGCACGTTTCCGCAGTCGCAACGAGCCGATGGAGGACATCGTCCAGGTCGGCACGATCGGCCTGATCAAGGCCATCGACCGTTTCGATTGCGAACGCGGTGTCGAATTCCCGACGTTCGCGATGCCGACGGTGGTCGGCGAGATCAAGCGTTTCTTCCGCGACACCTCGTGGTCGGTCCGCGTCCCGCGCCGCCTTCAGGAGCTGCGCCTGGCCCTGACGAAGGCCAGCGACGAACTGGCCCAGAAGCTCGACCGCTCCCCCACCGTCACCGAACTGGCCCAGTGCCTCGGCGTGTCCGAGGAGGACGTCGTCGACGGCCTCGCGGTCGGCAACGCCTACACCGCTTCCTCGCTCGACTCCCCCTCCCCCGAGGACGACGGCGGCGAGGGCTCCCTCGCGGACCGACTGGGCTACGAGGACAGCGCGCTGGAGGGCGTGGAGTACCGCGAGTCCCTCAAGCCCCTGCTGGCCAAACTCCCGCCCAGGGAGCGCCAGATCATCATGCTGCGCTTCTTCGCCAACATGACACAGTCCCAGATCGGCGAAGAGGTCGGCATCTCCCAGATGCACGTCTCCCGCCTGCTGACCCGCACCCTGGCGACGCTGCGCGACGGCCTGATCTCGGACTGAGCCGGGGCGAGGCCCACACCCTCGGGCGGCTCGGCCGGCCGGCACCGTCCGGCTCCCCGCTTCCCGTACGGGCCGACGCCCTGCCGTACCGGGCCTATGCAACTGACGCGCCGTCAGTGACACTGGCCCGATGCGACGGATCACGCGCGCCCTGAGACCCGCAAGTGCTCCCCGTAATCCCCGCAATCCCCGTACTCCGCACGCCCAGCAGCCACACCTGCCCACGCGCGCACCACACTCCCTGTGTGCCCCGTGCCTCCCGCGTGTCGCATTCCTCCTGCGCGCCCCCTACCTCCCGCGCGCATCACACTTCCCGCGCGCCCTTCTGCCGGTCACCGCCCTGTGCCTGGCCGCGCTGCTCAGCGCCTGCGGCAGCGACGACGGCCGCGGCCACGCCGCGGTGGGCGCCGCCGGCCCGGCGGACGGCCGGTCCCCGACGAGACCGGTACCCCCGCACGACGGGATCACCCTCACTCCCTTGGACGGAGCCGGCACCCCCGCACCCGGCAACGGCTCGCCCCCGTACGCCTCCCCACCTCCGGCGGCCCCCGGCACGGCCAACACCCCCGACTCCGGCCCGGCTCCCCCGGCCACCCCCCGGAACCAAGCCAGAGGCAGCGGCACCGATCGTGACGCCGACCACGACACCGCCTCCACCCCCGGCCCTCCTCCCGGCCACCCCTCCGGACACCCTTCTCAGCGGCCCTCCGCCACACCCCCCGCCTCCAGGCCGGGCCCCAACCCCGACCCGAGCCCCACCCCTTCGCCCACCCCCAAGCCCGACACCCCGCCCCACCTCACCACCGGCCCCGTCAACCGCACGGGCACCGACGTCCGATGGTGCGAAAAGGTCTCCGTCTCCCTGCACAACACCGGCGACCGGCCCGTCACTTCGGGCACCATCACCTTCGGCACCCACATCATCGGCGCCCTGGGCATCGACTGGGCCACCCGCACCTCCACCCACCCGCTCCCGGCCCCCCTCACCGGCCACGCCCGCCGCACCGCCACCTGGCGCGTCTGCGTGTCCGCCTGGCGCGTACCTCTGGGGATGCACATCGAGACCCGGGACGTGGATGTCGATTGGCGCTGACGGACCAGGGCGGCCGGGGCGGAGTGATCGGGGGCGGGGCAGACGGAACCGCGGCACACGCTGCCGGCACAAGGAGCTGGAACCTATGGGCTCACACGGTAAGCCGCCTCCCCCGACCCCCCCCGGCCTCAGCAGCCGTCGCCACGGGACAGTGACGGGCAGCACCCTGACGTGTCCGAGCCCGGTGGCGGCAAGCACCGGTGACGACCGACCTGTCGCACCACCACACCCGGACCCTGCGTCTGCTCGACGCCCGGGACGCGTTCGCCCCCGACACCGTCTGGGTGTGGCACCCCGACGACGACCGCAACCACCCCGTCGCCCGCGCCGACGACGAGCAACGGTGGGCGGCGCCGGTTCACCACCCCACCGAGCCCGTGGTCACGCAGGTGGACGTCGGCCGGCCGGTGCACGCCGACGGTACGGGCCGGCTGCCCACCAGTTCGCTCAGCGCGGCCGATGCCGTACTGACCACCCTCGCCGCCACCGACCCGGACGCCGGCAGCCGCGTACTGCACATCGGTACAGGTACGGGCTACGACTCGGCGCTGCTGTGCGAGCGGGTCGGCCACGCCGATCTCACCACCGTCGAGATCGACCGGACGCTGGCCGACGCGGCCCGCACGCGGCTGCCCGGCCTCGGCTACCGGCCCCGCGTGGCCTGCGCGGACGGTGAGCGCGGCCATGCGCAGGACGCGCCGTACGACCGGGTCCTCTGCACGGCGTCGTCGTCCCGCGTCCCCGCCGCCTGGATCGCCCAGTCCGCCCCCGGCGCGCGCATCGTCACGCCGTGGAAGTCCACGCTCCAGCCCGCCGGCCTGGCCGTCCTGACCCTCGGTGCCGACCGCCGCGTCGCCGGCGGCCGTTTCGGCATACCGCTGACCTTCATGGATCTGCGCGGCCGGCGCCGCACCGACAAGCCGCTCCCGCGCGTCTGCACCCCGCGGCGATGGGCGGAGAGCCGGTACGGGACGTCCGCCCTCCCGCCGGACCTCCTCGACGACTTCCACGCCCGCTTCGCCCTCGGCCTCCAACTGCCCGGCGTCCACGCGATCCGTACGCTCACGCCGGACGCCGCCCCCGCCTGGTGGCTGTCCGCGGACGCCGCCTGGGCCTACGTGTGCGCCGGGGAGTCGTACCAGTGGGGCGACCGCGACCTGGCCACCGAGGCCGAACGGGCCTACGCGTGGTGGCTGGAGACGGACAGCCCGGAGGAGTTCGAGTTCGGCATGACGGTGGACGGTGCCGAGCACCGGACGTGGTTCGGCTCGGAGGACGGGCCGAGCTGGCCGGTGGGCCCGTAAGGAGCCGAGGGGGTACGGATGTCCAGGCGTGCGCCCCCGAGAGCGCATCAGGGTCGTCACCCCGCAGGCTGACCCCTGACGCGACCGCAGGCTGACTCCTTCCGCATGCCTGCGCGCTATCTTCAACTCCCGTAACAGTCAGGGGCGCAGGAACGGGCCGAGCAAGCCCCAGCCTGCCGGGAGCGGGGAGCGGCACGTGGGGCAGAAGCAACGACGGTACGGGCTCGCGGAGCGCCGGGCGGGCGGGCGGGCCGGTGTGGCGCTGGGGGCGGCCGCCCTGACCGCCGTCACCCTCTTGGCCACAGCCATCGGCACCGCAGGCCCCGCCCGGGCCATGTCCGGCGGCACGCAGCTACCCCGGCCAGGCGCCGCACCCTGGCTGGCGACGCTGGCCAAGAAAGGCGACACCCCGCTGCTGGACCGGGCGTCCTGCGGCGGCGTCCTCGTCGCGCCCGACCGCGTCCTCACCGCGGCCCACTGCGTGGACGGTGTGGACGTTCACCGCATGGAAGTCCACCTGGGTTCCTCGGTCCTCTCGCAGGACCCCGGCACCGTACGCGACGTACGCAGCGCCACCCTGCACCCGCGCTACAAGCTCCTGCCGTCCCCCGCGGGCCCCGACCACCCGGAACTGTCCTCGGCCGCCCACGACCTGGCCGAACTACGGCTCAGCGCACCGATACGCGGCGTCAAGCCGCTCCCCGTCGCACAGCACCGGCCACGCCCCGGCACCCCCGTATCGATCTTCAGCCACGGCACCACGGCCGCGCCCGACCCGTCCCGGCCCGGCGTGGAGCTACGCGGCGACGTCCTGCGCCGCGGCGACCTCACCGTACGACGTCACGAGCAGTGCGCCGCGCAGACACCCGCGGTGGTGGACGAGGTATCGGTCTTCTGCGCCCGGGATGCGCGCGCCGACCTGCCGGGCCGCACCGCCACGACCATGTGCGAGGGTGACAGCGGCAGCCCGTTGGTGACCTGGGGGCGGCGCGGCCCTGAACTCGCCGGCATCTTCAGCTTCGCCGGCGAGACCGCCGGAAAGGTCTGCGGTCAGCCCGCCGACGCGGCGTTCGCCGACGTACCGGCACTGCTGCCGGGGCTGCTGCCGGGGGTGCGCGCCGCCAACCCGATCCTCCGCCAGGCAGTCGGCACGTGACACGAGTGGTCAGTTGAAAGCGACCGCGGCGGCCCCGCCGAGCGCGGCCAGTACGTACGCCGGCGCCCCCCGCCAACCCGTGCGCGGTGCCCTGAGGCCCCGAGTGCTGAACAGCAGCACGGACTGGCCCGCGTATCCCGGCACCACGACACCGAGTACGCCGAGCACGCCGAGGGTGCGGATGCTCAACTCGAAGTCGGTGCCGCTCAGCACGCCGGTGCCGACCATGGCCAGCGCGGCGACCGCGTACATCAGGCCGGGGCCGGGCCTGACGTCGTCACGCTGGTGGGGAGCGGCTTCGTCCTCCCCGCGAGGCTCTCCGGCGTAGCGCCAGTCCCGCTGTTCGACGCCGAAACAGGCGATCATCAGGATGACGGCCTCCACCGCCAGGACGGCGGCCGCGACAAGTACGAAGGACACGTGTCCACCCACACGAGGTCATGAGCGGTCCTGCCTTCTGCATGGCGTGTGCCGATGAACACCCTCACGGCTTCGCGCTCCTTGGAACTTACCGGCATGCTCCCCATGAAGCGCCGGTCGATCCAGGCCGTCTTCTTGGCTCCGCTTGACCCGCGTCCCACGCTGCACACCCCACACCCCACACCCCACGCCCCGCGGCCTACGGCTTACGGCTTGGGCGCCACCGCCGCAAGCTCCGCCACCGACCCCGACATGATCGTCCGCACATGCTCGGTGATGTGCTCGACCGGCCAGTCCCACCAGGCCAGTTCGAGCAGCCGGCCGATGTCCGCCTCGTCGTAGCGGCGGCGGATCAGCTTGGCCGGGTTGCCGCCGACGATGCCGTAATCGGGTACGTCGTCCACGACGACGGCGCCGGACGCGATGACCGCGCCGTGGCCGATCCGTGCGCCCGGCATGACCATGGACCGGTACCCGAACCACACGTCGTTGCCGACCACCGTGTCGCCCTTGCCCGGCAGCCCGCTGATCAGGTCGAAGTGGTCGGACCACGACCCGCCCGTGATCGGGAAGGGAAACGTCGAGGGCCCGTCCATCCGGTGGTTGGCGCCGTTCATGATGAACCGCACGCCCTCGCCCAGCGCGCAGTACTTGCCGATGATCAGCTTCTCGGGCCCGTAGTGGTACAGCACGTTCCGCGTCTCGAACGCGGTCGGGTCGTCCGGGTCGTCGTAGTACGAGAAGTCGCCGACCTCGATGAGCGGCGAGGTGACGAGGGGCTTCAGCAGCACCACCCGCGGCTGGCCGGGCATCGGGTGCACGACGTTCGGGTCAGCGGGGACTAGTGGCATGGGGCAGCGCCCTCTCATAGGGGGTGAGCGGTGGGATACGGACCGGGCCGGTGCCTCGGGCCCGCCCCTCGCGTCATGATCGCAGCCACCGCCACCGCAGGCGATCGGTTAACCGTCCACCGGACCCAAGTTGCCCATCCGGCAAGGGAACTTGCCGGCCCGTAGAGGCGGGCGCAACCTGTTGCCCGCTGAAGGCCGTAGCGCGAACCAGGGGGCACCACGATGACCAGCCGGCACGACACCGGGACCACACCGGACGCCGGAACCGACCCCGACGCGCCACGCGGCAACCGCGTCCGCCTCGTCCGGTCCGGCGAGCTGGACGGCCACGCGGCGATCAGCGGCTGCACCGTCGGCTCGAAGCGGCTCTGGACGGGAAGGGCCGAGAACCCGCCGCTCAGCTCGACGGACAACCACCACCACGGCGCGTCCGGAACGGGAATCCACGTCGTCAGCGGCCATCCCGTCTTCGTCCACCACGACGGCGAACAGGAGGTACGGATCGCCGCGCACCCCGGCGACTTCGTACTCGTCCCGCCCTTCGTCCCGCACCGCGAAGAGAACCCCGGCCCGGACGAACCGGCAGTCGTCGTGCTCGCCCGCACGGCGCAGGAGCCGATCAAGGTGTCCGTACCCGAGCTGTACCGGGACGAGGAGACCGGGCCGCGGTAGCCGACCACGCCGGGCCCGGCCCCCGCCACCTGGGACACTGGTACCGGAAGAGCCCCGTACTCACGCACACCGGTAGGGAGAGTCACAGGTGAGCAAGGCGCCGGAGAGTGCCCTGTCGACCGTCATGATGGTGATCGCCACCGGAAGGCGTCTGCAGGAGCGGCTGGAAACGCGGCTTACCGGCATCGGCCTGTCGATGCGGCTCTTCGGGGCGCTCGGGCACATCTCCCGCGACCCCGACCTGTCGTACAGCGATCTGGCCCGTCGCGCGGGCGTGACGAGCCAGAGCATGCGCGCCACCGTCCTCATGCTGGAGGAACTGGGTGCGGTACGGCGCGACCTGCAGGGGCAGGGGCACCGCGCGCGGCTGGAGCTGACGGACGAGGGCCATACCCTGCTCGACCGGGCCCGGGCCATCGTCGCCGAGCTGGACGAGGAGTTCCTGAAGGCCGCGGGGCAGGATCAGAAGGCGGCCCTGGACACCGCCTGCGAGCGCGCGCTGGACCCGGGGGGACCGTTTCCCTTCCGGGCCGAGTAGCCCGCGCCCATGGCTCCGCCCCGGTGCCGTACGAACTCGGCCGGGTGAGAGCCCGCCTTCGACGTACCTTACGGACGGGTGGTGGCGTTGAATGGCCAGGTGGCCACCCGTCGCTCTCCGGGAGGATGTGCACATGAGCGTCGAGTCGGCCGACCACAGCCGCGGCGTCTATCCAGAACATGCCCTGAAGTGCGCGGTCCAGCATGTTCGCGGCGACCGGGTCCAGGTCATTGAGGGAATCATCGAGCCGGTGTCGCCAACCTGGGACCACTGATCCACCGCCGACATCCTCCGTGACCGGGTTCGCGCCCGCGCCCGCGAACTCGGTTGCATGATCGGCTCGGGCAGCCTCGGCCTGCCCGGCTCCCCCAACTGGTACGTACCCGACCTCGCCGTCGTCCGGCCGCCGCGGCCAAGGGCGCCGGCGCCCTTCTTTCCGACCAGACACTGCTGGTCGTGGAGGTCACGTCGCATTCCGACGCCGACACCGACCGCGTCGTCGAGCGCCGCCGCTCCGCCGAGTACGGTGCGCCCCTGTACCTGCTCGTGGACCGCCAGCAACGCGCCCCCACCCTGTTCGCCGAACCGGGCCGTCTCGGTTGCACCCGGATCACCGGCCCGCTGCCGTACGGCGCCTCGCTGCACATCCCGGACCCGTTCGCCCTGGACCTGGACACCAGCGTCTTGTGACCCGCACGGCAGGCGGCGGACCACCACGCACCACGCCGGCCCTCCGGTGACCGATCGCCCGTACAGCCGTGCCTGTCAGCTCCAGTCCACGGTCCCGGACTGGACGATGCGTCCCAGGAAATCGATGGCGGCGATGTCGGTGCCGCCGCACTGGTTGACCGACCCTCCGAAGGGGAGCGCGGCCAGGTTGCCGTCACCGGTTCCCGCACCGCGCGTGGCAGCGCCTACGGCGTGGGGCGCGGTGTCCTGGATGACGCAACGCGTACCGAACGCCGGGGAGAGAAAGGCGCCGACGCCTCCCGCGAAGGCCGGTACGGCGACGGCGAGGCCGCTTGCGTACGCAGCGATGGTGACTCCCAGTACGGTACCGATTCGAGCCGTGTCCACGAGCGACGAACGACTGCCCGCGCGGCTTGGTCACCACCACTTCCACCGGGCGGGCTACTCCCTCTCGGGACTCCGGCCCCCGCCGGTCGTTCCCTCGGCCGCCACGAATGACCCCGTGCCGGGTGTCGTGATGATCAGCCCCTCTTCCCGGAGCGCGGCGGTGGCCTTCCGGACGGTCACACGCGCCACGCCGAACTCCTGCTCAAGCTTCACCTCGGAGATCAGGTGGCGTGGCGGGTACGCACCGCTGGTGATGCGCGACCGTAGTTCGTCGGCGACCTGCTCCCACTTCGAGCGCGGACGCTGCTTGCACCTGTTCGTTTCCCGCCGCCGCTTGCCGCAAGACGAAAGACCCGAGACCGGGTTCGGTGGTGATCAAGCCCTCCGCCCGCAGCCCACGGTGCACCTTGTGGGCGGTGACAGCCGCGATGCCGAACTCTTCCTCGAGTTGGAGGACCGACGGGACGCGTTCCCCGAGGCCGTACGTACCGTCGGAGATCCGCTCCCGGATCACTTCGGCGATCTGCATCCACTTGGGCCGCGTCGGGTCGAACTTCATCGTGAGGGCGACCACTCACGCCCCGCCGGGGCCCTCGTCGCGCTGCCTCGGCAGATCCTTGGAGACGAAGGACCCCACGCCCGGCTCCGTGTAGATCAGGCCCTCCGCGCGGAGGCCACGGTGCACCTTCTGGCCCGTGGACGTGGAGATCCCGAACTCGTCCAGCATCTCCGTCACCGAGGGAACTCGCGCTCCTGGCTGATAGACGCCGTCTTCGATGCGCTCGCGGATGACCCGCGCGACTTGTCGCCACCGCGGCACGTCAGGGGCAAATTCGATCACAGGACCAAGGTCAGCAGACTGCAACATGGCATGCGAGGCCTAGTTCGGTCGCTTTGGTAGCTCTGGTCGCTAGGGGGCAGCAGGGCTACTAGGGCCACGGACAGTAGACCCCGGCGAGTGCTAGCCCACTCCCGGGGCGTGGCCAACGCTGCGCAAGGAGCGCCGACATGCGTCACCGTATTCTTCGACTGGCGGCATGGGCGGGGAAACTCATCTCGCCGCCGCCCATCACGCCCTTCACGCCCCCCACGCGCCCCTGCGCCCCTCCCCCACCGCAAGGCGCGAACGAGCCGCCTCCCACCCGCTCGACACCCCCCTGAACGTCGACGCCCCCCTCGTACGCCCGTACCTGACCGCCTGCGAAGTGCGGGTCGGCGATCAGCAAGCTCGACGCTTCGCGCGCATGCGCACGATGCACGGGGAGTTCGCCGTACGAGCGCGCCGGAAGGGCCCGTACCGGGCATGCGCCTGTTGCCCTGGTCGCAGGAGGGCGGGAAGCGATGTCTGCTGTCGACGGACGGCGACGGCTACGTGGCGCGGTTCGCGGACGACATGGAGGCAGCACAGCTCGACATGGGTACGGAGCTGCTCGATCACGCCGGGGCGATGCTGGGCGAACCCGACGCATCGGCCGGTTAACTGCGCTTTCTCGCCAATCGATTGGTCGAGGCACTGCACGACACGTTGCGGGTGGCCGACAGCCGAGGCCGGCGGGTTCCCGGCCTGGGCGGTGCGAGCGGAAGGGGGGCGTCGGCCGCTTGGCGGCGGCCGGGTGAGGGGACGTCAGGCCGGACCGGCCCCGTACGGGACGCGCGGGCCGGGAGCGGCCGTCAGCTCAGGGCGAGCCACGCCGCGCCGACGACGACCGCGATCGCGACGATCACGCCGATGACGACGCCGACGCGGGGGCCGCCGGACGACTGCTGCTGAGCCGCTGCCCGGCGGCCACCGGACTGCTGGGGGGCGCCCTCGTCCACGAAGGCGCGGAACATCTGCGTGCTGCCGGCCGGGTCCTGCTGGCCGTTGGCCGGGTTCTGCTGGTAGTTCGCCATAGGCCAGGACACTAGCGAACCCGGCATGAGCGGCACACCCCTGGGCCTCGTGCGTCACAGCACAGTCGCCCGGCGATCCGCTCCACCGGCCCCGGGCTCCACGGGCCCTACCGTGTGCGCAATGCCGCTACCACTTCGACTTCCAGCAGGTACTCAGGTGCGAAGAGGGCGGCGACGCCCACCAGCGTGCTCGCCGGTGCCTTGGTGGTGCCCGCTCGCAGCGGGGCGAAGATCTCAGGGAGCAGGGCGGGGGTGTAGTCCACCACGTAGACGGTTTCCTTGATGATGTCGTCCCGGGTGGCGCCGACCGCCGCGAGGGCCGTATCCAGGTTGCGGGCTATCTGGGCGGCCTGGGCCGCGTGATCGCCGGGTCCGACGGGCCGTCCGTCGGCGTCCCAGGCGACCTGCCCCGACAGGTGCGCCAGCCGGACGCCTTCGGTGACGACGACTTGGCTGATCAAGGGTGCCGGGTCGGGTAGGGCGGACGGATTGAGGCGTTGTGGGGGTGTGACGGCGCTGCCCTCTCGGGGCCTGGGGTTCACGACGGCGCACCCGCCCAGGCCGTGAGCGCCTCGTGCCGTTCGGCCTGACGGGCGCGGATGTCGGTGGTACGGGTGGCCCAGGCCACGTGGCCGTCGGGGCGTACGAGGATCTCGGTGACGCCGTCCAGGTCGGGGTGGGTGTCCCGAGTGGTGACGGTGACGGGGGTGACGCGGGCGCCCCAGCCCGCGGCGACCGCCGACCCGAGGCCCGGGGCGTCGCCCGCGAGGTCGAGGTGGACGTACCGGCCGGCCGGGAGGAGTTCGTACACCCGTACCGCCTCCGACCCGGCGGCGGCCAGGCCGATGTCCGGCATCCGGTGCCCCACCAGCGGATCGGCGCCGGGCGTGGTCGGCGGGTAGGCCGTGCCGAGGGCGGAGACCCGGGCGGCGAGGGTGCGGTTGACCTGGGACATGCCGAGGAGTTCGTCGAAGAGGGCACGCAGGGCCGCGGCGGGGCGCTGATACCGCGGTACGAGGGTCAGTTCGGCCAGCAGGGTCTGGACCTCGGTGTTCTCGGTGACCGACTGCCCGACCGGCCGCCGCTCCCCGTCGTACGTGTCCAGCAGGCCGGGCGGGGCCCACCCGTTGACCTCGGCGGCCAGCTTCCAGCCGAGGTTCATGGCGTCCTGGAGGCCGGTGTTGAGGCCCTGGCCCGCTGCGGGGAAGTGGATGTGGGCGGCGTCACCCGCCAGGAGGACGTGGCCCGCGCGGTAGCTCTCGGCGAGCCGGGTGGCGTTGCCGAAGCGGGAGAGCCAGCGGGGTTCGGCGACACCGCAGTCGGTACCGCAGAGCCGGGTCAGGGACTCGCGGAACTCCTCCAGGGTCACGGGCTCTCCGGCCGGCACGCGCATCCGTTCCGGGTCGATGAGGACGAGCCGGACGATGCCGTCCTCCATCGGGGCGACCAGTACGCCCCGCTCGCGGGCGGCGTCGAGGGCGGCGGGGTCGGTGACCGCGAAGTCGCCGAGTACGCCGGTGAGGGTTTCGTCCGTACCCGGGAAGGCGATTCCGGCGGACTGCCGTACGACGCTGCGGCCGCCGTCGCAGCCGACGACGTAACGGGCCCGTATCGTCGCAACGCTCCCGTCCCGGCCACGCACCTTCAGATCGACCCCGTCGCCGTCCTGGCCGATCCCGGCGACCTCGTGACCGCGCTCGATCTCGACGCCCAGCTCCCGGGCGCGCTCCGCCAGCAGCGCCTCGGTGTGCGCCTGAGCGAGGAACAGCGTGTAGCCGTGCCGGGAGTCCAGTACGGAGAAGTCCAGGTGGGTGGGGAGCTGGGCGAAGTGCCAGCCGGGCACGGGCCGGCCGAGCGGGAGGAAACGGTCGAGCAGTCCGCGCTGGTCCATCAGCTCCACGCTGCGCGGGTGCAGGCTCAGGGCCCGCGAGTCGCGCTGCGGCTCGGTACGGCGCTCGAAGACGCGGGTGCGTACGCCGGCCAGCGCCAGTTCGCAGGCGAGCAGCAGGCCGGTGGGGCCCGCGCCCACGACAGCCACATCAACATTCATCGGAGTGACCCTCCCTATTTAGTGAACAACGTTCACGTGAACAGCGTTCACTATAGTGAGGGTCATGAGCTCCCCGTCAACCCCGGCTCGCGGCCGCCCCGCCCGGCTCGACCGCACACGCACCCTGCGAACCGCCCTCGACCTGCTGGACCGATCGGGCCTCGACGCACTGACCATGCGTCGGCTCGCCGACGCGATGGGCGTACAGGCCGGCGCCCTGTACCGCTATTTCGCGACCAAGCAGGATCTGCTCACCGCCATGGCGGAGCGGATGATGGAGGGCGCCGCCGAGGCTGCCGTCACCGCATCGGCGGCCACGGCGGACGGCGGCGACTGGAGTGAGCGGCTGACCGCCCTCGCCCGCGCCGCGCGCAGCGCCCTGCTCACCCACCGCGACGGCGCCCGCGTCTTCGCGGGTACGCACGCGACCGGCGAGAGCGTCCTCGGCTTCGCCGACGCGCTCGTGGGCGTCCTGCGCGAGGCGGGCTTCAGCGACGACGCGGCGGTCCGGGCGCTCTACACGGTGGTCAACTACACCGTGGGCCACACGCTGGAGGAGCAGGCGGCCCTCCAGGCGCAGGACGAGAGCACCGAGGACGCAGGAGCACTCCGCGACGCGGTGACCGCCGGGACATACCCCCACCTCGGCGCCACCCTCCCCACCCTCACCAGCACAGACTTCACCGGCCTCTTCGAGTTCGGGCTCGACCTGATCGTCGAGGGGCTCCGGGCGCGGCAGGCGCCGTCGGCGGCCACCCCTGCGGAGTAGTGCAGGCACGGCGGTACAGCGAGGGCCGGAGCCCTCGCTCCGTTCAGGTGGGGGCGGCAGTACCCGCCCCCACCTGCGCCTTTACACCCCCACCCGATCCCCTTGACCGTTGATCTTGCCAACCTTTTGGGTTCCTTTACCTTCCTCGCCCCGAAATCGTTTGCCTTCAGCAACCAAGTGGTTCTACGGTTGCTCAAGGCAACAAAAGAAGAAGTGCGGAGGTGCCCATGGCCGCTCAGAGTCAGTACGAGGAGCTGGCCCGGCAGCTCAGTGCCATCGGTGCCGTCAAGCGTGAGATGGGGCGGATTCTGCCGCCCGACTGCCCGCCCGCCTCGGCCGGTGTGCTCACGCTGCTCGACCGGTACGGCGAGATGCGGATGAGCAAGCTGGCGGAGCTGCTCGCGATCGACATGTCGGTCACGAGCCGGCACGTGGCCCACGCCGCCGAGCGCGGCTGGATCGAGCGCGAGCCCGACCCGCTGGACAAGCGGTCGCGGCTGCTGCGCCTGACGCCGAGCGGCCGGTCGCTCCTCACGGAGCTCTCCGAGCGCTACACAGCATCACTCGCCCGGTATCTGGACGACTGGTCCGACAGCGACGTCGGCCGTCTCAACGAATTGCTCGCCAGGCTCCGTACGAGCTTCGGCGACTGCCGGACCCGGGCGCATCACGAACCCACCACCCGCACACCCGCGGAATGAAAAGGAACTACATGGCTACGACCACACCATCCGGTGTGCGGGGCGGCCACGCCAAGCACGGGGGCCACCCGGCTCCCGACGGGGCGCCCATGTCGCACCGTCAGATCATGGAGGCGATATCCGGGCTGCTGCTCGGCATGTTCGTCGCCATCCTGTCCTCGACGATCGTCTCCAACGCGCTGCCCGAGATCATCCACGACCTCAAGGGCGGCCAGAGCGCCTACACCTGGGTCGTCACGGCGTCGCTGCTGGCGATGACCGCGACCACCCCGCTGTGGGGCAAGCTGTCCGACCTGTTCAGCAAGAAGCTGCTGGTCCAGGTCGCGCTGGTGATCTACGTGGCGGGCTCGGTGGTGGCCGGTCTGTCGCAGAACTCCGGCATGCTGATCGCCTGCCGTGTCGTCCAGGGCATCGGCGTGGGCGGTCTGTCCGCGCTGGCCCAGATCGTCATGGCCGCGATGATCTCCCCGCGGGAGCGCGGCCGTTACAGCGGCTACATCGGCGCCACCTTCGCGGTCGCCACCGTCGGCGGCCCGCTGCTGGGCGGCGTCATCACCGACACCAGCTGGATGGGCTGGCGCTGGTGCTTCTACGTCGGCGTGCCGTTCGCGGTGATCGCCCTGATCGTCCTCCAGAAGACCCTGAAGCTCCCCGTGGTCAAGCGGGACGTCAAGGTCGACTGGGCGGGTGCCTTCTTCATCAGCGCCGCGGTCTCGCTGCTGCTGGTGTGGGTGACCCTGGCGGGCGACAAGTACGACTGGATCTCCGGCCAGACCTTCGCCATGGTCGGCGGCGCGATCGTGCTCGGCGCGATCTTCGTGTTCGTCGAGTCCCGGGCGAGCGAGCCGATCATCCCGCTGCGGCTGTTCCGCAACAAGACGATCACCCTCGCCTCGCTGGCCTCGCTGTTCGTCGGTATCGCGATGTTCTCCGGCACCGTCTTCTTCAGCCAGTACTTCCAGCTGGCGCGCGGTGAGTCGCCGACCATGTCCGGGATCATGACGATCCCGATGATCGGTGGTCTGTTCATCTCCTCGACCGTCTCCGGTCAGATCATCACCAAGACCGGTCGCTGGAAGGCCTGGCTGGTCTCCGGTGGCGTGCTGGTGACCGCGGGCCTCGGTCTGCTGGGCACCATCCGGTACGACACCGAGTACTGGCACATCGCGATCTTCATGGCGCTGATGGGCCTCGGCATCGGCATGATGATGCAGAACCTGGTGCTCTGCACGCAGAACCAGGTCGCCCCGAAGGACCTCGGCTCCGCCTCCTCCGTCGTGACCTTCTTCCGCTCCCTCGGTGGTGCGGTCGGCGTCTCGGCGCTCGGTGCGGTGCTCGCCAACCGCGTCACGCACTACGTGAAGGACGGCGTCCAGGAGCTCGGCCCGCAGGCCGCGGCGAAGTTCGCGCAGGGCGGCGCCGGCGGCGGTGGCGGCATCCCGGACCTGGACGCCCTCCCGGCCCCGTTCCGGACGATCATGGAGAGTGCCTACGGGCACGGCGTCGCCGACGTCTTCCTGTACGCCGCTCCGTGCGCGCTGCTCGCCTTCCTGGTGACGCTGTTCATCAAGGAGGTCGCGCTGAAGACCAGCGGCGGCCTGGCCCAGGCGGGCGAGACGGAGGCGGCTCCGGCCGCCACCGGCGCCGCCGCGGTCGCGCCGCAGCCGGAGCCCGCCCTCGTGGGCGCCGGTGCCCCGGTGGGCCAGGACGACGGCCAGGCGCCCTCCTGGGCGCAGCAGCCGTCCGCGTCGGCCACCACCCAGCCGCTGGCGGCGTACGCCTCGGCGGGCGGCGGTGACGAGGTCCCGGCCGGTCCGGCGATCCACGGCTCGGTCCGCAACGCGGAGGGCCACCCGGTCGCGAACTCCGCGGTCACGCTGATCTCGCTCAGCGGGAGCCAACTGGGCCGCTCGGTGGTCCAGGCCAACGGCTCGTACGTACTGAACGCCCCCGGCGCCGGTTCGTACGTGCTGATCGCGGCCGCCGACGGCCACCAGCCGCAGGCGTCCACGGTCGTCGTCGGCGAGCAGGCCCTGGCCTACGACATCCTGCTCAGCGGCACCAGCGGCCTGGGCGGCCAGGTCCGCAGCGCGGTCACCGGCGAGCCGGTGACGGACGCGATGGTCGTGGTCACCGATGTGCGGGGCGAGGTGCTGGCCACCGGCAAGACCGGCGAGGAGGGCTTCTTCTCCTTCGACGAGCTGGCCCCCGGCACCTACACCGTCGCCGTCAACGCGGCCGACTTCCGGCCGACGGCACTGCCGGTCGAGGTCGGCGGGCAGGGCACCACCCGGATGGAGATCGAGCTGCTGGCCGGCGCCCGGGTACAGGGCGTCGTACGGGCCGGAGCCGACCGGCGTCCGCTGCCGGACGCGCGGGTCACGCTCGTGGACGCGGCGGGCAACGTCGTGGCCACCTCCACCACCGGTGAGGACGGCGCGTACGCCTTCACCGACCTGGACGCGGGCGACTACACGGTCATCGCGAGCGGCTACCCGCCGGTCGCCAACGGCCTGACGGTCGACGCGCGCGGGGTCGACGGCTACGACGTCGAGCTCGCCCACCCCGGCGAGTGATCCCGGGCCCGGGGGCCGGCCGCACGGCGGCGGGCCCCCGGGAGCCCCGGCTCACCCCGGGGCGCACGAACCCCGGTCCGCTGTCCTTTTGAGCGGAGAGGCAGCACGGACCGGACCCCAGGGCTCCGGCGGCGGTACGCGCACAGGCAGGGGACGGCCTGCGTGCCGCCGCCCGGAGCCCGACATGTGAGAGGCAAGAACGGGAGTGGGAATGACTTCGACGGGCGCGGCAGCGGGAGCGGCCAACGGCGCGGGCGTACGCGCACAGGTCCGTACACGGGACGGCTGGGCGGTGCAGCACGCGGTGCTGACCGTCACCGACATGACCGGCACCCAGGTGCTGCGCGCGGCGGCCGACGAGGACGGTGCCGTACGGGACACGCAGCCGCTGGCCCCCGGCCCGTACACCGTGATCGTGACGGCTGTCGGCTACGCGCCGGTCGCCTCCAGCGCGATCGTCACGGCCAGCGGCCGGATGGACGTCGGCAACGTGACGCTGGCACGCCAGGGCGGGGCCGAGCTGCCGCCGCCCGGCGCCTGGACCATCGACCCGATGCACTCGACGGTCGCGGCGACCGCCCAGCACCTGGGCATCACCAGCGTGCACGGCCGCTTCCTGGACTTCGCGGGCCGCATCGAGATCGCCGAGGACCTGGACAAGTCGTCGGTCCGGGCGGTCATCAAGACGGCCTCGATCGACACCGGCAACGGGATGCGCGACGGGCACCTGCGGACCGGGGACTTCCTCGACGTCGAGCAGTACCCGGAGATGACCTACGTCAGCACCGGCCTGGAGCCGGCCGGCCCGGACCGCTGGACCGTGCACGGCGACCTGTCGCTGCGCGGCGTGGTCCGCCCGGTGGACCTGGACCTGAGCTACCTCGGCACCGGCCCCGACCCGTGGGGCGGCGTGCGGGCGGCCTTCAACGCCACCGCGGAGCTGCGGCGCGAGGACTTCAAGATGAACTACAACCAGGTCGTCGCCGCCGGTATCGCGGCGATCGGCACGACCCTGCGCGTCGAGCTGGACATCCAGGCCGTACAGGGCGAGACCCTGCCCACGGCCTGACGACCCGCGGCCCCACCCCCCGACCGACCGGGGCCGCACGCGACGGTGCCCCGCCCTTTGCATCGCAAGGGGCGGGGCACCGTCGTGCAGGGGGTTCCGTCAGTTGGTCTTGCACTTGTTGCCCGTGGCGGGGTTCAGCAGTCCGATGACGTCGATGGTGTTGCCGCACAGGTTCAGGCCGAGGTCGATCGGAACCTGGATGGCGTTGCCCGACAGGATGCCGGGCGAGTTGGCGACCTTGGCCCCCGCACCGGCGTCGGCGACGGCGGTACCGACGCTGCCGAGGACGGCCGCGACGGTCAGGACACCCGCGCTGATGGTGGTACGAACGCGCATGTGGAGCTCCTTACGCTGCGCTGAGAAATGATCAGATAAGAGGTAGACACGGCGCGGTGGTCGAAAACCGCCGCGCCCGTCGATGCCCACGTTCGGCGGGGCCCCTTCATCCGTTCGGACGCGCGGGGAGCACGGGGTGAGGCGGGGAGTGGTAGGGGCGGTGGGGCCGGCCTTGAGGGCCGGGCTGCGGGCCGCCTCGGTGCCGGGCTGCGCGCCGCCTTGGGGGCCTGACCACAGCCGACCTCAGGTGCCGGGCCGTGGCCGCCCTCGGGTGCCGGGCCGTGGCCACCTCGGGTGCCGGGGCTACCGGTTCGCGGTGCCCTGGTCCGTACTGTCGGAGTCACCCGTACTGCCGACGTCGCCCGCACCGTCGGCGTCCCCCGCACCGTCGGAGCGGTCCGCGGCCGCGGCAGCCGCCGCCCGCTGCCGCTCCCGCATCGCCTCGATGCCCGCGATCTGGAGCTCCAGGGCGAAGGCGAAGTCGTCGTCCAGCATCCGCTCGGCGGACATGCCCTCGCGGGTGTACGTGCCGTTGCCGGACAGCTCCAGCGTCTCCGCGAACCGCGGATGGCCCTGCGCCGCTTCCACGACCCGGTGGAAGTACTCGTCCAGGGTGGTGCCCTCGGCCCGGCAGCGGGCCCGGTGCTGGCCCTGGATGCTGCAGAAACCGTAGACGAACTGGTAGACCGCCGCCAGCGCGCCCGACGTCGACTCCTTCGACAGGCCGCTGCGCGCCATCACCCGCAGCGTCGCGTTGGAGAACGCCATCGAGCGCGGCCCGAAGTTGAGGTACTCCCCCAGGAGCTTCGGCAGCCACGTGTGGGCGAGCAGCAGCTTGCGGTACTCGAAGGCGAGGTGGCGCAACTGGTCGCGCCAGTCGGCCCCCTCCTCGGACTCGTCGGGCAGGTCCAGCTCGCCGGCCACCGCGTCCATGGCCAGTTCCAGGAGGTCGTCCTTGGTGTCGACGTACCAGTAGACGGACATGGCCGTGACACCCAGTTCGGCGGCGAGACGCCGCATGGAGAACTTCGCCAGGCCCTCGGCGTCCAGCAGCCGGACCGTAGCCGCGACGATCTTGTCGAGGTCCAGTCCGGCCGGCTGGTCCGCCTTCCGTTTCACCGGGGGGCGCTCGGTCAGCCAGACACTCTTCGGCTGTTTCCCGGCGCGACTCGAAGTGGCTGCCATCTCGCGCCCTCCCTTTCGTTCACGCAGTGGTACGGAGTCGATGCTATTCCGGCCGGGCGGCGGCCGGTCCCGGGCGTACCGGTCCGGCTCCCGGGGCGGCTTCCGGTTCGGCCTCCGGTTCGGCTCCCGGGGCGGCGGACGCGGGTGCGCCGGAACCGGCGACGGGCCCCCCACGCTCCGCGCGGCGCAGCAGGAACGCCGCGAGCAGGCCGCCGAGGAAGACGGCGGCCGCGCCCACCAGTTGGCTGGTGCCGATGCCGGAGGCGAACGCGTCGTGGACGGCCGCCCGGTCCGCGTCCGTACGGGCCATGGCCAGCGCGGCCGGCAGTGAACCGGCGCCCAGCGCGACCGCGGGCAGCAGCGCGGCGAAGCGGGAATTGAGGACCGCGCCGAGGACGGCGACGCCCAGGCCCTGGCCGAACTCCATCAGTGTGCCGTTCACGCCCGCGCCCACACCGGCCTTCTCCACCGGGATCGACGACATGATGGCGTTGGCCATGGTGGGCATCGCGAACGCCACACCGACGCCCATCAGCAGCAGCCCGAGCAGCATGCCGCCGTAACTGTCGCTCCCGAGGGTCGCGATGGCGGTCAGCCCGCCGGCGAGCAGGCTCATCCCGACCACGATCATGCCGGGGGTGCCCAGCTTGGGCAGCAGCTTGACGCCCAGACCGGTGAAGTTCAGCGCGACGACCATCAGCGCCAGCGGCGCCATCCGCAGTCCGGCCTCCAGCGGCCCGTACCCGAGGACGAGTTGCAGGTGCTGGGTGAGCAGGAACATCGAGCCGCCCAGGCCGAACGCCACCAGGATGCCGCCGGACACCGCGCCGATGAACCGGCTGTTGCGGAAGAAGTGCATGTCCAGCATCGGGTTCGGTATGCGCAGCTCCCACAGCGCGAAGACCGCGAGGCCGACGACGCCGACCGCGGCGGAGATCAGCACCCGGCCGGAGAGCCAGCCGCTCTCGGGACCGGAGATGATCGCGAAGACCACACCGACCATGCCGATCATGGAGAGCAGCGCGCCCACCAGGTCGGGACGGTCCCCGTGGGAGCTCTTCGACTCGGGGACGAGCCGCAGCACGGCGACGAAACCGATGAGCGCGACCGGAATGTTGATCAGGAACAGCGAGCCCCACCAGTAGTGGGCCAGCAGCGTGCCGCCGATCAGCGGCCCGGCGGCGAAGCCGAGCGAGTTCACCGAGCTCCAGATGCCGATGGCCTTCGGGCGCTCGGCGTCGTCGAAGATCTGCATGACGACGGCGAGCGTGGTCGTCATCAGCAGCGCGCCGCCGACCCCCATGGCGGCGCGGGCCGCGATGAGCTGGCCGGGCGACTGGGCGAGGGAGGCGGCGAGCGAGGCGACGCCGAACAGCACCAGGCCGGCGGCGAGCATCTTCTTGCGGCCGTACCGGTCGGCGGCGTTGCCGGCGGTGAGCAGCAGGCCGGACTGGACCAGGGAGTACGCGTTGAGCATCCACTGGACGTCGGCGGTGGTCGCGCCCATCTCCTCGGTGAGCGAGGGGACCGCGACGTTCAGGACGGTGTTGTCGAGCAGGACGGTCAGCTGCGCGAGGCAGATGACGGCGAGGATGAGCCAGCGGGTCGGATTGCGGGCCGGGCTCAGGGGTGGGGTGGCGCCGGAGGCCACGGAGGACATACAGGCTCCCTGTACGGAGTGATCGAGCGGATCAGCGGGACATCTACACCGTACAGGGAGTGCTATACGCCGTACATCTCCTTATCGGGGAGCACGGTCGGGCGTTCTCGACTACGTCACGAGGCGGGTTTCGTCAGGTCGTACAGCGTCGTACCTCCGACGGTCACCTTCTTGAAGTTCTTCTCGACCCAGCTCGTGATGTCGGCCGACGTGGACTTCTGGGCACCGTTCGACCCGAAGAAGCCGCCGCCCGCGCCCCCGCCGACGAAGTAGTGGATCTTGCCTTGGCGTACGTACTCCTTGAACTGTTCGAGCGTCGGTGAGGGGTCGCTGCCGTTGAACCCGCCGATGGGCATGACCGGCAGTTGGGTGGCGAGCTGGTAACTGGCGGCGTTCTGGGAGCCGATGGCGGCGGCGGCCCAGGTGTAGTCGGCGGCGTGCTCCCGGAGGGCGGCCTTGGCCTTGGCGCTGACCTGCTGGCCGTTGAGGAGGCCGCCCAGGGTGTTGTAAGGGTTGCCGGTGCGGCCTCCGGGGCCGGCGGGGCCGCCGGGCTGGGCCTGGCCCTGGCCCTGCCATCCCGGGGTTTGGCCTTGGCTCTGGCCGCCGGGCGGCGGGCCGCCCTGGCCTCCCCTGCTCCCCTGCCCCCCCTTGCCGCCTTGGCCTCCCGTGTTCCCCTTGCCGTCAGGTCCGGGCCCGCCGACGATGATCATGCCGCCGCGCCGGCCCCCGGCGCCCTCGACCTTCGGGCCCGCCGTCACGATCGACCCGGTGTGCGGAGTGGCGACCGTGTTCGCCGCGTACGCCACCGGCCCGCCCAGCCCGGCGGCGACGCCCAGCCCCGCGGCCACCACGGCCAGCCGCCGGCCCAGCCGTACGGACAGCAGCAGACCCAGCGCCGCCACCGCGCCCACCGCCACCACCGACCACCGCAGCCACGGCAGCCACTGCGGCGAGCGGGCCAGCAGGACGTACGCCCAGGCCGCCGTCACCGCGACCGTCCCCGCCAGCACCAGCACGGCGGCAGTACGGTCCCGCCGCCGCCACAGCAGCGTCGCCCCCATCGCGACCAGCGCCGCGATGTAGGGGGCCAGCGCGATGTTGTAGTACTGGTGGAAGATCCCGGACATGAAGCTGAACGTCGCGAACGTGATCAGCAGCGCGCCGCCCCACACCAGGAACGCCGCGCGCGCGGCATCGGTCCGCCCGGCCCGCCGCAGCACGACCAGCCCCGCGACCAGCAGGAGGGCAGCGGCGGGCAGCAGCCAGGCGATCTGGCCGCCCATGTCGGAGCCGAAGAGCCGGGTGAAGCCGGTGTCGCCCCAGCTTCCCCCGCCTCCGCCGGGGCGGCCGCCGCCGACGCTGCCCGTCTCGTTGCCGTTGATGCGGCCGAGCCCGTTGTAGCCGAAGGTCAGCTCCAGGAAGCTGTTGCTCTGCGAGCCTCCGATGTACGGTCGCGAATCGGCCGGCCACAGCTCGACGATCGCGACCCACCAGCCGCCGGACACGACCATCACCAGCCCGCCGAGCAGCAGTTGACCGAACCGGCGGCGCAGACGCGTGGGCGCGCACACCGCGTACACGAGTGCCAGCGGTGGCAGGATCAGCCACGCCTGCAACGTCTTGGTCAGAAAGGCGAAACCGAAGCAGACACCCGCCAGCAGCAGCCATTTCGTACGGGCGTCCTCCAGCGCGCGCAGCACGCCGTACACGGCGCAGACCATCAGCAGGCACAGCAGCGCGTCCGGATTGTTGAAGCGGAACATCAGCGCGGCGACCGGTGTCAGGGCGAGCAGCGCCCCCGCGAACAGCCCGGCGCCCGCGCCGAAACGGCGTCGTACGGCCGCGTACAGCACCCCGACCGTGGCGACGCCCATCAGCGCCTCCGGCACCAGGATGGACCACGAGCTGAGCCCGAAGAGCCGTACGGACAGGGCCATCGGCCACAGAGCGGCCGGGGGCTTGTCGACGGTGATGGAGTTGGCGGCGTCGGAGGACCCGAAGAAGAGCGCCTTCCAGCTCGCGGAACCGGCCTGGGCGGCCGCCGAATAGAACTGGTTCGCGTACCCGGAGGCACCGAGGTCCCAGAGGAAGAGGACGGCGGACGCCAGGAGCAGCGCGACGAGGGCGGGGCGGGCCCAGCGGGGGGAGTCGGGTGGTGGTGGGGTGGCCTCCTGGGGGGTCTCCTGGGTGGCCTCCCGGACGCCCTCTTGGGTGGATTCGGACTGCTCGCGCGCCTCGGACGGCTCAGGCGGCTCGGCCTCCTGGGCGCCGGGCCCGGACGGCTCGGCCGGTTCCGTGAGGCGGGGGTGGTGCGTGGTCATCGGGTGCTCCTGCCGGGGTGGTGCGGTGCGGCGGTGGGGTGCGGGACATCCGGCGCGGGGGTGGGGTGGTTCCTTACGGGGGTGGGATGGTCCGGTACGGGAGTGGGGTGGTCGGGTACGGGGGTGGGGTGTTCCCGTACGGCCGCGGGGCGGTCCGCTACGGCGGTGTGGCGGTCCTGTACGGGTACGGCGTCCCCACCGTTCCGCGCCCGGTCCTGGTCCCGCTCCCGGTCCCGATCCCGGTCCGTGAAGACCCATGCCCGGAAGAGCAGGAACCGCAGCAGCGTCGCCGCGAGGTTCGCGGCCACCAGCACGGCCATCTCGGTGCCGTGTGCGGGATCGCCGGTCGCGGCGTCCAGCGCGGCCAGCGATCCGCTGGTCAGGGCCAGCCCGATGCCGAAGACGACGAGCCCCTGGGCCTGGTGGCGTACGGCGCGCTCGCGGCCCCGTACGCCGAAGGTCAGCCGGCGGTTCGCCGCCGTGTTGCCGATGGCCGACAGCAGCAGGGCCGCGGCGTTGGCCGGCTGCGGCCCGACGCCGAGCCGGAAGAGCGAGTAGAGGCCGAGGTAGAGGAGGGTGCTCAGGGCGCCGACCACGCAGAAGCCCATGATCTGGCGGGCCAGCCCGCGCGGTACGCCCGCCAGCTCGCGGTCGCGCGGATCGTCGCCGAAGGGGCGCGCGAGCCGGTCCAGCGGCAGCGCTCCGGTCGCCAGCGCGCGCCCCACACGCCACACGCCCTTGAGGTCCTCGGTGGCCGTCCGCACGATGTGCACGGTGCTGTGCGGGTCGTCCACCCAGTCCACGGGGACTTCGTGGATGCGCAGCCCGGCACGTTCGGCGAGCACCAGCATCTCGGTGTCGAAGAACCACCCGCTGTCCTCGACCATGGGCAGCAGCCGCTCGGCGACATCGCCCCGTACGGCCTTGAATCCGCACTGCGCGTCGGAGAAGCGGGCGGCCAGCGAGCCGCGCAGGATGAGGTTGTAGGAGCGGGAGATGAACTCCCGCTTGGGGCCGCGCACCACCCGCGAACTCCGGGCCAGGCGCGAGCCGATCGCCAGGTCGGAGTGGCCCGAGATGAGCGGGGCGACCAGCGGCAGCAGCGCGTTCAGGTCGGTCGACAGGTCGACGTCCATGTAGGCGAGCACCGGGGCGTCGGAGAGGGACCAGACGGTGCGCAGCGCCCGGCCGCGGCCCTTCTCCTCCAGGCGTACGGCCGTCACCTCGTCGATCGTCTCACCCAGCGACGCGGAGATCTCGGGCGTGCGGTCCGTGCTCGCGTTGTCCGCGACGGTGATCCGGAAGCCGTAGGGGAAGGTGCGGGAGAGGTGGTCGTGGAGCCGGCGGACGCACGGCTCCAGGTCGGACTCCTCGTTGTAGACGGGGATCACGACATCGAGCACCGTGTCGATCTGGCCGAGGCGCAGATGCTCACGGGGCGGCAGGGAGCCCAGGGGGGTGTGGGCCGGCTGTGTCGTCGTCATGACACCGACGCTTCCGGAGTGCGCTGTCACCCTTGTGTGGTGCCGCTGTGCCCGGCCTGTGAATGGGCGTATTCAAGGGGCGCATGGGAATGCCGGGGGGCGCGTGTGGTGCCGCGCGCCGGTCCGTCGGCGGGCAGCCGGACCCGGAAGACGGTCCGCCCGGGGACGCTCTCCACCCCGACCGTGCCGCCGTGCGCCGCGACCACGGCCTCCACGATCGCCAGCCCCAGGCCCGTACTGCCGCTGCTACGGGCGCTCGTGCTGTTCGTACCGCCGGTACTCCCCGTACCGTCTCCGCCGCCTGTACCGCCTGTACCGCCTGTACTGCCTGTGCTGCCTGAGTCCCCCGTCCCGCCCGTCCCGTTGCTGCTGCCGCGGCCCGTACGGGAACGGGACGCGTCGCCGCGGGCGAACCGTTCGAAGACATGCGGCAGCAGCTCGGGCGGCACACCGGGGCCGTCGTCCCGCACCTCCAGCCGGACGAAGTGCCCCGCCCCCGGCATCGGCATCTCGCGCCGCAGGCAGGCGACGACCGTGGTGCTCTCGGGGGTGTGCGTACGGGCGTTCGCCAGCAGATTGACCAGGACCTGGTGCAGCCGGTCGGCGTCGGCCCGTACGGGCACCGGGTCGGCCGGCAGCTCCAGGCGCCACTTGTGGCGGGGCCCGGCGGCGCGGGCGTCGCTGACGGCGTCCACGACGAGCGGCACGAGATCGGTGCACTCGTACGACAGCGGGCGCCCGGAATCCAGCCTGGCGAGCAGCAGCAGGTCCTCCACCAGACCGGTCATCCGCTCCGCCTCGGACTCGATGCGCCCCAGGGCGTGCCGGGTGGCCGGCCCCGGCTGCTCGCGGCCGCGCCGGGTCAGCTCGGCGTACCCGCGTATCGAGGCCAGCGGTGTCCGCAGCTCGTGGCTCGCGTCCGCGACGAATCTGCGGACCCGTGTCTCGCTCTCCTGCCGGGCCGCGAGCGCCGACCCCACGTGCCCGAGCATGCGGTTGAGCGCCGCGCCGACCTGCCCGACCTCCGTACGCGGGTCGGCCTCGGCGGCCGGGACGCGCTCGTGCAGTGCCACCTCGCCCCGGTGCAGCGGCAGTTCGGAGACGCGGGTGGCGGTGGCGGCGACCCGGCGCAGCGGCCACAGCGCGATACGGACCGTGGCGGCGCCGGCGAGACCGGCGGCCACCAGGCCCGCGGCGGTCACACAGACCTCCACGACGACCAGCCGCGTGACGACGTCCTGCACCTCGCCCGTCGGCAGCCCGACCAGCGCGGAGTCGTCCGGCGCCGATTCGACGCGGTAGTCGCCCAGGTCGGGGAGGGAGACGGTGTGCGGGCGCCCGTCCCGCGGCACGGCGGCCAGTGCCTGCTTCTGCTCGTCGGTCAGCGTGACCAGGTTCTGCGCGGGCAGCGGGTTGCGCGCGTCGATACTGCGGGCGGCGGCGGTGATGTCACCCTCGGCGGAGAGCCGCGCCCCGACCGTGCCGATCGGCTGGCCGGGACCGGCGATGAACCCGAGGTCACGGTGTCCGGTGAAGTCACCCTGCCGGCCGACGGAGTGCTGGGCCGACTCGCGCAGTTTGCCGTCGAGCTGATTCTGGAGGTACGAGTGCAGCGCGATGGCGGTGACCGTACCGATCACCGCGCACACCACCGCGATCAGCAGAACCGCCGACACCACCAGCCGAGTCCGCAGACTCCACCGCCGCGGCCGCAGCCTGAACTGCCGGGGACGCCGGTGCCGGTGCACACGCGGTCCGGTGGGAACGGCCCCGCCGCTCGCCCGGACAGCAGTCGGCGAACCAGCACCCGCCGCCCGCCCGGCGATCGGCGGGCCAACGCCCGCCGCCCTTACCGCCCCCGGCGGACCGGCACCCGACGCCCGTCCGGCAGTCGGCGAACCAGCACTCCGCGCCCGTACCACCATCGTCGGCCCAACATCCGGCACTCGCCCGGCAGCCGGCGGCCCGGCACCCGCCGCCCGTTCGGCCACCGGCGGACCAGCACCGGCCGCCCGTACCACCCTCGGCGGACCAGCGTCATCCGCCCGCCCGGCAGCCGGCGGCCCGGTTCCAGCCCCCGCTGCCCCGGACACCCGCTACCCGCCGGGCTTGATCAGATACCCGGCGCCCCGGCGTGTGTGGATCATCGGGCTGCGGCCCGCGTCGATCTTCCGGCGCAGGTACGAGATGTACAGCTCCACGACATTGGCCTGGCCGCCGAAGTCGTAGCTCCACACCCGGTCCAGGATCTGCGTCTTGCTCAGCACCCGCCGCGGGTTGCGCATCAGGTAACGCAGCAGCTCGAACTCGGTGGCCGTCAGGTGGATCTCCCGGCCGCCCCGCCACACCTCGTGGCTCTCCTCGTCGAGCAGCAGGTCGCCCACCGCGAGCAGCGACTCACTGCGGCCCGCCGCCGCGCCCGCCCGGCGCAGCAGACCACGCAGCCGTGCCACCACCTCCTCCAGGCTGAAGGGCTTGGTCACATAGTCGTCGCCGCCCGCCGTCAGCCCGGCGATCCGGTCCTCGACCGCGTCCTTCGCGGTCAGGAACAGCACCGGCACCTCGGGCAGTTCGTGGCGCAGCCGTCCCAGTACGGTCAGGCCGTCCATGTCCGGCAGCATCACGTCGAGCAGCACCGCGTCCGGCCGCCACTCACGTGCCGCCCGCAGCGCGGCCGTGCCGTCACCTTCGGCGCGGATGTCCCAGCCCTCGTAACGCAGCGCCAGGGAGAGCAGCTCGGCGAGCGACGCCTCGTCGTCGACGACCAGCACCCGCACCGGGCTCCCGTCGGGACGCAGCAGCTCAGCACGCTTCTTGGCGGTGGATGTGGACGCTGTCACGGTCATGCTGTCGAGGCTGACCACCCCCTCTGAGAGCCGTCTTGCGCGTATCTGTGAATCTCCTGAGAAACACCCGTCACCACAGCACGGTTGCGGTGGAACCGGACTGGGCCGCCCCCCGCGCGGTCCAGCCGGTCACCACTGGAATCAGCATCGCACCCACCACTGACAATCGCCCTGACCTGCACATTTACCCTCCCAGGGGCGTCCGGCTCCCGCCCCTTCCCTTCACCCCGACGTCAATCCGTACCGTCACCGCATGAAGATCCTCGCCCTCAACGGCAGCCTGCGCACCCCTTCCCGCAACGGCGCCGTCCTGCGGTCCGCCCTCGCCCTCACCGACGCCACGTCAGCCACCGCCGACCTCGCCGCGCTTCCCCACTTCCAGCCCGACCAGGACGCCGAGGGCGCCACGCCGCCCGCCCCGGCGGCCGCCCTGCGCCGCGCCGTGGCGGACGCGGACGCCGTACTGATCGTCAGCCCGGAGTACGCCCATGGCGTCCCCGGCGTCCTCAAGAACGCTCTCGACTGGCTGGTCAGCAGCGCGGAACTCCTGGACAAGCCGACCGCGGTACTGACCGCGTCACCCTCACCGACCGGCGCCGCGTACGCACACGAGCAGTTGCGCGAAACCCTGCGCACGATGTCCGCCGCCGTGGTCCCGGACGCCTGCCGCGACCTCGCAGCCATCGGCCCGAAGACCGACCCGGCCACCGGAACCGTCACCGACCCCGCCACCCTCCAGGACCTCCGCACAGCCCTGGCAGCGCTGACCGAGGCGGCCGTACGCCCCGCTCAGAGCCCGAACAGCCGCCGGGCGTTCCCGTGACAGACCCCGCGCAGCCAGTCGTCCCCCGTCTCCAGCCGCGCCAGCACCTCCAACGCGTGCGCGTATCCGTACGGGAGGTCGGGGAAGTCGCTGCCGAACAGGATCCGCCCGCCCAGGTCCGCGAGCCGCCCCCGCTCCGTGCGGGGGATGGGCGCGGCCCGCTCGGCGAAGTCCGTGAACGCCATCGTCGTGTCCAGGTGCACGCCCTCGTACCGTTCGGCCATGCCGAGGAAATCGGTGTACTCGGGCATCCCCATGTGCGCGACGACCAGCCGCAGCCGAGGATGCCGGGCCAGCAGCCGCCCGACCGGCTCCGGCCCGGTGTGCTTGCCCGGCGCGGGACCGGACCCACAGTGCACGACGACCGGCGCCCCGGCCTCAGCGAGCGCCCCCCACACCCCGTCGAGCCGCACGTCCCCGGGGCCGTACGCCCCCACCTGCACGTGTGCCGTTAACACGCGCGCTCCGGCGCCCAGTTCAGCCCGTACGTAGTCCTCGGCCCCGGCCTCCGGGAAGAACGTGGCGGTCCGCAGACAGTCCGGCGTACGGGCCGCGAAGCCGGCCGCCCAGCCGTTGAGCCACTGGGCCGTGCCCGGCTTGTGCGGAGAGATCATCAAGGCGAAGGCGCGGACTCCGAAGCCGCGCAGCACGGCGAGCAGTTCGGCCTCCTCGTAGCGGTACGCGATCGGCCACGCGCGCCCCACCAGCGGCCCGACCGCATCGAAGTACGCCCACACTTTGGCCGGCACGCGTTCCGGCATGAAGTGCGTGTGCACGTCGATCAGCCCCGGCAGCCCCAGCCCCAGCCCCAGCCAGAAAGCCTCGACCCGCTCATCACCGTCCACCACCATGCACACGCCCCCTCCCTCCCACCCGGCCCCTCCCCCCTCAGAACAAACTCCCCTGCGCCCCTTCCACACCACCCGCCTCTTCTTTCCCGGCCGCCCGCACCTCCGCCGTAGTCACTCTGCCCCCGCCCAACCCATCCACCGCACCACGCAACTCCCACCCCGCCAACAACCGCCCATCCACCACAAACACTCCGGCCCCTCCCGCTCCCCCGGCATCCCGCACATACACATCAGCCCCCACCCCGGCCACCACAGTCCCCACCACCTCGTCCCCCGCGGCCAATCCCGCGATCTCACCGACCCCCGCCGCCGGAATCCGATCCAGCCCGAACACCTCCGCATGGTCCGTCCACGCGAACGCGACCGGTTCCAGCGCCTCCGGCCACCCCGCCAGCTCCCGCGCCGCGCCATGCAGTCCGGCCAGCGCCGCAGCCCGCTCCGGCACCGGCGGCAGCGCGGTACGCGCCACCCGCTTCTCCGTCTTGCCGAACCGGTCCCGTACGTCCAGGGCGGTGCCCAACAGCGCCTCCGCCCGCCGCGCGGCCATCAGCGGCCCGTACCCCAGCCATGCGTACGTGATCGCCCCCTGCTCCACCAGGCGCGCCGCGCCGCGCTCGGCCGCCGTGATCCCCACCTTCAGCAGGCCCGGCCCGAAGTACGCCAGGTAGACGCCGTACGTACGCGGATCGTCGGCCATCGTGTCCGCCGCCACCGACCGCGAACGGTCGAGCCGCGCACAGTCCGCGCACTGGTCCCGCGCGCGCCCGCCGTCGATCACCGCCCCGTACGGGCAGACCGTCCACCGCGCGCCCCTCCGCACCCCGAGGCACCGCCGCTCACCCACCACCGCGAAGGCCAGGGCCTTGCCGGCGGGCAGGGCGCTGCGCCGCCGTACACCCCGCTCCGGGGCACACCAACCAAGCCCCGGCTCGTCCCCGTCCCAACTCGGCCCCGTGCACCACCAGCCACCCGCCGCCGCCTCACTCACGTACCGACACCCGCCTCCACCCCACCGTCCCCCCGATAAGTGCTGCGATACGCACTCGGCGACACGCCGATCGCAGCCTGGAGATGCTGCCGCAGCGAGGCCGCCGTACCGAACCCGGCGTCCGACGCCACCCGGTCCACGGTCAGTTCCGTCTCCTCCAGCAACTGCCGCGCCCGCTCGACACGCTGCTGCGTCAGCCACTGCAACGGCGAGACCCCGACCTCCTCCCGGAACCGCCGGGTGAAGGTCCGTACGCTCATGGCCTGGCACGACGCCAGTTCCCGCAGGGTCACCGGCCGGTCCAGGTGCTCCAGCGCCCAGGCCCGGGCCGCGGCCGTGGAGGAGTACTGCGGTTCGGGGACCGGTCGGCGGATGAACTGGGCCTGCCCGCCCTCCCGGTGCGGCGGCACGACCGTACGGCGGGCCACCTCATTGGCCACCGCCGCTCCGTGATCGCACCTGATCATGTGCAGGCACAGGTCAATCCCGGAAGCGACACCCGCCGCCGTGAGCACACGCCCCTCATCCGTGTACAGAACATCCGCGTCCAGCTCGATATCCGGGAACAGCCGCCGGAACTGCTCCGCCGACCGCCAGTGCGTCGTCGCCCGCCGCCCCTCCAGCAGGCCGGCCGCCGCCAGCACGAACGACCCCGTGCAGATCGACGCCACCCGCGCATTTGGACGGAAGCGCGCCACCGCCCGCGCCACCGCCTCGCTCAGACACCCCTCGTCCGTCCCGTAATCCTGCTGCGAGGCCGGCACCACGATCGTGTCCGCTTCCGCGAGGGCTTCGGGCCCGTGCCGCACATTGACCGTGAAATCCACGTCGGTACGGAGTTCCCCCGGCTCCGGCGCACACGTCACCACCTCGTACAACCGCCGGCCGTCGGCCGTCTCGGCCTGCCCGAAGATCCGGTGCACGATTCCCAGCTCCATCGGCAGCAGGCCGTGCCGCACCAGTACGGCGACCCGATGCCGCCCGTCCTCCGCGAAGACACCCATGGCCCGATCCTCACACACCTTGGCCATCCGGCCACTCGCCCGGCCCCCACGCCCCACCAGAAGATCGATCCACCCCCAAAAAACACCCCCTTCCCTTGGAGCCCCCATGAAGGTCCTATGGCTGGCAGCCCACCCCGAGGAACGTTCCCTCAACGGCTCCCTCAAGACCGAAGGCATCCGCACCCTGCGCGACCACGGCCACGAGGTCCAGCTCTCCGACCTCTACGCCATGAAGTGGAACCCGGTCGTCGGCGCCGACGACTTCGACCACTCCCCCACGGAACGTCTCCACATCAGCAGCGCCGCGCATCACGCCTACACCAGCGGCACCTTGAGCCCCGACATCCGCGCCGAACAGGAGAAGGTCACCTGGGCCGACACCCTCGTCGTCCAGTTCCCCCTCTGGTGGTTCGGAATGCCCGCGATCCTCAAGGGCTGGTTCGACCGCGTCTTCGTCAGGGGCTTCGCGTACGGCATCAACGACCCCGCCACCGGCCGGACACTCCGCTACGGCGACGGCCCGCTGACCGGCAAGCGCGCCATGACCGTCGTCACCGCCGGCGCCCGCCCCTCCTCGATCGGCCCCCGCGGCGTCAACGGTGACCTCGACGACCTGCTCTTCCCCCTCCACCACGGCACCTTCTGGTACACGGGCATGAGCGTGGCCCCACCGTTCCTCGTCCCCTCGGCGAACCGGACGTCCCCCACCACGTACGAGGACATCGCCGCCCACCTCCGCACCCGCCTCCTGGACCTGCCCTCGACCCCACCCCTCCCCTTCCGCCGCCAGAACTCCCCCGACTACGACCCGGAAACCCTCGCCCTCCACCCGGACCTCGCCCCACACACCACCGGCCCGGCCCTGCACTACACGGACGCCCCGTAACCCGAGCGCGCCCACGCAAAAAAGACCGGCCCGGCACGTTTCCGTGCCGGACCGGTCTTCGCAGTAGCGGGGACAGGATTTGAACCTGCGACCTCTGGGTTATGAGCCCAGCGAGCTACCGAGCTGCTCCACCCCGCGTCGGTTCGTCAGACTCTACGCCACACCCACCCCAAAGGGAAATCGTTCCCCCACCCCCTGCCCACCGGGCCAAAAACGGGGGCGGACAGGACTCCACACCGGCGGATTGCTGCAACCGCGGGCCTTCACTGCCGTACGACACGACAAAGCCCCCGTCCGGAGAACCCGGCGGGGGCTTTGACCTGCTGTGCGCTCGGCAGGATTCGAACCTGCAACCTTCTGATCCGTAGTCAGATGCTCTATCCGTTAAGCTACGAGCGCTTGGCTTTCCGGCGGTTTTTCTTGCCGGTCGGCGTTGCAGAAAGAACATTACACGAACCTCGCCGGGAGGCGAAATCCGATCACGGCACCCTCCCTGACCTGCGGAAACGTGGTGGAGGTGGGGCGGTGGGGGCTACTCGGGCCAGGCGGAGTCTTCGAGGATCCGTACGAAGTCCGGACGGGTGTGGTCCGGATCGAGGTGGGCCAGGACGTCGGCCTGGGGGGTGCCTCGGGCGGTTTCCGGGCGGTGGGCGAGGGCCCGGTGGTAGGCGCGGAGGATGTGGCGCTTGAAGCCGGGGCGGGGGTGGGCCGTGAGGATCTCTTCGCGGGTGTCCGGCGGGAGGGTGTCGTAGCCGATGCCGAGGACGTCGAGTTCGTAGCCGGCCGCGAGGAGAGCGATCTCCGGGGCCATGCGGTGGGGGATCTCCGGTGTGGTGTGCAGGGCGACGGCTTCCCAGGTGAGGCGGGTGCGGGCCGGTGGGGCGCCGCGGGCAGTCAGGAAGCGGCGGGCCTCGTCGGCGCCGTCCAGTTCGAAGCGCTGCCGGGAGCCGTGGAACCGGTCGGTCAGGCCGAGGCCGTGGAAGAGGGCGGCGATGTAGAGGATTTCCGCGTCGAAGGGCAGGTTGCGCTCGCGGCCGTGCCGGGCGCCGAAGAGGTAGACCCGGCGGGAGTGGTGGTAGATCAGCTCGTCGGTGGTGTTCCGGATCAGCTCGGTGGCTTCTCCGGCCAGGGCGGAGTCCGGGAAGGGGATGCCGGCGACGTGGGTGTGGGTGGTGTGGGCTGTGTGGGTGGAGCGGCGGGTTGCGGTGGGGTCTGGGGACGGAGGAGGGGGAGGGGGAGAGGGGCACGGCTCAGGGCGGGGCTCGGGCGTCATGGGGACAGGGTCGCTCGGGAGCGTGCTCCGCGTCCGGAGCGTTCCGGCCAGGTGGGGAGGGGCCGGGGAGGTCCCATGTGGCGAGAGGGCGGGAGGGGTGCCGGAGAGAGGGGCCGGTGAGGTCCCGTGTGGTGAGGGAAGGGCCGGGGAGGTCCTATGTGGGGAGGGACGGCCCGGGGAGGTCACGTGTGGCGAGGGTGGGCCGGGAGGGTCCCGCGGGAGGGGGACCGGAGGGACCCGTGTGGTGGGCGTGCGCTGTTTCCGGGGAGAAAAGCGTTCAGGCCCCGGTCGGAGTGACCGGGGCCTGAACGAAACGAGCGGAGGCGGAGGGATTTGAACCCTCGATGGGCTTTAAGACCCAAACCGCATTAGCAGTGCGGCGCCATAGACCGGACTAGGCGACGCCTCCACACACCCCGACCGCGCGCAAGCACGATGTGGCGTGACCAGATGATGGCACAGCTCGGCGGGCTGTCACCAATCGACCCCCACGGTACTCGGCAGACGGGCCGCCCGGCAAAGGCCTTTACGAGGTGGTTCGGGGTCGTTCCGCATGAATCAGTGCCCCGCGAATCGAACGGGGTTCAAACATCGCGGCGGGCGGCGAGCCGCGCGCAACGTCGGGCCCGTCGGCGCGTTAAACGCTGCGGAGATGTGAGGGCGGCAGCGGTGGCCCTGCCCCCGTACCTCGCGCCTGCGCCTCGCACCTCGTGTCCCGCCCCGGTACCTCGCACCTTCTGGAGTACGCGATGCCGTTCCACCGGCTGTCCCGCTTCGCCACGGCTGCCACGACCACCGCTGCCGCCCTCGCCACCCTCGCTCTGACGGCCCCGGTCGCCGCTTCGGCCCCGGCCGCGCCCGCATCCCCTGCCACCCCAGCCGACCTCTCCGTCGGCTCCCCCTCCGCCACCGCGCCCCTCCCGCTCCTGTCGCGCTCCTCCGACCACCTCACGATCACGGTCAGCGACTCCGGCAAGGCGGCCACGAACGGTACGTACGAGCTGTACTGCCACCCGGCGCGCGGCACCCACACCGACGCGCGCGGCGCCTGCGCCAAGCTCGACAGCCTGTCGCGGTGGGGCAAGGACCTGTTCGCGGGCGTGCCGAAGGGCAGCAAGTGCACGATGCAGTACGGGGGACCGGCCACCGCGCGGATCACCGGCACGTGGGCGGGACGCCCGGTCAACGCCCAGTTCAGCCGGGCCGACGGATGTGAGATCAGCCGCTGGAACCGATTCGTGCCGGTGCTGCCCTCGGTCGCTTCGTGACGTAGAAGCGGGCCAGTTCAGGACGCGGGGCACATGTCGGGCGTGCGACGAGTCGCACAATCCCGTGGCATTACCTCCTCGTCATCCGTCTCCGCGTCCCCATCCGGTGCCCGTAGACTCCCTTCCAGTGACCCGCGGCGGACGTGGCGGCGGGCTCGGCAAGGTGCGGTAACTGCAGGGAGGAAGCGTCGTCGTGAGCAGCAGGCCATCCCGAGGCGCTGCTCGCCTCGCAGCCATACTCGACGCTCTGCCGGACGCGTTGCTGCTGGTGAACTGCAACGGCACGGTCGTCAACGCGAACGCCATCGCCCTGGAGACCTTCGAGGCCCCGGGCACCGCCCTGGTGGGCCGCGGGCTGCTGGACCTGCTGCCGTCCTTCGACTCCAAGCGCATCCCCGGCTCGATGCGGCGCCACGACGAGCAGGAACACGGCCCGCGTACGAAGCCCACGCGGATGGTGGCGCGGCGTACCGACGGCCGTGAGCTGCTGGTCGAGGTGACCAGCGCGAACCTGGAGGACGGCCGTACCCCGTACGAGTCCGCCTTCGAGGCCGCGTACGCCGACCACCGCAACGGCTACACCGGCGACGAGCTGTTGATGCTCGTCGTACGGGACCTGACCGGCACGCTCGACACCGAGACCGAGCTGGCCCGCCAGCAGCGGCAGACCGAGATGATCCTGCGCGCGGCCGCCGAGGGCGTCGTCGGTGTCGACTCCGAGGGCAAGGTCGTCCTCGTCAACCCGTCCGCCGCGCAGATCCTCGGCTACCGGGCGAGTGAGCTGGGCGGCAAGGAACTGCACCCGCTCATCCACCACTCCCGCGCGGACGGCACGCCGCTGCCCTGGGAGGAGACGCCGCTCGCCGACTCCCTGCGTTCCGGGCGCAAGCACCGGGTACGGGGCCAGGCGCTGTGGGCCAAGGACGGGCGGTCCGTCCCGGTGGACCTGACGACCGCGCCGGTACGCGACGGTGACCAGCTCGTCGGCGCGGTGATGACGTTCACCGACCGGCGTCCCTACGACGCGCTGGCGGCGCGCCACACACAGCTGCTGGCCGTACTGGACCAGTCGCTGCGCGGCCCGCTGGAGGAGCTGAAGGCGGAGCTGGGCACCCTGGCGTCCGACCCGGCCGGCCAGCTGTGGCCGGAGGCGAACCAGATCCTGCACCACCTGGCCGCCGGGTACGCGCGGATGACGACGCTGGTCGACAACGTGCTGAGCTACCAGCGGCTGGACGCGGGCGGCGAACGGCTCACGCGGTCCAAGGTCTCGCTCGACCGGGTCGTGGCGGCCGGCGTCGAGGGCGCGATCGAGCTGATCGGCCCGGGCCGCGCCCAGTTCGCGGTGCACGCCCCGCCGATCGACGCCGAGGTGGACGCGGAGCGGCTCGCGCAGGCGCTGTCCCACCTGATCGCGGATGTCGCGGGCGTGGACGCCACAGGCAAGGCCGGGAGCGGCTCCGAGGCCACTTCCGGGGACTCGACGATCGTGGTGGCCGCGGCTCAGCGCGGCGAGGTCGTACGGATCGAGGTGCGCGGCCCGTACGGCGGCGGCAACCCGGTCCACGCGCCCATCGTGCGCGGCATCGTGCGGCAGCACGGCGGTGTGCTGCAGACGCACCAGGTGCCGGGCGCGGGCGGCAGCGCGTATGTGCTCGAAGTGCCGGTGGCGGCCGGTGGCGCGCCGGTGTCCGGCGCCGCGGGCCCGGCGCGCGAGGTGACGGGCAACGAGACGACGGTCATGCCGGTGCCGGCCGAGCGGGCTCGGGGGACGCAGCAGCAGGGGCAGGGGCAGGGACAGGACCAGGGCAAGGGCAGGGGGCCGGTTCAGGGGCAGGCCGGTGGGGCCGGGGCGCCTGGGGTGCCTGGGACGCCTGAGGCGCCGGGGCAGAAGGCGCGGGCGCAGCGGGCCGGAGGAGAGGCGACCGGCCCCGGTACGCCCGGTGCTGCGGGCAGCGGTACGGGTCGTACGGACGGTGCGGCCGAGGGCACGCCGACCGGGCGGCGCCGGGCGCGGAACGGTGACGTGCCGGAGCAGCAGTCGCAGGGGGAAGACGCCGCGGCACCCGGAAACGGCAACCAGAGCGGCGCCCCGAACGGGAACAGGCACGGGAACGGGAACGGACACGGTCAGGTGCCCCGGGCCCGTAGTGAGGCGGATGTCTCCGGGTCTCAGGGCACGGGCGGTTCCGGCGCAGGCGTACGTGGGGCAGGCGCGGGCGGCGCCGGTCGTCCCGGCGCGGAACCGGGAATGCCCGGCGCGCCCGGGATGCCGCAGGGCATGGCCGGGGCCGAGGTCGTACCGCCGGGTGGTCGGCGCCCGCTCCAGCAGGACGGCCCGGAGGGTGCCGCACGGGCCGCGCTCCCGGCCGCCACCGGCGGCCCGCAGGGCCAGGCGCAGGGGCAGCAGCACGGGCAAGGACAGCAGCACGGACCGGGGCAGGGGCCGGGGCAGGGCCAGGCGGTTCACGCCCAGGCCGGGCACGCCCAAGGGCAGGTACAGGGGCAGGCGCAGGCTCAAGGGCAGGCGCAGGCTCAGGGGCAGGGGCAGGTTCCGCCGTCCGGGCGCCGGGCGCGCAGGGCGCTGGCCGACACGGCCGAGCGCCCCTTCCCGAACCAGGCGCAGGCCCCCGCCCGTACCGCGCACTCGGCCTTCGCCCTGCCGCCCGCCGCCGCCGACCAGCTTCCGCAGTCCCCCCTGCCCGCGTTGCCGGTCCTGCCCGGTCAGAATTCCGGACCGGCCGACGGCCCGCAGGGCGGCACGGGCACAGGTGCAGGTGCAGGTACCAGTGCAGGTACGGGTACGGGCCGCCGTCGCGCGCGTCCCGGTACGGCGGACGCTGCCGGCGACCCGGCCGG
Source organism: Streptomyces sp. NPDC045470 (assembly GCF_040646595.1). NCBI lineage: Bacteria > Bacillati > Actinomycetota > Actinomycetes > Kitasatosporales > Streptomycetaceae > Streptomyces > Streptomyces sp. NPDC045470. The sequence goes on from NZ_JBEZAN010000008.1 coordinate 53,195, forward strand.
TGCGGTACCCGGGCCGGGCGCGCCCGAGGGTGGCTGGGGGCCCGAGCCGACCGGTCGGCGCCGTGCGCGGCGCGCTGCCGCCGAGGAGCGGGCGGCCGCCGCGATGGCCGATTCGGAGTCGACGGGTACGTTCGTCGCCGGTCCGGAGGGGCTGGTGGCGCACCCCGTCGAGGGCGGGCCGACGACCGGTCCCGGCAGTGCTCCGACGAACGGTCCGGGAACCGCCCCGACGGCCACGGACGCGCCCTCTGCGCCCCCCGCACCGACCGGGCGCCGGCGTGGGCGCCCCAGCCCGGTGGAGGCCGAGCAGGGCGCCGGGCAGGAACCGCGGGAGGGGAAGGGCACGGCCGCGCCCGTAACCGACCCGGCCGCTCCCCGGCAGCCCATGCCCGCGCCCGTCTCCCCGGAGACGGCGGAGGGTGACGACATGGCGGGCGGGCCCGCCGCGGGCCATTCCCACGGGCGGGCGTTCAGTGTGCGGACGCTCGGGCAGGGCGTGCCGTTCTCGCAGCAGCTCGCCGGAGCCGAGCAGCAGCAACCGGGCGCAGCCGGAGGCGCCGCACCCGGCGCCCCCGCTCCCGGAAGCGCCGCACCCGGCGCCCCCGCCGCGGGCTCGGGCCGCCGCCGCAAGCTGGCGCAGCCGCCGCAGGAGGGGGAGCGTACGGCCGCGTCCGACGCCTCCTCCGCCGAGGCCCGGCCGCACCCGCAGCCCGGCACCCACGCGCCGGGACAGCCCCAGTCCCAATCCCCGCAGCAGTCCCAGCAGCACCCCCAGCAACAACAACCGCATCAGCAGCACCTGCTGAACACCTCGGAGGGGCGCGCCTTCGCCGTCTCCGCCCCCGACGAGGGCAGCGAGGGCCCCGAGCCGCTGGACGGCCCGAACGGCGCCGTCGAGGTGACCGAGCCGCAGCCGCAGCCGATGGACGACGAGTTGCCGCCGGAGCCGCTGGACAACCCGCGCCGGCTGCTGGTCTGGCCCGCCCCGGACGTCTCCACGCAGCAGGCGCTGTGCGACCGCGGCTACCGCCCGGTCATCGTCAACTCCCGCGAGGAGGTGGACGCGCAGATCGCCGCGTACCCGGCGGCGCTGTTCGTCGACCCGCTGACCGGGCCGATCACCCGTACCGCGCTCCAGTCGCTGCGTACGGCGGCGGTGGCGGCCGAGGTGCCGGTCCTGGTGACGGCGGGACTCGGGCAGGCGACGCGGGAGGCCGCGTACGGGGCCGACCCGGCCGTCCTCCTCAAGGCGCTCGCCCCGCGGGACAGCGAGCAGCACCCGCCGCGGGTCCTGCTGACCGAGGAGAACGACGCCGTCGCCGGGGCGCTGACCGCCTCGCTGGAGCGGCGCGGCATGCAGGTCGCGCGGGCGGCGACGGACGCGGACGCGGTGACGCTCGCGACCCGGATGCGGCCGAACCTGGTGGTGATGGACCTGATGCAGGTACGCCGCCGCCGGGCCGGGATCGTCGACTGGCTGCGCTCGAACGGCCTGCTCAACCGCACCCCGCTGGTCGTCTACACGTCGGCGGACCTCGACCCGGCCCAGTTGCCGGGGCTCGCGGCGGGCGAGACCGTCCTCTTCCTGGCGGAGCGTTCGACGAGCGCGGAGGTCCAGGCGCGGATCGTCGACCTGCTCGCCAAGATCGGCACGAACTGAGCGGGGCCGGCACGAACTGAGCGGGCCGGTACGGTCCGACACGGGCCGAGCGGGGCCGGTACGGGCTGAACGGGGCCGGCACAGGCCGAGCGGCCCGCTTCGGACTGAGCGGCCCGCTTCGGGCCGAGCGGAACCCGTACGCCTGGGCCACCGGGGCGGGCGGCCGTGAAAAAGCCCGGCGGCCCGCCACCGCCCTGCGGTAGAAACGCCCCATGCGCCCCCGCCCCGGTGAAGTCCTGCACTTTTCGGAGGACCCCACGATCGGCACGTTCGTGCCGCACGTCGCCAGGACCGCCCGGCAGGAGGAGGCGTACGTCTGGGCCGTCGACGCCGACCGGGCGCCGGACTACTGGTTCCCGCGCCAGTGCCCGCGGGCCATGGTCTGGTGCGTGCCGGGCACGTCCGCCGCGGACCGCGCGCGCTTCCTCGGGCCGGGCGGCGGCGAGCGGCTGCACGTGATCGAGTACGACTGGCTGGACCGCCTGCGTACCACCGAGCTCTTCGCCTACCGCCTCCCGGCTGCCGCCTTCCGCCCGTTCGGCGAACCGGTGCCGAGCGCGGTCGTGGCGACGGAGCCCGTCGTACCGCTCGGGCCGCCCGAACCGGTGGGCGACCTGCTGAAGCTGCACCGGGACGCCGGGATCCAGCTCCGGGTGCTCGACAACCTCCGGGGCTTCTGGAGCGCGGCGGTCACCAGCACGCTGGGGTTCAGCGGCATCCGCCTGCGCAACGCGAAGCCGGCCCCGGGGGACGGTACGGCAGCGGCGGGTACGGGCCCGGAGCCGCCCGCGCGGACGCCCCCTCCCGTACGCGTACGCCGCCGTCTCAGTCCACCCAGGTGACCCCCGGCCCGGCAGCCGCCCGTCTCACCCCACCCGGGTGACCGTCAGCTCCCCGTCCGCGTACTGCTTGCGCAGCACCTTCTTGTCGAACTTGCCGACGCTGGTCTTCGGTACGGCCGCCACCGCCGTCCACCGCTCCGGGAGCTGCCAGCGCGCCACCCGCCCGCCGAGGAAGGTCCGCAGCTCCTCGAAACCGGCGCTCGCCCCCTCCCGCAGCACCACGGCGGCCAGCGGCCGTTCGCCCCACTTCTCGTCCGGTACGGCCACCACCGCGGCCTCCGCGACCTCCGGGTGGGCCATCAGGTGGTTCTCCAGCTCGACCGAGGAGATCCACTCGCCGCCGGACTTGATGACGTCCTTGGCGCGGTCGGTCAGGGTCAGGTAGCCGTCCGGCGTGATCGTGCCGACGTCGCCGGTGCGCAGCCAGCCGTCGGGGCTGAACTTGTCCTCGGGGCGCAGGTCGGCGCCGTCCGCGCCGCCGTAGTACGCGCCCGCGATCCACGGACCCCGTACCTCCAGCTCGCCCGCCGACTCCCCGTCCCACGGCAGGTGTTCGCCGTCCGGGCCGACCAGCCGGGCCTCCACCGAGGCGGGGAAGCGGCCCTGCGTCGCACGGTACGCCCACTCCTTTTCGCCGCTCACGCCGGCCGGCGAGTGCGAGACCGAGCCGAGCGGGGACGTCTCGGTCATGCCCCAGGCGTGTACGACGCGCAGTCCGTGGCGTTCCTCGAAGGCGCGCATCAGTGCCGGGGGACACGCGGAACCGCCGATGACGACGTTGCGCAGCGAGGTGACGTCGCGCTTCGTGGCGTCCAGCTCGCCGAGCAGGCCCTGCCAGATGGTGGGCACGGCGGCGGCGACGGTCGGCCGTACCGTCTCGATCATTTCGGCGATCGGGCCCGGCTGGAGGAAGCGGTCGGGCATCAGCAGGGAGGCGCCCGCCATGAAGGAGGCGTGCGGCAGGCCCCAGGCGTTCACGTGGAACATCGGGACCACCGGCATGGCGATGTCCTTGCCGCCCAGGGCGAACGCCTCGGCGTTGTTGACCTGCATGGAGTGCAGGTAGAGAGAGCGGTGGCTGTAGGCCACGCCCTTCGGGTCGCCGGTCGTGCCGGAGGTGTAGCAGAGCGCGGCGGCCTGCCGTTCGTCGAGCTCCGGCCAGTCGTAGTGCTCCGGACGGCCGGCGATCAGCTCCTCGTACTCGTGGACACGCGGCCGGACGCCTTCCAGCAGGGAACGGTCGCCCGCCCCCGCCACGACGACGTGCTCGACCGTCGGCAGGTGCGGGAGCAGCGGCGCCAGCAGCGGCAGGAGGGTGCCGTTGACCAGGACGACGCGGTCGGCGGCGTGGTGGACGATCCAGATCAGTTGCTCGACGGGGAGGCGCAGGTTGAGCGTGTGGAGGACGGCACCCATGGAGGGGATGGCGAGGTACGCCTCCAAGTGCTCGGCGTTGTTCCACATGAGCGTCGCCACCCGCTCGTCGCCGTCGACGCCCAGTTCGTCACGGAGCGCGTGGGCGAGCCGGGCGGCGCGGGCGCCGATCTCCGCGTAACTGCGGCGGTGCGGCTCGCCGTCACCGGTCCAGGTGATCGCCTCGGCCTTCCCGTGGATCGTTGATCCGTGCGTCAAGATCCTCGAAACGAGCAGGGGTACGTCTTGCATCGTGCTCTGCACCGGGAGCCTCCCCATAGGGTGCGCCTGTTACGCGCGGGTAAGTTCCTGGTGATTGTCCTGGTGTTTCTCGCGGTATGTCACTACCCGGCCCGTACGGATTCGGCCGTTGTCCGGGTGCCCGGCGGCCCTCCGCACCGCCGGTGAGCGGTACGGAGGGGGTGCCGCCATGCTCCTGGGGTACGGCTCGATCAGGCCATCTTCGCCATGTCGGGCAGAGCGGCTTCGCCTCTTCCGCCCCGGTCGAGCGCGAACCACACCCCCTTGCGCCGACGGGTGTCGATGTTGGGCCGGTACACGCCCCACCGCGACGCCAGCGCTTCGACCAGGTGCAGGCCACGCCCCGACCCGTCGTCGAGCAGCGCGGGCAGGCTGAGGAGCCGGCTGCGCGGGGCGTCGTCCCACACGGCCACGCGTACGGATGTGGGGTGCACGGTCACGTCGAGGCGTACGACGGCCGTGTCGGTGTGCAGGTGTACGTTCGTGACCAGCTCACTCACCAAGACGCGTACGTCGTCGACGAGTTCGGCGTTGCCGGTCAGGGTCATCAGGTCGGTCACGACGGCTCGGGCGATCCCCGGCGCGGTGGCCCGGTTGAGCAGATCGAACCGGAACGAGTCGCGTGCGACGGGGGGTGCGGGGGCTGGTTTCGGGGGTGCGAGAGTCATGGCTACGTCTCCCAACGCGAGGATGCGCGCTGCCCGCTGCCGTGGCCTGGCCACTCCCCAGGTGCGCTCCCAAAGGGCGCGCGAGTGACTGCACTTCGGCTGAGCCGACGCGTGGCGCGGTACTGAGAAGGACGGTAGTGGCAACCATGCTCCGTAGCAAGGATGCCCACTCATACTGGTGACGACTGGTCGACCCGTGACACCGTTGCACGGCAGACTCAAGGAAAAGTGGGGACGGTGACATGCCAGCGAGGGACAACCCGACCGCACGGCAGGCGCGTTTGGGTGCCGAGCTGCGGAAGATGCGCGAGGCCGCAGGCAAGACCGCACGCGAAGCAGCCGGCCTGCTGTCGACCGACCAGGCCAAGATCAGCCACATCGAGGCCGGACGGATCGGCGTCTCGGTCGAGCGCCTCACCCGGCTCGCCACCTTCTATTCCTGCGATGACGCCGCGCTCATCGACGCCCTTTGCGCGATCGCGACGGAACACCGAGGGCAGTTCTGGTGGGACGAGTACCGCGGCCGGCTCGCGCCGGGCTTCCTGGACATCGCCGAGCTGGAACACCACGCGACGCGCATGCGGTCCATGCAGTCGGTGAACATCCCGGGGATATTCCAGACGGAGGAATACGCGCGCGCCATCCACCACGGACACATTCCGGCCCTGCCGCCCGACGAGATCGACACACGTGTCGAGTACCGCATGCGCCGACGTAGCGTCCTCGAACGCGCCGCCCCGCCCCGCTTCACCGCCGTCATCCACGAGGCAGCGCTGCGTATGCGGTTCGGCGGACGCAAAGTGGCACGCGCCCAACTCGAATACCTGGTCACCGTGTCCGAGTGGCCGAACGTGGAGGTCCGAGTGCTGCCGTTCACGTGCGAAGACTTCATCGAGGCCACCCAGCCCGTACTGTACGCAAACGGCGTCGTGCCACGGCTGGACTCGGTTCAGATCGACAGCGCTTTCGGAGGACGCTTCCTGGACGCCGAAGTCGAATTGAAACGGTACCGGGCCCTGCTCGACACCGCCGAGAGAGCAGCACTCGGAACCGAGGAATCCCGCAATCTCATCCATCACATCGCGCGAGAACTGTGAGACATCCAAGCATGGGACAGCAGTGGCAGAAGTCGTCGTTCTCCGGAGCAGGGGGCGAGAACTGTGTCGAGATAGCCACGAGGGGAGAGGCGATCTTCATTCGTGAGAGTGACGAACCGAACGTCATAACGGTCGCCGACCGGAGCAAGTTTGCGGCACTTCTCGCAGGCGTCAAAGCCGGGGAATTCGATCACCGACCGTAAGCAAGGCGCGTGACCAGCAAGTAGGCCCCTCGCACCAAACGGTGGAGGGGCTTTGTCCTATGCCGAGTGGCAATGATGCTCCGTAGCACCCTTGCGGCGGGCTGACGCGTACCGCTACGGTCGCAGCGCGTCGCCGCTCCAGGACCGAAACCGCAAGGGCATGGTTCGGCGTACGCGCCCCTCCCCGTCGGGCTGATTTCTCCAAGCAGGTGCGTCGGGGAGGGACCCAGCCCCGCCCGTGGCCCCGGCCGCTCCACCCCCTACCACGCGCTACGCGCGCTCCGCAGCAGAAAATCAGGAGTCTCGCGCCGTACGGTCGTGGCAGCCTGGAGGTATGGGGACGATGGTGGGAACGGTGACCACACTGTGGCGCTATCCGGTGAAATCGCTGCTGGGTGAGGAGGTTCCGGACGTTTCGGCGGACGCCCGCGGGCTGGCGGGGGACCGTGCGCTCGCCTTGGTGCACCAGGTGTCCGGCCAGGTCGCCAGCGCGAAGAACCCACGGTTGTGGCGCGACTTGCTGAAGTTGCGGGCCGAGATCATCGACGGTGCCGTACGGATCACGCTGCCGTCCGGCCGCACCGTACGGTCCACCGACGCGCACGTGGACCGTACGCTCTCCGCCCACCTCGGGCAGTCCGTCACCCTCGCCGACGCCCCGCCCGAGAAGGCCACCCTGGAACGCTCCCGCCCCGAAGAGGTACTGGCCGCCGGCGCGGCGGCCGAGGTGGAGCACGAGACCCTGGAGATCGCCTCGCAGGCTCCGCCCGGCACCTTCTTCGACTACGCGCCGCTGCACCTGATCACCCGCGCCACGCTCGACCGGATCACCGAACTCGGCCCCCGGGCCACCACCGTCGAGGCCGAGCGCTACCGCCCGAACGTCGTGATCCGTACCGAGGCCGCCGGCTTCGTCGAGAACGACTGGCCCGGCCGCGAACTGCGCATCGGCGACGAACTCACCCTCCGGGTCGTGGCCCGGACACCGCGCTGCGCCGTACCGACGCTGGAGCACGGCAGGCTGCCGCGCGACCCGGACGCGCTACGGGTACCCGCGCGCCACAACCGGGTGGTGCCGATGGAGACCATGGGTCCGCAGCCGTGCGCGGGCGTGTACGCGCAGGTCGTACGGCCGGGACGGATGCGCCAGGGGGACGCCGTCCGGCTGGTGTGAGGCTGTACGGGGGCGGCGGGCCGGCAGCGAACGGGTGCTACGCCGCCACCGACAGTTCCGGGTCCTCGCGCAGCTTGGCCAGGGCCCGGGAGACCGCGCTCTTGACCGTACCGACGGAGACCCCGAGCACCTCCGCCGTCTGCGCCTCGCTCAGGTCCTCGTAGTAGCGCAGCACGACCATGGCGCGCTGCCGCGCCGGCAGCCGCAGCACCGCCCGCCACATCGCGTCCCGCAGCACCTGGGCCTCGGCCGGGTCGGGCGCCGGCACCGGGTCGGGCTCGGGTATCTCCTCGCAGGCGAACTCGTCGACCTTGCGCTTGCGCCACTGCGAGGTGCGGGTGTTCAGCAGGGCGCGGCGCACATAGCCGTCCAGCGCCCGGTGGTCCTCGATCCGCTCCCACGCCACGAACGTCTTGGTCAGCGCGGTCTGCAGCAGGTCCTCGGCGTCGCTCGGGTTGGCGGTGAGCGAGCGGGCGGTCCGCAAGAGCACCGGCCCGCGGGCCCGTACGTACGACGAGAACGACGGGAACACAGCGGCGCGGGAGGCGCTGGTGCACACTGGCGTGGTCATGCTCCAACGCTAGAAGCGCGGAACACCGCGAGGGATCGCCCACAGGTGCCGATGCCCCCTCCCCCTCAAGTTGTACGGGTGGGGTTCCCCCTACCTCCTAAAGGCGGACAGCCGCTCGTCCCTCCTCAGGGTGCCCGTCCCCCTTTCGTCAGAGCTCCGGCGCCCGCGCGCCGGAACCCCGCCCGGCCTCCCGGACCGCCGCCCTACCGGATCACGGCCACCGGTGCGTCCACCCGGTTGCGGTCGATGGTCATCTTGCGGCCGCCGTGCGTCTCGGCGACATTGCCCGCGTACTGGTGGATCCGCCGGTGCGGACGCCACGCCGAAGCGGACATCTCGGGCTCGCCGTACAGGTTCGGCTTGGAGTGCCACCGCGCGAACCACATCACCGACGGCAGGTCGCGCGTACCGGCGCGCCGGGCCCGCTCGATGTGCCGTACGCCGGAGTCGGCACTGCTGTAGAAACCGGGCACGTAGCCCTGGCGGACCGTCTCCCGGTTCCAGGCGCGGATGTACTCCAGCGTCTTACGCGTACAGGCCGCGTCGCGCAGGTTGTACGCCTCCATGTCCAGGTACAGCGCGCTGTCCGGGGCGATGCCCAGCGCCTGGGCCCGGCGTACCGCGTCCTGCGCCTCGCCGGTGCCCACCTGCACCGGATCACTGCCGATGGTCACCTTGCGCTTGTGCTTGTTGACCACGCAGGGCGCCTGGGAACCGACGTACAACGGCAGCAGCCGCCAGCCCGCGCGGTGGGCGGCGCGTACCCAGTCCCGGGTGAGGTTGGGCTGGTTGGGGCAGGCCCGGCCGCGCCCGCCGAAGTAGACGCCGACGCCGCGGTACTTGGAGCCCTTCCAGGCCGCCAAGGTGCTCAGCGAGGGTGTCTTGCAGGTGTCGAACGCCCAGCCCTGGAACACGTTCGGGCCGCGTGGCCCGGCCCGGTCGGGCTCCGCGCCGGCGGCCGGTGCGAGGAGTGTGGCCAGCAGACCGAGCAGGCTGGTCAGGGCGGCGGTGAGCAGGACGGCGGGGCGCAGCGCACACCGTCGGATGATCTTGTTTGTGGTTCCCATATCCGGAGTCAAAGTGGGGGCGCGGTGCGCCGCGCGCGGGACACGCCATCGGCCGCACGCATTCAGCCTTCCGAGTGTCTTTTCGGCACGGTGTTCGAAGGGACGTTCCGGCGGCTTCGGTCAGCCGTCCGCGCCGAGCACCAGCCCGGAGGTCGGTACGCCCGTACCGGCGGTGACCAGCACACCGGCGGCGCCGGGCACCTGATTGACCGAGGTGCCGCGGAGCTGCCGTACCGCCTCCGCGATCCCGTTCATGCCGTGCAGATACGCCTCGCCAAGCTGCCCGCCGTGCGTGTTGAGCGGCAGCCTGTCCGCCGCGACGAAGTCCGCCGCCTCGCCCGGCGCGCAGAAACCGAACTCCTCCAGTTGCATCAGTACGAACGGTGTGAAGTGGTCGTAGAGGATGCCGACGTCGATGTCCGCCGGGCGCAGCCCGCTCGTCCGCCAGAGCTGCCGCGCCACGACGGCCGACTCCGGCAGGCCGGTCAGCCCGTCCCGGTAGTAGCTGGTCATCTGCTCCTGGGCCCGGCCGGCCCCCTGTGCCGCGGCCCGGATCACGGCGGGCGGTCGCCGCAGGTCACGGGCGCGTTCGAGCGAGGTGACGACGAGGGCCTGGCCGCCGTCGGTCTCCTGGCAGCAGTCGAGCAGCCGCAGCGGCTCGACGATCCAGCGGGACGCGGCGTGGTCGGCGAGGGTGATCGGCCGGCCGTGGAAGTACGCGGCGGGGTTGCGCGCCGCGTGCCGCCGGCCGACGACCGCGACCTGCCCGAACGCCTCCGGAGTGAGCCCGTACGCGTACAGGTACCGCTGTGCCGCCATGGCGACCCAGGAGGCGGGCGTCAGCAGCCCGGCAGGCAGGTTCCAGCCGAGCGCCGCGCCCTCGGCGGACGGCTCGCGCCGCTGCACACCGGCACCGAACCTGCGGCCCGAGCGCTCGTTGAACGCCCGGTAGCAGACGACGACTTCGGCGATCCCGGCCGCGACGGCGAGGGCCGCCTGCTGGACCGTGGCGCAGGCCGCGCCGCCGCCGTAGTGGACGCGCGAGAAGAAGGACAGTTCACCGATACCGGACGCCTGGGCGACGGTGATCTCGGGGCTGGTGTCCATCGTGAAGGTGACCATGCCGTCGACGTCACCGGGGCCGAGCCCGGCGTCGTCCAGAGCGGCCCGTACGGCTTCGACGGCCAGCTTCAGCTCGCTGCGGCCGGAGTCCTTGGAGAACTCGGTGGCCCCGATGCCGGCGACGGCGGCCCGGCCGTTGAGGGTGTCCGCGCGGTGGAGGGTCATGGGGTGGGCTCCGGGGTGGGCGCCTGAGCGGGCGCGTGCGCGGGGGCGGTGACGGTCACCGTGCCGGTGACGTGGTGGCCGAGGGCGTTGGTGCCCACCACCCGTACGTCCGTCGCGTCACCGTCCCGGGCGAGGACCGTGCCGCGTAACTCCATGACGTCGTCCGGGTAGTTGGGCGCGCCCAGCCGGATCACGACCTTGCGGAGTACGGCGCGGGGGCCGAAGAAGTCGGTGATGTAGCGGCCGACGAGGCCGTTCGTGGTCAGGATGTTCATGAAGATGTCGGGAGAGCCTTTGGCCTTGGCCGCCTCGGCGTCGTGGTGGACGTCCTGGTAGTCACGGGAGGCGATCGCGCCCGAGACGATCAGGGTGCGGGTGACGGGGACGGTCAGTGGGGGCAGTTCGTCGCCGGGCTTCAGCGGTCCCGGCCTCCCGCTGAAGACGGGCAGTACGAGGTCCTCGTCCACCGTCCGGAACTCCAGCCGTACGGGCATCCCGATCCGCACCTCCGCCGGGGGCACGCCGACCAGCCCGGCCACCACCCGTACCCCTTCCGCCAGTTCGACCAGGCCCACCGCGTACGGCGGGTCGAAGGCCGGAAAGGGCGGATGATGCATCACGACGTACGAGAAGACCGTGCCGGAACCGGCGGCCGCCACGGTGTCCCACCCCTCGCCGCCACAGGTGTTGCACCCCGGGAGCCAGGGGAAGCGCAGCGTCGCGCAGTCCGTGCAGCGCTGGATGAGCAGTTCGTGGCGGGCGACTCCGGCCCAGAAACCGGCGTTGTCGCGGTTGATCACGGGGCGGGGGTGGGTGCCTCGATCGCCGGCCCCCGATGACCGAAAACGGCCGTTCCGGGTGACCGGGTCCCGGCGTGCGGCGGGTGCGTACTTGAGGATACGGAAACGGTGCGTCCCGGCCGGTTCGCCGTCCGCCCGTACGTCCATCCGCGTCGTGACGAAGTACCCCGCCCCCAGCTTCGTCGTCTTGCGCGGGGACACCGACTCGATGACGGAGTCGAAGGTGATGCGGTCGCCGGGACGGAGCGGACGCAGATACTCCTGCTCGCAGTCGGTCGCGACGACGGAGGTGCAGCCGGCCTCGTCCAGCAGGGCGAAGAGCGCCTCGTGCGCCGCCGAGCGGCCCGGGTGCCCGGAGAGGCCGCCCATCGTCCACGCCTGCAGCATGGTGGGCGGGGCGACGGCGCCGGGGCCCCGGTACGCGGGGCCGGTGTCGCCCATGGCCTCGCACCAGTGCCGGATCATCGGCTCGTTGACGGGGTCCTTGCCTTCGCCGACGGTCACGGCGGGCTGGCCCACGAAGGGCTTCAGCCGGGCGTACAGGTCGTCGGCGGCGCTTTCTTCGGAGCTTTCGTCGGAGCTTTTGCCGGAGGCCTCGTCAGCACCTCCGGACCCGCGTGCGCCACTAACTCGTCCCGTTCCCGCGGCCGTTGTGCCCGCGGCCGTTGTGCCAGCATCCGCACCCACTCCCGCTCCTTCCCCCGCCACACTCCACTCTCGCCTTTGAAGAGTTTCTGACTGTCCGTCAGCACGCCTTCGAAGTCAAGAGCGAGCGGCCCACTCCCGCGCCGACCCGGCTCGTCGCCGCCACATGCCACCCGCTGCCTGCCGGGCCGCCGTTGTCGGCGTGCGCCACCCCGGCGAAGAGGGGCGCCGCGCAGGGCAGGGCGGCGAAGGCAGCGAGGCGCGAAGGGTGCGAACGCGCGCCATGACGTCATGCCGTTCCTCCTCTCATGGGGCACGCCCGACCATTCCCGACGACGGGGCCGGCAGGCGCTGCACGACGACTGCCCCGACCTGCGGCGCAACATTCCCGCACCTTTCCGGCCTTTCCCGGCCGAGAGCCCATGCACCCCTTCCCTGAATCGAACGCGCATACGAAAATAGCCCCATGGCCTCTCCCCACCTCCCCGCCACCGGAAGCCATCCCTCCCCCTCCGGCACCTGCCTCGGTGACCGCCCTGACGACCGCTCCAGCGGCCACCCTGACGACCGTCCCGGCGGCCGCTCCGGCGACCTCCCCACCCGGCGTCCCGCCCAGTCCCCCCGCCCCGCCCGGCCCGCTCCCCGAGGTGACGCCCACGCCACGGCCCTCACCCACGCTCTCGTCGCGGCCGGCCGCGGCTACTCCGTCCTCCCGCTCACCCGCGCCAAACTCCCCGCCGTACGCTCCCCGCACCACGCCGACCCGACCCCCACCCCCTGCCGCGGCGACTGCGGCCGCCCGGGGCACGGCATCCACGACGCGACCTCGGACCCGCTCGCCGTCCGCCGCCTCTTCGCGGCCGCACCTTGGGCCACCGCGTACGGCATCGCCTGCGGCGTCCCTCCGCACCACCTCATCGGCATCGACCTGGACACCAAGAACGGCGCGGACGGCCTCACCGCCCTGCAACTCCTCGCCGCACAACACCGCTTCACCCTCCCGCCCACCGTCACGGTCCGCACCCCGAGCGGCGGCCGCCACCTCTACTTCTCCGGCCCGCCGGCCCCGCCCGTACCCAACTCCGCAGGACGCCTGGCCCCGGGCATCGACATCCGCGGCACCGGCGGCTACCTGGTCGGCCCCGGCTCCCGTACCTCCCGCGGCGAGTACCGCCTCGCCCCCGGCACCCCACGGCTCCCCGCCCCGGCACCGGCCGCCCTCACCGCCCTCCTACCGCCCCAGTCACCGCCCCACCCGCACCCCCACTCCCTCCACCACCCGTCCGCCCTGCCCTCACCTCCCCCGCACCCCAACCCGGCCCCCGCCCTGCTCCGCTTCGTCCGCACCTCCCCGGACGGCCAGCGCAACGCCCGCCTCTTCTGGGCCGCCTGCCGCGCCTACGAATCCGGCCTCGGCCAGGAAATGGCCACCGCCCTGACCACCGCAGCCCTCCACACCGGCCTCACCGAACGCGAAGCCCGCGCGACGATCGCTTCGGCGGCCCGGCATTGAGGGCAAGAACTGAGCCATTGTTACGTCGGCCCTGTGGCGGGTCGCCAATGGTCACGGCTCACGCGAACCGGCCAGGTACAGCTGGTCGGCCGAGACGTGCGGCACCGCCTCACCCCCGTCGCAGATCCTGCTGACCTGTGGGAGGCGAAGCCCACCGTGAACTGAAAGCGGCGACGCTCTGGCCAGCACCACGCCTGCGGACCGCTCGCCAAATCCCTTCTCCGAGCGCGCCGACTCGCGCCCCGGAACTGGCCGATAGGGGTGGTTACTTGAGTGACACCCGTCGCCCCGTGTTAGTGCACTGCGTAACCTTCACGAACGCAGCCAAGGCAGCAGCTTCGGGGGGACGCATGACACATTTCAAGAGGCTCGTATGTCTGGCCAATTCCCGCAAGGGCGGGGGGCGATGTGTCGCGGGCTTAATTCCCGATACAGGGCGTTGGATACGCCCGGTCAGCGCACGTACGAACCACGAGATATCCCAAGAAGAGCGGCAATACAAGGACGGAACAGACCCGAGAGTACTCGATATCATCGACGTCCCGTTACTCCGACACCAACCGATCAGCTACCAGAGCGAAAATTGGCTCCTCGACCCCCACCGCCGCTGGGTGAGAGCGGGCAGGGCCGAGTGGCACCAACTGCTGACGATGGAACAGCACCCGGACACTTTATGGGTCAACGGGCACAGCACACCCGGGCGCCTTCACGACCGAGTTCCCACGGAACAAGCCGTCACTTTGCGCGACTCTCTCAAGCTCATCCGCGTGAGCCGCATAACGTTGCGCATACGCACCTCGCGCACGAGTCACGGCGAGGCGAAGCAAGCCGTGGACGCCGTGTTCCGGCACACCGGCCGCCTTTACATCGTGCGAGTAACCGACCCCGAGTACGAACAGTCATACCTGAACAAGTACGGAAAGGTACACGAACTGGGTGAATCGTTTATCACGGTGAGCCTCGGCGAAGAGTTCAAGGGCTATGCTTATAAATTAGCGGCATCCATCATCGAGCGATCGAAGGTCGAAGCAGGCAGCAAGCCATGACAACAAGTACCGTGTTCACAGTCGGCCACTCCACGCACAGCATGTCACAGTTTTCAAGCCTGCTTCAGAAACATGAGATCACGGCAGTCGCCGATGTGCGGTCGGCGCCCGCCAGCAGATTCACCCCCCAGTTCAACCGGCACTCGGTGATGCGCGCCCTGCACGACGTCGGCATCAAATACGTCTTCCTCGGCAGAGAACTCGGAGCACGCACACCGGACGCCGCTTGCTATGTCGGCGGCCAGGTGCAGTTCAGCCGTCTCGCACGAACTCCTGAATTCATCAGCGGCATCGAACGCCTGCGGAATGGTGCACAGAGTGAGCGGATTGCCGTCCTGTGCGCCGAACAAGAACCTCTCGACTGCCATCGTTGCATACTCGTGGCGCGAGTTCTCGAAGAATGCGGAATCACCGTCCAACATATTCACAGCGACGGACACGTCGAGAGTCACGCCATGGCAATGCAACGCTTGATGGCCACCTTTGGGCTGGATCAGGCCGAACTGTTCCGCTCCCCGGTCGAACGACTCCAGGAGGCACTCAGCCGCCAGGAAAAGCGGATCGCATACGTCAACGAAGAGCTGAACACCGACGAGGTGCCGGAAAAATGAAACTTTACACGATCGGCTTCACAAAAAAACCGGCAGAGAAGTTTTTCGGTTTATTGCGTGAAGCCGGTGTGACGACACTGGTCGATGTGCGGCTGAACAATGTCTCACAATTGTCCGGTTTCGCCAAGCGCGACGACCTGAAGTACTTCCTCAGTCAGCTTTGCGGTGCGCAATACACCCACCGTGTCGATCTGGCACCGACCCAGGACATGCTCGACGGCTACAAGAGGCAAGGTGCCGGCTGGGCATCCTACGAAGCACAGTTCCTGGAACTGATGCAGACTCGCCAGATCGAGAACACCGTCCCGCAGGAACTACTCGACAACGCGGTCTTGCTGTGCAGCGAAGACAGCGCGGAGCACTGCCATCGCCGACTGGTTGCGGAATACCTCTCACAGCACTGGGACGACGTAACGATCGATCACCTGGCATGAGTCCCGGCCGCCACCACCCGGTGCGAGGACCAGCGGGCAGCACCGGAAAGCGAACGACCCCCGACCGAACTCGCTGGTCAGGGGCCGTTCCGTGCTGCTGAGCTGCGGAGGCTGTGGGATTTGAACCCACGGTGGGGGGTTACCCCACGACAGTTTTCAAGACTGTTCCCTTAGGCCGCTCGGGCAAGCCTCCCCGCGCACCGCCGTGACGGTGGCGCGGGGATCAGACTAGCGCGTCACTTGTCGCCCGTGCGTTGGCCCAGGGTCACCTGGGCGGTGTGCTCCTTGCCGCCACGCTTGTAGGTGAGGGTCACCTTGTCGCCCGGTTTGTGCTGGTAGATGGTGCTGATCAGGGTGGGGCCGCTGTCGATCACGGTGTTGTCGAGCTTGGTGATCGTGTCGCCGGGCTTCAGGCCCGCCTTGTCGGCGGGGCCGTTCGGGGTGATCGCGGCGGAGCCGTCGGCGCCGCCGTTCTGGGGGATGGTCGCGCCGTCGCCGGTGTCGCGCATCAGGACCTGCGCGCCGATCTGCGGGTAGACCGGCTGGCCCTTCCTGATCAGGTCGTCGGCGACCCGCTTGGCCTGGTCGATCGGGATGGCGAAGCCGAGGCCGATGCTGCCGGACTGCTGGCTCTCGCCGCCGAAACCGCCGCCGCCGTTGCCTGCGGACTGGATGGCCGAGTTGATGCCGATGACGCTGCCGGAGGCGTCCATCAGGGGGCCGCCGGAGTTGCCCGGGTTGATCGAGGCGTCCGTCTGCAGGGCACTCATGTACGAGGGGGTGGCGCCGCCGCCGTCGCTGGAGGCCACCGGGCGGTTCTTGGCGCTGATGATGCCGGTGGTGACGGTGCCGGAGAGGCCGAAGGGCGCGCCGATGGCGATCGTCGCGTCGCCCACCTGGACGTTGGCGGACTTGCCGAGCGGGAGCGGGACGAGGTTGGCGTCGGCGGGGTTCTTGAGCTTGATGACGGCGACGTCGTAGCCCTGGGCCCGGCCGATGACCTCGGCGTCGTACTTCTTGCCGTTGGAGAACGTGGCGGTCAGCTTGCCGCCCTGGGCCGCGCTGGCGACGACGTGGTTGTTGGTGAGGATGTGGCCCTGCTTGTCGTAGACGAAGCCGGTGCCGGTGCCGCCCTCACCGGTCGCGCCCTGCGCCTCGATCGTCACGACGCTGGGCAGCGCCTTCTGCGCTATCCCGGAGACCGAGGTGGGCTTGCGGTTCAGCGCCTCCGGGTCGCCGGAGGCGGAGACCGTCGTGGAGTTCGTGTCGGAGCGGTTGGCGGCCCAGAAGCCGATGCCGCCACCGATGCCGCCGGCCACCAGCGCGGCGACGAGTACGGCGGCGACCAGGCCGCCGTTGCGGCGCTTCTTCGGCGCGGGCGCGCCCGGGGCGCCCCACACGCCGTCCGGGCCGCCCGCGCCGCCGCCTCCGTAACCGGGCGGGGGGCCGCCCCAGCCGCCCGCGGAGGCGCCGTGTGCCGCCGTCGCGTACGGAGGCGGCGTGGTCGTGTGGTGGGTGGGGGCACCTGTGGGCGCGCCCTCGCCGCCGGGGTAAGGGTGGCCGCCCGGGTGAGGGCCGTCCTGCGGGGCTGTGGGCTGGGAGAACTGCTGCGTACGGTCGGGGGCGCCGGGCTGGGTGCTGTCCGCCGGGCCCGCCTGGCCGGTCGGGGCCGTAGGGGCGGACGAGCCCGTCCGGCCGGCCGTCGGTGCGAAATCCGGCGGCGGGGGCGCGGAGTGCGGAGTGGCGGCAGGAGCGGGGGTGGAAGGCGTTCCGGGGGCGTCGTGCGCCCCCGCTGCGCCCGGCGCATCGTGCGCCGTTGTGGCGCCCGGCGCGTCCGGTGTGCCCGGCGCGCCCGCCGTGTCCCGTGCGCCCGCGCCGTCCGCCGGACGCGCACCGGACTCGGGTGCGCTGTCGGACGCCTGGGGCGCCGACGGCGGCTGGGCCTCCGGCGGGACGGCGGCGCCCTCGTTCTCGGTGCTCACGGCTCTCTCCTCAGCTTCACGACGGTGCCGGGCCACGGCCCGGCCTCTCCTTCAGGATGCGGTTCGGTGTCCAGGATGCGGTGCGCAACCCTGGCGTACGGGCTACGGGCAGGCGGTACCGGCGACTGTCACAGGCGCAAGCCTTTCCCACCGCGCGTCAGGGCGCTGTAAGCCGAGGCTGTGACTGTCTCTCCATCCTTGATGTCGGACAAAAACGGCGCATCTATTGTTATGCGGATCAGGTAGTGCACAAGGCGTCCCTCCCGCGGGCGATGGCACGATAACCCGGTGACCACCGCGTACCCCCTCCGGGACCGCAGCCCGGGCTCATCCCCCATTTCCGTCGTAGCCCATCGTGGCGCGTCCGAGGACGCGCCGGAACACACCCTGGCCGCCTACCGCCGGGCGATCGAGGACGGTGCCGACGCACTGGAGTGCGATGTGCGGCTCACCGCCGACGGCCACCTCGTCTGCGTGCACGACCGCCGGGTCAACCGCACCTCCAACGGGCGCGGCGCGGTCTCCGCCCTGGAGCTGGCCGATCTGGCCGCGCTGGACTTCGGCTCCTGGAAGGAGGACGAGGACGCCACCTGGGAGGCGCCGGACCGCCAGCACGAGGACCCGGAACGCACTTCCGTCCTGACCCTGGAACGACTTCTCGAACTCGTGTCCGACGCCGGCCGCCGCGTCGAGCTGGCCATCGAGACCAAGCACCCCACCCGCTGGGCCGGCCAGGTGGAGGAGCGGCTGGTCGCCCTACTGGCGAGATTCGGCCACACCCGGGCGTCGGCCGAGGGGCCGCCACCCGTCCGCGTCATGAGTTTCTCGGCCCGCTCACTGCACCGCGTACGGGCCGCGGCCCCCGACATCCCTGGTGTCTACCTGATGCAGTTCCTGACGCCGCGCCACCGCGACGGGCGGCTGCCACCCGGTGTGGGCATCGCGGGACCGGGCGTCCGGATCCTGCGCGCGCACCCCGACTACGTGTCCAAGGCGCACCGCGCGGGCCACCAGGTGCACGTCTGGACCGTCAACGACGAGGCGGATGTCGAGCTGTGTGAACGCCTGGGAGTGGACGCAATCATCACCAATCGCCCCAAACAGGTACGAGCCCAACTGGGTCTCGGATAGCGGGCGTCACGGGGAGTGCACCGGCGCATTCGGCCCGTATTCGATCGTTACGAGTGCGTCACCGCACCTGGACTGGCCGGTTTCCGGTCCAGGCCATTGGGGCATTCATCCCGTGGCGTGGGGCGAAGGAGGTCTCGGGGGTGGCGTTGATGGTGGCACAAGAGGTGCCGACGGCGTCGGTCATGGCCGTACCCCATGGTCCGTCGGGGGTCGGGGTGGCCAGGCGGCGCATGCGTGCCGAGCTGCTGGCGAGCGGCGTTCAGGACACGGTCGTCGACGACGCGGTACTCATTCTTTCCGAACTGTTGAGCAATTCGTGTCGGCATGCACGTCCGATATGCGGGCTGGAGACACCGGGTTCCGTACGGGAGCCCGCCCACGACGGGGCGCCGGACGCGATACGCGCGGCGTGGCGCATCGACGGACACGGCCAGTTGACCATCGCGGTCACTGACGGCGGCGGCCCGACCCGGCCGCAACCGGCCACTCCGTCGGTCACCGCCAAGGGAGGCCGCGGGCTGGCGATCATCCGGTCCCTCGCCAAGGAATGGGGCGTGGAGGACACGGAGGGTGAGGTGACGGTCTGGGCTCTGCTCGCCCTGCACGGCCTCCGCAGCGCGTTCGCTACGCGCGTGGACCTCCCCGTCGAGCTGGCCGCCGACTTCTCCGGCGGGGGGCTCAACGGACTGCCCACCGGGCGGGCCAACGGCGTTCTGCAAGGGCGGGCTTCCGGACGTCAGCGGCCCGAGCGGGCAGCGGCGGCACCGGAGCGGGCCGGGAGACCGGCCACGGCCACGGCCACGCGTCGCGAAGAGTCGGCCGCCGGGCGGGAGAGCGCCGCGTCCGGATGGGAAACCGCTGCATCCGGCTGGGAGACCGCCGCATCCGGGCTGGAGGCCGCGTCCGGGCGGGACATGGTGCCTGGGCAGGGCACGACTGTCAGGGCGGCACTGTCGTTGGTGGAGTGCGACCGCTCGAACGGCTGAGGGGGCAGACGGGCTCCGAGCCCTCGGCCCCCAGGCTCGGGTCCGGGCCGGGCCCGGGCCGCCCTCATAGGCCACGCCCCCCGACGGGCGCCCCGGCGTCCGCCTCGGCCTACGCGCCCCGCCGCCGTCCGTACGCGCCGCACCGTACCCCCGCCGTCCCGGGCGCCGACCCGGCGATACGGCGGCGAACGGTCGCCCGGACCAATTCCGTTGCACCGCGCGGCCGTGGGCGGTGGACGAACGGCGGGCAGGCGGTGGACGGGCAGCGGGCGGACCGTCCGGGGACAGCGGCCGGGGCGCCGTGCCGCCCCCTTCCTGAGCAGCACGCGGCCCCGCCTCGCAGCGCGCGCCGCGAGGCGGGGCCCAGTCGTCTAGGCTCGCGCCGGAACGCGTCCGTACGCCCAGGATCGACCAGGAGAAAGCCTCGCCATGGCCAAGAAGCGCCGTCCCCAGACCAAGGCCGCAGCACCGCAGATCAAGGACGGCGAGATTCCCGTCGTCGGGGCGCGCGAGCCCTGCCCCTGCGGCTCGGGCCGCCGCTACAAGGCGTGTCACGGCCGGAGCGCGGCGCACGCCGTCACCGAGCTGGTGCAGCGCCCCTTCGAGGGCCTGCAGGGCGAGTGCGACTGGGTCGCACTGCGGGAGCTGGTGCCCGCCGCCACCGTCGAGTTGAAGCTCAAGGACGGGCTGCCCGAGGGCGTGCCGTCGGTGACGCTGGCGACCGTCCTGCCCATGGCCTGGCCCGCGCTGCGCCGCGACAACGGCGCCGTCCTGCTCGGCCTGCAGAACGACACCGCCTCGGGGGACCTCAGCCGCGACCTCGCCGACACGCTGCGCCGCGCGCTGGCCGCCGAGCCCGGCACGCCGGTCGCCGCCGAGCGCGCCGCGGCGGACGGCCCGCGTCTCCAGGACCTGCTGGACCCGGCCGCGCCCTTCGAGCCGCAGGTGCACTCCGGCTTCGAGTTCTGGGTGGAGGACGCCGAGAACGCGACGGGCGAGGTCGCCGCTTCCCTGGAGCGGGCCAACGCCGCCGCCATCCCGACCGCCCGGCTGGACGGCCTGGAGGGCGCCTACTGGTGCGAGACGCCCGAGAAGAACCACCTGCGCTGGGTGATGGACCACCCGGAGGAGAAGCTGCTGGACGCGCTGGCCCGGCTGCACGCCGCCGGTACGTCCTCGCTCGGCGAAGGCACCCGTCTGGTCGGTTCGTTCCGTGCGCACGGCCTGGTCGTGCCGGTCTGGGACCTGCCCTCCGGGACGAGCGCCGACGACGTGGCCAAGCCGGCCGCCGCCTTCGCGGAGCGGCTCGCCGCGGCGCTCGACACGGACGCCCCGCTGACGCCGGAGGAGCGCCGTGCCCGCGGTGGCCTCACCAACCGCCAGGTGACGCTGAGCTGACCGTGCCCCGAGGGGCGCGGAACGACGTTCCGGGCGTGACTCCGGTCACAAGTCGCGGTACCGACCGGTAAATACGCGTCCGGAATTCCACGATCGAATTTGCGAACCGCCGATCTCTTGTTACCGTTCTAGGAGCCCGGTCGCTGGTGCATCCCCCGTCGCCAGCGACCGGGCGCTTCCATGCCCGCGTCCGACCGGACCGGCAGGCCGCCCCGGCGCCGCGAGACCGCCGCGGGGCACCCTCCCGCGAGACCGGCCCACCGCGCCCCCTGTGCGCCCGCCTCAGGCCTGCCGCGTACTTCCTGTCGCCCCGCATCACCGACAAGGCCGTCGGCCCCCGTCAGGGCCCGTACCGGCCGCTTCGGACGCCGCCGGCGGCCCGCCGTCGTGCCGGCCCCACAGCGTGCACCCACCGCTCCCGCGCCGTCATTGGTCCGAACCACCGGCATCCGGCGCGGCGTTGCTGCCGGAGCGCAGCAGCTTGCGCTCGCCCCGCGCGTCGGAGACCTCCGCGACCGCGATGTACGACGCCGGGTCCCCGCCGACCGTCGCCTCCCGCGGGGTTTCGCAGGTGGCGGGCTCGTCACCGGCCGGCAGGTCGCAGTGCGCCTGTACGGTCCGGCCGTCCGGCCGCAGCAGGGACAGGACGGCGTGCAGGGGCTTGCCGGAGGTGTTGCGGTAGTACGTGCGCCCCCAGGTCAGGCCGTCCTCGGAGAGAACACACGTCTGAGCTTCCACTCCTTCGGGTGCGGCGAGTTCGGGGCCGCATCGGGTGGTACGACGACCGTCGGCCACCTCAGGGGCATCGGCCGTCGTCCGGGAACCGGTACGGGAGCGGGAATCGGTACGGGAATCGGCATGCGCCCCCGTACGGGGGCCCGCGTGCGCGCCGCGGGACGGGGCCGGGGCCGCATACGGGTCCGGCGCGGCGGACGCCCTCGTACCGACCGGAACATCAGCGTCCGGATGTGTAGCACTCGCGGAGTCATCGGCCGCCGACCGATCGGATTCGGCCGGACCGGCGGTCGCGGCCGCCAGCGGCAGCGCGACGGCGAGCGCGACCGTGCTCGCCAGCGCGATCATGCGGAGGTTCGGCGCACGCTCCATGGGGCCACCTGGATCTGTCAGGGCGACGGAGTTGACCGCCGGATCGACGGTGCGCCGAACATATCGGCCCGGAACGGGCACATATCGGGCCCGTACCCCCGAATCCCCGCCAACACCGGGCAGCTCACACCCGTACGAGTGAATCGCCCGCGCGTCCTTTGTCCTCACCGAGCGGCGGGAGGGAGTTCGGAGGGCGCGGGCGGGAGAGGGAGCCCCGCGGCGGAAGGGAGCGGGAAGGCGCCGGGCGGGCGCCGCAGCGTGCGCGCCCGGCCGAACGGTTCGGTACGGCGAGCCGGTCGAACCGGTCGAGCCGGTACGCGCGTCAGTACGCGAGCCGGCTGCCGCCGTCCGGCGCGCTGGTGCTCGCGGTGACCAGGGCGTCCACGATCGTCTCCACCCGCGGCAGCCAGGGCGCGGCCGGACCGGTGCCCGGCGACCGCTCCCAGCGCACCTTGCCCGCGCCGATCTGCGAGGGCGGCAGCACCACGTAGCCGCCCTCGCTGTGAAAGCGCAACGAGCTGGGCACCCAGTCCCGGGAGTGCAGCAACTCGCCCAGTTCCGCGAGGGAGTACGGGGCGACCAGCAACGACCATCGGGTGGGGGTGGCGACGACCGGGCCGGTCCGGACACCGAAGTGGTCCAGGGCGGTCAGCGCCTGCGCCCCGGCGACGGCCGGCAGGCTCAGCGCGCAGGGCGCGCGGCCGCCGGTGGCCAGCAGGAGGGGCGCGGTCGGCCGGTTCGTCCACCACCAACGCACCATGCGGGCATCGGTCGTGGCGGCGAACAGCCCGGGGTCGAAGGGGTGCGCGCCGGGCACCACACAGTCCGGGTCCGGGCAACTGCACGGGCGCGCCCCGCGCTCGGCACGCCCCCGTCCACCGGGCGGCTTGCCGCCCGCCGGTTTCCCGCCGGTCCGCAGTCCGACGCCCGGGAGTACGGGCCACTGCCACTCGGTGGCGCAGTGGAGCGCCGCACCGAGCAGCGCCGACCTTCCGCCGCGCCGGAGCTGGAGCTTGCGTCGCCTTCCGAGGATCTCGCGCATGAGCGCTCGTTCCTTTCCGTTAACGCCGAGGGCTATGTCCATCGCACTACATGCCGGTTCATGCCGCTTCATGCCGCTTCATGGCGTTGTTCGGTGGCTCCTGCGAACCCCTGACGCCACGTGGATCTCTGGTCACTGCGTGTACGGAGCAGCGCATCACGCCATACGCCGAGCGTGGAACGTGGCGGAGGGTGGCGCACGCATGGCGCTTGCTGTCCCGTGAAGCAGATCCGCCACTTGGGGGTGCGGTGCGGCGCGGTCGTCGCCGTGTTAGACGCCCGTGCCCGTCGGAGAGTTCCGGCGCGGACCCAACTGTCTCCGCGCCTTTCCGAGTACGTACCCGCCATGGTGGTGATGACGCACTGTCGAACGTCGCCAGTCGACCTCAAATTGACGTTCGGGGGGATATTTTCCGGCCAACTTCCTCGTCACGTGGACACCACAAACCCCATGGGGACAATGCTGGACATCGTGTCACTGCGGCGTGTACATGTGGAGGCATTGATAGCGGAGCAGCATGACATGGGGGTTTGCGATGCTATTGAGGAAATTGAGCAGTTCGACACACTACTCAACAGCACTCAACAAAACGCCGCAGCCCGCCTCAACATGCGGCCTGACCTGGGGTTTCACCCGGTCCTACGTAAGCCGTCGGCCATGACCGCCCCGCACGTTCCGAAAGTGGCTGGAATCGAACCAGCACTTCCCGCCCCCACGCACACTGCCGAGTCCGCAACCGCATCAGCCCCGGCGGACACCCCGCCCGAGTCCCGCCGCACGGCCGTACAGGACCGCCTCGCCGGGTGGATCTCCGACCTCACCACGCTGCACGGTCTCACCGAGCAGCTGGCCCGTACGCGGACGCTCGACGCCGCCCTCCAGGAGCTGCTGCGCGCCGGCGCCTCCCTCGTGGGCGCCCGGCGCGGGCTGGTGGTCCTCGAACCGTCCGACGGCCTCGGGCCGGACACCACCGTCGGCCTCGGGCTCGGCCGGGCGGACATCGGCCACATCGAGACCGTGCCGCGCCGCGCGCAGTCCTTCGGCCGGATCCTCGACAGGCTGCCGGTGACGGACGGGCTGACCACGCAAGACGGCCCGGCCACGCGCGACGGACTGGCAACGCGATGCGGCCCGCTCACGCAAGACGGCCTGCCCACTGACGGGTGCCCGGCCGGCGCACCCGCCGGCCACGGTGCGGACGGCTCCGGACCGAACGGCCTACAAGGCGGCGCGGTGGCGGGCAGCGGGCGCACGGACAGCCCCGGCCCGGACACCCCCGGACCAGACGGCCCCGGACCAGCCGCCCCCGGCCCGGACGGCTCCGGCTGTGTCGCCTGCGGGCGCGGCCACATCGCCCAGCCGGACATCCCCGGCGAGCCCGGCCTCGACCCCCGGCTGCGGGAGGTCGCCGCCCGCCTCGGATACGCGGCCAGCTACGCCGTACCGCTGGAGGCCGGCTCCGTCGGCCGGTTCGGCGCGGCGGTCTGGCTCTACGACGAGCCCGCCGCACCCGCCGAGCGGCAGCGTCACCTCGTCGGCCGCTACCTCGCGTACGCCACCGAACACCTCGCCCGCCTCCTCGAACTGCACCGCCAGCGGCAGACCGTGGCCACGCTGCGCGACGAGCTGCTGCCCAGCAGGCTGCCCCGGGTCCCCGGTGTACGGCTCGCGGTACGGCACAGCTCCGGGCCGCTCGGCGGCGGCGACTGGTACGACGCGCTGCCGCTGCCGGACGGCGCGCTGGGCCTGGCGGTCGGCTCCGTCACCGGCTCGGGCCCGGGCGCGGTGGCCGCCATGGGGCGGCTGCGGGCCTCGCTCCGCGCATACGCGGTGATGGAGGGCGAGGACCCGGTCGCGGTCCTCTCCGACCTGGAACTGCTGCTGCGGCTGACCGAGCCGGCCCGCAGCGCGACGGCCCTGTTCGCGTTCGCCGAGGCGCCGCCGGGCGTACCGGGGGCCGGAGCCGGTACGGGAACGGGAGCCGGTACGGGAACAGGGGCCGGTACGGGAGCCGGACCGGGCCCCGGCCCGGGTACGCCCGCACCCGCCGTGCCGGGCGGCGCGGCCGGGCGCCGGATCGTGCTGGCCGGGGCGGGGCACTGCCCGCCGTTGATCATCGGTGACCGCCGTACCGAGTACGTGGAGACCTCGCTGTCCGCACCGCTGGGCATGCTGGCGTGCTGGGAGGCGCCGAGCGTGGAGCTGCGCCCCGTGCCAGGAGAAACCCTTCTGCTGTACAGCGACGGGCTGCTGCGCCGCACCGGCGAGCCGATGGACCGCGCCTTCGCCCGGCTGCACGCCGCCGCCGCGGGCGTCCCCCGGGCCGTACGCCACGACCCCGAGGCCCTGACGGACCACCTGCTGCGCACCCTGCTGCCGGAGGGGCTGGACGCCCCGGAGTCCCCGGAGGACGTGGTGCTGCTCACGGCGTACTTCGAGTGACGGCAGAGCCGCGCGGGCGGACCGCCGCGCGCCCGGAGTGTCTGACAGCTCACCGCTTCCGACCCCTGGACCCCGTTCTTTCCGCACTTACGATGGAATGTGGTGCAGTCGTACAAGGAGGCATAGTGACGGACGAGCTCACGCCGGGGACCCCGGGCGAGGACGAGCAGCCGATCAAGCAGCGGAAGAACGGCCTTTACCCGGGCGTATCGGACGAGCTCGCGAAGAACATGCAGTCGGGCTGGGCCGACACCGAGCTGCGCGGCCTGGAACCCGTCGAGCAGGCTCCGTACGCGGCCCGGCGGCGCGCGGCGCTGTCCCGCCGCTTCCCCGGTGAGCGCCTGGTGATCCCGGCGGGCAACCTGAAGACCCGCTCCAACGACACCGAGTACGGCTTCCGCGCCGCGACCGAGTTCGTGCACCTCACCGGTGACCAGACGGACGACAGCGTGCTGGTCCTGGAGCCCCGCGCGGACGGCGAGGGCCACGACGCGACGCTCTACCGGCTGCCCCGCTCCGACCGCGGGAACGGCGAGTTCTGGCTGGACGGCATGGGCGAGCTGTGGGTCGGCCGCCGCAACAGCCTGACCGAGGCCGCCGCGCTGCTCGGCCTGGACTGCGCGGACGTACGCGAGCTGCCCGACGCGCTGCGCGCGGCGAGCGGCCCGGTCCGGGTGGTGCGCGGTCACGACGCCGGCATCGAGGAGGCCCTGGCCGGCCAGATCACCGCCGAGCGCGACGAAGAGCTGCGGGAGTACCTCTCCGAGGCGCGCCTGGTGAAGGACGCCTTCGAGATCGGCGAGCTGCAGAAGGCCGTCGACTCGACCGTGCGCGGCTTCGAGGACGTCGTGAAGGTCCTGGACAAGGCCGAGGCGACCAGCGAGCGCTACATCGAAGGAACGTTCTTCCTGCGGGCCCGTGTCGAGGGCAACGACGTCGGTTACGGCTCGATCTGCGCCGCCGGACCGCACGCCACCACGCTGCACTGGGTCCGCAACAACGGCCAGGTGCGCTCCGGCGACCTGCTGCTGCTGGACGCGGGCGTGGAGACCACCAGCCTCTACACCGCGGACGTCACCCGTACGCTGCCGATCAACGGCACGTACAGCGACTTCCAGCGCAAGATCTACGACGCCGTGTACGAGGCCCAGGAGGCGGGCATCGCGGCGGTCAAGCCGGGCGCCGCGTTCCGCGACTTCCACGACGCGGCGCAGCGCGTGCTCGCCGAGAAGCTGGTCGAGTGGGGCCTGGTCGAGGGCCCGGCCGACCGGGTGCTGGAGCTGGGGCTGCAGCGTCGCTGGACGCTGCACGGCACCGGCCACATGCTCGGCCTGGACGTCCACGACTGCGCCGCCGCCCGTACGGAGACCTACGTCGACGGGGCGCTGGAGCCCGGCATGGTGCTGACCGTCGAGCCCGGTCTGTACTTCCAGGCGGACGACCTGACCGTCCCGGAGGAGTACCGCGGCATCGGCGTCCGCATCGAGGACGACATCCTCGTCACCGAGGACGGCAACCGGAACCTGTCCGCCGCGCTGCCGCGCCGCGCGGACGAGGTCGAGGCGTGGATGGCGGGGCTGACCGGGCAGCAGGGCTGACCGCGAGCCGGAAGCCGGGGCCGGCCCCGCAGGCGATCGCCACCGCCGTCGGAAGGCGGCCGGTGACTCCCCCGGGAGTCACCGGCCGCCTTCGGCGTTTCCGGGGTGCTGTCCGGCGCCCTCTGTGTTCCGTACGGCATCCGCCGGCGCGAAGACTCCGGCCCGTGCCGCCGCCCACGCGGCATCGGCGGCGCAGTCGGCCAGCCGCGCGTCGACCGGCCTGCGGGCGATCAGCAGCCGGTAGTAGAACGGCGCGCCCAGGGCGGCCACGACCTCGTCCGGGTCGGTGCCGTCGGGCAGTTCGCCGCGTGCCGCGGCACGGGGCACCATGCTGCCCGCCAGCCGCAGCCGCTGGTCGAAGAACTGCCGCAGCACGTCGGCGGCCTCGGGTTGGCGCGCGGCGGCGGACACCACCGCTTCCAGCAGTCCGCAGTAGCGCGGCTCCGTGTAGAAGGCGGCGATCGAACGGGCCAGTGCGCGCAGGTCACCACGGAGGGTGCCGGTGTCCGGGAGCGGAATCCCGCCACTCAGGTCGGCCATCAGCTCGCAGACGAGCCCTTCGACGGAGCGCCAGCGGCGGTAGATCGTCGCGACGTGGACGCCGGAACGCCGGGCCACCCCCTCCATGGTGAGCGCGGCGTATCCGCCCTCGCCCAGTTCTTCGAAGACCGCGTCCAGTACGGCTTGTCTCGTACGCGCGGTACGTCCCCCCGGCCGGGACGCTCCGGGAGGGTGCTGCGCTGTGCTCACGGCGGCTCCGTATTGCAGTGCGGGTTCAGGCCACGTATCGTCCAAACACGCTAACGCGAGTCGTCTCGCGTTAGGTCGGGTGTGCGTGGTTCCCGCGGCAATCGGGGACGCGGCGGGGGACGTCCTTCCCCTGCGGGACCGCGCGACCCGGCTCCGGGGGGCATCGGCAGAACCCAGGTCAGCGGATACTTCTTCGGCACGTCGGTACGTCGCGCAACCGCATGCCGGCTCATCGTTGCCTTGGCAGGTCGCCGGACCAGGACCTTCCGTGCGGGGGATGGCAGGTGACTCCACCGCGAAAGCCCTGCGCAACGGAGAACCGCGCTCGATCGTCCTCACTGGTCCACAGAGTCCCGGAACGTTGCCCCCTGAGCGTGTCCCGCTACGCGCATCCGCTGCTGGCTCGGCGCCGCAGAGACCTAACGCCCCCGTGTGAGCGGACATCCACCCGGCGATAGCGTGTCGGGCGGTTGTGCACTCCATCCAGGAGGGCCTCGCCTTCGAGGAGCACCGCAGCGTCGACCGGGTGGACCTGCCGTGCGGCCCCGCCGTGCTGTCCCTGCACCGAGACGGACGGCACGGGCATTCTGCCGACGCTGGACTTCGCCCACATCGAGCTGTACGTGCCCGCTCCGGTGCACGGCTGGCTGCTGGTGCCCGCTCTCACGACACCGTGCTTCGACGACCTGCCGCGGTACACGCGTATTCTGCGCCAGATCGGTGAATCCTTGGTCGTCCGCCCCGCGACACACGAGGACGACGATCCGGAGGCGCCGGCGGCCGGTGACGTGCGCGCGGTGTTCGGTCAGGGAATCCGACCCGACGAGACGGAACACTCCATGACGCTCACCTTCACCCGCCACCGCAAAGCCGAGCGCTACGAACTGCGCCCGCAAGGCGCTGCCCCCGTCCACGTGCGGCGTGGCGCCCCGGCGGCCGTCCCCTTCCCGAGGGGTGCGAACCGCGCTTCACCCTCGCCGCCGACCCGGCCGGTGCCGGGCCACTCGCCATCGTCGTCCGGAGGAAGCGCGACGGTCACCTCGCCGTGCTCGCTCCGGATCACGAGCACCTGGCCGAGCTGCGCCTGTCACCACGCAGGAAGCTGCGGCGGCCCCTGTACGAGATCCACCTGCCCGACGGGGAGGTGCTGCGCGGGCGGGAGGGAACTGTGCCGTCCCTGCTCCTGTGGCTGGTGATGCTGCCGCTCGTCCTGATCTACCTGATCGGTCCGACACTCTCCGACATGCCCGCCGACGAGGTCGGTTTCCCCTTGCGTACGGCCTGGAAGCGGCCGGGCGGGCTCATCGGCCGGGTGGTCATGACCGGGTCCGCGCGCGGTCGCTTCCGTGACCCGGGTGAGGGGCTCGACCACCGGGTGGCGTACGCGCAAGTGGTGGCGAAGTACTGGAAACAGTGACCCGGGCCCGCTGACCGGTCTGTCGTGGAGCACCCGGTCCCGTTCACGACGCCATCAGCGGTACCTCCTCCTTCCACTTGAGGATCTTGTCGAAGCTGACCACCGCGCCGCGCCGCCCGGTGCGGTTGCGGTAGCGGACGTGGTCGGTCAGGGCCTCGATCAGAAACAGCCCCCGTCCGTGCTCGGCCTGGGCCGGGGCGGGGGCTGCCATGGGAAGGGGCGGCGCGGGTTCGGGCTGTGCGTTCCGCCCGGGGCGCTTGGGCCTGCGGGTCCGCTCCCGGAATCCGGGGCCGGAGTCGGTGACTTCGATACGACAGGTGTCGCCGTTGATGAAGGCGGTGACCCGGTAGTCCTCCGTAGCGGCGTCGCCACCGTGTTCGACGGCGTTCGCACACGCTTCGGAGAGGGCGACGGACAGGTCGTGCGAGACATCCGGGTCCACCCCGGCCGTCTCCATCGTTCCCAGCAGGAGCCGCCGGGCGAGCGGCACGCTCGCGGCCTCGCGCCGCAGATGCAGGGACCACCAGATGCTCATCGCTGCAGCCTCCTGGTCGCGGCTCGACATACCGATACGTATTGCCGGGGCGCATGGTCCGTAAGCGTGCTCCGGACGTGACTCCGCTCATTCGGCGGATGCGCCCCCGACACCCGCCGGTGTAGAAGCGCCGTCCGTGCGCCCGCGTACGCGCCGGCGCACCGCGTCGGCGCTCCGGCGCCGCCCCCTGCCCCTCGCCCCCGGTACTGACCCGCCCCGACCGGAATGGCGTGATCCGCCGGGTGCCGGAGAGACGGACCTGCCGTATGCGGGCCGTAAGGGCAGTGGGATGATGGCGCGGCCATGACTGCCCCGTCCGACCCCGGAGCGCGCGCCGCCGCCGACCTGCGGCTGCTGAGGGCCGCGGTGTTCACCGCGGTCTGCGTCGCGCTGTCCGCGGCCGGGCACATGATCGGGTCCTGCGCCGCCGTCCCGCTGTGGACGCTGGGCGTGGGCTGCGCGGCGGTGTTCGCCGTCGCGGCACCGCTGGCCGGGCGGGAACGCTCGCTGCCCGGCATCGCTGTGGCGCTGGCCGTCGGCCAGCTCGCGCTGCACACCGTTTTCGCGCTGGGGCAGCACCGGATGGCCGCCGTACCGGCGGCCGCCACGGCACCGGCCGGCGGCGGACTCTCCGACCAGGCGGCCATCTCCCTCGCACGGCACATCACCTGCGGCCTCGGCGCCGGGCAACTGGACGGCGCGGCAGCGCGCCGCATCCTGCACACCTCGGTCGTCGGCCCGGGCGGCCCTGCCGCTTCGGCCGGCGGCGCCGGGCACGCCATGGACCCGGCGGCCACCGCCACCACGGCGGCGCACGGGCTGCTGCCCTCGCTGCCGATGCTGCTGGCGCACCTGCTCGCGGCGCTCGCCGCCGGCTGGCTGCTGCGCCGCGGCGAGGCGGCCCTGTGGCGGCTGGTACGGCTCTCGGCACCGGCGGCGCGGGAGGCTTCGGCGGTGGCGGAAGCTCTGGTGGGCGCGCTGCGCGGCGCGCTCGCGCTCGTACGCGCCCTGTGCGCCGGGCTCCTGACGGCGGATGTACGCCCCGTGGCGCGTTTTTCGTACGGGGACGACCAAGCCCGCCCGAAGGAACTCGCGCTCCAGCACAGTGTCGTCAGGCGGGGTCCGCCCGCCCTGGCCCTCGCGGCCTGACGACCACACACCGCTCTCCCCGCAGCAGGGCCGGAACGACCGGCGGAACCGGAACGCCCCGGCAGGACCGGGCACGCTCCGGCAGCACCGGGCGCGCTCCGGCGCACGGGAGGAGGCGGCGTGCGCCGTCGTCGCCGCACGCGCGCCAGCCGTTCCTTCCCCGTCCCTCCTGCCTGTGGAGTGCATTCCCGCCATGTCTGAGACCACCGCCGCACCGTCACCGTTCCCGGTCGCACCGTCCCCCGTCGCACCGTCACAGGGCGCCGCACCGGCGCCGGGCACCGGCCGCCGCGGCCGGCTCGCCCGCCGGCTGCCCGTCGTGGGCGGCCTCGCCGCGGGCGGCGTACTGCTGCTCGCCGGCCCGGCCTTCGCACACGTCAGCGTGCAGCCCGGCCAGGCCGAGCAGGGCGGCTACGCGACGATCAACTTCAAGGTCCCCAACGAGCGCGACAACGCCTCGACCGTGAAGCTCGAAGTGACCCTGCCGACCGACCACCCGCTGTCGTCCGCCATGCCGCAGCCGGTGCCGGGCTGGAAGGTGGACGTCACCAAGTCCAAGCTCGACAAGCCCCTCGAAACGCACGGCAAGAAGCTCACCGAGGCCGTATCGAAGATCACCTGGACCTCGGACGGCAGCAAGATCGAGCCCGGCCAGTTCCAGCAGTTCCCGGTCTCTGTCGGGCAGTTGCCCAAGGCCGACAAGATGGTCTTCAAGGCCCTCCAGACGTACGACAACGACGAGGTCGTACGGTGGATCGAGCCGACCAAGGAGGGCGGCCCCGAGCCGGAGAACCCGGCGCCGGTGCTCGAACTGACCCCCGCGTCCGGCGACGGCCACGGCTCCGGCACGGCCGACGCGAAGAACACCGGCGGCGACGCGGGCGATGCTCAGCAGGCCGCCGCGGACGGCAGCGACACCACGGCGCGCGTCCTGGGCGGCGCCGGCATCGTCGTCGGCATCATCGGTGTCGCGTTCGGCGTGCTCGCCGGCCGGCGCCGCGGCGCCTGACCCGACCCCGTGCCTTCCCCGGTGCCCGTCCTCCCGGGCGCCGGGCCGGCACACTCTTCCTGAAAACGGGACACACGTACATGCGCAAGAGGAACCTCACCGCCGCCGGCATCGCGCTGATCTCGGCTCTGACCCTGGCCGCCTGCGACAGCGGCGGCGACAGCGACCAGCCCGCCGCCAGCGTCTCCGGCGGCACCCGCTCCGAGCCGATCGTCACACTCGACCGGCCCATGGAGAAGCCGGACCTGGTCCTGACCGACACCGAGGGCAAGAAGTACGACCTGATCGAGCAGACCAAGGGCCACCCGACCCTGGTCTACTTCGGCTACACCCACTGCCCGGACGTCTGCCCGCTGACGATGAACAACATCGACGTCGCGATGCGGCAGCTGCCCCAGGCCGAACAGGACGACCTGCGCGTCGTCTTCGTCACCTCGGATCCCGAACGGGACACCCCCGCCGCGCTCAAGAAGTGGCTCGGCGGCATCAACAAGAAGTTCATCGGCCTGACCGGCTCCTTCGACACCATCCAGGCCGGCGCGCGCAGCGTGAACATCGGCATCGAGAAGCCCGTCAAGAAGAAGAACGGCGACGTGGTCTCCACCCACGGAGCGCAGGTCCTGCTCAGCTCCCCCAAGGACGACAAGATCCACTGGATGGGGATGCAGGACGCCGGCGTCGACCACTACTCCAAGGCACTTCCGAAGATCACCAAGGGACAGAACCCGTGAACCGCCGCACCACCCTCGCCGCCGTACTCGCCCTCACCGCCGGATTCGCCCTCGCGGGCTGCGGCGGGGACAGCGCCCCCGAGCTGAAGGTCTCCGGGGCGTACCTGCCGCAGCCGGTCGACCAGAGCATGGCCGGCGCGTTCATGGTCATCGAGAACTCCGGCGGTACGGCCGACAAGCTCACCTCCGTCACCAGCGACCTGAGCGACGACGTCACCATCCACACCACGAAGAACAACAAGATGGAACAGGTCAAGTCCCTGGACATCCCCGCGAACGGCAAGCTCGAACTCGCCCGCGGCGGCAACCACCTGATGTTCATGGGGCTGAAGAAGAAGCCGGCCGAGGGCCAGAAGGTCAACGTGGAGCTGCACTTCGCCACGGCCAAGGCGATCAAGGTCGAGGTGCCGGTCCGGTCCGCCACCTACGTCCCGGAGAACGGCGGGGCCGGGGGCGGCTCCGGCCACGCGGGGGCCGCCGACCACGGGTCGACGCAGCACGGCGGACCGACGCAGCACGGCGGATCGGGACACGGCGGCTCGCAGGACAGCGGCTCAGCGCACGACGGCTCGCAGCACGGGGGATCGACGGACGACCACGCGCAGCACCACGCCGAGAAGTAGGGGGCGCCTCGCCATGACCACCACCGTCCTCTGCGCACCGGGCTCCGGCGCCCGCGCTCCGAGCGCACGCCGGGCCGGCACGTCGCGCGCCCGCCGGTCGTCCGCGCTGCGTCTCCTGGTGCTCGCGGCGGCCCTGCTCGGCGCGCTCTTCGGGGGCGCCGCCCCGGCCTCCGCCCACGCCGCGCTGACCGGCAGCACCCCCGCGCAGGGGTCGGTGGTGCAGAGCGCACCGGAACAGGTCACCCTCACCTTCTCCGAGGGAGTCGCGATGAGCGACGACTCGGTCCGGGTCCTCGACCCGCAGGGCAAGCGGGTGGACCGCGGCAAGCTGCGCGACCTGTGCAGCGGCGAGACGGTCAAGTACGGCGCCGGACTGCCGCCGGGACTCCCGGACGGCACGTACACCGTCGCCTGGCAGGCGGTCTCCGCCGACAGCCACCCGGTCTCCGGCGCCTTCACCTTCTCGGTGGGCGCGCCCTCCGAGACGAGCGCACCGCTGCCGCAGCAGGAGGCCGGCGGCGGTGTGGTCGGCGCGCTGTACGGCATCGCCCGCTATCTCGCGTACGCGGGCTTCGTCGTCCTGGTGGGCGGGGCGGCGTTCGTCCTGATCTGCCGCCCGGCCGCCGCGCGCGTACGGTCCGTGCAGCGTCTGGTCGCCCGCGGCTGGGCGGCGCTGACCGCCGCGACGATCGCGATGCTGCTGCTGCGCGCCCCGTACACGACCTCCGGTGACCTGGCCGACGTCTTCGACCTCGGCGGCCTCCGCCAGGTCCTGGAGACCAAGCCGGGAGCCGCGCTGGTCTCGCGGCTGCTGCTGCTCGCCGCCGCGGCCCTGTTCGTGGCCGTCCTCTTCGGCGCGTACGCCCGCGCGCAGCAGGACGAAGGGCGTGCGGGGCAGGACGAGGGGCGTACGGACGCGGAGGGAGCGGACGAAGCGGCCTCGGGCGCCCCGGACGCCCTGGCCGGCGACGCCAAGCGCCGCAAGGACCTCACCTTCGGGCTCTCGGTCGGCGGCGCGATCGTCGCCGTAGGGCTGGCCGCGACCTGGGCCATGGCCGAGCACGCCTCGACCGGCCTGCAGACCGCCGTCGCCATGCCCGTCGACGTCCTGCACCTGCTGGCCGTCGCCACCTGGCTCGGCGGCCTGACGGCGCTGCTCGTCTCCCTCTACCGTGGCCCGTCCGTGGCCCGTTCCGCCGTGCGCCGCTTCTCGCGGCTCGCGTTCGGTTCCGTCCTGGTGGTGGTCGCCACCGGCGTGTACCAGTCGTGGCGGCAGGTCGGCACGTGGCAGGCGCTGACCGACACCTCGTACGGGAAGCTGCTGCTGGCCAAGGCGGTGCTGGTCGTCGTTCTCGTCGGCTTCGCCTGGTTCTCGCGGCGCTGGACGGCCCGGCTGGGCGAGGGCCCGGCGCCGGAGGCGGAGGCCGCCGCCGTACTGGAGAGCGTGGCGGCACGTACGGAAACGACAACGGCGCGGTACGAGGCGGCGCCGGAAGGAGCGACCGCACCTGAAGGAGCGACCGCACCGCCCGGCGGGGCCACCGGTCCGCCCGACGGGGCCACCGCTCCGGCCGGCACCGACGGCTCCACGGCCGAAGCCGAGGCCGACCCGGAACGCGCCGCCCAACTCGCCCGCCAGCGCGCCGCGCTGGCCACCGCGCGGACGAAGCGCATCCGTGACGCCGACCCCGAGCGTTCCGGGCTGCGCCGCTCGGTCCTGGCCGAGGCGACGGTCGCCGTGGTGGTGCTGGCCGTCACGACCGTGCTCACCTCCACCGAACCGGCACGTACGGAGGCGGCGGTGAAGGCGGCCGGCGGGGCCGGGCAGTCGGCCGACGCCAACCAGCCGAAGGTGCTGAACATCCCCTTCGACACCGGCGGCCCGCGCGGCAAGGGCACCGCGCGCGTCGACCTGGACCCCGGCCGCAGCGGCAGCGGCAACGCCCTGCACCTGCGGCTCGCCGACCCGGACGGCCGGACGGTCGACGTCCCCGAGGTGAAGGTCTCCTTCACCCTCCCGGACAAGGACCTCGGGCCGCTGCCGGTCACCCTCGACCATGTCAGCGAGGGACACTGGAGCGCGCGTGACGTCCAGTTGCCGGTGCCCGGACAGTGGCAGCTCTCCCTGGTCGTACGGACCTCCGACATCGACCAGGTGACCGAGACCAGGAACGTGAAGATCAACTGATGACGACCACCGCTTCTTCCTCCGGCGGCGCCTCCGGGCACGACGGCCGCACCGGCTCCGGCACCGGCCCCCATTCCGCTTCCGGCTCCGCTACCGGGCCCGAGCCCACCGACACCCTCGAACTGTCCCGCCGTCGCCTGCTCGGCACCGTCGGCGCCGCGGGCGCGGCGGGCCTCGTCGCCGGTGCGGCGGGCGGCGCGATCGGCGTCGCCGCCGCCCAGGACGACCCGCCCACCGCCCTGAGCAGCGTCGGCTCGGCCTCGGTGGCCTTCCGCGACGAGCGCGCCAAGCACCAGGCGGGCATCACCACGCCCCTCCAGGCGCGCGGCCACCTCGTCGCCTTCGACCTCGCCCCGGGTGCCGGACGCAAGGAGGCGGCCGCGCTGCTGCGCCGCTGGTCGCGTACGGCCGAGGAGCTGATGGCCGGCCGCGCACCGGCCGCGGACACCGGCGTCGCGCTGGACGCGGGCCCCTCCTCGCTCACCGTCACCTTCGGTTTCGGCCGCACCTTCTTCGACCGTACGGGGCTGACCGCGCACCGCCCCGTCCAGCTCGAACCGCTGCCGGACTTCTCCTCGGACGTGCTGGACGCCGGGCGCAGCAACGGCGACCTCTGGATCCAGATCGGCTCCGACGACGCGCTGGTCGCCTTCCACGCGCTGCGCGCCCTCCAGAAGGAGGCCGGGGGCACCGCGCGGCTGCGCTGGCAGATGAACGGCTTCAACCGCACGCCCGGGGCCACCGCCGCCCCGATGACCGCCCGCAACCTGATGGGCCAGGTCGACGGCACCAACAACCCCAAGCCCGCCGAGCCGGACTTCGAGGAGCGGATCTTCGTCGGCCGGGACGCCGGCAGCGGTCCGTACGCCTGGATGCGCGGCGGCTCGTACGCGGTGGTCCGCCGGATCCGGATGCTGCTGGACGACTGGGAGAAGCAGCCGCTGACCAAGCAGGAGAAGGTGATAGGCCGCCGCAAGGCCGACGGCGCGCCGCTGACCGGCGGTGACGAGCACACCAAGATGGACCTGGACAAGAACGGCCCCGACGGGCTGCCGGTCGTCCCGGCCGACGCGCACGCGCGCATCGCGGCGCCGGAGTCCAACCAGGGCGCGGCCATGCTGCGGCGGCCCTTCTCGTTCCACGACGGGTTCCGGGACGACGGCGCCCCGGACGCCGGTCTGCTGTTCATCTGCTGGCAGGCCGACCCGCTGCGCTCCTTCATCCCGATCCAGCGCAAGCTGGACCGGGGGGACGCGCTGTCGCCGTTCCTGCGGCACGAGGCGAGCGGGCTGTTCGCCGTACCGCCGGCCGCGGTGGCAGGCGGGTACGTGGGGCAGCCGTTGCTGGAAGGGTGATGGTCGGAACGTGTGTCTCACGGGCCCGGTGAGGCTGTGGGCCGGCTCCGGGGGCCGTGAGTCGATTCGGGCTTCCCGGCCGGGGCGGGCGGCCGGGCGGGTAACGTGGCGAGCGGGTGATCGGCGAGTCGGTCCCCACCGGAGCGTGAGGGAGTCAGAGGGACATGTCGGTCAGCCGCTATACGTACCTGGGACCCGAGGGAACGTTCACGGAGGCGGCCCTGCGGACGCTGCCGGAGGCCGCCACCCGCGAGCTGGTCCCGATGGTGTCCGTACCGGCCGCGCTGGACGCGGTACGGGCCGGCGAGGCCGCGGCCGCGCTGGTGCCGATCGAGAACTCGGTCGAGGGCGGAGTGACCACCACCCTGGACGAACTGGCCGCAGGCGAACCGCTGATGATCTACCGCGAGGTGCTGCTGCCGATCGCGTTCGCCCTGCTCGTCCGGCCCGGCACCGCCCTCGCGGACGTCAAGACGGTCACCGGGCACCCGGTGGCCCAGCCGCAGGTGCGCAAGTGGCTCGCGGAGCACCTGCCGGAGGCGGTGTGGGAGTCGGCGGCCTCCAACGCGGACGGTGCGCGGCTGGTCCAGGAGGGCCGGTACGACGGCGCGTTCGCGGGCGAGTTCGCGGCGGCGACGTACGGCCTCGAACCGCTGGTCACCGAGATCCACGACGCGCAGAACGCCGCCACCCGCTTCGTGCTGGTCGGCCGCCCGGCCCGGCCGGCGGCGCGCACCGGCGCCGACAAGACCTCGGTCGTGCTGTGGCTGCGCGAGAACCACCCCGGCGCCCTGCTGGAACTGCTCCAGGAGTACGCGGCCCGCGGCGTCAGCATGATGCGCATCGAGTCGCGGCCGACCGGCGAGGGCATCGGCCAGTACTGCTTCTCCGTCGACTGCGAGGGGCACCTCACGGACCGCCGGGTCGGCGAGGTGCTGATGGCGCTCAAGCGGGTCTGCCGTGAGGTGCGCTTCCTCGGGTCGTACCCGCGCGCCGACCAGGTGCGGCCGAACGTACGGCCGGACACGGTCGACGCGGCGTTCACGGACGCGGCGGACTGGCTGACGCGTTGCCTCGACGGACGCGCCTGAGACGTCCGCGGCGGGCGGCAAAGCGGCCGGACGACGTTCCGGAGGGGCCCGCCGGGGGCCTGGTCTGGGGTCTTGGGGTTGTCCACAAAGTTATCCACAGGGCCCGTTCTCGACCTGGGGATAAGTCGACACGGTGGACCCTGCGACACGGTCCGAGTCGACATGTTGCTCTACCGACCCCCAGGACCTTCCACAGCGCCGCACCCCGGCCCGCGTCAGCACAAATTACGCGAACAATCCTTTAGGGCGAGGAAATCCCACACGAAAGAGCGTCCACTGGGGGTTTCTTCGATGAATCCATGGCAACGCATTCTTGAAACGGAACACGCTCTTCCGACTTCCACAGATTCCACACACAGCCTGTGGATAAGATTCCGCACCCTCTCACCCCTGTGGACAACCCTGGGTACAACCCTCGTCGCCCGCCGTTCCGACCCGCCCGCCAACTCCTCCCGCACGCAAGGGAAGCCGGTCGGCGCGCACGGAGCGACTACCCCCGCACCGACGCCGGCGCAAGATTCTTCCACCGCTATTTCCCGCCACTTTCCGCACGCCCGCACGACCCCCGTCCGCACTTCCCGCACATCCGCCCGCACCGGGCCCACTTCCCGCGCGCCCCTTATGCGCCCCTTATGCACCCCCACCAGACCGCCTTACCGGGCCGTACCGCCCGGAATAGCCAAACACACTAAACATCAACAAACCGGACAAAGCGCCACGCGGGGAATATGGCGTCGAAGGTCCGCCCCGTGCCCCGGTAGCCTGGTGGGGTGATTGACCTTCGCCTGCTCCGTGAGGACCCCGACCGTGTGCGCGCGTCCCAGCGCGCCCGTGGAGAGGACGTCGCACTCGTCGACGCACTGCTCTCCGCCGACGAACGGCGCAGGACCTCCAGCGTCCGCTTCGACGAGCTGCGCGCCGAACAGAAGTCGCTCGGCAAGCTCATCCCCAAGGCCGCCGGCGACGAGAAGGCCGCGCTGCTGAAGAAGGCCGGGGAGCTGTCCGCCGCCGTCAAGGCCGCCGACGCCGAGCAGGACCAGGCCAAGGAGGAGACCCAGTCCCTCCTGCTGAAGCTGGGCAACATCGTCCACCCCGACGTGCCCGTCGGCGGCGAGGAGGACTTCACGGTCCTGGAGACGCACGGCACGATCCGCGACTTCGCCGCCGAGGGCTTCGAGCCCAAGGACCACCTGGAGATCGGTCAGGCGCTGGCCGCGATCGACGTCGAGCGCGGCGCCAAGGTCTCCGGCTCGCGCTTCTACTACCTGACCGGCATCGGCGCGCTCCTGGAGCTGGCGCTGGTCAACGCCGCCATCGCGCAGGCCACCGAGGCCGGCTTCACGCCGATGCTCACCCCGGCCCTGGTGCGCCCGCACGCCATGGAGGGCACCGGATTCCTCGGCCAGGCCGCGGAGAACGTGTACCACCTGGAGAAGGACGACTTCTACCTCGTCGGCACCTCCGAGGTCCCGCTCGCCGCGTACCACATGGACGAGATCCTCGACGCGGACAAGCTGCCGGTGCGCTACGCGGGCTTCTCGCCGTGCTTCCGCCGCGAGGCCGGTACGTACGGCAAGGACACCCGCGGCATCTTCCGCGTCCACCAGTTCGACAAGGTCGAGATGTTCTCGTACGTCGACCCGGAGGACGCGCAGGCCGAGCACCAGCGCCTGCTGGACTGGGAGAAGCAGTGGCTGACCGGCCTGGAGCTGCCGTTCCAGGTGATCGACGTGGCCACCGGTGACCTGGGCGCCTCGGCCTCGCGCAAGTACGACTGCGAGGCGTGGATCCCCACCCAGGGCAAGTACCGCGAGCTGACCAGCGCCTCGAACTGCGACGAGTTCCAGGCCCGCCGCCTGTCGGTCCGGATGCGTACGAACAAGGACGGCAAGCAGCAGGTCAAGCCGCTCGCCACGCTCAACGGCACGCTCTGCGCGGTGCCCCGCACCATCGTGGCGATCTTCGAGAACCACCAGCAGGCGGACGGCTCCGTGCGCGTACCCGAGATGCTGCGCCCCTACCTGGGCGGCCGGGAGATCCTGGAGCCCGTCGACCGGTGACCACCGCCCCCGAGCCCGCGCGCCGGGCCGACCAGGCCCGCCCGCTGCCGTACAAGCTCGTCGCGACCGACCTCGACGGGACGCTGCTGCGGCACGACGACACGATCTCCGAGCGCACCCGCGCCGCCCTGGCCACGGCCACGGCGGCGGGGGCCGCGCACATCGTCGTCACGGGCCGCGCGGTGCCGTGGACCCGGCACATCCTCGATGCGCTGGACTACGACGGCATAGCGGTGTGCGGGCAGGGCGCGCAGGTCTATCACGCCGGCGAACACCGGCTGCTGACCTCCGTCACCCTGGACCGGCAGCTCGCCGGGCTGGCCGTGTCCAAGATCGAGGCGGAGGTCGGCCCGCTGTTCCTGGCCGCGAGCCGGGACGGCCTGGAGGGCGAGGTGCTGGTCACCCCCGGCTACCGCATCCAGGAAGGCCCGCTGCCGAACCTGCTGGTCCACGATCCCGGCGACCTGTGGGCAGCACCCATCAACAAGATCTACATTCAGCACCCGACCCTCGGCGACGACGAACTGGCCCGCGCGGCGCGCGAGGTCGCCGGCGACCTGGTCGGCGTGATGATGGCCGGCGAGGGCGTCGTCGAACTCCTCCCCCTCGGCCTCTCCAAGGCCACCGGCCTCTCCCTGGCCGCCCGCCGCCTGGGCGTGAAGGCCGCGGACACCATCGCCTTCGGCGACATGCCCAACGACATCCCGATGTTCGGCTGGGCCCGGCACGGCGTCGCCATGGCCAACGCCCACGACGAGCTCAAGGCCGTCGCGGACGAGATGACGGCGTCCAACGAGGAGGACGGGATCGCGGTCGTGTTGGAACGGCTGTACGGCGCCTGAACCCGAGGCGTCCTCCGGCCCGGCCCCGGCGGCCGGGTCGGTCTTCTTTTCGGAACGTACGCACGAAGTCATGCCCGGGACGGGGTAACTGTACGTTTATCGACTCGTTTTCCCCTGTGCGTGGAGGCAACTGGAGTTCGAGGCGTCGAGGGTTCGTGAAGTGCTGGGGTTTGCCGGTGACGGTCGTGAAGCGGTGCAGCCGTACGACGGGGAACCGGACATAGAGGTAGTGGCATCCGTGAGCAGCCTCCGCTCCTGGCCCTGGATACGGGCGTTCAGTTGAAAGAGTCAGCTTGTCTCTTTCAAACCGCTTCCGGTTTGAGTGGAGGGCATGTACATGCCATCTGAAGCTGTACTGCTGGAGTCGCGGGCCATGCGCGCCAGTGTGATGGACCGCACCGAAGTCCTCGACAAGGTCAAGGCACTCGCCTTGCTGCCGGACGGGGTGCACGCGACGACAGAGGGGGTCGCGGCCTACTTCGTTGTACACAGGGAGGTCGTCAAGAAGCTCACCCAACGACACCGTACGGAACTCACCTGCAACGGGTTGCAGGTGCTGCGAGGCTCTGACCTGCAGCTCTTTGAAAGGGACAACTTGTCCCTTTCAAGCGGAGGTTATCCACAGGGCCGCGCCCACCTCACCCTCTACACCCGCCGCACCCTCCTCAACATCGCCATGCTCCTCCGCGACAGCGAGGTCGCGCGGGCGGTCCGTACGTACCTCCTCGACGTCGAGGAGGACGCGCGGGAACAGGTCGAAAGGCCCCGGCAGGCCCGGCCCGCGCCGACGGTCGAGTCGCTCGACCACCGGCTCACGAACGTCGAGTCGTCGCTCGCCGACATCGGCCCGGCCCTACGGGACCTGGGTCCGGTGATCGGCCGGATCTCCGGGCGGCTGGACCGGCTGGACCGGCGGCTGGACGCCACCAACCATGTGGTGTGCGCGATGAGTGAGCGGCTCAGCGGTCTGGCGGAGGACGTACGGGAGTTGCGTTACGGCCCCCGTCCGCTGCCCCGCCCGCACCGGCATCCGGGGTCAAGGCCCAAGCGGCGAGACCAAGGATGAGCGCGATGGCGTGTCCGATGTCGGTGAACGTGGCGCCTGACAGGAGCGGGATGCCGAAGAAGCCGACGACGGCCGCCAGGTAGAGGTAGCGCCACGGCGGCGGCAGCCGGTAGGTGAGCAGGCCGGCTGCCGCTGCCAGGCCGTAGGACACACCGATGTCGACGACATGCGACATGGAACGGGGCAGCCGGTGGCCTTCGATGGCGAGCAGGACCAGTTCCTGGCTGGCGAGGGTGGCGGTGACGTGGGCGGCGCCGACGGTCAGCAGCCAGCGCCAGGTGCCCAGCCAGCGTTCGACGTTGGCATGCACCAGCTCGAAGAGGACCGCGTAGAGCACGAAGGAGGACGGGTTCTCGATCCAGAAGCCGCTGATGAGGAGGGAGGAGAGGGGATGCCCGTTCAGTTCGTGGATGTTGCTGCTGGTGCGGTGGAGGAGGAAGTGCTCCAAGCCCTCGCTGGCACCGGCGATCACGAGGCTCGTCACGCCGATGATCAGCAGCCAGATGTGGGTGCCGGGTGCGGACCGTACCCAGGCGGCCACCCCGTCGACGGGCGAGGGCGGGAACACCGGCCTCATCGCGCATGCACCGACCTCATCATGCGGGCACCGGCCTCACCGCGCCCGGGCCGGTGACAGCGAGGAGGTGACCGGGCCGGAGCGGACCCGCCCGTACCCGTGCGGTCCGGGGCCCTTGAGGCGGCGGATCAGTGGGGCCGTCTCCATGTTCCGTACGGCGGGCAGCGTCGCGATCCGGGTGGTCAGGTACGTGTAGAGGGCGCGCACGTCCGGGCACAGAACCGTCGCGAACAGGTTGTGCGGCCCGGTGGTGGCGCAGGCGAAGGCCACCTCGGGGTGCTGGGCCAGCGCCGTGCCGGTGGCGGCGAGTTCGCTGGGGGCGACGGAGAGCCAGAGGGAGACCATGACGCCGAGCCCGAAGTGCCGGGCGTCGTAGTCCACGTCGTAGTAGAGGATGCCGTCGGCGCGCAGTTCGGACAGGCGGCGGCGGACGGTGGTCTGGGACCAGCCGGTGGCCGCGGCCAACTCGCCAAGGGCGGCCCGCCCGTCCTCGGCGAGGGCGGCCAGGAGGCGCCGGTCGGCGTCGGTGAGTGTGACGGGTGCCGCCTGCCCGGGCGGGTCGGCGGCCCGCGCGTCGGCCGCCGCGGACGCCGGGTGACGTAGCTGTGCGGCCTGCTCCTCGGTCAGCGCGCCGGACTTGTTGACCAGCCCGAGCGGACCGCCGAAGAACTCGTGCACCATGCAGTGCGCGGTGACACCGACCACGCTCGGTGTCCGCGGCAGCTTCTGCAGGAGGAGCGCGTCGCTGTCCCGGCTGCTCGCGGAGCGGCAGGTGACGCTGATCTCGGTGCCGCCGGACATCAGACTCACCCAGGACGTGTCGGGCCGCCGGGCGAGCGCCTCGGCGACGGCGACGGCCGCGTCGGGCGTGCACTGGACCCGTACGATCCACTCGATCTCGCCCAGGGCGGCCGGGTCGGTGAGCCCCATGACCTTGATCATGCCCGCGCCGCGCAGCCGGCTGTAGCGGCGGGCGACGGTCTGGTCGGAGACGCCGAGCACCTCGGCGATGCGGCTGAAGGGGGCCCGGCCGTCGAGCTGGAGGGCGTGGACCAGACTCCGGTCCAGTCTGTCGAAGCCGTCGGTTTTCACCAGGAAAGGCTAACTCGTGTCGGATCGCGCCGCACGGGACCGCGTGGTTGGGAGGTGCGGGGGCCGGACCGGACT
Organism: Streptomyces sp. NPDC045470; assembly: GCF_040646595.1. Lineage (NCBI taxonomy): Bacteria > Bacillati > Actinomycetota > Actinomycetes > Kitasatosporales > Streptomycetaceae > Streptomyces > Streptomyces sp. NPDC045470. The sequence goes on from NZ_JBEZAN010000008.1 coordinate 96,733, forward strand.
CTGGACGGAACACACGACACGGAACACCGATCCATCTCAGAGGTTCTTGATGCACAACGGGCGGAGCAAATGGTGGCCCCTGGTCGCCATCACCCTGGGCAACTTCATGTTGCTCGTCGACGTCACGATCGTGAACACCGCGCTGCCGCGGATCGCCGACGGTCTGGACGCCTCCTTCACCTCGCTGCAGTGGGTGATGGACATCTACGCGCTGGCGCTGGCCGCGCTGCTGATGGTGGCCGGTTCGGCGGCCGACCTGCTCGGGCGCCGCAAGCTGTACCTGGCGGGCCTCGGACTCTTCGCGCTGGCGTCGCTCGCCTGCGGGCTGGCGCCCGACGAAGGCGTGCTGATCGCCGCGCGCGCGGTGCAGGGCGTGGGCGCGGCGGCCATGTTCGCCACCAACACACCGCTGCTGATGGCCGCGTACCAGGGCCGTGACCGCGGGGTGGCCTTCGGCATCTGGGGCGGTACGAGCGGCGCCGCGGCGGCGGTCGGTCCGGTGCTGGGCGGGGTGCTGACCCAGTACATCGACTGGCGGGCGATCTTCCTGGTCAACCTGCCGCTGACGGCGGTGGCGGTCTGGATCACCCTGCGGTCGGTCCAGGAGTCGCACGGCGACCGTACGGCGCGCATCGACTGGCCGGGCGCCGGCGCGTTCACGCTGTGCGCGGGCGCACTGACGTACGGGCTGATGCGCGGCGGCGAGGAGGGCTGGACGGAGTCCGGCACCCTGCTGGCCCTTGCGGTGGCCCTGCTGTCGCTGGTCGCCTTCGTCGCCGTGGAGCGGCGCGCGCGGCAGCCGCTGCTGGACCTGAAGCTGATGCGCCGTCCGGCCTTCGCCGTACTGATGGCGGCCGCGCTGCTCCTCCAGGCCGCGGCGTTCCCGTACCTGACGTACGTGGGTCTGTGGGTGCAGAACATCCTGGGCCTGAGCCCGGTGATGGGCGGTGTCGCGGTACTGCCGATGGCGGTGGCGTCGATGGCCGTGGGCATGTTCGGCGGCCGGTTCCTGCACCGGCTGGCGCCGCGGCTGCCGATCGGCATCGGTCTCCTGCTGATCGGCGCCGGCCCGCTGCTGCACGTCCTGCTGCTGACCGACGCCTCCGGCTGGGCGGTCCTCGTCCCGGGCCTGCTCGTCAGCGGCCTCGGCATCGGCATGTCGATGCCGGTGCTGGTCTCGGCGGCACTCGGCGCGGCTCCGCCCCAGCGGGCCGGCATGGCCAGCGGCGCGGTGAACACCTTCCGCCAGCTCGGCTACGCGCTCGGCATCGCGATCCTCGGCACGGTCTTCACGCAGGGCCTGCGGTCCGCGGGCGCGCACGCCGCCCCCGGTACCGCGTACGTGCACGGCCTGAGCCGGGTGTCCCTGGTCGCGGGCGTGGTGGCGGTGGCGGCGGGCCTGCTGGTCCTGGCCGTCGTACGCCGCCCGGAGGCGGAGCAGAAGGCTCCGGCTGCCGCGGGCACGGCGGGGCGGGGTACGGCGAAGCCGGACGCGGTGCCGGGTACGGCGACGCCGGACGCGGTGGTGCCGGGTACGGCGGGCCGGGCCGGTGACGTGCCCGTCGGCGCCGACCGAGGGTGAGGCCGTAGGCGTACGGATGAGGCCGAGGACGTACTGGTGAGGCCGCACGCGTAAGGGCGAGTCCTCAGGTGTACGGCGTGACCGTAGGCGTACGGCGTGAACGTACGCCGGCGCCCTTCCCCCCCCCGGGGGCCGGCCCATGGCGGGTCGGCCCCCGGAACCGTACGGCGCCGTAGCCGGTTCCGGGTGGCCGCCCTGGGCCCTGCTCCGATCCTCGTCCCGCCCGCACACCCAAGTCAATCCTCGGGTTTCCTTTCAATTGCCCCAGCGATACCTTGGGTTGGTGACTCTCGACGACCTCCGCGCCTTCGTCGCCGTCTGCGAGGCGCGCAGCCTCAGCGCCGTCGCCCGTGACCTGGGCTGTACGCAGTCGGCGGTCAGCCAGCGCGTCAAACGGCTCGAACGCGAGGCGGGCATCGCCCTGTTGGAGCGGCGGCCGCGCGGCGTGGCCCCCACCCAGGCGGGCCGCATCCTGTGCCGCGCCGCGACCGGCTCGCTCGCGGAACTGGACCTGGCCCTGCGCCGCCTGGCCGACCTGCGCCTAGGCGACGGCGGCACCCTGAGGATCACCACGGGAGCCACGACCGTACGGCACTTCATGTCGGCGGCGGTGGTCACCTTCCGGGCCCGCCACCCGCACGTCGACCTGGAGTTCCAGACCGAGAACTCCGGCCGCCGCTGCTTCGAGGCGGTGGCCGACGGCACCGCCGAACTGGCCTGGATCACCATCGGCCCGCCGGTACGCGGTATCGAGCAGCACCCGGTGCTGGAGCTGCCGTGGGTCCTCGCCGTACGGTCCGACGACCCGCTCGCCGGGCGCGACCACATCGAGCCGGCCGAGCTGGCCGGCGGCCTGTCCGGCATCCGGCACATCCGGCTGCCGGAGAACTCCGTCTCGCGGATGCGGCTCGACGGCCACCTGCGACAGCCGGATTCCGGTCCTGGGCCCGCCGCCGCGCCCGCCAGTTCCACCAGTGTGGCCGACTGGGACACCGCGATCCTGCTGGCGGAGCTGGGCGTCGGGCACGCGGTGGTACCGGACCTGCCGGGCTGGCGGGGCGCCGGGCACCCGTCGCTGCGGCTGATCCCGATCCCGGGGCTGCCCCCGTTGGCGGCCGGCTGGGCGGTACGGCAGTGGGCGGCGCTGAGCCCGGTGGCGGTGGAGTTCGCCGAGACGGTGAACAAGTCGCTCGGGAAGGGTGCGGCGGGCAGGGCAGCGGGTTCGGATGCGGTGGCGGGCACAGGTGCAGTCCCTGGTGCAGTCCCTGGTGCGGCGGCAGGCACAGCGGCACGTCCCGTTGCGGCGGCAGGTCCGGGCGCGGTGGCGGGCACGGCTGCCGGTCCGGGCGCAAGGCCCCGCGCACGACGGCTCTCGGACGTCGAAGCAGATGTGCCGACGTGCGCCCCTACGTGCGCCGGCGCACCCGAGGGGCACGATGTGGGACCGGCCCGGGCACCGGCCTGAGGACCCCAACGACCCCAACGACTCCGGTAGCCTCAGCGGCCCCGGCGGGCCCAACGGCCCCGGCCGCCCCGGCAACGTGCCGTCCGCCCTTCCGACCGCCCTCGGCTCACTGCTCCACGGTGATCGGCTCCTGCAACTCGGTCACCCAGTCCTCCCGGTTCTCCGGACACTCCAGCGTCAGTTCCCGCGGATACCCGGCGGACCGGTAGGGGCTGTCGTCGAGCCAGCGGGCCAGCACCTGGGCCGTGGGCAGCACCCGCTCCATGGGCCCGCGGTGCACCACCGTGGCGGCCTGCGCGAGCGGCGGCAGGTCCACGATCGCGAAGTCGTGGGAGGGCTGCGGAGCGGCCGCGACCACGACCGCCGCATGCACCGTGATGCGGTCCCCGCCGCCGGGCGCGTCCGCGTAGTGCGCGATGCCCGGGCCCGCCGGCTCGACGCCCGCGGTGGCCAGCCGCCGGAACAGCTCGTCGTACAGCGGCCCGACGACCGGACCGATGTCCTCGGGCCCGAAGCTCGCCGCGATACCCGTCAGTTGGGCGACCCGTACCGCTTCGACCCGCTTGACCACCACCTCGTCGGCGGCCATTCGCCCTTCGCTCTCGATCGTCCGCAGCCGTGCCTCGACCCGGGCCAGCCGGGCGCCGGTCGCCGTGACCGCCGCCGTCAGCTCGGCCCGGCGCAGCCGCAGCATGCCGCGCAGTTCCGCCGCGCTGACCTGTTCGTCCAGGATGGCCGTCACCTGCTGGAGGCTGAAGCCGAGGTCCTTGAGGGCGATGATGCGGTTGAGGCGGGCGAGCTGCCCGGCCTCGTAGTAGCGGTAGCCGGTGACCGGGTCCGTGCGGGCCGGACGCAGCAGCCCGATGGCGTCGTAGTGGCGCAGCATCCGGGCCGACACACGGCCGTGGCCCGCGAACTCTCCGATGGTGAACATGAGACTCCCAGTGCAGGGCTTGCCACGGTGTGAAGGTCAAGGGGCGGGCCGAGGATCGGCGGACGGCGGACGGCGGACGGCGGACGGCGGACGGCGGACGGCGGACGAGGCGATCCTCGTGGACGGCGGACGGCGACATGCCGTGTTTCGGCATATGCCGAGGCGTATGCACGGGCCCGCGCCGGGGCGCACGTTGTTTCCGTGCACCGGGGCATGCGCCGGGGCACCAGCATTCCGTCAAGGGGCGTCCACGGGCCGTCAATGATGCGTCAGTACGCCGCCGTGCGCAGGCCGGTACGGGCATAGCGTCGAGGAGGAGCCCCGGCACTTCTCTTCCCACCGGTCCGGGGCCATTGCCGCACGAGGAGCGACGCCGTGCCCCAGCAACACCTGTACGCGGAAGATCCCGAACCCGCCGAACCCATCCCGGCCGGACTGCTGTTCGTCCCCGTCCGGCCGGGCCCCGCGGGCTGTACGGCCCGCCTGTTCCGCACTCCGCTCGGCGGCCGTACCGCCGTCGGTTTCACCTCCGCGCAGCGGCTCGCCGCCGCGCTCGGCAGCGACCAGCCGTGGATCCGGCTCGCCGAGCCCGCGCTGCGCGCCCTCGCCGAACCGCTCGGCGCGGCCGTCCTGACCGTGGACCCCCGCCTCGCCCCCGGTACTCCCCGTACACCGCTGCTGCGGGCCGTCTGAGAAGGGGCGTACGACCACCATGACCGTGACGACCACGACACCGCAGCCCCCCGCGGGAGAGCGGACCGACCCGCCTCGCCCCCACCCCGCCGATCCCACTGATCCCGCGGCTCGCGTCCGCCCCACAGACTCCACCACCCACACCACCCCCACCACCCCCACCGACCCCACCGACCTCGGCGTATGGCCCGCCTCCACGGCCGAACTCCCCGACGCCGACCTCACCGTCGGCGGCGTCCCCCTCACCGAACTCGCCGCGCGCTTCGGCACCCCCACGTACGTCCTGGACGAGGCCGAGGTACGCGCCCGCTGCCGCGCCTACCTGCGCGCCTTCCCCGACGCCGACGTCCTGTACGCGGCCAAGGCATTCCTGTGCCGCGCCATGGCCCACTGGGTACGGGAGGAGGGCCTGGGCCTGGACGTCTGCTCCGCGGGCGAACTGGAACTCGCCGTCACCACCGGCTTCCCGCCCGGCCGGATCGTGCTGCACGGCAACGCCAAGAGCCCCGAGGACCTGCGCACCGCGCTGCGCCTCGGGGTCGGCCGGATCGTCATCGACAGCACCTCCGAGATCGCCCGGCTCGCCGCCGCGGTGCCCGCCGGCACCCGGCAGCAGGTCCTCGTACGGGTGGTTCCGGGCATCGCCGCCGGCGGCCACGCCAAGATCCGTACGGGTACCGACGACCAGAAGTTCGGTCTCTCCCTGGCCGACGGTTCGGCGCAGCACGCCATCACCCGCATCCTGGGCCAGCCGCGGCTCCAGCTCGTCGGCCTGCACTGCCACCTGGGTTCGCAGATCACCACCGTGAAGCCGTACCTGTCGGCCGTACGGCGGCTGGTCGGGCTGCTGGCGCGTATCCACGAGCAGCACGGCGTCACGCTGCCGCAACTGGACATAGGGGGCGGCCACGGCGTCGCCTACCGGCCCGGCGAGGACAGCATGGACATCGCGGCGCTCGGCGCCAAGGTGCGGGCGGAGCTGGCCGGCGGCTGCGCGGCGGCCGGGCTGCCGGTGCCTCGGCTGACCGTCGAGCCGGGCCGCGCCATCGCGGGTCCGTCGGGCGTCGCCCTCTACCGGGTGCTGTCCGTCAAGCGGACCGGTGAGCACACCTTCGTCGCCGTCGACGGCGGGATGAGCGACAACCCGCGGCCCGCGCTGTACGGGGTGCGGTACGCGCCCCGGCTGGTCGGTCGGCGGTCCTCCGCCGCGCCGGTGCCGGTGAGCGTGGTGGGACGGCACTGCGAGGCGGGCGACGTACTCGCCGCCGGTGTACCGCTGCCCGGGGACGTGCGGCCGGGGGACCTGATCGCCGTGCCGGTGGCGGGCGCGTACCACCTCTCCATGGCCTCGGGGTACAACCTCGTCGGCCGCCCGCCGGTGGTCGCCGTCGCGGACGGGCACGCGCGTGTCCTCGTACGGCGCGAGTCCTTGGCGGACATCCAGGGGCGCGACATCGGTCTGTGACGGCAGGCAGGCAGGTAGGCAGGTAGGCAGGTAGGCAGGCGCAGTGTGCACGGAGCGGGAACTCCGTGCATACTGCACCCATCAGTTGTAGGATGACCGGGCAACCGGGCGATCACTTGCGCCCGTACCCGACCGGCACCCGGCGCAGGCCGGAGCAGGCGGGGCAGGCCGGAGCAGGCCGGGACCGAACCAAGGAGATGCGCATGGCGTTGCAGGCAGCGGGACGACAGTCCCTCGTGGACACCGTCGTCGACGCCCTGCGCACGCAGCTGACCGCCGGCACCTGGCCGGTCGGCGAGCGCATCCCCACCGAGCACGCCCTGGCCGAGCAGCTCCAGGTCGGCCGCAACACCGTCCGTGAGGCCGTACGGGTCCTCGTGCACGCCGGCATGCTGCGCTCGCGGCAGGGCGAGGGCACCTTCGTGCTCTCCTGCACCGATCCCGGCGACATCATGCGCGGCGTCCAGCGGGCCGGGGTCCGGGACGTGCTGGAGCTGCGTATCGCCCTGGAGGCGGAGGCCGCCCGGCTGGCGGCGCAGCGGCACCGGCCGGACGACCTGGACCGGATGCGCGCCGCGCTGGACGCCCAGGCCGCGCTGGAGGCCGAGGGCGGACAGCCGTTCGGCGGCGACCTGGAGCTGTACGCCGATCACGACGTCGCCTTCCACCGGGCCGTCGTGGAGGCCGCGCACAACACCGCGCTCACCGCCACGTACGCCTGGTTCAGCAGCTCCGTACGCGAGGCACTGGTCTCCTCGCTCGGCGACGAACTGATGCCGCGGATCGTGCACGGCGACCACCGCGCCGTCCTGGACGCGATCGCCTCCGGCGACCCGGAGGCCGCCGAGAAGGCGGCCCGCGCACTGCTGGAGCCCCCGAAACGGGCGGTGGAGAAACTGCTCGCGGAGCGGTGAGCGGAGCCGGTCACCCGTGATCGCGGCGGGCCCGCAGCCTCACACCGCCGCCCCGCCGTACGGAGTGCCACCTCTGCGCGTACGGCCACCGCAGAAACGTTTTCCCCCTCCCCCCGCGCCTCCACCCCCTCTCTCCCCCACCCCCTCACACAAGGAGCGTCACCCACCCATGTCAGGGACCCGGCCCGAAGCACCACTGATCGACGCCGAGGAGGACCTCGCCCCGGCACCGCCGGTAGCCGCGGCCCGCCGCCGGCTGCGCGCGCACCCGGTCCTGGTCCTGCTCGGCATCGTGCTCGCCTCACTGAACATGCGCGCCGCACTGGCCGGCGTCTCGCCCCTGGTGAGCGAGATCGGCGACCACTTCCACCTCGCCGCGACCGCGAGCAGCCTGGTGACGACCATTCCGCTGGTCTTCATGGGCCTCGGCTCGATCGCCGCGCCGCGGCTGGCCCGCCGCTGGGGCACCGAGACGGTGCTCTGCGGCGCGCTGGTGCTGCTGTGCGGCGGCATCCTGCTGCGCATCGCCCCGCCGGTCGTCGCGCTGTTCGTGGGCTGCGCGGTGGTCGGTACGTCCATCGCGCTGCTGAACGTCCTGATGCCCGGCCTGATCAAGCGGGACTTCCCGGAGCAGGCCGCGGGCATGACCGCCCTGTACTCCACGGCGATGATCCTGGGCGCCACCGTCTCGGCCGCCTCCGCCGTGCCGCTGGAGAACGCCCTGGGCGGCTGGCAGGGATCGCTGGCCTCGTGGGCGCTGCTGGCCGCGGTCGCCGCCCTCGTCTGGATCCCGCAGGCGGTGCTCGCCCGGCGCGGTACGCGGCACGGCCAGGCCGCCGCGACGCCGACGCACGCCGCCGAGGACGGGCCCAACCTGAGCCGTACGCCGCTGGCCTGGCAGGTCACGCTCTTCATGGGGTCGCAGTCGCTGATCGCGTACGTGATGATCGCCTGGATGCCGACGATCTTCACCGACCACGGCATGAGCAAGGCCACGGCCGGACTGGTCTTCGCCTTCAGCACCCTGGTGCAGATGGCCGGTTCCTTCGTGGTGCCGATGCTCGCCGGGCGGATGCGGCGGCAGCGGCTGCTGGCCGTCGCCGTCACCGCCCTGATGGCCTGCGGCATCGTGGGCCTCCTGGTGGCCCCGGTGGCGGGCGCCTGGATCTGGGCCGTACTCCTGGGCATCGGGCAGGGCGGCGCGCTCGGCCTGGCCCTGACGATGATGGTGCTGCGCTCCGGAGACGCCCACACCGCCGCCCGCCTCTCGGGCATGGCCCAGACCTGGGGCTACCTCCTCGCCGCCGCCGGCCCGCTCGTACTCGGCGCGGTACACCAGGCCACCCACGGCTGGACGGTCCCGATCGTGCTGCTGCTGGCCGTCTGCGCGGGCCTGGTCCTGCTGGGCCTGGGCGCGGGACGGGACCGACGGATCGGGGCAGGGACGTAACGGGCCTCGTCCCTCTCCCCCGCGCGCTGCCGGAGATCTGCGGTCTCGGGCAGCGCGCGCCGCGTTCTGCCGTGTTCCGGCTCCGCAGACGCCTTACGGCGCAGCCAGTCCAGGTGCCCGGTGCCCGCCGGGCAGCAGTGCCTCTCCATCACCAGGCAGAAGGCGTCACCCCGGGCTGAGGCGACAGACCCGGGGCCCACGCAAAGCGCCCGGCCGGGAACCCCCAGCCGGGCGCACGCACGAACCGCTCGCAGCCCCCGCCTACTCCTCCCCCGCCAGCGTCAGCGACCGCAGCTTGCGCGACGCGTACCAGGTCGCCAGGCCCGTGACGGCCACCAGGAGGACGAGTGCCAGCGGCAGGCCGACCTCGGACGTGATCGCGCCTTCCGCGCCGATCTTCTGGCCCACCGCGAGGGCCCACTGCTGGACGCTCAGCGTCCGCGCGCCCGGGACCAGGTTGCCGAACAGGGTCTCCCACACCAGGGCGTAGACCAGGCCGAAGACGACCGCGTGCCGGCTGATCGTGCCGAAGAACAGGAACAGGGCGCTGTACGCGACGGAGGCCACGGCCGCGGCGACGGCGTACGCGACGGCGATCTGCTGGCTGTTGCCGTTGAGGACGAAGCCGGCGATCAGCACCGGGATCGCGGAGAAGGCGGCCGTCACCCCGATCGCCACGAGCAGCTTGGTGAAGATGATCGAGGACCGGCGCAGCGGCTTGGCCAGCAGGTAGACGACGGAGCCGTCGTCGATCTCCGGGCCGATCGCGCCCGTACCGGCGATGACGCCGATCAGCGGCACCATCGTGGCGAGCGCGAAGGTGCCCAGGACACCGTTGGCGGTGGAGTCGTCGGCACCGGCCAGCGCCCGTACGGCGACGGAGATGACGATCAGGAGGGCGGGCAGCGCGAAGAGGATCAGCGCGCGGCGCCGCCCGAGGAGGGCCCGGTAGGTGAGCCGGGCGACGGTGGGGTTGAAGAGCGCCGGGGCCGCCGAGGGGCCCGCGGCGGGTGCCGGGGACGGGTCCGGCCGGACCGATGAGGTCGCTGACATCGCTTTCAGGCTCCTTTCAGGCCGCGACGAGATAGGAGAAGACCGATTCCAGGGACTCGTCGGAGGGCGAGACCGTCAGGAGGCGGATGCCGTGGTCGCGGGCGACGCGCGGCAGCAGGGCGGTGAAGCGGGGGAAGTCGACGGCCTGGACGCGCAGCGCGCCCTCCTGGAGGTCCACCTCGATGCCGGCCGTGGAGGGGTCGGCGATCAGGGCGGCGGCCAGCGCGCGGTCGTCGTCGGAGCGGATGAGGTAGCGGTGCGGGCGGTCCGTCATCAGGCGGCGGATCTTGCGGAAGTCACCGGACGCGGCGTGCCGTCCGGCCACCACCACCTCGATGTGCGAGGCCAGTTGTTCGACCTCTTCGAGGATGTGGGAGGAGAACAGCACCGTACGGCCCTCGTCGCCCATCCGCCGCAGCAGCTCCATGAGCTGCGTCCGCTGGCGCGGGTCCATGCCGTTGAACGGCTCGTCCAGCAGCAGCACGGACGGGTCGTGGACCAGCGCGGACGCCATCTTCACGCGCTGGCGCATGCCCTTGCTGTACGTGGAGATCTTGCGGTCCTGCGCGTACTCCATCTCGACGGTGGCCAGCGCGCGCCGCGCGGCGTCCCGCCCCAGGCCGTGCAGTTCGGCGTTGGCGACGACGAACTCGCGGCCGGTGAGGAAGTCGTACATCGCCTCACGTTCCGGCACGATGCCGATGTCGCGGTATATGCGTTCGTTGCGCCAGATGGCACGTCCGTCGAGGGTGACGGACCCGCCGGACGGGGCGAGGAAGCCGCCCATCATGTTGATCAGGGTGGACTTGCCCGCGCCGTTGGGGCCGAGGAGGCCGGTGACACCGGGGCCGATGGTCATGGTGATGTCGTTGACGGCAACGACGTTGCCGAACCAGCGGGAGACGTGGTCGATCTGGATGGTCGTCATGGGCGCGGCCCGTTCCTTCGGGAGCTGGTGGCGGGCATCGTCGGGTGCGCCTTCAGGGGCGCGGGGCGGGCGCTCACAGGCCGGCCTTCCGGTAGCGGCGCATCAGCAGGGCGTACGAGCCCGCGACGGCGGCCAGCGTGACCAGGAGGGCCACCAGCCCGGCGGCGGTGGACGGCTGGACCTCGTCGGGGAACGACGCGGTGCCGCCGAGGAACGTCGCCTGCACGCTGTCGATCAGGGTGATGGGCGAGAACAGGGCGAGCCAGCCCACGACCCCCTCCTGGCCCTGTACGGCGGCGATGCCCTGGACTGCGCTCACCGCCGCGTACGGGATCGTCAGCGCGGCGATCACGGCCGCCACGCCGAAGCCGCGGCGCGGGGTCAGCGCGGAGATCAGCAGGCCGACACCGGCGAAGAGGAGGGAAAGCAGGGCCACCGAGACCAGGCCCTGAGCCAGCCCCTTGGTCTGGTCGACGAAGTCCATCTTGGCCAGCAGCGCGCCGATGTAGAGGATCAGCAGCGGCGCGGCGGTCAGGATGAACAGCGCGCCGGCCATGGCCGCGACCTTCGCCACCACGTAGTCGACCCGCTCGATCGGGCGCGAGAAGTACAGCGGGACGGTCTTGAAACGCAGGTCGCGGGAGACGGACTGCGGTGCCTGGGCGGCCAGGTAGAGGCCGATGACCGCCTGGAGGAAGATCGCGTAACGGGTGTACGCCACCGGCAGGTCGTTCATCTTCGTGAACACCGCGACCGCCACCATGATGCCCGCGGGCAGGCACATGACGGCGAACAGCAGCATCGGCAGGACCTTGGACTTCGCCGAGCGGCCCAGTCCGTAGGCGCCGCGCAGGCTCTGCGAGAACAGCGAGCGGCGGGCGTAGGCGCGGCCCAGGCGGGGGCCGTCGAAGTGGCGGTAGCCGATGTCGTGGATGACGTCCTGCGCCGCTCCGGCGGTAGCGGGGTTCCTGGTCTCAGGCGGCATCGGGGGCGCCTCCGTCCTTGGTGGCTCGGTGGGCGGTCGTCGCGGAAGCGGCCGCCGCGGGGGCGGCCGCCGCGGGGGCGGTGGGACGGGGTGCGGCGGGCTGCGTGTCCGGTGCCTCCGGGACGCCCGCGGTCGCCGCGTCGTCACTCTGGAAGACCTCGGAGATGCGGTGCCTGCGCTGCTCCATCCGGACCAGGCCGAGGCCGAGGCCGGCGACGGTGTCGCGCACCAGGTCGTACGTCTCTTCGCCGGTGGCCTCCACGTACAGCACGTGGGCGGTGGAGGCGCCGCTCTCCGAGCCGGGAGCCGCGGTGGTCACCGCCACACCGGCACGGGTCAGGGCCGCGCGCAGCGACGCCGTGCCGTCCGGGTGCTCGTCGGTGTCCGTGACCTCGACCGCGAGGGAGGCGGTGAGCTGGGTGAAGTCGTCGGTCGAGGAGGAGCGCAGCAGCCGGCCGCCGTCGATGACGACGACGTGGTCGCAGGTGCGCTCCAATTCGCCGAGGAGGTGCGAGGTGACCAGGACCGATATGCCGAATTCGGTGTGCACGCGGCGGATCAGGCCGAGCATCTCGTCGCGGCCGACCGGGTCCAGGCCGTTGGTCGGCTCGTCCAGGAAGACCAACTGCGGGTCGTGGACCAGCGCCTGGGCCAGCTTGACACGCTGCTTCATACCCGTCGAATAGCCGCCGATGGGGCGGTAGCGCTCCTCGTAGAGGCCGACGTGCCGCAGCGTGTCGGCGGTGCGCTCACGGGCCGCGGTCGGCGGCAGACCCGACATGCGCGCCATGTGGACGACGAACTCGGTGGCCGAGACGTCGGGCGGCAGACAGTCGTGCTCCGGCATGTAGCCGACGCGCTCCCGGATGGCGCCGCCCTCCCTGGCCACGTCGAGGCCGAGGACGGTCGCGGACCCCTCACTGGCCGGGGCGAGGCCCAGCAGCAGCTTGATCAGGGTGGACTTGCCGGCGCCGTTCGCACCCACCAGGCCGGTCACACCCGGGCCGATGTCAACGGTGAGCCGGTCCAGCGCGGTCACCCTCGGGTACCGCTTGCTCAGGCTTTCGGTCACGATCACAGTCACGTCAACGACGGTAGTGGCGCTCACCACACCGGTCGTCAGACCTGGCGGCTGGATCGGCGTCCGACCACAGGGGGAGGCGCCCGTAGGGGAGGTCCGGCTTTCGGCCCACGGAAGTCGGGGGCGGGGCGGGGGCGGATGTGGGGGCCGGGCGCTCGTCGCGGGCGATTTCTGATCGTTTTCGGTCGGATCGCTGATCGGGTGCCGGTAGCCCCGCTGGTCGGGTGCGGGTCCGCCTGCTGGTCGGGTCCCGGCGGCCTCTTCCGTTCGGTTGCCGATGGCCTCCCACGGGTTTTCCACAGGCCCGTACCGACCCCTTGACGCCGCCGCCGAGCATTGTCACATTCATCAGTGTCAAGTTACGGGCACGTACCGCGATGAACGGCATACGGGACGGACGGTTGGCGATGACCTCAGCGACAGGGGCCGCAGCGGCCCGGAGGGGCGGCGGGGCGGCCCGGGCGAGCGGCGGCACGGCCCCCGGGGCCGACCAGGTGGGCGGGGTGCGTGAACTCACCGCCGAGCTGCGGGGGTTCAGAGAGGTGCAGCGCCTTGCGTACGACTGCGCCGAAGCGGTCGCCGCACAGCTCAGGCCGGGGGTGACGGAGCGGGAAGCGGCGCGGATGCAGCGCGAGTGGCTGCACGAGCGCGGTGTACGGGACTGGTTCCACCTCCCCTTCGCCTGGTTCGGCGACCGTACGGCGTTCACGAACTTCCGTGTACCACTGCAGTTCTTCCCCACCAACCGGCGCCTGGAGCCCGGGATGGCCTTCATCCTCGACATGGCGCCGGTCCACCGGGGCTGCACGGCCGACATCGGCTACTCCGGCTGCCTCGGCCTCAACCCCGTGCACGACCGGCTGCTGGCCGACCTTGAAGCACACCGCGAGCTGATCCTGCGCGAGGTGCGCGAACGCCGCCCGCTGCGCGAGATCTACGAGGACGTCGAGCGGCTCATGATCCGCCAGGGGCATGCGAACCGGCACCGCGCCTATCCCTTCGGCGTGATCGCCCACAAGATCGACCGGGTGAAGGAGCGCCGCTGGTCACCGACGGTCTTCGGGTTCGGTACGCAGGCGCTCAAGGGCCTGGCCTCCGACGCGCTGCACGGCCACCGGGACGGCTGGTCGCCGCTGTGGAGCCCGTACAAGTTCTCCGACCACCCGCCGCAGCCGGGGCTGTGGGCGGTCGAACCGCACCTCGGATTCCGGGGCACGGGCGCGAAGTTCGAGGAGATCCTCGTCGTGACGGACTCCGCCGACCCGCTGGAGAGCGCCTTTTGGCTGGACGACGATCTGCCGCACGTGCGGCGCTGGCAGGAGGAGAAGGCCGCATGAGCAGGACGACAGGGGCCCGAGCCGGGGCCAAAGCCGGAGCCGGACCGGACGGCGCCCGGGAGCGCTGGGTCCGTACGGGCGGGGTCGAGCTGTGCGTCGCCGAACTGGGCGACGCCACGCGCCCCACGGTGGTGCTGGTGCACGGCTACCCCGACAGCAAGGAAGTGTGGTCGGACGTGGCCCGGGGACTGGCCGACCGCTTCCATGTGGTGCTGTACGACGTCCGGGGCTGCGGCCGGTCCACCGCGCCCGAACCGCTGCGCGGCGGCTTCACGCTGGAGAAGCTGACCGACGACTTCCTCGCCGTGGTGGACGCGGTGAGCCCGGACCGGCCGGTCCACGTGGTCGGCCACGACTGGGGCTCGGTGCAGGCGTGGGAGTTCGCGACGGCCCGGCACACGGAAGGCCGGCTCGCCTCCTTCACCTCGATGTCCGGCCCGTCGCTGGACCACTTCGGCCACTGGATCAAGAAGCGCGCCGCCCGCCCCACTCCGCGCCGCGCGGCACAACTGATCGACCAGGGCGTCAAATCCTGGTACGTCTACCTGCTGCACACCCCGGTCCTGCCCGAACTGGCCTGGAAGGGGCCGCTCGGCAAGCGCTGGCCGAAGATCCTCCAGCGGGTGGAGAAGGTGCCCGCGGGCGACTACCCGACGGCGTCCCTGCCCACGGACGCCGCCCACGGCGCGTGGCTCTACCGCGACAACGTCCGCGCCCGGCTGCGCCGCCCGCGCGCCGACGCCTACGCCCACTGCCCGGTGCAACTGATCACGCCCACCGGGGACGCCTTCCTGTCCCAGCGGCTCTACGACGACCTGGACCACTGGGTGCCGAAACTGGTCCGGCGCACGCTCCCGGCCAAGCACTGGGTGCCCCGCACCCGGCCCGATCAACTCGTCTCGTGGATCGCCGAATTCGTGACCTCCACGGAGGAGGGCGACCCGGCCAGGGAGACCGTCGCCACCGGCCCGTACGCCGACCGGTTCGGCGGCCAGTTGGTGCTCGTCACCGGCGCCGCCAGCGGCATCGGGCGGGCCACCGCGTTCGCCTTCGCCGAGGCGGGAGCGCGCGTCGTCGCCGTCGACCGGGACGCCGAGGGAGCGGCCCGTACGGCCGATCTGGCGCGGCTGGTCGGCGCCCCGCAGGCATGGGCCGAAACGGTGGACGTCTCGGACGAGGCCGCCATGGAGAAGCTGGCCGACAAGGTCGCCGCCGAGTACGGCACCGTCGACGTACTGGTCAACAACGCCGGCATCGGCCTGTCCGGATCCTTCCTCAGCACCACCACCGAGGACTGGAAGAAGGTCCTGGACGTCAACCTCTGGGGCGTCATCCACGGCTGCCGGCTCTTCGGCCGGCAGATGGCCGAGCGTGGACAGGGCGGCCACATCGTCAACACCGCCTCGGCAGCGGCCTTCCAGCCGTCGAAAATCCTGTCCGCCTACGGCGCTTCGAAGGCGGCGGTGCTCATGCTCAGCGAGAGCCTGCGCGCCGAACTGGCCGGCCAGGGCATCGGCGTCACGGCCATATGCCCCGGCATCGTGAACACGAACATCACCACGACGGCCCGCTTCACGGGCGTCTCCGCGGACGAGGAGAAGCGCCGCCAGGCCAAGGTGGCCCGCGCGTACGGGCTGCGCAACTACCCGCCGGAGAAGGTCGCCGACGCCATCCTCCGCGCGGTCGTCCGCAACGAAGCGGTCGTCCCCGTCACGCCCGAGGCACGCGGCGCCCACCTGATGTCCCGCTTCGCCCCACGCGCGCTGCGCGCCCTGGCCCGTTTCGACCCGCCCGTGTGAGGGCGCGCGCCACGGCGCGGACAGACCGGGGCGAACGTATGCCGGGGCGAACTCCGGGGCGTACGTATGCCGGAGCGAGCCCATGCCGGTACAGACGCATGCCGGGGCGGACGCGCCACTGCCTCGGCTCCCCTCCCCCCCCGGCCTCACCATCGGCCTTCCCCTTCCCCGCCCCCTCCCTCTCCCCTCACGTCTTATGTCAGGAGCACAGCGTGAGTACGAACCCCACCGAACCGGAGGAGCACCACACGATCGCACCCCGCCGGGTTTCGTTCGACTGGCGCGAGACCCCGCTGCACTGGATACCGGACGAACCCACCGCCACCCACGTCATCAACGTGCTGCACCTCCTGCTGCCCGCCGGAGAGCGCTGGTTCGTCAAGGTCTTCAAGGAAGCCCTGCCGCTGGTCCGTGACCCCGCGCTCCTCAAGGACGTCAAAGGCTTCATGGGGCAGGAGGCCACCCACAGCGTCCAGCACGCCTACGTCCTGGAGCACCTCGCCCACCAGGGCCTGGACACCGCGCCCTACACGAAGCACGTCGACTTCCTCTTCACCTACCTCCTCGGCGAACGGCCACCGTTCGCCGCTCCGGTGCCCACCCAGGAGTGGCTGCGCTTCCGGCTCTCCCTCATAGCCGCCATAGAGCAGTTCACCGCCGTCCTCGGCAACTGGGTGCTGCACGCCGAGGGCCTGGACCGGGCCGGCCCCGACCCGGTCATGCTCGACCTGCTGCGCTGGCACGGTGCGGAAGAGGTCGAGCACCGCGCCGTGGCCTTCGACATGTACGAGCACACCGGCGGCGAGGGCCTGCCCCGGTACGCCCGCCGCGTGCTGGGCATGGCCGTCACCGCACCCGTCCTCCTCTACCTGTGGGCCTGGGGCGCCGCCTACCTCATACGCCACGACCCTCAGCTGGCCGGCCGCCTGCGGTACTCCCTGCGCGCACACAACCGGGCCGTGCGCGCACAGCTCCTGCCGACCTGGCGCGAGCTGGGCGCCGCCGTACCGCGCTACCTGAAGCGGTCGTACCATCCCTCGCAGGAAGGGTCGCTGCGCAAGGCCGTCGCCTACCTGGCGTCCTCCCCGGCCGCCCGCGCCGCGGCGGGAGCGGTGGGCCGCGCGGCCATCTCGTAAGGAGCACCGCATTGACCGACCAGTCGCCGCCGGCCGAGTACCGCATCGAGGACCTGGCGCACATCAGCGGCACCTCGGTCCGCACGATCCGCGCCTACCAGGACCGCGGCCTCCTGCCCAAGCCGGAGCGCCGCGGCCGGGCCAACGTCTACGGCGACGAGCACCTGGAGCGGCTGCGCCGTACCGCCGACCTGCTCGACCGCGGGTACACCCTCGCCAGCATCAAGGAACTCCTGGAGGCCTGGGACACCGGCCGCGGTCTCGGTGGCGTACTCGGCCTGGTCGCCGAGATCGACGGCCCGTGGAGCGACGAGGAGGCGGCCCGCATCACCCGCGAGGAGCTGTACGCCGCGTTCGGCGGATCACCGGACGAGGAGGCCCTGGCGGACGCCGTCGAGCTGGGCGTCCTGGAACGCCTCCCCGGCAGCGACGACGTCTTCCGCGTCCCCAGCCCCCGGGAACTGGCCGTCGCAGCCGAGCTGCACTCCGCCGGCGTCCCCCTCACCGCCATCTCCGGCCATCTGCGCGAACTCCGCGGCCAGGTCGAGCACATTGCGGCTCGCTTCCTCGACTTCACCACCGAGTACGTCTTCCATCCCTACCTCGACCACCAGCCCACCGAAGCCGAGGCCACCGAGGCCGCCGGTCTCGTACGCCGCCTCCGCCCCCTCGCCCAACAGACCGTGGACGCCGAACTCGCCCGCGCCATGCGCACCATGGCCACCCGCTACATCCATCACCACCTCGGCGACATCAGCAATGTCAACAACAACAGCGGCACCGCCCCTCACCCCGCCAGCACCAGTACTTCCGCCACTGGCACCGGCACCGGCACCGGCAGCACCGCCCCCGAGGCCGACCTCGCTCCCGCTGGCGCTCCCGCTGCCACAGCCGCCGATACCGCCGACGCCGACGCCGACGCGACCATGATCGCGCTCCCCGCCGAAGCCATCCGCGCCGTACGAGACCTGGTCGGCCAGGAGCACGTGGCAGCCTTCATCACCGCAGCCACCCGGCGCGAGGTCCACGCTCGCACCATGGACGAGCTGGCAGCCCGCCGTACCCCGCCCCGCTGACCGCCGGGTCCTCGCCCGAACCGGTTCAGCCGAGGTTCATGTCACCAAAGACGACCTTGCTGTTCCAGTTGTTCCCTCCCCAGTTGTGTGCTGCGACGGACGGTGTGGAGGTGTGCTTGCCGATGGTCACGGCGCCGGTGTTCCGGCCGTCACGGCCTGCGTCGCGGCCTGTGCCACGGCCTGCGTCCCACCCGACGTGGCCGGGCCGGCCGAGGTCGTCCACCGGCCCTGGCCAGCCGATCCAGCCGCCGTGACTGTCGGCCATGGCCGCGCCGGTGGTGAGCAGGGTGGCCGCGGCGGCCAGGGACAGTACGCCGACGGCGGTGGCGGTACGAGTACGCATGGGGCTTCTTTCCTCGTCTGGAACCGACCGGAAGCTTGCGGGCCGAGCCCGGCCGTCGTCATGGACATCGCCCGGACGCGGCAGTCGAGCCTCGTCGGGATGCGGCACCCGAACCCGTCCCCGCTGCGTCGACCGGTGGGACCCCCCTCATCCGATACCGCCGTATCCCCGGCCGCCATTCAGGCGCACCCACCCGGGTCGGGCGCGGGCCCCGCCGCGGCTCTACTGGGCCGGATCCGGGAGCCAGTTCCCGTGGAACCCGAAGGGCACCCGCTGGGGCAGGTGGACCGTGGCCACCGGCCCCTTGGCTATGTCCTCCGCGTCGAGGATCTCCAGATCGCTGGAGTCGCGGGCTGCGTCATAGACGTAGGTGAGCAACCACCCGGGGCCGCCGGGCCGGTCGTCCGCCGGGGCGAAGGCGGCCTCGGCGGGTGTGCGGCCGGGGCCGAAGTCGTGCCGGGTACTGGTGCCGGTGTGCAGGTCGTAGCGGATCACCGCGCTCGGTGTCGGACCGGCGCCGGGGCCCCCGCTCCGCGTGATGTGCCCGAACCTGGCGTCCAGCCCCGCCAGCCGGTCGTCGATACGCGGGAACTCGCCCGACTGGTCGTCCACCTGCTCCTCGACGACCTTGCCCGACGCGAGGTCGATGGTCCACCGCCACAGTGTGGGCAGCGACTTCAGCTCCGGCGCCGGGTAGCGGCAGACGTAGAGGACGATGCGCCCGAGGCCGTCGTCGTACGCGTTCATGGAGTGGAAGACGTAGCAGGGGTCGATGGAGAACCAGCGGACGTCACCGTGTGGATCGTCGCGGCGCAGCACACCGAGCCGGGCACCGTACTCCGCATCCCACACGTACGGCATGCCGGGAGTCCCGTGGTCGTAGACGAGCGGGAGGTCCATGAAGACGACGTGCCCGGCCGTCAGATGGAAGTCGTGCATCATCGTGGACGCGCCCACCTCGATGGGGCGGCTCACCACCAGTGCGCCGGAGGCGTCCGCACGGTGATAGGTCAGAAAAGGCGGCTCCGGAGCCCCGTATCCGAACAGGTGCAGCTCTCCCGTGGTCGGACAGGTCTTGGGATGAGCGGTCATGGCGGTGGTCAGCCGGCCGCCGAAGTCGTACGGGCCGACGGTCTCCAGCTCGTGCCCCGGGCGGCAGTCGAGTTCGTACGGGAAGGACGACTCGACCAGGGCGAGGGTGCGGCCCGCGTGGCGGACCACGTGGGTGTTGGCGACACCGGCGGTCAGGTCGGTACGCCCCTCCCGCTCCCGGACCGGTACGCCGTCGGTGAAGGTCGAGGTGCGGACCCAGCGGTTGCGGTACGAGACGGCCTTGCCGCCTTCCAGGCGGACGCCGTGGACCATGCCGTCACCGAGGAACCAGTGCGCCGACGCGGCCTCCCGCGGGTTGGGGCCGTTGCGCAGGTACCAGCCCGTCAGCTCGGTCGGTATCGAGCCGGTGACCGGCAGCTCGTACGCGGTGAGCTCCTTGGTCACCGGGGCGAAGTTCCCCGCCAGGTGCGGGGCCGGTGCGCCTTCGGAACCGGATGCCGGGAGGACGGATCCGGGGGCGTTTGTCGTCGTCATGCGGGTTGGGCCTCCTGTACGTAAGGGTGACCGTCGGCCTTCTCCAGGAAGCGCGCTCGCGCACGCTCCGGGTAGCTCACGGTGAAACGCAACGGGATGACGAAGGCGCTGACATGGATGGAGATCATCGCGGGCAGGCCGAGCCCGTAGGCCGTGCCCAGGACCTGTCCTGCCGCGGCGAACGTGAAGGACGCCGCCCAGGCCGCACTGAGCACGTAATTGATCCGCAGGAACAGCCGCGTACGCCACACCTCGGGCGGCGCCTTGCGGCGGGCTATCGCGAGGGTGAAGGGCCGGCGAGCGGCCATCGACCCCCAGGTGACCAACGCCAGCCAGCCCGAGGACAGGGCGCCGTCGTAGACCCGCAGACCGCTGTCCGGGCGGACGAAGGCCAGGACCGTGATGCCGGCGAAGAACACCAGGCTGCCGTACTCCAGCACCCGGAACGACGGCGACAGCCCCTCGGCACGGTCCGCGTAGAGCACCACGCAGCCGATCAGCAGGCCCAGCAGCGCGGCCCACTGCCATGACGCCCAGGCCACAGCTCCGTAGGCGATCCACGGAAAGAACCCCCGCAAAAAGGTCATGACTCTCGACTCCCCCGGCCGGACCCCTCCGACCATGCGCGACATTCCAACTTCGACATGTCAAAGCTAGAAGGTTCTCCATTGACGTGTCAAGACTGGAAGGTAAAGTGATGGATATGAGCCTCCGCCACGCCGTTCTGGGCCTGCTGGCCGAATCACCCGCCAGCGGTTACGACCTGATGAAGACGTTCGACCTGTCGCTCGCGCATGTGTGGCCGGCCACCCAGAGCCAGGTCTACGGAGAGCTGAACAAACTCACGGCGGCCGACCTGATCGAGGTGGCCTCCCAAGGCCCCCGCGGCCGCAAGGAGTACGCCATCACCAAGGCGGGCCGGGCCGAACTGCACCACTGGCTCACGGAGGTGGAGCCCGTCGGACCGCAGCGTCACGACGGCCTGCTGCGCGTCTTCTTCCTCGGCGCCCTGACACCGCTGGAAGCCCGTACGTACCTGCTGCAACAGGCCGAACGGTCCGCCCGCGCGCACGCCGACTACCGGGCCTTGGCCGAAGCCGGCGACTGGGAGGGCGAAATGATCGCGGTCTACGGGCGCATCGCCCTGGAATTCGGGCTACGGCAAACCGCCATGGTGGAGGAATGGGCCAACTGGGCGGCCGGAGAGATCACCTCGGACCAGGTCCGCCGGAGCAGGGAAGCCGCCGAGGCGACAACCGGGGATCAGGGCCCGGATCAGGAGACGGAACAGGAGCCGGAGCGGGCCCAGAAGCAGGAGCAGCAGCAGTAAGCCCAGCGGCAAGCGTCGCAGGTCAGGGGTACGGCAGGCCCCGTAAGCCCACGCCCTAGCGCTCGTCCCCGAGCGCGCCGTGCAGGAAGAGGTCCACCAGCTCCCGTGTGCTGAGAGCCCCCGGCTTGCGCCCGTCGTCTCCCGCCTCCGCCGCTGTGTCCCGGCTCAGCGTCAGGAAAACCCTGGCCAGGGCCTCCGGCGCCACCCGCAGCCGGTCCCGCTCGGGCTCGAACAGGGCGGCGACCGCTGCCAGTGGAGCCGCCAGCGCCTCTTCGCGGTCGCCGGGCGCGGACGGACCCTGCCCCGGGTTCAGGTCAGGGCCCGAACCGCCCGCTCTTGGTGCTTCACGCCCCCGCAGATGCCCCGTCGCATGCAGCGCACCGATCACCGCACCGATACGGGACAGATGCTCCCGCATCGCGTCCAGCGCCTCGACCAGCCGCTCCGCGAGGGGCCGGTGCAGGGAGACGGCGGCCAGCGAGGCGAGCAGGGCGTCGGGGCGGAGGGCTTCGGCCACACAGGCC
This sequence comes from Streptomyces sp. NPDC045470, assembly GCF_040646595.1. NCBI lineage: Bacteria > Bacillati > Actinomycetota > Actinomycetes > Kitasatosporales > Streptomycetaceae > Streptomyces > Streptomyces sp. NPDC045470. The sequence goes on from NZ_JBEZAN010000008.1 coordinate 118,415, forward strand.
GCCAGCAGCGCTTCCTTGTCCGCGAAGACGCGGAAGATCGTCGCCTCACCGATGCCCGCCGCGCGCGCCACCTTCGCCGTGGTCACGCCCGCGCCGTACTCCGCCACCAGCGGCAACGCGGCCGTCACGATCATCGAACGACGCTCGTCGGCGCTCATCCCGGGCGCACGGCGGCGCCTGCCCGGCACCCCCGCCGCCTCCACTGCCTCAGCCATGTCGCCAACGTACGCGAGCGGCCGTCCGGTGCCGGAACCAGCCGCCGGAGGGGCCGGCCGCCGGGGGGGGCCAGCCGTACGCCACTCGGACACGGTCAGCCGGTCACAACCCGGGCGCGCCCCAGACCGGGAACCACCGGCTCAGGTCCGGCTCGGTCGCCAAGTCGTCGGCGAGCACGGCCCGGATCTCCAGCTCCAGGGCGTTGTCACGCTTCTCGGCGGACCCTTCCGGGCCCGTCAGCGGCGCGAACGGGTAGAACGTGCCGCGTTTGTAGAGGTAGACCAGCGCGAGCGGCCTGCCCCGGTCGTCCCGGAAACCCATCAGGGAACACAGCAGTTGCGGGCCGAACCCGGCGCTCTCCAGGGAACTGTTGACCGTGTGCAGATCGTTCACCAGACCCGCGCTGTCCTCCGGCCCGTGCCGCGCGAGCATCCACGAGTAGCCGTACGCGTCCTGGCTGAACTCGGCCGGTCTGCCCAGGAGGTCGCGCACCTCCTCCTGGATGCCGCGGAACGCGCCGCCCTCGACGCTGGCGAAACACACCGATCCCAGGCCGGTGGGACGGAACCCGGCCGCGGCCTGGAGGGTGACGGCCGCGGAAGGAAGCGCGAACAGCCGGTCGAGGTCGGGACGGACCGGCTTGCTGCGTCCGAGGATGGCGTCCAGGAATCCCATGCGGTGTCTCTCCTTGATCCGTCTGCGATCCGTCTGCGATCCGTCTGCGATCGGTCTGCGGCCCGTCTGCGATCCGTCTCCCGGCGGGCCCCCGATCACGGCCCCCTCCCCCTACGACTGCTACTACGACCGTCCCTACAGCCGCCCCTACGGCCGCCCCAACTGCGCGGAGATCCGCCCCAACTGCTCCAGCCGCTGCTCCAGCGTCGGGTGCGAGGACAGCAGCCGCCCGAAGCTCTCCTTCGAGAACGCCGGCGCGAAGAAGAACGCGTTGAACGGTTCGGCCTTGCGCAGATCCCGCGTAGGAATCTGCGCCATCTGACCGGTGACCTTGGTGAGCGCGGCGGCCAGCGCCGACGGGCGTCCGGTCAGGATCGCCGCGGCCCGGTCGGCGGACAGCTCCCGGTAGCGCGACAGCAGGCGGGTGAGCAGGAAGCTGACGGCGTAGACCACGGCGCTGACCAGCGTGACGATCAAGACGGCGATCGCCGCGTTGTTGTCCCGGTTGTTGCGACCGACGCCGCTCCACAGGGCCGCGCGTGTGATGATCCCGGCCAGTACGCCCAGGAACGAGGCGATCGTCATGACCGCGACATCACGGTGTGCGACGTGCGACAGCTCGTGCGCGAGGACTCCTTCGAGCTCCTCCGGCTCCAGCCGCCGCAGCAGGCCGGTCGTCGCGCACACCATCGCGTTCTTCTGGTTGCGGCCGGTCGCGAAGGCGTTCGGTACGTCGGATTCCGCGACGGCGACGCGTGGTTTGGGCATGTCGGCGAGGGCGCACAGCCGGTCGACGGCGCCGTGCAGTTCCGGTGCCTGCTCCGGAGTGACCTCACGCGCCCCCATGCTGAAGGCGGCGATCCGGTCGCTGAACCAGAACTGTGCGACGAACATGGCGCCCGAGATCAGCAGCACCACGATCCACGCGCCCTTGAGGAGCACCACCAGCGCGCCCACCACGACCACGTACAGCAGTCCGATGAAGAACATGGTCGTGACCATGCGTGACGTCAGGCCGCGGTCGGGGGCGAATCGGGTCCGTGCCATGCCTCTCAGTCCTCTCAACCGCAGAGTCCGCAGAGTCCACCCGAGGAACCGTTCAGGCGCCTCTGACCCGATTCTCCCTCTTGTCCGCTCATGACGGCGTAAAGCGCAGGCCATGGATCCGCCCGCACCGGCAGTGCCTGCCGGCCGCCCTACCGCCCCAGCTGCGCCAGCCCCTCCCCGGCGATCCGCTCGAACACCGAAAGATCCGCTTCGAAGACCGAGCCGTCGATCGGCCAGTGCAGCACGATCTCGTCGATACCCGCCTCGGCATGTGCACCCGCGAAGTCCACGAAGGCGTCCACGGAAGCGAGCGGCCGGTCCGGCGTGAAGCCGGTGAGCATGATCTTCTCCAGCTCGCCGGCGTCCCGGCCGGCCTCGGCGCACGCCTTGCCGAGGCGTTCGACCTGGCCGCGTACCGCCTCCAGGGACTCGGCCGCGGTGCCGGTCGCGGAGGTCCTCGGGTCGCCGGTGGTCACCCACGCCTGCCCGTACCCGGCGGCCAGCCGCATGCCGCGCGGCCCGGTGGCCGCGATCGCGAACGGCAATCGGGGCCGCTGTACACAGCCGGGGACGTTGCGCACTTCGTGGGCGCGGTAGTGCACGCCCTCGTACGAGACCACGTCCTGCGTCAGCAGCCGGTCCAGCAACGGTACGAACTCGCCGAAGTGGTCGGCCCGTTCCCGCGGCGTCCACGGCTCCTGGCCGAGCGCCGTGGCGTCGAAACCGGAGCCGCCGGCGCCGATGCCCAGGGTGATCCGCCCGTCGCTGATGTCGTCCAGGGAGATCAGTTCCTTGGCGAGGGTCACCGGGTGCCGGAAGTTCGGAGAGGTGACGAGTGTGCCCAGCCGCATCCGGGTCGTCGCGGCGGCGGCCGCGGTCAGCGTCGGTACCGCGCCGAACCACGGCCCGTCCCGAAAACTCCGCCAGGAGAGGTGGTCATAGGTGTACGCGGTGTGGAAGCCCAGTTCCTCGGCGCGCTGCCACACCTCCCGGCCGCCCTCGGACCAGCGGCGGACGGGAAGGATCACGGTGCTCAGTCGCATGGGTACGAGCGTACGGCGGCGCGGCACCGGGCCCGCGAACTGTGGTGAGCATGCGCACGCGGGAGCCACCCGCCGTGTGCGCGGGGTGCACATGCCGTACAAGCGCACACGCGGCCAGCCGTACGCCCGCCTCCGCATCCGTGCGCCTCCCCGAGCGCACCTGAGCAGGTTCGGCTCAGCCCTCGGACGGATACGTACGGCACCCGCTCCGGTACGACCCGCCGCTCGTCCTGCCACGGGCCGGTACCCGTTCCCGTACGGCCGTCCGGCACCCTCCGGCGTACGCCCCCGTACTCCCGACACGGACCCCGCCTCCGTCAAGCTCATGCGCGCGACCCGCCGCACGCCTGTGCGCGCATATGCGCGAAGATGGACGGCGTGACCGATGCCTCCGCAGAGCCTCCCCTGGCGCCCGGGTCCGACGGGAAAACGATCCGGCTGATCGCCACCGACCTCGACGGCACGTTGCTGCGCGACGACAAGACGGTCTCCGGCCGGACGATCGCCGCGCTGGCCGCCGCCGAGCGGGCAGGCATCGAGGTCTTCTTCGTGACCGGCCGGCCGGCCCGCTGGATGGACGTGGTCAGTGACCATGTGCACGGGCACGGGCTGGCGATCTGCGCGAACGGCGCGGCCGTCGTCGATCTCCACCACGGCCGCCGGATCGTCGAGATCAGCCCGCTGGAACGGCCGGAAGCCCTCTCCGTCGTGCACGCGCTGCGCGCTGCCGCTCCCGGTACGACGTTCGCGATCGAGCGGACCGGCGGCATCAACTACGAGCCGGCGTACCCGCCCTTCCATCTCGACCCGGCCGCCGTCATCGCGCCCGCGGAGAAACTCCTGGCCGAACCGAGCCCGGAGGAGCGGCAGTCCCCGCTGAGCCCCGACCAGCCCGTGCTCAAGCTCCTCGCGCACCACCCCGACCTGGACCCGGACGCCTTTCTCGACCTGGCTCGCGCGCGGGCGGGCACGTACGCCTCCTTCACCCGGTCCAGCCCCACCGCGCTCCTGGAGATCAGCGGCCTGGGCGTCAGCAAGGCCGGCACCCTGGCCCGCTGCTGCGCGGAGCGCGGCATCACCCCCGACCAGGTCGTCGCCTTCGGGGACATGCCCAACGACATCGAGATGCTGGCCTGGGCCGGCACCGCGTACGCGATGGCGAACGCACACCCCGCCGTACTGGCCGCGACGGAACTCCACACGGCCGGCAACAACGAGGACGGCGTGGCGGCCGTGATCGAACGCATCCTTGAGCACCGCTGACCGCCCCCTCGCCGCCACACCTCCCCGCCCCACCTCCCCGACCGGCCACCGCGCCTCCTCACCGCAACCGCACCCCCCGGCTCGCCAGCCACGGCACGGGATCGACGCCTGACCCCATGCGCGGCGTGCGGCGCACCTCGAAGTGCAGGTGCGGTCCGGTGGAGTTGCCGGTCGTGCCCGACAGCGCGATCTGCTGCCCCGGCCGCACCCGCTGTCCTGGGCGGGCCAACGCCGCCGACAGGTGCGCGTACTGCGAGAACACATCGGTGCCGTGCTGCACGACCAGGCTGATCCCGAAGCCGTCACCGCAGGTCAGGCGGGCGACGCGGCCCCAGCCCACGGACCGTACGAGGGTGCCGACCGGCACCGCGAAGTCCTGGCCCGTGTGGCCGTGCGCCCAGCGGCGGCCCGAGCCGCCGAATCCCGCGGACAGGACGTAGTGCTCCACCGGCCGGGTCCACCTGGTGCCCGGCGCCGTCACCGGCGGGGCCGCCGGCTCGGAGCGTTTCGCCGCCGCGGACACCGTGCCGGGCAGTCCGCAGCGCCCCTCGCGGGACGCCTTCCGGGACAGCTCCCGAAGCTGTCCGCGGACGACGCCCAGGCGGCGGCTGATGCGCCGGCGTTCGGTGTCGAGGCGGGTGCGGTGGGCCTCCAGCGCAGCGGAGCGGGCCAGCACGGCTGCGCTGTCCGCCTCCAGGGACCGGCTCAGACGCAGCGCCTCGCGCGCGCGGGAGGCCAGCAGGCGTTGCCGGTGCTCGGCGTCCCGGTAGGCGTCCAGTACCGCCTCCGGGCCGAGACGCGCCTGGGGTCCGTGTTGCGCCTGAGAGATGTGACGGGCCTGGGAGCCATGATGGTCCTGGGGTTCGTGACGAGCCTGGGAGCCCTGGGAGCCGTGCTGTGCCCGGGTACTCAGCGCGAACGGCAACCGGTTGTCGCTGCGGTACTGCGCGCCGGCGATCCGTCCGGCCGCCCGACGCAGTTCACCGGCCCTGCGGCGTTCCCGGAGCAGGGCCGCGTGCAGCTTCGCAGCGCGAGCCCGGCCCGCTCTCACCTCGCGCAGAGTCTTCATGTACGACCGGCCGGTCCGGTGCGCGGCCCTGCCGAGCCGGAGCGCCTCCAGGCTCGCATCGGCCAGCCGGTCGGCACCGTGGGCGCGCACCGGGGAGGGACGGCGGGGAGCGGGCAGCGACGACGAGGGCGCGACCTCGCTCGGTTCCGCCGGGGCCGAGGCGGCGGCCGGGGCTCCGGCTCGGGCAGGCCCGCCGCCGGCAGGCTCCGTACCGGCCGTCGCCGTCAACGCCACGACCAGCGACAACGTCACCCGCACCGCACGTGGCGGCGCGCCACGCCGCCAAGGGCCACAGCGCCCCGCCCACCCGTACGCACGCCGGGCAGGGCGCCACCGCCCTCGAACCGTCTTACGCAACCAATCCAGCAAACCTGGACGCATGGCCAGATAGTTGCCCGAACATGTGCAAAAACAACTAAAACGTTTCGCCAACCTCGTCCGCGAGGCTCCGAACGGAGCAACCCACCCCCGGGGAATGGCTGGAATCAACCGTTCCAGCAACGCGACAGATCACTCGAATACCGGTTGAACCGTACGGAGGTATCCCGGCCGCAGCCACTCCCCCGGCCCTCTCAGAGCGGCGCTTCCCAGGTCACCATCGTCCCCGCACCGCCCTCCCCCAGCCCCGGCCCGTACGTGCTGGACCCGCCCAGCGACTCGGCCCGCTTCGCGAGGTTGCGCAGCCCGCTGCGCCGGCCGCCGTCCGGAATGCCCACGCCGTCGTCGGCGACCGTCAGCCGTACGCCGTCCCGGCCGTCCGGCAGCTTGATCATCGAGTCCACGACGACCTCGATGCGCGAGGCGTCCGCGTGCCGGAACGCGTTGGACAGCGCCTCGCGCAGCGCGGCGATCAGGTTCTTGCCGGTCAGCTCGCCGACCCGCGCGTCCACCGGGCCGACGAAGTTCGCCGACGGCTGGAAGCCGAGCGGCACGGCGGCGGTACCGATCTCGCGCAGGACCCGCGTCCGCAGCCCGGACGGCGCCTCGGCCGGGCCCTGTTGCAGGGCGAAGATCGCGGTACGGATCTCCTGGATGGTGACGTCGAGCTCGTCGACGGCCTTGCCGATGCCCTCCTGCACCTCCGGCACGACCGACCTGCGCTGAGCGCTCTCCAGCATCATCCCGGTCGCGAAGAGCCGCTGGATGACCAGGTCGTGCAGATCGCGGGCGATCCGGTCGCGGTCCTCGTAGACGGCCAGCCGCTCGCGGTCGCGCTGCGCGTCGGCCAGCACGAGGGCGAGCGCGGCCTGGGCCGCGAACTGGGCGGCCAGCGTGCGTTCGGCGGTGGTGAAGGGGCGCGCGCCGCGCTCCCGCGGTGTCGCCAGTGTGCCCAGCACCCGGCCGCCGCTCTTGAGCGGCAGCAACATGCTGGGACCGAACCGCGGCGCGACGTCCGTGACCATCCGCGGGTCGGTGGCCGAGTCCTCCACGAACACCGGCTCGCCGGCCAGCAGTTGTGCGGCCACCGGGCTCTCGGCCGGCATGTGGGTGCCGATGAGACCGGCGGGATCGTCCGCCGACGCCGCGACGATCTCCAGTCCGCCGTCCGCCGCGGGCAGCAGCACGATGCCGGCCGCGGAGTCGGCCAGCTTGCGTGCCTGTTCGGCGACGACCGCGAGCGCGTCGTCCACGTCGCTGCCGGCCAGCAGCGCGGTGGTCACCGCGGCCGCGCCGTCGATCCACCGCTCGCGCTGCCGCGTCGCCGCGTACATCCGCGCGTTGCCGATCGCGATGCCGGCCTCGGTGGCGAGCACCCGCACCATGTGCAGATCGCCCTCGCTGAACTCGCCGCCCCCACGCTTCTCGGTCAGATAGAGGTTGCCGAAAATCTCCCCCTGGACGCGGATCGGCACCCCGAGGAAGGTCCGCATCGGCGGGTGCCCCGGCGGAAAGCCCGCCGACCGCACGTCCTGGGTCAGGTCCGCCAGCCGCAGCGCCTTCGGATCATGGATGAGGGCACCGAGCAGCCCCTTGTGCCCGTCGGGCAGCGCTCCGATCCGGGCCCGCTCCTCGGCGCTGACCCCGTACGTCACGAAGTCCGACAGGCCCGCACGCGCCTCGTCGATGATCCCGATGGCGGCATAGCGGGCGTCGGCCAGCTCGGCAGCGGTCTCCACGATCCGGTCCAGGGTGATGTGCAGGTCCAGGCCCGCGCCGACGGTGCGCATCGCCTCCAGGAGCTGCGGTACCCGTGCGGTCAGCTCGGTCGACAGGCCCTGGAGGCTGCGCGTCGCCTCGGTGGCCGCTTCCATGGGGTCGGGGGCGGGAGCGGGCGCGGACGCACCGTCGGGGCCCGCGGGTGCCGCCCCGGAGCCCGCGCCGGTAGGTGCCCCGGCGCCCATGGGGTCTGAGGATCCTGTCGTGACTGCCATGGGACGAGCCTAATAGTCGCTTTTCTGGTGAAAGCCCTCTATGCGGCAATTCGGACGCCGGACCGGACCACCCCGGGCCGCCCCGGGCTGCCACGTCACCCCGGTCCGGACGTCCGCCGCCACCGTACGCAGCGGACGCCGGCACCCGTCGTTCTTCAGCCGTTCACCGTGTCGGCCCCGCGCCCACCGGAAGCGCGTCCGCCGCACCCCTGCCTCCGGCCCGCGCGTCCACCGCCCGCTCGCGCTCCCGCATCCGGCGGAACGGACCGTCGGCCGCCGCCAGCTCCGCGTACGTACCGTGCTGGACGGGCCGCCCCTCGTCGAGGACCAGCACCTCGTCGACGGCCTCCAGGCCCTCCAGCCGGTGCGTGATCAGCACGCTCGTACGGCCCTCGGTCGCCGCCAGGAGGTCGGCGGTCAGGGCGTCGGCGGTGGCCAGGTCGAGGTGTTCGGCAGGCTCGTCCAGCACCAGGACGGGGAAGTCGGCGAGCAGCGCGCGGGCCAGCGCGAGACGCTGCCGCTGACCGCCGGAGAGCCGGGCACCGTGCTCGCCAACCATCGTGTCCAGCCCGTCGGGCAGCGACCGCACCCAGTCGGCCAGGCGGGCCCGCGTGAGCGCGTCCCACAGGTCCTCCTCGCCCGCTCCGGGCCGCGCGAGCCGCAGGTTCTCCCGTACGGAGCTGTCGAAGAGGTGCGCGTCCTGAGCGCACAGGCCGACCTGCCGCCGTACGGCGTCACCGTCCGCCGCCGCCGCGTCCACACCGCTCAGCGTGTACGAGCCGGCCTCCCGGTCCAGGAAGCGCAGCAGCACCTGGGCGAGCGTCGTCTTGCCCGAACCGGACGGGCCGACCACCGCCAGCCGCCGCCCGGCCGGAAGGACGAAGCCGACACCGTCCAGCGCGGGCACCCGCTGACCGGCGTACCGGGCCGTGAGCTCTTCGACGACCAGCGGAAACGGGGAGTCCGGCAGCGGTACGGCCACCGAGCCGGCCGGTTCGGTGACCGGCTCCGGCGCGTCCAGCACCTCGAAGACCCGCTCGGCCGCCCGGCGCGTGCGCTGCCGGTACTGCACGGCGAGCGGCAGCCCCGCCACGGCCTCGAACGCGGCGAGCGGGACGAGCACCACGACCGCCAGGCACACACCCGCCAGCCGTCCCTCGTGAACGGCCCGCACACCGACGGTGGCCGCCGCGGCCACCGTCAGTCCGCACAGCAGCGCGGACATCCCGGCCCCGGCTCCGGCCGCGGCCGCCGAACGGGACGCGATCCGGGTCAGGTCACGGTCGGCGCGCCGCGTCCGGTCGATACGGGACGTGAGCGCGCCGGACACCGTCAGCTCGGCCGTGCCGGTGAGCAGGTCGAGGACGTGGGCGGAGAGCACACCTCGGGCGGGGGAGAGCTGCCGCTCCGCGCGGCGGGCGAGTACGGCGGAGAGCACCGGCACCCCCACGCCTGCCAGGAGCAGCCCGGCGGCGAGGACGGCGCCCGCCTCGGGCAGCAGCCAGGCGGTGAACCCGACGGAACCCGCACCGACCACCACGGCCGCCGCGACCGGCAGCAGCCATCGCAGGAAGTAGTCCTGCACGGCGTCGACATCGGCCACCAGGCGCGACAGCAGGTCGCCGCTGCCGCGCGTCCGCAGCCCGGCGGGCGCCAGGCGCTCCAGGCGCCGGAAGACGGCCACCCGTACGTCCGCGAGCATCCGGAAGACGGCGTCGTGCGCCACCAGCCGCTCCGCGTACCGGAACACGGCCCGGCCGATGCCGAAGGCCCGCGTCGCGGTGACCGCCACCATCAGGTACAGGACGGGCGGGTGCTGCGCCGCCCGGGAGATGAGCCACCCGGACGTCGCCATCAGGCCCACGGCGCTGCCCAGGGCCAGGCTGCCCAGCAGCAGCGCCAGCCCGAGCCGGCCCCAGCGGGCCCGTGCCAGGCCCCGCAGCCGCGCCGACGCCGGACGCCTGGCCCCGGGCACGACATGCGGGCCGCCACCGGGCTCCGACGCCGCAAGATCGTCGCGTACGGCTTCCCCGGCCCTCTCCCGCACGGGCTCCGCGAGCACGGCGGATTCCTTGGACGCAGAGGACTCCGTAGGCACGGTGGGTTCCGTGGGCGCGGAGGGCTCCCTGGACACGGCGGGCTTGCCAAACTCCGTGGGCTCGCCGGACTCCATGGGCCTCCCGACCCCGCCGGCCCCCACCGCCGCCACCGGCCCCGCCAGCCGCACCGTACGATCCGCCACTGCCAGCAACGCGGGCCGGTGGACGACCAGAAGCACCGTGCGGCCGGCCGCCAGGCGGCGTACCGCGTCGACGATGCCCGCCTCCGTCTCACCGTCCAGGTTCGCGGTCGGCTCGTCGAGCAGCAGGACCGGGCGGTCGGCCAGGAACGCGCGGGCCAGGGCCAGGCGTTGCCGCTGCCCCGCCGACAGACCGGACCCGCCCTCGCCGAGCACGGTCTCCGCGCCGTCGGGCAGCGCGGAGACGAAGTCCAGGGCGCCGGCGTCACGGAGCGCGGACCGTACCGCCGAGTCGTCCGCGTCGGGGCGGGCCAGCCGCACGTTGTCGGCGATGGTGCCCGCGAAGAGGTACGGACGCTGCGCCACCCAGGCGATCTGCCGCCGCCAGTCCTCCGTATCGACGGCGGCCAGGTCCCGGCCGCCGACCCGCACCCGTCCCGCCGCGGGCGCGGCGAAGCCGAGAAGGACGTTCAGCAAGGTCGACTTGCCCGCACCGGAGGGGCCCACGACGGCCACCGTCTCACCCGGCCTGACCTCGAACGACGTCTCGGCGAGCGAGGGTTCGGAGCGGCCGGGGTGGCGCACGACGAGCCCCTCGACGGACAGTGCGGTGCTGTCGGGAGCGGGCTCGTCGCCCGTCGTACGCAGCGGCGTCTCCAGCACCGCGAAGATCTCCTCGGCCGCCGCCAGGCCCTCGGCCGCCGCGTGGTACTGCGCGCCGACCTGCCGCAACGGCAGGTACGCCTCGGGCGCCAGGATCAGCACCAGCAGGCCCGTGTACAGGTCCAGGTCGCCGTGCACGAGCCGCATACCGATACCGACCGCGACCAGCGCGACCGAGATCGTGGCGAGCAGTTCCAGCGCGAAGGAGGACAGGAAGGCGATCCGCAGGGTGCGCAGTGTGGCGCGGCGGTACTCGCCGGTGAGGGAACGGATGGACGCGGCCTGCGCCTTGGCCCGGCCGAAGACCTTCAGTGTGGGCAGCCCGGCGACCACGTCCAGGAAGTGGCCCGACAGCCGCGACAGCAGTTGCCACTGGCGGTCCATGCGGTTCTGGGTGGCCCAGCCGATGAGGACCATGAACAGCGGAATCAGCGGCAGCGTCACGACGATGGTCGCGGCCGAGATCCAGTCGCCGGCGACGATCCGCGCCAGCACGGCGACCGGCACGACGACCGCCAGGCCCAGCTGCGGCAGGTACCGCGCGAAGTAGTCGTCGAGAGCGTCGATGCCGCGGGTGGCGAGGGTGGTGAGTTCCCCGGACCGCTGGGCGCTCAGCCAGCCCGGCCCCAGGCCGTCCGCCGCCTGCGTCAGCAGGCGCGTACGCAGCTCGGACTTGACCGCCGCGCTGGCCCGGTGCGCGGCCAGTTCCGTCAGCCAGGCCACCAGGCCACGGCCGACGGAGACCAGTGCGAGCAGCATCACCGGTGTGCTCAGGTCGCCGAGGTCGAGGTCGCGCTGGAAGGCGCCGACGACGACTTCGGCGATGAGCATGGCCTGGCCGATGACCAGACCCGCGCCGGCCAGCCCGAGGACCACCACCGCGGCGAGGAAGAAACGGGTGGCGCGGGCGTACCGCAGCAGGCGCGGGTCGACGGGTTTCACGTGAAACAACCTCTCCCGGGCGGAAGTTGATCAGTCGATGACGGCCGGTGAGGTCCCGCCGGACCCCACCGGAGGGCTTCCTAGTGGGCGTCGGCGATGTGCTGCGTACCGATCCGCTTACGGAAGACCCAGTAGGTCCAGCCCTGGTAGAGCAGGACGATCGGAGTGGCGATGCCCGCGCACCACGTCATGATCTTCAACGTGTACGCACTGGACGAGGCGTTGGAGACCGTGAGGTTCCAGCTCTCGTTCAGCGAGGACGGCATCACGTTCGGGAAGAGCGTCAGGAACAGCATCGCGACCGCGGCGACGATCGTGACGCCGGAGAACGCGAACGACCAGCCCTCCCGCCCCCGGTGGTTCGTCACCAGCCCGGCGACCAGTGCCACCACCGCGACGACCATCGCGACCAGGGACGAGGTGTCGCCCTTGTCGAGCTGGGTCCAGCCCAGGAAGACGATCGCCAGCACGGCGGCGGCCAGGCCCAGCACGGTGGCCGTCCGGCGGGCCCGCGCCCGGATGTCGCCCAGCGTCTTCAGCGAGGCGAAGACGGCGCCGTGGAAGGTGAACAGGGTCAGCGTGACCAGGCCGCCGAGCAGGGCGTACGGGTTCAGGAGGTCCAGGACGCTGCCGACGTACTCCTTGTGCGCGTCGATCTGCACGCCTCGCACGATGTTGCCGAAGGCGACACCCCACAGGAACGCGGGGAGCAGCGAGCACCAGAAGATCGCGTGCTCCCAGTTGCGCTGCCAGCGCTCCTCGGGCCGCTTGACGCGGTACTCGAAGGCGACGCCGCGCACGATCAGGCAGATCAGGATGAGCAGCAGCGGCAGGTAGAAGCCGGAGAACAGGGTGGCGTACCACTCCGGGAAGGCGGCGAAGGTCGCGCCGCCCGCACTGAGCAGCCACACCTCGTTGCCGTCCCAGACCGGACCGATGGTGTTGATCAGGACCCGCCGCTCGCTCCGGTCCCGGGCGAGCAGCTTGGTCAGGACGCCGATGCCGAAGTCGAATCCTTCGAGGAAGAAGTACCCGGTCCACAGCACGGCGATGAGTACGAACCAGACGTCATGGAGTTCCACGGTCGCCCCCTAGTACGAGAAGGCCATCGGCCGGTCGGCGTCCGTGTGGTCGCCGCCGATCTTGGTGGGCGGGTTGAGGTCGTCGTCCGTCAGCTCCGGCGGTCCGGCCTTGACGTACTTGACCAGCAGCCTGACCTCGATCACCGCGAGCACCGCGTACAGCAGGGTGAAGACGGTCATCGACGTGAGCACCTCGCCCTGCGAGACGCCCGGGGAGACCGCCGAGGAGGTCTTCAGCACGCCGTACACCGCCCATGGCTGGCGACCCATCTCGGTGAAGATCCAGCCCCAGGAGTTGGCGATGAGCGGGAAGCCGAGGGTGACGAACGCCAGCGACCAGTAGAGCTTGCTCAGGCGCGCGCCGAGCACCTTGTTCTTGGTGAGCGCCAGGTGGGGTGGCTCCTCGTCCCCCGTACGCAGCTCCGGCGAGAGCCAGAACTTCTTACGGGTGAGCCAGAGCCCGGCCAGGCCGATGGCGAACGAGGCCATGCCGAAGCCGATCATCCAGCGGAAGCCCCAGTAGGCGACCGGGATGTTGGGCCGGTAGTCGCCGGGCCCGTACTTCTGCTGTTCGGCCTTGTTGACGTCGTTGATGCCGGGGACCGGCGTGGAGAAGTCGTTGTGGGCGAGGAAGGAGAGCAGCCCGGGTATCTCGATGGCGACCTTGTTGTGGCCCTTGTCGACGTCGCCGTAGGCGAAGACGGAGAACGGCGCGGGGCCCTCCTTGTCCCACAGCGCCTCGGCGGCGGCCATCTTCATCGGCTGCTGCCGGAACATGACCTTGCCGAGCTGGTCGCCGCTGATCGCGGTGAGCGCGCCGGCGATGACCAGGGTGACCAGGCCGAGCCGCAGCGACGTACGCATCACCTTGACGTGCTTCTTCCGCATCAGGTGGTAGGCGGCGATGCCGACCATGAACGCGGCCCCGGTCAGGAAGGCGGCGGTCAGGGTGTGGAAGACGACGACGAGCGTGGTGTCCTGGGTCAGCACCTTCCAGAAGTCGGTCAGCTCCGCACGGCCGTTGGCGGCGTTGTACTTGTAGCCGACCGGGTGCTGCATCCAGGAGTTGGCGGCGAGGATGAAGTACGCCGACAGGATCGTCCCGATCGAGACCATCCACATGCAGAAGCAGTGGATCTTCTTGGGCAGCTTGTCCCAGCCGAAGATCCACAGACCGATGAAGGTGGACTCGAAGAAGAAGGCGATGAGGGCCTCGAAAGCGAGCGGGGCGCCGAAGACGTCACCGACGAACCGCGAGTAGTCGGACCAGTTCATCCCGAACTGGAACTCCTGGACGATGCCGGTGACGACACCCATCGCGATGTTGATCAGGAAGAGCTTGCCCCAGAACTTGGTGGCCTTGAGGTACTGCTGCTTGCCCGTCCGCACCCATGCGGTCTCCAGCCCGGCCACCAGGGCGGCGAGGGAGATCGTGAGGGGGACGAAGAGGAAGTGGTAGACGGTCGTGATGCCGAATTGCCATCGCGCCAGGGTCTCTGGCGCCAACGCCAGGTCCACGTCGGGTCTCTCCTTACGTCGCCGTGTGCTGTCTACGGCTGCTTCGCCCCGTTTTGTCCCGATGGAAGCGGTACATAAGGGGCGCGCTTGTGAACGCGTTCACATTCACAAGCAATTATCACCCATGGCTGGTTTCTGACCCTGACGGGGGGTGCGTGACTACCGTCACGTCCGGAGAAGACCGGAGGAACAGCAGAGCGGGGGCGCGCGCCCACCAGGCACACGCCCCCGCTCGGGGTATCAGCTACCCGCCGCTCACAGCTCCTTGCGGAACTGCTCGGCCGCCTGGAGGAACAGGTCCATCGCCGCCGTCTCGCCGATCGTCACGCGCACCCCCTCGCCGGGGAACGGGCGTACCACCACGCCCGCCCTCTCGCACGCCGCCGCGAAGTCGAGCGTGCGGTCGCCCAGCCGCAGCCAGACGAAGTTCGCGTGCGACTCCGGGACCGTCCAGCCCTGCGCCGCCAGCGCCTCACAGACCCGCGCCCGCTCCGTGACCAGCGCGTCCACCCGTTCCATCAGCGCGCCCTCGCTGCGCAGCGACGCCACCGCCGCCTCCTGCGCGAGCTGGCTCACGCCGAACGGCACGGCCGTCTTGCGCAGCGCGGCCGCCACCGGCTCGTGGGCCACCGCGAAACCGATCCGCAGGCCGGCCAGCCCGTACGCCTTGGAGAAGGTCCGCAGCACGCAGACGTTGGGGCGGTCCCGGTACAGGTCCAGGCCGTTCGGTACGTCCGCGTCGCGGTTGAACTCCTGGTACGCCTCGTCCAGCACGATCAGGATGTCGCTCGGCACCCGGTCCAGGAACGCCTCCAGCTCCGCCCGGCGGACGACGGTGCCGGTGGGGTTGTTGGGGTTGCAGACGAAGATCAACCGGGTCCGGTCGGTTATCGCCTCGTACATCGCGTCCAGGTCGTGCACCTCACCGGAGGTCAGCGGCACCTGCACGGACGTGGCCCCGGCGACCTGGGTGACGATCGGGTACGCCTCGAAGGAGCGCCACGCGTAGATCACTTCGTCGCCCGGCCCGGCCGTCGACTGCACCAGTTGCTGGGCCACCCCCACCGAACCGGTGCCCGTCGCCAGGTGCTCGACCGGAACCGAGAAGTGCTCCGACAGCTCGGCCATCAGGCCCGTGCAGGCCATGTCCGGGTAACGGTTGAAGGCTCCGGCCGCGGCCACCGCGCTCTCCAGGACGCCGGGCAGCGGCGGGTACGGGTTCTCGTTGGAGGACAGCTTGTACGTGACGGGGCCGCCCGTCGCAGCCGGCTTGCCGGGCTTGTAGGTGGGGATGCCGTCCAGCGCAGCGCGCAGCTTCGGGCTCTTCTCGCTCACCGCAGGTTCCTCCTCGACCGTGCCGTCCGTCGCCAATACTGCACACCTTATGAGGATTGCTCCGTCAGGCGTAGGCCCCGGCCGGAACGGATGCCGCACCGGGGCCTTGTGCGGCTCGGCGTTCGCGCCGTGGGTCCCGTCCGGGAGGCCACCCGTCCCGGGGCCGTCCGGTCCTCGGTGTACTCGGCGTCCTCGGTGGACTGCCTCGCCTCCGGCGGGCCGCCTTGCCCCCGGTGGACCGCCTTGCCGGAAGATCACGTTCACGGAAAGATCGCGCGCGCCGGCGCCTGGCTCGTCCGCGAAGGTCGCGCGCGTCGGCGTCCGGCCCGTACGCAAAGATCGCGCGCCGGCACCCACCCCGTACGCAAAGATCGTCCGCACCGATGACCACGACCACCCCATCACAAGATCGCCCCGCGCGCCCCGCCCCCCACAGCGCACAGCCCTTGGGGAGCGCTACTCCCTGCGTCACGCGCCGGTGGCTCGCGCCGTGGCGCGCATCCCTCGTGAAGGTGACTTGAGACCACTCCGAGACCTGGACCAATCGGCAGGCGACTCCCAACGTTCCTCAGACAGTCACTGGTGAACACCCCCAACTCCCTGCGTTTCACAGGGCATACGGGGCATTCGGCCGTGCAGAAACGTGCCTTTCCACTCCTGCACGCAGCGCCCCGCGAAAGGACCGCCCGAGCCCTACTATCGGCTCGCCATGACAGCAGCAGGGAAGCACCAGGTGAGCCGGTCTACCGGTCGCCGGCTGGGGCGGGCAGGCATCCGGGACGTGGCCGCCGCAGCCGGGGTATCCATCACGACTGTCTCCGACGCGCTCAACGGCAAGGGCCGGCTTCCGGATGCCACCCGTCGCCACGTCCGCGAGGTGGCCGACCGGTTGGGTTACCGCCCTTCCGCCGCCGCCCGCACGCTCCGTACCGGCAAGTCAGGGCTCATCGGCCTGACCGTCACCACGTACGGGGATGAACCTTTCACCTTCACCGAATTCGCGTACTTCGCGGAAATGGCCAGAGCCGCCACCTCGGCGGCGCTCGCCCGCGGGTACGCCCTCGTCATCCTGCCCGCGACCTCACGCCACGACGTCTGGTCGAACGTCGCACTCGACGGCACCGTCGTCATCGATCCGGCCGACGGCGATCCCGTCGTCACCGAGCTCGTACGGCACGGCATCCCCGTCGTCTCCGACGGCCGACCCGGCGGGACCCTCCCCGTGATGGGCTGGGTCGACAACGACCACGAGGCAGCCGTACTGGGCCTCCTCGACCACCTCGCCGATGCCGGCGCCCGCCGCATCGGCCTGCTCACCGGCACCACCACCGACACCTACACCCGGCTCTCCACCACCGCGTACCTGCGCTGGTGCGAGCGCGTCGGACAGGACCCGGTGTACGAGTCCTACCCCGCGCACGACCCGTGCGCGGGCGCGGTGGCCGCCGACCGCCTGCTGGCCCGTCCGGACCGCCCGGACGCGGTGTACGGCCTGTTCGACCCGAACGGCACCGACCTGCTGGCGGCGGCCAGACGCTACGGGCTGCGCGTCCCCGAGGACCTGCTGCTGGTCTGCTGCAGCGAGTCCACGGTCTACGCCACGACCGAACCGCCGATCACCACCCTCTCCCTCAAGCCCCGCCGGATCGGCACCGCCGTCGTCCAGCTCCTCATCGACGCCATCGAAGGGCTGGACAGCGGGCGACCGGTCGAGCAGGTGATACCGACGGACCTGATCGTGCGGACCTCCTCCCAGCGCAGGTCCACACGGACGACCGTCAGTCCGCCGCGGGGCCCGTCCGGGGCCTGACCCCGCCGGTCACCGCGCAGGCCCCTCCGGATCCGACCGTCACACGTTCGAGCGGCCGTGTGGACGCGCTTCCCGCGTCCGCACGGCCGGAGGTGTGTCCGGCCGGGGTATCGGGCCGGAGAGTCGGACCGGAGCCACCCCACCGGACGACTTCGGCACGTCGTGCCGTCCCCCTGCCGCCGCCGCGCCGCCCGCCCGGCACCCAGACGCCCGGGATAAAATCGGGTGGATCCCGGAGAAAACGGCAGCGAACACCGGGCGCCGAGCGATTGACCACCCCCGGGTGCGTCACAACCTGCGAGCGGCATTCCTATGATGGGCGCACGACACCACGGACCGCCGTCGACCAGGCAAGGTCCGCGAGGTGCACGGCGGCGCGACGGTGGAGGGGTCGATGACTCAGGGGGCCAGTGTGGGACCCATGGTGCGGACCATGCCGGCACAACCTCCGGCTCCGGGGCAGCCGCCTGCTCCACCGGTGCCCCCGGCACCCGCGGTCCCCCCGCAGCCGACCGTTCCTCCGGCGGCCGTGGGCGCGCCCGCCGCTCCGCACGGCATGCCGCCCGAGTACACGCCCACCGAGCGCTCCCTCCCGGTCGTCGGCCCCGTCGCCACGGCCGGCGGCACCGGTCACCCCGACGGCCGTACGGACCTCCCGCCCGTCACCCGTACGGACACCCTCATCGACCGCCCGACCGTCGACCTGACGGCCGTGCCCGAATCGGCCGTACCCGCCGCCGAGCAGCAGGAGGGCGGCGGTCCGCTGTACGTCGTCGGTGACGTGCACGGTTACTACGACGAGCTGCGCGAGGCGCTCGCCGCCGAGGGCCTCATCGACGCCGACGGCCAGTGGGCCGCCGGCAACGCCCGCCTGTGGTTCCTCGGCGACTTCACCGACCGCGGCCCGGACGGCATCGGCGTCATCGACCTCGTCATGCAGCTCTCCGCCGAGGCCGCGGCGGCCGGCGGCTACTGCAAGGCCCTGATGGGCAACCACGAACTGCTGCTCCTCGGCGCCAAGCGGTTCGGTGACACCCCGGTCCAGTCCGGCGCCGGCACCGCGTCCTTCCAGGCCGCCTGGCTCCTCAACGGTGGCCAGAAGACCGACATGGACCGCCTCCAGGACCACCACCTGCAGTGGATGGCCCGCCTCGACGCCGTCTCGGAGGAGGACGGGCACCTGCTCGTGCACTCCGACACCACGGCCTACCTGGAGTACGGCGACTCCATCGAGGACGTCAACGACACCGTCCACGACGTCCTCACGCGCAGCGACGCGGACGAGGTCTGGGACCTGTTCCGCAAGTTCACCAAGCGGTTCGCCTTCCGCGACGAGGAAGCCGGCCCCATGGCCGTACGCGAACTCCTCGACACCTACGGCGGCCGACGCGTCGTGCACGGCCACAGCCCGATCCCGTACCTCCTCGGCGAGGTCGGCGGCGAGGACGACGACGAACGGGAGAGCGTCGCCGTCGACGGTCCGCACGTCTACGCCGACGGGCTGGCCATCGCCATGGACGGCGGGATCACCATGGCCGGAAAACTACTGGTCGTACAACTTCCCCTGACTGCCTGACCGTTATCCGGGCAGGGGTAGCGGAAGGTAGGGAAGTGGCGCAGCGGGGCCCGAGCCAGGCAGGAGCGGTCCCTATTTCCGCAAACACCCTGTCACCCCGTGCCGGAGGCGCTCTACCATCGGTCTATCCGTAGCAGGCTCTCCTCCGTTTCCGCCCACTGCCCGGCCCACGCCGGCCTGTACGGCCCTACGGAGCATCGGGGGATGCACATGAACAGCGCTCCGCACCTGCTGAGCGAGGATCGCGCGGAATTCGCGCGGCTCCTCGACGAGGCGCTGCGCACCGCGGAATACCGACCGGAAATGCCCTCCGCGGCGGGTAAGCACCTCAACACCGAGCAGTTGCGCACCATGGCGCTCAGCGCCACATCGGCCATCGCCGCATGCGCGACGGCCGAATACCGACACTATGTACGGCTCCGCGAGGAGCTGCGCGCTCCGGCACCCGCACCGGACGCCGGCGGCGTGGAAGGCCGTGAGGAGAAAGGCGCTTCCGCGGGCGGACCGGGGATCGACCTCGCCACGACCGTGGGCGAGGTCGCCGAACCGGCCGGTGCCGGACTGGCCGCGATGCTCGCGGTGCTGGCCCCGGTACTGGCGGGGATCGCCGCCGTCCTGTTCCTGGTCATCGGGTACATCCTGCGGACGGTCGGCACCGACCCGTCCGCCGCCCAGCCGATGATCAGTGTGGGCTGGATCTTCGCGGCGATCACCGCCGCGGGGGCACTGGTCGCCATGGCGAGCCTGGTCCTCGCAGCCTGGCGCAACGGCTCCACCTCGCTCCGCGCCCCACGCACCGGCGACGGCCGGAGCGGCCCGGCCGGGGAGGTGGACCTCGCCCGGGACGCCTGGCGGCAGGCGCTCCTGGAGCGCGGCATACTGCCGTTCCTGCGCGAGGCCCTGTCCGATCCGGCCGGCGTCAACGGCCACGGTACGGCCCGTTACGTGCCGCGCCGCGGCGTCGACGGCGGCCGTATCCCGACCCTGGGCTACTCACGGCCCGACTTCACCAGCCCGGACGGCGGCCCGCCCGCCGCTCCCCGACCCCGCTTCACCAGCCCGGACTTCACCAGCCCCGACTACGGGGGCCCGGACCACCATCCTGAATAGCGCCCGCACGCCACACCCGAGGGGGGTCCGATACCGGGCCCCCCTCGGCTGTGCGCGGACCCGCCACGATGAAGTGAAATGCGGTTTATCGGGCGGGGGTTGGGGTGGCGGGGGACTTACGTTCGGCGGTGGAGGTGATGCTCACCATGAGCACACAAGACGCACGGTCCCCGCACGCGGGACGGCAGGAAGCTATCGACGTCAACGACTTCGTGTACGCGGCGGCAGGGGCGCGGGTATGAAGGCTGACCATGCCGGACGGAACGCATTGGTTTCCGGCTGTGGATGTCGCCGTCAACCTGGGCTACGACAACACGCGCCAAGCGCTTATGGCCCATGTGCCCAAGGCGGGAATCAAAGTGCTCGGCGCTCTTGCACGAAGCGTCTGTGGGGCAGACGCTTCCCGCAAGATTGCAGGTCACCGGCTCAAGACATCGATGAACATGGTGGACCTCCATGGGCTCATCATGCTCGTCAACGCGTGCACCAAGGCCGAAGCCGAGCCGTTCAAATGCTGGGTGGCGGAAGTAGTCGCAGCCGTGCAGCGGGACGGTACGTACTCATTGAGTGGAGCCACTGCCCGAGCCGGTGCCCCAGCGGCACCTGCGGCCTACACCATTCCCGATCACGTCGCCGACGCGATCATCCGCCTTGAGGAACACGACCTCCGTATGGACGAGACGTACACGGCGCTGCGAAACCAGGAGATGCGTTTGCTCGGCAGCATGGCCGAATCGCTGGAGCGCATCGCGGACAAGCTGTGCGGAGCCGACTCACCGGCCCCCGTGAACCCCGCTTTGACCCCCGACGATCTGCTCGCGGACTGGAAAGGCCGACACTTGGTCGTCACCGGAGACATCTGGGCCGTAGCGGCCTACCTTGCTCCGGCGCTCGTCAACTCAGTGTCACCAGATACCCGTTGCGGGTGATCGCCCAGCGGACCGGACTCACCGAGCACCGCGTGCACGACTCGCTGCGGATGCTGCTCAAACGGGGGTGTATCCGACAGGCCGGGGTGGGCGCCTACGGGGCCCCGAGGTGTACGGGGCCTCGCTGACCCGGTACGGCGCGTACGCAACGGGCCCGAAGTCGCAATCGGAACTTGCGGCTTCGGGCCCGGACGTTGTTGCACGATAGCCATGCCGCGGGGATCGCACCAGCCTGTGGACAACGCCCCGGTGAGCTCCTGAGACCGTAACGGGAGGTTACGCTCTCGGAAACTCTCACTCCGCGATCGGCAGATACACCCGATTCCCCGCCGCCGCGAACTCCTTCGACTTCTCGGCCATTCCGGCCGCTGCCTCCGCAGCCGCCTCCGTGCCGACCGCCAGGTCGCCACCGTGCTCGCGGCGGATGTCCTGCGAGATCTTCATGGAGCAGAACTTCGGGCCGCACATGGAACAGAAGTGCGCCGTCTTCGCCGGCTCCGCCGGCAGCGTCTCGTCGTGGAAGGCGCGGGCCGTGTCCGGGTCGAGGGCCAGGTTGAACTGGTCCTCCCACCGGAACTCGAAGCGCGCGTCGGACAGCGCGTCGTCCCACTCCTGGGCCCCGGGGTGGCCCTTGGCCAGGTCCGCCGCATGGGCCGCGATCTTGTACGTGATGACACCGGTCTTCACGTCGTCCCGGTCCGGCAGGCCCAGGTGCTCCTTCGGCGTGACGTAGCAGAGCATCGCCGTGCCCCACCAGGCGATCATCGCCGCGCCGATCCCGGAGGTGATGTGGTCGTACGCGGGCGCGATGTCCGTGGTCAGCGGGCCGAGCGTGTAGAACGGGGCCTCTTCGCAGATCTCCTGCTGGAGGTCGATGTTCTCCTTGATCTTGTGCATCGGGACGTGTCCCGGGCCCTCGATCATCGTCTGTACGCCGTGCCGCTTGGCGATCGAGTTCAGCTCGCCGAGCGTCCGCAACTCCGCGAACTGCGCCTCGTCGTTGGCGTCCGCGATGGACCCGGGGCGCAGACCGTCGCCGAGGGAGTACGTGACGTCGTAGGAGGCGAGGATCTCGCAGAGTTCTTCGAAATGGGTGTAGAGGAACGATTCCTTGTGGTGCGCGAGGCACCACGCCGCCATGATCGAACCACCGCGCGAGACGATGCCGGTCTTGCGGCGGGCCGTCAGGGGCACGTACCGCAGCAGGACACCCGCGTGGACGGTCATGTAGTCCACGCCCTGTTCGGCCTGTTCGACGACCGTGTCCTTGTAGATCTCCCAGGACAGTTCCTCGGCCTTGCCGTCCACCTTCTCCAGTGCCTGGTAGAGGGGGACGGTGCCGATGGGCACGGGGGAGTTGCGCAGCACCCATTCGCGGGTGGTGTGGATGTTGCGGCCGGTGGACAGGTCCATGACCGTGTCGGCGCCCCAGCGGGTCGCCCAGGTCATCTTCTCCACCTCCTCCTCGATGGAGGAGGTGACGGCGGAGTTGCCGATGTTCGCGTTGACCTTCACCAGGAAGTTCTTGCCGATGATCATCGGCTCGATCTCCGGGTGGTTGACGTTGGCGGGCAGGACCGCCCGGCCGGCCGCGATCTCGTCCCGTACGAACTCGGGGGAGACGTTCTCGCGGATCGCCACGTACTCCATCTCCGCCGTGACCTCGCCCCGCCGCGCGTACGCGAGCTGGGTGACCGCGGCGCCGCCCCGGCCCCGGCGCGGCTGCCGGGGGCGGCCGGGGAAGACCGCGTCGAGGTTCTTCAGGCCGCCGCGCGGCGAGGTGTGCTTGAGGCCGTCGTCCTCGGGCCGGGGCGGCCGCCCCGCGTACTCCTCGGTGTCGCCGCGGCTGATGATCCAGTTCTCCCGCAGCGGCGCCAGGCCGCGGCGGACGTCGTTTTCGATGTTGGGGTCGGTGTACGGCCCTGACGTGTCGTAGAGCGTCACGTCCTTGCCGTTGGTGAGGTGCACACGCCGGACCGGAACCCGGAGGTCGGGGCGCGATCCGGTGAGGTAGCCCTTGTGCCAGCCGATCTCCGTGGCGGAGTTCTGGCCGTTTTCGGGCGTGCGTGCATCCTGCAGAGTCATGAAGACCCACTCCCTACGCCGGCATTACCCGGTAACAGGTTCGGCGGTCGACGCAGCGATGTCCGTGACGGCGTTCCCGGCTTCGGCCGGACGTTCCGTACGGGGGTCAGCGCCCTCTCAGCCCGGTGCTCCGAGCTCCCGCGATTGCAAAGGTGCCACCACGGTAGCGGCCGGTGTGGCGCGGTGAACAGGGGGCCCTGCCAGTTCTTGCGATGATCGGGCGGTGACCAGCAACGAGCCTTCGCACTCCGCGCACGACCACGCTTCCGGTCCGTCGCACGGGTCCGGGCCCGTGCCCGCAGCCGGGGCCGGAGCCAGGACCGGAGCCGAACACGAGCCTGGCCCCGGCCAAGGGCACGGGCACAGTCATGGGCACGGGCACAGCCACGGCCCCGCGGCCCCCGTCTCGCGCCACCTCCGCAAAGTCATCGCGGCGGTGCTCATCCCGTTCACCGCCGCGGTCCTGGTCGGACTGGTCGTGCTGTGGCCGGGCGGCGCACCCGGCCACAAGCCGTCCGGTGTCGGCTTCGACCAGCCCACCGAGAAGGCGAAGGTGGTGAAGGTCGAGGAAGTGAACTGTGCGGACGTCCATGCCCAGCAGCAACAGCAGCCTTCGCAGCAGCAACCGTCCTCCCCCACCGGCCCCCAGCAGGCCAAGCACTGCGAGCGGGCCATCGTCGAGGTGACCACCGGGAAGGACACGGGCCGGCGGTTCGAGTCGATCGTGACGCCCGACGCCACGCGGCACTACAAGGCCGGGCAAGGTGTCGTGGTCGCGTACGCACCCAAAGCGCCCAAAGACTTGCAGTATTCGGTCACCGATGTGGACCGAACCTTCCCGATGTGGGTGCTCGCCGCCCTCTTCGCCGCGGCGGTCGTCGTGGTCGGGCGGCTTCGCGGGGCTCTCGCGCTGGTCGCGCTCGTCGTGAGCTTCCTGGTGCTGACGCTGTTCATCCTCCCTGCCATCCTCCAGGGATCGAATCCCCTGGTGGTCGCCGTCGTCGGGGGCAGCGCGATCATGCTGGTCGCCCTCTACCTGTGCCACGGCCTGACCGCACGTACGTCCGTCGCCGTACTGGGCACGCTGGCCTCGCTGCTGCTGATCGGCCTGCTCGGCTCCCTCTTCATCGGGTGGGCCCTGCTGACCGGCAACACCGACGACCAGACCGGGCTGGTGCACGGCCTCTACCCCGACATCGAGGTCCGCGGTCTGCTGCTGGCAGGCATCATCATCGGGTCTCTGGGTGTGCTCGACGACGTGACGGTCACCCAGACCGCCGCGGTCTGGGAGCTGAAGGAGGCCGACCCGTCGGCAGGCTGGCGCAGGCTCTACACGTCGGCGATGCGCATCGGCCGCGATCACATCGCGTCCGTCGTCAACACGCTCGTCCTCGCCTACGCGGGCGCGGCACTGCCACTGCTGTTGCTGTTCACGATCGCACAGAGCAGTGTCGGTACGGTCGCCACGAGTGAGGTGGTCGCCGAGGAAGTCGTACGCACACTGGTGGGCAGCATCGGCCTGGTCGCGTCCGTACCGCTGACCACCCTGCTGGCCGCGCTGGTCGTCTCCGCGGACCGGGAGACGGGCCTGGAGCCGGGCCGGGGCACCCGCCGAGGTCCAGGGCGGGGTACGAGGCCGAGCACGGGGCGAAGTGCGGGACGACGCGCGGGTCGGGGCGCCGGCAGCGGCAGGCGGCGGCGCGCACACTGAACCGGCGGCCGGGCCACCCGGCCCGGGCCGACCGGGTTCCGGCAACGAGCCGGCAGCGGCGGCCCGCTCACCCCGCCTTCTGCGCCTCCGAAAGAATGCGGTCCAGTGTCGAGTCGAGCGTGTCGCACACCTCTTCCTCCCCGATCGGTACGAGTCGGTCCGTACGGTCGAGGAAGGCCACCAGCGGCGGAGCGCCGGCACGGAACAGCGCCCGTTCATCGGCCACCTGGAGGCTGATGAAGACATCGCTGAGGTGCTCGGAGGAGGACGGCTCGATACGTACGTCACCCTCACCGGACGGCTTGCTCAGTCCGTCCAGCAGCAGCTCCCGACTGAAGGCCCAGGTCACAGGCACATCGCCGGGAAGGTCGAAGGTGAAGCTGACCGCATAGGGGTCCGCGCGGTCGAAGTACAGCTCCACCGGGATACGGAAGGCGAGCTCCTCGGACACGAGGAAGCTCATGATCACTTCTGCCTGAACTGTGTCGGTCATCAACCTCTGCCCCGGACTTGGTCGGAGATGGCCAGGAATCGTCCTTCTTGGCCCCATTGACGCCATCGTCTGTCACGTGCAAGCGGATCACAAGGAGTGATTTTTCAGATACTGATAGAGAAAGCGAGTGTTGTTAACGTCGCCTCCACCATTCTGCGTAGTCGTTCGGTGACGCAGTGTAGGCGCTGAGCGTCGCTCGCGGGAAGAGAAATCGCCACGGTCGCGGCCGCCGAACCCACCTGGATCGGAATCGCCGAGCATACTGTGCCCAAGGCATATTCCTGTTGCTCATAGGCGACTTGGGCGCGGCGCACCGCGTCCAGGCGGTGCAGCAGATCGCCCTCGCACCGCACCGAGTAGGGCGTGAGCGACTGCACCGGGTACCGGGCCAGGTGGTCCTTCCTGGACCGTTCGTCGAGTTGTGCGAGCAAACATTGCCCGATCGCATGTGCGTGCGCGGTGGTACGGAAGTCCACCCACTCCTCGACCGGCGGCCGTTGCGGGTCCTCGGTGGCTGCCACGACCTCCACCTCACCCTCCCGGTAGACCGCGAAGTAGGCCGCGGCGCCGATCCGTTCGCCCAGGACGGCCAGCGTGTCCCCCAGCTCGGCACGGCGGCACCGCTCGGCGCCCGCCCTCCCGATGGAGCCGGCGGCCTCCCCGTAGACGAACACTCCGTTCTCACGGCGCAGATAGCCCTCGTGCGTCAGGGTCCGCAGCAGGTGGTACGTCGTCGGAAGCGGCAACCCCGCCTCCCTGGCCAGCTGTTTGGCCGGCGCACCGGCGGAGTGCGCGCCCACCGCCTCCAGCAGGCGCAGCGCCCGCTGCACCGAGCCGATCAACGTGGGGTGCGAAACGGATTCACCGTTCACCGTTGCCAACGCCAACCCCCCTGGTCGGGTCGCCGGGGCGGCACGGCCCCGGTGGCGGGAGCCGCTCCCGCTCCGCCCGCGTCTCCCAGGGGCCCTCGTCGACGCCCGGACCGGTCCTGCCTCACTCGGTATTTTCCGGAACGTCACCATCCGGAAGACGCCTGCGAACCGCACTCTAACTTGGCCGGTCCGGGCGGCAGAGGGATATGGCGCGGAGATCGGGTGCGGATCGGCGTTCAGATCGGCGAGGAGATCAGTGAGGAGAGCGGTGAGGAGGGCGGTGAGGGACAGGCCAGGGGATCGGCACGCGAGTCGGCCCGCCGACCGGCCCGGTACTGCCGCTCCACCGGCGCGGGGGCGGCCGGACCACCGGCACAGGAGCAGCCGCACCCCGGCGCAATAGGGAACGCCCCGCTCCCTTTTCGGAGCGGGGCGAGCCAGGCGCGATGAGCGGGGCGCTATGAGCGGAACGGGGCCAGTTGGCCGGACCAGTTGGCCAGCACCAACCGGCCATGGCCAGCGGTTCAGGACCAGCGGGTCTGATCCGACGTAGCGGAGGGCCGGCAGAACCGGGCGGGATCAGGAGGAGGGAGGAAGGGGCGCGATCAGCAGGATCGGGCCCGGCTCCCTGCGTACCGCTCGGTCACCAGTCGCTCCGCGACGAGGAGGACGAGGAGCCCTTGAGCCTGCGCGCCAGGTAGACGACTCCGGCGATCAGCGCCACCGCTACCAGGACCTTGAAGAGCAGGCCGATCAGGAAGCCGACCGCGCTGGCGATCAGGCTGCCGAACACCACCAGGAGGACGACGGGCACCGCGACCCATGTCACCCACCACGGAAGTCCTGCGAACGTCCCCTTGCCGGCCATTGCTCTGCCCTGCTTTCTGCGTCTTCTTCGCGTGTGCTGTCGTCTGTCTGTGGTGCGCCTTGATCACGTGGGCCCACGGACCGCGATGTGCGGTCCCCGGTCCCCGGCCCGCGGTCCTGTTCGACGTCCCGCGTCCGTGTCACGTGCCCGGCCGGTGCCCCGGCCCCGGGGGCCCGATGCCCTGTTCCCCCCTGCACCACCGATGCTAGGACGGCGCGGGACGGAACGGGGGCCGCGCGGCCCCGGCCCTCCCCTGAACCGTCCCCTACGGGTCCGGGGGCGCACGCCTCAGCTTTCGGGCGGAGAGAAGACCACCATGACCCGCAGGTCCTCGCTGATGTGGTGGAACTTGTGCGGCACCCCGGCGGGGACGTACACCACGCTGCCGCGCGCCACCGAGGTCGTCTCCATGCCTACGGTGATCGCCGCCCGCCCGCTGACGACCAGGTACACCTCGTCCTGTTGGTGCGGGAGCTGCGGGTCGGTGCTGCCCGCGTCGAGGGCGTAGAGCCCGACCGACATGTTCCGTTCCCGCAGGAACTGCAGATACGCGCCGTCGTTGGCGGCCCGCTCCGCCTCCAGTTCGTCGAGCCTGAAAGCCTTCATGCCGTTGGTACCCCTCGGAGTGTCCGTATCGTCTGCGACGATCTCACCATGAAGAATTTCGTGGTCAAGACGATCGCCAATGCCGCGGCGCTTGCCGTGGCCATCTGGCTGCTGAAGGACATCACACTGACCGGAGAGAGCACCGGGCGCAAGACGCTGACGCTGCTGCTGGTCGCGCTGATCTTCGGTGTGGTGAATTTCGTCGTCAAACCCGTGGTGAAGCTGCTGTCGCTGCCCCTCTTCATCCTCACCCTCGGCCTCATCACGCTCGTGATCAACGCGTTGATGCTGCTGCTGACCTCGTGGCTGGCGGAGAAGTTCGACCTCGCCTTCCACGTCCAGGGCTTCTGGACCGCCGTACTGGGCGGCGTGATCATCTCGATCGTCTCCTGGGCGATGCACATGGTGCTGCCCGACGACAGGGACTGAACCGTGCGTACTCCGACACCGCCTCCGGCGCACCCCCGGACTGCCGCCCCGTACCGCGTCTGTTTCGTCTGCACCGGCAACATCTGCCGCTCGCCGATGGCCGAGGCCGTCTTCCGGACCCGCGTCGAGGAGAACGGCCTCGACGAGTCGGTCGTCGTCGACAGTGCCGGTACGGGCGGCTGGCACGAGGGCGACGGGGCCGACCCCCGGACCGTCGCCGTCCTCCGTGCCGCCGGCTACGAGGAGGACCACTCGGCCCGGCAGTTCCGGGCCGAGTGGTTCACGACGCTGGACCTGGTGATCGCGCTGGACGAAGGTCATCTGCGCGCGCTGCGGCGGCTGGCACCCACCGCGCGGGACGCGGCCAAGGTGCGGCTGCTGCGCTCGTACGACGCCGCGGTGTCGCCCGGAGGGGCCATACGTCCGGACGGAACGCTGTCCTCCGGTGAGGCTCCTACGGGGGCTCGCTCCCACGATCTGGACGTTCCCGACCCGTATTACGGAGGTATGGCAGGGTTCGAGGAGTGCCTGGAGATGGTCGAGGCCGCCTGTGACGGACTGCTGGCGGCGGTACGGGCCGCCCTCGAAGGGGAGGGGGCTCTGGCCGAAGGGCAGCCCGTCGGCTTCCGGTCGTCTGCGGGCGAGGTTCGGTCGTCTGCGGGCGAGGTTCGGTCGTCTGCGGGCGAGGTTCGGTCGTCTGTGGGGCGGGAGCGGTCGCCCGCTGGGGAACCGTCGGTCGCCTGACGGCTCCGGTCCGGTTCCGTCACGGCATAGGCCCCAGGCACACGTCCATGCCCAGACCCCAGGCCCGGGCCCAGCCCCCCCGGGCCCAGCCAGGTCCACGCCCGCTCCCCGCCCCTCCCCACCTCCACCGAGGAGAACCCCGCATGACAGGTGACAGCACACGGGCCGTACGGGCCGGGCTCCCGGCGGCCGAGGCGTACGAGCCGTCCCTGCCCGGCCCGGTCTTCGCCGCGCACTACCACCTGCCCGGCGATGCCACCGGCCCGTATACGTACGGCCGCGATGCCAACCCCACCTGGACCCGGCTGGAATCGGCCATCGGCGACCTGGAGTCCCCGGACGAGCCCGCGCAGACCGTGACCTTCGCCTCCGGGATGGCCGCCATATCGGCGGTCCTCTTCTCCTGTCTGCGCAGCGGCGACACGGTCGTCCTCCCGAACGACGGCTACCAGTTGCTGCCCGCCGTCCGCGAGCGCCTGGAGAGCTACGGCGTCGAGGTGCGTACGGCCCCCACCCCCGGTGACGCGCAACTCGACGCGCTCGACGGCGCCCGGCTGCTGTGGATCGAGACGCCGTCCAACCCCGGCCTGGACGTCTGCGACATCCGGCGCCTGGCGGAAGCCGCGCACGCGCGCGGCGCCCTGGTCGCCGTCGACAACACCCTGGCCACGCCACTCGGCCAGCGCCCCCTGGACCTCGGCGCCGACT
Source organism: Streptomyces sp. NPDC045470 (assembly GCF_040646595.1). NCBI lineage: Bacteria > Bacillati > Actinomycetota > Actinomycetes > Kitasatosporales > Streptomycetaceae > Streptomyces > Streptomyces sp. NPDC045470. The sequence continues at coordinate 147,820 of NZ_JBEZAN010000008.1, forward strand.
TCTCCGTGGCCAGCGGCACCAAGGCGCTGACCGGCCACGGCGACGTACTTCTCGGTTACGTGGCGACCCGCGACGCGGCGCTCGCCGACTCCGTACGGATGTGGCGCAAAACCGTCGGCGCGATTCCCGGCCCGATGGAGGCGTGGCTGGCCCACCGGTCGCTCGCCACGCTCGCCCTGCGTGTGCGGCAGCAGTCCGCCGGGGCGCTCGCGCTCGCGGCGGCGCTCCGGGAGCGGCCCGAGGTGACGGGGCTGCGGCATCCCGGGCTGCCGTCCGACCCCGCGCACGAGATCGCCGTACGGCAGATGCGCGAGGGCCGCTTCGGCAACATCGTCTCCTTCACGCTGCCCGACCGCGCCCACGCCGAACGCTTCCTGGCGGCGCTGACGCTGGTGGACGACGCCACCAGCTTCGGCAGCGTGCGGTCCACCGCCGAGCGACGCGGACGGTGGGGCGGCGACGCGGTGCCGGAAGGTTTCATCCGCTTCTCGGTCGGGGTCGAGGAGCCGGCGGACCTGATCGCGGACGTGACGAGAGCACTGGACACGGCGTTCCAGCGGCCGTCCTAGCCACAGCGGGAGGCGGCGGACGGTGGGGGGAGGGGGCGACCGGTGCGGCAGCAGGTGTCACCGGCCCGTACCCGTGCCGCTACGCGCAGCGGGCTGGCAGGGTATCCCCCCTCGGCACCCTGCCAGCCCCGGTTCGCATCATTTCGAACCGCGCAGACAAGGCTAGTTGACTCAGCGTCAGTGTCCAATCACGCTGGCGACACAGCCCTATCGACAAATTTATAGTTGGCGGTCGCCGACTCGACGGGAGTGGAGGGAGGTACGGATGGACCTCGCTTTATTACGCACGTTCGTCACGGTGCACCGAGCGGGATCCTTCACCCGGGCCGCCGCTCTACTGGGGCTCTCCCAGCCCGCCGTGACCAGCCAGATACGCAGCCTGGAGCGGCAGTTGGGCCGACCGCTCTTCCTCCGCAAGGCCCGCGGGGTGACCCCCACCACCGTCGGCGACGAGCTCGCCCACAAGGTGGCGCCCCACCTGGACGCGCTCACCGAGATCACCGAAGCCGGACTCGACGAGGAGTCCGCCATCCGCACCCTGCACCTCGCGGGTCCACCGGAGTTCACCTCCCAGCGCGCGTTACCGGCCTTGGCGCCGCTCATAGACCAGGGCCTCTGCGTACGGACCGCCTTCGGCCCCGCGGACGAGCTGCTGGCCGGCCTGGCCGACGGCCACCACGACCTCGCGATCACGACCACCCGGCCGCGTGGCGCCCTGCTCACCGCCACGCCGCTGTGCGACGAGGAGCACGTCCTGATAGCGGCCCCACGGTGGGCGGACCGGCTCGGCGGCCCCTCGGTCGTCCAGGCGAAGGGCGTGCACGCACTCGACCCCGTACCGCTCGTCGAGGTCCACGAGAGCCTCCCGCTGATCTCCCGATACTGGTCAGCGGTCTTCGAGACGCCCCCCGCGGCCTCGGCGGCCGTCATCGCCTCCGACTTACGGGCGGTGCTGGCGTGCGTCACGGCGGGCGCCGGCTTGGCGGTACTGCCGCGCTACCTGTGCACGGAGGCGCTGGACAGCGGCGAGGCCGTCGCCCTGCTCGATCCTCCGGTACCGCCTCTGCGTACGTACTTCCTGGCCACCCGGGCCGGGACGCTGGCGCTGCCGCACATCGCCCGTACGCATGAGTGGCTGCTCCGGGCGGCAGCGGACTGGTGAGGCGGCGGTGTTCGCGCCGGGGGCGGGGCGGGCGGCGGTGGGGCATGAGGGGATTGGGCGGGGCAGGAAGAGGGGCGGGGAGGTGGCCAGACGGGGAGACGGCCAGGTGGGGGGGGCGGCCAGGCGGCAGTGCGCTCGGCGAAGGCCCCGAGGGAGGAGAGTCCCGAGGGTCCTCAACCATCCGGAATGTCCGCTTCGCGGCTGGGCGCGCGTCTCGGCGGACTGGTGGGACGGTGGTTTCACGGAGCCCCGGCTGCGGCATCTGTCCCGTATGACCGTACGGCCAGTCGTCAAACGCACCGCCCGCGCGATCCTGCTCGACGGTGCCGACATCGTTCTGATCAAGCGCACCAAGCCCGGCCGGGCCCCGTACTGGATCACTCCCGGCGGCGGGGTCGAGCCGGAGGACGCCACGGTCGTGGACGCCCTGCACCGCGAACTCCACGAGGAGCTGGGCGCCAAGATCACCGACGTCGTCCCGGTCTTCGTCGACACCGTCGAGCACATCAGCGACGGCGGGGTGGACGGGGTGAAGGTGCAGCACTTCTTCGTCTGCCGCCTGGAGTCGATGGACCTCTCGCTGCGGCACGGGCCGGAGGTGGAGGAACCCTGCGGCCAGTACGAGGTCGTGCGGGTGCCGTTCACCCGGGTGGGCATCGCCTCGGCCGAGGTCGTGCCGCTGTCCCTGCGCCACTACCTCGACGGCAACATCGAGGGCGTACGGGCGATGCACGCGCCGGACCTCGGGTGACGTGAGGCAGCCCGCGCCTGCGGACGGCGCAGCCCGGCCGCTCCCGCGAGCCCTCCACCGGCCTTTCACCCTTCGCCCGCGCCCTACCCGAACCAGCCCCGGAAACCCTCCCCTTCGGCAACCACAGGCGACCGCAGCCGGGCACGGGCGAGCACCTGCTCGACCTCGCGCTCCACTTGTTCCCGGACCTGCTGAACTCCCTGCGCTTCCTGAATGCCCTGGGCTCTCCGAACTCCCCGTGCCTCTCGGGCCGGCTCCAGGCTGAGGGCGGGTTCCGCGCCGAGAAGGGGTTCCGCGCTGGGGGTGGGTTCCGCGCGGGGGACTGGTTCCGCGCTCGGGGCTGGTTCCCCGCCGGAGACTGGTTCCGCGCCGGGGGAAGACCGCGACCCAGGGGCAGTACCTGGGCCGGGGGCAGGCTCCGGGCCGGGGGCAGGCTTCGGACCTGGCTGCGGCTGCGAGACCGGCTGTCGGGCCGCCGCCTCCAGTTCTCGGCGGGCATCGACGTCCGGGCGAGAGACGACGTCCGGTCGTACGACGGCGCCCGCTGAGGAGCCCGCTGCCGATCGCGGGTCAGCCACCGATGGGCGAACCGCCCCACCCCCGCGAGACGCCCCGTCCTCCCGACGCGTCCCTTCCTCCCGGCACGGCCACTCCTGCCGCCCTGCCCCTTCCTCCCGACACGCCCCCTCCTCCCGGCGGGCAGCCGCCTCCGCCGCCGCTCCGAAGTAGTCGCCGCCCTTGCGCTTGGCGTCATCCGTGCCCCAGGCACGCGAGCCACCGGCCTGCCGGGGCACCTTCTGCAGGTGCGGGATGTGCTTGGCGCAGTGGATATACGTTTCCTCAACCGCGACCTCCACCCACAACTGGGCCCGTCGGCCGGGCACCGGGTCGGTGGGCAGGTAGGGGTGCCGCGCCCGCATCTCGTCGTCCATGACCACCCGGGCCCGCCCGTTGACGTGCAGCCCGATGCGGTCGCGCGTGAAGTCGATCATCAGGATGCCGAGATGCGGGTTCTCGGACAGGTTCCCGACGGAGGCCATGACACCGTTCCCGCGGTATTCCGGGTACGCGAGCGTCCGCTCGTCCAGGACCTGGAGGAACCCGGGCGGCCCGGCCCGGAACGTGGAATCGCACTCCCCGTGCCGATCGGCCGTCGCCAGGAAGAACATCTCCTGACGGCCCACGAACTCCCGCATCCGCTCGTTCAGATGGTCGAGCACCTGGTCGTCGTAGAACCGGTCGGCGCGTTCGGTCGTCCCCAGTCGCTGCTGCACCAGATGCTCACCGTCGCTGCCCGGACGCGCCTCCCGCGCGTCCGTCCCGGGCCGGCCGCCAGGGCTCCCACCCGGCCCCACCAGCCCGTACGCGCCAGGGCCCCCGGTCGCGCCGAGGTCGCCGTAAGCCGTCAAACCGTTCCCACCCTGTACTGCCAAGCCGTGATCACCATGTGTCGTCAATGCTCAATCTCCCGCCGCGACCAGCTCGTCCACGGAGTCGTGCCGTATGCGGTCGGAGGGAATGCCGACCCCCACCAATGCGTCCACGCCGTTGCGTATCATTCCGGGCGGCCCGGACAAGTAGGCGTCATATTCCCTCCACGGCCCGTACTGACGCACAGCGTCGGGGAGTTGGCCGCTGAGACTGTTGGCCGGGCCGTCGGGGCGTCCGGTGGCGACGACCGGGCGTACGGACAGCCAGGGGTGGCGCTGTTCCAGCCGCAGCATGGTGTCGAGGTCGTACAGGTCGTGGCCGCTGCGAGCGCCGTAGAAGACCTCCATCGGACGCCGGTGGCCACGTTCGGCCACATCCTCGACCAGGGCCTTGATCGGTGCGATGCCCGTGCCGCCGCCCAGACACAACAGCCCGTTGTCAGTGGTGTGGTCTACGGTCATGGAACCGGATGGGGAACCGAGCCGGATGACATCGCCGGGGCGGGCGCGATGGACCATGGCGTTGGACACCCAGCCGGCCGGTACGGCTTTCACATGGAAGGAGAGCAGGCCGTCGGAGCGGGGCGCCGCGGCGAAGGAGTAGTGCCGCCAAACGCGCGGCCACCAGGGGGTTTCCACACTGGCGTACTGACCGGCCAGAAAGGGGTAGGGCTGGTCGGGCCGGACGGTGACGACAGCGATGTCGGGCGTACGCAGCTCGTGCGAGACGACCTCGGCCTTCCACCAGGCAGGGGCCACCGCCTCGTCCTCGGCGGCAGCGTCGATCATGACCTGCGAAATCGTGGTGTACGCCCGTACCCACGCGGCTTCGGCCTCCGGGTTCCAGGTGCCGGGGGCGTGCCGGGCGAGCGCGCTGAGCAGACATTCGCCGACGGCCGGGTAGTGCTCGGGCAGCGTGCCGTACTTACGGTGCCCGCGTCCGAGGTGTGAGAGGTACTCGGTGAGGTAGTCCGTGTCGTCGACGTTCTTGACGGAGGTGAGCAACGCCTTGAACAGCCGGTCACGTTGGGCGTCCATCGCGGCCGGAAAGAGCGCGCGCAGGTCGGGGTGGTGCACGAAGAGCAACGCGTAGAAGTACGAGGTGACCTTGTCCGCCACAGGTCCGATCTCGTCCAGGGTCCGCCGGATGAGCATCGCGTCGGGGGAGACGGCAGCGGACGGACGCGCACCGGTGGACGCGGCACTGGCCGAGCCTGGCGTCGAGCCGGCCCCGGGCACGGAGCCGAACGCCTCACCTGCACGCCCGCCGGTCCCGCCTACCGACGCGGCGGCCTCATGGGAGGTGGCGTACGCGCCAGTCGCCGACGCAGCCATACCGGCGCCCGGGTCGTGGGTGGATGCAGCTCCGGGGGCGGGGGCGAAGCCAGCCCTGTGCGGGGAGCTGGGCCCAGGGTCGGTACCTGTCTCCGGGGTGGCGCCGGCCCCGAGGGTGGCGCCGGCCCCGGGGGTGGCGGCAGGGACGTGGGCGGAGTCGGACCTGGGCGCCGAGCTGGGCTCGGATGCCCAGCTGGGCCTGGGAGCGGCGTCGGGGCCGGGCGAGGAGCTGGGCCCAGGCGTGGAGTTGGGCACGGGTACGGCGTCGGGCCCAGGCCTGGAGTTGGGTCCGGGCGTGGAGTTGGGCACGGCTGCTGTGCTGAGCCCGGACTTGACGTCGGGCCCAGGTATGGAGCTGGGCCTGGGCATGGAGGCCGGCGTGTGAGCGAAGTCGGTGGTGGAGGCGGGTGGGTGGGCGGGGGGAAGGGGGGAAGGGGAGGGGGACGGAGAACCGGCTACAGCCTCAATCGGTGCCCCATACCCGGCCGAAGCCCCGCCCCGTACGCCCTCGTGCGCCCTCCCCCCGGCGCCCTGCTCTTCGGGCGTCCGCTCGCGCTCCGCCGCCGTACCCACCGGCCTTATCGAGCTGACCGGCCGACTGGGTATCCGCCCCTGGTCGTCTCCGTCATCCGGTACGCCATGCCTGCCTTGGGCACGACTGTCGCGTACGGGACCGCCCTGCACGTGCCCGCCTTGCGCGTGCCCGCCTAGGACGTGTTTGCCTCGGACGTCACCGCCTTGCGCAAGACTGACCTGCACATGACCGACCTGAGCGTGCCGACCCGATGCGCGGCCTTCCTGCACCCGGCCTTCCGCCGTTCCTCCTGCCTGCGCGCGGCCTTCCTGCCCGCGATCTTCCGGCGCCCAGCCTTCCGGCGCCAGACCTTCCCGTGCGCCGCCGCCGTTCCGCTGCCCGTAATCATCCTGGAGGCCCCGCTCACGAGCCCGGCCTTCGCCGTGACCGCTGTAACCGTTCTCCGCGGAGCTGCCCGCGGCGCTCACCGGGGCGTTCTCTGCGGCGTTCTCGCCGTCGCGCTCGCGCCGACCGTCGGTCGTCCCCTGGTGATCTCCAGGGCGGTCTTCGGAGGACTTCTTCGACGGAGTGAACCATCCCCAATCGCCACTGCTGCCGCCAGAAGAGCCGTTATCGGCTGTCGTGGTGGTCGGAGCGTCCATGGTCTGCCTCGCCTCGAACGTCTTTCGATCGTCTTCGCACTTCCGCAGTTCGGAATGTGCCCGCAATTCCCCCGCACCGCTTCGGAATACCCAATCGATCAGAGCTGTCCCGGCAACACCCTCCATAGCGGACACACTTCGCGTTCGTCCGGCACCGCGCACGGACTCCTTCTCCGCAGCGTGCCACCCGGGCCCGGCGCACCGGACAAACACCTGGAAGTCCGGGCGCGGCGGACCGCTCTGCCACTAAGCTGGCGGGCTTCATGTACCGTGCCGCCGCACGATCGCCCGCCGCCGGAAGCGGCCGTACCGCTCAACCGGACTAGACCATACCCGCAGTACTTGAATCCACAACCCCTGTACTGGGAACACTTACTCCGGGCTCACCGATTTCCGTGATCCGCCCCATAGAACACGATTTACCGGCCGAGCAAGAAGTACCGAACGGCCGCGTGGGCAGCCGGTAATTACCCGTCGGCCCGGACGAGTTCGTACGCCCCACGCAGGTCACGGCCGTCGTATGCGTATGAGGCCAGACCACTGACATGGTGGTCCGCATTCACCGCCACGGAAGCGGGAACGGCCGCGAACAGGGCGGTGTCGGACATGGAATCACCGTACGCCACGCAGTCGGACCGGCTCAGTCCGAACTTGGCGCACAGTTCATCCATAATCCTCACCTTTGCAGACGCGGAAAGTATCCCGTCCGGTTCCACCGGTTCGCGAAAAGGCAGTGCGGGCCAGCGAGAGCCGTGCGCGGCATCCGCTCCCCAGGCCGTCAGCCGCTCGACGAAGAACGTCGGTGACAGGGAGATCACCGCACACCGGTCCCCCCGCGCCCGGATGTCGGCCCACACCTCTCGGATGCCGGCCAGCCACGGAGCGCCCTCGAAGGCCGTGGTCACCAGTTCCTCGGTCAGCTCGGCCCACAGCTCGCACGCCAGTTCCGCGAAGCGCACCGGCGTCACCTCGCCGGCGATGAAGGCCCGTTCCAGCTCGGCGATCTCCCGGTCCAGTCCGAGTTGCCGGGATATCTCGACGGAGGCCGCCGAGCCGTAGAGCAGCGTGCCGTCCATGTCGAACAGATGCAGTCTCCCCATACCTGGGAGCGTAGACGGGAGCGCGGACGGAGGCCGCGCACGGGGAGCGCCGCCCCGTGCGTCACACCGGTCACTGGGCTAGTAACTGGCCTCCTGCGATGCTCTGGACGCAGAAGCGAACGCGGACGCTCACGCCCCCTCCCGTAACACCCCGCTACTCAACCGCGCGTACGGCCGGATACTCCCGCCGTCAGATGCCGCGCTGCCCGCCGGGCGCGACCGTGGATCTCATGAAACAGCTCAGCCGGCCCGTGCGCCGCGCCGTCCTCGTCGTCCATGTCGCGGTCTCCGTCGGCTGGCTCGGGCTCACGCTCGGCCTGCTCACGCTCAGCATCACCGGGTACACCTCCGGGTCGCTGGAGGCCACCGTGGCCGCCTACCGCGCCATGAAGATCTTCAGCGACTGGCTGATCCTCCCCGTGGCGCTGACCGCACTGGCCAGCGGGTTGGCGCTGTCCTTCGGTACGCCCTGGGGGCTGGCCCGCCACCGCTGGATCGTCGTCAAATTCTGGTTGACGTCGGCGACCGTACTGCTGACGGCCTTCTCCTTGCGCCCGGGTATCGACCGGCTCGCGGCCGATGCCGTGGCCGGCACCCCGGACACCGGGCTGAGCATGGTGTCCGCGCCCTCCGTGGCGACGGCCACGTACCTCTTCGTCACCGCCGTCTCCGTACTCAAGCCCTGGGGCCTCACCCGACGCGGCGGCCGACTGCGCGCTGCACAGTCGGCCGAGGTCCGCGAACGGGCACGCAAGCACCCGAGTGATGTTGTCAGTTGAGGCCCGCCGCCTCGATGGCGGTACGGGCGATGCGGTCGTCCTGCTCCGGTGCACCACCGCCGACGCCGATCGCGCCGATCAGCCGGCCGTCCCGGTGGACCGGCACGCCACCGGCGATGAACAGCAGCGGGCGATCGAGCGCGGTGGGCAGGGTGTGGAAGAGCCCGTCGGGCCGTACGGCGTCGACGAGATCGGCGGTCGGCGCGTCCAGCTGCAGCGCGGTGTACGCCTTGCGTGTGCTGGTCTCGCCCGAGATCAGCACGGCGGTGTCGTCGCGCCGGAAGCCGAGCAGGTGGCCGCCCGCGTCCAGGACGCTGACACTGCCCTGGACCCCGAGGTCAGCGGCGGCAGCGCGAGCTGCCTCCATCAGGGCGTCGGCGTCGTGGGTGGTGAGCGGGCGGACGGAGGGGGTGGTGCTCATGAGGGGTGCTCCTGTGTGTGTACGGGTATATACGGGTACGTATCGCTATGGGCGCTAATGGGGCTAGGTGTGCGGGTAACGCTGAGGTCCTGCACGGATGGGCGGGCGCGATCACCTGTGTACGGGGCCTCGGACCCAGTCAGAGGGACTCGCCCCCTACCCGCGTACGGCTGCCGCGGCCTCCTCCTCAGTACTGCCGACCGCCGCCCCGCTCCCGGCTCCGGCCGCGGCACCGGCCCCCGAAGCGACGACTCGGTCGCTGCGCTCGTCCGCGCCGCTCCGGTCACCGCGGCCGCCCCGGCGCTCCAGCGCTCCCGCGAGGACCGCGACGCCCAGCGCCAGGACGGTCATCCCCACGCCGACCCAGTTCGGCGCGGTCAGTCCGAGCCCCGCCGCGATGACGATCCCGCCGAGCCAGGAGGCGAGCGCGTTGCCGAGGTTGAAGGCCGCGATGTTGCCGACCGAGGCGAGGGTGGGGGCGGCGGCCGCCTGATCCATGATCCGCTTCTGCAGCGGTGGCACGGTGGCGAATCCGAAGGCACCGATGAGGGCGACGGTGACGGTCGCGGCGGCCTTGTCGTGGGCAGCGAAGCTGAACGCGGCCAGTGAGAGCGCGAGCCCGACCAGCGACACGTACAGCATCGGCATCATGTGGCGGTCGGTGAACCGTCCCGAGACGAGATTGCCGCCGACCATTCCCAGGCCGAAGACGGCGGTGAGCCAGACGACGGACGACGGTGCGAAGCCGGCGACCTCGGTCATCATCGAGGCGAGGTAGGTGACGGCCGCGAAGACGCCGCCGAAGCCGAGGACCGTCATCAGCATCGCCAGCCCGACCTGCGGGTTGCGGAAGACGGCGATCTCCTGGCCCATCGGGGCGGCTGCCTTCACGGGCTGGGCCGGTACCAGCCTGGCGACACCGAGGAAGCCGAGCACGCCCAGGACCGCGATGGCGACGAAGGTGGCGCGCCAGTTGATCTGCTGGGCGAGCAGGGTTCCGAACGGTACGCCCACGACGTTGGCGACGGTCAGTCCGGCGAACATCATCGAGATGGCGCCGGCCCGCTTGTGCGGCGCCACAAGATCGGCGGCCACCAGGGAGCCGATGCCGAAGAACGCGCCGTGCGCAAAGGACGAAACGATCCGCCCGGCCAGCATGACCGCGAACACCGGCGCCACGGCAGTGAGCAGGTTGCCCACCACGAACAGGCCCATCAGCAGCATCAGCATCTGCTTACGGGTGATGCGGGTGCCGAGAACGGTCGTCAGCGGGGCGCCGACGACGACGCCGAGCGCGTAGAGGGTGGTCGCGTATCCGGCCATGGGGATGGAGACACCGAAGCCCGCGGCCACGTCGGGCAGCAGCCCCATCACCGCGAACTCGGTCATCCCGATCCCGAAGGCGCCGATGGTCAGCGCCAGGAGAGCGAGCGGCATGACGGATCCCTTCGAACGATTGCATGCAGCTTTAACAAGCGCCGACAATAATTGCATACGCTGGCTACTTACAAGCGCGGGCTATTTCGCCGGTGTCCTATCCTGGGTCGTACGACCTGTAAGGAGGTCCCTCGATGACGCAGCAGACCCGGCGGGCGCCGCGGCAGGACCCGCGGCGGACGGGACAGGACGAGCAGCACGGCCGCCAGGAACCTGGGGTGGACGAGCGCACGGACGCGTCACCGAAAACGCCCACCGACCCGGCCGCGATCACGAACACCCCCTCGACCGCGTCCGCGCCACCGGCCGCGGACGCAGCCGCAGGCGTGGCCGCGTCCGGTCGGGGCTGCCCGGCCGGTTCCGGCTCCGCCCCCGCCCTCGCCCAGGGCTGGTGCGCCCTCTCCGCCCTGCACGGCCGTATCGAGTCGCACATCGAGCGCGCGTTGCAGGCTCGGCACGACCTGAGCGTCCGGGAGTTCTCCGTACTGAACGTGCTCAGCGAGCAGCACGACGGCCCGGGCGGCCACCTGCGGATGCACCAGGTCGCGGACTCGGTCGTACTCAGCCAGAGCGCCACCACTCGCCTGGTCACCCGCCTCGAAGAGCGCCACCTGCTCTCCCGGTACCTGTGCCCCGACGACCGGCGCGGCATCTACACCAACGTCACCGACGAAGGGCGTCAACTGCTCGAAGAGGCCCGTCCGACGCACGACGCGGCGCTGCGCGAAGCACTCCAGGACGCCGCAAAACGCCCCGAACTGGCCCCTCTGGTGACCGCGGTCGAAACCCTCGCAACTCCTGCCTGAGCAGGGGTGCGTAGGGTCCCGCTCATGAGCGACATCGAGATCCGCCCAGCGACCGAGGACGACATTCCGGCCATCGTCGCCATGCTGGCCGACGACGCACTGGGCGCCACCCGCGAAAGCCCGGACGACCTGGCCCCGTACCGCGCGGCGTACAAGCTGTTGGCCGCCGATCCCCACCAGCACCTGGTCGTCGCCGTACGCGGCGACCGCCCGGTGGGGACACTCCAACTCACGGTGATACCCGGGCTTTCACGACGCGGCAGCAGCCGTTCGACCATCGAGGCGGTACGCGTCCACGCGGACGAGCGGGGCAGCGGACTGGGCACCCGGCTGATCGAGTGGGCGGTCTCCGAGTCCCGCGCCCTCGGCTGCCGGCTGGTCCAGCTCACCTCCGACGCGACACGCGTCGACGCCCACCGCTTCTACGAACACCTCGGCTTCGAGGCGTCCCACCTGGGCTTCAAGCTCCACCTCTGATCTCGCGCCAGCCTGCGTCGACGCGTTCTCCCCCGACCGCCGCCTCGCGTTCCCGCCGGCTCGGCCCGCCTCGGGGTGCCCGCGTTACCGCCGTCCCGGGCGCCTCGGGGCGTCCGGTACGCCGGGATGCCCTGGGGCGCCCGGACCAGCCGGGTCGCCCGGGGCACCTTGGCCACCCGGCCTTCAGCCGTAACACATTCCGCGCAGCGCCCCCGCGCCGGTCCCGCACCCCCTTCACCCCACATGCCTCTTCTCCCCGCGTCTCCTTAGCCGCCGCTCCCACCCTCGTCACGGGTACGAGCCGTCCGCGACCTGGCCCGATGCGCCTTCTGCCGACAGGCTCCACCACAGAACCGTGCCGGCCGCCCCGTACGCGCGGGCGAAACAGGGGCTGCACACACCTCGCACCGAGTTTCGTTACGGTCCCGCAGTTGGCGAGGGAGTTTCGTCACGCCTCCACCGACCCGCAGCCCGTCGCACATCAACGTCGTCATCCGCCCCTGCGGCGCCCCCGACGAGACCCGTCGCCGCTCCATCGAGAGACACCCGACCAGCAGCGCCAGGACATCGTCGAGGCCGATGTCCTTCCTTACACCGCCCGCCTCTTGGGCCCGTGCGAGCAAGACACCCAGAGCCCCGGCGAAGTCCCGCTCGACCTGCGGGGAGGGCTGGTAACCACCCTCGCCGGCCGCTTCCAGCGCGTCGCACAGCGCTTTGTTGCGGGACGCCAGCCGAACCACAGACGCGAGGAACCGAAAAAAGACAGCAACGGGGTCCGCAGCGTCCGCCAAGTCCCGTGCGGTGTCGGTGAAGAGCTGCACCCGGTCGGCGACTGCGGCCCTGAACAGGGCGCCCTTGGACGGGAAATGCCGGTAGACGGTACCGGCACCGACACCGGCGCGCCGCGCGATCTCACCCAGCGGTACGCCCAACCCCTGCTCTTCGAAAGCAGTTCGGGCCGCCTGCAACACCAGCGCCCTGTTGCGACGCGCGTCCGCCCGCGCCGGTGCGGACGTCCCACTCGTCGCCATCCACCCTCCTCAGAACCGTCGACAGCCAGGCCGAGTGTTCTTCACACTCAACCGGGTCTTTCGTTCCGATTCTAAAGGGGCCCGAAATCAAGATCACCAACAGCCGCGCCGTCACGGCGGACGGAGCGATGAGCGCGCAGGGCGACGCGGCGGCCCCGGCCCTGTGACGTGCCGCCGTCGAGGGAGCGGGAGCGCACGGGGCTTCAACATCCAGCCTTATTGCGGCTCCATCACCCCGCCACTGGAGTACGGCCAAATGGAACTGGCTCACCACGGCCGCACCGACCGTCACGGATACGCCATACGCAGCCGACACACGGCCACTCGACGGCACCCAACTCAACGCGCCTGGGCGGCTGTTGGAGAGGAGAGGATCGCTCTCGCCCAGCGCTCCCGTTTTCACGTGAAACAGCTACCGCCCGACAAAAAATGGGGTGTCGTTTCACGTGAAACGACACCCCAGGTACCGCGCGTCAAAGGCGCTGCGCGGTGAGCACTCGGAGCCTCAGCCCGCGATGACCTCATCCCATGCCGCACCCGCCGCAGCGGCCGCCCCGTCACCGTCCACCGTGACGCCGAGTCCCCGCAGGCCCGCCGCCAACGCCGCAAGGGACGCCAGCACCACGCCCCGCTCTGCCGCCTGCCCGTAGTGGTTCACCCGGATCATCTCCTTGGCCAGCGCCCCTGCCGCAGCCTGGACGGGCACCACGACCGTGCCGTCGGCGGCGTCCAACGCGGCGGAGACGATGTCGCGGGCGTCCATGTCCGCGGGGACGCGCAGAGTCGTGGCCGCCGGGGCCGCGTCCTCGTCCCGCAGCACGTACGAGGTCAGGGCACCGAGTGCACGCACGCCCGCCCGTACCGCCGCCGCAGCCGCCCGGTGCCGGGTGATGACAGCGTCCAGGCCCTCCGCGTCGACCCGGTTCACGGCCTGCTCCAGAGCGAGCATCTCCAGCTGTGCCGGAGCGTGCGGCAGCGCGGCACGTCCGCCGTCGATCCACCGCTCCTTCCAGTCCAGCAGCGAGAGGTAGGAGCGGCGGGGAGCCTGTTCGTTGGCTGCGATGCGCTCCCAGGCCCGCGGGCTCACCGACACAGCCGAAACGCCGGCCGGCCCTCCCAGTGCCTTCTGCCCGCCGATCACGCACAGGTCGACACCCCACTCGTCGGTGCGCAGCGGTTCGGCTCCCACCGAGGCCACGGCGTCGAGCATGAACAGCGCGCCGTGCTCCCGCACGACGGCACCGATCTCGGCGACCGGGTTGGTGTTACCGGTCGCCGCCTCGGCGTGCACCAGGCTCACGAAGTCGATGGCGGGGTGCTCACGCAGCGCCTCCGCCACCTGCTCCGGGCGCACGGCTCCCGTGAACGGGGCGCTGATCGTGACGACCTCGGCGCCACAGGACCGCAGCCAGCCGCCGAAGGTCTCACCGTACGGCCCGGTCACGATGTTGAGAGCCGTGTCGCCGGGGCCCACGGCGGAACGGATGCACGCCTCCAGCGGCAGCAGCGCCTCGCCCTGCATGGCCACGACGTCGGCCCGGGTACGCATCAGCGCCGCGACCTTGTCCTCGATCCGCGCGAAGTGTCCGGCGGTGAGCGGCGGCAGATCGAGCAGATCCGGGGCGTCGGAGGTCGTGTTCACGGCGGTCGCGTCAGTCACGGTGGCCTTCCATCGGTAGCGGGCCGCGGTGCGGCGGCTCCTGATATGTGGCTCGACTGTACGTCCGGCGCGTTCACCCCTGCCGTACGGGCTCGCGTCCCGCCCCGCCACCGTCAGCGGCCGCGCCAGCCCTTCGCGTCGACTCCACCCGGCACCGGCCCCGCGGGCTCGTACGGGCCCCGGGTGAAGACGAAGGTGCCCACGTCCAGGTGGCTGACCGAGCCGTCCTCGCTACGGACGACGCGCAGCCTCTCACCGGCGAAGTAACCGTCCAGCCCGGTCCAGGTACCGTCCGCCTCCGCACGGAACCGCGAAGCACGGCCTCCAGGGCCCGACAACAGCGAAATCTCCAGCGCCCGTGCAGCCCCCAACCGCAGTACGTACGGGTGCGCCCCCCAGTACCACGGCCCTGTGAGGGCCAGCAGTTCCTCGTCCAACGGCCCGGCCAACGGGCTCCACGGCTCGGGGATACGCGGTTCGCGATCCGCGACGATCCCGGCCAGGTCGGCGGCGACGGCGCTGACGGCCGGCCCCGACGTGCAGTTCGCCAGCACGACACCGGCAACGTCCTCGGCAACGTCGATCCACAGGGACGCCAGAAAGCCGGGCATGGATCCGGTGTGGCCGAACAGCAGGCGTCCGTTCCACCGCACGAGCTGGAAACCGAGCCCGAAGCCGCCGTCCCACGCCGTGCCCTCCGGCGGTACGGACGGAGCCCGCATCTCGGCCAGGGTGGCGGCGCTGAGCACCCGGTCGTCACCGCGAACCAGGAACGCCGCCCAGCGCCCCAGGTCCTCGACCGTGGACCAGAGCTGTCCGGCCGGGCTCATCAGACCGGTGTCCTGGGCGGGCTCCGGCAGCAACACGTCCGCCCAGGGATGCACCGCCCATCCGTCGGCATACGGAACCTGCGGCCGGAGCGTCGTACGGATCATGCCCAGCGGCTCCAACACCTCCCGGCGCAGTACCTCATCCCAGGGCTGCCCACCGCGCAGGCGCTCGACCAGGGAGCCCAGCAGGGCGTATCCCGGGTTGGAGTAGTGGAACCGCCGTCCGGCGGGCAGACGGCGCGGATCTCCCTCGAAGAGGTCTCCGGACTCCTGCCTCAGGGAGCCGGGCGTCCGCTCCCACCAGGGGCCACGAGCCTCGGCCGCCAGTCCTGAGCTGTGCGAGAGGAGCTGGGCGACCGTCACCTCCGGAGCGGCGCTGCCCGGCACATGCTTGCCGAGCGGATCGTCCAGTGTGAGCAACCCTTCGTCGCGCAGCCGCAGCACCAGGACCGCGACGAACGTCTTGGTGATCGAACCGATCCGGTACTGCACCTCCACACCACCGGCTGCGCCGCCGCCACTGCCACTGCCACTGCCACTACGAGACGCGGTCCATGCCACCTTCCCGTCCCGTATCACGGCACCCGTCAGCGACGGTGCACGTCCTTCGGCCTGGCCGACCGCCAGCCGCCGCAACAGCGCCCGCCTCGTCTCCGGCAACAAGGCCCCGAACTGCCCCGCCTCGCTCTCTCCCGTACCGTTCAGCTCCCCCTCCGGACCCAATTCCTCGCGCACATCGGACGGTTCCGCGCTCATGGCACTCCTCGGCAGTTCAACAACCACGGTCCGGACAAGGATGGAGCACCCATCCCATCACCCGCACCGTCAAACCCGTCCGAGCCCCTGGACGTGACGCCGACGTCAACAGCTACGGTCGTCACGCGCCCGGAACAGCACCTGCCGGGCCCGGACGGGGGAGACATGCGGATCGGAGAACTGGCCGAGCGAGCCGGCACCACCACACGCACCCTGCGGTACTACGAAGCGCGCGGGCTGCTCCCCGCCGAGCGCACGGCCAACGGTCACCGCACCTACGACGAAGCAGATCTACGGCTGCTGCGACAGATCCAGATGCTGCAACGCTTCGGCTTCGAGCTGGAAGAGACCCGGCCCTTCGTGGAATGCCTGCGCGCCGGCCACCCAGCAGGCGACGCCTGCCCCGCCTCGCTCCAGGTCTACCGGCGCAAGCTGGCCGAACTGGATGCCTGCATCGCCCAACTCCAGGACGTACGTGAGCAGGTGGGCGGCCAACTGGTCCGTGCCGAGGAGGCCATGGTCGAGCTGGCCGGCTCGACCTCACAGCCCGGCGGACCCCACCCCCCACTGTGCGAGCTCACCCACCCCGACAGCTGACTCCACCCCCACCGATGCGTCGGCCTCCTCGCCCAACAACGCGATGGTCTCCCCGAGAGGCCCGCTGTTCCTCCGCCATGAGCCATCGCGCCGCATGGACCATGTGCAGCACCGACCGAAGCCGGTCACGATCCTGCTCGGAGCCGAGATCGCTCAGGTACGCGGGCAGAATCAT
Organism: Streptomyces sp. NPDC045470; assembly: GCF_040646595.1. Taxonomy (NCBI): domain Bacteria; kingdom Bacillati; phylum Actinomycetota; class Actinomycetes; order Kitasatosporales; family Streptomycetaceae; genus Streptomyces; species Streptomyces sp. NPDC045470. The sequence continues at coordinate 164,312 of NZ_JBEZAN010000008.1, forward strand.
CCCCAGCGTCCTGAGGTCCTGCTGCTCACAGAGCCGGGCCGGCAAGCCCGCCAGCGATGCCCCCGTAGCGCCCGCAACACTCACAGAACCCTCAGCCCCCTCAGCCCCCTCAGCCTTCCGGGCTCCCGCCGCTTCAGCCACCCCCCACCCGGCAGCCGTCCCTCGCAGCCCCTCAGCGATGGCGAGGCGGTTCCACATCCCGTAATCCCCACCCGGCGCATCCCCCACCCGCTCCGCGGCGCGCTGAAAGTACTCGTGCGCCACAGCGGTCTCACCCAGCTCCCGGTGAGCACGCGCCATGTTCGCGTAGAGGGACGCGTAGAACCCGCTGACGCGTTTGTCGCTCACCCGGTCCGCCCGGTCCAAGCACTCCTGGTTCCACCGGAGCGTTTCCTCCGGCGTCTCTTGGTGCCGCGCCACGTAATGAGCGGCAATACATGCTTCGTAATCGTCACTCGCGGCCTCCCACGCCTCCAGGAATAGCCGGCGCGCTGCGCCGTCCTCGCCCCGCGCCTCGGCTTCCATGCCTCGCACGCACAGCCGCACCACGTGATTGCCCGCATCCATCGTTCGGCTCCCCTTCAGTCCGTTTCACGTGAAACAAGCGCCTGCACCGGCATGACCAAGGTGGTGAAACTGCCTTGGTCAGCGGAGCGCACAACCACCGGCTCGCCCTCGGAAGCAACCTCCAGCAGCACATCGGGCCCCACACCCGACTCCAGAGCAGGAACGAGCACCGCCGGATCGAAGGCGATACGCAACGGCGGACCCGAACAGGCCGCACTCACCTCGACCGCCGCCCGTCCCCCATCTCCTCCCTCGCCCTCATTCCCGTCCCCGCCTCCGCTGACAAGCACCTCCTGAGCTCCCGCCCGGACGGTGATCACAGCGCCCTTCTCCCGCTCGGCAAAAGCCTCACGGAGCGCCGTCCGGTCCGCGATGATCCGATGTCGGACGGCTCCTGTTCCGTCCAGCACCACCCGATAATCGGGAAACTCCCCCGCATCCCCCACGAAGGCGCGGCTCACCCCGCCCTCCCCGATCAGGCGCCCTTCATCACCGTCGACCTTGATGTCGATGTGCTGCTGTCGCAGTGCCCACGCCGCCGTCTCCGCCAATTCCCCGGCCTCGATCAGTAGCCGGCACGGAGCGCCACCCGTCGTCGCCCGCAGGGTCCGGACCGCCAACCGGTACCGGTCGGTGGCCACCACCCGCACCTCGCCGTCGTCGAGTTCGAGCAGCACACAGCCGAGCACCGGGTGCTTCGCACGCGTATCGGCGTCCGCGACCGCGGGCCCCACCTGCCGTACCGCGCTGGCCAGCTCCGCACCACCGACACCGGCCCATCCCCGCGGCGGCTGCGGAGCCTCCGCCGGGCTCCCTCGCAGCATCTCCTCGATCAACGCCCGCGCGGCATCCGCCGTCCGTCGCGTCCGCTCCAGATGCATGTGCAGGGCCGTACGGGCTTCCGCCTCGCCCCCGTCCAGTACGGCCCTGGCATCCAGCAGCGGCAGCCCTGCCTCCCGCAACCTGCGGAGCAGCACAGCACGGCCCTCCTGCTCGGCCCCGTAGAACCGGTAGCCGCTCGCCGGGTCGACCTTGAGGGGACGCAGGACGCCACAGTCGTCGTAGAAGCGCAACGCGCTCGGAGCCAGGCCCACCCGCCGGCCGAACGCTCCGATGCCCAGCAGTTCATCGCTCTCGTCCATGACCGCGATTGTGGGACTTCAAGCAACCTGAAGGTCAAAGCCGGTTCGTCGGCGCCGCGCTCCCGTTCACCTGTGCGGGCGTTCGGCCGAGCGTCCGCCAGACCCGGTCGCGCAGCAACTCGTACTCGTCACCGCGGCGCGGTGGCCGACCCACAGGCCGCTGAACGGCCCGGCTGCCGGACACCACCTGACCACGCTTGAACTGCTCGTGCGTGAGGTCGATCTCGATGTCGCTGGAAAGCCGGTTCCACCAGTGGTAACCGTGCTGTTCCCCGTCTAGGTGGACCTCCCCGACCAGGAGCTCACCACCGAAGAAGTCGTGCACGACGAGAGCCGTGATGTCGCAGTGGCCCCAGGCCGGGTTTTCAGTGGTCCAGGGACTACGGGCGAGATCGTCGGCCGAACAGGTGTCAGCAGCCCAGCTCGATCGGACCGCCTGCGTGATGTCAGTGAGCGTCAGAGGAATCATGTGGCGCAGCATCACAGCCACCACTGACAACGCGGGCGTAATGCGAGTTGCTCAACGCAGCGGACGCCCGACAGCCCGCGTCAGCCGGCCTGCGTGGCGGGACGAACAGTTCCGTACGCCCGTCACGCGGAGCGGGCGACCTCCCAGGCCGCCTCGATCATCCGGAAGATCTCGTCCACCGCGGCCTCCGGTTCGGCCTCCTCACGGGCGAGCGAATAGGCGTCGATCACGAACCGCGCGATCGTCCGGGCGGCCGTCGTGGTCTGCGGCAGGCCGGGGTCGGCGGCGATGATCGCCGCCAGCGACTCCGCATGGCGCAGCCGCATCGACTCCTCGTACTTCCGCAGGGCGGGCGATGCGTCGATCATGTGCCAGATCGGGGCGGCGGCCTCCGCCGTGCAGTGCCGCACCAGGGCCTGGATCTCGCGGCGCAGCGCGGGGATGAGCGGCTCGTGGGGCGCCCGGCCGGTGACCGCCTGGACGAGGCGTTGCTCGAAGTCTTCGTCCTGCTCGAACACCAGGGCCTCTTTCGAGGCGAAGTGGGAGAAGAGCGTGGTGACGGCCACGTCCGCCTCCGCGGCCACGTCACGGATGCCCACCTCGTCGTACCCGCGTTCCAGGAAGAGCCGCAGGGCGGCGTCGGCGATCTTCTGGCGCGTCGCTGCTTTCTTGCGCTCACGGCGTCCGGACGGCTCCGTCATGCCCTGATGCTATCAGGTACGAGACTGTAACTGTTCCGGAACGCTAACTGTTAGTGCTACGGTCCCGACATGAAGAAAGTGAGCTTCACCGAATTCGGCGGCCCGGACGTCCTGCACCTCATCGACGCCGAGGAGTCCCACGCGGGCCCCGGGCAGATACGTATCGCCGTGCGGGCGGCGGGCGTGAACCCCGTCGACTGGCGGATCCGCGAGGGCCAGTTCCAGAAGGCCAATCCGATCGAGCTGCCCGCGGGGGTCGGGCTGGACGCCTCCGGAGTGGTGGACGAGGTCGGTGAGGGCGTCGAAGGGGTCCAGGCCGGCGACCACGTCTTCGGCGAGGGCACGAGCACCTACGCCGAGTTCGCCGTGCTGTCGGCCTGGGCCCGTATGCCCGAGCACCTGACGTTCGAAGAGGCGGCCGGGTACCCCTCCGTGATGGAGACCGCGCTGCGCATCATCCGCCAGGTCGGGGTGCGGCCCGGGCAGACGCTGCTGGTCAGCGGTGCGTCCGGGGGCGTCGGTTCGGCAGTGCTGCAGATCGCCCGCGACCGCGGCATCACCGTGATCGGCACGGCCGGGGCCGCGAACCAGGACTATCTGCGCAGCCTGGGCGCCACCGCCACCACGTACGGCGAGGGCTGGACCGAGCGGGTGCGGCAGCTCGGCCGCGTCGACGCGGCCCTCGACCTGGCCGGTTCGGGCGTGATCCGCGAACTCGTCGAACTGACCGGGGACCCGCAGAAGGTCATCTCCATCGCCGACCTCGGCGCGCCGGAGTTCGGCGTCCGCTTCTCCGGCGTGGCCGGAAGCGTGCCGGACGCGCTCGCCGAGGCCGCCGCCCTCATCGCGCGGGGCAAGCTCCACATCCCGGTCGAGAAGACGTACACGCTCGCCGAGGCCGCGGCGGCGCACAGCGACAGCCAGGCCGGTCACACCCGCGGGCGCCGGGTCATCGTCGTCTGACCCGCTTCCCGCGCGGCCGGGCGATCCGCTTCCCTCTCAGGAACCCTGCCGGGCCCGCCCGGCAGGTGTACGACACGCAAGGAGTCCCATGCACACTCCTGTCACGATCATCGGCGCCGGCCTCGGCGGCCTGGTGCTGGCCCGCGTCCTGCACGTACACGGCATCCCGGCCGTGGTCTACGAGGCGGAGCCATCGCCGACGGCGCGTTCACAGGGCGGGCTGCTCGACATCCACGCCCACAGCGGCCAACCCGCGCTCGAAGCAGCCGCCTTGACGGACGAGTTTCGCGGCATCGTTCTGGAGGGCCGCCAAGCGACACGGCTCCTCGACCGGAACGGGACCGTCCTCTTCAGCAAGGCCGACGACGGCACCGGCACGAGCCCCGAGGTACAGCGCGGCGACTTGCGGCAGATCCTGCTCGACGCGCTCCCCACCGGCACCGTCATGTGGGGCCACAAGACCGCCGGCGTGCGCGCCCTCGGTGAGGGGCGTCACGAGGTGGCCTTCGCCGACGGCTCCACCGTCACCACGGACCTCCTGGTCGGCGCGGACGGCGCCTGGTCACGCGTCCGGCCGCTGCTCTCCGACGCCTCCCCCGAATACGTCGGCCGGTCCTTCGTCGAAACCTGTCTGCACGACGCCGACACCCGGCACCCGGCCACCGCGAAAGCGGTCGGCGGCGGGACGCTCGCGGCGGTCGACCCGGACGAGCGCGGGAAATGGCTCGTGGCACACCGGGAGAAGGACGACACCCTGCGCACCTACATCACACTGGCCAAGCCCCAGGACTGGTTCGCCACCGTCGACTTCACCGATACCGCAGCGGCCGCCGCACGGATCGCGCAGGAGTACGACGGCTGGGCACCGGAACTCACCGCCCTGATCACCGGCATCGACACCGCACCGGTCCTGCGCCCCCTCCACGCCCTGCCGGTCGGGCACCGCTGGGACCGGATACCGGGAGTGACCTTGCTCGGGGACGCCGCCCACCTCAGCCCCCCTGACGGCGAGGGCGCCAACCTGGCCATGCAGGACGCCGCCGAACTCGGCACGGCCCTGGCCGCGCACCCCGACGCCATCGAGACCGCCCTCACCACATACGAGCAGGCCCTGTTCCCCCGCAGCGCCACGGCCGCCGCGGCCTCCGAGGTCACCCACAACCCCACACCCCAGGAGTTCATCAGCTTCTTCACCAGGTAGGCAGGGGAAAAGCACAGGGGTGCCACCCGAACGGGTGACACCCCTCATCTGCGGTTCTCCGCCCGCAGGCCGCTACACCGCTCGTCAGGTCTGCGCCATGTCCACAAAACGGGAGTAGTGCCCCTGGAAAGCCACGGTGATGGTCGCCGTCGGGCCGTTACGGTGCTTGGCCACGATCAGGTCGGCCTCGCCGGCGCGGGGCGACTCCTTCTCGTAGGCGTCCTCGCGGTGCAGCAGGATGACCATGTCCGCGTCCTGCTCGATGGAGCCGGACTCACGCAGGTCGGAGACCATCGGTTTCTTGTCCGTACGCTGCTCGGGGCCACGGTTCAGCTGCGAGAGCGCGATGACCGGCAGTTCCAGCTCCTTGGCCAGCAGTTTGAGGTTACGGGACATGTCCGAGACCTCCTGCTGACGGCTCTCGGCGCGCTTGGATCCGCCGGACTGCATCAGCTGGAGGTAGTCGATGACCACCAGCTTCAGCTCGTTGCGCTGCTTGAGGCGGCGGCACTTCGCGCGGATCTCCATCATCGACAGGTTCGGCGAGTCGTCGATGTAGAGCGGCGCAGCCGACACGTCCGGCATCCGCCGGGCCAGGCGGGTCCAGTCCTCGTCCGTCATCGAGCCGGACCGCATGTGGTGCAGGGCCACCCGCGCCTCGGCGGACAGCAGACGCATCGCGATCTCGTTGCGGCCCATTTCGAGCGAGAAGATCACGCTCGGCAGGTTGCTCTTGATGGAGCACGCCCGGGCGAAGTCCAGCGCGAGGGTGGACTTACCCATCGCGGGGCGGGCCGCGATGACGATCATCTGGCCGGGGTGCAGGCCGTTGGTGAGGGAGTCCAGGTCGGTGAAGCCGGTGGGTACGCCGGTCATCTGGCCCTGACGGGAGCCGATCGCCTCGATCTCGTCGAGGGCGCCCTCCATGATGTCGCCGAGCGGCAGGTAGTCCTCGCTGGTGCGCTGCTCGGTGACGGCGTAGATCTCCGCCTGGGCACTGTTGACGATCTCGTCGACGTCGCCGTCGGCCGCGTATCCCATCTGGGTGATGCGGGTGCCGGCCTCGACGAGCCGCCGCAGGACCGCCCGTTCATGGACGATCTCGGCGTAGTACTCGGCGTTGGCCGCCGTCGGCACGGACTGGACCAGGGTGTGCAGATACGACGCGCCGCCCACCCGGGCGATCTCGCCACGCTTGGTCAGCTCGGCCGCGATGGTGATCGGGTCGGCCGGCTCGCCCTTGGCGTACAGGTCGAGGATCGCCTGGTAGATCAGCTCGTGGGCCGGCCGGTAGAAGTCGTGGCCCTTGAGCACCTCGACGACGTCCGCGATGGCGTCCTTGGACAGCAGCATGCCGCCGAGCACGGACTGCTCGGCGTCCAGGTCCTGGGGCGGTACGCGCTCGAAGCCGCCGGAGGACCAGCCACCCTCCTCGTCGCCACCGCGGTCGCGGCGGTCGTCGCGGCCCCGGCCCTTGCCCTCGCCTCGACGGGAGCGCGCGGCGGGCAGCCGGTCACTGGGGCCGGCGTCAGCCCAGGGGTCTTCCACGGGCTCGGGCATGCTCACCCCGGCACCTCCTCCCGTCCGCGGCGCGGACCTTGCTGTGCCCCTCTTTCTTACGGCACAGCACTGACAAATCGAGACGCCCGGCTCCGGTTACGGCGCGTCGAGTTCGGATGGGTTCTCAGGCCGGATCAGGGGCCAGGCGCCGGACTACGGTAGGCCCGCCGGGACCGTCCGCCAATCTGGTTATCCACAGGCCATGTGGACGATGGCCCCGTTCCTGTGGAGAAGTCCGCCGATCCTGTGCACGGCACGGGGGACACCGCTGTGGACAAACACACAATCAGTCGACCCCTGGCCACCTGACCTGCGACTTTGTCGTCCATAGGCTGTGCAGGAGAAAAACTTCGGCAACCTGTTCATGATCGGGCCGAACGGCGTGGAGGAGAACGCTCCACGCGCTGCGAAGTAATGATTGCTCAGCAGTTGTGCCACTTACCTGTGGAAGATTAGATTGGCGGCATGACACAGGCTCCCGCGACGCCGCGGCGTACCGACCGCCGCCACGACCGCGAGATCATCTCGCTCGCCCTGCCCGCCTTCGGAGCGCTCGTCGCGGAACCGCTCTTCGTCATGGTCGACAGCGCCGTCATCGGTCACCTCGGCACCCGGCAGCTCGCCGGGCTCGGCGTCGCCGCCCCGCTGCTGACGACCGCGGTCTCGGTCTTCGTCTTCCTCGCGTACGCCACCACCGCCGCCGTCGCCCGGCGGGTCGGCGCCGGTGACCGCTCGGCCGCCATCCGGCAGGGCATGGACGGTATCTGGCTCGCCCTGCTGCTGGGCGCCGCCGTACTGGCCGCCGTCCTGCCCACCGCACCCTGGCTCGTCGACATCTTCGGTGCCTCGGCCACCGCCGCCCCGTACGCCATCACGTACCTGCGCATCAGCGCCCTCGGCATCCCGGCGATGCTCGTGGTGCTGGCGGCCACCGGCGTACTGCGCGGCCTCCAGGACACCCGGACACCGCTGTACGTCGCCATCGGCGGCTTCTCCGTCAACGCGGCCCTGAACATCGGACTGGTCTACGGCGCCGGACTCGGCATCGCCGGATCCGCCTGGGGGACGGTCATCGCCCAGTGCGGTATGGCCGCCGTCTACCTGGTCGTCGTGGTGCGGGGCGCCCGTCGGCACGGCGCCTCCCTCCGGCCGGACGCGGCCGGGATCCGCGCCTGCGCCCAGGCCGGGGTGCCGCTGCTCGTTCGTACGCTCTCGCTGCGCGCCGTCCTCATGATCGCGACCGCCGTGGCCGCCCGCCTCGGGGACGCCGAGGTGGCCGCCCACCAGATCGTCATCACCCTGTGGTCCCTGCTGGCCTTCGCCCTGGACGCCATCGCCATCGCCGGCCAGGCGATCATCGGCCGTTACCTGGGAGCCGACGACGTGACGGGCGCCAAGGCCGCCTGCCGCCGCATGGTGCAGTGGGGCCTCGCCTCCGGCGTGGTGCTCGGGCTGCTCGTCGTCCTCTCGCGGCCGCTGTTCATGCCACTGTTCACCGACGACCAGGCCGTGAAGGACGCGCTGCTGCCCGCGCTCCTGGTCGTCGCCCTCACCCAACCGGTCGCCGGCATCGTCTTCGTTCTCGACGGCGTGCTGATGGGCGCCGGTGACGGTCCCTACCTGGCCTGGGCGATGCTGGTGACGCTGGCCCTCTTCGCGCCGGCCGCACTGCTGGTGCCGGTCATCGGCGGCGGCCTGACCGCGCTGTGGTGGGCCATGACTCTGATGATGACCGTGCGGATGCTGACATTGTGGGCACGCACCCGGTCGGGCCGCTGGATTGTGACCGGAGCCTCGCGTTGAAGCCACCCGAAACAATGGCCCCGTGCTGATAATGACCCTGTGCGCCCGCTTGCCAGGAAGATCGTCCTGCCCCTGACGCTGACTGTCGTCGGGGCAGGCGCCATAGTGGGCTACGCCTCCCAGGAAGCCGACACCAGCAGCCGTGGCAACGGCACGCTCAGAAGCGGTCACGGCAAGTCGGGAGAGGCCCGCCAGGACCCCCAGGACCAGGACCCTGCCGCCACCGCGCCCGCCGACGACGGCAGCGCGTACACCCCGCGCAGTACCGAGCAGAACGCCCGCGTGGGGGCCCTCTTCGAGAAGGACGACTCCGGCGACCACTTCTGCACCGCCAGCGTCGTGCAGAGTCCCGGCCGGAACATGCTGATCACCGCGGCGCACTGCGCTTTCGACGTCGAGACCGGCGAACCCGTCAACGACCTCGTCTTCGCACCCGACTACCGCGACGGCAAGGAGCCGACCGGCCTGTGGAAGGTCGAGAAGGTCGTCGTCGACGAACGCTGGGCCAAGTCCCAGGACGAGGACATGGACGTCGCCTTCCTCGTCCTCGGCAGCAAGGACGGCAAGCAGATCCAGGACGTGCTGGGCGGCAACACCCTCGGCATCGACCCCGGCTTCGACAATGACGTCAAGATCACCGGCTACCCCACCAGCAGTGAGACGCCGATCTCCTGCCACAACCGCGCCACGAAGTTCAGCGACACACAGATGCGCGTCCGGTGCACCGACTTCGCGGGCGGCACGAGCGGCAGCCCCTGGCTCGCCGACTACGACCCGAAGAGCCACACCGGCACGGTGATCGGCGTCCTGGGCGGGCACCAAGGCGGCGGCGACGAGGACGACATCTCCTACGCCGCGTACTTCGGTGACGCTGTCGCCGATCTGTACGAGCGGGCCCAGGAAGAGGACGAAGGCTGAGAGCCGGCGACTCTCAGCAGCCCCGTGCGCATGCGTGAGGGCCGCACCCCGTTACCGGAGTGCGGCCCTCACGCGTGCTGCGGTGTCGCTGCTATCAGGCGGCGACGACCTCGACGCCCAGCTTCGCGACGACGTCGCTGTGCAGGCGTACGGACACCTGGTGCGCGCCCAGGGTCTTGATCGGCGAGCCGAGCTCGACGCGGCGCTTGTCCACGTCGGGGCCGCCCGCAGCCTTGATCGCCGAGGCGACGTCGGCCGGGGTGACGGAGCCGAACAGGCGGCCGGCGTCGCCGGCACGCACGGCCAGCTTCACCTTGACGCCCTCGAGCTGGCCCTTGATCTCGTTGGCCTGCTCGACCGAGGCGATCTCGCGGATCTTGCGACCGCGGCGGATCTGCTCGACGTCCTTCTCGCCACCCTTGGTCCAGCGGATCGCGAAACCGCGCGGGACCAGGTAGTTACGGGCGTAACCGTCGCGGACGTCGACGACGTCGCCGGCGGTGCCGAGGCCGGAGACCTCGTGGGTGAGGATGATCTTCATGTGTCGGTCACCCTTCCCTTATCGCGCAGTGGAGGTGTAGGGCAGCAGCGCCATCTCACGGCTGTTCTTCACGGCCGTGGCGACGTCACGCTGGTGCTGGGTGCAGTTGCCGGTCACCCGGCGGGCACGGATCTTGCCGCGGTCGGAGATGAACTTCCGCAGCAGGTTCGTGTCCTTGTAGTCGACGTAGGAGATCTTCTCCTTGCAGAACACGCAAACCTTCTTCTTAGGCTTGCGAGCAGGCGGCTTCGCCATTGTCTCTCTCCAGTGAGTTCAAGAAGTTTGTGCTGACGCCCTCAGGCCCCCGGCCGTCTCGCGCTGTTTCACGTGAAACAGCGCGTGTACGTGCCGGATGTCGGCCCTAGAAGGGCGGCTCGTCCGAGTAGCCGCCGCCGGAGCCGCCGCCCCAGCCACCGCCGCCACCCTGCTGGCCGCCGCCGGCAGGAGCACCGGTCGCCCACGGGTCGTCGGCGGGAGCACCGCCGCCGCCCTGCTGGCCACCGCCGGGGCCGCCGCCCCAGCCGCCGCCACCCTGGCCACCGCCCTGCGGACCGCCGCCGAAGCCGCCGCCCTGGCCACCGCGGCCCGAGGTCTTGGTGACCTTGGCCGTGGCATTGCGCAAGCTGGCGCCGACCTCGTCGACGTCGAGCTCGTAGACCGTGCGCTTGACGCCCTCGCGGTCCTCGTACGACCGCTGCTTCAGGCGGCCCTGCACGATCACGCGGGTGCCCCGCGTAAGGGACTCGGCGACGTTCTCCGCCGCCTGACGCCACACCGAGCAGGTCAGGAACAGGCTCTCGCCGTCCTTCCACTCATTGGTCTGACGGTCGAAGGTGCGGGGGGTGGACGCGACGCGGAACTTCGCGACCGCCGCACCGGACGGGGTGAAGCGCAGCTCGGGGTCGTCGACAAGATTGCCGACGACCGTGATGACGGTCTCGCCTGCCATTAGGGGAACCTCTCGGCGGGTGTGCTGCTGGCTGCTGGTGTTGCTACTCGAACCCGGTTACCGCTGACGCTGATGCGTCAGTGGGTCTCGGGACGGAGGACCTTGGTCCGGAGGACCGACTCGTTCAGGTTCATCTGACGGTCGAGTTCCTTGACGACCGCAGGCTCGGCCTGCAGGTCGATGACCGAGTAGATGCCCTCGGGCTTCTTGTTGATCTCGTACGAGAGACGACGACGGCCCCAGGTGTCGACCTTCTCGACCTTTCCGTTGCCCTCACGGACGACGGAGAGGAAGTTCTCGATCAGCGGGGAGACAGCGCGCTCCTCGAGATCGGGGTCGAGGATGACCATCACCTCGTAGTGACGCATGTAGAACCCACCTCCTTTGGACTCAGCGGCCACGGTCGTTCCGTGGCAGGAGGGTCATGATGCGTTCCGCACCCGGCCCGGCCAGGAGACCTGGGCAGACGTGGGCGCAGACTGTACAGAGTACCCGCCCGCGGGCTTCCGGTTGAAATCCGGCCGCTGACCCCCCCAATCTGGAACACAACGGGTGTGAGCGGCGTTACAGTTCGCCGCCCTGTCTTCGGAGGTGCCGCATGGCACAGGCAGTCCGGCCGCAGCACGGCCTCCTCTCTCTTCTGAACAGCGACGGCAAGGCCCATCCCGTCGAGAACACCCTCGTCGCCGTGACGCTGGTGTTCGGCGCGATCGCCTTCGCCACCGCCCACTTCCACCACCTTCACCTGCTGAGTTCCTGGACGGGGCTGATCGGCATCGGTACCGGCGCGTGGGGTCAGTTCATCTCCGCCACCACCGGCGAGCGCTTCCTGCTGATCATCGGCCTCGGCGCCGCGGCGGTCGGCTTCTTCCTCGGCATGGCGCACGGAGGCCTCTTCGGCGGGCTGCTCGGCTAGCCGGGCGGCGGGGCTCCACCCCCCTACGCCCAAACGGGGCGCTCCCTAGTCACAGTAGGCTTCGGCGCGAGAGCCGGAGCCCCGACCCTGGGGACAAACCTGCCGAGGAGCGCCCCGCATGAGCCTGACCCTGAGGACCATCAGCCGAGAGCAGCATCTGGCGTACATCCAGAGCCTGCCTTCGGCGAGCCACATGCAGGTGCCGGCCTGGGCCGATGTGAAGTCCGAATGGCGCTCGGAGAACCTGGGCTGGTTCGACAAGGCCGGTCAGCTGGTCGGCGCGGGCCTGGTGCTCTACCGCCAGCTGCCCAAGATCAAGCGGTACCTCGCGTACCTGCCCGAGGGGCCGGTCATCAACTGGTTCGCGCCGAACCTGGAGGATTGGCTCAAGCCGATGCTGGCGCACCTGAAGCAGCAGGGCGCCTTCTCGGTGAAGATGGGCCCGCCGGTGATCATCCGGCGCTGGGACTCCGGCGCGATCAAGTCCGGGATCCAGGACCCGGACGTCAAGCGCCTGCGTGACGTCGAGCCCACCCACATCGAGCCGCGCGCCTTCGAGGTGTCCGACAAGCTGCGCCGGATGGGCTGGCAGCAGGGTGAGGACGGCGGAGCCGGCTTCGGTGACGTCCAGCCCCGGTACGTCTTCCAGGTGCCGCTGGAGAACCGTTCGCTGGAGGATGTCCACAAGGGCTTCAACCAGCTGTGGCGCCGCAACATCAAGAAGGCCGAGAAGGCCGGCGTCGAGGTCGTCCAGGGCCGCTACGAGGATCTCGCCGAGTGGCAGCGCCTGTACGAGATCACCGCGGTGCGCGACCACTTCCGGCCGCGGCCGCTCGGCTACTTCCAGCGGATGTGGGCAGCCCTCAACACCGAGGACCCCAACCGCATGCGGCTGTACTTCGCCCGGCACAACGGCGTGAACCTCTCCGCCGCGACGATGCTGGTCGTCGGTGGCCACGTCTGGTACTCCTACGGTGCCTCGGACAACATCGGCCGTGAGGTCCGGCCGTCCAACGCCATGCAGTGGCGGATGCTGCGCGACGCCTACGCGCTCGGCGCCACCGTCTACGACCTGCGCGGCATCAGCGACTCGCTCGACGAGAACGACCCCCTTTTCGGCCTCATCCAGTTCAAGGTGGGCACGGGTGGGCAGGCAGCCGAGTACCTGGGCGAGTGGGACTTCCCGCTCAACAAGCTCCTGCACAAGGCGCTCGACATCTACATGTCGCGTCGCTGACCGTCACACTCCCTGTTCGACCGCATCGCAGCCACGAGAAAGGTTCCGGGCCCGGCCATGGCGCTCACCCTCTACGTCGACACCGCGCGCTGGCGGGCACACCAGCAGAGCGTTCTGCAGCAGTTCCCGGGGCTCGTCCCGGTCTGCAAAGGCAACGGCTACGGCTTCGGCCACGAGCGCCTCGCCGAGGAGACGACCCGGCTCGGTGCCGACCTCCTGGCCGTGGGGACGACGTACGAAGCGGCTCGCATGAAGGACTACTTCAGCGGTGACCTGCTCGTACTGACCCCCTTCCGGCACGGTGAGGAACCGGTTCCGCTGCCGGACCGAGCCATCCGTTCGGTCTCCTCGGTCGAGGGTGTGGGCGGTCTGGTGGGCGCCCGGGTGGTCATCGAGGTCATGAGCAGCATGAAGCGCCACGGCGTGCTGCCCGAGGACCTGCCGAAGCTGGCCTCGGCCATAGAGGACGTACGGCTGGAAGGCTTCGCCATCCACCTGCCGCTGGACCGTACCGACGGCTCCGACGCGGTGGAGGAGGTCATCGGCTGGATGGACCGGCTGCGGGCCGCCCACCTGCCGCTGCACACGATGTTCGTCAGTCACCTCAAGGCCGATGAACTCCACCGTCTCCAGCAGCAGTTCCCGCAGACGCGCTTCCGCGCGCGGATCGGAACCCGGCTGTGGCTCGGGGACCACGAGGCCACCCAGTACCGCGGCTCGGTCCTGGACGTCACCCGGGTCGGCAAGGGCGACCGCTTCGGTTACCGCCAGCAGAAGGCCGCGTCGGACGGTTACCTGGTCGTGGTGGCCGGCGGTACGTCGCACGGCGTGGGCCTGGAGTCGCCCAAGGCGCTGCACGGTGTGATGCCCCGCGCCAAGGGCGTGGCGCGGGCGGGCCTGGCGACCGTCAACCGCAACCTCTCGCCGTACGTGTGGGGGGGCAAGCAGCGGTGGTTCGCGGAGCCCCCGCACATGCAGGTCTCCATCCTCTTCGTGCCGGGCGACGCCCCCGAGCCCCACGTCGGTGAGGAACTGGTGGCGCATCTGCGGCACACCACGACGCAGTACGACCGCATCGTGGACCGCTGAGCAGCGGTCGCTCGCACGGAACAGCACAGGCCCGGGGCCGCAGAGCAGATCTGCGGCCCCGGGCCTGTTCCGTACGCGCCGCTACCGGCCCGGTTACTTCCGGGCCGCACCCCAGCGCACCTGCGGCGTTCCCTCGAACTGCACGGCGTGCCGTGGCAGGTGCTGTGCCCGGCCGAGCACGAAGACGTCCGGTGCTTGGTCCAGCACGCCGCCCGACGGATCGTCGTCACCGTCCTTGCGTACGACGTCCCGCTCCGGCAGCAACACGTCGCGTACCACCACGGCACACAGGTACAACGTCCCCAGCAGATGCAGTGCCATGGCCAGCTGGTAGCCCTCCAGCGGCAGTCCCTGGTGCTTGTCACCGTTGCCCGTGTAGGCCAGGTACAGCCAGATGCCGAGGAAGTACATGACCTCGCACGCCTGCCACACCAGGAAGTCACGCCAGCGCGGCCGTGCCAGCGCGGCGAGCGGGATCAGCCACAGCACGTACTGCGGTGAGTAGACCTTGTTGGTGAGGATGAACAGCGCGACGACCAGGAAGGCGAGCTGCGCGAACCGCGGTCGGCGCGGTGCGTGGAAGGTGAGCAGCGCCAGAGCGCCGCACCCCAGGATCATCAGCAGCGTCGCGTAGGTGTTCGCGTCCTCCAGCGGATTGCCGGTGCGCTGGGAGATGAGCAGCCAGATCGATCCGAAGTCGATGGGCCGCTCCTGGCTGAAGGTGTAGAACTTCGCCCAGCCCTCCCGGATGTGGAATCCGGACCCGTCGTGCGTGATCATCACCGGCACGTTGACGACCAGCCACGCGGCCGCGGCTCCGGCGACGGCCTTGCCGTAGGAACGCCACTGCCCGGCCCGCCAGCACAGGACGAGCAGCGGGCCGAGCAGCAGCACCGGGTACAGCTTCGCGGCGGTCGCGAGCCCGATGAACACGCCTGCTGCGAGGGTTCGGCTACGCGACCACATCAGCATTCCGGCAGCGGTCAGCGCGACGGCCAGGAGGTCCCAGTTGATGGTGGCCGTGAGCGCGAGGGCGGGAGCGAGGGCGACCAGGAGGCCGTCCCAGGGGCGTCGGCGATGGGTGCGTGCCACGCAGACGGCGAGCGCCGCGGCACAGGCCATCAGCAGGCCGGCGTTGACCAGCCAGTAGATCTGTTCGCGCTCTTGCATGGAGCCGCCGTGCGGGGTCAACCAGGAAGCGACCTCCATGAACACGCCTGTCAGTACCGGGTATTCGAGGTACTCCATTTCGCCGGGCAGCCTGTCGAAGTACGGAATCAGACCGTCGGCGAAGCCGCGTCCCGCGTACAGGTGGGGGATGTCGGAGTAGCAGGCGTGGGTGTACTGGCTGGTGGCGCCGAAGAACCACCCGCTCTCGTAGCACGGCAGCTTCTGCACCATGCCGAGCGCGAACATCCCGATCATGACGAGCGCGATGACGCGTACCGGGTTCCACCAGCCCGTGCCGAAGACCGCGCGCCGCCCGGCAAGGCCACCGACCAGCTCGCTGCCGGCCGCCGCCACCTCGTCCCGTCGCGTCGGCCGTACCGGCTCGTCCTGTCGCACGCTCGTCATGCGCCCATCCTGCCGTACGACCCTGGCCCGAACGCGGAGAAGCCCCCGGCCCGTATGCACGGGTTCCGGAGGCTTCTCCGTCACGTTTCACGTGAAACAGTCACCGGTCAGTAGTCGCGTCGTCCCCCTGACGCCGAGCCGCCGGCCGGGGGGTCGAAGATGCCGCCGTCGTCGCCTCCGGGCCCTCCGGTGCTCGGGTCGGGTGTCGCCGTGGTGCCGCCGGAATCTCCGCCGCCCGGACGTCCACCGTTGTCCCCGCCGTTCGCTCCGCCGTTGTTCTGGCAGTTGAGGTCCCAGTCCGAACACGTGTGGGTCGGCTTGGGCGTGGGCGTAGGACTGGTCGGTGCGGGCTTGGAGGGCGTGGGCGTCGGGGAGCTCGGCGCGGGAGCGGACGGGGTGGGCTTCGGGGACGGGCTCATACCGTCCCCGTAGACCGTCTGGCCGATCGGTCCGGGCTGCGGGAAGCGTTCGAGCTTCTTGCCCTTCATGACCTGCGCCATGTAGTCCGCCCAGATACGGGCCGGGAACGACGCACCGTGGACCTTCTTCTCACCGCCCACGCCGTACATCTTCAGGAACTGCTGCTGCTTGGCCTGGTCGTCCACCCGCCACATGCCGATCGTGGTGGCCAGTTGCTTCGTGTAGCCGGCGAACCAGGCCGACTTGTTGTCGTCGGTGGTACCGGTCTTGCCGGCCGCCTCGCGCCCGTCGGGCAGCTTCGCCGCCGTACCGGTGCCCTTCTCCACCACGGTCTTCAGCACGTCCGTCACGTTGTCCGCGACCGCGGCGCTGAAGCCCGTCTTGGGCTTCTTGGTGTGCTCGTACTTGGTCTGGCCGTCCTTCTCGACGGACTCGACCGAGTACGGGTCGTCCTGCTGCCCGCTGG
Source organism: Streptomyces sp. NPDC045470 (assembly GCF_040646595.1). NCBI lineage: Bacteria > Bacillati > Actinomycetota > Actinomycetes > Kitasatosporales > Streptomycetaceae > Streptomyces > Streptomyces sp. NPDC045470. The sequence continues at coordinate 180,829 of NZ_JBEZAN010000008.1, forward strand.
CGGCGAAGGTGGCATACGCGCCCGCCAGCCGGATCGCGCTCGGCGCCGAGGTGCCCAGCGAGAAGGCCGGGGTGGTCTTCGCCATGCTCTGGTCGTCGCGGAGTCCCGCGGCGATGGCCGCTTCCTTCACCTTGTCCCGGCCGACATCCATGCCGAGCTGGATGTACGGGGTGTTCACCGAGAACTGCATGGCGGTGCGGAGGGTGACTTTGCCCTTGTCCTCGTTGCCGTCGTTCGCCTGGTGCCACTCCTTGCCGTCCTTGTCGTGCCAGACGGTCCCGTCGTAGTTGAGCAGCTTCAGCTTGTTGTCACCGTTGTAGATGCTGTTCGGCGAGACGCGTGTGCGCCGTTCGGGATTGTGCGGATCCCGTACGCCGTCGCTCATCGCCGCCGCCAGCACGAACGGCTTGAAGGTCGAGCCGACCTGGACACCGGTGTAGTCGGCGTTGTTCGTGTAGTGCTGGGTCGCGTCCTTGCCGCCGTAGATGGCGACGATCTTGCCGGTGCCCGGTTCGACCGAGGCGCCGCCGAACTGGACGTACTTGTCCACCTCGCGCTTGGCCGGATCGATGTGCTCCTTGGTGACCTTGTCCACGGACGCCGCGAGCTCGTTGACCTGCTTTTCGTCGAACGTCGTGTGGATCTCGTAGCCACCCTTCTTGAGCATGGCATCCGTGATCTTGGTGTTCGCCGTGATGTAGTTGTTGGCCAGGTCGACCAGGTAGCCCTTCTGGCCGCGGAGGTCCATGGCCTTCTTGGGCTCCTTGGGCATCGGGAAGTCCTTGATCGGGTCCCGGTCCGCATTCTTCATCCGTCCGACCTCGACCTCACGGTCCAGCGTCCACTTCCAGCGGGCCTCGGCGCGCTTGAGGTTCGCGCCCTTGGCCTCCGTCGTGATGTACGGGTCGTAGAGGTTGGGGCCGTTGAGCAGCGCGGCCATGAAGGCGCTCTCACTCGGGGTGAGCTTGTCGCAGTCCTTGCCGTAGTACGCCCGGGACGCGGCCTGGATGCCGTACGCACCGCGCCCGTAGTACGCGGTGTTGAGGTAGCCCGCCAGGATGTCCTTCTTCTCCTCCTTGATGCCCACCTTCACGGAGATGAACAGCTCGGTGAGCTTGCGCTTGAGGGTCTGCGACTGGTCGAGGTAGGTGTTCTTCACGTACTGCTGGGTGATGGTGGAGCCACTCTGGGTCTCACCGCCCCGAGCCATGTTGAAGACCGCTCGGGCGATGCCCATCGGGTCGACTCCCGAGTCCTTCTCGAAGGACGCGTTCTCGGCGGAGATCACCGCGTTCTGCATGGTCGAGGGGATGGAGGTGATCGGCACGATCTGGCGGTTGAGCTCGCCGCCGCCCGCGACGACCATCGGCTTGCCGTTGGACCAGTAGTAGACGTTCTTCTGCAGCAGCGACGCCTTCTGCACATCCGGGATGTCCACGTAGGCGAGTGCGAGTCCTGATGCGCCGACGATCAGCGCGAGGAAGCCGATGCAGGTGCCGAGGGTCTGTTTCCAGGAGGGTACGAACCGGCGCCAACCGACCTTGCCGGAGCGCGGGTAGTCGATGAGCCGCTTCTTGCCGGGCCTGCCCGACCCCCGGCCCCGTCCGCGACCACCTTCGTCACCACCGCCGCCACCGGCGCGGCGGCCGCCTCCGCGGCCGCCATGTCCGCTGCCCGAGGCCATCGCCGCCGTGTCGGAGGCACGTCGTCGGCCGCCGCGTTGTGCGGCGCGCCGGGCCTCGGCTCTGCCGCCGGCCGGCCGTTCCTGCCCGTACGCTCCGGGATCGGGTCCGGGGGCAGGTGCGGAGCCGCGGGTGGGCGCGGCGCGGCGCCCCGGTGATTGCTGTGCGGCTCGTCGGGCCGCAGCACGTCCGCCGCCCTGCGGCTGGGGCGGTTTGCGACGGTGCTCGCTCATGGAACGAATACTCCTCGGGCAGGCGCGCTATCTATCTCGTCGCCTGAAGGCGGCAGTTGGCTTCAGGTCCCCCCGACGTACGGCACCCATATGGCTCATGGGGTCGCACTACACCGGGGACGGGGACGTCATGTTCCGCCCCGCGGTTCCCGGCAGTTTGCATGGCGCACAGACTACGCACGGCCAAAACCTGCCCACTGTCGAAATTCACTCCAAATCAGTCAGGTTGGGTAGAACGAAACGGTGATGTGATGGCGTTCACCGTCCCCCCTCTTGTTCCTCCCCTGGGGCCGATCTATCGTCTGGATGTATCGGATCGATACATCAGCTCGGCATAAAGAGCGCACGACACCAAGGAGGCGGACATGAGCAGGCGGTCCGGCATCCTTGAGTTCGCCGTCCTCGGACTGCTCCGTGAGTCCCCCATGCACGGCTATGAGCTGCGTAAACGGCTCAACACCTCGCTGGGGGTCTTCCGTGCGTTCAGCTACGGCACGCTCTATCCCTGCCTGAAGGCGCTGGTCGCCAACGGCTGGCTGGCCGAGGAGACGGACGGTTCCCCGGAGCCCGCGTCCCTCACCGGCCGCCGGGCGAAGATCGTCTACCGGCTGACGGCGGAGGGGAAGAGCCACTTCGAGGAGCTGCTCGCCCACTCCGGCCCGGACGCGTGGGAGGACGAGCACTTCGGCGTCCGCTTCGCCTTCTTCGGGCAGACCTCGCGCGACGTACGGATGCGGGTCCTCGAAGGCCGCCGCAGCCGGCTGGAGGAACGCCTCGAAAAGATGCGCACCTCCCTGGCCCGTTCGCGTGAGCGGCTGGACGACTACACCCTCGAACTTCAGCGGCACGGCATGGAGTCCGTGGAACGCGAGGTCCGGTGGCTCAACGAGCTGATCGAGAGCGAGCGCGCCGGCCGCGACCAGCGCGCCGTCGACCCTGCCGAGCAGCAGCAGAAGGACACGTCAGGAGATGCGGGCGGCCTGCCCCGGCGTCGGGGTGGTTCCCGGCCGGATCCGTCCGATGACACCACCACATGAGGTCCGCAGTCAGCGGGACCTTCTCGAGATCACAGGGAGCAACCGGAATGGGTTCGGTTCGCGTAGCCATCGCCGGCGTGGGCAACTGCGCCGCCTCGCTGGTACAGGGCGTCGAGTACTACAAGGACGCAGACCCGGACACCCGCGTGCCCGGCCTGATGCACGTGCAGTTCGGCGACTACCACGTGCGTGACATCGAGTTCGTGGCCGCTTTCGACGTCGACGCCAAGAAGGTCGGCCTCGACCTGGCGGACGCCATCGGCGCCAGCGAGAACAACACCATCAAGATCTGCGACGTGCCGAACTCCGGCGTGACCGTCCAGCGCGGACCCACCCTCGACGGTCTGGGCAAGTACTACCGCCAGACCATCGAGGAGTCCGACGAGACGCCGGTGGACATCGTCCAGGTCCTCAAGGACCAGCAGGTCGACGTCCTGGTGTGCTACCTGCCCGTCGGCTCCGAGGACGCCGCGAAGTTCTACGCGCAGTGCGCCATCGACGCCAAGGTCGCCTTCGTCAACGCCCTCCCGGTCTTCATCGCCGGCACCAAGGAGTGGGCGGACAAGTTCACCGAGGCGGGTGTGCCGATCGTCGGTGACGACATCAAGTCCCAGGTCGGCGCCACGATCACGCACCGCGTGATGGCCAAGCTCTTCGAGGACCGGGGCGTCGTCCTGGACCGCACGATGCAGCTGAACGTCGGCGGCAACATGGACTTCAAGAACATGCTGGAGCGGGAGCGTCTGGAGTCCAAGAAGATCTCCAAGACCCAGGCCGTCACCTCGCAGATCCGCGACCGCGAGCTGGGCGAGGACAACGTCCACATCGGCCCGTCGGACTACGTCGCCTGGCTGGACGACCGCAAGTGGGCCTACGTCCGCCTCGAAGGCCGCGCCTTCGGTGACGTCCCGCTGAACCTGGAGTACAAGCTGGAGGTCTGGGACTCCCCGAACTCCGCCGGTGTCATCATCGACGCTCTGCGCGCCGCGAAGATCGCCAAGGACCGCGGCATCGGCGGCCCGGTGCTCTCCGCGTCCTCGTACTTCATGAAGTCGCCGCCGGTGCAGTACTTCGACGACGAGGCGCACGCGAACGTCGAGAAGTTCATCAAGGGTGAGGTCGAGCGCTAAGCTCCGCGCCCTTCCCCGTGCTCACAGGCCCCCGGAAATTCCGCCCGGGGGCCTGTGAGCTGTGTGAGGCTGGGCCTCATGCCCGTTGTGCGTGACCTCCGCGTACTGCTCCAACTGCGCGACTTCCGCTCCCTGCTGACCGTGCGGCTGCTCTCCCAGGCCGCCGACGGCGTCTACCAGGTCGCGCTCGCCACGTACGTCGTCTTCTCACCCGAGAAACAGGCTTCTCCCGCGGCCATCGCCTCGGCCATGGCGGTCCTGCTGCTCCCGTACTCGCTCCTGGGACCCTTCGCCGGTGTCCTGCTCGATCGCTGGCGCCGCCGGCAGGTACTGATGTACGGCAACCTGCTGCGCACCGCACTCACCGCCGGGACCGCGGCCCTGATCGCCGCACAGGTCCCGGACTGGCTCTTCTACGCGTCCGCCCTCTCCGTCATGGCCGTCAACCGCTTCGTGCTGGCCGGGCTCTCGGCCGCCCTGCCCCGCGTGGTCGACGGTACGGAGCGCCTGGTGCTGGCCAATTCCCTGTCGCCGACCGCAGGCACCCTCGCGACCACCGTGGGCGGCGGCCTCGCCTTCGCGGCACGGCTCGCGGGCGTCGAGTCGAACTCGGTCGTCGTGATACTGGCCGCGGGCCTCTATCTCTGCGCTGCCGGGGTCTCCCTGAGGATGGCTCCGGGGCTCCTCGGGCCTGAACCCGGGCAGCTCCAGCCGCGGTTGGGGGCCGCCTTGTCGAGCACCGCCCGTGGCCTGGTCGAGGGCCTGCGCCACCTTGCCCAGCGCCGTACCGCCGCGGTGGCGCTGACAGCGATGGCCGCGCTGCGCTTCTGCTACGGAGCGCTGACGGTGATGGTGCTGATGCTGTGCCGGTACGCCTGGTCCGACAGCGAAGCGGACGGGCTGGCGCTCCTCGGGATCGCCGTCGGCGTGTCGGGGGCCGGCTTCTTCACCGCCGCGGTCCTCACTCCTCCGGCGGTGGCCCGGTTCGGCCCCCTGGCCTGGATGGCGTGCTGTGCGGGACTGTCAGCCGTGCTGGCTCCCGCTCTGGGGCTGACCTTCGCGTACGGCCCGGTGCTGGTGGCGGCCTTCGTGCTCGGCCTCAGCACGCAGGCAGCCAAGATCTCCACGGACACGGTGGTGCAGTCCTCCGTGGACGACGCTTTCCGCGGCCGCGTCTTCGCCGTGTACGACATGCTCTTCAACGTCGCCTACGTCGGTGCCGCGGCCGTGGCCGCGCTGATGCTGCCGCCGGACGGCAAGTCGATCCTGCTCGTCATCGGCGTGGCCCTGCTGCACGCGGCGACCGCCGCGACGCTGGTGCGCTTCCTGCGGAACTAGGCACCGGCCTTCCGGCACTCGCCGTGCGCCTGGGTCCCTCGCGGCCCGCTACGTTACGCGCGTCACGCGCGCACGACGCGTCGTTCATCAGGGGGCCTGCTCCGCTTCCGGCGCCGCCTACGAGTCGCCGAGGCGCATGACGACACCGCCGACGAGAGAAGCTGTGCGACCTGATGAAGTACAGCGCCTATGCGGAAGCCACCGGCCGCAGGCACTGCAACAAAGACGTCCCCTGCCTCGAAAACCTCAAGGAGTAGGGCAGCGAGCTGGTTTCACGTGAAACACGGCCCGGCTCCGGTGCCGTGTTTCACGTGAAACAACCGGCTCAGCTCTGCGCGGCCCACCACTCCCGCAGCGCTGCGACGGCCTGGTCCCGCTCCATCGGCCCGTTCTCCAAGCGCAGTTCGAGCAGGTGCTTGTACGCCTTGCCGACCGCCGGGCCAGGTGCGACGCCGAGGACCTGCATGATGTCGTTGCCGTCCAGGTCCGGCCGGATCGAGTCCAGCTTCTCCTGCTCCTGCAGACGCGCGATCCGCTCCTCCAGGCCGTCGTAGGCGCGGGAGAGAGCGTTGGCCTTGCGCTTGTTGCGGGTGGTGCAGTCCGAACGCGTCAGCTTGTGCAGGCGCCGCAGCTGGGGGCCCGCGTCCCGCACGTACCGGCGGACGGCGGAGTCGGTCCACTCACCCGTCCCGTAGCCGTGGAAGCGCAGGTGCAGCTCCACCAGAAGCGAGACGTCCTTGATCATGTCGTTGGAGTACTTCAGCGCGGCCATCCGCTTCTTGGTCATCTTCGCCCCCACGACCTCGTGGTGGTGGAAGGAGACCCGCCCGTCGCTCTCGAAGCGCCGTGTCTTCGGCTTGCCGATGTCGTGCAGCAGCGCAGCCAGCCGCAGCACCAGGTCCGGACCGTCCTCTTCGAGATCGATGGCCTGCTCCAACACCGTCAGCGAGTGCTCATAGACGTCTTTGTGACGGTGATGTTCGTCACTCTCCAGCCGCAGGGCGGGCAGCTCCGGCAGCACCCGGTCGGCGATACCCGTGTCGACCAGCAGCCTGAGCCCCTTGCGCGGATGTGCGCCCAGCAGCAACTTGTTCAGTTCGTCCCGCACCCGCTCGGCGGAGACGATGTCGATGCGCTCGGCCATGGCCTTCATGGCCGAGACGACGTCCTCGGCCACCTCGAAGTCCAGCTGGGCCGCGAACCGGGCGGCCCGCATCATCCGCAGCGGATCGTCGGAGAACGACTCCTCCGGCGTCCCCGGCGTCCGCAGGACGCGCGCCGCCAGGTCCTCCAGACCGTTGTGCGGATCGATGAACTCCTTCTGCGGCAACGCCACCGCCATGGCGTTCACCGTGAAGTCCCGGCGCACCAGGTCCTGCTCGATGGAGTCGCCGTAGGACACCTCGGGCTTGCGCGAGGTCCGGTCGTACGCCTCGGAGCGGTACGTGGTGACCTCGATGTCGAACGAGTCCTTCTTGCAGCCGACCGTGCCGAAGGCGATACCGACCTCCCACACCGCGTCCGCCCACGGCCGCACGATCCGCAGCACGTCCTCGGGGCGGGCGTCGGTGGTGAAGTCCAGGTCGTTGCCGAGCCGGCCGAGCAGGGCGTCCCGCACCGAACCGCCGACCAGGGCAAGCGTGAACCCGGCCTCCTGGAAGCGGCGGGCCAGGTCGTCCGCGACAGGGGAGACCCGCAACAGTTCACCGACGGCACGGCGCTGCACCTGGCTCAGCGCGCTCGTCGACTGCGAGGTCCGCTCGGACTGCGGGGCGAGGAAGTCATTGTTGGCGTTCGGCACAACAGAACAGGGTACGGGTCCGCGCCCGGCGAAGCGTCCTGTCGTCCGGCACGCCGGGCATCCCCGGGAAAAGGGGACAAGGTCCTCCGGCGGCCGGCCGACGGGCGATCTTGTGGAGCAGTCCCCAGCACTTCGGCACAGCGGGTCTCGTTACCATGCGTGGACGCACATTCCGACGACCACTGACGACGACGAGGGACGGGCGAACGCGTGGCCGAGGCGGCAGGGTTGCAGGGGAGTGAACGGCCGCGTGGTCGGTGGTCGCGCCGGGCCGCGGCACTGATCGCCGGAGTGCCTTTGCTGATGGCGATGGTGCAGTTCCCGGCCGCCCCCGAAGCCCGTGCCGCCGGGCCGCGCACCGTCGACGTCTCCATCGACGCGCTCACGCCCACCGTGCCGAAGAAGGACGACACCCTCACCGTCTCCGGCACGCTCACCAACCGCAGCGACGCACCGGTCACCGACGCTCACGTGGGCCTTCGGCGGGGGCAGGCCCTCACCAGCCGCAGCGCCATCGACACGGCCGCCAAGCGCACCGGCTTCTCGCCCGGCGCGGACGGCGAAGAGATCAAGAACCGCACGCAGAAGATCGACAAGCTGGCCCCGGGCGTCAGCCGCACCTTCACCCTCCAGGTGCCGGTCAAGGACCTCGCCCTGGGGAACGACGGTGTCTACCAGCTCGGTGTCTCCTTGTCCGGCCGGTCCGGCGACTCCTCGTACGAGCAGGTGCTCGGTGCCCAGCGCACGTTCCTGCCCTGGCAGACCTCCGACGTGGCGAAGAAGTCCCAGCTCACCTACCTGTGGCCGCTGATCTCCTCCACGCACCTCACCGCGGAGACCGACGCGGACGCGGAGCAGACCCCCGTCTTCCGCAACGACAACCTGGCCGCGGAGATCGCTCCCGGCGGGCGGCTCCAGCAGCTCGTGGCGCTCGGCAAGGACCTTCCCGTCACCTTCGTCGTCGACCCGGACGTGCTCGCCTCCGTCGACGCGATGACCAAGACGTACAAGGTCGAGGGCCCGAACGGCCCCACGGCGGGGAAGAACCAGGCCGTCGCCAAGCAGTGGCTGGGCCAGTTGGAGGAGGCCGTCAAGACCCACGAGGTGGTCGCCCTCCCCTTCGCCGACCCCGACCTGGCCTCCCTCGCCCACCGCGGCAAGGAGGTCCCCAGCGCCCTGGGGCACCTCGGTCCCGCCACGACACTGGCGGCCACGACCGTGGAGACGATCCTGGGCGTCAAGCCCCGTACCGACTTCGCCTGGCCCGCCGAGGGCGCCATCGACTCCTCGATCGTCGACGTGGCCACCTCCGGCGGCGCGCACAACATCATCGCCCGCAGCGACAGCCTCCAGGAGAACGACCTCTCCTACAGCCCGACGGCGGCCCGTCCCATCGGCGGCGGAAACACCGCGATCGTCTCGGACGCCCGGCTGTCCACCGCCTTCGAAGGCGATCTGTCCAAGGCCGAGAACTCCACCCTGGCGATCCAGGAGTTCCTCGCCCAGAGCCTGATGGTCAACGGCCAGGAGCCCGAGCGGCAGCGCAACATCGTCGTCGCCCCGCAGCGCACCCCGTCGGTCAGCCAGGCCCAGGCCATGGCCGCCGGCGTGAAGAGCCTGGTGCCCGGCCGCTGGGCCGAACCGCTGAACCTGGCGGGCGCCGCCAAGGCGACGCCGGACCCCGACGCCAACCGCGTCGTGCCCCGGATCTCCGCGTATCCGTCCTCTCTGCGCGAGCAGGAACTGCCGACCGCGGCCTTCGAGCAGATCCAGGAAACCCAGAGCACGCTGGACGACTTCGAGCCCGTCCTGTCCCAGCCCGCCCGCGTGGTGACGCCGTTCGGCAACGCCATCATGCGGGAGATGTCGACGGAGTGGCGGGGCGACGAAGCGGGCGCCGCGGCCTTCCGCAGCTCCGTACGCACCTACCTCGACGGCCTGACGAAGAACGTGCAGCTGATCCAGAAGTCGGACGCGACGCTCTCCGGGCGCAGCGCGACCATCCCGGTGACGGTGCAGAACAACCTGGTGCAGGGCGTGAAGAGCCTGACACTGGAGCTGACGTCCTCGCAGCCCAACCGTCTCGACACGGGTGAGCCGCAGGAGATCACGGTCGACGGCGGCCACAGCCAGTCGTTCAAGTTCGACACGACGGCGAACGCCAACGGTCCCGTGCAGGTGACGGCCCAGCTCTACACCTCCGAGGGCAAGCCGTACGGCCTGCCGATGACCTTCCAGGTCAACGTCACCGAGATCACCTCGACGATCATGCTCGTGATCGCCGGCGGGGTGCTGCTGCTCGTCCTCGCCGGCGTGCGCATCTATCTCCAGCGCAAACGTGCCGGGTCCCGGCACGGCGGGGAAGGGACCGACGGCGGCGAGGACGCCGACGGGACCGGCGGCGGCGAGGGTCCCGGCGGTGAAGGGGCCGACGGCGGCAGCGGGAACAGCGGCGGAACCGACGACGGCGGTACGGACGGTGACGGGCCGGTGCAGCCGGGTGACCCCGAGCCGGACACCGGTTCGGGAAGCACGGACCCGTCCGGCTCAGGTGAGAAAGTGGACCGTTGATAGATGGCGGGGCCGGATGGCCGGCGACGGATGAGGTGGGGCAGCGATGAATGCGCCGTACGACGGTGACCGCGGCAGGGGTGCGCGCGGCACTCCTGCGGGTCAGGGACCGCCGACGCCTCAGGGGCAGCCGCCCCAGGACCCGTACGTGCAGGACGCGTACGCCAACGACCCGTACCGGTCGCAGGACCCCACGACCCAGGACCCGGTCGACGACGTCCTCTACGACCGGTCGGCCCACCCCCCGCCGGCCCCCGGCCAGGCCCCGAACCCGCTCTACCAGCAGCCGCCTGCCCCGCGGCACACTCCGGACCCCCAGGTGTGGGCCCCGCCCCCGCCGCCCGAGCCTCAGGGCCCGACCCGGCACCTGCCGTACGGTGACGACGCAGCCACCACCCAGTTCGTGGGGGTGGACGACCTCATCACACAGGCCGCCGACGAGCGCCCCGGGCAGGACGCCTTCGCGCACCTGTACCGGGACCAGCAGCAGTCGTACGAGCCACAGCGCCCTTACGAGCAGCAGCGCCCGCACGATGCACAGCAAGCGCCGTACGGCCAGCAACGCCCGCAGGAAGCGCAGCAGCCTTCGTACGACCAGCAGCGCCCGTACGGACAGCACCACCCCCAGGAACCACAGCAGCCGTACGGACAGCAGCCCCCGCAAGGAACACAGCAGCCTTACGGCCAGCAGCGCCCGTACGAGCCGCAGCAGCAGATGACGCCGCAGCCGGACCCCGTTCCGCAGGCCGCCGCGGTGCCGGAGCAGCCGCCTGCGCCGGTGCCCGCGCCGGAGCCCGCCAAGCGCTCCGGCGGGCGCGCCTCCAGCCTGCTGAAGTCCAGCGCCGTCATGGCCGCGGGCACGCTGGTCTCCCGCATCCTCGGTTTCGTCCGCAACCTCGTCATCGCCGCGGCGATCGGCGTCGGCACCCTCAACGACTCGTACCAGGTCGCCAACACCCTGCCGACGATGATCTACATCCTGGTCGGTGGCGGCGCCCTGAACGCCGTCTTCATCCCGCAACTGGTGCGGGCCATGAAGAACGACGAGGACGGCGGCGAGGCGTACGCCAACCGGCTCCTGACCCTGGTCACCGTGCTGATGGCCGGTGTCACCACGGTCTGTGTGCTGGCCGCGCCGATCTTCATCAGCATGATGTCGCCGAAGATCGCCTCGGATCCCGAACAGATGGACGTCGCGGTCGCCTTCGCCCGCTACTGCCTGCCGACCATGTTCTTCATGGGCGTGCACGTCGTACTGGGACAGATCCTCAACGCCCGCGGCCGGTTCGGCGCGATGATGTGGACCCCGGTCCTCAACAACATCATCGTGATCGCCACCTTCGGCGCGTTCATCTGGGTCTTCGGCAGCTTCTCGCACAGCGGCGTGGGCGCGGGCAACGTCTCCGCCGACGCGGTCCGGCTGCTGGGCATCGGCACTCTGCTCGGACTGACCGTGCAGGCGCTCGCCATGTTCCCCTACCTCCGGGACGCCGGTTTCCGGCTCCGCCCCCGCTTCGACTGGCGCGGGCACGGGCTCGGCAAGGCCGCCCGGCTCGCCAAGTGGACCTTCTTCTTCGTCCTCGCCAACCAGCTCGGCATGGTCGTGGTGACCCAGATCGCCACCTGGGCCGGCTCGGTGGCCGAGAGCGAGGGCCACTCCGGCACCGGTATCACCGCCTACAACTACGCGCTGCAGCTCTGGCAGATGCCGCAGGCCATCATCACCGTCTCGGTCATGACCGCCGTCCTGCCGCGCATCTCCCGGGCCGCCCACGACGGGGACGTCACCGCCGTCCGCGACGACATCTCCTACGGGCTGCGGACCTCGGCGGTGGCCATCGTTCCGTGCGCCTTCGCCTTCCTGGCGCTCGGTGTGCCCATGGCGACGCTGATGTTCTCCAGCGCCGGCACCGGCGCCACCAACATCGGTTACGTGATCATGGCGTTCGGGCTGGGCCTGATCCCGTACTCCGCGCAGTACGTCATCCTGCGCGGTTTCTACGCCTACGAGGACACCCGCACACCGTTCTTCAACACGGTGATCGTCGCGGCCGTCAACGCGGCGGGCTCCGGACTGTGCTTCCTCCTCCTGCCGCCCCGCTGGGTCGTGGTCGGCCTCGCGGCGTCCTATGGCCTCGCCTACGCCGTCGGCGTCGGCGTGGCCTGGCGGCGCCTGCGCACACGGCTGGGTGGCGACCTGGACGGACCGCACGTCATTCGTACGTACGCCCGTCTCGCCGGCGCCTGCGTGCCCGCCGCCCTGGTCGGCGGCGCGGCCGCATACGGAATCACCCTGGCGCTCGGCAGCGGCGTCACCGGTTCGCTGGCCGCCTTGGCCGGTGGCGGTGTCACACTGATCGCCGTCTTCTTCCTCGCCGCGAAACGGATGCGGGTCGAGGAGATGAACGCCATGGTCGGCATGGTCCGCGCCAAGCTGGGGCGCTGAGCGGGCACAACCATCGGCCGCAACCGTGTGTCGTGCATAGTGGCGGACTGTGGGCACAATTGTCTTGGCTCGTAGAGCCTGCAACGGATGGGGAGGCAGGAACGACGGTGGCGGAACGGAGCACGGCTGCCGTCGACGTGGCCGACACGAGCGGTGACGAACCGCTGACCGCCCAGGCGGGACAGGCCACGGACGACGGTGCGGAGGCCGAGAGCGTAACCGGCACGGACCAGGACACCGCACGCACCGGCGAACAGCCTGCCGCGGTGGCCGACACCAAGCCGCCCGAACTGCACAGCGGCCACAAGCTCGCCAGACGCTACCGCCTGGAGGAGTGCGTCACCCGTCTGGACGGATTCAGCAGCTGGCGTGCGGTCGACGAGAAACTGCGCCGTGCCGTCGGCGTACACATCCTGCCCGCGGACCACCCGCGTGCCCGCCCCGTGCTGTCCGCCGCGCGCTCCGCCGCGCTGCTCGGCGACCCCCGCTTCGTGCAGGTCCTCGACGCCGTCGAGGAGAACGACCTCGTCTACGTCGTGCACGAGTGGCTGCCGGACGCCACGGAACTGACCGCGGTGCTCGCGAGCGGCCCGCTCGAACCGCACGACGCCTACCAGCTCGTCAGCCAGGTCTCCCAGGCCATGGCCGCCGCCCACCGGGAAGGCCTGGCCCATCTCAGGCTCAACCCCGGCTCGGTGCTGCGGACCGAGTCCGGGCAGTACCGCATCCGCGGCCTGGCCGTGATGGCCGCGCTGCGCGGCATCACCAGCGAGCACCCGCAGCGCACGGACACCGAGGCGATCGGCGCGCTGCTGTACGCCGCCCTCACGCAGCGCTGGCCGTACGAGAGCGACGCGTACGGCCTGTCCGGGCTTCCCAAGGACGTCGGCATGATCCCGCCGGACCAGGTACGGGCCGGTGTGCACCGCGGTCTGTCCGAGCTGGCCATGCGGGCGCTGGTCAACGACGGTGCCACCGCCTCCCGCCAGGAGCCGGCCTGCACGACTCCGGAGGAACTGGCGAAGGCCGTCACGGCCATACCGCGCATCCGTCCGCCGGAGACGTCCTTCACCTCACCGCCGCCCTACCAGCGCACCGCTTTCCAGCAGGGCTCGTACGGGCAGCCCCCGTCGCGCAACGGCGGGGCTCCGGCCCGGGCCGCCGCTGTGCCCGCTCCGCCGCCACCGTTGCAGAGCCGCACCGGCCGGGCACTGAAGTGGTGCGTTTCCGGACTTCTGATCGCGGCACTGGGGCTCGGGAGCTGGCAGCTGGCGGACACCCTCATCAAGGGCGAAGGCCAGGACAGCCAGGAGAACACCCAGCCCGAGAGCGGCAAGCAGAAGAAGCCCGCGCCGAAGCCGATCAAGATCGACAGCGCTACGGAGTTCTCTCCCCGCACCAGTTCGCCCGTCGGCGGACGCTACAGCCCGGCATCGAACGCCGTGGACGGGGACCCGGACACCGCCTGGGTGACCGGACTGTTCAAGGGCTGGGCGAACTTCGGCAACCTCCCGTACCGCGCGGACGGCAGCGGCTTGGTCGTCGACCTCGGCAGCGTCCAGGACGTCTCCGAGGTGCAGGCCAGCATGTACCGGGCGGGGCAGACGGCCGAGGTGCTCGCCGCGGACCCCGGGGCGTCGAACCCGACGACGCTCAACGCGTTCCCGCAGCGCCTCTCCAAGCTGGAGAAGGCCGGCTCCTCGCTGTCCGCGAAGCTGGACAAGCCCGTCAAGACGCGTTACGTCCTGATCCACATCACCGAGCTGCCCAGCGACGAAGAGGAGGACGGCTACCGGGGCGGCATCTCGGAGATCAAGGTCAGCGGCTGACCCTTCGATCCCCCTTCACGGGCGCTCGAAGGGCTCGGCCTGCTCCCTGCTGCCGCGGGATCCGGCCACTTCACGAGGACCGAGCACGTGCTGCCTCAGCAGCACGTGCTCCGTTTTTTGTGAACCGACGGGTGACTTCCGGCCCGAATTCCGGCAATCACGCGTGAATCCGGCCGTTTTTGCCGAAGAAGACCCAGGAACACACCGGGGCTCCGACCGACGCATCGGCCAGGAGCCCCGGAAAATCGGCACCTACTAACGCTTCAGTTCCACTTGGTGCAATACACCTTATTGTTGCCGAAGTACCCACAGGCCCGCACCGAGTATCCGGGGCCGTCGTTCTGGAGGTTGTTGTTCGCGATCGATGCCGTGTCGCCCGGGTCGAGAGTGACCCGGCGCTTCTGCACCAATCCCTTCCAGGTCTTTCCGCCGTTGCGGGAGACGTCCATCCAGAGCGCCCCCTCACTGTCGCTGCCGTTCGATGTCATGCTGGCCATCGTCCAGTCGTGACCGTCCTTGCACCGGTAGACGAGGAGCTTGACCGTGGCGTGCCCGCCGTAGGTCTTCACCGACAGGGTCTTGCGGTAGCTGCAGCCGCCCTTCGAGTACGCGGACGCCGAACCCGGCATCGCCCCCACGGCGAGGACCGAAGCCACCGCGATCAGCAGAAGGCGCTTGAGATTTTTCATACAGCAATTCCTTGAATCTTTGTCGACGGACGAGAAGCAGCCGGCCGAACTGCTCCACAGCGGCCGATTCCCGGCAGTCGGTTTTTGCGCAGAACCTTGATCGTTTCAGCCGCCGTCGCGCTTCGGCAACTCTCGCAATGCGTGCCTTTACGACGGCGAAGTAATGGTGCGCTCAGCGCCGAACGGCGAGCAACGCCTGCGGTACCCGAGACCGGTCCCGCATCTGACCGGCGTTTACTTTCACAGCCCGGCGGGCTTCAATGGAGCCACCTATCCGCTACCCGCCGCGAGCAGGGGGACATGTGGGGCCTGAGACGGGCGGCTCTGACGTGGTGAGCGACGGTGACCTCCTCGCGCGCCACGTGGCCGGTGACCCCGAAGCCTTCGGCGAGATAGTCCGGCGCCACCGCGACCGGCTCTGGGCGGTGGCGCTGCGCACCCTCGGTGACCGGGAAGAAGCGGCGGACGCCGTGCAGGACGCGCTCGTCTCGGCCTACCGGGCCGCTCACACCTTCCGCGGCCAGTCGGCCGTCACGACCTGGTTGCACCGCATCACGGTCAACGCCTGTCTGGACCGGGCGCGCAAAGCGGCCTCCCGCCGCACGTCCCCGATCGCCGAGACGGAGCGGCTGGAGCAACTGCTGGAACCGCACGAGTCCGCCGCCGGGCCGGCCGAGCGGCAGGATCTGCACCGGGAACTGCTCGGTGCGCTGCGCACGCTGCCCGAAGAACAACGTGCGGCGCTGGTCCTCGTTGACATGCAGGGATATCCGGTGGCCGAGGCCGCCGCGATCCTCGACGTCCCCACCGGGACGGTGAAGAGCCGCTGTGCGCGAGGCCGGGCCCGGCTTCTTCCGATGCTCACCCATCTGCGCCCGGGTGAAGGGGATAGCAGACCCGTCGGCGGGGGAAGGAACCGGGCGCAGGGGACATCCGTCCCAGAGGCGGCAGGGCCGAAGGACACAGATGCCGTGAAGGGCGGAGGTGGGCGCTCGTGACTTCGACGACCGACACGGACGAGCACCCGGAGGTCTCCGAGATCTCCGCGCTCACGGACGGGCTGCTCTCCCCGTCCCGCACCGCGGATCTACGCGATCACCTGGCGTGCTGCGAGCTGTGCGAGGACGTCCATGCCTCCCTGGAGGAGATCCGGGGCTTGCTGGGCACCCTTCCCGGACCCACGCGGATGCCGACCGACGTGGCGGAGCGTATCGACGCCGCGCTGGCTGCCGAGGCGCTGCTCGACTCCACCGCTCCGGACCAGGCACCGGCCGTGCGGGAAGTCCCGGCAGCCGTGACCGTTCCTGTTTCACGTGAAACCGACAGCGCCACCTCCGCCGCCCCGCCCGCGTCCGTCTCCCGGCCCGCAGGGCATCCTCGGGCGGCTTCCGGCCCGGGACGCCGCCCAGCCGGTGCCCGGCCTCGGAGCCGACGTTGGCCGAGGGCGCTGCTCGGTGCCGCCGCTGCCGCGGCGGTCATCGGCGTCGGCGGAATCGTCATCCAGAACGCCTCCTCCAGCAGTGACCAGGGGGCGGCACGGAAGCCGCACACCGGAGCCGCGGAGAAGAGCGCCGGGGCCGCGTCCGCGCTGACATCCGCCACCCTGGAATCACGGGTTCACGACCTGCTGGCCTCGTCGCACAGCAGGAAGACGCCGGACGTCGGAACGCAGAGCTCTCCCGACACCCCGTTGCGAGGGGCGACGGACACCGTGCCGTCCTGTGTCCAGCGCGGCACCGGACGGCCGGAGACCCCCCTGGCGTCCACGCACAGCACCTATGAGGGCCAGGACGCGTATCTCCTGGTGTTGCCGCACCCGACCGACACCGACCGCGTCTCCGCCTACGTCATCTCCTCCTCCTGCGTGTCCGCGTCTCCGCCGGCTCCTGGCAAGGTGCTGCTGACCCACTCGTACCGGCGAGCCTGAACCGGCGGTAAGGGCGCCGGGGCCCCGCGGGAATGCTTGCCCCGTAGGATCCGTTGGGTGGGGTGAGAGTTCACCGAGAGCCCCAGCAAGCAGTCGGCAGAGACAAGGAAGACACCCGTGAGCGACGTCCGTAACGTGATCATCATCGGCTCCGGGCCCGCGGGCTACACCGCCGCGCTCTACACCGCCCGTGCCTCCCTGAAGCCGCTGGTTTTCGAGGGCGCCGTCACCGCCGGTGGCGCGCTGATGAACACCACCGAGGTGGAGAACTTCCCCGGGTTCCGCGACGGCATCATGGGCCCCGACCTGATGGACAACATGCGTGCCCAGGCCGAGCGCTTCGGCGCCGAGCTGGTTCCGGACGACGTGGTCGCGGTCGACCTGACCGGCGAGATCAAGACCGTCACCGACACCGCCGGCACCGTCCACCGCGCCAAGGCCGTGATCGTCACCACCGGCTCCCAGCACCGCAAGCTGGGCCTGCCCCGTGAGGACGAGCTCTCCGGCCGCGGTGTCTCGTGGTGCGCCACCTGCGACGGGTTCTTCTTCAAGGACCAGGACATCGCCGTGGTCGGCGGCGGCGACACCGCGATGGAGGAGGCCACCTTCCTCTCCCGCTTCGCCAAGTCGGTCACGATCATCCACCGCCGCGACACGCTGCGGGCCAGCAAGGCGATGCAGGAGCGCGCCTTCGCCGACCCGAAGATCAACTTTGTCTGGGACAGCGAGGTCGCCGAGCTGCACGGCGAGAACAAGCTCTCCGGCCTGACGCTGCGCAACCTGAAGACCGGCGAGACCTCGGAGTCCCCGGTGACCGGCCTGTTCATCGCGATCGGCCACGACCCGCGCACCGAGCTGTTCAAGGGTCAGCTGGAGCTGGACGACGAGGGCTACCTCCAGGTGGAGGCCCCGAGCACCCGTACGAACATCACGGGTGTCTTCGCCGCCGGTGACGTCGTCGACCACACCTACCGCCAGGCGATCACGGCGGCCGGTACCGGCTGCTCCGCGGCTCTGGACGCCGAGCGGCACCTCGCCGCGCTCTCGGACAGCGAGGACGTCCCGGAGCCGGAGAAGACCGCCTCCGCCTGACTCCGCCCCTGACGCCCCCGAGCCCCATTCCACCCAGTAAGGAGACTGCCATGGCCGGTGCCACGGTGACCGTGACGGACGCCAACTTCGAAGAGGTCGTTCTCAAGAGCGACAAGCCCGTACTCGTGGACTTCTGGGCCACCTGGTGCGGTCCGTGCCGCCAGATCGCCCCGTCGCTGGAGGCGATCGCCGCCGAGCACGACGAGATCGTCATCGCGAAGCTGAACACCGACGAGAACCCGACCACCACCGCCAAGTACGGCGTCATGTCGATCCCGACGATGAACGTCTACCAGGGCGGCGAGGTCGTGAAGACCATCGTCGGCGCCAAGCCGAAGGCGATGCTGGAGCGCGAGCTGGGCGACTTCCTCGCCTGATCGCCCTCCGCGACCCGCACGAACGCGAACGGGCCCGCCCCTCCTGGGGCCGGGCCCGTTCGCGTTCGTGCGGAGCCGCTCTTCAGAGCGGACGCAGGGCGGGCTCTTTCTGTACCGCGCCCAGGAGGCGGTCGAGAGCCATCTCCACGTCCTCCTTCCACGAGATCGTGGTGCGCAACTCCAGCCTCAGGCGGGGGAAGCGGGGGTGCGGGCGGACCGTCTTGAAGCCGACGGCCAGGAGGTGGTCGGCGGGAAGCACGCACGCGGGCTCCGACCAGCGGGCGTCACCGAAAGCCTCGACCGCCTTGAAGCCGCGGCGGATCAGGTCCTTGGCCACCGTCTGCACCATTACCCGGCCCAGCCCCTGCCCCTGGTATCCGGGCATCAGCCAGGCCGTGAGGAGCTGTACGGCGTCGGGGGACACCGGGCTGGTGGGGAAGGCCGTGGAGCGCGGGACATACGCGGGCGGCGCGTACAGCACGAAGCCGACCGGGACATCGTCGACCTGCACCACGCGGCCGCAGGAGCCCCACTCCAGAAGGACGGCCGAGATCCAGGCTTCCTTCTCCAGCTCGGGCCGGCCCGCTCGCACCGCGGCTTCGCCGCTTACGGGGTCGAGTTCCCAGAAGACGCAGGAGCGGCAGCGCTTGGGGAGGTCCGGAAGGTTGTCCAGCGTGAGCGGTACGAGCCGACGGCCCATGAAGACAGGTCCTCACTTTCGCCCGCCGCACCGCGCGATGCCGTCCGCACGTCCCGCTCTCTGAGCAGGCCACCGACGAAACCACCGACTGCTCCGAGGCCGAAGCCCGCTGCCAGCAGTCCGGTGCGGCTCACCGTTCGCATGGCTTACTCCTTGATGTGGGGGTTTCCACGTGGATGTGCGCCATACCCGATCGCATCGTATCCACGGTCCGCGTGTGCGGGTACCGCCACACAGCAATGGGCGGGCCGTGTTCCGCAATCCGCTGGGAACACGGCCCGCCCACGGGGCCGGGGAACTCGGCTCAGTCCTTGTCGCCGTTGTCCTCGGTGAGGCTCTTGTCGAGCACCCGGCCCTCGCCGGGAGCCATGGTGCCGAGGATGCGCTCCAGGTCCTCTATCGATGCGAACTCGACGACGATCTTGCCCTTCTTCTGCCCTAGGTCGACCTTCACCCGGGTCTCGAAGCGGTCGGACAGCCGGGAGGCAAGGCCGGTCAGGGCAGGGGAGACGCGGGTGCCGGCCCGCGGCTTCTTCGTCTTGGTGGCACCGGCGGGCTCGGAGCCCATCAGCCGCACGATCTCCTCGACCGAACGCACCGAGAGTCCCTCGCGGACGATGCGGCGCGCCAGTTCCTCCTGCTCGTCGGCGTCGCCCACGCCCAGCAGGGCGCGCGCGTGGCCGGCGGAGAGCACCCCGGAGGCCACCCTGAACTGCACGGACGTCGGAAGCTTCAGCAGCCGCAGGGTGTTGGATACCTGCGAGCGCGACCGGCCGATACGGTCGGCCAGCTCGTCGTGGGTGCAGCTGAAGTCCCGCAGCAGCTGGTCGTAGGCCGCGGCCTCTTCCAGCGGGTTCAGCTGAGCCCGGTGGAGGTTCTCCAGCAGGGCGTCCAGCAGCAGCTTCTCGTCGTCGGTCGCGCGGACGATCGCCGGGATCCGCTCCAGGCCGGCCTCACGGCAGGCCCGCCAGCGCCGCTCGCCCATGATGAGCTCGTACCGCTCGGGACCGGTCTGCCGGACCACCACCGGCTGGAGGAGACCGACCTCCTGGATGGAGGTGACCAGTTCGGCGAGTGCCTCCTCTTCGAAGACCTCACGCGGCTGCCGCGGATTGGGCGTGATCACGTCGAGCGGCAGCTCGGCGAAGTGCGCCCCCGCAACCTCCTCCGTCACATCCGCCGCCGCTTCCGCCTTCTGCGGCTCTTCCGTTTCACGTGAAACGGCCCTGGCCGCGATCGAGGTGACCTTGGCCGCCGCCACCCCGCGGTCCGGCGGCATGGCCGGCACCGCGGACGGCGAGGTCGCTCCCCGGCCCACCACGGGCGCGGCGCTGTCCGCTGCCTGCGGTGCCGCGGGGATCAGCGCACCGAGCCCACGGCCCAGTCCTCTACGTCGTTCGCTCACTGATTCCCCTCCGACATGCTGTGCTGTGGTTCGTAGTTCACGGTGAGCCCCTCGGCCGCGGTCCCGGCCTGGGCGGCTCCACGCAAGGCGATCTCCCGGGCCGCTTCCAGGTAGGAGAGCGAGCCGCTGGAGCCCGGGTCGTAGGTGAGGACCGTCTGCCCGTAGCTGGGCGCCTCGGAGATACGCACCGAACGGGGGATGCTGGTGCGCAGCACCTCGCTGCCGAAGTGGTTACGCACCTCCTCCGCGACCTGGGAGGCCAGCCGGGTGCGGCCGTCGTACATGGTGAGCAGGATCGTCGACACGTGGAGCTTGGGGTTGAGGTGCCCGCGCACCAGGTCGACGTTGCGCAGCAGCTGACCGAGCCCTTCCAGCGCGTAGTACTCGCACTGGATCGGGATCAGTACCTCGGCACCCGCGACCAGTGCGTTGACGGTCAGCAGGCCGAGCGACGGCGGGCAGTCGATGAGGATGTAGTCCAGCGGCTGTTCGTAGGCCCTGATGGCCCGGTCCAGCCGGCTTTCCCGCGCCACCAGCGAGACCAGTTCGATCTCGGCGCCGGCCAGGTCGATCGTGGCCGGCGCACAGAACAGTCCCTCCACGTCGGGCACCGGCACCACGACATCGGCCAGCGGCTTGCTCTCCACCAGCACGTCGTAGATGGAGGGGACTTCGGCGTGATGGTCGATGCCCAGGGCCGTGGAGGCGTTGCCCTGCGGATCGAGGTCGATGACCAGGACTCGGGCGCCGTGCAGAGCCAGCGAGGCAGCAAGGTTGACCGTCGTGGTGGTCTTACCGACCCCGCCCTTCTGGTTGGCGACCACCATGACCCGAGTGTTTTCGGGCCGGGGCAAGGCTTCTCCGGTGCGGCCAAGCGTCTGAACCGCCAGCTGAGCTGCACGACCGATCGGGGTGTCGTCCATGGGGGACGGCGTTTCACGTGAAACGTCATCCCCGAGCGACTCGCTACGGGGACCGGGGACCGGATCGGTCATCGGGCCCGCGATGTTGGCGTCGGACCGCAAGGATTCACTCTCCTCGACATCAGGCTCGCAGTGCTCAGAGCCTGCCATGCTTTCGGTGTCGTGAACCAGTGAGGCCCGTTCTCCTGTGGATGAACCCACCTCTGTGGATACTTCCGTGACCCCTGGGGGCTTCCGGTCACGCGGCGCGGCAGCCGCGCGACCACGGCTGATGATTCCATGCAGCAGAGAACGACGTTTCACGTGAAACACGATGACAGCGTTGCGTCCGTTTTGTAAGCGACACTCCGCTTTATGCCGTTTTGTTGGTTTCGCTGGGGGAGTCAGTGAGGCTTCCGCCCCACTCAGCGGCGCCGTCCCCGCTGCGCCCGACTGGGCCGGGCCGCCTTCGCACGCTTGGCCGCGAAACGCACACCACCAGGGCTCTCGCCCACCTCGACACGGACCACGGTCGACAGCGGGTCCACGACCCCTTCACCGACCTGGACGACCGAGGTCTCCACGACACCGAGCTTGCTCAGCGCGGCCCGGGCCCCCTTCAGCTCCTCCTCGGCCGTGTCCCCCTTCAGCGCCAGCATCTCGCCGTAGGGACGCAACAGCGGCACACCCCAGCCCGCCAGCCGGTCGAGCGGTGCCACCGCACGCGCCGTCACCACATGCACCTGCGGAAGCTTGCCCATGACCTCCTCCGCACGGCCGCGCACCACCGTGACATGGTCCAGCCCGAGCAGCTCGACCACCTCCAGCAGGAAGTTCGTCCGCCGCAGCAGCGGCTCCAGCAGCGTGATCTTGAGGTCCGGCCGCACCAGAGCCAGCGGAATACCCGGCAGCCCCGCACCCGAGCCGACATCACAGACCGTGACGCCCTCGGGCACCACCTCGGAGAGCACCGCGCAGTTCAGCAGGTGCCGCTCCCACAGCCGCGGCACCTCACGCGGACCGATCAGACCTCTGCGCACGCCCGCGTCGGCGAGCAGCTCGCCGTAGCGCACGGCCTCCGGAAAAAGCTCACCGAACACCTCACGCGCCACATCCGGCGCCGGTGGGAGCTCCGCTGCTGCGTCCGTCACGGGAAACGCCCTTCCTCTGGACTAGTTATAAGGCTGACAAGATGTGGCCCCGCCTGCGAGACAGACGGGGCCGGTGACATCAAGCTGTGCGGGGCTCTGGCCGTCAGGCCGGGAGGACCACCACACAACGCTGGGGCTCTTCGCCCTCGGACTCGCTGCGCAGCCCCGCGGCCGCCACCGCGTCGTGCACGACCTTGCGCTCGAAGGGGGTCATGGCCTTCAGCTTCACCGGCTCGCCGGTCCCCTTGGCCTCTTCCGCCGCCTTGGCGCCCAGCTCCGCGAGTTCCTCGCGCTTCTGGGCCCGGTACCCGGCGATGTCCAGCATCAGACGGCTGCGGTCACCGGTCTCACGGTGCACCGCGAGCCGGGTCAGCTCCTGGAGCGCCTCCAGCACCTCACCGTCCCGGCCCACCAGCTTCTGCAGGTCACGGCTGGTCGAGTCACTGATGATCGACACAGCGGCGCGGTCGGCCTCGACGTCCATGTCGATGTCACCGTCGAGGTCGGCGATGTCCAGCAGGCCCTCAAGGTAGTCGGCCGCGATCTCACCCTCCTGCTCCAGGCGGGTGAGGGTGTCGGTCCCCTCGGCGGCCGGGGTCCCCCCTGTCGACGACGAGGGGCGGGTCGTGTCCGTCACGGAAGGACTCCTTCTTACTTCTTGGACGGGTGCTTGGGCCGCTGCTGGCCCTTGCGCTGTCCGGACTTGGCGTTACGGGAGCCGGAGGCGGAGGAGCCGCCCTTCGGCTTGCTGTCCTGAGGTGCCTGCTTCTCCAGGGACTGCTTCTTCGAAGTGTCCGCGCCGGAGGCGTCGGAAGCGCTGGAGCCGGCCCCCGCACGGGTGCGCCGCTGCGCACCGGCGCCACCGGCCTGCTTGCCGCCGCCGGCGGTGGGCTGGGTCTGGCGCTGGGACTTGCTCTGCCGCTTGGGCTGCTGCCGGTTCTGGCGCGCCTCCTCGGCGACCTTCTTGGCCTCGACCTCGGCCGGGTCCTCCTTGAGCTTGCCCTTGGCGCGCAGCCGCTGCTGACGCTCCTCGAACGCCTTGCTGCCCGGGGTGGGGTTCCGGCGGATGACGAACATCTGCTGGCCCATGGTCCAGACGTTGGTGGTCAGCCAGTACAGGAGAACGCCGACGGGGAAGCCGGGGAAGCCGATACCGAAGACGGCGAACATGACCGGGAAGACGTACATCAGCATCTTCTGCTGCTGCATGAACGGCGTCTTCACCGTCAGGTCGACGTTCTTGGTCATCAGCTGGCGCTGCGTGTAGAACTGCGACGCCGACATCAGGACGATCATGATGACGGTGACCACGCGGACGTCGGTGACCGACGCGCCCAGAGACTGGATCTTCTCCGGGGTGTCCAGGAACTTCGCGGCCAGCGGCGCGCCGAAGATGTGCGCCTTCTGGGCGCTCTCCAGCAGCGACTGGTTGATCACACCGACGGTCTGGTTGTTCGCGATGTGGCTGAGGACCTGGTACAGCGAGATGAAGAACGGCGACTGCGCCAGGATCGGCAGGCAGCTGGAGAGCGGGTTGGTGCCCGTCTCCTTGTACAGCTTCATCATCTCTTCGGACTGACGCTGCTTGTCGCTCTTGTAGCGCTCCTGGATCGCCTTCATCTTCGGCTGGAGCGCCTGCATGTTCCGCGTCGACTTGATCTGCTTCACGAAGAGCGGGATCAGGCAGATACGGATCAGCACCACCAGCGAGACGATGGACAGACCCCACGCCGCGCCACTGTTCTCGTCGAAGATGAGGCTGTAGAACGAGTGGAACTGGACGATGATCCAGGAAACTGCGTAATAGAGAGGACTGAGGATCGTGTCCACGAATCAGGCTCCTTGGGCGGTGGGCTGAGTCTCAGGCTGTGCGGCAGGCTCAGGGACGGTGGACCCGCCCAGGCGGCTCCTCAGCCGCCGATGCCAGACCGGACGCTTCCGGGGTGGAACGTGGTCGACGCCACCGGGCGACCACGGGTTGCAACGCAGGATGCGCCAAGCCGTCAGCGCGGTCCCTTTCACCGCGCCGTGCCGGTCGATGGCCGTGTAGCCATAGTGGGAGCACGACGGGTAGTACCGGCAGACCGGCCCCAGCAGGGGGCTGATGGTCCACTGGTACAGCTTGATCAACAGCAGCAGCGGGTACTTCACCGCGGCTCCCTCCCCTGACCTCGGGTGGGGGGAACTCCATCCAGCAGCCGCTGCAGCGCGGTGTCCAGGTCACGGGCCAGCTGTTCGTGGTCCGCATCGCCCGCACCGGGCAGCGCCCGTACGACAACCAGGCTACCGGCGGGCAGCCGGTCCAGCCGGTCGCGCACGAGGTGGCGCAGCCTGCGCTTGACCTTGTTGCGGACCACGGCACCGCCGATGGCCTTGCTCACGACGAAACCCGCACGCGCCGGGGGAGGGCTCTCCCCCGCTGCGTGCGGGTCCGTTGCACCGCTGCGTAGATGGACGACGAGGAGCGGGCGCCCGGCCCTGCGTCCCCGGCGTACCGCGGTCGCAAAGTCCTCGCGCCGCCTCAGCCGATGCTCGGTAGGCAGCACGTCATGGACCTAGCTCAGGGCTCAGGCCGACAGGCGGGCGCGACCCTTGCCACGGCGGGACGCGAGGATCGCGCGGCCGGCACGGGTACGCATCCGCAGGCGGAAGCCGTGGGTCTTGGCGCGACGACGGTTGTTCGGCTGGAAGGTGCGCTTGCTCACTCGGGGGCTCCAGAGATGCTTGGTGTCTCCGGGGAGACAGGTGTGGGGCGTCGATTGGCTGTCACCGTGCGCCCACGAGAAGCTCGCAACGCCCGAGTGCACCGCTACTTCGATCACCAGAGCGCGATCTTTGCCCATCGGAGGCAGGCGGCAGCAGCCATCGACAACTCGACCTGGTTACGGTACGCGCGGCGGCGTCATCCGGTCAAACCGGCCCCCGGCCGGGACACACTATGCACAGCCTGTGGACAACAACTTGAATCACCAGGGTCGCCCTGACTACCGTGGGTCAACTCCGATTCCTTCCCGCCCGTCCTGAGAATCACACATTCGTGGGACCAGTGAGAGAGCGTGCTCTGTGGCCGACGTACCTGCCGATCTTGCCGCAGTGTGGCCACGCGTACTTGATCACCTCCTACGCGCGGAGAGCGACAGCCTCAAGCCGAAGGACCAGGACTGGCTGAAGCGGACCCAGCCCTTGGCGCTGGTGGCCGACACCGCCCTGCTGGCCGTGCCCAACGAGTTCGCCAAGGGCGTGCTGGAAGGCCGGCTCGCGCCGCTCATCGGGGAGGCGCTGAGCCACGAGTGCGGGCGCCCGATCCGGATCGCGATCACCGTCGACGACTCCGCCGAGGAGCCGCAGCCCCAGCAGTCGATGCCGCAGTCGCAGCAGTCTCCGCATCTGCAGCAGCGGCACCAGCCCCAGCAGCCCCAGCAGCAAGGTGGACAGTCGGGGCAGCAGCACGATGCGTACGGCGGCTACGACAGCCGGCAGAACGAGGGCTACGACAACCGGCAGGGTTACGGCCACCAGGACGACGACCTGCCCCACGTACGTCCCGCGTACCCGGAGTACCAGCAGCATCAGCAGCCCCGGCACGAGCCCGGCGCCTGGCCGCAGCACTCCGGCAGGGGCGGCCAGAACGGCCCCGGTCCGCGCGAGGACTACGGATGGCAGCAGCAGCGCCTCGGCGGCTTCCCCGAACGCGACCCCTACGCCACGCCACCCCCCGCACACGTTCAGCAGCAGCACCAGCACCCTCAGCGGTCACAGAGCGACTACCGGTCGTCGGCTCCCGAGCACACCGGCCCGCCGCAGCACCAGCACTCCGAGGGCCACTCCCCGTACGAGCAGCAGCCGCCGCAGCGGCGTGACCTGGCCGAGCACCAGCCCCCCGCGCACATCCAGAACCCCGGCCCCGGCGGCCTGCCCGCGCCCAGCGGCGCCCCCGGCCCGCTCGCCGCGCAGCCCGCGCCGGCGACCGGCCCCGGCGAGCCGACCGCCCGGCTGAACCCGAAGTACCTCTTCGACACCTTCGTCATCGGCGCGTCCAACCGCTTCGCGCACGCCGCCGCGGTCGCCGTGGCCGAGGCGCCGGCCAAGGCGTACAACCCGCTCTTCATCTACGGGGAGTCCGGCCTCGGCAAGACGCACCTGCTGCACGCCATCGGGCACTACGCGCGCAGTCTCTACCCGGGCACCCGGGTGCGGTACGTCAGCTCGGAGGAGTTCACCAACGAGTTCATCAACTCCATCCGCGACGGCAAGGCGGACGCGTTCCGCAAGCGCTACCGCGACATGGACATCCTGCTCGTCGACGACATCCAGTTCCTGGCGAGCAAGGAGTCGACGCAGGAGGAGTTCTTCCACACCTTCAACACGCTGCACAACGCCAACAAGCAGATCGTGCTGTCCTCGGACCGGCCGCCCAAGCAGCTGGTCACTCTGGAGGACCGGCTGCGCAACCGCTTCGAGTGGGGGCTGATCACCGACGTCCAGCCGCCGGAGCTGGAGACCCGGATCGCGATCCTGCGCAAGAAGGCGGTCCAGGAGCAGCTCAACGCGCCGCCGGAGGTGCTGGAGTTCATCGCCTCCCGCATCTCGCGCAACATCCGCGAACTGGAGGGGGCGTTGATCCGGGTCACCGCCTTCGCCTCCCTCAACCGCCAGCCGGTGGATCTGGGCCTGACGGAGATCGTCCTGAAGGACCTGATCCCCGGCGGCGAGGACGCGGCCCCCGAGATCACCGCGACCGCGATCATGGCCGCGACCGCGGACTACTTCGGGCTGACCGTGGACGACCTGTGCGGATCGTCGCGCAGCCGCGTGCTGGTGACGGCGCGGCAGATCGCGATGTACCTGTGCCGTGAGCTGACGGACCTGTCGCTGCCGAAGATCGGGGCGCAGTTCGGCGGGCGTGACCATACGACGGTGATGCACGCGGACCGCAAGATCCGGGCCTTGATGGCCGAACGGCGCTCCATCTACAACCAGGTCACCGAGCTGACGAACCGCATCAAGAACGGCTGACGCGGCATCGGCCACCGGCCGGCCGGAGTTCCGAGGGCGCCCCGGGGACGTAACCGCTCCCGGGGCGCCTTTCGTCGCTCGGCGGGGTCCACGGACGGACGGCACGGCTTCGACGGATGTACGCCACGGCTCCGACGGACACGGCAGAGGCCGCGGTGGCCGTACGGCGCGGCTCCGGGCCGACGTACGGAAGAGGTGCCGCGGCGGGCGTACGGCGAGCTCCCTGGCCCCGTATCCGTGCGGCGCGTCCCCCGGCTCGTACAGCGGAGTCCTCCGTCTCGCTCAGCGGGCTTCTCCGCCCCGTACGGAACGCCCGAACTCGCCGTACGGAGACATCTCCACCGCGCCTCGCAGCCCCTTCGACCCCGCCCCGCGACCACCCCGACCCTGTCCCGACCCTGTGGAAGGCCACCGCTCTGTTCGATTCCTCGTCAGGTCACGGCCGTACTCCACAGATTGGCCAAGATTCTTCCGTCCACATGCTGGGGACTGGGAAGTTATCCCTGTGGCTTCCACAGGAGGGCCGACCGCAGGGGCATCAGCCCAGCTCAGCGGCGTGTGGATTTGTGGCTAACGTTCATCCACAGGGTGTGGACAGAAGATTCGTCCACAGGGGGTCCATCGCGTTGTCCACTGCCTACCCACAGGTGGCCCGCGCTTGTCCCCAACTTCTCCACACCCCTGTCCACTGTTCGGCAAGGCGACACCCGCGCTCACCGGGCCGAGTGAAAGGCGTCACACCAAGGTGCCGGATTGGGCTGTGGGGAACCGGGGTAAAGCTGGGGACAGGACTGGGGAGAAGTAGGGCTCCCCTGTGCATCGGGTGTGCATGAAAAGCGGCGGTCCACAGACACAGCCGGTTGTCCACGGCTGCCGCCCACAGGCCCGGTGGACAAAAAAGCCGCGTTGACCTGCGCAGATCCAGTTGTCCACGGTTTCCACAGGCCCTACTACTACGACCACAGATAGCTACCGGGGAACTCGTTTCGAATCGGGTGCTGTGCACAACTTGGGGATCGGTCGTCCGACGCCTCTCGACCCGACTTGACCCCGAGCCGCAACAGCTGTCGGTGACGTACGTCAGACTGGTCCCCGGCGACCCAGCCGACGAAGAAGGCCAGCAGGGCGTAAGCCAGCAACAGCAGGAGGCGGTTTCCGGTGAAGATCCGGGTGGAGCGCGATGTACTCGCGGAGGCAGTGGCCTGGGCGGCCAAGAGCCTCCCGGCCCGTCCGCCGGTGCCCGTCCTCGCGGGCCTGCTGCTGAAGGCGGAAGAGGGCAGCCTGAGCCTCTCCGGCTTCGACTACGAGGTCTCGGCGCGCGTCTCCGTCGACGCGGACGTGGAGGAGGAAGGCACCGTCCTGGTCTCCGGCCGCCTGCTGGCCGACATCTGCCGTGCCCTCCCCAACCGCCCGGTGGAGATCTCCACCGACGGTGTACGGGTCACCGTCGTCTGCGGCTCCTCGCGGTTCACCCTCCACACCCTCCCGGTGGAGGAGTACCCGGCACTGCCGCAGATGCCGACCGCCACCGGGACCGTGCCCGGTGAGGTCTTCGCCGCGGCCGCCGCCCAGGTCGCCATCGCCGCCGGCCGTGACGACACCCTGCCGGTGCTCACCGGTGTCCGGATCGAGATCGAGGGCGACACCGTCACACTGGCCTCCACCGACCGCTACCGCTTCGCGGTCCGCGAGTTCCTGTGGAAGCCGGAGAGCCCGGACGCCTCCGCGGTGGCCCTGGTGCCCGCCAAGACGCTGCTGGACACCGCCAAGTCCCTCAGCGGCGGCGACAGCGTCACGCTGGCGCTGTCCGGCTCGGGTGCCGGTGAGGGCCTGATCGGTTTCGAGGGCGCGGGCCGCCGGACGACCACCCGGCTCCTGGAGGGCGACCTCCCGAAGTACCGCACGCTCTTCCCCACCGAGTTCAACTCGGTCGCCGTGATCGAGACCGCCCCCTTCGTCGAGGCCGTCAAGCGTGTGGCACTGGTCGCCGAGCGGAACACGCCGGTGCGCCTGAGCTTCGAGCAGGGCGTGCTGATCCTGGAGGCCGGCTCCAGCGACGACGCACAGGCTGTGGAGCGGGTGGACGCGGACCTGGAGGGCGACGACATCTCCATCGCCTTCAACCCGGGCTTCCTCCTGGAGGGCCTGTCGGCGATCGACTCCCCGGTGGCCCAGCTGTCCTTCACCACCTCGACCAAGCCGGCGCTGCTCAGCGGCCGCCCGGCCAAGGACGCCGAGGCGGACGACGCGTACAAGTACCTGATCATGCCGGTGCGCCTGTCCGGCTGACCGTCCGACGGGTGCCGGACGGCCCCGGCATCCGGGCGACTCCAGCCGTACGTCCGTCCGTCGACGGAAGTCACCCAGGAGTTTTCACTCCGCCCCTGATACACGAACGCCACGTACGTGCATCAGGGGCGGATCTCTTTTCTGCGGGCGGTGTGTGCGAATGGCTTTACCGGCGGTGCCGCGGGACCGGCGAAAAGCCTGTATGCGCGTGACGTAAGCGGAATACAGCAAGACGCTTTCCCGCGCCGACCGGAACGCGGGGAAATCGCATTCCGGTCGCCTGTGGAAACAACCGGCAGCCGGAGACACGTACGTCCACAACACCGCCGGGCGCCGTACCCGGGCGCCGTACCCGGGCCCGTGCCGGGTACGGCTCCGGGGCCAGAAGTCATCCACAGCCGGTGGACGAAGCTGGCGCGGCGTCGCCCAGCCGCTGGTCACAGGGCTGCTGATGCCCCGATCCGACGGACCCTGTGGAAATCCCGGCCGACGGCCGCGCCCCACCACGTCCTCGGAGCCGCTGAGAAGTAGATGCGGTACGGCCCGCCGCGGAGAGGCTCATTTCCGTACGAAGTCGTACACCCGGCTCGCCTCGTTCGGCGGCTCGAAACAGGTGATCGTCCGGAAGCGGGCTTTTCAGGAGACCCGCTCGGCCCGAATTCTCCACGCCTGGCAGGAGTTCCGGTCCGAAAAGCCGAAAGGCTCACGAGGCGTCCCCGCCGCACCCCCGGTCGTCCACAGGTGTGGGGCCCGCTCCGCCGCGTCGTGGCTTCGCGCGTAAACTCGACACGTAGGGCGGGGATGTGCCGTAACGCAACGTAAGGGGTACTGATGGAGCTCGGTCTCGTCGGTCTCGGCAAGATGGGCGGCAACATGCGCGAGCGCATCCGCCGCGCAGGCCACACCGTCATCGGATACGACCGCAACCCGGACCTGGCTGACGTGAACAGCCTCAAGGAACTGGTGGACGGGCTCAAGGGTCCGCGCGTGGTGTGGGTCATGGTGCCCGCCGGCGACGCGACCCAGGCGACCATCGACGAGCTGGGCGACCTGCTGTCCCCCGGTGACGTCGTGGTGGACGGCGGGAACTCCCGCTGGACCGACGACGAGAAGCACTCCGAGGAGCTGCGCGCCAAGGGCATCGGCTTCGTCGACTGCGGCGTCTCGGGCGGTGTCTGGGGCCTGGAGAACGGCTACGCGCTGATGTACGGCGGCTCCACGGAGGACGTCGCCAAGGTCCAGCCGATCTTCGACGCGCTCAAGCCGGAGGGCGAGTTCGGCTCGGTGCACGCCGGCAAGGTGGGCGCGGGCCACTTCGCGAAGATGGTCCACAACGGCATCGAGTACGCCATGATGCAGGCCTACGCCGAGGGCTGGGAGCTGCTGGAGGCGGTCGACTCGGTCACCGACGTACGCGAGGTCTTCCGGTCCTGGCAGGAGGGCACGGTCATCCGTTCCTGGCTGCTGGACCTGGCGGTCAACGCGCTGGACGACGACGAGCACCTGGAGAAGCTGCGGGGCTTCGCCGCCGACTCCGGCGAAGGCCGCTGGACGGTCGAGGCCGCGATCGACAACGCCGTGCCGCTGCCCGCGATCACGGCGTCGCTCTTCGCGCGCTTCGCCTCGCGTCAGGACGACTCGCCGCAGATGAAGATGATCGCGGCGCTGCGGAACCAGTTCGGCGGCCACGCCGTCGAGAACGCGAAGAAGTAAGCCGCACGAAGAAGCAGACAGCCAGGTAGCAGAAGGTCCGGTAGCCGGGGGAGGTCGGCGCGCCACATGCACGTATCGCATCTCTCGCTCGCCGACTTCCGCTCGTACGCCCGGGTCGAGGTCCCGCTCGACCCGGGCGTCACCGCTTTCGTCGGCCCCAACGGGCAGGGCAAGACCAACCTCGTCGAGGCGGTCGGCTATCTGGCCACGCTCGGCAGCCACCGGGTCTCCTCCGACGCGCCGCTGGTGCGGATGGGGGCCGAGCGGGCGATCGTGCGGGCCGCGGTCGTCCAGGGCGAGCGGCAGCAACTGGTCGAGCTGGAGCTGAACCCGGGCAAGGCCAACCGGGCGCGTATCAACAGGTCGTCGCAGGTCAGACCGCGCGACGTGCTGGGGATCGTACGGACGGTGCTGTTCGCGCCGGAGGACCTGGCGCTGGTCAAGGGCGATCCGGGGGAGCGCCGCCGCTTCCTGGACGAGCTGATCACGGCGCGGTCGCCGCGGATGGCGGGCGTGCGCTCGGACTACGACCGGGTGCTCAAGCAGCGCAACACGCTGCTGAAGAGCGCGGCGCTGGCCAGGCGGCACGGCGGACGCCAGATGGACCTGTCCACCTTGGACGTGTGGGACCAGCACCTGGCCCGGGTCGGCGCGGAGCTGCTGGCTCAGCGCATGGACCTGATCGCCACGCTCCAGCCGCTGGCCGACAAGGCGTACGAGCAGTTGGCGCCGGGCGGCGGTCCCCTCGCGATGGAGTACCGCGGCTCGGCCGGTGACGCGATGCACGGTGTCTCGACGCGGGAGGAGCTGTACGGGCTGTTGACCGAGGCGCTCGGCGCGGCCCGTAAGAACGAGATCGAGCGCGGAGTGACGCTGGTCGGTCCGCACCGCGACGATCTGCTGCTCAAGCTGGGGCAGTTGCCCGCCAAGGGGTACGCGAGCCACGGCGAGTCCTGGTCGTACGCGCTCGCGCTGCGGCTGGCCTCGTACGACCTGCTGCGCGGTGAGGGCAACGAGCCGGTGCTGGTGCTCGACGACGTGTTCGCGGAGCTGGACAGCCGGCGGCGGGAGCGGCTGGCGGAGCTGGTGGCGCCCGGTGAGCAGGTGCTGGTGACCGCGGCGGTGGACGACGACGTGCCGGGCGTGCTGTCGGGGGCCCGGTTCGCGGTGTCCGAGGGTGTCGCGGAGAAGGTCTCGCCGTGAGCGGGCGTCGGAGCCGGTGATGAGCGGCGAGCGGCCGGAAACGCCCTCCGAGGAGCCCTCGGAGCGGCCGCCCGGCGCCGACCAGCCCAAGCCCCCGGAGCTGTCCGGGATCGACCTGGCCCGGCAGGCGCTGGTCGCCGCCAAGGAGCAGGCGAAGGCGCGGGGTGCCGCCGCGCAGCAGAAGAAGCAGGCGCGCCGCGGCGGTCTGCGCTCCGGCGCGCGCGCCGACGGGCGCGACCCGCTGCCGCTGGGAGCGGCGATCAACCGGCTCATCACGGAGCGCGGCTGGGAGACCCCGGCCGCGGTGGGCGGCGTCATGGGGCGCTGGCCGCAGCTCGTGGGGCCGGAGGTGGCGCAGCACTGCGAACCGCAGAAGTACGACGAGGAAGCGCGCGTACTGACGGTGCAGTGCGACTCGACGGTGTGGGCGACACAGCTGCGGCTGCTGGCGCCGCAGCTCGTCGCGCGGCTGAACCAGGACCTGGGGCAGGGCACGGTGAAGCTGATCAAGGTGCTGGGTCCGGGCGGTCCGGCGCGGCGGTACGGGCCGTTGCGGGCGCCCGGCAGCAAGGGCCCCGGGGACACGTACGGCTGAGAGCCTCTGTCCGAGCCACGGCCGGGCGCCTGCCTCCCCCCGAAAGGCCCGAGGCCCGAAAGGTCAGGGGGCGCCCCACGAAGACACTCCGGCGCCTTGCGATCGGTTCGGCCTCCGAAGGAATGATGGAAGAGCCGAGACGGAGCGCAGCGCAGTGCACCGGACGACGTGCGCTGATCCGGCCGGGGCTCGGACACAGGCTCCGAGGTGAACGCGTGTTGCGGGTGAGACTCCGCTCACGGTAGCCGGAGGTTGACAGCCCGAAGCGCTGAACGCCGTCTAGAGCGTCCTGGGGGCCCGTCGCAGATATGGGGAGTCGGCCAACGGCACTTCAGGGCGGCACATGACGACTCAGGCGCCCGCAAACCCCCATTAGTGTCGGCGCTACCGGTAGACTGGTAGCAATCCCGCCCACTCGCGGAACATGTCGAACGACGCAGCCGCCCTGCTTCTGATGGAGGCGGCTCGTGCTGTGCCAGAAAGGGCGCTTCGTGGCCGACTCCGGCGACCTCAACGAGAACAAGACGGCTTCTACTGAAGAGGGGGTTCCTGCCGGCGCCAGTGGCGACTCTCCGGAAGAGAAGTCGTACGACGCCAGCGCGATCACCGTCCTTGAGGGCCTGGACGCGGTCCGTAAGCGCCCCGGTATGTACATCGGCTCGACCGGCGAGCGTGGTCTGCACCACCTCGTGTACGAGGTCGTCGACAACTCCGTCGACGAGGCGCTGGCCGGGCACGCGGACACCATCGACGTGACGATCCTGCCGGACGGCGGCGTGCGCGTCGTCGACAACGGCCGCGGCATCCCCGTCGACATCGTGCCCTCGGAGAAGAAGCCGGCCGTCGAGGTCGTGCTGACGGTGCTGCACGCGGGCGGCAAGTTCGGCGGCGGCGGTTACGCGGTCTCCGGTGGTCTGCACGGCGTGGGTGTCTCCGTCGTCAACGCGCTGTCGCAGAAGGTCGCCGTCGAGGTCAAGCGGGACGGCTACCGCTGGACCCAGGACTACAAGCTCGGCGTGCCGACGGCTCCGCTGTCCCGTAACGAGGCCACCGAGGAGACCGGTACGACGGTCACCTTCTGGGCCGACGGTGACATCTTCGAGACGACCGAGTACAGCTTCGAGACGCTGTCGCGCCGCTTCCAGGAGATGGCGTTCCTCAACAAGGGCCTGACGATCACGCTCACCGACGAGCGCGAGGCCCATGTGGACGAGGAGGGCAAGGCGCTCACGGTCCGGTACCACTACGAGGGCGGCATCGTCGACTTCGTGAAGTACCTGAACTCGCGCAAGGGCGAGGTCGTCCACCCCACGGTGATCGACATCGAGGCCGAGGACAAGGAGCGGATGCTCTCCCTCGAGGTCGCGATGCAGTGGAACACCCAGTACACCGAGGGTGTCTACAGCTTCGCGAACACCATCCACACGCACGAGGGCGGTACGCACGAAGAGGGCTTCCGCTCGGCGATGACGGGCCTGATCAACCGTTACGCCCGGGACAAGAAGCTGCTGCGCGAGAAGGACGACAACCTCACGGGTGAGGACATCCGCGAGGGTCTGACGGCGATCATCTCGGTCAAGCTCGGCGAGCCGCAGTTCGAGGGCCAGACCAAGACGAAGCTGGGCAACACCGAGGCCAAGACCTTCGTGCAGAAGGTGGTCCACGAGCACCTGACGGACTGGCTCGACCGCAACCCGAACGAGGCCGCGGACATCATCCGCAAGGGCATCCAGGCCGCGACCGCACGGGTGGCGGCCCGTAAGGCCCGGGACCTGACCCGCCGCAAGGGCCTGCTGGAGACGGCGTCGCTGCCCGGCAAGCTCTCGGACTGCCAGTCCAACGACCCCACCAAGTGCGAGATCTTCATCGTCGAGGGTGACTCGGCCGGCGGCTCGGCCAAGTCCGGCCGTGACCCGCAGTACCAGGCCATCCTGCCGATCCGCGGCAAGATCCTGAACGTGGAGAAGGCACGGGTCGACAAGATCCTGCACAACAACGAGGTGCAGGCGCTGATCTCGGCCTTCGGTACCGGTGTCCACGAGGACTTCGATATCGAGAAGCTCCGGTACCACAAGATCATCCTGATGGCGGACGCCGACGTCGACGGCCAGCACATCAACACCCTGCTGCTCACCTTCCTCTTCCGCTTCATGCGGCCGCTGGTGGAAGCCGGGCACGTCTACCTCTCCCGCCCGCCGCTCTACAAGATCAAGTGGGGCCGGGACGACTTCGAGTACGCCTACTCCGACCGGGAGCGCAACGCCCTGATCGAGCTCGGCAAGCAGAACGGCAAGCGGATCAAGGACGACTCGGTCCAGCGCTTCAAGGGTCTGGGCGAGATGAACGCCGAGGAACTGCGCGTGACGACCATGGACGTCGACAGCCGCGTGCTCGGCCAGGTCTCGCTGGACGACGCGGCGCGCGCCGACGACCTGTTCTCGGTGCTGATGGGTGAGGACGTCGAGGCCCGGCGCTCCTTCATCCAGCGCAACGCCAAGGACGTCCGCTTCCTCGACATCTGAGCCCTGTCGGCCCTCCCCCGCCCGACGGCGGGGACCGCAGCAGCCGCAGCTCGAAAGGATCTAGAACAGCAATGGCCGACGAGAACACCCCTGTGACCCCGGACGGCGTGACCGCCGAGGGCGCGGCCCCCGCCATCGAAGGCGTGGGCATGCGTGTCGAGCCCGTC
Organism: Streptomyces sp. NPDC045470; assembly: GCF_040646595.1. Classification (NCBI taxonomy): domain Bacteria; kingdom Bacillati; phylum Actinomycetota; class Actinomycetes; order Kitasatosporales; family Streptomycetaceae; genus Streptomyces; species Streptomyces sp. NPDC045470. The sequence goes on from NZ_JBEZAN010000008.1 coordinate 216,644, forward strand.
GGGCTCGAAACGGAGATGCAGCGCTCCTACCTCGACTACGCGATGTCCGTCATCGTCTCGCGCGCGCTGCCGGACGTACGGGACGGCCTCAAGCCGGTGCACCGCCGCGTCCTTTACGCGATGTACGACGGCGGGTACCGCCCCGAGAAGGGCTTCTACAAGTGCGCCCGCGTCGTCGGCGACGTGATGGGTACGTACCACCCGCACGGTGACTCCTCCATCTACGACGCCCTGGTCCGGCTGGCCCAGCCGTGGTCGATGCGGATGCCGCTGGTGGACTCCAACGGCAACTTCGGCTCGCCCGGCAACGACCCGGCCGCGGCCATGCGGTACACCGAGTGCAAGATGAAGCAGCTCTCCATGGAGATGCTGCGGGACATCGACGAGGAGACCGTCGATTTCCAGGACAACTACGACGGCCGCAACCAGGAGCCGACGGTCCTGCCGGCCCGCTTCCCGAACCTGCTGATCAACGGCAGCGCCGGCATCGCGGTCGGCATGGCGACCAACATCCCGCCGCACAACCTGCGCGAGGTCGCCGCCGGTGCCCAGTGGGCGCTGGAGCACCCGGAGGCCTCCAGCGAGGAGCTGCTGGACGCGCTCATCGAGCGCATCAAGGGCCCGGACTTCCCGACCGGCGCGCTGGTGGTGGGCCGCAAGGGCATCGAGGACGCGTACCGCACCGGCCGCGGCTCGATCACCATGCGTGCGGTGGTGGCGGTCGAGGAGATCCAGAACCGCCAGTGCCTGGTGGTCACCGAGCTGCCGTACCAGGTCAACCCGGACAACCTCGCGCAGAAGATCGCCGACCTGGTCAAGGACGGCAAGATCGGCGGCGTCGCCGACGTCCGTGACGAGACCTCCTCGCGTACGGGCCAGCGCCTGGTCATCGTCCTCAAGCGGGACGCCGTCGCCAAGGTCGTGCTGAACAACCTCTACAAGCACACCGACCTGCAGACGAACTTCGGCGCGAACATGCTCGCCCTGGTGGACGGCGTGCCGCGCACCCTGTCGCTGGACGCGTTCATCCGCAACTGGGTCACCCACCAGGTCGAGGTCATCGTCCGGCGCACCAAGTTCCGGCTGCGCAAGGCCGAGGAGCGGGCCCACATCCTGCGCGGTCTGCTCAAGGCGCTGGACGCGATCGACGAGGTCATCGCGCTCATCCGGCGCAGCGATACGGTCGACGTGGCGCGCGAGGGCCTGATGGGCCTGCTGGCCATCGACGAGATCCAGGCCAACGCGATCCTGGAGATGCAGCTGCGCCGGCTGGCCGCCCTGGAGCGCCAGAAGATCACCGCCGAGCACGACGAGCTGCAGGCGAAGATCAACGAGTACAACGCGATCCTCGCCTCGCCGGAGCGCCAGCGCCAGATCATCAGCGAGGAGCTGGCGGCGATCGTCGAGAAGTTCGGCGACGACCGGCGCTCGAAGCTGGTGCCCTTCGAGGGCGACATGTCCGTCGAGGACCTGATCGCCGAGGAGGACATCGTCGTCACGATCTCCCGTGGCGGCTATGTGAAGCGGACGAAGACCGACGACTACCGGTCGCAGAAGCGCGGCGGCAAGGGCGTACGGGGCACGAAGCTGAAGGAAGACGACATCGTCGACCACTTCTTCGTCTCCACCACCCACCACTGGCTGCTGTTCTTCACCAACAAGGGCCGGGTCTACCGGGCCAAGGCGTACGAGCTGCCGGACGCCGGGCGGGACGCGCGCGGCCAGCACGTGGCCAACCTGCTCGCCTTCCAGCCGGACGAGCAGATCGCGCAGATCCTGGCGATCCGCGACTACGAGGCCACGCCCTACCTGGTGCTCGCCACCAAGGGCGGCCTGGTGAAGAAGACGCCGCTCAAGGACTACGACTCGCCGCGTTCCGGCGGCGTCATCGCCATCAACCTCCGGGAGACGGAGGAGGGCGCGGACGACGAGCTGATCGGTGCCGAACTGGTCTCCGCCGAGGACGACCTGCTGCTGATCAGCAAGAAGGCGCAGTCGATCCGGTTCACCGCCACGGATGACGCGCTGCGTCCGATGGGACGCGCCACCTCGGGTGTCAAGGGCATGAGTTTCCGCGAGGGCGACGAACTGCTCTCGATGAATGTGGTGCGGGCCGGTACGTTCGTCTTCACCGCCACCGACGGCGGCTACGCCAAGCGCACCTCGGTGGACGAGTACCGCGTCCAGGGTCGCGGTGGTCTCGGCATCAAGGCCGCCAAGATCGTGGAGGACCGGGGTGAGCTGGTCGGCGCCCTGGTGGTCGAGGAGACGGACGAGATTCTCGCCATCACGCTCAGCGGTGGCGTGATCCGTACGCGGGTCAGCGAGGTCAGGGAGACGGGCCGTGACACCATGGGCGTCCAACTGATCAACCTGGGCAAGCGCGATGCCGTGGTCGGTATCGCACGTAACGCCGAGGCCGGTCGCGAGGCCGAGGAGGTCGACGCGGGTGTGGAGCCCGGGGCGGCCGACGAGGCGGAGGGCACCGAGTCCGCGGTGGCCGAGGGCGGCGAGCCCGCGGCGGAGTAACGCGAGGAGTAGGTCGTGAGTGGAGCCACGGGCGCTGCGGCGGGTGGACCGGGAGACAGGAAGAGCTCCCGTTCGGGACCCGCGACCGTGACGGAGGACAGCGCCCGTGGCTCCGCCGCGTCCGGTGACACCTCGTCCGAGGGCTCCTACCAGGGGGGAACCGTGACCGACCGGCGACAGCCGCAACCGCATTCCGCGGCGCAGCCGCAGCCCCCGGCCCAGGGTTCGGGCCCGGCGCCCGGGCCCCAGGGCGGGGGCACGCAGGGCGGCCAGCAGCCGTACCAGCCGCCCCAGGCGTACCGATCGGGTGCGGGACAGGGCGCGGGGGCGCAGCAGGGGGTGCGCCGGCCGCGTACGGGCGCCCGTACGACGCCTCGTACCCGCAAGGCCCGGCTGCGCGTGGCCCGGGCCGACCCCTGGTCGGTGATGAAGGTCAGCTTCCTGCTCTCCATCGCGCTGGGGATCTGCACCATCGTGGCGGTGTCGGTGCTGTGGATGGTGATGGACGCGATGGGCGTCTTCACCACGGTCGGCGGCACGATCAGCGAGGCGACGGGGTCGGGCGACGGCGGCGGTTTCGACCTCCAGTCGTTCCTGTCGCTGCCGCGGGTGCTGCTGTTCACCGCGGTCATCGCGGTGATCGACGTCGTGCTCGCCACGGCGCTGGCCACGCTCGGGGCCTTCATCTACAACATCTCGGCCGGGTTCGTGGGCGGCGTCGAGCTGACCCTCGCCGAGGACGAGTGACGGACGCGGGCATCCTCGGGAGGGGCCGTACGGCGGCCCCTCCCGAGGGCCCGGGGACTCCCGGACCACGATTTTGGGAATGCCTCTGAAGTGCGCTAATCTTTCGGTGCAGCGCGGGGCTATAGCTCAGACGGTTAGAGCGCTTCCCTGATAAGGAAGAGGCCACAGGTTCAAGTCCTGTTAGCCCCACCAGCGCGAGAGAGGTCCTACCGGAGACGGTGGGGCCTCTTTCGCGTTCGGGGTGGCCACGGCCGGGCGGGCGGGTCCGGGCGAGGACGGTCCGTGCGTCATCGCGCATGGGTCGGGCCCTAGGTCACCGATCGGTATCGGCCGGTGTGTATCATCGGCCCCCAGAGGTCCCCTACGTCAACGAAAGACGAGGTCGCGCGGTGAAGAAGCTTCTCCTGGTCGCACTGGCCGCCATCGGCGGGCTCCTCGTGTACCGCCAGATCCAGGCGGATCGCGCCGAGCAGGATCTGTGGACGGAGGCGACCGACTCCGTGCCCGCAGGTTCGGGTGTGTGAGACGCACAGCAGTTCGTAGTCAACGTACGTACCCCGGCCACCGTGTGACGGTGACCGGGGTCTCGTGCGTCCGGGGGCGGGACGGCGCGTGACGCGGCGTGCGACGCGGCGTGCGACGCGGCCGTCCCGACGGGTTTGCCATAGCACATAAGTAGCTTGCAAAAGCAAATGTGGTGAGGGGTGGCTCGTGGCAAGGGGGCGTACGCGAAGGGGTGGGCGCGCCGGGAGGCTGGTGCCCGTCCTGGTGCCCGTACTCGTATCCGTACCGGCGCTGGCGGGTGCCGGGGCGGCAGGGCCCGCGGACGGTGCGCGGAACAGCCCGCCCGCCTACCGGACGGCGGCCGGCGCCCAGCCCGTGCAGGGCACCCAGAGACCGTCCGGCGCGCCGCGTATCGAGCCAGGGACGTACACCGACACCCTCGCCCGCGGCGACGAGAAGCACTACACGGTGCGGCTGGACGAGAAGTCCAGCGCCTACTTCTCGGCGGTGGCCGCGCCCCGGCCCGGCAGCGAGGTCGCGGACCACACCGACAGCCTGAAGGTCAGCCTCCGCGACGCCGACGGCAACGCCTGTTCCCCGGGCGGGAGTACGGCCTTCCGCGGCCGCGGCATGGCGTACCCGATCGCCGATTACGCCACCCGCCGTGCCGACGGGCCGCGGACCAACTGCCAGAAGGCAGGCGCCTACTACTTCGTGGTCAAGCGGGTCGGCAAGGCGTCGGCACCGGGGGCGTCCCGCTGGCCCGTCGAACTCCGCTTCCAGCGCGAACCCGGGCTCACGGGCGCACCACCCGCCCAACCTGCCCCCGGCTCCTGGTCCACGGCGACCCCCGTACCGCTGACCGGCGGCAAGAAGAAGGACGCCGACGGCGGCACCGGCTTCAACGACGCCGGGCCGATCGGCAAAGGGGTGTGGCAGGACCGCATCAGGCCGGGGGAGACCCGGTTCTACCGCGTACCGGTGGACTGGGGGCAGCAGCTGAGCGTGAGCGTCGAGCTGCCGGGCGGGACGCTGGCGGGCGGGGGCGCTGCGGTGCGCGGGCAGCGCGCGGTGGCCGGCTCGCGGCTCGTGGCCAGCGCGCTGGGGCTGGGGGTCTACAACCCGGCGCGCGGCCCGGTCAGCGACACGCGCTTCATCGCGTACGACGGCAAGCCGGCCGCCGCCAGGATCGCCACAGCACCCGTGGACTACGGCAACCGCTACAACGCCGCCGCCCCGGTGAGCGCGATGCGTTTCGCGGGCTCCTACTACCTCGCCGTGTCACTGCATCCGGATGCCGCGAAGTACTTCGAGGACGGCACCCCGATCACCCTACGCATCGACCCGGCAGGCCGACCGCAACGCGGCCCCGACTACCGAGAGAAGACCACCGACTTCTCTGTGTCGCCGCAACAACGCGCAGCAGCAGACGAGGGCATGACGACGCAGCAGGTGGCGTCGAGCAGCAGGCTGCGCGTGCTGGGGTACGGCGGCATCAGCACGGGGACGGTGCTGTTGTTGGCGCTGGGGGCGTGGGCGTTGGCTGCGCGCTGGAAGAGCGGTGGGGCGCGCGGGCAGCAGTGAACTGCGTTGGCGGACCGAGGGCTTGCTGGGTGGGGCGCTGCGTGTCAACTGACGGACAGAGCCCAGACACCGAACGCGATGCACAGCAGTGCCACCACGATCACCGGAACCGCGACCTTGGGCGGAGGCCCGGGACGCCGCTGCGGCACGGCCCGGTGCCGACGGGCCGCTGCGCGTCCGGAGGGCGGCAACGGCTGCGGGCGGTCGGGCGTGTACGGGCGGGTGTCCGGGGGCCTGGACGGGCCGTGGCCGAGGGGGTGCGCCGGGGGCAGGGTCGGGGGTGTGGTGGGGGGTTGCGGGGCCGCGTAGGGGGGCGGGGGCGGGGTTTCGGGTGGTGATTCGTGCGCTGTTCCGTACTGCGCTCCGTACTGGGCTTCGTACTGCGCTCCGTACGCCTTCCCGTGCGGGCCGCCTACGCGCTCCTGATCGGGTCCCCGAGCGGCTCCCTGAGCGGCTCCCTGAGCGCCGCTCTGGGGCCGTACGCCGTCGCGGCCGGTGCCGGGCGTGTGCGCAGCGCCCGGGGCGTCGGTGGCGGGGTGCTGCGGTGCGGGTATACCGGTGGAGGGCGGCGCCAAGGGAAAACCGCCGGTGTCGGACAGGGGCACCGGAGGCGGGGTGGGCGGCGTGGAGGGCGCGGCGGCCGGCTGCTCCGGCCGAGGCGACCCGTGGTGTTCCTGCTGCCCCTGCCCCTCCTGCCCGCCCTTCCCCTGCCCGCCTTCTCCCTGCCCCTCCGCCCGCTTCGGCGGCCTCGCCCGGAGCGGGCCGTCCGGCCCGAACCCGGCGGGCAGCGGACCGATGTGGTCGAAGACCTCGACGACCTCGTCCTCGATCGTCGTTTCCGGCAGCAGCTCGGCCGCCGCGAGCAGCGCCTTGCGCGCGCCCGAGGCCGTCTTGAAGCGCAGCTCCGGGTCCGGCTGCAACAGGTTCGCCAGCACCTGCCACAGCGGCTCCGCGATGTCCTCGGGAGCCTCCGGAGTGCCGTGCTCGGTGAAGCGCTCGACCAGGCCCTGCGCGTCCGGCTTGGCACCGGTGAGCAGGTTCACCGCGACCAGGCCGACCGCGAAGAGGTCCCCGGGGAAGTCTGGATCGGCGCCCAGCATCTGTTCCGGCGCGAAGTAACCGGGCGTGCCCACCACGTAGTTGGCGTCGGTCAGCCGTGGCTCGCCCTTGCGCATCGCGATGCCGAAGTCGGACAGCCGCACGTGCGGCCGGCCGGTCCCGGTCGACTCCAGCAGGACGTTCGCGGGCTTGATGTCGCGGTGCACGATGCCTTCCGCGTGGACCGCGGTCAGCCCCGACAGCAGCTGGTCGAGCAGGACACACACCAGGCGTGGCGGCAGCGGCCCGTAGTCCCCCACGAGGTGTGCCAGTGAACCGCCGTGCACCAGGTCCATGGTGAACAGGACCTTGTCGTCGTCCGCGGCCCAGCTCGCGGGGGCCAGTACGTGCGGGTGGTCGATCCGTACGGCCTGCTCCCGTACGAACCGCAGCAGCGTGTGCGCGTCGCTCTGCTGCAGCACCTTGGCCGCCACATAACGGCGGCGCCGCTGGTCCCAGGCGCGCCACACGGCTCCCACGCCGCCCCGCCCGATCGGGTCGATCAGCTCGTACCGACCGGCGAAGACCTCACCCATTGCGCCCCGTCCGCCTACCGAACCACCGAACTGCCCGACTCCCGGGGGCTGTCGCGCGCCGCCCCCGGCTGCTCGCCGTCTAACTCTGGTGGGCCTCGTAGTGGGAGACCGCGTCCGCGGTGCGCCCCGCTCCGTAGACCCTGAGGAACTCTGCCAGTTCGGGGTGGCTGGGGGCGAGGGTGTTCGCGGCGTCGATGATGTCGCCGGCGGCCGAAACCGAGCGCAACAGCGACTGGATCTCGCGCACCACACGCCGTACGGTCGTCGCCCCCGTGGACGACGCGGTCTGCGTGGTGTTGTTGAGCACCGACCCGCCCGCGGTCTTCTTGATCTCGTCCATCCGGTCGGTGGCCTCGGCGGCACTCACACTGCCGTCCGCCACTTGCCCGGCCAGTTCCTGGAGTGCCTGGACCCGCTGGACGACGGCCGGGTTGCCGATCTTGGCCCGCTGGCCGCTCATGAGCTGTGACAGCATCGGCGCGGAGAGTCCCAGTACGGACGCGAGGCGTGCCTGGTTGAGGCCGAGGTCGTCGATGAGACGGCGGAACAGCGCTCCCAGGGGCTCGCCGTACCAGCTGCGCTGCAGCTCCCGAGCGCGCGCGGTGGCTTCTTGCTGTGCTGCGTCCATGGCGTCTCCCCTGTCTCCCCGATCGCGCTTCGCTGCCGCGAATCTCGCGAAGCATCCTACGGAGAGCACCTGCGCGCGGCGATACCCGGTCGGGAAACCTCCCGGGCACCGGGTACCCTGGTTCGCGACGGGGCCTTAGCTCAGTTGGTAGAGCGCTGTCTTTGCATGGCAGATGTCAGGGGTTCGACTCCCCTAGGCTCCACATGGTCAGACCCCCTGACCTGCTGAAAAGCAGGTCAGGGGGTCTTTTTGCCGCCTTTTCTGCCGACGCCCTGAACGCGCGGCGGCCCGTGCCGCGCGCTCCTGATGGGCGTCGCGGCGCGGGCCGGGCGGGGTCCGGAGACGTCGGGGGCGGGGTGTCGCCGGAGAGGGCACGGGGGTCAGGGCGTGGGGCCGCCGCGTTCTTCCGCTTCGGCTTCGGCCTGTTTGGCCTGGACCTCCGGATCCAGGGCGGCCGCCTCCGCGGTGCCGTCGACGGCGGTCAGAGTGGCACGTTCGCTGACCTCGGTGGGGGCGGGGGGCTCGACCAGCCAGTCGGGGTTGGCCTGCTTGTCCCACCACTTCCAGGCCGCGTAGGCGCCGCCGGCGAGGAGCCCCACGACCGCGATCCGCTTGACGGCCTTGCCGGCACGGCGGCGGCGGTTGTGCTTCTTGACGAGCTTCTCGATCTCCTTGGCCGACACCTGGCCGCGGAGGGCCGCGATGGCGGCCGTGCCGCGTGCCACGGCCTGCTCGCGGACCGGTTCCGCGGCGGCGCGTGCGCTGTGCACGGCGTGCTCGACGCGCGGGGCGGTGTAGTCGGCGGCCTGGCGGGCTGCCTTGCGGGTGCGCTCGGCGGCGCGGCTCGCGGCCGCGTCGACCTTCGGCGGCAGGGCGCCGCGGGCGTGGTCGATGCGCGGCTGCAGGTGGGCGTCGTACTGGCTGCGGGCCTGGTGAGCGGCCTCGGCCACCTTGGGTGCCAGTCGCGTGCGGGCCTCGTGCGCGTAGTGGGTGGCGGTGTCCTTGGCCGTACCGGCATACGGAGCCACCACCTCCGCCGCGTGTCGCACGCTGTCCTTGGCCGAACTGGTCGCCGCGCGCACGCTGTCCTTGCGGGTCACGGGATCCTCCTCCTCGGTGGCGTGTCCGGGGGGCTCGGGGGGTTGTCCCCCGATGTCTGCTGTGTCGCCTGTCCACCCGGTTCAAGATCATGCCTGCTCACACGACATACGGCATGTGCGAGCGGGCATCCGGGTCATTGGGGGCCATACGGAGCCTTGCGATGACAATGCCACGGTTTTCCGGGCCGTGCGCCGGTTCGGCCGGTACTGGTGGCGGAAAGGCAGACCGAACGCTGCGGTGTCCGGGTGCGGGGCACACGTCCGTGCGAGGATCGGGAACCGTCAGTGCAGACTTATGGAAGGTAGATCGTGGCTGAAGAGCTCTACGCCACCCTGAAGACCAATCAGGGCGACATCGAGATTCGGCTCCTGCCGAACCACGCCCCGACAACGGTGAAGAACTTCGTCGAGCTCGCCAAGGGCGAGCGCGAGTGGACCCACCCGGAGACCGGCAAGAAGACCACGGAGAAGCTGTACGACGGCACCGTCTTCCACCGGGTGATCAGCGGCTTCATGATCCAGGGCGGCGACCCGCTGGGCAACGGCACCGGCGGCCCGGGGTACGAGTTCAAGGACGAGTTCCACCCGGACCTGGCCTTCAACAAGCCGTACCTGCTCGCCATGGCCAACGCCGGCCCGGGCACCAACGGCTCGCAGTTCTTCATCACGGTCTCCCCGACCACCTGGCTGACCGGCAAGCACACCATCTTCGGCGAGGTCACCACCGACGCGGGCAAGAAGGTCGTGGACGCCATCGCGGGTACCCAGACCAACCCGCGCACCGACCGCCCGGTCAGCGACATCGTGATCGAGTCGGTCGTCGTCGAGACCCGCTGACGCGCGTACCGCGTCACCGCGGACGTCCGGTCCGGGAGACCCGCAGCGGCCCCGGACCGCGGACCCGCGGGAACATTGCGCCCCGCCCGGTCGTAGATCGGGTGGGGCGCGCACTTCGTCGTGCGGTGACGTCCGCACGGATTCGGACGAGGGACCGAGGGGACCATGGACCAGGCGCCGGGCAGCCCGCAGGAGCCGCAGGACGCACGGCCGGGCGACGCCGCGCCCGGCTGCTACCGCCATCCGGACCGTGCGACGGGCATCAGTTGTACGCGCTGCGAGCGGCCCGTCTGCCCCGAGTGCATGGTCAGCGCGTCGGTCGGGTTCCAGTGCCCGGACTGCGTACGCGGCGGCAGCGGTACGGGCCGTACGGCGCAGGCCACCGCCCCCCGGACGATCGCGGGCGGCTCGCTCGCCGCGGACACCCGCCTGGTCACCAAGGTCCTGCTCGGCATCAACGTCGCGGTGTTCATCGCGGTGCTGGCGGTGGGCGACAGCCTGGTCCAGGGCCTGGAGATGATCGGCGGGGCGTTCGTTCCCGAGGACCTGACGTTCATCGGCGTCGCCGAGGGCGAGTTCTACCGCCTGCTGACGGCGGCGTTCCTGCACCAGGAGCCGATGCACATCATCTTCAACATGCTGTCGCTGTGGTGGCTGGGCCCGCCGCTGGAGGCGGCCCTCGGCCGGGTCCGCTTCATCGGGCTCTACCTGCTCTCCGCGCTCGGCGGCAGCGCCCTGTCGTATCTGCTCGCCGCGCAGAACCAGCCCTCGCTGGGGGCGTCCGGCGCGGTCTTCGGGCTGCTCGGCGCGACGGCCATACTGATGCGCCGCCTGAGCTACGACATGCGGCCCGTACTGATCCTGCTGGCGCTCAACCTGGTCTTCACGTTCGCGTGGCCCAACATCGCGTGGCAGGCCCATGTCGGCGGGCTGGTCGTCGGCGCGGCCGTGACGTACGGGATCGTGCACGCGCCGCGGGAGCGGCGGGCGCTGGTGCAGGGCCTGACGTTCGCGGTGGCGTTCCTGGTGATCGTCGCGGTGGTGTGGGTACGGACCGTTCAGCTCGTGGGGTGAGCGGGGCGGCGGGCGTGGTCCACGGTGCGCGGGTCTGCCGTGCGCGGTGCGCGGTTGTCCCGTACCGGTCCGTGAGGGCGCGGGAGGCCCTTCGGGTACGTGTTGTCCACGCTCCGGGTACGGGTTGTCCACAGCGGGTGGCGGATCTTGTGCACCAGGTGGGGAACGCGTGTTCCGGTCTGTACAAAGACGCGTTTTCCCAGGAAGGACGGGGCGGGGCGGCGGTCGGGGTGACGGGCCGCTGGTCACACCGGCGTCAACGGCCGGGAAGTTATCCACAGATCTTCTGAAGTTTTCCCCGGCTGTGGATAACTGTGTGGATGGCCTTGGGCAGGGCTTGCGCGACGACGTCCGCGCCAGGGCGAAAAGCGGGCCGGGCAGGGGCGGCACCGTGGCCGTTCCGCCGGGGGTGGCCGTCCCCGATGACCGGTGTCACCGGGGACGCGGCTCGGTCCGGGCTACTTCCACTGGGTGGACACGCCGAAGCCCACCGCGATGAAGCCGAACCCGCACACGATGTTCCAGTTGCCCATCGCCTTGACGGGCATGTCGCCCCCGGTCACGTAGAAGAGCACGATCCACACCAGGCCGATCAGGAACAGCGCCAGCATCACCGGGGCGACCCAGCCCCGGCCGGAACTCATGCGCAGGCTGGTCGTCTGCTTCGCCGGCGGCGGCGTGAAGTCGTCCTTCTTGCGGATCCGTGACTTCGGCACGAGGAACTCTCCTGTCGATGATCTGCGTGACCGCACTGAGGGCGGATGATGCTGACGCGGGCCGGGCGGGGACGCGACGGGGAGCGGATTCCCTCCCCGGGCGTCCGTTAGCGTAGTGCTTCCGCGGCGTCGTAAGGAGCAAGGGTACGTTGAGCACTTCCGCTGACTCCCCCGGCCGCCCGCCGCGCCGCCGCCTGCGGCCGGTGCGCCTGCTGACCCTGGGCGTCTTCGCGCTCGCCGGGCTGATCTTCTGGCTGAGCTTCGACACCGCGCGCGGCACGGACCTGCGCTCCGACGACTCGATGCTGCGCCTGTCCGACCTCATCCAGGAACGCAGCCACAAGAACGGTGCGCACGACGAGCGCAACGCCGCGCTGCGCGACGAGGTCGACACCCTCGCGCACCAGGACAACGGCAACTCGGCGGCCGAGAACGCCCGGCTGGCGGCGCTGGAGAAGAACGCGGGCACCAAGCCGGTCGACGGCCAGGGTGTGACCGTCACCCTCACGGACGCCCCGCCCAACGCCACCGCGAAGATCCCCGGCGTACCGGAGCCGCAGCCCAACGACCTGGTCATCCACCAGCAGGACCTGCAGGCCGTGGTCAACGCGCTGTGGCAGGGCGGTGCCAAGGGAATCCGGGTCATGGACCAGCGACTGATCTCCACCAGCGCGGTGCGCTGCGTGGGCAACACGCTGATCCTCCAGGGCCGCGTCTACTCGCCCCCGTACAAGGTCACCGCCGTCGGCGACCGGGAGAAGCTGAGCAGGGCGCTGACCGCCTCGCCGGCCATCCAGAACTACATGCAGTACGTCAACGCCTACGGGCTCGGCTGGAAAGTCGACCAGCACGAGACGGTGACTCTGCCCGGCTACTCCGGCACAGTGGATCTCCACTACGCACAGCCTGTGAAGCCGTGACCCGCCGGCCGCCCGCACCGGCGCCGGCGGCCGGGGAGGGGGCGGTCCGCGATGACGGCACGGTCCAAGGCGGCGCGGCCCGGGACGGGAGGCCGGCCCGGCGGGGGGAGGCGGCGCGCCTCGGCGGCGCGGCTGGTCGTACGGACGTTCAGCGAGGTGTGCGTCACCGTCGGCACGCTGATCGTTCTCTTCGTGGTGTACGTCCTGTTCTGGACCGGCGTACGGGCCGACAGTGCGATGGACGGTGAGATCGGCGCACTCCAGGACCGGTGGTCCACCGGCCCGGCGGCCGCGTCCCAGGACGCGGCCGCCGGGCAGCCCGACAGGGCCGGGAGACAACCGCGGTACGAGAACGGCAAGTCCTTCGCCGTGATGTACATCCCGCGGTTCGGCGCCGACTGGAGCAAGCCCGTACTGGAAGGCACCGGGACGGACGTCCTGAAGAAGGGTCTGGGGCACTACGAGCGCACCGCGCGGCTCGGCGGTACGGGGAACTTCGCGGTCGCCGGGCACCGCCGCACCTACGGCGACCCGTTCAAGGACTTCCCCGAACTGCGGCCGGGCGACGCGGTGGTGCTCACGGACGGCACGACCTGGTACACGTACCGGATCGACCGGCGCCCCTACACGACGCTGCCCACCGACATCGGGGTGATCGACCCCGTACCGCGCAAATCGGGATACAACGGTCCGGGCCGGTACCTGACCCTGACGACCTGCGAGCCGGAGTGGGGTCACAGCCACCGGCTGATCGTCTGGGCGCACCTGGATTCCACCCAACCCGTGGAGCGCGGAAGGCCGTCGGCTTTGACCGGCTGACCCCCCGGCCGCCGCCCTCGCCCTTTAGTCTGGTGGAGCGATCGACATCGATCGACACGGTCATCGTCATCGGCAAGTAGGGGCAGCGACAGCATGTACGGCTGGATCTGGCGGCATCTGCCGGGCAACGCATGGGTGAGGGCGCTGGTCTCACTCGTGCTGGTGCTGGCGATCGTCTATGTGCTCTTCCAGTACGTCTTCCCGTGGGCGGAGCCGCTGCTCCCCTTCAACGACGTCACGGTCGACCGAGGGATGGGAGCCGTCCGATGACCGCGAGGATCCTCGTCGTCGACAACTACGACAGCTTCGTCTTCAACCTCGTCCAGTACCTCTACCAACTCGGGGCCGAGTGCGAGGTGCTGCGCAACGACGAGGTCGAGCTGCGCCATGCCCAGGACGGGTTTGACGGCGTTCTGCTCTCTCCCGGGCCCGGCGCTCCCGAGCAGGCCGGTGTCTGCGTCGACATGGTCCGGCACTGCGCCGACACGGGCGTGCCGGTCTTCGGTGTGTGCCTCGGTCTCCAGTCGATGGCGGTCGCCTACGGCGGTGTCGTGGGCCGGGCGCCCGAGCTGCTGCACGGCAAGACGTCGCTGGTCTCCCACGAGGGCGCGGGCGTCTTCAAGGGCCTGCCCACCCCGTTCACCGCCACCCGTTACCACTCCCTGGCCGTGCAGCCCGGCACCGTCCCCGACGAGATGGTGGTCACCGCCTGGACGGGCGACGACGCCGAGACCGGTGTGGCGATGGGGCTGCGGCACCGGGAACTTCCCGTCGAGGGCGTCCAGTTCCACCCCGAGTCGGTCCTGACCGAGTGGGGCCACCGGATGCTCGCCAACTGGCTGGTGGAGTGCGGCGATTCCGGTGCGGTGGAGCGTTCGGCGGGGCTCGCCCCGGTGGTCGGCAAGGTCGGCACGTGACCGACCTCCGCCCCGAGCGCGAGGGGAGGTCCTACGAGCCGTCGCGTGAAGCCGACGGCCCGTACGACCGTGAGGCGTTCGAGGCGGCCGTCGGACGGCTGGACGACCCGCTGACGGACCCGCTCCCCGGCCGCCCGCCGGCGCGGGAACCGCGGCCGGGCCCCGGGCGGACCGGGCGTCCGCAGGAGCGACCTGCCGGGGCGGAGCGGCCGGCGCAGCCGGTGCGCTCCACGCAGCATGCGCAGACCTCGCAACCCGGTCAGCCGGGGCGGTCCCCTCAGCCTGGGGGGCCCGCGCAGTCCGGGCAGCCCGCCTCCGGGCGGAGCGGTTCTCCGTGGTTCCGGCCGCATCAGGCTCCGGTGGCGCCTCCCGCACAGCAGCAGGGCCAGGTCCATGGCCGCGGCAGCGCGATACCCGGCCCGGACCAGGCCCCCGCGCCCCCGTACGCGCAGGCGCAGGCGCCCATTCACGTGCCTGCTCCGAACCCGGCCCCGCACCCGGCACCCGACGCGACCCCGCACCCGGTTCCGTCCCCGGGCGCGAACCCGACTCCGCCCCCGGGCCCGGTCGCGGCACCCGCCCCCGCACCCGCCGACCCCACGGCAGACCCGTTCCTCAACCCGGTCCTCGACCCGCCGTACGTACCGGGGCCGGTCGGCACCGCCGGCCCGGACCCCGCTCACGACGCCGAGACCATGGCACTCCGTCAGGCCGCGGAGCCGGTCGGCGACCACGGCGGGCCGGACGTTGTTTCACGTGAAACCGAGCCCGAAGCACCGGCTTCCGGCTCGTCGGCTTCGACGCCACCGGTGACCGGTGGCCGCGCCGCACGCCGTAAAGCCGCCCAGGAGGCCGCCAAGCGCGGCAACAGGCGCGCGCGGCGTGGTTCCCCTTCGGGCGGCGCGGGCGCCTCCTCCTCGGCCGCTGAGGCGCCTTCCGTGCCGATGACGCGGATGGAGGCCCGCCGCGCCGAGCGGGCGGGCAAGGAGAGCCCAGGCATCATCGTCAGCCGCGCCGTGGGCGAGGTGTTCATCACCCTCGGCGTGCTGATGCTGCTCTTCGTCACCTACCAGCTCTGGTGGACGAACGTCCTGGCGCACCAGCAGGCGGGCGGCACCGCCAGCAACCTGGAGCACGAGTGGGACGAGGGCGGCGAGGACCGCAGGCCCGACGCCTTCTCGCCCGGCCAGGGCTTCGCGATCATGTATATCCCCAAGCTGGACGTGAAGGTGCCGATCGCCGAGGGCATCAGCAAGCCCGCGGTGCTGGACCGCGGCATGATCGGCCACTACGACAAGAACAGCGTGAAGACCGCGATGCCCTGGGACAAGCAGGGCAACTTCGCGGTGGCCGGGCACCGCAACACGCACGGTGAGCCGTTCCGCTACATCAACAAGCTGGTCAAGGGCGACAAGATCGTCGTCGAGACGCGCAGCACGTACTACACGTACACGATGGAGAGCATCCTGCCGCAGACCTCGCCCCGGGACATCGCGGTGCTCGACCCGGTGCCGAGGCGATCCGGATTCACCCGCCCCGGCCGCTACCTCACGCTGACGACCTGCACCCCCGAATTCACCAGTACCTTCCGGATGATCGTCTGGGGCAAGATGGTCGAGGAGCGGCCGCGGAGCAAGGGCAAGCCGGATGCGCTCGTCAGCTGAGCGAACGTAAGAGGGGTACCACGCGGTGACTGCCACCGGACACGACGAGGACACCGGCGCGGCGGCGGAGCCACCGGCGTCCACGCCGCCGCGCCGACTGCGCGGGCGCATCGCCGCCGTCGTCAGCGTCGTCGGAGAACTGCTGATCACGGCGGGGCTGATCCTGGCCCTCTTCGTCGTCTACTCGCTGTGGTGGACGAACGTGCTCGCCGACCGCGAGGCGCACAAGCAGGGCGACACGGTACGCAAGAACTGGGCGCAGGCCCCGAAGGGTCCCGGCGCGCTCGACACCAAGGACGGCATCGGCTTCCTGCACGTCCCGGCGATGAAGAACGGCGAGGTGCTCGTCAAGAAGGGCATCGACCCCGACGTCCTGAACGAGGGCGTCGCCGGCTACTACACCGAACCCGTCAAGTCGGCCCTCCCGCAGGACAAGAAGGGCAATTTCTCGCTCGCCGCGCACCGCGACGGGCACGGCGCGAAGTTCCACAACATCGACAAGCTCAAGGAAGGCGATCCGATCGTCTTCGAGTCCAAGGACACCTGGTACATCTACAAGGTCTACGCGTCCCTGGACGAGACCTCGAAGTACAACGTCGACGTCCTGGACGACGTCCCCAAGGAGTCCGGCAAGCGCAAGCCGGGCCGCTACATCACGCTGACGACCTGCACGCCGGTCTACACCTCCACGTACCGCTACATCGTCTGGGGCGAGCTGGAGCGCACCGAGAAGGTCGACGCCGAGCGCACTCCGCCGAAGGAACTGCGCTGAGGACGGTACCGGCCTCCACGGCCGGTACCGATCCCGTCGGCCCGTACCGCCCCCGACCACGGCAAAGCCCCGGCTCCCGAAGGCGCCGGGGCTTTCCCGTGCGGTGACGGTTCCCCGTCGGTGGTCCGGCGGCGGACCGTCATCGCTTCCGTTGCGTCTGCTGCCTGGACGGTTCTCCGTCAGTGCCTGTTGTGCCGTCCCCACCAGCCGCCTATGACGCCGCCTCCGTCGTCACCGCTGTCGTCGTCACCACTGGGGCCGCCCATCGTGGTGAGCGTCACCGTCGTGGAGCCGGGGGCGGACGGGGTGTTGGGCTGCGGGTCCTGGCTGACCACGCGGGCCTTGTCGTCCTGCGAGCTGCCGCCCGCGAACTGGATGTTCGTGAAGCCGGCGTCCTGCAGGGCCTTCTTGGCGTCCTTGACGGACTGGCCGATGACGGTGGGCACCGGCTTCTGCTCGGCGGCCTTGCCGACGGTCAGCGTGACCGTGGAGCCGTTCCTGGCCTGCGAGTTGCCGTCCGGGGACTGCGCGGTGACCTTGCCGACCTGGTTCGGGTCGGAGACCTCCTGCTCGTTCTTGCTGACCTGGAAGCCGAGGTCGGTGAGCTGCTTCTGGGCGGTGTTGAAGTCCTGACCGGTCACCGGCGGCACCGTCGTCGTGGGCGACTTCTTGGCGACGACCAGCGTGATCTTGGTCTTCTTGGTGCCCTCGCTCTGCCCCTTGGGGTCCTGGTCGACGACCGTGCCCTCCGGGCGCTCCGAGACCCGCTCGGTCTTCTGGACGTCCTCGAAGCCCTTGTTCTTCAGGTCGCCCTTCGCCTTGTCGAAGGTCAGGCCCGTGACGTCGGGGATGGTGACCTTCTCCGGCCCGGTGCAGAGCGTCACCGTCACCGTGTCGTCCTTGGCGACCGTCCCGCCGGCGGCCGGGTCCTGCTTGGTGATCTGGTCCTTCTCGACGTTGTCGCAGGCCGTGCTGCCGCCCTTGGAGACCTTGAAGCCGCCGTTCACACCGGCCGACTTGGCCTGTTCCAGGGTTTTCCCGGTCAGCTCCGGCACCTTGACGTCGCTGCTGGTGTTCTGGTTGCTGAACATCGCCTTGCCGATGAAGATCGCACCGGCCAGGACGAGGATGCCCGCGACGACGAGCAGGATCGTGGAGGTGTGCTTCTTCTTCTGGCCGCCACCGCCGCGGCGCCGGTCGGGCCGCTCGTCGTAGCCGTAACCGCCGTCGTCCGGGTTCATCGGCGGCAGCATCGACGTCTGCCCGGCCGGGTCCTGCGGACGCAGCATCGCCGTCGGCTGGTCCTGGTCGTAGCCGACCGCGCCGAGGGCGGCGGTCGCCGCGACCGGCTGCCCGTCGAGGGCCGCCTCGATGTCGGCGCGCATCTCGTCCGCCGACTGGTAGCGGTAGTCGGGGTCCTTGACCAGCGCCTTCAGGACGATGGCGTCCATCTCGGGGGTGATCTCGGGGTCGAAGTTGCTCGGCGGCTGCGGCTCTTCCCGTACGTGCTGGTAGGCCACGGCGACGGGTGAGTCGCCGACGAAGGGCGGCCGCACGGTGAGCAGTTCGTAGAGCAGACAGCCGGTCGAGTACAGGTCGGAGCGGGCGTCGACCTGTTCGCCCTTGGCCTGCTCGGGCGAGAGGTACTGCGCGGTGCCGATGACCGCGGCGGTCTGCGTCATCGTCATGCCGGCGTCGCCCATCGCACGGGCGATGCCGAAGTCCATGACCTTCACCTGGCCGGTGCGGGTCAGCATGACGTTGGCCGGCTTGATGTCGCGGTGGACGATGCCGGCCCGGTGGGAGTACTCCAGCGCCTGGAGCACGCCGATGGTCATCTCCAGCGACCGTTCGGGCAGCAGCTTGCGGCCGGAGTGCAGCAGCTCACGCAGGGTGGAGCCGTCGACGTACTCCATGACGATGTACGGGATGGAGACGCCGTCGACGTAGTCCTCGCCGGTGTCGTACACCGCGACGATCGACGGGTGGTTCAGCGAGGCGGCCGACTGGGCCTCACGGCGGAACCGGGCCTGGAAGGACGGGTCGCGGGCGAGGTCCACGCGCAGCGTCTTCACAGCGACGGTGCGGCCCAGGCGGGTGTCGTGCGCGAGGTAGACCTCGGCCATGCCACCGCGGCCGAGCACCGAGCCCAGCTCGTACCGGCCGCCGAGGCGACGCGGCTCTTCCATAAGCTTCTCCAGCCCTCTCCGTCAGTCCCGACCGCACCCGTGTGTGGTCCGGCGGTGTGCTGTTCGGGCATACCGTACCCGGCACGCCGTGCGGGGCCCGGTCGCGACCGGCACCTGATATCCGACCGGTATTGGCGTGACCGGGGTCACTTCTTGCCGTCGAGTACCGCCTCCATGACCTTCTTGGCGATGGGGGCGGCCAGCTTGCCGCCCGCGATGTCGCCGCGGAGCGTGTCCGAGCCCTCGATCACGACGGCGACGGCCACCGGCGTTCCCTTGGAGGTCTTGGCGTAGGAGATGAACCAGGCGTACGGGTTGTCCTTGTTGTTCTCGCCGTGCTGGGCGGTGCCGGTCTTGCCGCCGACGGTGACGCCGTCGATCTGGCCGTTGGTGCCGGTGCCGTTCTTGACGACGCCCTCCATCATCTCCTGGAGCTTCTGGGCGTTCTCCGGCTTGAGCGGCTGGCTCATCGCCTCCGGCGTGTGCTGCTGCACGACGTTGAGGTTGGGGGCCACCAGCTGGTCGACCATGTACGGCTTCATCAGCTTGCCGCCGTTGGCGATGGCCGCGGTGATCATGGCCATCTGCAGCGGGGTGGCGCGGTTGGACGCCTGGCCGATGCCGGCCATCGCGTTCTGCGGCCGGTTGTCGGTCGGGTAGACGCTCTCGGCGGCCCGTACGGGGGTGTCGACCTCGGGGTCGTTGTAGCCGAACTTCTCGGCCTCGGCCTTCATCTTCTTGTTGCCGAGGTCGGCGCTGATCTTGCCGAAGACGGTGTTGCAGGACCAGCGCAGCGCTTCCTTGAGGCTGGCGTTCTCGCAGGGGATGTTGCCCTCGTTGTTCAGCGGCTGGTGCGCGGTGTCCGGCAGGTACCAGGGCAGCGGCGAGTCGGTCTTGGCGTTGATGTCCGTGTAGAGGCCGTTCTCCAGCGCGGCGGCGGCGGTGACGACCTTGAACGTGGAGCCCGGCGGGTAGGTCTGGCGCAGCGCCCGGTTGAGCATCGGGTCGTCCGGGTTGTTCTTCTTCAGCAGCCCGTTGTACGCCTTGGAGTCCTTGTCGGACATGCCGGCGAAGGTGGAGGGGTCGTACGACGGGGTGCTGGCCAGCGCCAGGATCGCGCCGGTCTCCGGGTTGATCGCGGCGACCGCGCCCTTGCTCTTGCCCAGACCGTCGTAGGCGGCCTTCTGCGCCTTGGCGTTCAGGGTGGTGACGACGTCGCCGCCCTTCTGCTTCTCGCCGGTGAACATGTCGACCGTACGGCTGAAGAAGAGCTTGTCGTCGGTGCCGGACAGGATGCTGTCGTTGAGCTTTTCGAGCTGGTTGGAGCCGAACGCCTGGGACGCGTAACCGGTGACCGGCGCCCACATCGGGCCGTCCTTGTAGGTCCGCTTGTACTTGAAGTCGCCGCTCTCGTTGGTGGTCGAGCCGGTGACGGCCTTGCCGTCGACGATGATGTTGCCGCGCGGCTGGCTGTAGCGCTCGATGGCCACGCGCCGGTTGTGCGTGTCGTTCTTCAGCTCGTCGGCCTGGACGAACTGCACCCAGTTGACGCGGATGAGCAGTGAGAGAACCAGCAGGCCGCAGAAGATGGCTACGCGGCGCAGAGGCTTGTTCACGGTCGGACCACCTGGGTCATCTCGGCGTCGGTGGAGGGCGCGGGGGCCGGGGCGGGACGGCGCGCAGTGTCGCTGATGCGCAGCAGGATCGCGACCAGGGCCCAGTTCGCGATGACGGAGGAGCCGCCCTGGGCGAGGAACGGCATCGTCATACCGGTCAGCGGGATCAGGCCGGTGACACCGCCGGCGACGACGAAGACCTGGAGGGCGAAGGCGCCGGACAGGCCGATGGCGAGGAGCTTGCCGAACGGGTCGCGGGCGGCCAGCGCCGTACGGATGCCGCGCTCGATGAGCAGGCCGTACAGCAGCAGGATCGCCATCACGCCGGCGAGTCCGGCTTCCTCGCCGACGGTGGCGAGGATGTAGTCGCTCTTGGGCGCGATGCCGCCGATCAGGCGGGAGTAGCCCTGGCCGAGGCCGGAGCCGAGGATGCCGCCGGAGCCGAAGGAGTACATGGCCTGGGCGGTCTCGGTGACGCCGCCGTTGATCAGCTGGAGGGGGTTGAGCCAGTTGTGCACCCGCTCCTGCACGTGCGACTCGAAGGTGGCCACCGCGACCGCGCCGCCGGCGCTGAGCAGCAGGCCGAAGACGATCCAGCTGGTGCGCTCGGTGGCCACGTACAGCATGATCACGAACAGGCCGAAGAACAGCAGGGACGTACCGAGGTCGGTCTCGAAGACCAGGATCATCAGGCTCAGTGCCCAGATGACCAGGATCGGGCCGAGGTCGCGGCCGCGCGGCAGGTACAGGCCCATGAAGCGGCGGCTGGCCAGCGCCAGCGCGTCCCGTTTGACCATGAGATAGCCCGCGAAGAAGATCGCGATGACGATCTTGGCGAACTCACCGGGCTGCAGCGAACCGACACCGGGGATGGTGATCCAGATGCGGGCGCCGAACTTGGCCGGGAAGAAGATCGGGGCGATCAGCAGGACCAGCGCGACGACCATCGAGATGTAGGTGTAGCGCTGCAGGACGCGGTGGTCCTTGAGGAAGATCAGCACGCCGAGGAAGAGGGCGACGCCGAGCGTCGACCACATGAGCTGCCCGGGCGCCATCGCGCCGCCGAGCTGCTTGGTGGTGATCTGTGGTTCCTGGTCCAGGCGCCAGATGAAGACCAGGCCGAGACCGTTGAGGAGGGTCGCGATGGGCAGCATCAGCGGGTCGGCGTACGGCGCCCACTTGCGGACGACGAGGTGGGTGATGCCGGCCAGCAGGCCGAGGCCGAGGGCGTAGCCGAGTACGCCGGCCGGGACCGAGCCTTCCTTGGCCAGGCCCACGTTGATGTACGCAAACACCGCGATGAGCACCGCGAAGACGAGCATGGCCAGCTCGGTGTTGCGGCGGCTCGGGGCACCGATCGTGCCCACGGTGGTCGTGGTGGTGGTACTGCTCATCAGTTCTACGGCCCCCTACGCCCTCACTGCTGGGTGCTGCAATTCTTTTCCAGCTTCTGCTGCTCCTCGGAGGGGGGCGTCTGGCTGGTGGTGGGAGTGGGCTTCGGAGTCGCCTGGGACGCACCGGGCTTGCCGGGCTTGTTGTTCTTTCGGGCGTCTTCCTCGGCCTTCTTACGGGCCGCCTCACGCTCCGCCGTCTCCCGCGTCTCCTTCGAGCGGCAGGCGGTGGCCTGCTTGCCCAGTTCGGTGACCTTGTCGATCGCCTGGTTGCGGCTGTCGACGGCGATGGTCTCCTTGACCTGGTTGCGCTGGTAGACCGGGAGGTACTTGAGTTCGATCTCCGGGTGGTCCTCGTCGACGTTGTTGAGCTTGATCCAGGCGAGGTCCTGGCTGATGCCCTGGTACAGCGCGACGTGGTCGTCCTTCGCGCCGACGAAGTACTGCGTCTGCGTCCAGCGGTAGCCCGCGTACAGGCCGCCGCCGACCACGGCCAGCGCCAGCACGAGGATCAGCGAACGCTTGATCCACCGGCCCCGGCCGCGCTCCGGCTTGAGGAACTCCTCGTCCGTGAACGCGCCGAACGAGCCCTGCGGCGGGCCCGTGACGCCGTTGTCGCCACTGCCCGGCGGGCCGAAGGAGCCGCCCGGCGCGCTCTGCGGCGCGTCCCGGTGGCGGCCCAGTTCGGCGGCGCGGGCGGCCGGCGTCTGCATCGTGCTGGGGTCGCTGAGCTGGTTCTGGTTCTCGGCGACGGCACCGACGACGACCGGGGTGTCGTTGAGGTGGCCCGCGAGGGTGTCGCCGGCGTCGACGTCCAGGACGTCGGCGACGATGCAGGTGATGTTGTCCGGGCCGCCGCCGCGCAGCGCCAGCTGGATCAGTTCCTGCACCGTCTCGTGCGGGCCGTGGTAGCTGGCGAGGGTGTCTTCGAGGGTCTGGTGGCTGACCACGCCGGACAGGCCGTCCGAGCAGATCAGGTAGCGGTCGCCGGCCCGTACCTCGCGGATGGACAGGTCGGGTTCGACGTGGTCGCCGCTGCCCAGCGCGCGCATCAGCAAGGAGCGCTGCGGGTGGGTGGTGGCTTCCTCCTCGGTGATGCGGCCCTCGTCGACGAGCCGCTGCACCCAGGTGTGGTCCTGCGTGATCTGCGTCAGGACGCCGTCGCGCAGCAGGTAGGCGCGGGAGTCGCCGACGTGGACGAGGCCGAGCCGCTGCCCGGTCCACAGCAGGGCGGTCAGGGTCGTGCCCATGCCCTCCAGCTGCGGGTCCTCCTCGACCATGACGCGTAGCTGGTCGTTGGCGCGCTGGACGGCCGTACCGAGGGAGGTGAGGATGTCGGAGCCGGGGACGTCGTCGTCGAGCTGGACGAGGGTGGAGATCACCTCGGAGGAGGCGACCTCGCCCGCGGCCTGGCCGCCCATGCCGTCGGCGATGGCGAGCAGGCGCGGGCCGGCGTAACCGGAGTCCTCGTTGCCCTCCCGGATCATGCCCTTGTGCGATCCGGCGGCGAAGCGCAGTGACAGACTCATACGCACCTCGCCCGTCGGCTCGGGGTACATCCGCACGGTGCCCACCCTCCGGTCGGGAGCACGCTCGGGTCCGTCGAGTGGACCGCCGCGGCGTGCTCGCGCCGCTCGCGCTCATTCATGACGTAGCACTACTTCCGCAGCTCGATGACGGTCTTGCCGATGCGGATCGGGGCGCCCAGCGGAATCGGTGTCGGGGTCGTCAGTCGGGTCCGGTCGAGATACGTGCCGTTGGTGGACCCGAGATCCTCGACGATCCACTGGCCGTCACGGTCCGGGTAGATCCTGGCATGCCGGCTGGAGGCGTAGTCGTCGTCCAGCACGATCGTGGAGTCGTGCGCGCGTCCCAGGGAGATGGTCTGGCCCTGGAGGGCGACGGTCGTCCCCGTCAACGTGCCCTCGGAGACCACCAGCTTTGTGGGGGCACCGCGGCGCTGACGGTTGTTGCCGCGGCCGCCTTCCTGGCGGCGCTGCTGCGGCGGAGCGGCCTGCTGGCGCTGCTGCGAACGCGCCTCCTGGCCGCCGCGGCGGGCGGCGCCGCGCTGCGTGACACGCGTGCCGAACAGGTCGCTGCGGATGACCTGGACGGCCACGATGACGAACAGCCACAGTACGGCGAGGAAACCCAACCGCATGACCGTGAGGGTCAGCTCTGACATTGCCCCCGCTTCACCCTTCGGCTTGCCGGTAAACGATGGTGGTACTGCCCACGACGATCCGCGAGCCGTCGCGGAGCGTAGCGCGGGTGGTGTGCTGCCCGTCTACCACGATGCCGTTGGTAGAACCCAGATCCTGGACGGTCGGCGGTGTTCCGACGCGGATCTCGCAGTGCCGACGGGAGACTCCCGGATCGTCGATCCGTACGTCGGCGTCGGTGCTGCGGCCCAGGACGAGGGTCGACCGGGAGATCTGGTGGCGGTTGCCGTTGATCTCGATCCAGCGTCGCGTCGGTGCGCCACGCTCCGCGCCGCCCCGGCCCTGGTACCAGCTGTCGGAGGCCGCGCCCGGCTGCGGACCGGCGCCCGGCAGCCCCGGGCGGGACGCGGGCTGGGCCGCACCGGGCGGCGAGGCGGGCATGGGGGGCGGACCCACATGACCGCCGGGGCCGGACGGGCTGTTCCGGGGCGCGGTGGGGCGCTGGGCCGCGGCGGCGGCACCCGGGTGTTCCTGGGAGGTGCTGGACGCGAGGGTGCGGCTGCGGACGCGGTACAGGCCGGTGTCGAGGTCGTCGGCCTTCTCCAGGTGCACCTTGATCGGGCCCATGAAGGTGTAGCGCTGCTGCTTGGCGTAGTCGCGGACCATGCCGGAGAGCTCGTCTCCGAGCTGGCCGCTGTACGGGCTGAGCCGCTCGTAGTCGGGGGTGCTCAGTTCGACGATGAAGTCGTTGGGGACGACCGTGCGGTCGCGGTTCCAGATGGTGGCGTTGTTGTCGCACTCGCGCTGGAGCGCGCCGGCGATCTCAACGGGCTGCACCTCGGACTTGAACACCTTGGCGAAGGTGCCGTTGACGAGACCTTCGAGACGCTGCTCGAAGCGCTTCAGTACTCCCACGGGGGCACCTCCTTCCTCAGTCTTCGTCAGGTCGGTCTTCGACAGGGTCGTCCTGATACTGCTTACTGATCGTATCCACGCGCCGGGAAATCGGCTGGTTCCCCTTTCCCGTCGTGAGGACGAGTGTCGCCCCTCACAAGGTTGCTCACTGCTGCTTGCTGGTGCGTCACTCCGGCGTAACCGCGATGGGGCCGCGGTGCCGCCATGGTGAAACCTGCCGTGTCACCGGCCGCCGGGACGGGCCCCGGCACCGCGATGGCTTCGCGATGGGGCCGCGCCGGCGTTGCGATGGCACTGCGATCGTAGATGTGCCCCACTCACAGTGTCCCGCAACCGCCGGGTTCACCGACCGGGCGGGGCGGCGAGGCGGGGACGGATGTGGGCGGGGGTGTACAGGGGTGGCGGGAATCGGCCGGGGTGGCGGGAACCAGCCTGGTCCGGGGCGCGGTCCGGGGCGGGCGAGGCCGGTCGTCGGGTGGGGCGGACGGGCGTCCGCCGGAGTGGGGCGAGCGGCGACCGGGTGGGATGAACGGTGGCTGCCGGGTGTGGCGGAGGGGTGACCGGGGATCGTCCGGAGGGGGGAGTCGGTGCGGGCGCCGGCGGCGGGTGTGGCGGGACGTGAGGACGCGGGTCGGGATGCCGGCCGTGGCGTCGGTCGTCTTGGCGGGGGCACGTCGGGTGACGGGCGGCGGGCGACGGAGGGGGCTCCACGGGGTTCCGGAGCAGGTCACGGGCGGGTGCCGGAGAACGGATGTGATGGCACCCCCGGCAGCGTGCTAATGTTCTGCATGTCGGAAGGCGCTCGCACAAGACCCGGACGGAACAGCCCGGATCGCGTGAGAGAATCGGATGACACACCCAAATGCGCGGGTGGCGGAATAGGCAGACGCGCTGGATTCAGGTTCCAGTGCCCGAAAGGGCGTGGGGGTTCAACTCCCCCCTCGCGCACAGATGAGACCCCCGGTCCGGGATTCCCGGACCGGGGGTCTTGCGTTGTGCCGGTGGCTTTCCGCACACGTCAGGTCCGCCGTGCACGTACTGACGGTCAGTGAGTCCTACGTCACACCGGCGGGGGCTGCGCCGAACCGGCGGAGCCGCGTCGCGTCGGCGGGGGCTGCGCCGCACCGGCGGGAGTGTGTCGCGTCGGCGAGCGCTACGTCACATCGGTGACGGCCGTACGGAAGGCGCGGGTGCGCGCGGTCTCGCGGTCCCGGTGCCAGACGAGCCCGAGTGCGGAGTCCGGCAGGCCGGTGACCGGTACGAACGTGAGGTCGCGGCGCCCGTGGTAGTCCGCCGTGGGGCGGCAGAGCAGCATCCCGCCGCGGTCGGCGGCGGCCAGAGTGAGGCCCTCCTGGAGGGTGCGGACACCGGGTCCGGGCGGGATGGGGCGGCCGCCGGGTGTGCTGGTGGGGGCCTGGGCGTGGCGCCAGTACTCGGGGGCGGGGCCTTCGACGGTGACGAGCGGCCCGTCGGCCAGTTCCTCGGCGTCGATGGAGGCGCGGGAGGCGAAGGGGTGGCGTACGGAGACGGCCAGGGTCTGCTGCTGCTCGGAGAAGACCGGGCCCAGTACGAGGCCGGGTTCTTCGACGGGCAGCAGGACGACGGCGGCGTCGACCTCGCCCCGGTGCACCGGACCGAAAGGGTCCTGGAGCGGAATTTCGACGATCTCCGTGGCGCACCCGGGGTGGCGGGTGTGGAAGGTGTCGATGGCCCGCATGATGCGGCCGTCGGCGGTCCCCTGGAAGCCGATGCGCAGCCGGCCCTCGATGCCGCGGGCAGCGGCGACGGTGGACTCGACCGTGCCGCGCAGGGCGTCGTAGGCGGGGCGCAGTCCGGCCAGGAAGTCCGTACCCAGAGGGGTGAGCCGTACCCGGCGGCTGGTGCGCTCGACGAGGCGGGCGCCGACGCGCTGCTCCAGGGCGCGGACGAGCTGACTGACGCGGCTCTGGGAGACGTACAGGCGTGCGCCGGTGCGCCCGAAGTGCAGCTCTTCGGCGAGGACGAGAAAGCACTCCAGTTCGCGCATCTCCAGGCCGCCGGAGGGGACAGGCGCGGTGTTGCTCCGGGGGGAAGGGGTACTCCGGGTATTCCGGGATCGATGAGCCACGCTCATGGAAGCGTGAGAGGTTCGCCGTTGTTCCCGCGGGCGGCTGCGCATTGGCTGGGGGACATGACAACGATCGAGGAAACGGCGGGCCGCGACGGCGAGTTGCGGCGGGGCGGGGGGTGGCCCGCGGTGGGGGCGCTGGCGGCGGCCACGTTCACGGTGGTGACGTCGGAGATGCTGCCGGTGGGGCTGCTGACGCCCATCGGGGGCGCGCTGGGGGTGACGGACGGTACGGCGGGGCTGACGCTGACGGTGGCCGGCGTGGTCGCGGCGCTGGGAGCGCCGGTGCTCACTCTGGCGGTGGGCCGGGCGGACCGGCGGCTGGTGCTGTGCGGGCTGATGGCGATGCTCGCGGCGGCGAACCTGCTGGCCGCGTGGGCTCCGGGCTTCGGCGTGATGCTGGTGGCGCGGGTGCTGGTCGGGCTGGGTATGGGCGGCGTGTGGGCGCTGGCGGCGGGGCTCGCGGTACGGCTGGTGGCGGCGCGGTCGGTGGCCGCGGCGACATCGTTGATCTTCAGTGGGGTGGCTGCCG
Source organism: Streptomyces sp. NPDC045470 (assembly GCF_040646595.1). Classification (NCBI taxonomy): domain Bacteria; kingdom Bacillati; phylum Actinomycetota; class Actinomycetes; order Kitasatosporales; family Streptomycetaceae; genus Streptomyces; species Streptomyces sp. NPDC045470. Next base: position 244,001 of record NZ_JBEZAN010000008.1, read on the forward strand.
CGTCGGTGCTCGGGGTGCCGGTGGGCACGCTGATCGGGCAACTGGGCGGGTGGCGTGCGGCGTTCGTCGTGGTGGGCGTGCTGGCGGCGCTGGTCACAGGGGCGTTGGCCGTGCTGCTGCCGCCGCTGCCGGCCGAGGGGGCGGTACGGCTGGGCGGGGTGCTGCGGCTGTTCCACGACGCGCGGGTGCGGACCGGGCTGGTCGTGGTGGCGCTTCTGGTGGGCGGGCACTTCGCCGCGTACACGTATGTGCGGCCGGTGCTGGAGGAGGTGTCCGGGGTCGGTCCCGGGGTGATCAGCACGCTGCTGCTGGTGTACGGGGTCGCGGGGGTGGCGGGCAACTTCGTGGGCGGTGCGGGGGCGGGGCGGTCGCCGCGCGGCACGCTGGTGGTGATCAGCGCGGTGCTGGCCGGGGCCGTGCTGCTGGTGCCCGTGCTGGGGGTGGGCGTGCCGGGCGCGTCGGCGTTGCTGGCGGTCTGGGGGCTGGCTTACGGAGGAGTGTCGGTCAGCACGCAGACGTGGCTGATGGTGGTGGCCCCGGAGGCGCGGGAGGCGGCGTCCGCGCTGTTCGTGGCGGTGTTCAACGCGGCCATCGCGCTGGGTGCCTTCGGCGGTGGACGGGTGGTGGACGGCTGGGGGATCACCGCGGTGCTGTGGAGCGGGGGCGCGCTGGCCGTGGGGGCGTTGATCGCGGTGGGGGTGGGGCGGGGGCCTGGGGGCGGGAGGGTGTGAAGGGAGAGGGGGAGGGGGAGGAGGACGGTCCGGGGTGGGGCCGGGCGGGGTCTGGGTCGGTGTGTGGGGGGCGGAGGGGTGCGGTGGGGTGGCGGGGCCGCGACTTTCGTCGCGGGAGGGAGCGACGAATGGTGACTGTGTCGGTGGGCGGGGCGTGCCTACGCTCGGTACGTGAACATCAGGGGGAAGGAACAGGTGGCGGGCCGGGTGGCGGTCCGGGTCGCGGAGGCCCGGGCGGCGGTCGGGCGGGGGTGGCGGTGCCTGGCCCGTCCGGAGCAGTGGCCGCCGTACCGCGTCGTCGGTGAATCGCTGCTGGCACTGCTGCTGGGGCTGATCGCGCTCGGCATACAGAAGCTCGTCGACAGCGGCGACGTCCGTACGTGGCTGGTGACGGGTGCGGTGGTGGTGCTCGCCCCGCTGCGCCGAGCCCTGCCCGGTACGGTCCTGATCCTCGCGGCGGCGCTGAGCTGGCCCTGCCCGGGGATGACGGTGCTGCTGATCGTGGCGGGCTGGTCGGCCGGGCGCCGGATCGCGGGCAGCGCGCGGGCGCTGGCGGTGTTCGCGGTGGCGCTGGTGGTGAGCACGGTGGTGCCGGTGGTCCCGGACCTCCCTCTGGTGTCACCGGAGAAGCTGATGATCCTGGCGGTGTCCTTCCTGGCGATAGTGGCCATGCCGGGCATCTCCAGCCGCTACTGGTCGCAGAACCGCACCCTGGTGGAGACACTCCACGCACAGCGCACCCAACTGCTGCGGGAGAACGCGATGATCGCCCGCCAGACGCGGTTGCGCGAGCGGCAGCGCATCGCGCAGGACATGCACGACAGCCTGGGGCACCAGCTCACGCTGATCGCCGTGCACACGGGCGCGTTGGAGGTGGACTCCGAGCTCAACGGGCGGCAGCGGGAGGCCGTCGGCGTGCTGCGCGGAGCCTCGGTGGCGGCGATGCGCGAACTGCGCGAGGTCGTCGGCCTGCTGCGCGACGAGCACGAGGAAACGGCCGCGGCGCATCCGGCGATCGGCGCGGGCACGGCTCCGGACGCGGGGCAGCGCGGGGTGGACCAGGTGGACGCGCTGGCCGAGGCGTCGCGTGGCGCGGGAGCGCGAATATCCGTCTCCCGGTCGGGAGAACCGCGCGCGCTGGCGCCGGCCGTGGACCGGGCCGCGTACCGCATCGTGCAGGAAGGGCTGACCAACGCGCACAAGCACGCGTCGGGCGCGCCGGTGGCGGTGGCACTGCGCTACGAGCCGGACTCGCTGCTGGTGGAGGTCGTCAACGGGCCGGTGCCGCCGGGTGCGGCCGGCGGTCCTCAGGTCAGCGGCGGCCAGGGACTGACGGGGCTGCGGGAGCGGGCGCGGCTGGTGGGCGGCATGGTGCACAGCGGCCCGGTGCCGGGTGGCGGCTTCCGGCTGGCAGGGGTTCTGCCGTACGGGCCGGTGGCGGTGTCGGCCAGGGAGCCCGTACCGACGGCCGAAACGGCAGGGGCGGCGGGCGGACCGGGCGGCCTGAGCGGTCCGGGCGGCCTGATCAGCCCCGGGGGATCAGATGGCCCGGGTGGTTCCGGCGGCGGTTTCCCGGACACCGATCGTGGACGTCCCGTGGTGCGTACCGGCAAGGACGGCCGGCCGGTCATCGACTGGTCGCGGGTGTACGCGGCGCCGGACACGGCGATGTTCCGCGGGGAGGCGAGGCGCAGCGGGTTCGCCGTCGGGTGCGGTCTGGCGGCGGGCGTGGTCGTGGTCCTGGGCCTGGTGACCGCGTGGGGGATGGTCGAGCTCTTCAAGGCGATGAAGGACAGTTCGGTGTCACCGGGCACCTTCGAGCAGATGAGGGTCGGGATGCCGGAGGAGGAGGTGCGAGAAGAACTGCCGGAGGAGTCGTTCCTGAACAGCGGGCTGAACGACCAGGGGCCCGCGAAGCCGGAGGGCGCGCGCTGCGAGACGTTCGCGTCCGCCGAACCGTCTGCGGACTGGGCGGAGGAGCGCGCGTTCCGGTTCTGTTTCAAGGACGGGAAGCTCGTGGAGAAGCAGACCTTCCTGGGGAAGGTCTGAGGGCGGCCGGACGGACCGGCGCGTGAATGGGGGGAAGATGGCGCTGTCCGTGGAAACAACCGACCGAGCCCGTGCGGGAGCCCGAGTGATCAGGGTGATCGTCGCTGACGACGAGCCGCTCATCAGAGCCGGTATCCGGATGATCCTCACCTCCGACCGGGACATCGCGGTCGTGGCGGAGGCGGGCAACGGCAAGGAGGCGGTCGAGGCCGCGCGGGGCCACGGCGCGGACGTGGTGCTCCTGGACATCCAGATGCCGGTCATGGACGGGCTGACGGCACTCGCCGAGCTGCGCCGCGCGGTACCGGCCGTACGCGCCTTGATCCTGACGACGTTCGGGGAGCGGGAGAACGTCCTGCGGGCGATGGGTGAGGGAAGCGCGGGCTTCCTGCTGAAGGACTCCGCGCCGGACGAACTGATCCGTGCGGTGCGCGCCGCGGCCGAGGGCCATGCCTACATGTCACCGGTGGCGACCCGGCACGTGGCCGATTCGCTGGTGGCACACGGCAGCGGTGCGGGCGCCGAGACCGGTGCGACGCGCACGGCACGGCGTGCGGAAGAGGCCAAGCGGCGGCTGTCCGTCCTGACGGAGCGGGAGAAGGAGGTGCTGTCCCTGCTCGGCGAGGGGCTTTCCAACGCCGACGCGGGTGAGCGGATCCACATGAGCGAGGCGACGGTGAAGACGTACGTCAGCCGGATCCTGTCCAAGCTGGGCTGCGAGAACCGGGTACAGGCGGCGTTGCTCGCGCGCGACGCGGAGTCGGGGGCGTAGGGCCGCCCGGCCCGGAGCGCGTCCGGGCCGGGCATGCACCGGGCCTGTGCCGGGCGTGTGCGGGCCTGTGCCGGGCGTGCCGCGTCAGGCGGCGAGGCGCGTGGCGAGGGCCTTGGCCTTGTCGGCGGCTTCCTGGAAAGCCTTGTCGCGGGACGCCTCGTACAGGGGTATGAGGTCGGCCATCGCGGGGTTGGTGGGCGCCATCGTCAGCTCGGGGACGATGAAGTCGACCTCCATGCCGAACATGGTGCCGAACACGGCCTCCAGGTAGTTCTGCACATAGTCGAAGCCTTCGCGGGGCGTGCCCGGGGCGTACGAGCCGCCACGGCTGGTGACGACGGTCAGCGGCTTGCCCTTGAGTGTGGACTCGTCCCCGGTGGTCCGGCCCATGATGATCACGTAGTCCAGCCATGCCTTCACGGTGGACGGGATCGTGAAGTTGTACATGGGCGCGCCGAGGACGACCGCGTCCGCCTGCTCCAGCTCCTCCACCAGTTCGAGGCGCTGCGCGAAAGCGGCCCGCTGCTCGGGGGTGAGGTCATCCGGGGCGCTGAAGGCGGCGGTGAACCCAGCGGCCTCCAGGTGCGGCAGCGGAGTGGCGGCGAGGTCGCGGTAGACGACGGTGCCGTCGGGGTGCTGCTCCTCCCATGCCTTGCGGAAGGCCGCGGTCACCGCGCGGGAGGCGGATCCGTCGGCCGGGAAGAGGGAGGAGTCGAGGTGCAGGAGCGTGGCCATGATGCGGTCCTTCGGTCGTGGCCGGCGTACGGCCTGCGGATGAGTTCCGTTCGTACCTATGGATAGAACAGTAGCTTACTTTTATTCAGTACCCAACGAGGGCGCAGTAACCTGGGCGTATGACGGAGCGCGGCGAAGAGGCATGCAGGCAGGTGGACACCGGCATGACGCGGGTCTTCTCGCTGTTGGGCAAGCGGTGGACGGGCCTGGTCGTGGCCGTCCTTCTCGACGGCCCGGTGTACTTCGCCGAGCTACGGCGGGCGGTCCCCGGAATCAGTGAGCGCATGCTCTCGGACCGGCTCACGGAGCTGTCCGCGGCCGGTCTGGTCGTACGCGAGGTGGACGGCGGCCCGCCGCTGCGCGTCTCGTACCGCCTGACCGAGGCGGGGCGGGCGCTCGACCCCGCCCTCAAGGAACTGTCCCGGTGGGCGGAGACGTACCTCGCCGACGGCGGGCAGTGTCCGGCGCGCTTCCGGGGCTGAGCGGGGGCGGTGACGGCAAGGGCTGCCGAGGTGGCAGAGGCAGGGCCCCTCCCGGTCGAGACGGCAGGGGCGGGATTCCCGGTCGGCGCGGCAGAGGCAGGGCTCGGGCCCGTCTGCGACTCTCAGCCGAGCCGCGCCTGCGCGGCGTTGTAGCGCAGCAGGTACGAGGCGAAACGGTCCAGGTCCTCCTCGTCCCAGTCGGCGAGCCGCTCGTGGAACGCCTGGCGGCGGCTGGCGGTGACGTTGGCCAGCATCTGCGCGCCCTTGGTCGTGGGGTGCAGCACCTGGACGCGGTGGTCGTCCGGGTCGACGCGGCGCTCGACGAAGCCGAGCTTCTCCAAGGCGGAGATCTGCCGGCTGACCGTGGACTTGTCCAGGAGGTAATGCGCGGCGAGGTCGGTCGCGCGGCAGCCCTTCTGATCGTCGAGATGCGCCAGCAGTGTGTAGGAGACGAGCGAGAGCTCGGGGTGCATACGGGCGGCGGTGGCGCGTGCCCGGCGGGCGAACGCGGTCATCTCCTGCTGGATGGTCTCGACGGATTCGTCTCTGCGGGCCACGGGTGCTTGCCTTTCGTCGTAGTAGTTGTATAGTACAACGTGAAGTGAGAGTTGTATAAGCCAACTACTCGATGCTGAGCGACTAGCTTGAGAAGGCACGACGCATGAGTTCGGTCCGACGTCCTGACCACCACCGCCCCGACCACCGAGCCGATCTGCGGCACGTCCTGACCCACCTGATCACCCCGTTGCTGATGTGCATCGGGATGGGCCTGGCCTACCTGGGGGCGTTCGCGCACCCCGAGCCGCACCACCTGCCCGTCGCCGTGGTCGGTTCGGGATCCCCGGCACAGGTGCTCGCCCAGTCGATCAGTGACAAGGCGCACGGCGGCCTGGACGTCCGCACGGTCGGCGACCGGGCCGAGGCCGTGGACCAGCTGAAGCACCAGGAGATCTTCGGCGCGTACGTGATGGACGCGCACGCCGCCGGCAGCGGTGCGCCGGCCGGGGCGAGCGGCGGAGCGCCGGCCTCGAAGGGGGACGGCGCGTCGGCGGCGAAGAACGGCGCCGGGGCGAAGGCGGCGCCGGAACTGATGGTCGCGACCGCCGGCTCCGACACCACGGCGACCGTGGTGCAGAAGATCTTCACGCCCGTCGCGGCCCAGCAGGGCACGCCGCTCAAGGTCACCGATGTCGCTCCGCCGAGCGAGGACGACCCGACGGGCCAGGGCCTCTTCTTCCTGATGGTCGCGATCAGCATCGGCTCGTACGCCTCGGTCGCGGTGATCGGCGGCGCCGGGGCCGTCCTGCCGATCCGGCTGCGCGCGGCGCTGGCGGTCGGTACCTCCTTCGTGGTCAGCATCCTCGGAACGCTCTTCGCCGGACCGGTCTTCCACCTCGTGGACCACGGGCTGTGGGGGCTGTGGTCCATGGCCTGGCTGTACTCGGCGGGCATCCTGCTGATCGGTACCGGCCTGCACACGTTCCTCAAGCGCTGGACCACGCTGGGTGTCATGGCGCTGTTCGTCATGCTCAACTTCACCTCTGCGGGCGGTGTCTTCCGCCCCGAGCTGCAGAACGGTTTCTTCGCCTCCCTCCACGCGTTCTGGAACGGCGCCGGCTTCGTCGAGGGCACCCGCAGCCACGTCTACTTCGACGGCAACGGGCTGGCCGGGCACGTCTGGACGCTGGTGCTGTGGCTGGTCGTGGGCTTCGTGATGATCGGCGTGGCATCCCTTGCCGAGGCACGCCGCCGGCGCGCGGCGGCGGCAGCAGCGCAGAACGCGACGGCCGTGGCCGCAGCCGCCGTGGCCGCAACGGTGCCGGAACGCCGCCCCGCCCATGCTGCGGGGGCCGGCGATGGCCGGAACGCGGAGCGGGCTGGGCGGTCCGAGGCAGATGAAAAGGCCGAGGAGGCCGAGGAGGAGATGGAAGAGGCAGTCGGAGTCTGAGCCGACCGGGCCGACCGGGCCGGGCGAGCCTGGGCAGGATCGCCCGGGCCGGGTGAACCGACCGGTCCGGGCGGCCCGCCCCAACCGCCCCAACCGACCCGACCGACCGGGCCGACCGAGTCGTAAGGCACCCGCCACGGGTGCCGCACCCGCCTCGCCCCTTCCCACTCCGTCCCGCAGATCCGTCCACAGATCCGTCCCTCAAATCCGTCACCCAGAGTTATCCACAGGCCCTGCCGCAAGGCGGGGTCTGTCTGTACCGTCGTGAACACGCGGCGGAGACAGCGCTCCGCCAACCGGCGGCAGACCACCGGTTTCTGCGGGTTCCGACGCGGCCGGACGACGGAGTCCGGGGCAGGGGCAGGGGTACGAAGGGGGAGGTGGCGGCGATGACGCGATTGCCGTACGTAACGGGGTTCGCGAAGCCGGACGCGCGGGGACCCGCGCCGAAAGCGGTCGGCAAGGCGCTCCGGGAGCGGGCACCCCGCTCCGCGCACGGCCGGTTCACGCCGGACGCCGGGCGGCCCGACGCGGTGACGACGGTCGAGGAATCCAACGCTGGCCGTCTACCGGAACTGGTGCCCATACGGGTCGGCCGCATGGCTGCCGGTCCCTTCGCCTTCCTCCGCGGGACCGCCGGCCTGATGGCGTACGACCTGATGACCACCCCGGTGACCGGCATCGGCGCGCAGATATGCGGTGACGCGCACGCGGCCAACTTCGGTCTCTACGGCGACGCCCGCGGCAAGCTGGTGATGGATCTCAACGACTTCGACGAGACGTTGTACGGGCCCTGGGAATGGGACCTGAAGCGGCTCGTGGCGTCGTTGGTGCTGGCCGGCCGGGAGGCGGGGGCGAGTGAGGAGCAGTGCCGTGAGGCGGCCCGGGACGCGGTGGGTGCGTACCGCCGCACGATGCGGCTGCTGGCGGGCATGTCGGCCGCCGACGCCTGGCACGCGATAGCCGACGAGGAACTGGTCTCCCACACGGACGCCCGCGATCTGCTGGGCACGCTGGAGCGGGTGGTGGCCAAGGCCCGGAAGAACACCAGCGCGCGGTTCGCGGCGAAGGCGACGGAGGAGATATCCGGCGGCGGCAGGAGGTTCGTGGACGCCCCGCCCGTACTGCGGCGCATACCGGACGCGGAGGCCGCCGCGGTCGCCTCCTCGCTCGCCGGCTACCTGGACACGCTGCCGGAGCACCGGCTCCCGCTGCTGGCCAGGTACGAGGTGCAGGACGTGGCGTTCAGGGTGGTGGGCACGGGGAGTGTGGGCCTGCGCTCCTATGTGGTGCTGCTGCTCGACCACCGTGGTGAGCCACTGGTGCTCCAGGTGAAGGAGGCGAGGAGTTCGGCGCTGACACCGTACGCGGAGAAGGCCGGCTTCCCTGCGTCGGCGGTCGCGCACGAGGGCCGACGGATCGTACGCGGACAGCGGCACATGCAGGTGGTGAGCGACAGCTTGCTGGGCTGGACGACGGTGTACGAGCCGCACGCGGGAAGCGGTGAGAGCGGCGGTGACGCAGGCGAGCAAGCGGGGCGGGGACGCGAGCGAGGGCGTGGCAGGGGCCGGGACGAGGAGTGGGCTGAGGGGCCTGGCGAGGCGTGGGGTGAGGGGCACGGTGAGGCGTGGGGCGAAGGGCGTAACGGGGCGTGGGGTGCGGGGCGTGGCGGGACGGGGTGTGCGAAGCGGGGAGTGACGTGGGGCGCGAGGCCGGGCAGGGCCTGGGGTGAGGGGCTGGGCGAGGGCGAGGGCGAGACGCCGGCTCGATGGCGGGCTGAGGGGTGGGCGGGGGCACGACACGAAGGGCGGGGTGGGGGCGGGGGGAGGGGGCGGGGAGGCCCTACCAGGTGCGGCAGTTCCGGAACCGTAAAGGCAGCGTCGACCCGACCGCCCTAGCCGGCGGCCAGATCGACGACTACGCACGGATGACAGGCGCGTTGCTGGCCCGGGCGCATGCGCACAGCGCCGACCCGCGTGTGGTGGCGGGTTACTGCGGCAAGGGGGAGGCGTTGGACGAGGCGCTGGCCGACTTCGCGGTGGCCTACGCGGACCGTACGGAGGCGGATCACGCGGAGTTGGTCGCGGCGATCAGGAAGGGGCGGATAGCCGCGGAGACGGGAGTCTGAGCGGGGTCGGCACGGGCCGTAGGGTGGCCGGGTGACGAACTCGCAGGCGGAGAACGCGCAGGACGGCCAGGACGCACACGCTGACCACGGGGCCCCGGGGCATGCGGCCCACGCGACGCAAGGGGGACACCAGGCCCAGGCGGGTCAGGAGGGCCCGACAGGCCAGGCGGGTCAGGGGGGCCTGATGGATCAAGGGACTCAGCCGGGGCAGACGGGGCAGGCGGGCCCGGCGGCCGATGCGGTGCGGGGCGATCACGCCGACCCCGGCGTCCAGGGTGCGGATGCGGGCCGCGCACACGAGGACGACGGCGCGGGCGGGGCTTCGACGCGGCGGTTGGCGCGGGCGGTGGAAACCGCTGAGCAGGCGTTGATCGAGTTCGAGATCGCGGTGGAGACCTTCCGGGTGGAGGTGGAGAACTTCTCCCGGCTGCACCATCAGCGCCTCGGCCCCATGTACGCGCGGCTGGACGAGCTGGATGCCCGGATCGCCGAGGCGATCGCAGCTCGTACGGGCGACCCCGAGGACGTACGCAAGGCGCGGGAGGCGCGGGCGTCGGTGCTGCCGATGCCTGATGTCGAGGAGCTCTTCCACGGGTGGATGGGGTCCGAGGGGCTGTACCCGGAGGCCGAAGCGATGCTCAACGAACAGTCGGTCCGGCCGCCGCAGAAGGTGCGGCCGAGCGAGGAGGCCCGTCGGGTCTACCGCGACCTGGTGCGCAAGGCCCACCCCGACCTGGCGCGCGACGAGGCCGAGCGGGGCCGCAGGGACGCGTTCATCATGCGGGTCAACGCCGCGTACGGGGCCGGGGACGAGGCGGCGCTGCGTGAGCTGGCCCGTGAGTGGGAGGCCGGCCCGGTGCCGCAGGAGCAGCGGCCGAGCGAGAGTGAGGAGCTCTACGCGCGGCTGGAGTGGCTGGCGGCGCGTAAGGAGATGCTCGCGGCGATCGCCGCCGAGCTGGAGGACAGTGCGATCGGCGCGATGATCAAGATGGCGCCCGAGGATCCGGACGCGCTGCTGGAGGAGATCGCCGAGAAGCTGTTGGCGGATGTGGCCGAGCGCGAGGCGTACCTGACGCAGCTGGTCGGGTAGCGTCGGGCCCATGCATTTCGGTTCTCTGCCCACGGTCAAGGTGGACGCATTGACGTCCGAGGACTTCCTCCTGGACGTCCGGGAGGATGACGAGTGGGAGGCGGGGCACGCCGAAGGCGCGCTGCACATCCCCATGAGCGAGTTCGTCGCCCGGTACGGCGAGTTGACGGAGCGGGCGCCCGACGGCGGCAAGGTCTATGTGCTGTGCCGGGTCGGTGGCCGTTCCGCGCAGGTCGCCCAGTACCTGATCCAGCAGGGCATCGACGCGGTGAACGTCGATGGCGGGATGCAGGCGTGGGAGGCTTCCGGCCGCCCGGTGAAGGACAGCAAGGGCGAGCCGGGCGCGGTCGTCTGACCTGCCGCGTTCGGCCGGCCGCTCAGCCGAGGGCGTGGGCGGCCAGCAGGTCGCCCAGGGCTTCTTCGTGTGCGGCGGCGGGGCCGAGCGAGAGTTCGAGCTGTTTCGCCCAGGCGTGGTACCGGTGCAGTGCGTAGTCGGTGTCCGCTCCGAAGCCGCCGTGCAGGTGCTGTGCGGTCTGCACGACGCGGCGTACGCCCTCCGACGCCCAGATTTTGGCCACCGCGACATCCCCCGCCGGCGGCAGTGCGCCGTTCGCGCCGCTGCTGATGCGCCACGCGGCCTGCCAGAGGGTGGCCTCCATGGCCCGCAGGTCGATGTAGCGGTCGGCGGCCTGGACGGCGACGGCCTGGAAGGTGGCGACGGGGAAGGCGAACTGTTCGCGCTTCGCCGTGTAGGCGCTGGTCATGGCCAGTACGGCTTGGCCGAGGCCGAGGGCCAGCGCGCAGGTGCCGGTGGTGAGGAGGTTGCGCAGCCACTCCCAGGCGCCGGGCGCGGTGATCACCTCTTCGTCGCGGATCCGTACGGAGTTCAGGTGGACTTCCGCGTGGCGTTCGCCGTTGGTGGAGGTCTGGTCGTCGAGGCGGACGCCGTGCTGGAGGCGGGGTACGAGGGCGAGCACGGCGGTTCCGTCGCCGGTGTGGGCGGGGACGAGGAGGCGGTCGGCGGCTTGCGCCCAGGGGACGGCGGTCTGCATGCCGTCGAGGACCCAGCCGGTGTCTTCGTGGCGGGCGGTGACGGCGAGCTCGGCGGGGTCGTGGCCGGTGCGTCCGGCAGCGGCGACCGTCAGGACCAGCTCGCCGCGTCCGGCCCGGGGCAGTACATCGGCGCGCAGAGCGTCGGTGGCGTAGGTCTGGACAGCGAGGCCCGCGGCGCTGTTCTCCAGCAGCGGTACGCGGGCGAGCACCTTGGCGGACTCGCACAGCACCAGGCAGAGCGCGATCGGGTCCAGCCCCGCACCGCCGTACTCCGGGGCGAGCACCAGGCTCAGCAGGTCGGCGTCGGCCAGCTTGCGCCACAGGGGGCGGTCGATGTCGTCGGCCACGGCACCGGCGGTGAGGGCTGGGCTCGGCACGCTGTCGGGAGCGACATCCGCGAAGACCGCCTTGGCCGCCTCGACGGCCGCCTGCTGCTCCTCGGTGAAGGTGAAGTCCACTGTCCTGTCCTCCCGCGTGCCCGCACGGCGACTGCCTGACGGGTCGTCAAGTTAGAACAGGTTGCAGTATTTGTGAATGGGGTCAGCGGTCGAAGTCCAGCTCGACCTCCTCCGTCACGGGATGCGACTGACAGGCGAGAACGTATCCCGATGCGACTTCCTCGTCCTCCAAGGCATAGTTGCGGTCCATCCGGACCTCACCCGACACCAGGAACGCGCGGCAGGTGCCGCAGACGCCTCCCTTGCAGGCGTACGGGGCGTCCGCCCTGTTGCGCAGCACGGTTTCCAGCAGCGGTTCACCGTCCAGGACCGGCCAGCTACCTGCCCGGCCGTCCAGGGTCGCGGTCACGGTGCTGTGGGCGGGGGCGCGAAGAGGTGCGGGGCCGCCGGGGAGAGAGGTGGAGTCTCCCGCAACCGTGGTGCCCGCGAAGGTGGGGGCAGTAACGGTGGGGTTCGTGGAGGCGGCGTCCGCGAGGGCGGCTTCCGCGGGTGTGGGCCCGGATATGTGGAAGATTTCTTCGTGGATGCGGTTCCGGGGGACCTGGAGGCTGCGCAGGGCGTGTTCCGCGGCTTGGACGAGGCCGTACGGGCCGCACAGGTACCAGCCGTCGACGGATGCCACGGGCAGCAGGGCGGGCAACAGCGCGCGCAGCCGTTCCTCGTCCAGTCGGCCGGAGGACAGGCCCGACTGCTGATCCTCGCGGGAGAGGACGGAGACGAGCTGGAAGCGTTCCGGGAAGCGGTCCTTGAGGTCGGCGACCTCCTCCAGGAACATCGTCGACGCTGCCGTACGGTCGCTGCGGACCAGGCAGAAACGGGCGTCCGGCTGACGGGTCAGCAGCGTCGCGACGATGGACAGCACCGGTGTGATGCCGCTGCCGCCGACGATGCCGACGAAGTGCCCGGGGCGGGGCTCCAGAACGAAGCGCCCGGCCGGCGCCATGACGTCGACCGTGTCACCGACGGCCAGTTCCTTGAGCGCGAAGGTGGAGAACTCGCCGTCCTCGACCAGCCGTATCCCCACCCGCAGCACGGGGGCGTCCGCTGCCGGGGTGCAGATCGAGTACGTACGGCGGATCTCCCGGCCGTCCACCGTGCGGCGCAGGGCGATGTGCTGGCCCGGGACGTGCCGGAAGGTCGTGCGCAGCTCTGGCGGCACCTGGAAGGTGACGGCGACGGCGTCGTCCGTGAGCTGTTCGATCTCCGCGACCCGGAGCGGGTGGAACATCACAACTCCTTGAAGTGGTCGAACGGTTCGCGGCAGGTCTCGCAGCGGCGCAGTGCCTTGCAGGCGGTGGAGGAGAACCGGCTGAGCAGCGTGGTGTCGGTCGATCCGCAGTGCGGGCAGCGGATGGCCAGCGCCACCGGTACGGGCCCGCCGGCCGGGCCGGTGGGGCGCGGCGGGGCGATGCCGTACTCGGTCAGCTTGCGGCGGCCCTCGGCCGTGATCGCGTCGGTCGTCCACGGCGGGTCGAGGACGGTACGCACCTCGACCTGGGGGACGCCGTTGTCGTGGAGGACGCGTTCGATGTCGGCGGACATGGCCTCGACGGCGGGGCAGCCCGTGTACGTCGGGGTGAGTTCGACCTCCACCTGCCCGGGGCCGGTCAGCCGCAGCCCGCGGAGAACGCCCAGTTCGGCCAGGGTGACGACCGGCAGCTCGGGGTCGGGTACGGAGCCGGCCAGATCGCGCAGCCGTTCTTCGAGGGCGGTGGTCACCATGTCGCCCCCGGGTGGCTTCGATGCAGGTGCTGCATCTCGGCGAGCATCCGGCCGAACGGTTCGGTGTGCAGCCCTTGGCGCCCGGCCCCCGCGGTCCAGGCACCGCGGCTCGGGCCCTGAGGGACGGTGAGGGTGGCTCGCGTCAGGATGTCCTCGATGCGGGTGGTCCAGGCGTCGTGCAGGGCGGGCAGGTCGACGTCCAGCCCCGGCACGGGCTCGAAGAGCTCGCCGGTGAAGCGCCACAAGGCGGTCAGGCCGCGCTGCATCCGCTCGTGGCTCTCCTCGGTGCCGTCGCCCAGGCGCAGGGTCCACTGCTCGGCGTGGTCACGGTGGTAGGCGACCTCCTTGACCGCCTTCGCCGCCAGCGGGGCCAGTGGGGAGCCCCCGGAGGCCAGGTGGCCGTACAGCAGCTCCTGGTAGGTGGAGAAGTACAGCTGGCGGGCGATGGTGTGGGCGAAGTCGCCGTTGGGCTGCTCGACGAGCTGGCAGTTGCGGAAGGCCCGTTCCTCGCGGAGGTAGGCCAGTTCGTCCTCGTCCCCGGCGAGGGAGAGCAGGACGCGGGCCTGGCCGAGGAGGTCCAGCGCGATGTTGGCGAGGGCCACCTCCTCCTCCAGTACGGGGGCGTGCCCGGCCCACTCCCCCAGCCGGTGGGACAGGACGAGGGCGTCGTCACCGAGGGCCAGGGCCGGGGCAGCGGCGGCGACGTCCCGGGCGAGGGAGCCCGCGGGGGCGGGAGCCGCGGCGGTGCTGTCGGCGGTGGCCGGGGCCTGTGCTGTCGGTACGGGCTTCACAGGTGCTGCACCCCGTCCGGGATCTCGTAGAAGGTCGGGTGGCGGTAGGGCTTGTCGGCGGCCGGTTCGAAGAAGGAGTCCTTCTCGTCCGGGGAGGAGGCGGAGATCGTGGCGGACGGGACCACCCAGATCGAGATGCCTTCCGAGCGGCGGGTGTAGAGGTCGCGGGCGTTGCGCAGGGCCATCTCGGCGTCCGGAGCGTGCAGGCTGCCCGCGTGGGTGTGGGACAGGCCGCGCCGGCTACGGACGAAGACCTCCCACAGGGGCCAGTCGGTGGGCTTCGCGGTGGGCGTGGCCGGTGTGCTGCCCCGGGGAGCGGCGGGCGCACCGCCGGGTGCCGGCTGCGGTGTGTCCGGTCCCGCTGGTGCAGCCCCGGACTCGGGCTGGCTCCTCGGTCCGGTCCGGCTCCCGGCGCCGTCCGGAGCCGGCCGGCTTCCCGGGTGCTCGCTGCTTTGCGTACCGGTCGTGGTCATCGGGTCCCCTCCCCGTGCTTGGCCGCGTACGCCGCCGCGGCGTCGCGCACCCAGGCGCCTTCTTCGTGGGCGCGGCGCCGCTGGCTCATCCGCTGGTCGTTGCAGGGCCCGTTGCCCTTGAGCACCTCGCGGAACTCGTCCCAGTCGATGGGGCCGAAGTCCCAGTGACCGCGCTGTTCGTTCCACGTCAGGTCGGGGTCCGGGAGGGTGAGGCCGAGGGATTCGGCCTGTGGGACGCAGATGTCCACGAAGCGCTGGCGCAGTTCGTCGTTGGAGTGCCGTTTGATCTTCCAGGCCATGGACTGGGCCGAGTGCGCCGATGCGTCGTCGGGCGGGCCGAACATCATCAGCGAGGGCCACCACCACCGGTCCACGGCATCCTGCGCCATGGCGTGCTGGGCCTCGGTGCCGCGGCTCAGGGCCAGCAGGAGCTCGTAGCCCTGGCGCTGATGGAAGGACTCCTCCTTGCAGACGCGGACCATGGCGCGGGCGTACGGGCCGTACGAACAGCGGCACAGCGGGACCTGGTTCGTGATCGCGGCGCCGTCCACCAGCCAGCCGATGGCACCGACGTCGGCCCAGGTCAGGGTGGGGTAGTTGAAGATGGACGAGTACTTCTGGCGGCCGGAGTGCAACTTGTCGAGCAGCTCGTCGCGGCTTGCTCCGAGGGTCTCGGCGGCGCTGTAGAGATACAGGCCGTGGCCCGCCTCGTCCTGCACCTTCGCCATCAGGATCGCCTTGCGGCGCAACGACGGGGCCCGGGCGATCCAGTTCGCCTCCGGCTGCATCCCGATGATCTCGGAGTGCGCGTGCTGCGCTATCTGGCGTACCAGCGAGGAGCGGTAGGCGTCCGGCATCCAGTCACGCGGCTCGATGCGCTCGTCCGCTGCCACGGCGGCGTCGAAGCCTGACTCCAGGGCCGCGAGGGACTCCTCGCCCGGCGCGATCGTCGTCATGTGATCCCCCTGCCTCCCGACCGACCGATCGTTCGGTTCAATGGTGTGGCCGCGCGTGCGGGGTGTCAAGCCTGTGGATAACTCAGGGGAGGGTGTGCCGCGTGGGGTCGCCTAGGTACGGTTCCGGAGCGGTGAAAAGCCGCTCGGGATCTGGGAACGGGGCAGGAATGCAGCATTACGGGGACGAACCGCGGCCACCGGCCGCGCTCTCGCTACCGTCACGCATCGTGGTGACCGTCGTGGCGGGCGCCGTGACGCTGGCCGTCGCCGTCCACCTGGCGATGATGTTCCTGCACGTGGCGCCGCCCAACACGCTGAGCAAGCAGCACAGCGAAGTGATCAACGACTACGTCTTCCCGGAGTACGAGCAGAACTGGAAGCTGTTCGCGCCCAACCCGCTGCAGCAGAACATCGCGGTGCAGGTGCGCGCCCAGGTGCGCACCGAGGGCGACGACCGGCTGACCACCGGCTGGACCGACCTGTCCGCCGTCGACGGCCGGGCCCTGCTGCACAACCCCGTACCCAGTCACACGCAGCAGAACGAACTCCGCCGCGCCTGGGAGTACTACCTGAACACCCACGACGCACAGAACCGCACCTCCGGTGCACGAGGTGAGCTGGCCGAGCGGTACGTACGGCGGATCGTGATGCAGCGCATGAGCGCGCAGTGGGCGGCGCGCGGCAAGGTCGAGCAGATTCAGGTGCGCTCGATGACGACGGCCGTCAGCCCGCCGTCGTGGAGCTCGGAGAAGATCAGCGAGAAGCCCAGGTACCGCGAGCTGCCCTGGTGGCCGGTCACCGCAGACGACCTGCCCGAAGGAGCGAAAATCCAGTGACAGCGCACAGGACGCCTTCGCAAGGGGCGCGGGACGCGGCGGACACCGGTTCCCCGGCGGCGAAGCGCCGTACGGAGACGGAGGCCGCGGCGGGGAGCGGCCGTACGGACACCGGCACGCCGCCGGCAGTCGGCGAGAGCGGTACCGGCTCCTCGGCGACGACCACCGGTACCGGAGCCGGCACCGCGCTGACAACCGGCCGGACGGACAGCGGCGTCGCCGCGGCGGTCGTCCCCGCCCAGAACCGCTCGGACTCGGACTCGGACCCGGACTCGGACACCGACACGGACACCGGCCGTCCCGCAGCAACCGTCCCTGCCCAGAGCCGGACGGAACACACCGACTCCCCCGCCCAGGCCCGCACCGTCTGGCCCACCGTCCCCCAGCCCCCCGGCCCGCCTTCGGAGCCGCCCACCGTCCCGGCGTCCGCCCCGGCCCCCCGCCCGGCCCCCGCGACGACCGCCC
The DNA here is from genome assembly GCF_040646595.1 of Streptomyces sp. NPDC045470. Taxonomy (NCBI): domain Bacteria; kingdom Bacillati; phylum Actinomycetota; class Actinomycetes; order Kitasatosporales; family Streptomycetaceae; genus Streptomyces; species Streptomyces sp. NPDC045470. The sequence continues at coordinate 260,690 of NZ_JBEZAN010000008.1, forward strand.
GCCCCGACGAGACGCGCGTCGAGCGCGCCTTCGGACAGGCCTTCAGGCGCGTCACGGGCAGCGCGTTCGCCCCGTACCAGTCCGCCGTCATCCGCATCGGGTTCGCGGCCACCTGGCTCTTCTTCCTGCTGCGGGAGTGGCCGTACCGGCACGAGCTGTACGGGCCCCACGGCCCCTGGAGCGGCGACATGGCGCGTCGGCTCCTCGACGGAAACGAGGCGTTCTCGGTCCTGACGTGGACCGACAACCGGGGCTGGTTCGAACTCGTCTACGGCCTCGCCGTCGTCGCCAGCGCCCTGCTGCTGGTCGGCTGGCGGACCCGCACCATGTCGGTGCTGTTCATGGTGGGTGTGCTCTCGCTGCAGAACCGCAGCATCTTCATCGGGGACGGCGGCGACAACGTCCTGCACCTGATGGCGATATACCTGGTGCTGACCCGGTGCGGGCAGGTGTGGTCGCTGGACGCGCGCCGCGCGGCGCAGCACGCGGGACCGCCCGGCGGGGGCCCGTCGCGTGACCTCACCGGAGTCGTCCTGTGGGCGGTTCTCGGGCTGTTCCTCGCCGTCGCCCAGGTCCTGGGCCTGTCGGGCCTCTCCTGGTTCGGCCCCGGGCCTTTCCCGAACGTGGGCTGGGGCCTGACCTTCTGGTTGCTGTGGCTCTCGCACGGGGTGTGGTGGGCGGTGCGGAGGTACGCGCCCGGAGAGCCGCGCACCGTCCTCGACATGATCACCAAGCTGATCCACAACGGTGCCCTGCTGGTGATCGTCGTCGAGGTCTGCCTGATCTACGCCACGGCGGGCTGGTACAAGATCCAGGGAACGCGCTGGCAGGACGGCACCGCGGTGTACTACCCGATGCACCTGGACTACTTCTCGCCCTGGCCGGAGCTGTCCCGGGTGCTCGCCGACAACGGCCTGATGATCATGCTGATCACGTACGGCACGGTGATCGTGCAGGTCGCCTTCCCCTTCACCCTCTTCAACCGCCGCCTGAAGAACGTGCTGCTGGTCGCGATGATCTGCGAGCACCTGTCGATCGCGTTCCTGCTCGGCCTGCCGTTCTTCTCGCTCGCGATGATCACGGCGGACGCGGTGTTCCTGCCGACGGTCTTCCTGGTGTGGCTGGGAGCCCGGGTCACCTCCGTACGCGACCGGGTGCTCCCACGCCGTACAGCGGTACGCGAGTGATGTCGTCCAGCGGTCCGCGAGTGACGTCATGCGGCGGTACGTGAGTGACGCCGTGGACGGGAGCGGCGGGTGTCCGCCCGGCGGACAGTTGAGATAGTGGAGAAATGATCGAGAACGGGACCTCGGACGATCCGGTACGGCGCTGGCGCGCGAGCGCCGGCGACCCGGCCTCGGTCCTCCTGGACGGCTTCCACGCGCTGAAGCACGCCCTGCGCTTCGGCGGGGACGTCCGGCACGTCCTGACCAGCGACAAGCCCGCCCTGCTGGCGCTCGCCGAGGAACTCGCGGACGACCTGACCGGCGACCTCGACGCGCTGGCGGAGCAGGTTCCCGTGACCGCACTGCGTACTCTCCTGCCGAAGGTGCACCCCACGGGTGTCGCGGCCCTCGCCGTACGCCCCGACGCCGCGGCGAACCTGGCCCGGCTCCGCGAGGTCCCGCGGCCCGCTCCCGTCGTGCTCCTGGATAATCCCCGCAACCTGGGCAACATCGGTGCCGTCGTCCGCCTGGCGGCCGGTTTCGGCGCCACCGGCGTGGTCACCACCGGCTCGCTCGACCCCTGGCACCCCAACGCCGTACGGGGCAGCGCCGGTCTGCACTTCGCCGGTGCGGTGGAGCGCCTGACGCTGCCGGAACTGCCGCCAGGACCGGTCTATGCCCTCGACCCCGAAGGCGTGGACATCCGCTCCGTGACGTTCCCGGACGACGCGATCCTGGCCTTCGGGTCCGAGCGGCAGGGCATCTCGGACGAGCTGCGGGAGCGGGCGACGGCGCTGGTCGCGGTGCCGATGCAGGCGCGGGTGTCCAGCTTCAACCTGGCCACGAGCGTGGCCATGGGCCTCTTCCACTGGATGTCCCGCGGCACGGCGGCACCGGCCGCCGCGGCCGGGGTGAACGGAGCGGCTGCCGGGCCGACGCTCTTCTCTCCTGGGCTCTAGCTCTCCTGGGCGGGCCTGCGCACCTCCACCGTCCGGAAGCGGTCGGCCACGAACGCGCCGTCGCACAGGGCCGCGTTGGCCGCCGGGTTGCCGCCCGAGCCGTGGAAGTCGGAGAAGGCGGCGGTCTGGTTGACGTACACCCCGCCGGTCAGGTTGAGGGAGAGCTGCGCGCACTCCTCCAGGCACGCCTCTTCCACCAGCTTCTCCACCTCCCCGGAAGTGGTGTACGCGCCGACCGTCATCGCGCCCTTGACGCGGGTCGTGTGCCGCAGCAGGTCCACCGCGTCCGCCGCGGAGTCGACGGCCACCGCGAAGGAGACGGGGCCGAAGCACTCCGAGAGGTAGGCGGCGTCGGCGCCCGCGCCTTCCCAGAGCTTGCGTGCGCCGTCCATCTTGACCATCACCGGCGTACGGACCGTGGCGTCGGGGAAGTCGGGGTTGGCCACCTCGCGGGAGGGCAGAGCCACCTCGCCCAGCCCGGAGGCCGCCTCGATCCGCTCCTTGACCTGCGGGTTGACGATCGCGCCCAGCAGGGCGTTGGCTCGCGCGTCGTCGCCCAGCAGCTTGTCCACGGCGGTCGCGAGGTCGCCGACCACGTCGTCGTACGACTTGGGGCCGACGTCCGTGGTGATGCCGTCGCGGGGGATGAGGAGGTTCTGCGGGGTGGTGCACATCTGGCCGCTGTACAGGGACAGGGAGAAGGCGAGGTTGCCGAGCATGCCCTTGTAGTCGTCCGTCGAGTCGATGACGACCGTGTTGACGCCGGCCTTCTCCGTGTAGACGCGCGCCTGGGGCGCGTTGGCCTCCAGCCAGTCGCCGAACTCGGTGGAGCCCGTGTAGTCGATGATGCGGACCTCGGGGCGTACCGCGAGGGTCTTGGCCAGGCCCTCGCCGGGCCGGTCGACGGCCAGGGCGACCAGGTCGGGGGAGAACCCGGCCTCGGCCAGCACCTCGCGCGCCACCCGGACGGTGAGCGCGAGCGGCAGCACGGCCCGCGGGTGCGGTTTGACCAGGACCGCGTTGCCGGTGGCCAGGGAGGCGAACAGGCCCGGGTAGCCGTTCCACGTCGGGAAGGTGTTGCAGCCGATCAGGAGGGCGACGCCGCGGGGGACGGCCTTGAAGGACTTGGTCAGCTCCAGCGGGTCGCGCTTGCCCTGTGGCTTGGACCAGGAGGCCTGGTCCGGGGTGCGGACCTGCTCGGCGTAGGCGTACGCGACGGCCTCCATGCCGCGATCCTGGGCGTGCGGTCCGCCCGCCTGGAACGCCATCATGAACGCCTGGCCGCTGGTGTGCATCACGGCCTGCGCGAACTCATGGGTGCGCGCGCTGATCCGCGACAGGATCTCCAGACAGACCAGAGCCCTGGTCTGCGGGCCGGCATCGCGCCACGCGGGCACCGCCGCGCGCATCGCGGGCAGCAGCACGTCCGCGTCCGGGTGCGGGTAGCTGATGTTCAACCCGATGCCGTACGGGGAGACTTCCGCGCCCACCCAGTCGTCCGTACCGGGCTGGTCCAGCTCGAAACGCTTGCCGCGCAGGGCGTCGAAGGCGCTCTGGCCGTCCGCCGCGGCGTTCTCCCCGTAGGCCTTGGGATGCTCGGGATGCGGGGACCAGTACGCGCGGGTACGGATCGCCTCCAGCGCCTGGTCGAGCGTCGGACGGTGCTTTTCGAGCAGCTGCGCTGCGGTCAGTTCGGCGGCCATCGAAGACCAACTCCTCGTCGGGCGGGCTGGGCCTGCCGTCTCAGGGCGCCCGACGCGCGGCGCGGACGCCACGCCGAGGAAGCGACGCCTCTGCGCGGACAGGTCCGAGGACAGGGCTGGGCACCATTTCGGCGACGGGGCTAGAGTAACCGAACGATCGGTCGGGGCAAGAGGGTCCGGCGAACCTGTGGACAACTCCGTCGGGGAGGATCAGCCGTCATGACAGCCATCGAAGCGGGCCGCACCGTCGCGGTCGTCGGCACGGGCACCATGGGCCAGGGAATCGCGCAGGTCGCGCTGGTCGCGGGCCACCCGGTGCGGCTCTACGACGCGCTGCCGGGCCGGGCCGCCGATGCCGCCGAGGCGATCGGACGCCGCCTGGACCGGCTGGTGGAGAAGGGCAGGATGGCGCCCGCGGAGCGCGCGGCGGCCCGCGCGCGCCTCACCCCCGCTTCCGCACTCCCCCAACTCGCCGACGCCGCACTCGTCGTCGAGGCGATCGTGGAGGAACTCGGCGCGAAGCAGGAACTGTTCGCCGCCCTGGAGGACGTGGTCGGCGAGGACTGCCTGCTGGCCACCAACACCTCCTCCCTGTCCGTCACCGCCGTCGCCGGCGCGCTCCGCCTGCCCGGGCGCTTCGTGGGCCTGCACTTCTTCAACCCGGCACCGCTCCTGCCCCTCGTCGAGGTCGTCAGCGGATTCACGACGGACGCCTCGGCGGCCACCACCGCGTACGAGACGGCCGCGGCCTGGGGCAAGACTCCCGTACGCAGCGCCGACACTCCCGGCTTCATCGTCAACCGCATCGCCCGCCCCTTCTACGCGGAGGCCCTGCGCGTGTACGAGGAGCGGGCCGCCGACCCGGCCACCGTCGATGCCGTGCTGCGCGGGTCCTGCGGCTTCCGGATGGGGCCGTTCGAGCTGATGGACCTCATCGGACAGGACGTGAACGAAGCCGTCACCCGATCGGTGTGGGAAGGCTTCTTCCGTGACCCGAAGTTCACGCCCTCACTGGCGCAGCGGCGCCTGGTGGAGGCCGGGCTGCTGGGCCGCAAGACGGGGCGGGGCTGGTACGACCACGCCGACGGCGCCCCCGGGCAGCAGCCGCACACCGCGCAGCCGTGCCCGGCACCGGCGGCCGTGACGGTGCACACGCAGCTCACCGGGCCGGCCGCCGTCCTCCAGGAGCTGATCGACGAGGCCGGCATCAAGGTCACCCGGGACGGCACGCCAGGGGAGCACCAGGGCTGCATCCGGTTGCCGGGCGGCGCCCGCCTGGCGCTGACCGACGGCCGCCCCGCCACCGGGGACCCGTCAGGTCCGGCGATCCGCTTCGACCTGGCGCTGGACTACCGGGCCGCGACCCGCATCGCCCTCGCGCCCGGCGCGGAGGCGTCCGAGCAGGACGTACGGGAGGCGGTCGGCCTCTTCCAGGCGCTCGGCAAGAAGGTGAGCGTCATCGACGACGTACCGGGCATGATCGTCGCCCGTACCGTCGCGATGATCGTGGACTTCGCCGCGGACGCCGAGGCGCGCGGCGTCGCGAGCCGCGAGGACATCGACACGGCCATGCGGCTCGGGGTGAACTACCCCGGCGGGCCCTCGGAGTGGGCCGCGCGCGTCGGCCGGCACTGGGTGTGCGACCTGCTGGAGACGCTGCGCCACCAGTACGCCGACGGCCGTTACGGACCGTCCCGGGCCCTGCGCCGCAGTTTGAAGCTGAACGGCCGGGTGCTCTAATCATGACCATGGCCAAGCGCGACACCTACACGCCCGATTCGCTGCTGTCGGTCGCCGTCGAGGTGTTCAACGAGCGCGGGTACGACGGCACCTCCATGGAGCACCTCTCCCGGGCGGCCGGTATCTCCAAGTCCTCGATCTACCACCACGTACGCAGCAAGGAAGAACTGCTGCACCGCGCCATAAGCCGGGCACTGGACGGGCTCTTCGGAGTCCTCCAGGAGCCCGGCGCGCGTACGGGGCGGGCCATCGAGCGGCTGGAGTACGTGGCCAGGCGCGAGGCGGAAGTGCTGATGGAGGAGCTGCCGTACGTGACGCTGCTGCTGCGGGTGCGCGGCAACACCGACACGGAGCGCTGGGCCATGGAGCGCCGGCGGGACTTCGACGGCGAGGTCACCGAGCTGCTCAAGCAGGCCGCCGCCGACGGTGACCTGCGCGCGGACGTGGACGTCCGGCTGGCGACCCGGCTGCTCTTCGGCATGATCAACTCGATCGTGGAGTGGTACCGGCCGGGCCGGGGCGGCTCGGCGAACAGTGACGAGGTCGCCGAGGCCGTGGTGCGGACGGCGTTCGCGGGGCTGCGGACCTGAGGCGGGGCCCCGGGCCGGCCGCCGACGTCCTGAGACGTCCTTCAGACGTCCCTGAACGGCGCGTCTAACTGCGCTCGGCCCCCAGATCGGTCTCCTCGAAGACGAGCAGGGTGCGGGTGCTGAGCACCTCCGGGATCGACTGGATACGGGTGAGGACCAGTTCCCGCAGCTCCTGGTTGTCCTTGGTGTGCACTAACAGCAGCACGTCGAAATCGCCGCTGACCAGGGCGATGTGCGCGGCCCCCGGAAGCTCGGTGAGCTGGGCGCGGACCGTGCGCCAGGAGTTCTGCACGATCTTCAGCGTGACGTAGGCGGAGGCGCCCTGCCCGGCCCGTTCCTGGTCGATGCGCGCGCTGAAGCCGCGGATCACTCCGTCGTCGATCAGCCGGTTGATGCGCGCGTAGGCGTTGGCGCGGGAGACGTGTACACGCTCGGCAACGGAGCGTATGGATGCGCGTCCGTCCGCCTGCAGCATGTTCAGGATCGCGCGGTCGATGGTGTCCAAGGGGCGGGCGGGGCGCTGCCCGCCACCGTTGGCCATCTGTTCGTCCGGCATACCGCCTCGCCTCCCCTGGATGGACACCCTGTCCTCATCTCAGGCTGTGGAGAACCGATTGTCCACAGGCTGAGCCCGCCTGTAGCCAAAATGTGCCGACGACCGAACAATCGGTAGGTGCGGGCCACTCGTCCGGTCCCTTCGTTCCTCTACCCGCCCGTCGTCCATCACCGACCCCCGCCAGGCGCTCCGCGCCACTCTTTCCGAAGTCCAAGGAGGTGCTCGTCATGACGGTTCTTGAGCAGCGCGGCAGCAGGAGGAGCGGGAGCTACTGGCCCGCACCGCCGCCCGCGTGGCGTCCCCGCGTGGACCCCGCGCCCCTCCTGCCCGACGCGGAGCCGTACCGGCTGCTGGGCACGGACGCCGCCGGCCGGATCGATGCCGGACTGCTGACGGACCTGTACGAGCAACTGGTGCGCGGCCGCCGCTACAACGCCCAGGCCACGGCCCTGACGCGGCAGGGCAGGCTGGCGGTCTACCCCTCCTCCACCGGCCAGGAGGCGTGCCAGGTCACCGCCGCGCGGGTGCTGAAGGAGCAGGACTGGCTCTTCCCCAGCTACCGCGACACCCTCGCCACCGTGGCCCGCGGCCTCGATCCCGTACAGGCCCTCACCCTCCTGAGGGGCGACTGGCACACGGGGTACGACCCGCACGAGCACCGCATCGCCCCGCTGTGCACACCGCTCGCCACCCAGCTCCCGCACGCGGTGGGCCTCGCGCACGCTGCGCGCCTGAAGGGGGACGACGTGGTGGCGCTCGCACTGGTGGGTGACGGCGGCACCAGCGAGGGTGACTTCCACGAGGCGCTGAACTTCGCCGCGGTGTGGCAGGCCCCGGTGGTCTTCCTCGTCCAGAACAACGGGTTCGCGATCTCCGTACCGCTCGCCAAGCAGTCCGCCGCACCGTCCCTCGCCCACAAGGCCGTCGGGTACGGGATGCCGGGCCGTCTGGTGGACGGCAACGACGCGCCCGCGCTGCACGAGGTGCTCGGCGAGGCGGTGGAGCGGGCGCGCCGGGGCGGGGGACCGACGCTCGTGGAGGCGCTCACGTACCGCATCGAGGCGCACACCAACGCCGACGACGCCACCCGCTACCGCACCGAGGCCGAGGTCGAGGAGTGGCGTCAGCACGACCCGATAGCCCTGGTGGAGCGGGAGCTGACCGAGCGCGGCCTGCTCACCGACGACTTCGTGCAGCGGACCCGGGACGGCGCCGAGGAGCTGGCCGCCGGACTCCGGGAGCGGATGAACCAGGACCCGGCCCTGGCCCCGATGGACCTGTTTGCGCACGTCTACGCCGAGCAGACCGCCCAGTTGCGTGAGCAGGCGGCGCAGCTCCGGGCCGAGCTGGAGGCCGAGGCGGCGGACGCCGAGGGCGACACCGGAGGGGATACCGCCGGCGGGACGGCGCGCGGCGCGGCTGAGGAGGAGCGGACATGACGGCGACAGCGGCGGAGGCCGGACGCAAGCCCGCCAGCATGGCGCAGGCGCTGAACCGCGCGCTGCGCGACGCGATGGCCGACGATCCGGCCGTCCATGTGATGGGCGAGGACGTGGCGGAGCTGGGCGGGGTCTTCCGGATCACCGACGGCCTGGCGAAGGAGTTCGGCGAGGAGCGCTGCGGCGACACCCCGCTCGCCGAGGCGGGCATCCTCGGTACGGCGGTCGGTATGGCCATGTACGGGCTGCGGCCGGTCGTGGAGATGCAGTTCGACGCCTTCGCCTACCCCGGGTTCGAGCAGCTCATCAGCCATGTCGCCCGGATGCGCAACCGCACCCGGGGTGCCATGCCGCTGCCGCTGACCATCCGCGTCCCGTACGGCGGCGGCATCGGCGGCGTGGAGCACCACAGCGACTCCTCCGAGGCGTACTACCTCGCCACCCCCGGGCTCCAGGTCGTCACCCCGGCGACGGTCGCCGACGCGTACGGGCTGCTGCGGGCGGCCATCGCCTCCGACGACCCGGTGGTCTTCCTCGAACCGAAGCGCCTGTACTGGTCGCGCGCCGACTGGTCCCCCGACGCCCCGGAACCGGTGGCCGAACTGGGCCGCGCCGAGATCCGGCGGACCGGGCGCAGCGCCACGCTGATCACGTACGGACCGTCGCTGCCGGTCTGCCTGGAGGCGGCCGAAGCGGCCACGGCGGAGGGCTGGGACCTGGAGGTCCTCGACCTGCGCTCGCTGGTGCCCTTCGACGACGAGACGGTCTGCGCCTCGGTACGGCGTACGGGCCGCGCGGTCGTCGTGCACGAGTCCAGCGGCTTCGGCGGCCCCGGCGGGGAGATAGCCGCGCGCGTCACGGAGCGCTGTTTCCACCATCTGGAGGCGCCGGTGCTGCGGGTCGCGGGCTTCGACATCCCGTACCCGCCGCCCATGCTGGAGCGCCACCACCTGCCGGGCGTCGACCGGATCCTGGACACCGTCAGCCGCCTCCAGTGGGAGTCGGACTGGGCCGAGGGGAGCGGTGACTGATGGCCGTGGTCCGTGAGTTCACGCTGCCCGACCTCGGAGAGGGCCTGACCGAGGCGACGGTGGTGCGGTGGCTGGTCGAGGTCGGCGAGGTCGTCGCCGTCGATCAGCCGGTGGTCGAGGTGGAGACCGCGAAGGCGCTGGTGGACGTGCCGTGCCCGTACGGGGGTGTGGTCACCGCGCGGTTCGGGGACGAGGGGGCGGAACTGCCCGTCGGGTCGCCGTTGCTGACGGTGGCGGTCGGGTCGCAGGCGCCGGGCGCCGGGCAGGCAGGGGCCGCCGAGGAGGGCGCGGGTGCGGGGGAAGCGAGTGGTGAGGCCGGTGGGGACGCGGGGGCCGGTGCGGGTACGGGTGCGGCCGAAGGGTCGGGGAATGTCCTGGTCGGGTACGGCACGAGTGCAGCGGCGGCGCGTCGGCGACGGGTCCGCCCCAGCGCGGGTGCCGGGGCGGCCGGGGGACCGGGTGGGGCCTCGGGCGCGGGGCGAGGCGGGGCTTCGGGGCCGAAGGACGTACGGCGGGGTGGTGCGGCGGCCGGTCCGGTGCCGGTGATTTCCCCGCTCGTCCGACGGCTGGCGCGGGAGCACGGGCTGGACCTGCGGGAGATACGCGGGTCGGGGCCGGAGGGCCTGATCCTCCGTACGGATGTGGAGGTGGCGGTACGGGCGCGGGCGGCCGGAGCCGGGACCGGGGCCGTGACCGAGGCTGGAGCCCGGGCCGGGGCTGGGGCTCGGCCCGGCGTCGGGCTCGGGGCCGTCGGTGGTGAGGGCCGGCCGTCGGCCGTGTCGGGGAGTGCGGCCGGTGCGGTGACGTCCGTGGGGCTTCCCCCGGAGGCCGAGCGCATACCGCTGCGGGGCATGCGGGGCGCCGCGGCGGAGAAGTTCCGGCGCAGCCGTCAGGAGATCCCCGACGCGACCTGCTGGGTGGACGCCGACGCCACGGAACTGCTCGCCGCGCGGCGGGACATGAACGCGGCCGGTGGGGCGAAGGTCTCGCTGCTCGCGCTGCTGGCCCGTGTCTGTACGGCGGCGCTCGCGCGGTATCCGCAGCTCAACGCCACCGTCGACCTGGCGGCCAACGAGATCGTTCGGCTGCCCGCCGTGCACCTGGGCTTCGCGGCGCAGACCGATCGCGGACTGGTCGTGCCGGTCGTACGGGACGCGCACCGCCGTACGGCCGAGGGGCTGTCCGCCGAGATGGCCCGGCTGACCGAGGCGGCCCGGACCGGTCAGCTCGGCCTGGCCGAGCTGACCCACGGCACCTTCACCCTCAACAACTACGGCGTCTTCGGCGTCGACGGCTCCACACCGATCATCAACCATCCCGAAGCGGCGATGCTGGGGGTGGGCCGAATAACGGCGAAGCCGTGGGTCCACGAGGGGGAGTTGGCCGTACGCCAGGTCGTGCAGCTGTCGCTCACCTTCGACCACCGGGTGTGTGACGGAGGTACGGCGGGCGGGTTCCTGCGGTTTGTCGCGGACTGTGTGGAGCGGCCGGCGGTGTTGTTGCGCTCGGTGTGAGCGGGCCCGGTCGGTGATCGGGACGCTCCCGGCGATACTCATGGAGTGACCGACCACCAGACCGCGCACGGCAAGGACCCGCACGACCAGGACCCGCACGGTCAGAGTCCGTACGACCAGGGTCCGTACGGCCAGGGTTCGCACGATCAGCGTCCGTACGACGTGATCGTTCCGGCCGGGGGCGCTGCCCGGCGGCTCGGCGGGGTGGACAAGCCCGCGGTGTCCGTCGGGGGACGGCCGTTGCTGGACCGGGTGCTCGACGCCTGCGCGGACGCGACGACCGCGGTTGTCGTCGGGCCCGCGAGGCCCACCGTGCGGCCGGTCGTGCACGCCCGTGAGGAGCCGCCCGGTGGCGGGCCGCTGGCCGCGCTGGACGCCGGGCTGCGGCACAGCACGGCGCCGGTGGTGCTCGTGCTCTCCGCCGACCTGCCGTTCCTGACCGGCGTGACCGTACGGGCCCTGCTCGCGGCGGCCGCGCAGGACGGGGCCGACGGCGCCCTGCTCCGGGACACGGAGGGCCGGGACCAGCCGCTGGTCGCCGCATACCGGGCGGAGCCGCTGCGCCGGGCGCTGGACGGCGTACGGGCCGAGCACGGCGCGCTCACCGGGCTGCCGTTGCGCGCGCTGACGGGGCGGTTGGCGCTGCGCCGGGTGCCGGATCCGACGGCCGCGGCGTCCTTCGACTGCGACACCTGGGAGGACATCGAGGCGGCACGCGCCCGCATCAGGGAGCATGGAACCGTGTTGGACGAATGGATCACCGCAGCCAAGGCCGAACTGGGCATTGAACTCGATGTCGACACGGCGGCCCTCCTCGACCTCGCGCGCGACGCCGCGCACGGTGTGGCCCGGCCGGCGGCGCCGCTGACGACGTTCCTGGTCGGTTACGCCGCCGCCCAGCAGGGCCGGGACGTGTCGGCCCTGGCGGAGAAGGCGGCCGCGCTGGCCAACCGCTGGGCCGCCGAGGCCGCCGGAGGCACCGGGACCGCCGAGAACACCGGGGCCGCCGGGAACCCCGGGGCCGCTGAGGTCACCGGGAAGGCCGGGAGCGCTGGGAGCACCGGGGCCGCCGGGACTGCCGGTGCCACGCCGGAGGCGGCACCCGAGGCCGAGCCGGAAGCGAAGCCGGCGGAATGACCGACGGGGAGTTCGACGACGCGCTGGCGCTGGCCAACGGCGGCCCGGTCGAGATGCCGCGCCGCGACGCTCACCGGCCGCCGGGCCACGACGCCGACGCTCAGCGTGCGCCGGGCCGGTACGACGACGGTCGGCGTGGGGAAAGCCGCTACGACGACGGCCGGCGTGGGGAAAGCGGCTACGACGGCGACCGGCGTGAGCGGAGCCGGTACGACGACGGGCGCTCGGGGTATCGCGGTGCCGGTTCTGGTTCCGGTGCCGGCCGGGCGCCGGAGCACGGTGACGGGTACGCGAACAGGAACGAGTACGGGCACGGGTACGGGTACGGGTACGGGGGCGAGCCCGCTTCCGGTGCCGTGCCCGCGCCCGTGCCCGCGCCCGCTTCCGGTGCCGCTCCCGCTCCCGCTCCCGCCTCCGGTGGTGACCGTTACGCGCCGGTCTTCGACGACGGTTACGCGTGGATCTTCGAGGAGCGGGAGCCGACCCGGGAGACCGGCAGGGGAGGACGGGCGCCGACGGCCGGTACGGGGCTGGACGACGACACGCGCCGGGGCCCCTACACCCCGTGGGACGCCGCCCCGCCCTCGGGAGCGCACGAGCCGCCGCACGCCCCTGGCGGCGCGCCCGATCCCCCGTCCGCGCCCGTGCCCCGGACTTCACCTTCGACGCGCCCCTCCTCACCCGTGCCGCCCCCACCGGCGGCCGGCCCCGGCGCCCCCGGTTGCTCCGGCGATCCCCATCGCCCCGGCGCCCCCGACCACCCCAGCGCTCCCGCCGGCCTCAGCACCACCACCGACCCCAGCGCACCCACCGTCCCCTGCAACCCCACCGACCCCCGCACCCCCACCCGCGACATCCCCGACCACCACGGCCGACGCACCCAGCACGACCACCCCGCGCCCACCTCATGGCGCACGGCCCGCAGGATCGCCGCCCGTGCGCCGTACGGCCCGCTGCCCCCGGTCGTCTGCCCGCTGGGCAGCGCGGCGCTCGGCCGTACCCTCGCCGAGCCGCTGGTCGCGCTCACCGACCTGCCGTCCTTCGACACCTCCGCGATGGACGGCTGGGCGGTGGCCGGGCCCGGCCCTTGGCATCTCGCCGCCCGTACCCGCCCGGATGAGCGCGAGCACGGCATCCTGGCCGGTCACGAGCCGTCCGAAGGCGTGGCCGACGGTGACGCGGTGCCGATCGCCACGGGCGCGCGCATCCCGCCCGGCGCCACGGCCGTACTGCGCAGCGAACACGGCGAGGTACGCGTCCGGCCCACCGGCGGCGCGCAGTTGTACGCGCCCGCTCCCGTACCGCACGGTCAGGACATCCGGCCGCGCGGGCAGGAGTGCCGCCGTGGCGACCAACTCCTGCCCGCCGGTGCGCTGGTGACCCCGGCCGTGCTGGGCCTGGCCGCCGCCGCGGGGTACGACGCGCTGGCCGCGTACGCCAGGCCGCGCGTGGAAGTTCTGGTGCTCGGTGACGAGTTGCTGAGTTCCGGGCTGCCCGGTGAGGGCCGCATCCGGGACGCGCTCGGCCCGATGATCACCCCATGGCTGCGGGCGCTGGGCGCTGAGGCCGGGCCGCCCCGCCACCTCGGGGACGACGCCGAGGTGTTGTACGACGCCCTCGCGTCCTCGGAGGCCGATCTGGTGATCACCACCGGGGGTACGGCGTCCGGGCCGGTCGACCATGTCCACCCCACGCTGCGCAGGCTGGGGGCGGAGATTCTGGTGGACGGTGTGGCGGTACGCCCCGGCCACCCCATGCTCCTCGCCCGTATCCCGGACCACCCGGACCACCCGGATCATCCGAACGATCCGTGCAAACCAGGCCACCCGGCCCCCGGCCGTCTCCTCGTCGGGCTGCCCGGCAATCCCCTGGCAGCCGTGTCGGGCCTGCTCACCCTGGCGGAACCGGCACTGCGCACGCTCGCCGCCCGCCGTCGGCTGCCCTCCTACCGGGCACCGCTGACCGCCGACGTGCCCGGCCACCCGCACGACACGCGGCTGGTTCCGGTCGCCTTCCGGGACGGCGCGGCCGACGAGGAGGACGGCGGCGCGGTCGTACCGCTGCGTTTCAGCGGGCCCGCCATGCTGCGCGGCATCGCGGCGGCCGACGCGATGGCGGTCGTACCGCCCGGCGGCGCGGAACGGGGTGACGAGGTCGAACTCCTCGACCTGCCCTGGACGGCCGACGGGACGGCGGACGCGGTGACGGGCTGGGCGCCCGAGGCACCCGCCCCGCCCGCCACACCTGGCGCGTCCCCCCGGCCCACCTCCTCCGTCACGTCTGGCGTATCTCCCCAGCCCACCCCTTCCGTCACGCCTGGTGCATCCCCCCAGCCCGCCCCCTCCGACGCCCCCGACACCGGGGTCCGTCCCGGTTCCGGCACCACCCCAGACCCGCGCTCGAACGTTTCCGCGCCCCGGCCACCGGCCAACGCTCCAGAAGCCACCCCACCGGGCCCCACCCCACCCACCCCCTCACCCGGCCCCACCGACCCGACCGGCGGAGGCGCCGCGTGAAGCTCCCCACCCACGACGCCGCGGCGCGCGAGATCCCCGAGGAGTCCAGCCACCGCGTCGTGCTGCCCCGCCGCACCCCGGTGGCGCCGCTGCGCCAGGTCGCGCGCCGGCTCCTGATGGCCCTGCTCGTGCTCGTCGCGACGGTGGCCATCGTCTGGGTCGACCGCGACGAGTACCACGACAACGCCAACGGCTCCGTCGACTTCCTCGACTGCGTCTACTACGCCACCGTCACGCTCTCCACCACCGGTTACGGCGACATCGTCCCGTACGGAGACGGCGCGCGGCTGCTGAACATCCTGCTCATCACGCCCCTCCGGGTCCTCTTCCTGATCATCCTGGTCGGCACCACGCTCGAAGTCCTCACCGAGCGCACCCGCGAGCAGTGGCAACTGAACCGCTGGAGAAACGCCTTGCGCGACCACACCGTCATCGTCGGATTCGGCACCAAGGGCCGGTCGGCGGCCCAGACCCTGCGCGCGACGGGCCTGACCCGCGACCGCATCGTCATCGTCGACCCGAGCCCCAAGGTCATCGACTCGGCGGTGGCCGAGGGCTTCGCGGGCGTGGTCGGCGACGCGACCCGCAGCGACGTCCTCGTACGGGCCGAGATCCAGCGGGCCCGGCAGGTCGTCATCGCCACCCAGCGCGACGACACGGCCGTCCTCGTCTCGCTCACCGCCCGCCAGCTCAACAAGAAGGCCAACATCGTCGCGGCCGTACGGGAGGAGGAGAACGCGCCGCTGCTGCGCCAGTCCGGCGCCGACATGGTCATCACCTCGGCCAGTGCCGCCGGCCGGCTGCTGGGCCTGTCGGTGCACAGTCCCAGCGCCGGTACGGTCCTGGAGGACCTGATCCAGCAGGGCAGCGGGCTGGACCTGATCGAGCGCCCGGTGGTGAAGGCCGAGGTCGGCAAGTCGGTACGGGAGACCGACGACCTGATCGTCTCCGTGCTGCGCGGGCACCGGCTGCTCGGGTACGACGATCCGGCGGCCAGCCCGTTGCAGGCCGCGGACCGGGTGATCACCATCGTCCGGGCGGCGTCCGCGGAACAGCAGGACGGCCCGACCAAGCCCGGCGTGAAGCCGATGATCCCCGGTACGGGGGTGTCCTCGATGGCGCCGGTGCGCCGCGACGACTAGGACGAGCCCCCAGCCCGAGCCCCCGAGCCCCCGAGCCCCGCCTCCTTCGCCTGCCTGCCTCCCCGCCTCCCTCCACCGCCCCGGGCGGCGGAGTAGCCTCGCGGCCATGCGTGCGATCACCATTCCCGAACCCGGCGGTCCCGACGCCCTCGTATGGGCGGAGGTGCCCGACCCGCAACCGTCCGAGGGGGAGGTCCTGGTCGAGGTGGCGGCCACGGCCGTCAACCGCGCCGACCTCCTCCAGCGCCAGGGCTTCTACGACCCGCCGCCCGGCGCGCCCCCGTACCCCGGCCTGGAGTGCGCCGGGCGCGTCAAGGCCCTCGGCCCGGGGGTCAGCGGCTGGTCGGTCGGCGACGAGGTGTGCGCGCTGCTGGCGGGCGGCGGGTACGCGGAGCAGGTCGTCGTCCCGGCGGGCCAGCTACTGCCCGTACCGAAGGGCCTCGACATGGCCGCCGCGGCGGCGCTGCCCGAGGTGACGTGCACCGTTTGGTCCAACGTCTTCATGATCGCCCACCTGCGGCCCGGCGAGACGCTGCTCGTGCACGGCGGCTCCAGCGGCATCGGCACGATGGCGATCCAGCTCGCCAAGGCCGTCGGCGCCCGGGTGGCGGTCACCGCGGGCAGCGCCGACAAGCTGGCCCGCTGCGCCGAACTGGGCGCCGACATCCTCGTCAACTACCGGGACCAGGACTTCGTCAAGGAGGTGCGCAAGGCCACCGAGGGCAAGGGCGCGGACGTCATCCTGGACATCATGGGTGCCAAGTACC
Organism: Streptomyces sp. NPDC045470; assembly: GCF_040646595.1. Lineage (NCBI taxonomy): Bacteria > Bacillati > Actinomycetota > Actinomycetes > Kitasatosporales > Streptomycetaceae > Streptomyces > Streptomyces sp. NPDC045470. Next base: position 276,950 of record NZ_JBEZAN010000008.1, read on the forward strand.
TCGGCCCGAACGTCAAGGCGCTGGCCACCAACGGACGGCTCGCGATCATCGGCCTCCAGGGCGGCGCCAAGGGCGAGTTGCATCTTGGCGCGCTGCTGGCCAAGCGCGGTGCCGTCACCGCCACCTCGCTGCGTGGCCGTCCGCTGGCCGAGAAGGCGTCGATCGTGGCGGCGGTACGCGAACACGTCTGGCCGCTGATCGAGAACGGCCGGGTCAAGCCGATCGTGGACCGTACGCTGCCGATCGCGGAGGCCGCCGAGGCGCACCGGGTCGTGGACGCGAGCGGCCACGTGGGCAAGGTCGTCCTGACGGTCTGAACCCACCTCCTCCCGGGCCGCGCCATCATCCCCCGGCCGTACGCCCGCTACGCCCGAGATGCCGCTGACCACCCTCCGTGTGACGCTGAGGTGATCAGGCGACGACTCCGCAGGCCCGGGAGGTCATGGGCGTGACTTCGGAACGCGTGACCCCGGAACCCATGGCCCCGGGACCTGTGGCCGCGGCGCTGCGGCAACGGCGGCGGCCGTACCGCCCCCGCCTGCACCGGGACGGCCCCCGCCCGCACCGGGCCCGCCCCCGTCCGAACCGGGACCGCCCCTGGCTACAGCGGGCCCGCCCCCGTCGGTTCCGCCTCCGTCTCGCCTCCGGCCTGCTGCTCTGCACCGCCACGCTGCTGCCCCTTCTCCACGGGACCGCATCGGCGGCCACGGCAGCGGGCACGGCCGCTCACGCCGTTCTCCGCAGCGGTGACGCCTCCGGCCACAGCCCTGCCCCCGATACGGGCCGGAGCACTCCCGCCCCTGCTCCCACCCGTAGCCCCAGCCGTCACCACCACCCCCACACCGACTCGCACCACAGCAACCCGCACTCCAATCCCCACTCCACCCCCCACCCCGCCCCCGACCCCCTGACCGAGCTCGAACAGGCCAACCCCCTGAGCCCTCTCCTCCCGGTCCCGCTCGGCCCCCTGCTCGGTTCCGGTCCGGGCCCCGCCCACCCGGCCCTCCCGTCGGAGCCGCACCCGTCCACCCCGAACGCCGCCCCCTCGGCCGCCGCGGGCGCCACGGACGGCCGTGTGTCCCGTCCCCCGTCCCCAGCCGCCACCTCGCAACGCCCTGGAGCGGCCTCTCCCGCCCCCGCGGCCACCCGACGGGGTGATCTGGCCGGACGCCTCGCCCGCCGCCCCTACGTGCCCCTGCCGCCTCTCCAGGCCCCCGCTCCGACGGCGACCGCCGCCCGGACGCACGGTCCTTCCCGCTACGCGCCCGGCGCGGTGCCCGGCGCCGCCTCCGCCGCGTCCCGGGCCCCGTACGCCGACTCCGGTACGGGCAGCGGCGTCCACCGGGTCCTGCCACTGGGCGCCGGCATGGCGCTGACCGGGCTGGGCCTCGGTTTCATCGCCCTGCGCCTGAGACGCTCCTGAGCCCGGCCCGGCGCCCGCCTCGAGATCACCCCCGTACGCCTCAAGATCACCCCGCACTCTCCCCGAAGCCCGTCCGGCCCCGGAGGTTGGATCACCTTTCTCCCGGGGCACAACCGTTCCTGGTCGGCTGTACGAGAGAATGGCGGCATGGATATGCCGATGAACGAACGGTCGCAGGAGAGCCCGCACGTCCTGGTGGTCGGCCCGGACGGAATGGCTCTCGGCAGCGCCGGCTCCGGGGGCGGGGACGGCGACGACGAGTCCCGCGAGGTTCCCGTGACGGACATGGTCGAACAGCCCGCAAAGGTCATGCGCATCGGCAGCATGATCAAGCAGCTTCTCGAAGAGGTGAAGGCGGCGCCGCTGGACGAGGCGAGCCGGGTGCGCCTCAAGGAGATCCACTCCAGCTCGGTCAAGGAGCTGGAGGACGGCTTGGCGCCGGAGCTGGTGGAGGAGCTGGAGCGGCTGTCCCTGCCGTTCACCGACGACTCGGTGCCCACGGACGCGGAACTGCGGATCGCCCAGGCCCAGTTGGTCGGCTGGCTGGAGGGCCTGTTCCACGGCATCCAGACCGCGCTGTTCGCCCAGCAGATGGCGGCCCGCGCCCAGTTGGAGCAGATGCGCCGCGCGCTGCCGCCCGGTGCGGTGCCGGCCGACGACATGGAACAGCCCAACCCCGGCCAGGGCGGCGCCCGCTCGGGTCCGTACCTCTGAGCCGCCCGGCCCCCTGCTCCGGCCGATCGGCCGGCCGGAGCGGTCCCGGTCCTACGAACTGCGCCCGGTGGACACGGTCAGGTGAATCTTCTCGCCGCCCTTGGGGTCCCACAGGGTGGTCGGGGACTGGCTGACGACGGTGTTCTTGCCGTAGATGGAGCTGCTGCGCTCGGAGATGTCGTACGACCAGCCGGCCGCGTCCATGCACTGCTTCACCGAGGTCAGGTTCTTGCCGTAGAAGGACGGCAGGAAGATCTTGCCCTTCTGGCTGTAGCTCTTGGCCGGGTCGGTGCAGCGCGTGGTGGAGATCGTGGCCGTCGGGTCCTCGGGCTTGACCGAGGGGGACGGCGAGTAGGTGTACGGGCTGGTGCGGCGGGTGTGCGTGGTGTCGCTGCCGCCGCTCAGGCCGATGCCGATGGCGATCGCGGTGACCACGACCACGCCGATGACGGCGGAGACGACGATCACCGGGGTGTTGCCGCGGCCGCCGGAACGGTTGCCGCCCGGCCGAGGGCCGACCGGTGCGGGCGCCGGAGCGGGGGTCGACGGTCCGGCGTACGGCGGCGGGGTCTGGAAGCCGCTGTTGAACGGAGCCGGACCTTGGGCCGGAAGCGGACCCTGTGACGGCATCGATCCCTGTGACGGCATCGGCCCCTGTGACGGGATCGGCCCCTGTGACGGGATCGGCCCCTGAGCCCCCACAGGCCCCGAAACCCCCACCGGCCCAGACGTCCCCATCGACCCAGACGCCCCCATCGGCCCCTGCCCCGGAATCGGCCCCTGACCCGGCCCCGGATAAGCGTTCACCGGCGGCGGCGTGGACGGCGCCGACGGCCCGAAGCCCGGTCCGCCGGCCGCCGACGGGCCGGGGCCCATCTGCGGGCCGGACTGGGGCGCGGCCTGCGTCGGCCGGTACGGCGTCTGGACGCTCGGCGGCGCCGGGGTGTGCGGCCCGGCGGCGTTCGGGGACGCGGTCGGGAAGACCGCGGAGGCCACCGAGGCGCCGCTGGTACGGGCGCGCGGGCCCTCGCTGATGATCAGCGGGGTGGCGCCGGACTGGCCCGACCCGGCGACGCGCAGGCACTCCTCGCGCATCGCCTCGGCGGTCGGGAACCGCTCGTTGGGGTTCTTCTTCAGCGCGCGGGCGACCAGCGCGTCCACGGCGGGCGGCAGCGACCGGTTGATGCCGGAGGGGACCGGCGGCTCCTCCTGGACGTGCGCGTACGCGATGGCCAGCGGGGAGTCCGCGTCGAAGGGGAGGCGGCCGGTCAGCAGTTCGAAGAGCATGATGCCGACCGAGTACAGGTCGGAGCGGGCGTCCACGCCGCGGCCCAGGGCCTGCTCGGGCGAGAGGTACTGCGGGGTGCCGACGACCATGCCGGTCTGCGTCATGGAGGTGACGCCGGACTGCATGGCGCGGGCGATGCCGAAGTCCATGACCTTGACGACGCCGCGCTTGTTCAGCATGACGTTGCCGGGCTTGATGTCCCGGTGGACCAGGCCCATCTCGTGGCTGGCCTCCAGGGCGGCCAGCACATCGGCGGTGATCTTCAGGGCCTTCCCGGTGGGCATCGCGCCGTGCCGGGCGATGTCGCCGTCCAGGTCGGAGCGGAGCGGCTGGCCCGCCACGTACTCCATGACGATGTACGGCACCACGCCGCCGTCCCCCGCGCCGGAGGCGCTGTCGGACAGCGTGTCCTCGCCGGAATCGAACACCGAGACGATGTTGGTGTGCGTGAGCTTCGCCACGGACTGGGCCTCGCGCCGGAAGCGTTCGCGGAACGCCTGCTCGCGGCCGAGCTCGGTGTGCAGCGTCTTGATCGCGACCTCGCGGTCCAGGACGGTGTCGTACGCGAGGTGCACGGACGCCATGCCGCCGGCGCCCAGAAGATCACGGAGCTGGTAGCGTCCCCCGCCGACCGAACGGCCCTCGTACCCGTTCTGAGCGCCGTCCTGGCTCATGGTTCCGCTTCCCCCTCGGCGCGCTGTTCCCGCGCACGTGTTGCGGCGCGCCGCGCCTCGTGGCTGTTGCCGTGCCCGTCCGTGCCGCCCTGTGTGACCTGTTGACGTGCACAGACGTTACTCAAGGTGGTGGGCCCCCGGTACCTGCGGCAGGTGGTGGGCCCGCGGCACGTGCGCCTGCGGACGTGCCGAGATCAGTATGGGTTGTACCGGGATCGTGGCCGAATCCCAGCCCAGTGTCTCCCAGGGCACGGACACGTCAAGCCGTGTGCCCGTTCCGTGACCGGATGCGCAAGATCCCATTACGGTCCCGGACCGTCCGGGCCGCCCGTCGGCGGGTCGTCGCCCGGGGTTAACTTGCGACAATGGGGCCGTAGAAGGTGTGATGACCGGTCCATCACGGGACCGGCGTGTGCCGCGGAGCCTGTAGCGTGCTCTAGCGAAGACCGAGACCTTACCGCTGTGATGCGGATCGATACGACGGCGAGGACCGATGGCACCGACGCAGAGCCCCCAGGGCCCGTCCGATCCTGATGCCACCGGCTCCCACTCTCCTGATGCAAATCCTTCCGATGCACCGGAGATGTGGGGCAATGGCGGTTTGGTGGGCGACGGACGCTACCGGCTCACGCGCCGGCTCGGCCGTGGCGGCATGGCGGAGGTGTTCGCCGCCGAGGACGTGCGCCTCGGCCGCACCGTCGCCGTCAAGCTGCTGCGGGCCGACCTCGCGGAGGACCCGGTCTCCAAGGCCCGCTTCACGCGTGAGGCACAGTCCGTCGCGGGGCTGAACCATCACGCGGTGGTGGCGGTGTACGACTCCGGCGAGGACTACGTCGGCGGCAACACCGTGCCGTACATCGTGATGGAGCTGGTCGAGGGCCGCACCATCCGTGACCTGCTGCTGAACGCGGACGCCCCGCCGCCGGACCAGGCGCTGATCATCGTCTCCGGGGTGCTGGAGGCGCTGGCCTACAGCCACCAGCACGGCATCGTGCACCGCGACATCAAGCCCGCGAACGTGATCATCACGCACGGCGGCGCGGTCAAGGTGATGGACTTCGGCATCGCCCGCGCGCTGCACGGCGCGCAGTCGACGATGACCCAGACCGGCATGGTCATGGGCACGCCGCAGTACCTGTCGCCCGAGCAGGCCCTCGGCAAGACCGTGGACACCCGCTCCGACCTGTACGCGACCGGCTGCCTGCTGTACGAACTGCTGGCCCTGCGCCCCCCGTTCACCGGCGAGACCCCGCTGTCGGTCGTCTACCAGCACGTCCAGGACATGCCGGTGCCGCCCTCCGAGGTCGCCGGAGCGGTGCCGCCGGAGCTGGACGGCCTGGTGATGCGCTCGCTGGCCAAGGACCCGGACGACCGTTTCCAGACCGCGGAGGAGATGCGCGGGCTGGTCCAGTACGCCCTGCAGATGCTGCACGAGCAGGGCGGCCACACCGGTACGTGGAACACCGGCCCGGTCGCCGTGCACGAGGGCGGGCACACCCCGGCCCTGGGCTCGGCCGCCGCCACCACGGCGCTGCCGCACCCGGACCACGGGCAGACCACGGCCCAGCCGATCCTGCCCCCCGGTATGCGGGACGGCGACGGCGGCTACGAGGGCGGACACCGGCCCGCCAAGGGCGGCCGCGGCAAGATCTGGCTGATCGCGGCGCTCGCGGTGATCGCCATCGCGGTCGGGGTGGCCATCGCGCTGCAGAACGCGGGCGCCGACAAGAAGAAGGACCCGGCGCCGACCAAGAGCCCGTCGGCCTCCCAGAGCGCCTCGGAGCAGCCCTCCGAGGAGCCGTCCGACGAGCCGACCAACACGTACACGCAGCCGGGCGGCTCGGGCGGCAACTCGCACACGTACAACCCGCCGACGACGCGCTACCCGAGCACGCCGCGCACCTCCCAGCCGCCCAGCTCGCCGCCGCCGTCGAGCAAGCCCCCGACGACGACGCCGACCGGCAAGCCGACCAACGGCAACACGTCCAGCGGCAACACGAGCAGCGGTGCCAACGGCGGCAACGGCGGTGACTCCAACGGCAACACGTCGAGCGGCAACACGAGCAGCGGCAACACGAACGCCGGGACGAACGCGGGCAGCGGCCCGGGCGGCAGCGGCGCCGTCGGCGACCTGGACGGCGACTGACCGCCTCCCCGCCTGATCACTGCTCAGCGACCGTCTGACCACTGCTCAGCACCTCGTCCGGACACAGCGGGCGGCCGGATCACCGGCCGCCCGCTGTGGCGTCCCCGCCCCCTCACTCCGTGAAAGCCCCCCGCACCGCCCCGTACTCCCGCGTCCACCACACCGCCAGCGCGGCCGCCGCGGGGAACTGCGGGTCGGCCCGCCGGTCGCCGAGCCGGTAGCGCCAGTCGAGCATCCAGAAGTCGTTGAGGCGCTCCCACCACACCCGGTGGACGGCGGCGGCCAGTTCCGCCGCGCCGGCGCCCGAGGCGCGGCGGTAGGCGCTCGCGTAGGCCCGTACCTTCGGCAGGTCGAGGGTGCCGGCGGGCTGGACGAAGAAGATGGCCGCGGCCCGTACGGCCTCCTCGGCGCGTGGCTGCACGCCCAGCCGGTCCCAGTCGACGATGGCGGCGGGCTCGGCGCCCCGGTAGAGCAGGTTGAGCGGGTGGAAGTCGCCGTGGACCCAGCCGGCGGCCGGTACCTGCGCGGCCGCGGGGCGCCGGTGCGCCTCCCGTTCCAGCAGCGTCCGGCGTTCCAGCAGCCGGTGTTCGGCCAGTTCGTCGAAGCTGCTGCGCGGGCGGGTCCGGCGGGCGAGCGCGAGCAGTTCGTCGATCATCTCGAAGGTTCGCGCCGGGTCGGCGCCCGGGTGTTCGTACGGGGCGCGGGGTACCGTCGGCTCGCGCGTTATGACCTGCTCCAGCGCGGTGTGCACACGGCCCAGCAGGGCGCCCAGGCGGCGCGACTGGAGCCGGGTGAGGGCGGCGCCGTCGCGGTGCCGGCCCTCGACCCAGGGGTGCAGCGCGTAGCACCGGCCGCCGAGGACCGTGACCGTACGGCCGTCCGCGTCGGCGAGCGGCGGGGCGACCGGCAGGCCGAGCGCGCCCAGGCGGCGCGTGGCGCGGTGCTGGCGGGCGATGGCGGCCTGGTCGCCGTCGAGGTGGTGTTTGAGGAAGTAGCGGCCGTGGGTGGTGGCGAGGCGGTAACCGCGGTTGAGCAGCCCCTCGGCGACCGGCTCGCACGTCAACGGCTCCCCGGCGCCGTAACGGCGCAGCAGGGAGCCGAGGATGTGTCCGTCGGGCGTGGTCACCGTCCGGACATCGGATGAGCGCAGCACGCGCCAGATGTTAGATCACTGCGTCACGCTGAGTGGGCGTAACGGAACACAGGGACATCACAGAGGTAGTGGACCTTGACAAACTCCGGTTCCACGCGGAGGAAAACCGGGTCGAAGGGCTCTCCGTCGGCCAGCCGTGGCGTGGGGCCGAACAGTTCGTACTCGGCCGGCGTGGGCACGATGGCGCGGGCGGTGCCGGTGAACTGGACGGACCAGGTGTCGTTCGCGCCGGAGTTCACGTTGTCGGCCTCGTAGGCGACGACGTTGCCGTCCAGGGCGCGGTGGTAGCCGTGGCCGCGGTGCAGCCGCAGCAGCAGCCGGCCGTCGGTCACGACATGCCGCGTGACGGCGGTGAAGGGCAGTGCCCGCTGGCTGGCCGACACCCGTCCGTAGGGGACGCGGTGCAGCAGCTCGATGGCATGGAGGTCGTCGGTGGGCATGACTACACCCTGCCGTGCCGGTGTGCTCAAAAGTAGGGGCACCCGCCCTGGTGGAAACGGGACGTTGGTCCTGAATCGTGCGGCAATTCTCCGCTTCGGTGCTATTTCAGCAGGTCAGACCAGTTACGGGCGGCGGATTTTCCCTACTCTTGAACGTTCACCCCCGTCCGCCCACACTATTCGTCCACGGAAAACCCCCAGGATTTTCACGCGGTACTGCGCGGTACTACTGCCGCTCCGCCTGCATCCGCGCCACATAGGCGGCCGCCTGCGACCGGCGCTCCATGCCCAGCTTCGAGAGCAGGCTGGAGACATAGTTCTTGATCGTTTTCTCGGCGAGGTGCAGCCGCTCACCGATCACCCGGTTGGTCAGCCCCTCGCCGATCAGGTCGAGGATCTTGCGCTCCTGCTCGGTCAGGCTGGCCAGCCGGTCGTCGCCGCGCGGGTTGTTGCCGTCCCGCAGGCGCTCCAGTACACGGGCGGTCGCCACCGGGTCCAGCAGCGACTTGCCGGCCGCCACGTCCCGTACGGCGGTCAGCAGCTCGTTGCCCCGGATCGCCTTGAGCACGTACCCGGACGCGCCCGCCATGATGGCGTCGAAAAGAGCTTCGTCGTCCGCGAAAGAGGTGAGCATCAGGCATTTGATGGACTCGTCCTGGGAGCGGATCTCCCGGCAGACCTCCACCCCGCTGCCGTCCGGCAGCCGGACGTCCAGCACGGCCACGTCCGGACGCGTCGCAGGGATCCTGACCAGGGCATCTGCGGCGGTGCCGGCCTCGCCGACCACCTCGATGTCCGCCTCCACCGAGAGCATCTCGTGGACGCCGCGCCGCACGACCTCGTGGTCGTCGAGCAGGAATACCGTGATTTTTCCGTCGTCGCGCACCCGATCAGTCTCACACACCAACTCTTCCCGTGCTCCGTGTCACCGATATAACGTGCCGTTGTCCCGGCGGACTGCAACGCTGTGAACAGGGGATTGCCGACTGATCGGCGCGAATGCTCGGAAATCCAAGCAAAATACTTGGAACCCCAAGCAAAGTCGCAGGTCAGGGCCCCTTTCGCCTAGGCTCCGGAAGTAGGGCACAACGCCCCTTCCGGCAGGCCGTGGCCGGGGCACCTTGTTCCACCCGGGCCGCGCCGTGCCGCACACACCCCGTGCGCCGTATCGGATACCGGGTGAGCCGCAATACGGCCACCGGCGGACCCCGGGGGCCGGACAGACGGAGGAGCAGCACGTGACCGTGGAGAGCACTGCCGCGCGGAAGAACACCCGCGGTGGCGGCAAGCGCACCACCGCAAAAAAGACGTCACCCGCCAAGGCGAAGACGGCCGCCCCGGCGTCTGCCGAGGCGGAGCAGGACCAGCTTGTACAGCTGCTGACCCCCGAAGGCAAGCGCGTCGAGCACCCCGAGTACGCGATCGACCTGTCGGACGAGGAACTGCGCGGACTGTACCGGGACATGGTCCTGACGCGACGCTTCGACGCCGAGGCGACCACCCTCCAGCGCCAGGGCGAGCTGGGCCTGTGGGCCTCGCTGCTCGGTCAGGAGGCCGCGCAGATCGGCTCCGGGCGCGCGCTGCGCGACGACGACTACGTCTTCCCGACCTACCGGGAGCACGGGGTCGCCTGGTGCCGTGGCGTGGACCCGACGAACCTGCTGGGCATGTTCCGCGGCGTGAACAACGGCGGCTGGGACCCCAACACCAACAACTTCCACCTGTACACGATCGTCATCGGCTCGCAGGCGCTGCACGCGACCGGCTACGCCATGGGCGTCCAGAAGGACGGCGCCGACTCGGCGGTCATCGCGTACTTCGGTGACGGCGCCTCCAGCCAGGGTGATGTGGCCGAGTCGTTCACCTTCTCCGCGGTCTACAACGCGCCTGTGGTGTTCTTCTGCCAGAACAACCAGTGGGCGATCTCCGAGCCCACGGAGAAGCAGACCCGTGTCCCGCTTTACCAGCGGGCCCGTGGTTACGGTTTCCCCGGTGTGCGGGTGGACGGCAATGACGTCCTGGCGTGCCTGGCGGTGACCAGGGCGGCTCTGGAGCGGGCCCGTGCGGGTGAGGGGCCGACGCTGGTGGAGGCGTTCACGTACCGGATGGGCGCGCACACCACCTCCGACGACCCGACGCGCTACCGCGCCGACGAGGAGCGTGAGGCGTGGGAGGCCAAGGACCCGATCCTGCGGCTGCGCACCTACCTGGAGACCGAGGGCATCGCCGACCAGGCGTACCTGGACGCGGTCGAGGAGGAGAGCGAGACGCTGGGCAAGCGGGTGCGTGAGGTGGTGCGCACGATGCCGGATCCGGACACGATGGCCATTTTTGAGAACGTGTACGCCGACGGACACGCGCTCGTCGACGAGGAGCGCGCGCAGTTCGCCGCGTACCAGGCGTCGTTCGTGGACGCGGAGGAGAACTGACCATGGCTGTCTTCGAGAAGATCACGCTGTCCAAGGCGATCAACGCGTCGCTGCGCGCCTCCATGGAGGCCGACTCCAAGGTCCTGGTCATGGGTGAGGACGTCGGCAAGCTCGGTGGTGTCTTCCGGGTCACCGACGGGCTGCAGAAGGACTTCGGTGAGGAGCGGGTGATCGACACCCCGCTGGCCGAGTCCGGCATCGTCGGCACCGCCATCGGCATGGCGCTGCGCGGCTACCGGCCGGTGGTGGAGATCCAGTTCGACGGTTTCGTCTTTCCCGCGTACGACCAGATCGTCACGCAGCTCGCGAAGATGCACGCCCGCGCGCTGGGCAAGATCAAGATGCCGGTCGTCATCCGTATCCCCTACGGCGGTGGCATCGGGGCGGTCGAGCATCACTCCGAGTCGCCCGAGGCTCTGTTCGCGCATGTCGCGGGCCTGAAGTGTGTCTCGCCCTCGAACGCCTCGGACGCGTACTGGATGATGCGCCAGGCCATCGAGAGCGATGATCCGGTCATCTACTTCGAGCCCAAGCGCCGCTATCACGACAAGGGCCGCCTGGACACCGAGGCGATTCCTGATCCGCTGCACGCGGCGCGGGTGGCGCAGATCGGCACGGACGTGACGCTGGCCGCGTACGGGCCGATGGTCAAGGTCTGTCTGGACGCCGCCAAGGTGGCCGCCGAGGAGGGCAGGTCGGTCGAGGTGCTGGACCTGCGGTCCATCTCGCCCATGGACTTCGACGCGATCCAGGCCTCGGTGGAGAAGACGCGGCGGCTGGTGGTCGTCCACGAGGCGCCGGTCTTCCTCGGTTCGGGTTCGGAGGTCGCCGCCCGCATCACCGAGCGGTGCTTCTACCACCTGGAGGCGCCGGTGCTGCGGGTGGGCGGTTTCCACTCGCCGTATCCGCCGTCCAGGCTGGAGGACGAATACCTGCCGGGACTCGACCGGGTGCTCGATGCGGTCGACCGCGTGCTGGCGTACTGAAGGGCTTGAGGAGTAGTGACCATGACTGCAACCGGGCAGCGCTTCCGCGAGTTCAAGATGCCCGACGTGGGCGAGGGGCTCACCGAGGCCGAGATCCTCAAGTGGTACGTACAGCCGGGTGACACCGTCACCGACGGGCAGGTCATCTGCGAGGTGGAGACCGCCAAGGCCGCCGTGGAGCTGCCCTGCCCGTACGAGGGTGTGGTGCACGCGGTGCACTTCGAGGAGGGCGCCACCGTCGACGTGGGCACCTCGATCATCGCCGTGGACACCGACCCGGGCGCCGGCCCGGCCGAGGCCCCGGCCGCCGCTCCCGAGCCCGCTGCGGCCGCTGCCGAGGAGGACACCGAGCCGCAGGGCCGGCAGGCCGTCCTCGTCGGGTACGGCGCGGCCCCGTCGTCCACCAAGCGGCGGGCGCGCAAGCCGCAGCCGGGCGTCCCGGCGCAGGAGCCGGCCGCCGCGGCGGTCCAGGCGGAACTCAACGGCCACGCCGCGGCCCCGGCCGCTCCCGCCGCCCCTTCCGCTCCCGCCCCGGCTCCGTCCGCCCCGGCCGCCGTCCCCGTGGCCGGCCGGCCGCTGGCCAAGCCGCCCGTCCGCAAGCTGGCCAAGGATCTCGGCATCGACCTGGCCTCGGTCACCCCGACCGGTCCGGACGGCGTGATCACCCGCGAGGACGTGCATGCGGCGGCGGCCCCCGCGCCCGCCGCCGAGGCCCCGGCTTCGGCCGTGCAGCCGGATGTTTCCCCGGCCCCCTCGGGCTCCGAGGCGGTCCGGGCCCGGGAGACCCGCGTCCCGATCAAGGGCGTACGCAAGGCCACTGCCCAGGCGATGGTCAACAGTGCCTTCACCGCGCCGCACGTCACGGAGTTCATCACCGTCGACGTGACCCGCACGATGAAGCTCGTCCAGGAGCTGAAGCAGGACCCCGACATGGCGGGCCTGCGTGTCAACCCGCTGCTGCTGGTCGCCAAGGCGCTGCTGGTCGCCATCAAGCGCAACCCGGAGATCAGCGCGGCCTGGGACGAGGAGAACCAGGAGATCGTCCGCAAGGACTACGTGAACCTGGGCATCGCCGCGGCCACCCCCCGCGGTCTGATCGTGCCGAACATCAAGGACGCGGACGCCAAGACCCTGCCGCAGCTTGCCGCCGCGCTCGGCGAGCTGGTCGCCACGGCCCGCGAGGGCCGGACGGCGCCCGGTGACATGGCGGGCGGCACGATCACCATCACCAATGTGGGTGTCTTCGGCGTCGACACCGGCACCCCGATCCTCAACCCGGGGGAGCCGGCGATCCTCGCCATGGGCGCGGTCAAGCTCCAGCCCTGGGTGCACAAGGGCAAGGTCAAGCCCCGCCAGGTCACCACGCTGGCGCTCTCCTTCGACCACCGCCTGGTCGACGGCGAGCTGGGCTCCAAGGTCCTCGCGGACACCGCGGCGATCCTGGAACAGCCCAAGCGCCTGATCACCTGGGCCTGACGGGTCACGGGCCGGGTTCCGGCCCCGGCCCCCGCACCCCATGAGGGCGGGCCCGGAGGCAACCGAAACGGTTCGCCTCCGGGCCCGCCCTGTGCGTCTTCGTGCTGTGTCTTCGCTGCTCAGCCCCGGATGATCTCGACGGCGCGGCTGAGGTGCCCCACGGGCCCGCCCGGCGCCGAGGGGTCGGCCTGCGCCGCGCCCTTCGTCAGCGCGATACCGCCCCACAGCGCGGCCACGAGCAGCGCGACCATGACGGTGGTCCGAGCACGTCGGCCGGTGTTCGTCCTGGACTGCATGGTGGTCTCCCCTTGCGTACGGTTCGGAGCCGCACTGGCGACCCCTCCCTCCCATTACTTCACGGGAATCCGCCGATGTCGTACGCGTCAGGTACAGACTCACGTCAGCCTTAAGTCGGACACCTTCCGGGCATCAGGTACATCCTTCGGCAGATCGCGGCGGCGCGAAGGGGGCCCGGTCCTCGCCTCCCCGGGAAATGAAGTTGCCGCCCCCGCCCGCCCCGCCTACCGTCGGCCGGATGAGCAGCGCGACGATCATCCGCCCCTACCGTCCGGCGGACGAGCCCGCCGTCATGGACCTGTGGTCCCGCGCCGTACGCCGGGCCCACCCGTTCATCGAGGGCGAGGGAACGGGGGAACGGGCGCGCGAGGTCCGCGAGGTCTACCTGGTCCAGGCGGACAACTGGGTCGCCGAGGACGAGCGCGACGGCACGGTCGTCGCCCTCCTGGGGCTGCTCGGCTCCGAGATCGGCGGCCTGTTCGTGGCCCCCGAGGCGCAGGGCCGTGGCATCGGCGCCCAGCTCCTCGAACACGCCGCGTCCCGCCACGGCGCCCTCACCCTCGAAGCCTTCGAACGCAACGAGGCGGCCCGCGCGTTCTACGCCCACCTCGGCTTCACGGAGCGCGCCCGCCGCACGGACGAGGCGACCGGCGAAACCCTGGTCGCTCTCGAACGCCCGGCGCCGCTGCGCTCCGTAGGCTGGCTGCACGTACGGGACGGCCGCCTGCTCAGCGTCCGTACGCGCGGCAACGACACGTTCTACCTGCCCGGCGGCAAGTACGAACCGGGCGAGACCGCGTCCGAGGCCCTCTCCCGCGAACTCTCCGAGGAACTGGGCCTGACGGTCCCGGCAGCCGACCTCACCGAAGCCTTCACCGTCCACGCCACCGCGCACGGCGTGAACGCCGGCCGCCGCCTCCACATGACGTGCTTCACCGGCGGCCCGCAGGACATCACGCCCGTCCCCGGCCGCGAGATCGCCGAATACGCCTGGTTCGACCGCCACGAGGCGCGCGAGCGCTGCGCGCCGGCTCATGCGCGGGTGGTCAACCGCCTGATCGCGCAGGGCCGCATGTCCGCTTGACGGCGCGCGCCCGGACCCCCAGCTCCACCTCCGCCCACACCGTCTTGCCGACCGTACGGGGCTCGATCCCCCACCGGTCGGCGAGGCCGTCGACGAGCACGAGCCCGTGCCCCGACGTGGAGGCCACCCCGCGCCTCTTCCGCGGCACGCGCTCCCCCCGCGGATCACTGACCTCGACCCGCAACATCGTCGCGCTCATCACCAGACGCACCCGGAAGAGCCGCCCCCGCAGCGTCCCGTGCAGCAGCGCGTTGGTGGCCAACTCCGAAACGATCAACGCCGCATCCCCGGCGGCTTCCGCCTGCCCCCACTCCGCCACCAGCCGCGCGGCCCGCCGCCGGGCGAGGGAGACGCTGCGGGCGGTGGGGGTGTAGTCGAGCTTGTCCTCGTGGACGAGGTGGGGGAGTTGAGGAACGGGCATGGCTGATCGCCTCCGTCGGAGTGCCAACGTGCTCGCTGTGCGAGCGAGTGGACACAGACGGTAGTGTTACTCTGCGTGGCGCCGCAAGTCGCACACGCAGAAACTTTTACACACAGTAGGTTGGCCAACTCGACGGTAAGGGGCGAGAGATGGCGGACGAGCGACCTGAACGGGGCACCTCGATCTCGACGGTGCTGGGCCGCAGGCTGGGCGGGGAGCTGCTACGGATGCGCGAGGCGCGCGGAATGCGCCAAGCCCACGCGGCAGAGGCGCTGACCGCCTCGGTCCCCAAGGTCGCGAAGTTGGAACGCGGGCTGGTCCCGGTGCGAGATCCGGACATCCGTGCGCTGTGTCATCTCTACGGTACGGATGATGCCGATACGGTGGCACGGCTGCTGGGCCTGGCGAAGCTGGATCGGGAGCGACGAAGGGCGAAGGGGTGGTGGCGCCATTCGCCGAACGCGGGGGCTCTGGCCGAATACGTCGCCCTGGAGGACGCGGCGAGCCAGGTCCGGAACTGGCAGGTGTCGCTGATCCCCGGGCTGTGCCAGACGCCTGAGTACGCCCGAGCCCTCGGGGCGGGTAGCGGGGCCTGGCAGGGGCCCGACGAGATCGAGCGAACCGTTGAAATCAGGATGCGTCGGCAGGCGAGGCTGACCAGCGAGCGGCCGCTGCAAGTGCACGCCGTGATCTGGGAAGCCGCACTCCGGCAATTGGTGGGCGGCCCCGAGGTCATGCGTGACCAACTGGTCCGGTTGTTGGACCTGGCTGCGTTGCCCAATGTGAAACTGCAGGTATCGCCGTATGATGCAGGCGCTCATCCCTGCATCACGAGCCCCTTCAACATCGTGTCATTTGCTGAACCAGGTGCGGTGGACGTGGTCCACATCGACGGCATCACGTCGACCGTATGGGTCGAGCACGAGCGTGACGGCGCCTTGTACAGGGAATTCTTCGACCGCGCAGTCGAGTTGAGCCTCACGACTGACGACTCGGTCACCTTGATCGATACCTTGCGAAAGGAGTTGTGAGCCGTGCATGCGTTCCGATTCGTGAAGTCGAGCCACAGCAGTCCCGCCGGGGGCGAGTGCGTCGAGGTCGCCACCAACGTCCCGTCGATCGTGGCGGTCCGCGACTCGAAGAAACCGGCAGGACGCACCTTGCTCTTCGGCGACCGCGAATGGCTGGCCTTCCGATCCGCCGTCGTCGACGGACAGATACGCGCGGCGGACCCCGCCGTGTGAATCTGCGCCCCTGGATGCCTTCCCGTGCCGAACTCCGTCCGTTGGAGAGTCCGGTGCGGCAGCAGGTTCAGCGCCAGTGGTTGTTGCTGGTGTGGTCGCCGGCGAGCCAGCGGGCGAGGTCGGCGTGGGCTGTGGCGCGTCGCTCGGCGTCGATCTTTTCCACGTCGGGGTGGTCGACGGCGAATTCCAGGATGAGCCCGTTGGGGTCCGTGACGTACAGCGAGACGCAGAAGCCGTGGTCGAGTACGTGGGCGTTCGCATCGGCGTAGCCGGCCGCGTTGACGCGCTGGAGTATGGCTTCCTGGGTCTCCGTCTCGACCTTGAAGGCGATGTGGCGCACGGGGGTGGAATTGAGGTCCGTCTTGAACTCCTCCTGGTCCTCGGGGTCGGCGAACTGGAAGAAGGCGAGCGCGCTGCCGTCGGCCACGCCGTAGAGGGTGTGGCTGTAGGCGCGTTCGGCCCCGGAGAGCACCTCGCGTTCGGTCCATGTGGCCACCAGAGGCAGGCCGATGACGTCCTCGTAGAAGTGCCGGTTGGCCTCCTGGTCGTCGGTGATCCATGCGTGGTGGTGAAGACGGAGCGGCAGGGCCTGGCTCATGTGGGTCATCTCCGTTGATCGGCTGGGGTGTTGAACCGGAGACCGGGGCGGTCTCCGTTGCTCCCATCAGCATGCCCCCTACATAGGTTGAACGTTAAATCAAAATGAGCCATTGTTCGTGCGCCGGTCCTGACCGGAAGGCCTGCGACCTACGACCTGCCTTCAGTCGGGCGGCAAGGCCCCGGTGGGACTCATCGGATAGGTCTCAACTCTTCCCCCTCGGCGGCGCAGCGTCGCCGCCGTGTGGGGCCTTGGCGATGGACATCGCCGAGGCCCTTTTCCGTGCGGTGTCAGGCGCCGGAAGGCAACCCCGCCGCGTCGGCCAGTGAGCCGATTTCGAGGGCGAGGAGCGTCGCGGAGTCGTGGCCCATGCCCTGGAAGCTGCCCTGGACTTCGAGGTTGACGATGCCGTGCATACGGGACCAGGCGAGCACGGAGGCCGCGAGCGCGGGGACCGGGTCGTCGGCGGTGGGGGCGTACGCGGCGGCCCACTCGGCGACCGCGGGGGTGTCCGTCACCCAGGCGCGCACCTCGTCGTACAGCGGTTCGGCGGCCGGCCACGGCGTGCCCTCGGCCAGGACGGCCAGGAACGGGCCCATGACCGCGCGGGCGCTGTCCGTGGTGTGGGCGGGGGCCTCGTACGTCGTGGCGGGTGTGCCCTGGAGGAGCAGGTAGCGGTGCGGCTGCGCGAGGGCCCAGTCGCGGTACGCGTGGGCGAGGGCGAGCAGACGCTCGCGCGGTGACCGGTCGGCGGCCCGGTGCGCGGCCGTGCGGACGGCCTCGGCGGCGTCCTCGTACCCGTCGCTGATGAGCGCGGTGAGCAGGTCGTCGCGGTTGCGGAAGTACTTGTAGAGCGCGGGGCCCGACATGCCGAGGGCCTTGGCGATGGCGTTGATGCTCAGCGCCTCGATGCCGCCTTCCGCGATCTGGGCCAGCGCGGTCTGCTTGATCTCCTGCTGGACCTGGGCGCGGTAGCGCTGGCGTGGCGTCTGGGCGGGGTCGGTGGTGGAGGGGGACATGGTGCGGCTCCAGCGGGGACGGGGACCGGGGCGGGCTCTTCGTGTGGAGGGTAACGGAAATGCGATCGGCTGTAGATTTGGTTAGAGGGTATAGCTACAGTGAGGGCCGGTAGCGCCGAGCGCCGTGGCGTGGCACGCCGCGTCACCGTTCCGCCTGCCGTTCTTCCGCCGTTCCTTCGAAGACAGGGGTTCCGCATGTCCGCCGTCACGTCGTCCCGCCCGCTGCACGTCGTCCTCGGTACCGGCCCGGCCGGGACCACGCTGGCCGAGGAACTGCTCCGGCAGGGCTTCCGCGTACGGACCGTCGACCGCTCGGGCCGGGGCGGACCGCCCGGCGCGGAGGCCGTCGCCGCCGACCTGGGATCACCGGACGCCGCACGGGAGGCGGTGGCCGGGGCCGCGGTGGTCTACCACTGCGTCAACGTGGCCTACGAGCTTCAGGTGGAGGTGATGCCCGCCCTCCAGAAGGTCATCGTGGACGCCGTGGCGGCGGCCGGTGCCCGGCTGGTGGTGATGGACACCCTCTACCCGTACGGCCCGTCCGGCGGCGTGCCGCTGACCGAGGACTCCCCGTGGCGGGCCACCTCCCGTAAGGGACGGATGCGGGCCGAGCTGGACGAGGCGTACCTGGCGGCCCATGAGGCGGGTCGGCTGCCGGTCGTACTGGCCCGCGCCGCCGACTTCTACGGGCCGCGCGTCCTCAACTCGACGCTGGGCGCCACGGCCTTCCCCGCGGCCCTGACCGGCGGCACGGCCCTGGCTCTCGGCGACCTGGACCTGCCGCACAGCTTCACGTACATCGGCGACGTCGCCCGCGGCCTGGCCCGCCTCGGCCAGGAGCCGGACGCGTACGGCCGGGCCTGGCACCTGCCGACGGCCCCGGCCCCCACGATGCGCGAGGTGCTGGCCCTCGTGCGGGAGCGCGCCGGGGTTCCGTTCGAGACGCAGGTGCTGGCGGAACCGCGCCCCTGGGGGCCGTTCGACGAGGCGTTCATGGCGGAGTACGCCGAGCTGTTCTACCAGCACACCGAGGCGCAGACGATGGTCTCGACCGCGTTCGAGCGGCGCTTCGACATGGCGCCGACCCCGCTGCCCGCCGGGATCGGCGCGACGGTGGACTGGTACCGGTCCTGGCTCGCGGAGCAGGGGGCGGGGGTGGGTGGCGGTACGGCTGCGGCCTGAGGGGCGGACCTGCCGGGCCCGCCGGCGGGCGGTCCGTCGGCGGCCGGTCAGCGGTCCGTCAACGGCCCGGCCGCCCGCCGGCGCAGGGGGGCCGCCCCGCGCCTCCTCCCGCGTTTTCTCCCTGCCCGGGTGCCGCTGTTCCCGGGGTGATTCACGGCTGAACTCCCGCCCCCTTCATGGGACAATGATCACGCGTCCGCGCGGGTAAGCGCCGGGCCGGTCACGCGCACACATTGGTGCGGGTGAGTTCATTTGCGTACGTACGCCCGGCACTTCCGGGCGGAAACGGGGTTCACGGGGAATGCGGATTTCGGGAAAGCGCGGCCGGGCGGCCGGGATCGCGGCCACCGCGGTGTTCGTCGGCGGCATGCTGCTCGGTACGGCCTCGCCCGCCAGCGCCAAGTCGAACGACTACGCGTGCGGCAACTGGAAGAGCGGCAAGCACAAGTGGACCGCGAGCTGCATCGTGTGGAGCGGCAAGGCGCGTGCCGAGACCGAGTGCTGGAACAAGAAGCGGAAGACCTATGCCAAGAACGGCGCCTGGGTCGGCCGTGGGTCGTGGTCGTTCGGCGGTGACTGCGGCAAGGACAAGCTGGTGTCGGTCGGTACGAACTGGAAGCGCTGAGCACGAACGGGAAGCGCTGAACCGCGCGGCCCCGAGGCAGCGGGCCGGCAGGTGAAGTGAAAGGCGTCCGGGGCGGTGGGGGAACCGCTGCCCCGGACGCCTTTTCCGCTACGGGAGGCCGGCTCCGGCTGCGCCTTCGCACCGCACCCCGCACACTGGCAGCAATTGCCTCGTCGCGCGGCACGAATCCGCCATTCCGGGGGCGCGACGAATCAAATCAGCAGGACCGAAGGGGCTGATTTGTGATGCGAGTAGCGGTCGTAGGACAGGGATATGTGGGCTTGACCGGAGCGGTCGCCCTGGCCCACCAAGGGCATCACGTCACCGGGGTCGAGCAGGACCCGGACCGGCTGCGCGTCCTGGGCGCGGGCCGGGCCCCGGTCTTCGAGCCCGGACTGCCGGAGCAGCTCGCGGCCGCACAGGCCACCGGGCGGCTCGACTTCTCCGGCTCCGTCACCGAGACCCACCGGCGGACACCGTTCGACATCGTGCTCGTCACGGTCGGCACGCCGCCCGCCTCCGACGGGTCCGCCGACCTGACGCAGGTCACCTCCGTACTGGACGAGGTCCTGCAACTGCTGCCCGCCCCCTGCGTGGTGCTGAAGTCCACCGTGCCGCCCGGCACGAGCGCCGTGCTCGCCGAGACGTACCCCGGACTGCGGGAACGCTTCGCGTACAACCCCGAGTTCCTGAACCAGGGAAGCGCGCTGGAGGACTGGTCGGTGCCCGCCCGTATCGTGGCCGGCACCTGGGGCGAGGCCGGTCTGCGGGCGCTGCGCGAGCTGTACGAGGGGATCGCCGCGCCGTGGGTCGAGACCACGCCGTCCGGCGCCGAAATGATCAAATACGCGAGCAACGCCTTCCTCGCCACGAAGATCAGCTTCGCGAACGAGGTGGCCGGCATGTGCTGCGGCCCCGACATCGACGTCGACCACGTGATGCAGGGCGTCGGCTTCGACCCCCGGATCGGCCACGCCTTCCTCCAGCCCGGCCTCGGCTACGGCGACTCCTGCCTGCCCAAGGACACCAACGCGCTGGCCCACTGGGCGAGCACCGCGGGCCTGCCGACCCCGCTGCTGCGCGCCACCATCGCCGTCAACGACGCCCAGTTCGGGCTGGCCGTCCACCTGCTGCGCACCGAACTCGGCGACGGGCCCGCCGACGGCCTGGCGGACGCGGAGATCGCGGTGCTCGGCGTACGGTACGAGCCCTGGAGCGACGACCTGCGCGCGGCGCCCAGCCGCACGGTGGTCCCGGCGCTGCTCGGCCACGGCGCACGCGTACGGGTGTGGGACCCGGGCACCGACCCGGACGCCATCGCGGGCCTCTTCCCCGGCGCCCGCCCGGCGTCCGGCCTGACGGAGGCGGTCGAGGGGGCGCACGCCGTCGTGGTGCTCACCGAGTGGCCGCAGGCGATCGAGGCGGACTGGCGGGCCCTGGCGGCCCTGCTGTACGAGCCGCGGCTGGTCATCGACGGCAAGAACTGCCTCAGTCCGGAGCAGATGGCCGCCCTGCCCGTCCGCTACCGCAGCATCGGTACCCGGCTGCCCGCCTCGGCCGTCAGCGGCAGATCCGGCCCGGCGGCCGGTGCCCGTGGCGCGGACCCGGCCACGGGAGCCGCGGTCCGCAGCCGCCCTCCGGAGCCGCCGCCCCCTCTCCCAGACCGGTGAATCTCGGGATGTAAGGGACCGTCCGCAGTCGTCGCGGGTACGGACACAGGGACACAGCGGTCGGTGCCCACGGCGAGGAGAACGTTTCCGGTGAATCAGCCACCCGTGCTGGACGAGCCGCCCCCGGACGAAGCGCCTCCGGAGGCGGCTCGTCCGGAACCGTCGGCGTGGGCCCCGATGCGCCGCCGGATGTTCCGGGCGCTGTGGATCGCCCAGCTCGCCGCCAACATGGGCACCTGGATGCAGACCGTGGGCGCCCAGTGGCTGATGGGCGACCTCGGTGGCGGAGCGCTGGAGGTCGCCCTCGTCCAGACGGCCACCACCCTGCCGGTCTTCGCGCTGGTGGTGCCCGCCGGAGCGCTCGGCGACATCCTCGACCAGCGCCGGCTGCTCCTCGGCGGGCAACTGCTGATGTTCATCGGGGCGGCCGGCCTGTCCGCCGTCACCGCCGCCGACCGGGCCACCCCGACCTCGCTGCTCCTGCTCACCGCCGTGATGGGCGTCGGCGAGGCCTTCTGCATCTCCTCCTTCCAGGCCATCCAGCCCGAACTGGTCACCAAGGACGAGATCCCCCAGGCAGCCCTCCTCAACAGCGCCAACGGCAACGTCGCGCGGGCCGCCGGACCGGCCCTCGGCGGCCTGCTGATCTCCGCGGCGGGCCCGGCGGCCACCTTCGGGATCAACGCGCTGTCCTTCCTGGGCGTCATGGTCGTCCTGTACGCCTGGCGGCGGCCCGCCACCCACCGGCCGCTGGGCTCGGAGCACGTACGCGGCGCGATCCGCGCGGGCGCCCGGTACGTCCGCAGGGCTCCGGAGTTCGGCGCCGTACTCGGCCGCTCCGGGCTGTTCATGCTCTTCGCGGGCGGGCTGTGGGCACTGCTCCCGGCGATCGCCCGCGGCCCGCTGGGCATGAGCGCGGGCGGCTACGGGCTGCTGCTCGGCTGCGTCGGGGTGGGCGCGGTGGGCGGCGCGCTGGCGCTGCCCGCGGTACGGCCCCGTACGACGACGAACGGCCTGGTCACCGTCGCGATGATCCTCTACGCGGCCACCATGGCCGTGATCGGACTGGTGACGTCGTCGATCGTCGCCGCCGTCGCACTGATCATCTCGGGGCTGGCCTGGGTGGCGGTGCTGTCCACCCTCTCCGCCTCCGCCCAGATCCTGCTGCCCGTCTGGGCGCGCACCCGCGCGCTCGCCTACTACCAACTGGTCTTCATGGGCGGCCAGGCGGTGGGCGGGGTGGGATGGGGGCTGGTGGCCGACTGGTTCGGCGTGCAGAGCGCGTTCGTGATCGCGGGCATCGGGCTGGCGCTGACCACGGTCATGGGCATGCGGACGATGCCGATGCCCGCGGGCCACATCGACGTGGAACACGTCCAGCACTGGCCCGAGCCGGAGAGCATGCAGACGCCCGGCCGCAACATCGGGCCCGTCCTGGTCATCGTGGAGTGGCGGGTGGACCGGCCGGACGCGGAGGCGTTCATCCGGGCCATGCGGCCGGTCGGCCAGGCCCGGCGGCGGACCGGCGCCACGATGTGGGGCCTGTACGAGGACATGGACGACCCGACGCTCTTCCTCGAAACGTTCACCGTCGTCTCCGAGCGGGAACACCTGCGCCAGCACCTGGAACGCGGGACCAAGGAGGACCAGGAGCTGGAGATCCGGGCGCGCAGCCTGACCCGTCCCGGCAGCGCTCCCCGCGTACGGCACCTGATCTGGGCGTACGCCCTGGACCGCGACGAGGAACTGTCGGCGCACGAGCACTGAGCGCCCCCTGCGCCCCGCCGCCGCCCCCGTCCGCATCCCGGACCGCCCTCCCTGACGCATACGTGTTGTATCTATGCTGTGCGCATGCCTTCAGCAGCCGCACCGGTCACTTCTGCCCCGGACACCTCACGCGCCACGAACGCCCCCGCCCCCGCTCCCGCCAAAGCCCCGCCCGCCGCCGAGCGCGTCTACGCGTACGTCAAGCAGGCCGTACTGGAGCGCCACTACGAGGGCGGCGTGCTGCTCACCGAAGGGGAGCTGGCCGAGGCCGTCGGCGTGTCGCGCACGCCCGTACGGGAAGCGCTGCTGCGCCTTGAGGTCGAAGGGCTGCTGAAGCTCTACCCGAAGAAGGGCGCCATGGTCCTGCCGGTCTCCGCCCAGGAGATCGCGGACGTGGTCGAGACCCGGCTGCTCGTCGAGGAGCACGCCGCGCGCAAGGCCGTGCCGGCCTCCCCCGCGCTCCTCGCCGAGCTGGAGGAACAGCTCGCCAAGATGGTGGAGCTGGCCGCTTCCGGCGACCTCGCCGCCGTCTCCGTCGCCGACCGCTGCTTCCACGCCGCGATCGTCCGCAGCGCCGGAAACCAGATCCTGGACCGGCTGTACGAACAGCTGCGGGACCGGCAACTGCGGATGGGTGTCGCCGTGATGCACGCCAACCCGGACCGGATCGCGAAGAACATCGCGGAGCACGGCGAGATCCTCCAGGCGCTGCGCGCCGGCGACGCGGCCGCGGCCGTGGACGCCGTGCACCGCCACGTCAGCTGGGTGCGGAACCTGGCGCAGGGAGACGTCCGATGAGCGGCACCACCACGGGCCGGGGCACCCTGCTGCCCGGCGACCCGCCCGGCGGCCGCAGAGCCATGGCCGTCTGGGGCATCGGCGTCGCCGTCTACTTCGTGGCGATCACCTACCGTACGAGCCTCGGTGTCGCCGGCCTGGACGCGGCGGAACGTTTCCACATCAACGCCTCCGCGCTCTCCACCTTCTCCATCCTCCAACTGCTCGTCTACGCGGGCATGCAGATACCCGTCGGCCTGATGGTCGACCGGCTCGGCACCAAGAAGGTGCTGATCCTGGGCGTCGTGCTGTACACCGTCGGCCAGTTCGGCTTCGCGCTGTCGCAGTCGTACGCCATGGCGCTGGGCTCACGGGCCCTGCTCGGCTGCGGCGACGCGCTGACGTTCATCAGCGTGCTGCGGCTGGGCGCGCGCTGGTTCCCGGCCCGCCGCGGCCCGCTGATAGCCCAGATCGCCGCCCTCATCGGCATGGCGGGCAACCTCGTCTCCACCCTCGTCCTGGCCCGCCTCCTGCACACCTTCGGCTGGACGCCGACCTTCGTGGCCAGCGCGGCCGGCGGCTTCGTCGTCCTCGCCCTGGTACTGGCCTTCCTCAAGGACCACCCCGAGGGCTTCGAACCGCCCCCGGCACCCGCCACCCACACCGGCGGCGCGTACGTCCGGCGCCAGATAGCCGACGCCTGGCGCGAACCGGGCACCCGGCTGGGCATGTGGGTGCACTTCACCACCCAGTTCCCGGCGATGGTCTTCCTGCTCCTGTGGGGCCTGCCGTTCCTCGTCGAGGCCCAGGGCCTGACGCGCGGCGAAGCGGGCGAACTGCTCACCCTCGTCGTGCTGTCCAACATGGTCGTCGGCCTGGTCTACGGGCAGGTCATCGCCCGCCACCACAACGCCCGTACGCCGCTGGCGCTCGGCACCGTCGCCGCCACCGCACTGCTGTGGGCGGCCACGCTGGCCTGGCCGGCCGACCACGCGCCCGTATGGCTGCTGATCGTCCTGTGCGTGGTGCTCGGCGCCTGCGG
This sequence comes from Streptomyces sp. NPDC045470, assembly GCF_040646595.1. NCBI lineage: Bacteria > Bacillati > Actinomycetota > Actinomycetes > Kitasatosporales > Streptomycetaceae > Streptomyces > Streptomyces sp. NPDC045470. The sequence goes on from NZ_JBEZAN010000008.1 coordinate 301,405, forward strand.
CCCCGCCTCGATGATCGGCTTCGACTTCGCCCGCCCGGCCAACCCGCCGGAGCGCCAGGGCACCGCCTCCGGCATCGTCAACATGGGCGGCTTCACCGCGTCGATGACCACGCTGCTGGCCATCGGCGTCCTGCTGGACGCCACCGGCGACAACTACCGGATCGCGTTCGTCTCCGTCTTCGTCCTGGAGGCGCTGGGCGTCGCGCAGATCCTGCGGCTGCGCGGGCCGGCGCACCGGCGGGAGCGGGAGCGGCTGGTGACCAGCCGGGTGGAGGCGGTGCACGTACCGGCGTGAGCGGCCGGGCGACGGCCGTGCGGGGCAGCCCTACGGCGTGATCGCGAAGTGCTCCAGCACCGCGTCCGCCAGCGGCCGGTCGCCGTCGATCTTCACCTGCCCGGCGACGGCGGCGGGCCGCACCCGCCCGCAGGCCAGCCGGAAGAACGTCTCCCAGTCCATCGAGAGCGTCACGGCCGGGCCGAGCGAGACACTCTCGTCGATCGTGCCGTTGCCCTGCGCGTCCACCCGGACCGTCCGCATGAACTCCAGCGCGCCGCCCACGTCGAAGACCACGGCCGCATCGGCGGGCGCGCCCGCGTCCTTGGCGACCACCTTCGGCAGCGCGAGCAGCAGCAGGTCCCGGGTGAGTTGCGCGCCGGGGGAGTCGAGGTTGCCGGGCAGGTTCAGCGCGTGGCGCAGGTCCTGTTCGTGGACCCAGACGTCGAACGCCCGCTGCCGCAGGGCGTACGCGAGCGTGCGGTCCTCGCCGAGCGGGGTGCGCAGCACCGTCTCGGGGTCGCGGGTCTCGTTGCGCAGCGACCGCGCGCGGCGGATGACCATGTACTCCAGCTCGGCGGTCATCTCCGGACCGGTGTGGTGCCGCCGGACGTCCACCTGGAGCTCCATCCGGCGGGCGAATTCCGTGCGTACGTGGTAGAGGTCGCGTGGCAGGGAGTGGATGGGCCGGGGGTCCCCGAGCATCTCGCTCTCCAGGCCGATGATGTGCGAGACGATGTCGCGCACGGACCACCCCGGGAGGTCCGTCGCCCGGTTCCACTCGCCCTCGACAAGTGGCTTGACCAGCTCGGATATCGCTTCGATGGAGTGCGTCCAGGCGTCGATGGAGGGCTGCAGGCTGGGATGGACGGTCACGGGACCCCTCGGACGGTTCGTACGCGGGCTGCGGTCTGTTCAGTTAAGTTACGCTGCGCACCGGTACCCCGGCAGCGCTTTCGGGTGACCATCGTAGGCTGAATTTTGACGGCGGACCGGCTCGAATGCTTAGGCGGTGGTACTGTGCGCGCTTCACTGATCCAGATGCACGTGGACCCGGCGGAACCAGTCAATTCACGCCGTGAACGGGCCGGTTCACTGATCCGCGAACGGGCGACCAGCGACCTCGTCGTCCTCCCCGAACTGTGGCCGGTCGGGGCCTTCGCGTTCGAGACGTTCGCCGACGCGGCGGAACCCTTCGAAGGCCCCACCCACCAGGCGATGTCGCAGGCCGCGCGCGACACCGGCGTCTGGCTGCACGCGGGCTCCTTCGTCGAACGGGCCCCCGACGGCACCCTCTACAACACGTCCCTCGTCTTCTCCCCGGACGGGCAGCTCGCCGCCTCCTACCGCAAGATCCACCGCTTCGGCTTCGACAAGGGCGAGGCGGTCCTGATGGGCGCCGGCGACACGCCGGTCACGGTAGCGCTCCCCGACACCACCCTGGGCCTCGCCACCTGCTACGACCTGCGCTTCCCCGAACTCTTCCGGCAGTTGGTGGACGCCGGCGCGCAGACCCTCGTCGTCCCCGCGGGCTGGCCCGCCCGCCGCCGTGCGCACTGGTCGCTGCTGGCCCGCGCCCGCGCGGTCGAGAACCAGAGCTATGTACTGGCCTGCGGCACCGCGGGCACCAACGGCGGCGTCGAACAGGCGGGCCACAGCGTCGTCGTCGACCCGTGGGGCGAGGTCCTCGCGGAGGCCGGACCGTACGAGGAAGTGCTGACCGTCGACCTGGACCCGGCCAAGTTGGCCAAGACCCGCGCCGACTTCCCGGCCCTGCGCGACCGGGTGCTGGGCCTGGAGGCCCCGTAACCGCAGGCGAGGCGCCCGGCCGTCAGTCCTCCCCCCGCTCCCGCTCCGCCAGCCGGATGACACACACCGCCACGGCGATCAGCAGCGCCGCGTCGGCGTCCTCCCGCACGACGTGCACCGCATACGTGTCCCGCACGGACAGCCAGCGACGCGAGATGTCCGCCAGCAGTTCGCCGTCGTACTCGACGGCGAACTCGCGGTCCAGGATCTTGCCGCTGACGTCCAGCTCGGTGCCGTCCACCAGCTCCACCCGGTAGTGGTTGCGCAGCAGCGACAGCCGCTTGCGCCGGACGGTGGCCAGCGGCCGGTCGTCCCGTTCGAGGGTCATGGTGTCCCGCAGGGCGAGCCACTTCTTGCGGATGGTCACCAGCACCCGCCGCTCGGTGTCCTTCAGCTCGAAGGTCTCCCGCAGCCGCAGCGCCTTGCCGTCGACGAGATAGGCATGCCGGCCGTGCTCGTCGTCGATCCAGTAATCGTCACCGATGCCGAAGATCCGGTCGTGCACGAGAAACTTCATGCCGCCCATGTTCCCGGCCGCCCCGCCCCCACGCGCCCGTACGCCCCGGGACACGCCGCCGCCCGCCCCGCCCGCGCACCCAGGTGACCTTGTACGGAGCTTGCGCGGGTCCTTCGCCTCCGCAGGCCACCGCACCCGGACCATGACCCCATGGCAGACGCGGCGACGACACGGCGCTTCACCCCGGACCCGGGCTGCACCCGCTGCGCCCACCTGAACACAGCCCGCCGCCGCGCGGCGGCCGCCCACGACCGCAGCGCCGAGACGGACGCCCGGGTCCTGATCAAACAGCACATGCGCACGGCCCACGGGACGGAGCTGGAGGCGGGGTGGACGTGAGGGCGAAGCGGTCCTCCCCGCCGCCCCGCGCGTCGTACTCCCGTGACCGCGTGTTCATGCCCAAGTGGCACCCTTGAACCATGAACGACGCCGCCCCCGCCCCGAACACCCCGCGCCGCGCCCGAGTCCGTGCTCCCGAGCTGATCGGCAAGGGCGGCTGGCTGAACACCGGCGGTAAGGACTACACCCTTACTGACCTGCGGGGACGCATCGTCATCCTGGATTTTTGGACCTTCTGCTGCGTGAACTGCCTGCACGTCCTGGACGAGCTGCGGGAGCTGGAGGAGCGGCACCGGGACACCGTGGTGATCATCGGGGTGCACTCGCCGAAGTTCGTGCACGAGGCCGAGCACCAGGCCGTCGTCGACGCCGTCGAGCGGTACGAGGTCGAGCACCCGGTGCTGGACGACCCGGAGCTGGCCACCTGGAAGCAGTACGCGGTACGGGCCTGGCCGACGCTCGTCGTCATCGACCCCGAGGGGTACGTCGTCGCCCAGCACGCCGGTGAGGGACACGCGCACGCCATCGAGACGCTGGTCGCGGAGCTGGAGGCGGAGCACGAGGCGAAGGGGACGCTGCGGCGCGGCGACGGGCCGTACGTACCGCCGGAGCCGGTCGCCACCGACCTGCGCTTCCCCGGCAAGGCACTGCGCCTGCCCGGTGGCACGTTCCTGGTCTCCGACACCACCCGGCACCAGCTCGTGGAGCTGGCCGCGGACGGCGAGACCGTACTGCGCCGGATCGGCAGCGGGGAGCGCGGCCTCGGCCCGGACTCCTTCAGCGAGCCGCAGGGCCTGGCGCTGCTGCCGGACGGCAAGGTCGCCGTCGCGGACACCGTCAACCACGCGATCCGCACCTTCGACCCGGAGACCGGCGAGGTCGCGACCGTGGCCGGCACCGGCAAGCAGTGGTGGCAGGGCTCGGCGACCTCCGGGCCCGCCCGCGAGGTGGACCTGTCCTCGCCGTGGGACGTGGCCTGGTGGCAGGACCGGCTGTGGATCGCGATGGCCGGCGTGCACCAGTTGTGGACGTACGACCCGGCCACGGAGACCGTCGAGGCGGTCGCCGGTACGACGAACGAGGGGCTGGTGGACGGCCCGGCGGCCGAGGCGTGGTTCGCGCAGCCGTCCGGGCTGGCGGCGGGCGGCGACCGGCTGTGGGTCGCCGACTCCGAGACCAGCGCGGTCCGCTGGCTCGACACCGACCTCGTCGTGCACACGGCGGTCGGCACCGGCCTCTTCGACTTCGGACACCGCGACGGCGACGCGGCCCGGGCACTGCTCCAGCACCCGCTGGGTGTCACCGCGCTGCCCGACGGCTCGGTCGCCGTCTCCGACACGTACAACCACGCGCTGCGCCGCTACGATCCGGCGACCGGGCAGGTCACCACCCTCGCCACCGACCTGCGCGAGCCCTCGGACGCGGTGCTCGTCGGCGGCGACGGTTCCGGCGATCCGGACATCATCGTGGTCGAGTCGGCGCGGCACCGCCTGACCCGGCTGCGGCTGCCCGAGGAGGCCGTACGGGTCGAGTCCGTCGCGCACCGCACGCAGCGCGCGGCGACCGAGGTCGGCCCCGGCAAGCTCAGCCTCGATGTCATCTTCCAGGCCCCGGCGGGCCAGAAGCTGGACCTCCGCTACGGCCCGTCCACCCGCCTTCTCGTCAGCTCGACCCCGCCCGAACTGCTGGCCTCCGGCGACGGCGCGGACACCGACCTCAGTCGCGAGCTGGTCCTGGCGGACGGTGTGACGGAGGGCGTGCTGCACGTCTCCGCGATGGCGGCGTCCTGCGACGACGACCCGGCCGTCGAGTACCCGGCCTGCCACGTGCACCAGCAGGACTGGGGCGTCCCGGTACGCGTCGTCGAGGGCGGCACGGGGCGGCTGGCGCTGGTGCTGGCGGGGATGGACGAGGCGAGCGCGGAGTGACGCGGTGCGGTCCGGGCCGCCGGTCCGGACCGCTGCCCCTCACCCCTTCGGCTTCGTGTAGCTCTCCGCCCGGTTCAGCGTGCTCTGCCAGTACGTGACCTGGGAGGCGCCGACCGCGACCGGCGCGTTACGGAAGTCGACGCGCTGCGGCGGCCCCTTCGGGGCACCGTTCAGGTCGCTGCCGCTGAACTCGATCGTCGCGTACGTCTTCTTGCCACTGCCCTTCTGGGCGGCGGTGGCGGTGGGAACGCTCGCCCATATCGCCCCCTTGGGCCGTACGGTCTCCACGTCCCCGCCCATGACATTGCTGCCCTTGAGCAGCGGCAGCGGGTCCTTGGCGCCGCCGAAGCGGATCAGCGGGTGGTGGTGGACCAGGCAGGAACGGGTGCTGCTGGTGTTCACGGCCTTGATCACGACATGATCGTTCGGCGCGTGCGCATACACCTCGAAACGAAACATCCCCGGACCGCACGCCCGCGCACTCCGCGACCCGGCCGCCGCCCCGGCACCCGCCGCCGCGCCCCCGCCGACGATCTTTTTCTTCTTGCTCTTCGACGAGGACTTCGAGGACTTCGAGGACTTCGAAGACGACTTTTTCGCGCTTTTCTTGCTCTTCGCATTCCCGGAACAGCCGGTCAGAGCGAGCGATCCGGCCATCGCGACGGCGATCGCCGCACAGGCGGCTGAGCGGCGGGAGCGGCGTGCGGTCATGTGGTCCCCCAGCGGTTTCACTGCGATCGGCGGTACGGATTGGGCGGGGCGTGCGTCGGTGTCATGGCAAAGCCACCATAACGAGTGGGGCCCGGGACGCCAGTGCCGTCACTTTTGGCGCCGGAACACTGCAATCAGCCGCAATCGACGTCATTCTGTGCGGGCAGAATGCGTGGTGCTGGATGGACGGGACGTACGGGGCCGGGCCCACGCTCGTCGGCCACTGGAATTCGGCACAGGACCTTCACTCGGCGCAGTCACTCGCCGAACCTTCACACGGCGCAGTCACTCTCCGCCGGTGCCTCGTTCCGACCGGGTTCCTGTCAGCGAACCGCCTGCTTCGTCGAGCAGGCGCAGCAGGTCGGCGGCTTCGAGCTGGCGGGGGTGGTTCAGCCGGACGAGGCCCTCGTAGGCGGCGGTCAGGGTGGCGCGGGCCTCTTCGGCCCGGTGGCAGCGGCGCAGGACGATGCCGAGGTCGAGGCGGGCCGGTTCGCTCCAGGCCGGCATACGGGCTGCCTCGAAGCGGGCGACCGCGTGCCGTAGCGGTGCTTCGGCCTCGTCCCAGCGGTGCAGGGCGGCGAGGTCGTTGCCGATGTGCTGCTGGGCCGATGCCCGGTACAGGTCGATCAGTTCGTGGGGCTTTCCCGGGATGCCGGCGCGGCACAGGGCCTCGCTGCGCCGGTGGACGGTCAGTGCCTCGTCCGCGCGGCCGGCCTGGCGCAGGAGCCGGCCGAGGGCGTTGAGGATGGAGAGTTCGGCGAGCCGGCTCTGCGCGCCGGTCTGCCGGCCGAGGCAGTCGGCGCCTTGGTGGAGGTGGGCGATGCCTTCGTCGGGCCGTCCGAGCCTGTCGAGAGCCAGGGCCGCGTAGTTGTGGGCCCAGCCGACCTGGAGCTGGTCGCCGGTCTCACGTGCCAGGGCCAGGGCCGCCTGCGCGGTGCTCAGCGCGGTGGCGTGGTCGTGGAGGCAGGTGTTGTGGGCCCAGGCGAGGTAGTTGAGATGGACGGTTTCGTCGCGGCTGCTGTTCAGGGCGCGGGCGGAGCCGACGGCCCGCTCGAAGACCTCCGTCCACAGCTCCCAGTGCGAGGTGCGGTCGGAGAACCAGTGCATCGCCTCGGCGGTGTCGACGACCTCCCGGTGGCGGCCGGCCGCCTGGGTCCGGCGCAGGGCGGCGAGCCACTGGGGCCGTTCGGCCTCCAGCCAGGCGTGGGCCTGGTCGCGGTCGGCCGGCGCGGTGGCCGGGTCGGGGTCGCCGCTCTCGTCGTCGCGGCAGCCGTCGGGGCGGTGCTCGAGGGTGAACAGCCGGGCGGCGGCGGTGGCCCGGCGCAGCATCCAGGCATCGGTCCGGGCGTGGGCGAGGGAGATGTCGGCGGGCGTGTCCTCCTCGTCCAGCTGTTCGGTGGCGAACAGGCGGAGGAGGTCGTGGAAGCGGTAACGGTCGGCGCTGGGGTGGGGCTGGAGAAGGCCGGCGTCGGTGAGGTCCTGTGCGTACCCGGCCGCGTGGCGCAGGGGCAGACCCGCCAGGAGGGCGGCGGTCCGGGGGCTGAAGTCGGGGCCGTCGGCGAGAGCGGCGCGGCGGAAGACGGTGCGGGCGGTCGGGTCCAGTTGCTGATAGGACAGCGCGAAGGCGGCGCGGACCTGGAGGGAGCCGGCCCGCAGCGCGTCGAGGCGGCTCTCGTGGGCGGCGAACCGGTCGACGAGCTTGGCGAGACGTTCGCCGGGGCAGGAGGCCAGGCGCTGCCCGGCGATGCGTACGGCCAGCGGCAGGTGTCCGCACAGTTCCGCGAGGTCGCGGGCGGCCTGGCTCTCCTGACGGACGCGTTCGGGGCCGATGATGCGGGTGAGCAGTTCGACGGCTTCCTCACGGCGCAACAGGGCGAGTTCGGTGCGGTGCACGGCTTCGAGGCCCGCCAGTGTGTGCCGGCTGGTGACCAGGGTGAGGGTGGGGCTGTGGCCGGGCAGCAGAGGGCGGACCTGGTCCTCGGTGGCGGCGTTGTCGAGCAGGAGCAGTGCGCGCCGCTCGCGCAGGACGGAACGGAGCAGCCCGGCGCGGTCCTCGGTGCCGGCGGGCACGGCACCCTCCGCCACGCCCAGGGCGCGCAGCAACCGGGCGAGTGCGTCGCGGGGGGCGACGGGGCAGGGATCCATGCCGCGCAGATCCAGGGTGAACTGCCCGTCGGGGAAGTGCGGGGCGAGGGCATGGGCGGCGTGCACGGCGAAGCTGGTCTTGCCCAGGCCCGGCTGTCCGCAGACCACGGCCACCGGCGGCCGGGCCGGATCGAGGTCTTCCACCAGGGCCCGGAGCCGGTCGAGGGCCGGGCCGCGGGCGGTGAAGTCGTTCAGGTCACGGGGCAGGGCCAGCGTGTGGTGCGCGGCCTCCCGGGGGGCCGGCGGCTGTGCGGTGGCGGCGTCGCGGGCGGCGGGGGATGCGGCGGCCGGACGGGGGGCTTCGGCGCGAGCCGGGCGGGGGCGGCCCAGGCTTGCGAGGCGCTCCAGTTCTCGGGCGGTCGCGGGGTCCAGGCGCAGGGCGGCGGACAGGGCCTGCACGGTCCGGCGCTGCGGGCCGCGGGAAGTGCCGCGCTCCATGTCCGACAGCCCGCGCACACTGAGCCCCGCGCTCTGCGCCAGCTCCGCCTGGCTCAGCCCCACGCCCGTGCGCAGCGCGCGCAAGCGCGCGCCGAAGGCGCCGTCAGCCGGTGTCCCGGTGCCCATCCGTGTGCATCCCCTGATCGACGTGGTCCCGGCAGGAACGGTGAACCGTCCGGCAGAAGTATGCCCGACGCTACTTCTGCCGGTGGAAATGCCTGGGCCGCCTGCCTTTCATCGGGTTGGCTCTGAGGCGCGGACAAGGAACCGGAACCACCGGCGTCCCGAAGCCGCCACCTTCCTCTCCGCGGAGCCCGCACCTGTGTGCGTGGGCCCGCGCCGACCACCTCAGGGAAGCCACCGATGAATCCGATCCCCGCACTACGCCGCGCGGGCAGACGCCTGGGCACCATGCTCCTGGCCCTCCTGGCCCTCCTGGCCACCTGCACCCTGATGACCGTCGGCAGCACGCCGGCCCAGGCGGAAACCTCCCGGCGGTACACCGTCATCGACTGGCACATGGAGGGCTTCGACGACACCAGTTCCGGGGGCAACGCGGGCGCGGACCGTGCGAACCGGTACCGGCAGATGGTCGCGCAACTCCGCGCCGCCTCGGGCCACGAGATGACCGGCGCCGACAGCCCGGCCCTGCTCGACACGCCGACACGGACGAACACGAACCGGGTCATCGAAGTCCGCGTCTGGACCAACGAGTACGGCGGCCCCAGCGAGTGCCATGTGAAGCTCTACTTCAGCGTGGACAACCTGTATCTCCTCGGCTTCACCGCCCGCGGCCACCACTATCAGTTCCGTGACACCACGCTTCCGCTGGCGCATGAGATCCAGAACTTCGAAAGGTCGGCCGTTCCGCCGCTCTTCACCGATCTCGGTTACCGGGGCAACTACGACTCCCTGGACCCTGACGCCAACCGTCGGCACCTCGCGTACCGGGCGATCGACATGCAGCACAGAATGACGGACCTGAGCTACATCACCGACGCGACGCGCAGCACCTACCGAGGCACCCTGGCCTACCTCATCGGTGCCACCGCCGAAGCCGCGCGCTTCGGCTGGATCGAGAACCGTATCGCCGCCGCCATCGACCTGGGTTTCGACCCGAGCGATCCGAACCATCCGGCCCACCTCGGCAACTTCGGTGTCGGACTGCAGACCCAGTGGTCGGCCCTGTCCCGCGTCGCTCACCAGACCGTGCACGGTGGGAACGCTGCTCCCGTGACGATCGACGGACGCACGTACCGCAACATCACGCAGATACGTCTGGGAACCGAGGGCGTCCCGCGACTCGCCCCCTTCCTCGGGCTCTACGGCAGCGGACGCTGACCATGCCCTCTTGCCGGGCAGAACCGAGTCGGCCCTGCCCACACCCCACGGTCCGCACACAGCCCGCGGGACCGTACCGGCGAAGCCCAGGATCTGCCCCGGCGGGCCGAAGCATTCTCAATGGAGGTAACCAATGAAGATCTCGGTGAAGAAGAAGACCGGTGTGGTCGGCGCCCTGTTCGCCGCCGCCTGCATGACTGTCGTGGCCACACAGACCCCCGCGGCCGCCCAGGGCGCGTCCAGCGGGCTCACCAACTGGCAGACGTCGTACTGCCTCGACAGCGACGCCGACGGAGCCGTCTACACCAAGGACAACAGCAACGGCTGCGGCGTGAACAACCCCTACCAGCGCTGGTACTTCCACACCTCCGGTAAGGGAGTGATGCTGCAGAACAGCAAGACCGGCCTCTGCCTCACGGGCGGGGGGACAGGAAGTGACCGCGTGATGGCCAGAGCCTGCGACTCCGAGAACCCCCGGCAGTTGTGGGAGCAGCACTACCTGACGACCGGTGCATCCACGCTGGTCAACCACCAGAACAAGCGCGCCCTGGACTCCAACATGAAGGGTCAGGCGTACACCAGCAACTTCTCGGAATCCAATCCCTACATGAAGTGGTGGATACCGTTCGACTAGCACCGGTGCCCACCCCGGGCTCCGCCCCGCGACGCGATCGCGGGGCGGAGCCCGTTGGCCGTCCCGCCGGCGAGGACCGCTATGCGCCATCCGGCAGCCGGTAGACCGACACATGAGAGCCCGACTCCGCCGTGAACGCACCGCCCTTCCAATCCGCATGCCGGCACTCCAACTCAAACCCCGCCAGTTGGGCCATGAGGTCGAGTTCGGCCGGCCAGATGTAACGGTGGGGACTGCGGGCCAGGTGGGCCTTGCCGTCCTCGGTGTAGCGGAAGTGGTGGGAGGTGAGGTGTTGGTGGAGGGGATCGTAGGTGTCCACGCCGAGGTAGCCGGGGTCCGAGGTGAAGACCACGGCGTGCTGGCCGGGCGGGAGTTTTCGCAGGGCGGGTACTTCCAGTTCGATGACGAAACGGCCGCCCGGGGTGAGGTGGCGGGCGGCGTTGCGGAAGCACTCGACCTGTTCGGGCTGGGTGAGGAGGTTGGAGATGGTGTTGAAGACGAGGTAGACGAGGTGGAACGGGCCGGGGGCGGTGGCGGTTGCCATGTCGCCGACGACGACCGGGATGGTTGCCTCGTCGGCTTTTGTGCGTAGTTGGTCGAGCATCGGACGGGACAGTTCGATGCCGGTGACCGGGACGCCGCGCCGCGCGAGCGGTACGGCTACGCGGCCGGTGCCGATGGCGAACTCCAGCGCCCTGCCGCCGTCCGCGAGTTGGGCGAGGCGGTCGACGGTCGGGTCCAGCACCTCCGGTGCGAACATGCCGGTGCCGGGGGTGTCGTAGCGGCGAGCGGTCTCCGCGTCCCAGAGGCCGTCCTGTCGTGAAGGCATGGCGTACAGGGTCCTCGCGGCGCACCGCGGGGGCAAAGGGTTTTGCGGCGCTCGCGGGCCGGGTGGGATGCCCGGGCCGCGCTGACGGCGGCGGTGCCAGGCGTGTCAGCCGTGTCAGTCGTCGTAGTGCATGCGGTGGGTCTCCTCGACCACCGGGGCCGCCGGGCGCGGCGGCTGCATGCGGCGGCGCTTGAAGATGCTGACGTACGCCGCGATGCCGATGATGCCGACCGCCATCAGGATCAGGCCGACGAGGTGGAGGTTGACTCCGGCCATGTGCCAGTCCACCGCGAAGGTCAGGATGCCTCCCAGCGCGAGCAGACCGATGCACCATCCGATGCCCATGGTTGTGCCTCCGTACGCAATTGGATGTTCCGGGCCGGTCGTCGACCGGGTACCCGGGGCCGGTGGGGCCAATCGCGTGTCTCGTCCGGTGGGGGCGCGGCGGGTGGAGCTTTTCGGCCGGATCGTGCCGTTTCGGGGGCGGATCGTTACGGCCGGACCGCGCGGTTCACGTCGTACTGCCAGTAGGTGACCTGCGCGCCGCTGTCGAAGCGGACTCCGCCGGGCAGCCGGACGTGCGTGCGGGCCCCGGGTATGACGTGGCCGCGGTGGTCCGTGAAGCCGACCGACAGGGTGCGCGTCTCGGGAGCGGAATCGGTGGCGGACGGCGTGAGGGCGGCGTACGCGGTGCCGCCGGGGGCGAGGGTGAGGGGTGAGCGGGGCGCGTTGCGGGTGTTCGGGGCGGTGGGGGACACGTCACCGTCCCGCAGGCGCGGGAAGCCGTACAGGTCGCAGGCGGCGGCGGAGGTGTTGGTGGCCTGGAGGAGGAGACGGCCGGGCGGCTGGGGAAGCGGCTTGGCCGCGACCACCACCTTCGAGGAGTCGCAGGCCGGGCGCCCGCTGTTGCCGACGGCCTGGCCGGTACGGGAGCTGCTGGGCATGCCGGGGCCCATCGGCTCGTCCGAGCCGCCGGAGTCCTTCCCGAAGGGGTGGAACGGCTTGGCGTCACTGGTCTTGAGCGCCTCCTGCCCGCCGCAGGCGGTGAGCAGGCCGAGGGCGGCCACGGCCGTGAGTCCGGCGGCGGCGGTCCGTAGCGTACGGGTACGCGCGCGCCCGCCGTCGGCACGGCGGCGGGCGCTGTGGGGGGTGGCGGCCTCCGTAACGGTGTGGCGCGGCATGGGGACTCCCGGGGTCGCTACGTTCGCTGCATGCTGTACTGCCACCCTGACGTGCTCCCCTGGCGCCTGGCTAACGCTTGCCTAACGGAACCGGCGCGGATCGGCCGCTCGGCACCGGCGCGGACCGGCCGCGCGCATGCGCGGTGCTCCCGGGTGCCGCTTCAGCACGGGCCGCCGACGACGGTGCGGAGCGCGCCGCCCGCGTTCTCGTCGTCGGTTCCGAGCACGCCGTGGCGGGAGTGCGGCAGGCAGGCCAGCGCCTCTATCTTGTGGCCGGCGTAACGGCCGAGGGGCTCCGGGGCGTTCCGTACGGACAGCCGTACCGTGCCCCGGCCGTCGACGGACACCGTACCCGCGTCGTAGAGGGCGGAGTCGAACGGGCCGTCGTCGCCGTTGTCCGAGGCCGCGGAGACCTTGAGCGCGCCGCCCGCGCCGATCTTCAGGTCGCTGACGTGCCGTACGTGCTCGGCGGGGTACGGCGCGCGGAACGCGGCCGTGACCGGGGCGGAGAAGGCGCGCCGGGTGAGGTCGAGGCGGGCGGCGTGCAGGGTGCCGGGGCGGCTGTCCTCGCCGCGGTCGGCCCATACGGCGACGAGCCGGTGGCCCTGGGCGGAGAGCGCGAAGCCCTCGTAGTTGTCGTCCTCCGCGGCGCCGGGGACGGTGAAGGTGCCGAGGACGCGCGCCACGCCCGCACCGGCGTCCAGGCGCAGGTGGTAGCCGGTGCCGTCGCTGGCCAGGGCGACGTACTCGCCGGGCCGGCCGGGGACCGCGTCGAGCGCTTCGAGGTCGGCGGGGGTGCGGCTGCCCCGCCAGGCCAGCGGTCGGGCCTGGGGGCGGTCGCCGGGGCGCAGGCGTACGAGGGCCAGCCGGTTCTCGCCGGGCTCCTTGTTGTCGCGGGCGACGAGGAGGTCGGTCCGGGCCGCCCGGGAACCCGGTACGACGGCGAGGCCGCTTATCCCCGACGTGATGCCGTCACCCACCTGCTGCCAGACCGGGGTGGCGTGGTGGCCGGCGGGCCGGGCACTCGGGTCGGCCGGCCGCGCGGTGGCGGACTGGGCGGCGAAGAGGGACGCCGTGCAGGCGAGAGCGGCGGCAGCGGCCGTGTACCGGCGTTTGATCATGCGCATCCGCAGACGGTAGGGGGTACCGGCCGGGAAGGGAACAGTTCGAACGGGGGGCAGGGGCAGACGTGTTGCGGATACGTGGGGGTTCGGAGGGGGCTGTCCGTTCCGTCCCTCGGGGCCGGGGTGGAGCGTACGCCGGGACAGCCCCTGGCACGTGCCGCGATGGACCGCCCCGGGCGCCGACTGCTACGACCCGCTCCCGCCCCTGATGCCCGCCCCTGATGCCCGCCCTCCGGACCGTCCCCCGTTGCCCGGCGTCTGCGCCGGCGGTCCGTCGGTCGTGCGTCCGGCCTCGCGCCGGTTACTGCTGTGAGCTGCCGCCGGTTCCGCCGCCCGGTGCTCCCTCCGGCCCCCCGGCCGGCCCTTCGTCGCGCGCGAACAACTGGGTCAGCGTGCTGATCGTGTAGACGTCGGTGGCCTCCTCGTCGACCAGGTGCATCTCGGTGAGCCGGTCCAGGCCCTCCTGGATGAGCTCCGGGTCGGAACCGGCCAGCGCCGCCGCGACGGACGCGTTCAGATGGCCGTCGGCGTTCGCGGCGAGCGCGCTGAGCAGGCGCGCGTCGTCCGCCGAGAGGCGGGCCACGGACATCCGCAGGGCCGCCGCGACCCCGGTGTCCTCGGCGGACAGCAGGGCCAGCCGCCGCCGTTCGTCGCGCAGGGCGGCGGCCAGGCGGGCCAGACGCCAGCGCGGCCTGGCCGTCAGTTGGGCGGCCGCCGCGCGCAGGGCCAGCGGAAGCCCGTCGCACAGGGCGACCAGTTCCTGCGCGGCGTCCGGGTCGTCGGCGACGCGTTCCGCGCCGAGCATCGCCCCGAGCAGGGCGGTGCCCTCCGCCGCGCCGAGCGCCTGGACGGGCACCGGCCGGGCGACGTCGGTGGCGACCAGGCCGTCCAGGCGGCTGCGGCTGGTGACGACCGTCGCGCAGTGCGCGCCGCCGGGCAGCAGCGGGCGCACCTGTGCGGAGCTCTGCGCGTTGTCGAGGACGACCAGCAGCCGGCGCTCGGCCACCAGCGACCTGAACAGCGCGGAGGCCGACTGCGCTGACGTCGGTACGCGGTCCGGGGGCGTACCGAGCGCGAGCAGGAAGTCGCGCAGGATCTCGACGGGTTCGGCCGCCGCGCCCTCGTTGAAGCCGCGCAGGTCAGCGAAGAGCTGGCCGTCGGGGAAGGCCCCGGCGTACGCGTGGGACCACTGGACCGCGCAGGCGGTCTTGCCGACGCCGGCCGGTCCGGTGACGACGGCGAGCGGGCTCTCACCGGGTACGGCGGACTGCACCACGGTGGTGAGCGCGGCGAGTTGCTGCTCCCGCCCGAGGAAGCGGGCGGGTGGCCGGGGCAGCAGGCGGGGTACGGCGGGCGGGCCGGCGGTACGGCCGGGTGCGCCGCCCGTGGGGCCGCGGCCGCCCTGGGCGGGCACGCGGGGGTCCGCGGCGGTGGTGGGGCGCGCGTCGGAGGCGCCCGCCTCCTGCGGCGCGCCCTGCGCCGTCCGTCCCGCGCCGCCTCTTCGGCCGGTACCGGGATCCGCGCCGCCCCGCGCACGCCCCCCGGCTCCGGCTTCCTCCGCGCGGAGGATTTCCTCGTAGGCGCCCTTGAGCCGCGCCCCGGGGCCGACACCCAGTTCCTCGTCGAGCAGGCGCCGGGTCCGGTGGAACCACTCCATCGCGTCCGACTGCCGTCCCGTACGGAACAGCGCCCGCATCAGCTCGGCGACCATCCCCTCGCGCAGCGGGTTGTTGACCGCGGCCGTGTAGAGGATCGCCGCGGCCTGTTCGTGCTCGCCGAGCGCGCCGTGCGCCCGGGCCAGCGCCTCGGTCGCGGCGAGCCGCTGTTCCTCCAGCGCGTGCGCGGCGGCCGCGAACGGCGGGCTGGTGACCGTGCCGGTGAGGGCCGGGCCGCGCCACAGTCCGAGCGCCTCGCGCAGCAGCGGCACCGCGTCCGCGGGAGCCGCCTCGGGGCGGGCCAGGGCGACCAGTTCGGCGAAGCGGTGGGCGTCGATCAGTTCCTCGGGCAGGCGCAGCAGGTACGCCGAGCCGTGGGTGGCCAGTTCGATGCCGTACGCCTCGGCGCCGCCGCTGGCCAGCGTGGCGCGCAGCCGCGAGACATGGCCCTGGACGACGGTACGGGCGTGTTCGGGTGGTTCCTCCTCCCACAGGGAGTCGATCAACTGCTCCAGGGGAACAGTCGTGTTGGGCTGCAACAGCAGCAGCGCGAGCACGCTGCTCCGTTTGGCGGGCCCGAGCGCCAGCTCACCGGAACCGGTGGTGACGGATATCGGGCCCAGCAGGGAGAAGTCCAACTCAGCCCTCCAGGAAGGCCGTCAGGGCGCTCGCCAGCAGGTGCGGGTCCTCGCTGCCGCACAGCTCGCGCGCCGAGTGCATCGACAGGATGGCAACGCCGATGTCGACCGTGGCGATTCCGTGGCGGGCCGCGGTGATCGGCCCGATGGTGGTGCCGCAGGGCATGGCGTTGTTCGAGACGAAGGACTGCCACGGCACGCCGGCCCGCTCGCAGGCGTCCGCGAAGACCGCGCGGCCGCTGCCGTCGGTGGCGTACCGCTGGTTGACGTTGACCTTCAGGATCGGCCCGCCGTTGGGCATCGGGTGGTGGCCCGGGTCGTGCCGCTCGGTGTAGTTGGGGTGCAGGGCGTGGCCGGTGTCGGAGGAGAGGCAGACCGTGCCGGCGAAGGCGCGGGCGCGGTCCTCGTACGAGCCGCCGCGGGCGAAGACCGAACGTTCCAGCACCGTACCGAGCAGCGGGCCGTCGGCGCCGGTGTCGGACTGGCTGCCGTTCTCCTCGTGGTCGAAGGCGGCGAGCACCGGGATGTACGGCGGCTCCTCGTCGGACGTGGCGACCGCCGCCAGCGCGGCCGTACCGGCGTGCACGGACAGCAGGTTGTCCATCCGCGGACCGGCCACCAGCTCGCGGTCACGGCCGAGGTAGGCGGGCGGCTCGATGCTGTGGAGCATCAGGTCCCAGCCGCGTATGTGGCCGGCCGGCACTCCGATCTCCTCCTCCACGAAGGCGACCAGATCACCTTCGCGCACCTCGCCCAGGCCCCAGATCGGCGTCATGTGGCGCTGCTTGTCGAGCTTGAGGCCGTCGGCGTTGACCGAGCGGTCCAGGTGCACGGCGAGCTGCGGCACCCGCATCAGGGCGCGGTCGACGTTGACCAGCCGGCTGCTGCCGTCGCGCAGCGTGACCCGGCCGCTCAGGCCCAGGTCACGGTCGAGCCAGGTGTTGAGCAGGGTGCCGCCGTAGACCTCGACGGCGACCTGCCGCCAGCCGCGGTGGCCGGTGTCCGGGATGGGTTTGACGCGCAGATTGGGCGAGTCGGTGTGTGCGCCGACAATGCGGTACGGAGTGGCTGCCGTGGCGCTCTCCGGGACGTACCAGGCGATGATCGCCCCGCCGCGCAGGACGTACTTGCCGCCGCTCTCGCCGTCCCAGGCGTCGGTCTCGGCCACCTGCCGGAACCCCGCCTTCTCCAGCCGCTCGGCCGCGTTGGCCACTGCGTGGTACGGCGAGGGGGCGGCGGCGAGGAAGGACATCAGGTCGTCGGTGTGGCCGCGGTCGAAGCGGGCGGAATGGCTCATGGATTCAGCATAAGGACTAGCGGGCGCCCTTCCTCGGTATACGAATCCGCATGCATCACGGCAGGAGAACCGGAACGCCCCGGCGGCGGCCCGGCGGCCGGCGTTCGCGCGGCTCCCGGAGGGCCGTGACCACGGCTCATGGAGGCCCGCGTCGGCGTCTCCGGGAGGCCCGCGTCCGCGTCCCCCGGAAGGCCCGTACGGGAACCCGGGCGGCCCGTTCGGGAATCTCCTGGAAGCCCGTTCGGGCACCTTCCGTCAGGCCCGTACGGCAGCTCCCCGAACGACGATGCCCGCCTCCCCGGGGGATGGGAGGCGGGCAACGCCAGACTGGCGCGCTTGTCTGAGAACGCTGTGAGAGCGTCCCGTAAACCGGTTTTTTCCGGACGGGGCTTAAGCCGCCCTTAGAAGACCCGCAGAGCGCGCCGTGCCCCTCGGGTCACCTCAGAACGCGGCCTCGTCCAGCTCCATCAGCGACTGGTCGACGGTCTCGGCCAGTCCACGCTGCACGGACACGCCCGGCAGCACGTTGTGCGCGAAGAACTTCGCCGCCGCGATCTTGCCCTCGTAGAACGGCTTGTCCTTGCTGGAGGCGCCCGCCAGCTTCTCGCTCGCGACCGCGGCGCCCTTCAGGAGCAGGTAGCCGATGACGACGTCGCCGGAGGCCATCAGCAGGCGGGTGGTGTTCAGCCCCACCTTGTAGATGGACTTCACGTCCTTCTCGGTGCCGGCCAGGTCGGTCAGCATCGCGCCGACGATCGCCTCCAGGTCGGCGGCGGCCTTGGCCAGCTCGCCGCGGGCCGTCTCCAGCGCCTCGCCGCCGACGGCCTCCGCGAGGAACTTCTTGATCTCCTCGGAGAGCGCGGTCAGCGCCTGGCCCTGGTCCCGGACGATCTTCCGGAAGAAGAAGTCCTGGCCCTGGATGGCGGTGGTGCCCTCGTAGAGGGTGTCGATCTTGGCGTCCCGGATGTACTGCTCGATCGGGTACTCCTGGAGGTACCCGGAGCCGCCGAAGGTCTGCAGCGACTGGGCCAACTGCTCGTAGGACTTCTCCGAGCCGTAGCCCTTGACGATCGGCAGCAGCAGGTCGTTCAGGCGGGTCGCGGCGGTGGCGTCCTCACCCGCGGCCTCCTTGGCGATGATCTCGTCCTGGACGGTCGCGGTGTAGAGCACCAGGGCGCGCATGCCCTCGGCGTACGCCTTCTGCGTCATCAGCGCGCGGCGCACGTCGGGGTGGTGGGTGATGGTGACGCGCGGCGCGGTCTTGTCGGTGAAGGCGGCCAGGTCCGGGCCCTGCACACGCTCCTTGGCGTACTCCAGGGCGTTGAGGTAGCCGGTGGAGAGGGTGGCGATGGCCTTCGTGCCGACCATCATCCGCGCGAACTCGATGATCTTGAACATCTGGCGGATGCCGTCGTGCTTCTCGCCCAGCAGCCAGCCCTTGGCCGGGTGGTTGGCGCCGAAGGTCATCTCGCAGGTGTTGGAGGCCTTCAGGCCCATCTTGTGCTCGACGTTGGTGGCGTAGACGCCGTTGCGCTCGCCCAGCTCGCCGGTCTCCCAGTCGAAGTCGTACTTCGGCACGATGAACAGCGACAGGCCCTTGGTGCCCGGACCGGCACCCTCGGGACGCGCCAGCACGAAGTGCACGATGTTCTCGGACATGTCGTGCTCGCCGGAGGTGATGAAGCGCTTGACGCCCTCGATGTGCCAGGTGCCGTCCGCCTGCTGCGTGGCCTTGGTGCGGCCGGCGCCCACGTCCGAACCCGCGTCGGGCTCGGTCAGCACCATGGTGGAGCCCCACTGACGGTCCACCATGAGCTGCGCGATGCGGTGCTGCTCCTCGGTGCCCTCCTCGTGCAGCACGCCCGCGAAGGCCGGGCCGGAGGCGTACATCCAGACGGCCGGGTTGGCGCCCAGGATGGTCTCGGCGAAGGCCCACAGCAGGGAGCGCGGCGCGGTGGTGCCGCCGATCTCCTCCGGGATGCCCAGCCGCCACCACTCGGCGTCCATGTACGCCTGGTAGCTCTTCTTGAAGGTGTCGGGCACCGGCGCGGTGTTGGTGTCCGGGTCGAAGACCGGCGGGTTGCGGTCGGTGTCCGCGAAGGAGTCCGCCAGCTCGTTCTCGGAGAGCCGGGCGATCTCGTTCAGCACGCTCTTGGCGGTGTCGACGTCCATCTCCGCGAACGGTCCGGTGCCGTACACGGCGTCGCGGCCGAGCACCTCGAAGAGGTTGAACTCGATGTCGCGGAGATTCGACTTGTAGTGGCCCATGGGTACGGCTCCGTAAGGTTCGGGAGGAGACCCAGCGCTTGGAAGCGAGGGACCTCAAACGCAATACCAGCAAGTAGCTACGATGATGCTACCCGTCGGTAATAAGAAGCAACCCCTGACCACCCATCTGTGACGAGCGTCAATGCGCGGCGCCAGGGTCCCTGCCGTACGTCTACGGGGGCCGCGGTGCCCTTTTTGCGCCGCCCCGGAGGGGCCGGGCGGCCCTGCCGCACGCCCCTGCCGCTCCCTACGGCCCTTCTATGGCTCCCTACGGCTCCTACCGCCACTGCTGCGACGTGTCACTGGTGGTCACCCGGCACACGGCGGGCTTCCCCGGCCCCGCGGACTTCCCCGAGGCGACCTGGCGCTCGCCGTCGAGCAGGATCCGGCAGGAAGCCGTACCGTTCCCGGCCGGCCGCACCTCCAGCCACGCTTCCTCACCCGCGTCCACGACCACCGTCTCGCGCCACGGCAGACGCGTCCCGCCGGTCTCCTCCTCGCGCTCGTCACCGCCGTCGGAGTGCCGGTAGCGCACCTCGTCGGCCCGCGGCGGCCCTCCCGTGGGGGTGGCCTCGTACGTCAGGGACCAGGCAGCCTGCGCGTTCCTGAGCTGGATGGCGCCGAAGAGCATCAGCCCGCAGGCGGTCACGGCGCTGACGGTGAGCAGCACGCCGCCACGGGTGACGCGCGGCTTCGGTCGATCGCGATCGGTCATCGGTGCGGGCCTCGGTCGGTCGGGCGGACTCTGAGCTCTTCCAACGTAGCGGCGTACGTACCGCGCCGACTCAGTACGCTGTGCCGCATGTACGGCTACGACCAGAACGCGGGCGCCGGGCAGCAGCAGTACGGTGCGCCCCCGCCGCAGCACCCGGCCCCCGGCGGCTACGGCGAGCAGCCGCTCTACCCCGAGCCGTCCCCGCCCTCCCTCGCCGACGCGGTGCGTGCCTTCACCACCGGCTCGATGTCGGCGGAGGACTTCCAGGGCATCTTCTCGACCTCCAAGGTCTACTGCCCGCGCGGCGACAACCCCGGGTTCCTGGCGCTGCACAACACGCAGCAGCCGGTCATCCCGATGTTCACCTCGCTCAAGGAGCTGCGCCGGTACGCGGGCAAGGAGTCCAAGTACTTCGTGATCACCGGCGCCGAGGTCCTCGACCTGCTCCCCACCGGCTACGGCTTCGTCCTGGACATGGAGGGCGACCACCGCATGGTCTTCGACGCCAAGTCGGTGGAACAGATGGTCGACTTCGCGATGCGCCGGATGTACGGCTGACATCCGCACGACGGCGGCGCCCCGGGGCGCCGCCGCGCTGCCATCGGTTCCGCGCCGGTCACTCCAGCCCGGCCTGTGCCTTCGACACCAGCTTCCCGTCGGAGAACACGAGCGATGCGTTGCCCAGCCCGTCCGCCGACATGCAGGTGTAGCCGGTCGCCGAGCTGTCCGCGATGTCGGTGTCGGAGTTCTTCTCGCACGTCCCCGCGACGGCCAGGGCTTCCTGCTCGGTCATCCCGGTCCGCAGCCGGTCGTACTTCTCCTTGGTCATCGACCCCTTCCTGGCCGCGTCGCCGCCCAGGCCCACCTGCCCCTTGGCGGCCAGCCGGCCGTTGCTGAAGGTGAACGTCGCCGAGCTGAAGGCTTCGGCGCCCTGGCAGGTCAGCACCTTGCCCCGGACGCCGGCCACCTCGTCCTCCGCCGAGGACTCGCAGGGGCCGGTGATCGCGGTGACCTCGCGCTCGGACATGCCCGTACGGACCCGGTCGTACATCTCCTTGGTGATCTTGCCCTTCCCGGCCGGCGCGGACGGCGACGTCGAGCCGCCGGATCCGCCGCTCTCCTCCTTGCCGCCGTCGGAGCCGCCCATGGAGGCGAACACGGCGATGATCGCGATCACCACCACGACGGCCGCGACGGCCGCGGCGATGCCGCAGGTCATACATCCCTTGCCGCGCTTGCGCCCGGGTGGCGGCGGTGCTGCCGAGTACGGCGAGCCGGGCGGTGCCGGCTGTCCCTGTCCCGAGGCCGCCGGGGGACCCTGGCCCGGCTGCCTCCACCTTTCTCCGTGGCCCGCTGGGTCCTGAGCGGATGCACCCATGCGTCCAGAGTGCGCCGGACACGCGGTCGGCGCGAGGGGCGCGGGAGGGGCGGAAGTGGTGCGCCGGGTACCGCTTTCCGGCACCGCCGTGACCTGCGGCTTCTCCGTCGTAAGGGGCTGGGGAATGACGGACGCCTTGCAGGTTGTTCAGTCTTCAACTAAGTTGAACGGTGAACGACCGAGGAGGCCGTCATGCCCGCAGTGACCGTAGAGAACCCGCTGACCCTGCCGCGGGTATCGGCGCCCGCCGACGCCCGGCCGCGAGCCGTGCTCGCGGTGTCCACCGCGCCGAGCGGTTTCGAGGGGGAGGGCTTCCCGGTACGCCGTGCCTTCGCCGGCATCGACTACACGTACCTGGACCCGTTCATCATGATGGATCAGATGGGCGAGGTGGAGCACGCGCCGGGGGAGCCCAAGGGCACCCCCTGGCACCCGCACCGCGGCTTCGAGACCGTCACGTACCTGATCGACGGCAGCTTCATCCACCGTGACTCGCACGGCGGCGGTGGCGTCATCAACGACGGCGACACCCAGTGGATGACGGCGGGCTCCGGCCTGCTGCACATCGAGGCGCCGCCGGAGGAGCTGGTCATGACGGGCGGGCTCTTCCACGGCCTCCAGCTGTGGGTGAACCTGCCCAAGAAGGACAAGATGATGGCGCCGCGCTACCAGGACATCGGCGGCGGCCAGGTCAAGCTGCTGACCTCGGCGGACGGCGGTGCGCTGCTGCGGCTGATCGCGGGTGACATCGACGGTCACGAGGGGCCGGGCATCACCCACACCCCGATCACGATGATGCACGTCTCGGTCAATCCTGGTGCCGAGGTGACCATCCCGTGGCGCTCGGACTTCAACGCGCTGGCGTACGGGCTGGCCGGCCGCGGCACCGCGGGCCCGCTCGGGCGGCCGTTCCGTACCGGACAGGCCGTCGTGTTCGGCCCCGGCGGCGACTCGCTCACCCTCCGGGCGGACGCCACACAGGAGTCCCGCAGCCCCAACCTGGAGGTCGTGCTGCTCGGCGGGCAGCCGATCCGCGAGCCGATGATGCACTACGGCCCGTTCGTCATGAACACCCACGCCGAACTGGCCCAGGCCTTCGAGGACTTCCAGGCCGGACGGCTGGGGACGGTGCCGGCCGAAAGCCACTGAGCCGGAGACAGCGGGTACGGGCCGACGGTGGTCCGTACCCGCCCGCGGCCGCATCAAGACCGCATCCGCTCGCGGCGGAATGCCGCCCCGCACGGGCGGCCCCGTGATCCACTGGCGGGGTGCGAAACGATCTGAGACCCCCGGACCGTCAGCCGCTGCTCCCGGACCCCGCCCGCCGTGCCGCGGCCTGGTGCGGTGTGGGCCTGCTCGTCGCCGCCGTGGCGGCGGTCGGCGTCTGGCTGTGCGTGACCCTGAGCGCCGCCGTCACCCCCGTCCTGCTGGCACTGCTCGGCAGCGCGCTGCTCGGGCCGGTCTACCGGCGGCTGGTGGCGATGAAACTGAACCGTTCGCTGGCCGCCGGGCTGACCTGCGCCCTGCTGATCGTGGTGGTCGGCGGCGCCGGGTACATCGTCGTCAGCGCGCTGATCGACACCGGCGACCAGATCATCGCCTCGCTCAAGGACGCCGCCAAGGAGGTGTCCCGGCACTTCGGCGCCGCCGGCACCTCACTGGACGACATCGTCTCCAACGCCAAGCCCTTCATAGGGAAGTTCGGCGGCACCGCGGCCACCGGTGTCCTGGAGGGCGTCGGCGTCGTCGCGGCCACCCTCGCCGCGTCCGTACTCGCCCTGTTCCTGACGTTCTTCTTCCTGCGCGACGCGGACAAGGCCGTCCGCGCCCTGCACGACTGGGCGCCCGGCGACTCCGGCCCGGGGCTGGAGCAGATGGCCCGCCGCGGCTACCAGGCCATCGAGGGCTTCATGCGCGGTACGACGCTGATCGCGCTGATCGACGCGGTCGGCATCACCGTCGGCCTGCTGATCCTCCAGGTGCCCGGAGCGTTCGGGCTGGGCGCGCTGGTCTTCGTGGGCGCCTACATCCCGTACCTGGGCTCGTTCCTGTCCGGCTCGGTGGCCGTGCTGGTCGCGTTCGCCGACGACCGGGGCCCGGCCATCGCGATCTGGACGCTGGGCATCGTCCTGGTGGTGTTCTTCCTGGAGGGCCACATCCTCCAGCCGATCGTGCAGAGCCGTACGGTCCAGATGCACCCGGCCATCGTGATGCTGGCGATCACCGCGGGCGCCAGCGTCGCCGGGGTGATGGGGATGCTGCTGTCCGTGCCGCTGACCGCGGCGGCGTTCGGCGTGCTCTCGGAGCTGCGCCGGCACTACGCCGCGGGTTCGGGCAGCGGATCGACCGGCGGGCCGGCCGGGGCGGCGAGGTCCGCCAGTGACGGCTCGGCGCCGCCCGCCGCGTCCTCGTAGAGCTCGAACCACGTCGACTTGCCGTCGCCGCGCGGGTCCACGCCCCACGCGCCCGCCAGCAGTTCCATCAGCACCAGGCCGCGCCCCGAGGAGGCCAGTTCGCCCGGGGTACGGCGGTGCGGCAGCTCGTCGCTGCTGTCGGCGACGTCCACGCGGATCCGGCGGCTGCCCTTCTCGCCGGTGATCTCCGCGACCAGCAGCGCGTCCCCGTCCGTGTGCATCAGCACGTTGGTGACCATCTCGGAGACCATCAGGACGGCCGAGTCGACCTGGTCCTCGTCGGCCCAGTCGTGCAGCACGTCGCGGACCTGGTGACGGGCCTCCGCTATTCGCTCGGGCTCGGCCTGCTTGACGGTCAGCACCGTACGGCGGACGGGCCGGTGCGCCGCCGTGCCGCCCGTACCCACCCCGCAGCTCCCGCCCTCGCGGCACAGCAGCAGCATCGCTATGTCGTCCTCGCGGCGATCCATGAACGGGCCGGTGGTGTGGTACGACGGCGGGCCGTGCACGGCCTGCACGAGCGCGTCGGCGAGCTTCTCCAGGCCCGCCGCGTCCTCCAGGGTCGGCGCGACCACGTCCGTGGCGGTGCCGGACGGGTCCTCGGCCCCGTATGTCTCGATCACGTGGCGCAGCCGCGCCCAGCCCGACTCCAGGTCGTGCCCGCCGGTCTCGATCAGCCCGTCCGTGCAGACCAGCATCGTCTCGCCGGGCTCCAGGACGAGCCGGGTGGTGGGGTAGTCGGTGTCCGGCACGATGCCCAGCGGCAGGCCGCCCGCGGTGGGCCGGACGAGAACGGTCCCGTCGGCCATCCGGATGGTCGGGTCGGGGTGCCCGGCCCGCGCGATGTCCAGCAGGCCGGTCGCCGGGTCCACCTCGATGTAGAGGCAGGTGGCGAAGCGCGGGTCCTCGCCGCCGAACTCGGTGTCGTTGATGCCGGACAGGAAGCGGGAGGCGCGGGAGAGCACCGCGTCGGGGTGGTGGCCCTCGGAGGCGTAGGCGCGCAGGGCGATCCGCAACTGCCCCATCAGGCCGGCGGCCCGTACGTCGTGGCCCTGCACGTCGCCGATGACCAGCGCGAACCGGCCGGACGGCAGCGTGATCATGTCGTACCAGTCGCCGCCGACCTCCAGGCCGCCGCCGGTCGGCACGTACCGCGCCGCCACCGTCATGCCGGGGATGTCCGGATGCACCGTCGGCATCATGCTGCGCTGCAGGCCGTCGGTCAGCTCGCGCCGCGACTCCTGGTCGCCGGCGCGGGCCAGCGCCTGGGCGAGCATCCGGGCGACGGTGGTGAGCACCGAGCGTTCGTCGGGTGTGAAGGCGACCGGCGTGCCGAAGGCCGCCATCCAGGCGCCGATCGTGCGGCCCGCGCTCACCAGGGGCAGGAAGGCCCAGGACGCCCGGCGGAAGGCGGCGGCCAGCGGCCAGGTGGCGGGGTAGCGGCGGCGGTAGTCCTCGGGGGTGGGCAGGTAGACGGCGCGGCCGGTCCGTACCACCTCGGCGGCCGGATAGTCGGTGTCCAGCGGCATGTCGACGAAGGGGGCGAGATCGCCCTGCCGGTGCCCGTGGTGGCCGATGACGGAGATCCGGTCGCCCTCGATGCCGAAGACCGCCAGGCCGTCCGGGCTGAAGCCGGGCATGGACAGGCCGGCGGCGACGCGCAGCACCTCGGCGGTGGAGTGCGCCTCGGCCAGCGCGCGGCCCGCGTCCAGCAGGAACGCCTCGCGCGAGCGGCGCCAGTCGCCGTTGGCCGGGGCGTGCGGGGAGGCGGTGCCGGGCTGGGCCTCGAAGATCTCCTGGACGGTGCCGACCAGCTCGTAGTCCGTGTGGTCGGTGTCGCTGCGCAGGAAGGCGCGGGAGCGGGTGCGGACGGTGCGCAGCACCCGGCCGGCGCTGTCCATGACGCGCAGCCGTGCCTCGGCGATGCTGCTCTCGGTGACGGCGAGGTTGACGATGCCGGTGATCTCGGCGAAGTCGGCGGGGTGGAGGCGGGAGCGCATGGCCGCCTCGGACAGCTCGGTGGGCTCCGCGGGCAGCCCCAGCAGCCGGGCGGTCTCGGCGTCGAGGGTCACTTCTCCCGAGACGTTGTCCCAGCGCCACAGGCCGGTCGCGGTGGCGGCCAGGAGGTCCTTGGTGCGCATTGCATCACTTTATGTGGGTTTGACGGCGGCCGACCAGTGCGGCGGACCCGACCATCATCCCATGGCCCGATTGACGCGCATATGACAACCGCGGGCGGTGGGGTGACCGGTAACCTGGAACGGTTACAGGAAACCCACCCTCCAACTTGCGACGACTTGGATGAGCGATGCATCGGTACCGGTCCCATAACTGTGGCGAGCTCCGAGCCGCGGACGTCGACACCGACGTCCGCCTCAGCGGCTGGCTGCACAATCGACGTGACCTGGGCGGCATCCTCTTCATCGATCTGCGCGACCACTACGGTCTGGTCCAGCTCGTCGCCCGTCCCGGCACCCCCGCCAACGAGGCGCTCGGCTCCCTGACCAAGGAGTCCGTCGTCCGTATCGACGGCAAGGTCAGCGCCCGCGGCGCGGACAACGTCAACCCCGACCTGCCCACCGGCGAGATCGAGGTCGAGGTCACGGCCGTCGAGGTGCTGGGCGCCGCCGAGCAGATCCCCTTCACGATCAACGCCGAGGACGGGGTCAACGAGGAGAAGCGCCTCGAATACCGCTTCCTCGACCTGCGCCGCGAGCGGATGCACCGCAACCTGATGCTGCGCACCGCCGTCATCTCCGCCATCCGGCACAAGATGACCGCGCTCGGCTTCAACGAGATGGCGACGCCGATCCTGTCCGCGACCTCCCCCGAGGGCGCCCGCGACTTCCTCGTCCCGTCCCGGCTGCACGCCGGCAAGTTCTACGCGCTGCCGCAGGCCCCGCAGCAGTTCAAGCAGCTCCTGATGATCGCGGGCTTCGACCGCTACTTCCAGATCGCGCCCTGCTTCCGCGACGAGGACGCCCGCGCCGACCGCTCGCCGGGCGAGTTCTACCAGCTCGACGTCGAGATGAGCTTCGTCGAGCAGGAGGACGTCTTCGGCCCGATCGAGCAGCTGATGACCGAGCTGTTCACCGAGTTCGGCGGCGGCCGCACGGTCACCTCGCCGTTCCCGCGCATCCCGTTCCGCGAGTCGATGCTCAAGTACGGCTCCGACAAGCCGGACCTCCGCGCCGAGCTGGAGCTGGTCGACGTCTCGTCCGTCTTCGCCGGCTCCGGCTTCAAGGCCTTCGCCGACAAGCACGTCCGCGCCCTGGCCGTGCCGGACACCGCCGACCAGCCGCGGAAGTTCTTCGACCAGATGGGTGACTTCGCCGTCCAGCAGGGCGCGAAGGGCCTGGCCTGGGTCCGCGTGGGCGAGTCGAACACCCTGACCGGTCCGATCGCCAAGTTCCTCACCGAGGACGACGTGAAGGCGCTGGTCGAGGCGCTGGACCTGAAGCCCGGCTCCGCCGTCTTCTTCGGCGCCGGCGAGTTCGACGAGGTCTCCAAGATCATGGGCGCGGTCCGCGTCGAGGCGGCCAAGCGCACCGGCCACTTCGTCGAGGGCGAGTTCCGCTTCTGCTGGATCGTCGACTTCCCGATGTTCGAGAAGGACGAGGACACCGGCAAGATCGAGTTCTCCCACAACCCGTTCTCCATGCCGCAGGGCGGCCTGGAGGCGCTGGAGACCAAGGACCCGCTGGACATCCTCGCCTGGCAGTACGACATCGTCTGCAACGGCGTCGAGCTGTCCTCCGGCGCCATCCGCAACCACGAGCCGGACGTC
>NZ_JBEZAN010000009.1:0-312316 GCF_040646595.1 Streptomyces sp. NPDC045470
CCCGATACGACAAGACCGCCACCATCTACCTCGCCGGACTCCACCTCGCCGCCATCTTCATCTGGTCGGCGAGATGATCCGAAGGAAAGGCCCTAGACAGGCAGCAACAGAGCCGCGGCCACCTGGACGGGGCCCGGGCATCGTCGGCCAAGCCGTTGGCCGAGAGCCGGTTCATGCCTGGAACTCGGTGAGGTCGATGGTGTGAACGCGCAGCGGACGGCCGTGGAGCGGATGTGCCGTCTCGCGTTCCAGCTCCATGCCGAGCTTGCGGAGGACGTTTTCGGAGGCGTCGTCGCCCACTTGGCTGATGCTGATGACACGGTCGAGTCCACGGTCCTGGAGCGCGAACTCCAGCGTGGCGTGGGCGGCTTCGGACGCGTACCCCTGGCCCCAGAACTGCGATCCGAGCCGCCAGCTGATCGCCACGGCGGGCAGCACCTGCGGCAGGAACCCGGGTACGGACAGGCCCGTGAAGCCGGCCAGTTCGCCCGAGGCCAGCAGCTCAACGGCGAAGAGTCCAAAACCCTCCTCGTCCCACTCCTCCTCCCAGCGCTCAATGGCCTCAGCCGTGTCGTCCAGGCCGCGCACCGAACCGTCGTCGATCCATCGCATGACCCGCGGGTCCGCGTTGATGTCCGCCATGGGCGCGAGGTCGTCGTCGTGCCACCGACGAAGCAGGAGGCGGGGGGTGCGGATCTCGGTCATGGCACCATTCTGCCGAAGGCCTGCGCCGCACTGGTAATCGGCACTCCCCCGTACCACCGCCGACCGCATACCTCCGGCGACACCGCCACGCCCCTACTGTCCCGCCCCGCCGCGCTCAGGGTTGGTGGCCGTTCAAGCACCGATGCAGAACTGTGCGCTGGCCGGGGATGTTTTCAATCAGCTGGTCTCTCGGGAGTCGGCCCGCCTGTGAGCACCAGGCAAAGCGATCGCAGTGAGTGCGTGCCCGGCCGTTGCGGCGCCTCGGCCCCCCGTGGGGGACGCGGCCCGGGCGGCAGGAAGCGACAGCACGACGCCGCTGGCCGGCATCCGGGGCGCCCGGCTGAGCCCGCCGGGCCGCCCCAGCGGCCCGGACTCCAGATGCGCCGCAACCGGGAAGGCTGCGGCGCACCGCCCTGTCCGGCTGCCGCCCAGGCCTTCGGCCTCACGAACGGCCCCGCCAAGTCGGCACCGTCCGCCCTGGTGCGCACGGCTCGGAGCTCGCCGCCGCGGACGCCCGGCACGTTCCCGGCGGGCTACTCCGGCAGAGGCCCCACTGCTGCCCGATTGCGCCTGCTCCGTCCCGGGCCCGCGCCGAAGGCCCGGCCACCGGCCTGTGACTGTTCTTCTCCCGGTCCAGGGAGGGCGCGCAGGCGGGGGCGATGTGCGTGCCCCGGCCGGGGGCGGGTCAGAAGCGCACGTCGGAGCAGGCGTAGAAGGCGTTTCCGGTGTCGGCGATGGTCCAGACGCCGAGGATGAGGTGCCGGCCGGTTTTCTGGGGCAGGACGCCGGCGTGGGTGACCGTGGAGCCGGGCAGGCGGCCGCCGAAGGGCACCGTGAGGAAGGGCTGCGGGTCCAGGTCGGCTCTGGTCAAAGGCTTGGTGGGGTCCCAGCCGTCCTTGGTGATGTAGTAGCGGAAGTCGGTGGTGGCGTGGCGGGCGGTGATCCGCCAGATGAAATTGTGACTCTGGCCTGCGGGCAGCTTGGTGGCGGGCCAGGTCCCGCCTCGCGGGTCGTCCAGTTCGGAGAAGCGTCCGATGCCGCCCGCGCAGATGCGCCCGTCGGCAGGTCCGCGCGCGGGGAACCCCTTGGACCCCTCCACGCTCGGCGGCTCCCACTGAATCTGCCCGCAGCCTCGGACGGTGCCGTTGCCGCACAGTTGCTGGCGGCTGACGGGCGAGTCGGTGTAGCCGTGGCCCTGAGCACTGCCGCTGGTGGCCAGCAGGGCTGTCCCGGCAAGGCCGAGGCCGAGGAGTAACGAGGTGAGCTTTCTGCGCATGATGGGCGCTCCCGTGGTCCGAGGCTGCGGATGGGACGGGCGCGTACCCCGACTGCCCTGCCGGGGCGAACGGTGAGGACGAGGCGGCAGTACGGAAGCAACCGGAGGACGCACATCCGATGCGGTCTAGACCAAGTTCGAGGCTAGCCCCACGCTTTGAACATGTCCATATCAATGGCGGCCGACGGTCCTGTAGCGCACCGTCGCCCAGCCGGCGACGAAAACAGCCCGGTCCCACGGTCTGCCGCCCAGCGGCCGCTCGATCGAAGTACCACCGGGCGGACCGGTGCCGATTTCCGCGGTGATGCCGTCCAGCACCTCCCGCGCAAGCAGCTCGCCGAGGGCCAGGAGGCCGGCGCGGGCCTGCGCGCCGAACGCGATCCGTTCGCGCTCACCCGGCGGTGCCCCCGCTCCCACTCCTGCAGCGTGTGCGCCTCCGCCGTCCCGCCCGCGGCCTGCCGCACCTGCTCATCACCGCGGTGTCGGCCGCCCCGATCGCGATCCCCGCCACAGGCCCAGCACATGCACCCGCTCACGCAACGCCACACCCTTGAGCGCCTGGTCGAACTCCTCACGCATCGCGGCGGGCAGGGCTCGTCGAATCCCGGCCTCACTCCGGGGCCGCTGCGGCCCCGGCGGCGGCTCTGCCGGCTGTGCGCTCACGCTTCCTCCGGTCACCGGTCGACAGGCCGGCCTCACCGGTCGACAAGCCGGCCGACTCGCCACCGCCTGGCCCACTGCCACGCCAGCGGCACCGCCGCCCCCGCGAAGAGCCGTCCACGGCACGCTGTCCCGCCGGCGACGGCCGGTCTTCCCGGACCTGTGCCTGACCACGACGACCACGACACGCGGACGCACAACGAGACAGGGCCCGGGGACCAGACCGCGACAGAGCCAGCCAGCCGACTTCAGGAGCCCGGGCAGACGGATGCCGCAGGGTTCCCCGGAGGCCAGCAGGCGTCACCAGGTACGTCGACCAGCCAGTGAGCCGGCCGTTAGGCTACGCAGACATGGGGCTCACGGGGGTGCAGATGATTCACGTCAGCGCAAACGCCGGCCTGCTCGCCGACACCCGGTTCGCGTTGTCGCCTCTGCTGGAGGCCGCCGTCACCATGCACCACCGGCACGCACCACAGCCACCGCATCATCTTCCTCCGTGGGCGAGAACCGCCCGCGACCCCGCCGTCTGGGACCGCCTTCCGCTGCTGTCGCAGATTTTCACCTCCCCCCGCTTCAGCACGACGGACTTCTTCTGCATGGATCTGCCGATCACGGCCCACCCCGACATCGACGCGGAATTGCACCATATGGCCACCGCTCCCGCCGGGCGTATCACCAAGCAGTTGTACGGCCTGCTTCGGCTGACGGTGCCACCCGGGCCTCGGGCTGACGAAGTGGTGCACCGGGCAGTCGACGACTTCCTCGTTTCCGGAGAACGTTCCTGTGCGCAGCGCATCGCCGAGGAGGTGTCCCGGTTCTGGCGTCTGTGCCTGGCTCCGTACTGGCCGGTGATAGAGGAGCGGACTCGGGCGGACATCTCGCACCGTGCCGCCATCAGCGCCAACGAAGGGCTGCGGGCCGGTCTTTCCTCGTTACATCCCGCGGTGTCGTACGCGCATGCCGCGATACGCATCGACAGTGCGGCTGAGACGGTGGTGGAGGGGTATGAGCGGTTCACCCTTGTGCCCTCCGTCTCCGCGAACCGCTGCTTCCTGGGCAGCGATCACCGCCCGGGGCGAGGGGCTTATCTCATCTATCCCGCACGTGAGACGGGCTCTCAGCGGACGCACGCGCCGAGCCAGGAGTCGTTGGGCAACGTGCTCGGGCATACCCGCCTGGCCCTGCTGGCGAGTATGGCTCGGCCGCGCACCACCACCGAGCTGGCCGAACAGCATCGCCTCAGCCCGTCGACCGTCTCGTACCACCTCTCCCGGATGTATGAGGCGGGTCTCTTGGTTCGCACGCCCGACGGCGGCAACGTCTTCTATCACCGCACCGGCGAGGCAGAGCGGCTGCTGGCCGGCCGCGGCGAGCAGAATGTCACCCGCGTCCCAGGGCCCGCCGGGCAGCTCTGAGCCACTGGTCCTTCTCGGCTTTCCACGCCCGGAATTCTCCGGGGTGGCGCCGGATGACGTCACGTTGCATACGCGTTTCCGCATCGGCCCAGACGGCCACGAGTCCGGTCTCCTCTTTGCAGCGGACATCTGACCGTGCCACGCTGATCTCCCTTGGGGAAGGCCGCGTCGAGGTTCCCCACCCGGCGTCGCCCATGGCCTTGAGGGGGGAGGTGTAGCGAAACCCCTTCTTCTTCATGCACGCACTCCACTCACCGAATACGCGCAGGACCGCACGGTCGCGCCGGGAAGCGCCGAACACCTCACGGGCCCGCCGGTTGAACAAGGACTGGTCAGCCTGGGGGACGTTTCGGAGCAGGGCCTCGTGCGCCTGCTTCCAGCACCCGCCCGCGCCGTCCTTGCCGAAGGCCGCCAACTGTTCCCGGTCCGGGAGCCTTTGCCGCGCCTGCCAAGCGGCTTCACGGCGAGCCAGCTCCGGTGGTCTCGGGGGAAGGTGATAGCCGAAACGGTCGGCGACTTCGGATTCGATGAGACCGTAACGCCGTCGGTTCGGCGGGTCCAGGTCGAGGCCGCTCGGTCTGGGCAGAGCGTTCCAGCCCATTCCGCGTTCGCCCATGCAGTCGCGGATCATGACGTCTTCGGCGGCTTCGATGGTATGTATGTCCGGAGTGGTCATCGCGTAGGCGTCGAAGGGCAAGATCAGTCGCCGTGCCTCTACCCCGACGGCAGGAGCCGAAAAGGTGCCCGCCTCTTTGTGCACCGGCGCTTTCGGCGGGGCCGACGAGCATCCGGCGGCCAGCACCAGGAGGGCGAGAGCGGCCATGGCGTAACGGGATGACACGGAATTCCTCCGGCGTTCGTGCGACATGAGCGGGGCGCCGGCTTCAGCCGGCGCCCCGCCCCGTGCCCTGTTACCTGAACTGGACGCAGCTGGCCTTGTTGTCGAAGTCGTTGTTCGTGAAGTCGTCGTCGTCGCTGTGCGGCCTGGCGGAGTACTTCTGGCCGCCGCAACCGTGCCCGTCCTCAGCGCCGTCGTACACGTCGACCCAGCGGTCCGTGTTGTTGTTCATCGAGCTCGCGCCGTTGTTGATCGTCCGGCCTGCGTGGGCACCGCCGATCCACTTGTTGTTCGCGAGGTTCCCGTCACTCTTTCGGAACGGGTAGTACCCGTTTTGGCGGTTGTCGTCCTTGAAGAGGTAGAACTTGGCTGCCCGTATACCGACCTCGGTCTCCCCGGAACCGGCGGTAGGTGCGGCTCCAGCCTGTGCCGTGCCGAGGCCGAGGACACTCACGGCGCTGAGCGAAGCGGTGCCGAGCAGGAGAAAGAGCTTGCGTTTCATCTGTGCCATCTCCGAATTCCTGTGCCGACACTCAGATCCAGCCCAGGGGCCGGGTCCGGTGGCAGCAGCGTGATCTGCGACAAGCAGAATTCAAGTGCGCGGCAAGCGGCTGGTACAGGAAATTCGAGGAGATTCGAATAGGCTGGGGAAGTCCGTGTCCGTACGGCGGCATCGCCTTCCGGCCGAAGGCGTGACGTATAGGGTGATGTCCGCCGGGCGACAGCTCCCCCGGCGTCCGGGGGCCCGGAGGGCCAGCGCGCGCAGCTTGGGCCGCGGTGGCCGGGGCGGGCGCAGGGCCGCTGGCGTCGATCACCTGCCGGTGATCTCTCCTCCGGCCGCCACGTTTTGGTGTTCGGCTCGGGAGCAGTGGTCCGATCCGCGCCCCCGCTGCACATCGGTCATGGGCAGACCAGAGCACCGATCAGGTGGCCGGAGAAAAGCTTCAGGCGGCGATGTGGGCTGCGAGCCGCTCGGCGGCTGTCCGGGGCTCGCGGCCGAGGAGTTCGGCCATCAGAGGATCGGCTTCGGCGAAGTAGCCCGCGCGGGCCGCCTGGTACCAGGTGAGGATGAGTCGGGCCGTCTGCTCCGGCACACCGACCGCGATCTGGTCGGCGACCCACTGCTCGTCGTCCAGGACGATGCGCTTGACAGTGCGACCGGTGAGGTCGGAGGGCCATGGCCGGCGCGACGCCTCCGCAATCCCGGCTGCGCGCCGACGCGCGGCGCAATTCCGCACAGATCCGCTCTGCCGCGATCGGCGCCTTCCAGGGGCAGGGTCTGACGGTGCCGCTGGAGAAGGTCGCCAAGGCCGCGGGGGTGAGCAAGGCCACGATCTTCAACCGGTTCGGCGGGCGGATCGGCCTTATCGAAGCCGTCATCGAAGAGGTCGTGGCGAGTGAGTTGTCCGCCGTCATCGAGCGCACTCGGAGCATCGACGACGTCGGCGAGCGGATCACGTACTACCTCACCGCGATCCGCGATCTCCAGTACCGCCAGCCTGCCTTCAACGACGTCCTGCTGCAGACCTATCCGCACTCGCAGCAGCTCATGAAGATCTGCCGGGTCGGAAGCGAGGCCAACGAAGAGCTCATCGTGGCGGCACGAGCCTCCGGTGCGCTGCGGCCGGAGTTCACGGCGGGCGACCTCCACGCACTCGTCGTCGACAACGCCCTCGCCCTCAAGCACGGCAAGCGGCCTCCCCGGGACGACTACGACCGCCGCACCATGTACCCCTTGGACGGAATCCGAGGGCACTCCCCCGGTTCTGACGGACGATGACTGCGCCCTTGCCCTGGTGTCGCGCGTCGCCCTGCGGGCTCGTCTCGCTCCGGCGCAGCGCGATAACCGTGCGGCCGGGTCACGGATGGATGATCCACAAGAAAGACCCCAGGGGCCCAGGGCCCGTTCAGCGCGGAGTCGGTGCGGCGTTGGTGCGAAGTGGGTGCGTCCGTCTGCCGACCACCTGAACGGCGAGTACGGCGACCTCGGCTCCGACTACGTCTTCGTCATCCTCTGGGGCCGCCTGCACAACCGCCCGCCGGCCTGCACCGCCAGTCGCCGACCAGCGTCTCCTGGCGAGGTCCGGCAAACCGCAGCGATCCCGGGATATCGGGATGAAACGCTGAGACGAAACGATCTCTCAGAAGGCGGGGCGGCGGCCTCGGACGGGGCTGACCTCCTCCAGGCGCTCCGCGAGGTCGAGGAGGAGGTCCTCGGCCCACCATCGGCTGACGAGCTGGACGCCGAGAGGCAGGCCGTCATCCGTGGCCCCGAAGGGGAGCACGACGGCCGGCAGGCCAGTCAGATTGAACGGTACGGTCGCGCGCATCACCGCGCGTGCCGGCAGGGAGACACCGTCCACGTCGAGGCGGCTGCGGCCATGAGGCGGCGCGGGAAAAGGCGTTACGGGACACAGCAGGACGTCGTGGTCGGCGAACCATGCGGCGAATCGTGTGCGCAGTTGCTCCACCTCGTCTTCGGCGGCGATGTAATCGGCCAGGGGAACCTCGGCGGATTCCAGCGTGGCCGCGATGACCGGGTGCACCTCCGTCTCACGGCCAGCGGTGACGGCGCGCAGGGCGGGCCGTATCTCCGCGGGGAACAGCGTCGCCGACAGCAGGGTGCAGTCCCGCTCGGCGAGCCATGAAAGCTCGCTCTCCCGGACGTCGTGCCCGAACTCGGTCAGCGCCGTGGCCGCCGCGGCGACCGTAGCGGCGACCTGCTGGTCGACCGCGCCGAACGCCGCGGCGGTCCAGCCGATGCGCAGCCGGCCCCGGCCGCGGGTACGGCCCGCGGCGGGCAGCGCCACGGCGTAGGGGTCGCTGCCGTCGGGCCCTTCCATGAGGGAGAGTGCCAGGCGCAGGTCGCGCACGCTGCGGGCCATGGGGCCGGCGTGCCACCAGCGGCGCGGCACGGCGGGAAAGTGCCCGGTCATCGGCAGCCTGCCGTGGGTGGGTTTGAGCGAGGCGATCCCTGTGTCGGCGGCGGGCCCGCGCACGGAGATGGCGACGTCGCTCCCGATGCCGAGCGGTGAGAGCCCGCTCGCGATGGCTGCCGACTCGCCGCCGCTGGAGCCGCCGGGAGTGCGCTGCGGATCGTAGGGATTCAGGGTCCTGCCGGTCAGGCGGTTGTCCGTCTCGGTCCAGTAGGACATCTCCGGCAGGTTGGTCTTGGCCAGCAGGACGCCGCCGGCTTGCCGAAGGCGGGCCACCAGGGTGGCATCGGTATCGGGCACCCGGTCGGCGAAGAGCCTCGACCCCCAGGTGGTGGGGGCCCCTGCGGTGTCGAAGGAGTCCTTGACCGTGAAGGGGACTCCGCTGAGCGGGCCGCCGGCCGGTCGCTCTGCGGCGTGCAGAGCCTGCTCACCGAGCACGGTCACGAAGGCGTTCACTCGGTCTGCCACCGCCTCGATCCGGTCGAGATGGGCGGCCACCACCTCGACGGCGCTCACCGTGCCCGCTGAGATCAGGCTCGCGAGGCCGACCGCGTCATGCCATACGAGATCGCTCGGCTCCATCGGCTCCAGGGTCCTTTCCTCGGCGACAGGCTTCCCGAGCCTGTCTGTTCAACTCACCCTATGAGAAGCGGCCTCACACCATTTCGGACCTCGTGCGCGGGGTCCCGGCGGGGCAGGGCGGTTGGGGAAGCACCCTGTCCAATGATCCGTGTGTGAAGGCCGGGCAGGCCACGCCTGATGCCCCGGTTGAGGGAACTGGAGGTGTTGCCCTACGGGTGCTCCGTGGACGCGACGAGCAGGCCGCCACCACGGCGAATCGGCTGCCTGGCCGACCGGGGCGCGGACCAGCGAGGCTGTGCATCACTTCCGCCGGCACCGGACTCACGTGGGACGAAGCCGCCGGGTACGGGACGAAAACCCGTGTCAATCGCGCTCTTGGGCTGTGCCGGCCCGGGGTGTTCCGGTGCCGGTGAGGGACCACATGGCCAGGAGGTCGAGTGCTTGTCCGGACGACGAGCCGGGTTCCGCGGTGTAGACGAAGAAGGTGGTGTCGGGGTCTCCCGGCAGGGTCAGCGTCTCGTACTCCACGGTCAGTTCACCGACCAGGGCATGGCGGAGGCGTTTGGAACCGTGGGTGCGCTGGTGGACCCGGTGCTTTTCCCACCAGTGGTCGAATTCCGTGCTTTTTCCGCGCAGCTCTGCGATGAGGTCGCTCGTGGCCTGGTCCTCCGTGTCTCGTCCCGCCTCCAGGCGCAGGCTTTCCACGGCGGCCCGTGCCTGGTCCTCCCAGTCGACGAACAAGGACCGGGGTTCCTCGCTGAGGAACATCCAGCGTGCGTAGTTGCGGTGTCGGACGGGCATCTGGTCGAAGTCGGTGAACAGGGCCTTGGCCATCCGGGTGGCCGCCAGGACGTCGCTGCGGCGGCCGAGGACCAGGACCGGTTCGCCGTCGAATGCGTCGACGAGTTGGTGCAGGCCGGGGCGGAGCCTTTGCACGCTCGGGCTTTGACGCCGTGACGGCGCGGTCGTCACTCCGACGAGGGTGTGAAGGTAGGTGCGTCCCGCCTCGTCGAGGCCCAGGGCGCGGCAGAGCGCGTCCACGACGCCGGGCGACGGGGCGATCGGGCGTCCTTGTTCGAGCCGGGCGTAGTAGTCGGTCGACACACCCGCCAGGCGGGCGACCTCTTCACGGCGCAGGCCCGGAACACGCCGCGTACGACTGTCCGGCGGTAGACCAGCCTGCTCGGGGTCCACTTGACTGCGCGCCTTCCGCAGAAAGCTCCCCAGCTCACGGTTGTTGTTGGCCATGCCACGCAGTATCGCAAGTGTGGGTGTTTCCCGCGTGGGCCTGTGAGTCCTAGTCTGCCGGGTCCGCTGTTGCGCAGGGCCTGCCAGGGGCGTCTGCGGAAGCCGGCGGCAGGCCATGCTGGAGGTACGTCCTGCTGGCGGGTGGCGGAGGACGGAGTGCGGCACGCGCACGGCACCAAGGGGCGGTCATGGCGTTCCCCGGACGGGCGGCCGATGAGCGGGATCACGGTCGGCGCTGCTTTGCACCTGTCGCCATTGCGTCATGCCTGGCCACTGATTTTCCCGGAGCAGGTTGCCGCCTGCTCCGGATGTCTCTTCACGGAAAAGGAACTCGTTCATGAGCAAGGGCAAGATTCTCATCGTCATGTCGGCCGCCAGCGTCTGGGAACGCACCGACGGATCGCAGTACCCGACGGGTTACTGGGCGGAGGAGCTGGCTGCTCCGCACGAGAAGTTCGTGGAGGCCGGTTACACGGTCGACTTCGCTTCTCCGGGTGGGGTGCTGCAGCCACTGGACGAGCACAGCGCCGACCCGGCGGTCGCGGGGAAGGAATGCGGCCGCCACGTGGCGCACGCCCAGAAGGCGCTGGAGGAGTTCGGCCCGCTGCTGAAGCTCGGCGAGGTCGGCATGGACGACTACGTCGCGGTGGTGCTGCCCGGCGGCCACGGCCCGGTCGTCGACCTCTTCCAGGACGCCGACCTGGGCCGTCTGCTGGCCGAGGCGGACAAGGACGGAAAGCTCATCGGCGCGGTCTGCCACGGTCCGGCCGCGCTGCTCAGCGCCAAGGACGAGGACGGCAACTGGCTCTTCGCCGGCCGCAGGATGACGGCGTTCACCGACGAGGAGGAGCAGTTGTTCGGCACCGCCGAGGGGGCTCCGTGGCTGCTGGCCTCCCGTCTGCGGGAGCTGGGCGCGGACCACGTCGAAGGGGCGGCATACCAGCAGCACAACATCACCGACGGCAACCTCTTCACCGGCCAGAACCCCGCCTCCAGTGCCAGGCTGGCCGAAGACATGATCGCCGCGCTGCGCTGATACACCTGCGCATCTGTCCACGGCCCGTCGGCAGCGGCGTACGGACGCACGCAGGGTGGGCCCTCCCCTTCGGTGCGAGGGCCCGCTCTTCGTGCGCTTCCGGTGAACGAGCCATACAGCGCCCCGCAGGTGGGTGAGTTCCGTGGAGACAGTCCCGCCGCACGACGTCCTCGGCCGTGTGGAGAAGGGGCTGCTCCTCGCCGGCCGGTGGCGGCCGGCCACGGTAGAGGCCATTCTCGCGGTGCACGACCTTGCCACGGGCCGGACACTGTGCGAGGTGGTGGCCGATGCCGCCCTGGCTGACGGGGCAGTCGTCCTCAACGCCGCACACGCGGTCCAGCGGCCAGGCCGGCTGGGCGGCAGTGCTTCCCCTCCGCCGGGGTTGAGATCCTGCGAGGTGGCGGGCGGCCTCCGGACCTGCCGCCACTTCACCCGCAGCGCACGGCGGTTGTACGGCGCCGGTGCCAGGCCCCCGGTCAGGGCCACCCCGATGTTGTACGGCGCATGACCGGCCATCAGCACCGCCTCCATGACTACCCGCGGCCGGTTCCCGTGAAGTGTGTCTTGGCTCCGGCGCCCTGTCTCTGACCACGGTGCACGGTGGCCGTGAGTGGTCCTCTGGCTGATGGTCCCAGAGGCGGACGGTTTCGCCGACCTTGAGCGGCTTGTCAATCTCCACCGAAGCGGACCTCCAGTTCCTGGCCGCGACGTCTCAGGTGGAGCTGGGGGCGTCGACCGGCCCCGCGTACACCGATCGGCTCCAGGCCGGGGCAAGGGGCGGAGGCGACCGAGAATCTGCATCTGCGCCGGCCCAGGCCCCTCCTGTCCGCGCTCGCCCAGCTCATCGTCGCCGCCGGCGTGGCCGGACTGCCACCGAGCAGGACGCCACCGCCTCCGCCGACACCGGGCCCACAGTGGTCCTGCCGCTACCCGTCCACCCCTACCGGCACAACTCCTGCCTCAACCCGACCTCCGGGCCTGTCGGGCGGAGGCGTAGGCGGCCGACGCGTCCGCAGCGGCCCGCACGCCCACGGCGACGGCGGCGGCTATCAGCGCGGACGCGGCCGCGCTCAGCCTGTCGGCGACCTGCCTGCCGGTGAAGAGGTGGTGCATGGCGCCGCCAGGCAGCGCACCGGGCGCGATGGCGGAGGAGGAGGCGACAACGACGAGCCGACGCTACAGGTAGTAACATCGTGGAACTACTTCTGATTTGAAACCACACCGGATCACCGAAGAGGAGAAGCCGTGCCCGACCACGGGAGCCGCGTCAACTTCCAGCACGGGCAGGAGTTCCTGGCCGCCATCTCCGAGCGCTGGAACTATCAGATCCTCAGGGAGGTGTTCTTCGGCGTTGGCCGCTTCGGTGAACTCAAGCGAGCTCTGGGAATCTCGGCGAACATCCTCACCGCACGACTCAACAGCCTCACCGAGCTGGGCCTGCTCACCAAGCGCGCCTACCGACCCGACAAGCCGTGGTACGAGTACGCGCTCACCGACAGCGCCCGCGAGCTCGTCGTCCCCGCCATCGCGGCCGTCACACGCTGGGCTGAGACCCACGCGACCGACACCGACACCACGGACCACCCGCTCATGCACACGACGTGCGGCAACCCGACCAATCCGTACCTAGCGTGCAGCAGCTGTCACCAGCCGGTCGAGGCCTCGACCCTGCGCCCGACGGCCGCCGAGGAGGACAGTGCCGGCCGGCGGGGAGAGCCGGCTCCCACGGCGCCGAGCGACTGAGAACCTCACCCCGGGACCTCGTAGTAGCGTTTTGCAACTAGTAGCGTTACGGTACTAGTTGCTGAACGTCTCCCGGTCACGGAGAGGACCGATCATGACCACGAATTGGCTTGAAGGAGTTACCGAGCGGCTGATCCCCACCTCGCTGGGCCTGATCAACGTGCGCGTCGGCGGCCGTCGGGACGGCCCCGCCATGGTGTGCTGGCCGAGCCTGATGATGGACGGCACCATGTGGCAGTACCAGTACGAGCACTTCGCCCCGACCCACCGCGTCATACTCATCGACAGCCCTGGACACGGCAGGTCCGACGCACTGCGCAAGATCATCGACCTCAAGGACTGCTCCGACGCGCTCGTCGAGATCCTCGACGCGCTCGGCGTCGACAAGTGCCTCCTGGTGGGCAACAGTTGGGGCGGCATGCTCGCCGGCGTCTTTCCGTCCCACCACCCGCACCGGGCTGCGGCGGCGGTCGGTATCAACTGCACCGCCTCCCTGCCCACGACGGTCGAGAGCCTCTGGGCCAGCGCGCTGTCCACCTTCCTCGCGCTGCACGCGAAAATGCCGCCGCTGGCCGCCAAGGCGGCCAAAGCAGCCTTCGCCGGCCCCACCGCCGAGGCCACCAACCCGGAGTTCATGGAGTTCACCGAGTTCGTTCTGCGCAACGACCCGAAGTCGGTCGCATGGGCGCTGCGCAGCATCCTCATAGGACGCAAGGACGAGCATCGCCGCCTGAACACCATCAGGAACGTGCCCGTCCTGATCATCGCCGGTGAGGAGGACAGCCAGTTCCCGGTCCACGTGGTGCGGAAGATGGCGGACGCCATCGAGGGCAGCACCTTCCGTGTGCTCCAGCACACCGGCCACCTCGCCGCTCGCGAGAACCCCGAAGGTGTCAACGCCGAGGTCGCCGCCTTCCTCGCTTCCCTGCCCGCAGCAGCCTGATCAGGAGACCAGCCACATGGCAGACACCACAACCGCGACGGCCGTACCCGACTGGGTCCTGAAGTTCATGGACGCCATCGACACCCTGGAGTTCGGTGAGGGTTTCGCGCCGCTGACCGAGGACACCGACATGTTCTTCGGCACCGAGCACATCCACGGCGTCGAGGCCATCAAGGCGTTCTTCGTCAAGCTCGACGAGCCACTGCACATCAACCACGAGGTCCTGGAGTACTGGGCCGCGGGCAACGGCGTCCGCCTGCTGCGCGGCGAAGCCACCATGGCCAAGAAGAGCGCGCCGGACCAGGTGGTGCGCGCCCCGTTCATGCACATCTTCTATCTCGACCAGGAAGCGCCGGTCCGCGTCCGCACACTCCGCATCACCGCGGGCCCGCTGCAGACCGACGCGGTGATGTGACCATGCCCCGGGGCCCGACAGAGAGTGCCCGGGCCCCGGCACCGAGGACGGACAGAGCGAGCGCTGTCCGCCCTCGCTGCGCATCAACCCACCCAGCGGGACGTAGACCGCGCGCGACGCCAGACGCAGGCCGTCCCGTCCAGCTCCCGGCGGGTGTCCACGTAGGCCCCGCACCTTCACACCGGCCTGGCCGGGCACCCGGCACGGTCGCGGCGGGCCGCTGGACCACCACAGCGCGCACAAAGCCTGGACGGCCGCGGCCACAGCCTTCTCGCCGCTGCGCGCCCGGCACCCCTTTCCCGACGAGGTCGCCCGAGCCCTGGCCGACGAGGCCAACCTCGCCCAGCTCACGGGGAAGGACGACTACGCCACCCAGCTCACCCCAGCCGTCGGCGCCGCCCGCTCCAGTCGCCAACTCGCGCGCTCACTCGCCAACTCGCGCGCCCAGTCACGGGGCTCGCAGGCTGTTCGGGGCGCGGCTGCTACAGGTCGAACTCCAGGTGCTCGATGTCCGTGAACCGGACTTCTTCCAGGCTTCCGGCGCGGCGGCCGCCGTCCTGGAAGTACACCTCCTTGAGCGCTTCGGCCGCGATCTCCTGGAGACGGGCGTCACCGGCCCCGGCCTCCTGGGCCTCGAAGAGGCGGGCGGCGTAGACGGGCGGCAGGGCGACGGTCAGGTGCCGGATGCGGTCCTGGTCGGTCGATCCGATCGGCGCGGTGTAGCCCATGCGGGCGCGGGCGTCGATGACGATGCCGCCCGTGCTCGCCGCCTGCGCCTTGGCCTTCGCCCGGATCTGCGGCTGCCACCGCTTCTTCACCTCGCGCTCCAGGCGCGCGGCGAGGTCCGGGCGGGGCTTTTTGATCTGGTCCTTCACGTACCGTTCGACGGTGCGCTGGGAGACCCGCAGCAGTTGGGCGACCGCCTTCGTGCCCTTGAGCTGCTTGACCAGGTATCGCATCTGCGCGCCCGCGCTCTTGGGCGCCGGGCGGGTGAACGCCTTCTGCACCGCCTTCTCCAGGCCGTCCCCGATCAGGCTCATCGTGGCCCTCTCCTACTCTCCGTTGTCGACATCGGTGACGGTGCCGTCCTTGATGTACCGGGCCAGGTTGAGCTCCGGCGCGTTGAACCGGTCCCGGACCTCCTCGCCCCACAGGACGGACTGGGTGCCCTCGTGCTTGACCAGGCCGGGGTTGATGCCGAGCTTGAAGCCGCCGGGCAGCGGCTTGCCCTCCCGGTAGGGCAGGAAGTCCAGCGGGCTCTCGCCGTTGACCGCGTAGACGACGCAGTCGGACAGGATCGCGACCGGGTACTGCCCGGTGAACGCCGCGTGCTTGATGATCTTGCGATGCAGGTTGATCCGGGTGCGGGAGATGACGGCCGCGCGGATGTCCGGCCGCCAGGTCGGGCGGGACAGGGCGCGCCACGGCTCGCCCGGCCGCCAGCCCTCGCCGCGGGGCCGCTCGCGGAGCTTGCCCAGGCCGCCCTTGACCGTCGCCTTGATCGCCATGGTGACGATCGCCAGCTCCGGGTCGCGGGCCTTGTAGCCGTCCATCGCGGCGAGGAAGTCGGCCGGGGCGAGGCCGGCGTCGACGCCGAGGTCGGCCATCGTGGCGAGGTAGGCGTCACGGAGCCGGTTGTACCAGCCGTCCAGGTAACGGCCGTTCTCGTAGCGCACCCACGCCTCGATCGGGCGCACCTCGTAGCCGAGTTCCACCGCGTACGCGACGGTGGGCGTCGCGTACCAGGCCGGGCCCTCGGGTCGCTCGCCCTTCGGCGTGAACGGGGAGGGCAGCAGGCTGCCGTCCAGCTCCACCCACTCCTTGCCGGCCTTCACCTTCGACATGTCGACATGGCTCAGGTCGACCAGCCACGAGCCGGGCAGTTTCGCATCGAACGCCGGATTCGTGACGTGCGTCGCCTCGCCGAGACCGACGTTCAGGCCGTTGGCTCCGGCGGCGAAGGCCATGTTCACGTCCAGGCCCACGAGGTTGCGGCGCAGGCACTCCTCGTCGGTCATCGGCCGCGCCCAGTCGTATGCCTCCTCGAACAGCTTTTCGCCTGGGCCGCGGACGTGGAACCGGGGCAGGTCCTTGAGGACCGGATGGCCGTCGGGGGCCTCGCACGGCGCCGGGTCGACCGGGTCCTTGCCCAGCGAACCGGGGGTCTTGTCGTCGGCCTGCCGCAGCAAACCGGTCTCCTCGTCGCGCACGGCGTAGGTGGGCGGGTGCAGGGCGGTCATCAGCTCCAGGCCGGTGACGGCGGTGGAACCGCGCGGCGTCATCACCCGGGACGCGTACGCGCCCAGCACCCGGGCGAGCTCGGCCGGCGGAAGCTGCCCGGCCGGGCCCCAGTGCCGGGTGTCCAGCGCGTTCCACGACGGGATGCACAGCTGCACGCAGGCCCGCTCCGAGCCCTGCGCGGGGCGGTAGATCCGCGCCCACGGCCCGAACCCGCGCTTCGTCAACTTCCACTGCGCGCGGGCCAACTGCTTGACGACCTTGTGGCCCTCCGGGATCCGCCCGGCGTGGCGCTCCTCCTCCGTGAGGGCGACGGGCAGGCCGTACCGCTCCAGCGCGGGTTCGGTGAGCACGATCAGCGGGTCGGCCGGCTTGCCCGGACCGGACAGCTTCGGCTGCCCGAGCTTCGCCTCCTTGAGTGTCCAGTCCACCAGAGACGGCAGGGACTTCGCGGGCACCTCCAGGACCAGGCCGCCGACGCAGTACGCCAGCACCTTCCCGCCCTCGACGTCGACGACCGCCAGCGGGCCGTTCTCGAAACGCGGGTCGATCTCCCCCGCCGGGGCCGGGGCCGCGGCCGTCTTCTTCGCACTCGGGCGGCGCGACGTCGACGATGTCGGCCTGGTGGTGTGCGCCGGATGCGGCGCGGCCGCCGGAGCAGCGGCGACGGGAGCGGAGGCAGGGGCCTGGATGTTCTCGGTCACGGTCATGTCCGCAGCGTCGGGTGCCTGGCCCGTGGACAGGGTCTGCGCCTTTGCCGGGGCGGGTGCGGTGGTGAACGTAGCCGACTCCGCAGCGTCCTGAATGGGCGCAGTGGCCTCGGCGGGGTAAAGCTCCGCGAGCTTGTCCAGCAGCCGGGCGTAGGCGTCGCGCTCCGGCGGGCGGGGCTCGGTCTTGCCGGACTCCCAGCCGGACACCGTGGCCCGGCGCACCTTCAGCGCGGTGGCCACTTCGTCGATCGTCAGGCCGTGCGCGGCACGCAGCCGCTTGCGCTCCGCCGGTAGCGGCAGCTTGGCGCGAGACGCGAGCAGGGCGTCGACCGCGTCGAACAACTCGGACATGGAACACCTCCTGGCCGACACCCTACCCATGAAGCGTACGAATCGCGTACGTTGGGCGTACGAAACGCGTATGCAGCGCGTGCGACTTGCGTTCGGAGAGTGGAAACGCGCGCAGCGGAGACGGCACGGTGCATCCGGGGACGCGTTCGTCGGCACCTGCGGACGGGCAGGGACTGAGCCGTGAACCGGCTGGCGTGCGCGTAGGCCGGGCCCGGCCTGGGCTGAAAGCCCAGCGAGAGGGCAGATCAGCTATGCCGCACTCGCTCTGGCAGGGCGCCTTGAGC
The DNA here is from genome assembly GCF_040646595.1 of Streptomyces sp. NPDC045470. Classification (NCBI taxonomy): domain Bacteria; kingdom Bacillati; phylum Actinomycetota; class Actinomycetes; order Kitasatosporales; family Streptomycetaceae; genus Streptomyces; species Streptomyces sp. NPDC045470. The sequence continues at coordinate 17,381 of NZ_JBEZAN010000009.1, forward strand.
TTCGGTCTGGTCACCGTGCCGACCTCCCTGCACGCCGCCACCGACCGCGGGCCGTCCGTCTCCTTCGTCCGCGTGCACAAGACCGATGGCGGACGCGTACGCTACCAGCCCACCTGCTCCCTGGAAGGTGAGGCCGAGGCGCCGACGGAAGTGGCCGGCCGCGGGTGTGGCACCGGTGAGCGCGTCGCCCCGATCACCGACGACGACCTTCAGCAGTTGCCACTGCCGCCCGCACGCTGGTCCGCGAGCCGACAGGAAGCCGAAGGAGTTCTGCCGTCGGCTGGGTGAGCGGGTGGACCGGCCATGACTGGGGCCTTCTGGCTGGGGTCGACCATGGCGGGCCGCTGACGTCTTGGGCGGGGCAGCATCATGCGCCTGCGCCGCAACGCGGGCGGCCCGCCCGAATACAACAGCGCCCCCGGTGACTGTGCCGGAACACCGCCCCGCCACTATGGCCGGACACAGGTGCACGACCTGCTCAACACCGCGGAGACAGTTGTATGACGACCACCACCTCGACCACGACGGCCGCGCGCGCCGTGACCGACACGCTCCAGCCCCGCAACGTCCTCGTGGTGGGCATGTCGGGCATCGGCCTGGCGGCCGCGGGCGACTGGACCGGCCTGCTGTGGGGCCTGCTCGGCGCGCTGTGCGCAGGGCTCATACCGGCCGGGTACATCGAGTGGCAGCGCAAGCGCGGTACCTGGGGTGACCGGCACGTCGTCGACCGTACGAAGCGCGGCCCCATCTTCCTGGTGATCCTGGCGTCCGTCGGGCTCGGGGCGCTCGTCATGGTCCTCGGCCACGCCCCGTCCGGCATCCTCGTGGCCATGCTCGCCCTGTGGGTCATGACCGTGGTCCTCCTGGCCGTCAACACGGTCTGGAAGATTTCCGTGGACTCCGCCGTCGCCGCCGCGGTCCCCGCCCTGCTCGCCGTCGTGCACTCGCCCTGGTGGCTGCTGGCCTACCTGCTCACCATCGCGGTGTGCTGGTCCCGGGTCGCGCTGACGTACCACACCGTCGCGCAGACCGTGGCCGGCGCGTCCTGCGGCGCGGTGACCGCCGCGGGGTTTCTCCTGGTCTGACCCGGCAGACAGCGGCGCCCCGGATCAAGAGGTCCGGGGCGCTGTGGCGTCCGGGCCGGCGCAGTGTGGCGGACGCACCGTCACAGGCACTCCCTTCCCGCTGGTCGCCCAGCCCCCGTCCTGGGGGTGGTCTTTTCTCCGCAGTAGGGGCAGGGCAGGCCTGAAGGGGAGCCGCGGCCGGAGGGCACGAACCCGAGCCGGGCTGTATGGGGAAGGTGATGGGCTTGCCCGTGGACGCACTCTCGCAGCACACCGGGACGCCAGCCGGCCACTCGGTGAACCGCCACGGGACGACAGCCGAGCTGACTCCGGACCTCTCCGCCAGAGGGGGAGGCGTGGGGCCCTTGGCTCCGGCAGTGCCGTGGTCCAGGCCTGGGCCCGGGTTCACGGCGGCAAGGGCAACGACAAGCTGTGGGGCATCAGGAGGGATTGAGGCGCAACTTGCATGCCGCGCTTGCCGACCGGGGCCGGGAATCCCGAGTCGGTGGCGCCGGGCGGTGCGCAGCGCGGGCCAGGCTGGTGATGCCGGGTACGTGCTGCTCGTACGCCGCGCGCAGCGCCGCCTCCTGGTCGTTGCCTGGCGGGGCCTGGGGTGCCGCGGCAGTCGTCGTACATGTCGCGTGTTGTGGGCGGTGGCGCCGCGGCCGAGGTGTCAGACGGCGCCGAGCGCGGTCATCATGCCGAGGCCGTCCGAGACGACCCAGTACTCCGTGAAGCGGCCGTCGGCGGCGCGGAAGATGTCCTGCCCGGCGAAGGAGATGCGGGCGCCGGCCGGGGCGGTGGCACCCGGGATGCCGCCGCGGTATGTGCCGTGGAAGGTCCAGTGTGCCGCCACCAGGCCGTCGCCGACGACCGGACCGACATCCATGGTGACCTTGATGTCGTCGAAGTAGTCGTACGACTGGCGGACCTGGTCGGCCATTCCCTGCGGGCCGTGCACGTCGAAGGCGGGCCAGTGGCCGACGATGCCGGGGGCGAAGATCTCCTCGGCGGCGGAGAAGTCTCCGTGCCACAGGTCGCGGAGCCAGCGACGGTAGAGCACAGCGAGGGTGTCCATGTCTTCATTTTGCGTACGTGTACGCGCAGGGTCAATCACCGGCCTCGGCCAGCGCTCGCCGTCAGGGCGGTCACCAGCACGGCGAGGTCGTCGCCGAAGTGGTCGCGGCGGTCCGCGGACCGCCAGTACGAGCGCAGCGCGGCCACCGTGGGGTACTGGGCGGGGTCCGCCTCGGCGGGCACGCTCACCTGGTACGGAGCGCGGTCCGCGGGGCGGTCGGCGTGCTGGGTGAGGTCGCCGAGGAGGAAATTCCAGACGATCCGGTTGGCGGTGGCCGCCTCCTCCAGCGACAGGCCGCAGGCGTGCCAGGCGGTGTAGATCTCCTCCAGGAGCCACAGGACCGAGGGGGCCATCAGGTCGCCCCGTCCCAGCACGTCCACGATCCAGGGTCGGGCCGCCAGTTCGTCGTGCTGCCAGGTCAGCAGGGCGAGGAGGCGGGCGCGGGGCTCGTCGGGCAGTGCGGGCCGGGGCAGGCCGGCCACGATGCGGTCCAGGAGGAGGACCAGGAGTTCGTCCTTGTCCCGTACGTGCCGGTAGATGCTCATCGGGGCGCTGCCCAGCGCCTCGGCGACCCGGCGCATGGTCAGCGCCCGGCTGCCTTCCCTGGTGACGATGTCCAGGGCTGCCTCGATGACGCGGTCGCGGGAGAGCCGGGGCGGCCGACCGCGGCGCACCGCCCGTGGGCCGTTAGCCTTCTCCCGCCCTGCGCCCCCGCCCGTGCCTGTATCTGCTGTGCTGTGCTCACTCACGGAAACAGTCTGGCATCGCGGGAATCCGGGCCCGGGGGCTGGCGACGGCCGCGCCGCATGCTCCACTCCCTACGCCGACGGGCCGGGCCCGGCGAGGGCAACGGCCCGCACTGCCGACGCTCCGCCCCGCCACTCCCCCACAGCATGAACCACCGCTCCCCGCCCCTTGCGAGTCTCAGGCAGGAGCATGGGCAAGTTCGCGGAAGCGCCGCAGGAGTGGGTCGCCCGTGCGCCGGGTCGGCCACAGCAGGTGGAGGGCGACCTGGGGGGCGTTCCGCAGGGGCAGGTAGGTGACGCGGGCGTGGGTGTGGGTCCGGGCGGCTGAGGTGGTGGTGGAGCCGATGCCGCGGCCGGCGGCGATGATGGCGAGCCATTCGTCGTAGCTGCCGCATTCGACCACCTGCGCCGGCCGGTTCTCCGGCGGCCAGTCGTCCGGGCTCGTCGCGCCGCTGACGGTGTTGACGACCAGGGGGTGCGCGGACAGCTCCGACCAGTCCAGCTCGCCGCCGGCCGTGAGCGGTGATCCGGCGGCCACCGCGGCCAGCCGGTCCTCCTGGAACAGCGGTGCGCCGGTGACGCCGGAGGCATGGACGTCGCCGCGTACCAGTGCGGCGTCGACATCGCCCGAGTGCAGGGCGGCGACGATGTCGTCGCGCCGCAGGAGGGTCGCCCTCGCGCCCGTGGCGGTTTCGAAGGCGGCCAGCAGGTCGCTGGTCCACGGGTCGGGCAAGGCCCACTGGAAGCCGATCCGCAGCCCGGCATGCCCGCCCGCGGCGGCCAGGGCCGCGTCGAGGTCGCGGAGTACACCACGCAGCCGCTCGTACAACTCCCCGCCCGTTTCGGTGAGTTCGACGCCGTTCGGGGTGCGGTCCAGCAACCGTGTCCCGACCGTCTCCTCCAGTTGCCGGACCGTACGGGACAGCGCCGGCTGGGTGATCAGCAGCTCGTGGCTGGCGGCCGTGAACGTACGCCGTTCCGCGACCGTGACGAACGCGCGCAGATGCCGCAGCTCTACCTCCATACCCCGCAGCCTAAAGGGCCCTCAGCCGCTATGCCCAGCGCGCATAGCCAGGCAGCGACAGGCATTTCCCTCACGGATCGCGGCTTCCTACCGTGGAAATCGAAGGACGACCGACCAGGAGAGGACGGGGACACGGCATGACGTCATTCACCGGCTGGATCGTGCGGGACACTGCGGACGGGCCGCGTGCGACGTACGAACAGCTCGACACCGAGATGCTGGACGATCTCGACACGAGCGTGCGGGTGCACTACTCCAGCATCAACTACAAGGACGCTCTCGCTCTGCAAGGCCGGCCCGGCGTGGTCCGCCGCCATCCGCTCGTCGCCGGCATCGACGTCACCGGGGAAGTGCTCGCCTCCCGGCACCCCCGTTGGCGGGAAGGTGACCTGGTCACCCTGGACGGCGCCGGGCTCGGTGAAGAATTGCACGGCGGGCTGGCCGGCTTGGCCGTGGTCAACGGCGACGACCTCGTCCGCGTACCCGACCCGTTCAGCCCGCGGCAGGCCGCGGCGATCGGCACGGCCGGGTTCACCGCGGCTCTGAGCCTCCTCGCGCTCGAACGGTACGGTGCGGGTCCCGAGAACGGGCCGGTGCTGGTGACCGGTGCCGGTGGCGGCGTCGGCTCGATCGCCGTGGCCTTGCTCGCCGGAGCCGGTTACGAGGTCATCGCCGCCACCGGACGTCGCGACGCGCTCGGCGGGCATCTCACGGCACTGGGAGCTGCCCGCATCGTCGACCGGGCGGAACTCACCTCTCCCGGCCGGCCGCTGGGCAAACAGCGCTGGGCAGGCGTGATCGACGCGGCCGGAGGAAGTGTCCTCGCCGGTGCGCTGGCCGGCCTGCAGCACTCCGGCGTCGCCACCACCTGCGGACTCGCCGCGGGCGCCGAATACCCCGGCAACGTCCTGCCGTTCATCCTGCGCGGCATCTGCCTTGTCGGCATCGACTCGGTCCGCACCCCCGTCAGCCGTCGCGAAGCGGCCTGGCAATGCCTTGCGCGCCACCTGCGCCCCGCGCTCCTCGACACCGTCACCCGCGTCGTCCCCCTCCCCCACGCCCAGGAAGCGGCCGCCGAACTCCTCGCCGGGAACGGCACCGGCCGCATCGTGGTCGACGCGACCCGGCAGGCCTGAGCACGCCGGTAAGGAAGGAGGAACACATGGACGCCGTCAACCCCAGGAATGCAGGCGCGTACGACGAACTCATGGCGCTGCGCGACGGCCCACGACCGGCCGTCGGCGAGGTCACGATCACCGGGTCGGACCCACTCTTCGTTTCACCGTTCCGGATCGGTGGGGCGCTCGCCGACGCGCTGGCCGCCCGCGCGGTCGCGGCCAACGATCTGTGGGAGTTGCGCACCGGCCGCCGCCAGAGGATCGCGGTCGACGTGCGCGCCGCGGCCGCGACCGCCCTCGGCGGCGAGGACATGACGCTCGTACGCGGCGCCGACGGCGAGTACCGGCCCGCGCCGCCGTCTCCCGACGTCGAGCACATGGTCGCGCTCACACAGCCCTGGCGGACCGCCGACGACCGCTGGTTCCTGCCGCACTTCAACCTTCCGCACCTCGAACGGCGGGTGCTGGACGTGCTGCGCTGCGAACCCACGCCCGCGTCGGTCCGGGCCGCGGTCCGCAGGTGGAAGGCGGACGATCTTGAGGAGGCCGTCGCTGCCGCCGAAGCGTGCGGCGGGGTGGTGCGCACGCCGGAGGAATGGCGGGCGCACCCGCACGGCCTCCACCTCGCTTCGCGTCCGGTCGTGGAGATCTCCAAGATCGGAGACAGCCCCGCCGAGCCCCTGCCCGGCGGGGCTCGCGCCGCCGAGCCGTTGTCCGGAGTCCGGGTGCTCGACCTCACCCGGATCCTCGCCGGTCCCACGGCCGCCATCAGCCTGGCCGAGCACGGGGCCGACGTACTGATGGTGACGGCACCGCAGCTGCCGCAGGTGACGCCCTTCGTCCGCGACACCAGCCACGGCAAGCGCAGTACCTACCTGGATTACACCAAGGCGGAGGAAGCCGTCCGGCTGCGCGCGCTGGCCGCGGCAGCGGATGTCTTCGTGGAGGGGTACCGGCCACATCGTATGGCGGCGCACGGCTTTGGCCCCGACGACCTCGCGCGGCTCCGCCCGGGGATGGTGTATGTGAGCGTCAACTGCTTCGGTCCGGGCGGCCCTTTCGGGATGCGCGCGGGGTGGGACCAGGTCGCGCAGGCAGTCACCGGAGCCTGCACCCTTCAGGGAGACGCGGCGAACGGCGGCCGGCCGCAGCTGACACCGGTGTACCTCTGCGACTTCCTCACCGGATTCCTGGGCGGTTACGGTGCCCTGCTCGCCCTCGCCCGGCGTGCGCGCGAGGGCGGCTCGTATCACGTACAGGTCTCGCTCTGTCAGTCCGCGACGCTCCTGCAACGCCAGGGCCTGGTCGAGGACTTCACCGAGGCTCCGGGCCGCCTGACCGCTGACGAGTTCGAGCGTTACGCCGTAACCGAAGAGGGGACCGCCTACGGCGATCTCAAGAGTCTCGGTCCCGTCATCCGGATGAGCGAAACCGCGCCACGCTGGTCGAAGGCCACACCTCGGCTCGGCAGTTCGCGGCCGGAGTGGCTGCCACGTTGAGGAGGAGGCAGCGCCACTCCCCCGGCGGCTCGGCACGTCGCGGCCGGCGCGCGTGATGAGGCGTCGTTGCCTGCCGAGGTGGTCCAGTCCGGACACCGGTGTCTCAGGCCCGGGGTCTCGCTCGTTGAGCGCGTCGAACTTGCGCACCTCGTTGCGTATGCGCGGGCTCCACTCGGCGAAGAGCGCCCTGACCTCCGGCGTGCTCAGGTGCCGGTCGAGCGCCTCTTGGGACGTCCATTGCTCCAGCACCGTGACGGTTCCGGTCGCCGCGTCCTCCACGCAGAACGAGATCAGCACGTTTCCCGGGTTCGCCGCGGCGATCGGGTACGTCGCCTGCGCCTCGGTGATGAACGTTTCGACGTCACCGGCAGGGACGAAGACCCGGCCGGCCAGGATGACGGCCGTCCGAGCAGTCGGCTCCGTACCCGCGATGGCAGCCTTTTCCTGAAGCGGATCCACTGTTCTCTTCCACCCCTTCGCGTGTGGTACAGCGAGCCCTGGACCGGCTCTGAAGACGCAAGGTAAGCCCTGACGTCGACGTCAGGGGCAAGGGCGGGCTCTTCGACGGAAGTCTGCGGCTGCTTGGTGGGGGCGATCAGCCGGCGTCGTGGGTGGCGGGGAGGTGGAGGGTGAAGGTGGTGCCGGGGCGGGGGTGGTGGGTGTGGGCGGTGAGGGTGCCGTGATGACGGTGGGCGATGTCGCGGGCGATGGCCAGGCCCAGGCCGCTCCCGCCGGTGTCGCGGCCGCGGGCCTCGTCGAGGCGGGTGAAGCGTTCGAAGACCCGTTCCAGGTCTTCGGGGGCGAGTGGGGTGCCGTCGTTGTGTACGGAGATGTCCCATCCGTGCTCGTGCGGGGTGACGGTGAGCGTGACGCGGTCGGCGGCGTGCCGGTGGGCGTTGTCGAGGAGGTTGCGCAGGAGTCGGTGGAGTTGGAGGGCGTCTCCTCGTGCGGGTGCTTCCTCGGGGAAGGGCCCGAGCACGACCGGCTGGCCGCGGTGACCGTATTCGTGCGCGAGTTCGTGGGCGAGTTCGACCAGGTCGACGACTTCCCCGGGGCCGGGGGTGTCGGGGCGGGCGAGGTAGAGGAGGTCGTCGGTGATGCGGCGGAGCCGGTCGGTGGCCCTGAGAGCGTCGTGGACGGCGTCGGTGAGGTGTTCGGGGTGGGCGAGGGCGATTTCGAGCTGGGTGTGCAGGGCCGTGAGGGGTGAGCGGAGTTCGTGGGAGGCGTCGGCGACGAAACGGCGCTGCCGGTCGGCGGCTTCTTCGAGGTGGTTCAAGGTCGTGTTGGTGGTCTCGGCCAGAGCGCGGATCCGGTCGCGGGCGACCGGGACGGGAACCCGCCGGTCCAGGTCGGTGGTGTCGGTGATGTCCGCCACTTGCGCGCGGATGGCCTCGACGGGCCTGAGGGAGCGGCGTGTGGTGATCCAGGCCGTGGCCGCCACGACCAGGGCCGCGGCCGGGACGCCGGCTTTCAGGGGGGTGTCGAGGGTGGCGACAGCCGCGTCGGCGTCGTCGGGCGGGACCAGGTGGTAGACGGTGCGCCGACACCTGCCGGGCGCGTCGGCCGGGTCGGTGCAGCGGTGGTCGGGGAGGGTGTAACGGGCGGCTACGGCGGTCAGGTCCCGGTGGAGCAGGCGATCGATGCGCTGGCGGACCCGCATCCGGACGGTCTCGGCAGCGGGATCGTCTCCCTGGGGAAGGGCAGGTTCGATCTGGGCGGGCCACTTCTGCGCGAGGCGGCGGGTCCGCTCGGCGCTGAGGGTGACGGTACGGGACCAGTTGGAGCCGGCGTCGGGCGGGGCGGGCGGCAGGAGTTCGGCGAGGCCGTCCAGGGTGACGGCGATGCCGACAGCAGGGCGTAGACGACCGCTGTCGTCGACCTCGATCTTGGGCCAGAAGCCCTGCTCGAAGACGTGGGTCTGGTCCGTGGTCGCCTCGGTCGCCGCGGTGGTACGGGCCTGCACCGCGGCGAGGCGGGCGGTTTGCCTGAGGGTCTCGTCGTAGACGTGGCCGCGCAGCCACCACGCTCCGGCCGTGAAGACGACGCAGGCGGCGAGTCCCGCGAGGATCGCGGCCCGGGCTTCGGTCGGCATCCATCGCAGCACCCCGATTCGGGGGCGATGTGCGGGGGGCGGGGGTGTTCTCTCGTCGGCGCGCCCGGTGCGGCCGGGCTGTTCCGGGCGTCCCGGGCGTCCTGGGCGTCCTGGCGGAACGGTGCGCTCAGCCACTGGTGCCCCCGGTGGGGGCGAGGCGGTAGCCGTAGCCGCGAACGGTTTCGATCGAACGGGTTCCAAAAGGGGTGTCGATCTTGCGGCGGAGAGCGGAGACGTACACCTCCACGATCGAGGCGTCACCACGGAAGGCCGGGTCCCACACCTCGTCGAGGATCTCCCCCTTGGACAGCACCCGCCCCTCGGCACGCATCAGCGCTACGAGCACACCGAACTGTTTGCCGGTGAGGTGGACGGCCGTGGTGCCGCGCCCGGCACGGCGGGTGGCCAGGTCGGCCCACAGATCCCCGTGGGACAGCACGGACGCGGTGCCGGCGCGGCCGCCGCGCCGCAGGAGGGCCCGCAGCCGGGAGAGGAGGACGACGTAGGAGAAGGGCTTGGTGAGGTAGTCGTCGGCGCCGGTGTCCAGTCCCTCGGCCTCGTCGTGCTCGCCGTCCTTCGCGGTCAGCATCAGTACGGGTGTGGTGACGCCGGCGGCCCGCAGCCGGCCGCACACCCCGTAGCCATGGAGGCGGGGCAGCATCACGTCCAGGACGATGACGTCGTGCTCCTCGGCCAGTGCCAGTGCCAGGCCGGTGACCCCGTCGGTGGCGACGTCCACGGCGTATCCCTCGGCGGTCAGGCCCCGCCGGATGGCGGGGCCGACCTGAGGATCGTCCTCCACGAGCAGAATGCGGCGCATACCTATAAGCCTGGCACACCGTTCGTCCTGGTTTCTTAAGAAAACTTCAGGGGCGCGGCGGGCCGGGCGCCGGTATCGGATCTTCAGGTTTTCTTCGGGTCGGTGTGCGCAGAATGCAGCCGTCCAGTCCTTCCGGCACTGCGTCGGGAAGCCGCGCTGCGCGAGCCTTGCCGCTGCCGCCCGTCGAGCATGCCAAACGCGGGAGGGATGACGGCCCGATCGGGATTTCGGCACCACCCGGTCAGTTCGTCGTGTCCTGGCCCACCGGGGCTGCCGCTGCCCGGCCCGGACACCCGCTCCGTTGACAAGAAACATTCCCATGCCCTGCTCCCCCGTTTCTGCCGCCTATTTCTCCTTCTGTCGCCCTCTGCCGGAACCAGGCGCAGTTGTGGTGTTCGGTTCGGGGCGCCGGTAGCAGCCCTGCCGGCCGCCCGACCTGTACGACGGTTTACCCCTTCGCGCGAGCAGGTCCGGCACGACCGGCTCACCGGCTCACATTCACGATGCATTATGAGGTTGAACGGCCATGCACATAGTTTTTCTCCTTCACAATGCCTACGGCATCGGCGGCACGATCAGAGCCACGTACAACCTCGCTTCGGTTCTGGCCGAGCAGCATGACGTGGAAATCGTCTCGGTGTTCCGGCACCGCGATGTTCCGGTCATGGGCGTGCCGGCGAAGGTGGGACTGACCCCTCTTGTGGATCTGCGTGCCGCGTCCGCCGATTTCGAGGGCGATGACCCCCGGCATGCGGAGCCCGCAAGGATCTTCCCTCGCGCGGACGGACGGCACAGGCAGTACAGCCGTCTGACGGACTCCCGCATCGGCCACTGTCTGTCGCAACTGGAGGCCGATGTGATCGTCGGGACGAGGCCCGGCCTCAACGCGCACATCGCTCGCCAGTCGCGTGCGGCCGGCATCCGCGTGGGGCAGGAGCACCTGACCTTCTCAGGGCACGGTTTCCGGCTGCGGCACGAGATACGTCATCACTACCAGTTGTTGGATGCCGTCACCACAGTGTCCGAATTCGATGCCCGATCGTATCGGCAGCTCGATTTGCCGGGCGTACGGGTGGAGGCGATACCGAACAGCGTTCCCCGGCCTTCCGTCGCGCCTGCCGACGGCGGCGGCAAGGCCATCGTCGCAGCGGGACGGCTGATTCCGCTCAAGCGGTACGACATTCTGGTCAAGGCGTTCGCCGCGGTGGTCGAGAAATACCCGGACTGGCAGCTCCGTATCTTCGGCGAAGGTGACACCACAGGAAATGAGAGGGAATCTCTCAGCAGCCTCATCAATGAACTCGGACTGGGTGAGCACACGCATCTCATGGGCAAGGCCGATCCGCTCGAACCGGAATGGGTGAAAGGTTCGATCGCCGCTTCGGCTTCTGATCGCGAGTCGTTCGGTATGACCATCGTCGAGGCGATGCGGTGTGGTCTTCCCGTTGTCTCCACGGACTGCCCTGTCGGACCACGCGAGATCATCGATGACGGTGCCGACGGTTACCTGGTGCCGCCCGGCCAGGTCGACGGCATGGCCAAGGCCCTGCTGAAGCTCGTAGGCGACGACCATCTGCGACGGAGCATGGGCGAGGCGGCGCTGAAGAACTCCGCCCGCTTCGATCCCGCACTGATAGCCGAGCGGCACCAGGATCTCTATCAGGACCTGTTGCGGCGTGGCCCCGGACGCCGTTCGATCGGTTTTCGGCGGAAAGCCGGCTTCCGCGCGCGTACCCACGCCATCGGCACCGCGCTCGCCGTGCGGTCCGCGACGCGTGCCGTGGCGGGCAAGATCCGGTAGTCCCTGAATGCCCGGGATTCCCCGGCCGATGCCTTTGGCGCTGCGGGGATTCAGCGTCGAGCCTCACGGCCCTGGTCGCCGGGGTGGACCACCAGACCGGAACGATTCAGGCCGCGGGCGCACTCCCGGAACGCTCAGTCTGCGGTGCAGGCGGCGCGGTGTCGCGGAGTTCGGCCGCTGAACGGACCAGTGATGCGATCGCCGGTGAGTGGCTGTTCGGCGACCAGGCGAGCACCGTGGTGACGTCCGGCGCGTCGGTGACGGGCACCGCGATGTGACCGGGCCACTGCCAGGCACGGCTGGAGGCAGGGATGACGAGCAGCGTTTTTCCGAGCGCTACGAGCTGCGCGAGCTGTGACTGGGTACGTACCTCCGGTCCGGGCCCGTCCGGGTAGGACCCGTCGAGCCGGGGCCATCGGGCGATGGGCAGGTCCGGCACGTTGCGGACGTCCGCCAGTGTGAGTTGACGGCGTGATGCGAGTGGATGTGCTGCGGGAAGCAGCGCGACCTGGCCTTCGACACAGAGGGCTTCGGTGTCGAAGCCGGCGAGGTCGTCGAACGGGTGGTGCATGAGTGCCACGTCGGCTCGTCCGTTGCGCAGGAGTCGTGCCTGTTCGCCGACCTCGCACAGCAGGATTTCGACCGGGACCGTGCCCGGTTCGCTCGTCAGCGTGTGGAGGAGCTGTTGCAGCAGTTCGTGGGACGCCCCGGCTTTGGTGACGAGCACCAGCGGCTGCTTCGGATCTCCGGCGCGTCGCGTGCGGCGCGCGGCGGCCGCGACCGCGTCGAGGGCTCCTCGGGCCTCGCGGAGCAGCACCCGGCCGGCGTCGGTGAGCGCGGCCCCGCGACGGTCCCGGTCGAGGAGTTGGACGCCGAGCCGCTGCTCCAACCGGCGGATCGCGCGCGAGAGCGGCGGTTGGGCGATCCCCAGCCGGTCGGCGGCACGTCCGAAGTGCAGTTCCTCGGCGACCGCGACGAAATAGCGGAGCTCGCGGGTTTCGAGATCGTCCATGGGCGGAGCTTAGCGGCTGATACCTGGCAGGTATCAGCACGTACCGGATCCGTCTTGGACAAGACGTACGCGGTGCGCCGAGCATGGACCGGGTGAACGACACGAAGACCGCGCTGGTCACCGGCGCGAACAAGGGAATCGGGCTCGCCATCGCGCAGGGCCTCGGGGCGATCGGCTTCACGGTCGCGGTGGGGGCTCGCGACGGCGCCAGGCGCAAGGAGGCCGTCGGGCGGCTGCGGGCCGCGGACATCGACGCGTTCGGTGTCGCTCTCGACGTCACCTGCGACGACAGCGTCGCCGCAGCGGCGGCGGCCATCGAACGGCGGGCAGGACGGCTCGACGTGCTGGTCAACAACGCGGGCATCTCCGGCCCGACCGACGGTGGCGCGCAGGATCCCACGACACTCGACCTGGACGTCGTCCGCACCGTACTCGATACGAACGTGTTCGGCGTCGTGCGGGTGACGAACGCGATGCTCCCGCTGCTCAGCCGCGCAGGCTCGCCGCGTATCGTCAACATGTCGGGCAACATGGGTTCGCTGACGCTGCAGACAGGTCCGATCATGGCTGCGTACGCGCCGTCGAAGTCGATGCTCAACAGCGTCACGGCCCAGTACGCCCGCCGCCTCGCCGATACGCATGTCATCGTGAACGCCGCCTGCCCTGGTTACGTCGCGACCGATTTCACCGGCTTCAACGCGCCGCGGACGCCCGCGCAGGGCGCCGCGATCGCGATCCGGCTCGCCACCCTGCCGGACGACGGGCCGCGCGGCGGCTTTTTCGACGACGAGGGCGTCATCCCCTGGTGACGGGACACGCCAGCTCGTGGCGCGTGCCCGTACGGCCGGGCCGCCTGGATGTGCGTACGGCCAGCCCCGGCGGTCGAGTCAGCAAATCAGCCTGTCGCCGGATCACCCGGACACACGATCCGTCGCCACTGGCTCCAGCAGGGCTTCCAGATTCTTTCGGGCTATCTGCTTGCGGAACTCCCCTTCATAGGAAGCGTCCCCGGAGTCGTGCACCGTCTCGGTCAGCCGGACCGCGGACGCCTGCCGCTCCCACGTGTGGTCCAGGCAGGTGTCGGAGTACCTGTCGAGCAGACGGGAATCGTGCTGCTCGACCTGCTGGATCAGCGCGCGGGCGAGCACCTCGGCGTCGTGGAGGGCGAGACTCATGCCCTGGGCGCTCATCGGGCAGATGAGGTGCGCAGCGTCCCCGAGGAGATAGAGCTTTCCGTAACTCATGGGACTGAATACCACCCCGCGAAGCGGTACGACCTGCTTGCTCGTGATCGGTCCCTTGGGTACCACGGGCTCACCGAAGCGAGCCTCCAATTCCTTCCAGATCCGCTCGTCCGGCCATTGCTCGACGGTGTCGGTGAGCGGGCACTGCAGATAGAGACGGCTCGTGTCCGCGCCGCGGGTGAATCGCGCGGCGAAGCCACGGGAGTGCACTGCCAGTACGGCCGGAGGGTCCGCCGGCACCTCCGCCATGACGGACAGCCATGCGTACCCGAACTCATGGGTGGAGCATGTGAGGACGTCGTCAGGTATGGCCGTCCTGCTGACGCCACGGTAGCCGTCGCTGCCGGCGATGAAGTCGCAATTGACGGTCTGCGTCCGGCCGTCGGCGTCGCGGTAGTGGACGAGGGGGTGCTCGGTGTCGATGCCGTGCAGCGAAATGTCTTCGGCCTCGAAGCGAAGGTCGCCGCCGTCGCGGAGGAAGACCTTGATGAGGTTCCGCACGAGGGTCCGCTGGGGGCAGAAGACGCCGTCGACATCATCCACGGCGTCCATCCTCTTCCACTGCCGCTTTTCCCCGTCGATCAGCAGCGGCAGGCCGGCATCGGAGGCACTGTGGCTGTGGCCCTCGACGACCTCACCCAACCCCCGTTCGAGCAACCTGCGCACCCCGTAGGCGTCGAGAGAGCCAGCCCTGTGCCGCTGCTCCACGTAGGCACGGCTGTACTTTTCCAGGACGACACAATCGACCCCCTTTCGCAGGAGAAAGTTGCCGAGTGCCAGCCCGGCGACTCCGCCTCCCACGATGACGACGGCTGTGTCCTTGCCAGTTTCGGTCATGTGTTTCCGAGCTCCTTGCAGAATGCGGGGCCGAACACGTCAGCGCGTGAACGGCCGTGCCGCCCGGACGGTGCGGCGTGTTGCCCTCCACACTGGACCCGGTGGGCACCGTCGCCCACCGGCGAATGCGCGCGGGATACCGGAAAGCCGCCAACCTGAGGTCACACGTTCCTGCGGGAGCCGGGCTTGTGCCTGCCCGGCTTCTTCCCATCCGGCTTCTTCCCATCCGGCTTCCGCTTGTCCGGCTTCTGCCTGTCCGGCGCGTGGGGCCGCCGTCACTTACCGTCGTTACGCAGGTCCGCCTGGTAGCTCCCAGGCGTCTGCCCGACGATCTCGGTGAACGCCTCGATGAGGCTGGTGGGGTTCGACCACCCGCATGCCATCGCGGTGTCGGTGACCGACATGCCGTTGGTGAGGTGGGCCAGGGCGTGGTGAATGCGGAGCGTGGTGCGCCACCGGTGGAAGCTCATGCCGAGTTCCGTGTGGAACAGACGGCTCAGGGTGCGTTCGCCGGCTCCCGCGACACGTCCCAGCTCCGCCAGGGTCGTGAACTGGGCAGGGTCGGCGTGCAGGAGGTCGGTGACGGCCCGGAGCCGGTCGTCGCTGGATTCGGGGAGGTGCAGTGACTGCTCGGGGGTGTCGGAGAGTTCGTCGATGACCACGGCGAGCAGCCGCTGGTGAGCGCCGGGGCGGGACTCGGGCCGGTCGCCGGTCAGCGCCAGTACGGCTTCACGCAGCAGGGAGCTGACGGCGAACACACTGGGGTGCTCCACGAGTTGGCCGCACAGGTCGACCGGAATGTTCAACAGGCGTACGTCCGTGCGGCCGTAGAATCGGTGCGAGTGGGCGAAGCCTGGCGGCGTCCACGTCATACGGTTGGCCGGGGCGACCCAGGTGCCGCGTTCGGTCGTGGTGGCCAGCGTGCCGGCGGCGGCGTACACGAGCTGGCCCTGGACGTGGGAGTGGGTGACCATGTGAGAGCCGTGCGGCAGCCATCCGGCGCCACTGGGACTGGTCTGCGGCTGCGGCTTCGAGGGCTCCGGTAACGGTCGGCGGCTTGTTGGCATCGGGGGGAAATCTTACCGGTGATGCGCCGACTGGTGCGGTGGCGGACAGGACAGTGGTTGCCTGGGCGCCGCCGGGTCCGGGAGGGTGCGGGACCGGAACGCGCGCTCGACAGCATCACACGGTGATGTCGCACCGTGCCTGACCAGGAGAGGGAGTCATGAGCGACGACGTTCTGTCGATCATTCCGGTTGATCCGCGGTGGCAGCCGGAGCGCGATGCGGTTCAGCGCGTCGTCCCGCTCGTGGAGAAGCTGGTCCCCGTTGCAGACGAGGGTGCGGGCGTGCGGATCGACGTGCGGTGGCACGGCACGGTGACTGTCGTCGACTGCGGGGGCAACCCGGAGACGATCGGCTGCCCCTTGTGCCGGGCCGCCATCGATACGGAGTGGTGGGGTGACATCCTCACGGACCGTTACTACGACGGCTTCACCACGCTCACGGTCGAGGTTCCGTGCTGCGGGGGAACAACCAGCCTGGACGCACTGGACTATGACTGGCCCCTCGGATTCGCCCGCTTCGAGCTCGCTGTCCGGAACCCCGAACGCGCCTCTTTCAACGAGGACGAGCTGACGGCATTGGCGGACGGACTGGGGCATCCCGTCAAGCAGATTCGGGCTCGTGTCTGAGCCGTGGCACTGGGCAGTTCGGCGACGCGGCAAAGCGGGTTCGGGTGGCGCGTTCAGCCGTACCGATGGTCGCGGGGCCATGCACCACGGCAAGGGGCACTGCCGCCTGCTGGGTCAGGCTCTCCCGCGGTGATTGCCGTCACCGCGGGAGGGCCTTCCCTGCTGACGCCGGTTGGTCCCGCACAGCCTCAGCCGTCGTCCTCCGGATCGTTTCTGGAGGCCCGCCGTCCCCTCGTCATCGCCAGGACGCTGCCGGCGACGGCGATCACGGCGATGGCCAGGGCGATGCTGAATCCGCCCTCCGTGTCCCAGTACACGTCTTCCAGGCTGATCAGCAGTGCCGCCTCGTCGACGACGAGGGCCAGGCCCACCCCGTAGGCCAGTCCCATCCAGGCGCGGGCCCGCGCCGTACGATCGGCCAGGCTCGCCGCGCCCACCACCGCGAGCAGCAGGATCCCCCATACGTAGTGGTGAATGTGAATCCCGCCGGCCTGCATGTCGCCGACTCCGGCCACGTCGATGTGGATGAGCCAGGTGAGCAGGCGCATCCCGCCGAAGGTGAGGGCGAACCCCCACCAGGCCAGGACGAAACCCCGGCGTTTCGGAGAGATGCCGGGCAGCAGGCGCAGCCAGGGCGAGGGACGTTTCGTGTGCCCGGACGGGGTGTGGCCGGACGACTTCGGGGACTTCATCCGGTCTCTCCCGCCGTGAACTTCTCGATCAGTGCGGCCATGGCGTCCGGCGCGCTGTAGTGGGCCGCGTGGGCCGCGCCCGGGACGTCCTCCGTGCGGCCGTCGGCGACCAGACCTGCCACGCGCCGAGTCCATGTGCCGGAGGCGATGGTGTCACCCGTTCCTCGTACGACGAGCGTGGGCGCGCGGACCTGGGACAGGTTCACCTCGAATGACTCGGCCGCGTCCCGCAGCGACCGGCGGAAGGAGGCGGCGCAGCGCAGGAGCCCGGTCACCAGGTAGTCGAACGCTGCCAGCCACAGCAGGCCGAAGGGCTCTCGGGGGGCGTCCGCGACCAGCCGCCCGAACTGGCGCCGGCCTGAGACCCGCGGTTCGAGCGCAGGGCCGACCAGCACCAGGCGGTTCACCAAGTGGGGGTGACGGGCGGCCAGGGCCGCGGCCACCTGGCAGCCGACCGAATTGGCCACGATCAGGCTGGGGCCCGAGGACAGTCGTTGGAGCAGGCGGGCCAAGGCATCGGCAAGTTGTCCGACATCAGGTGCGCGGCGGGCGGCGGCCCGCGAACGCGCGTTACCCGGCAGGTCCGGCACCACCACGGTCGCCCCGTTCGCGGCCAGTCGACGCGCGAGCGGCACGAAGTACCGTCCCGAGAGTCCGAGCCCGTGGACGAGCACCACGACGGGACGGCCCTCGTGGGGCGGAGGTCCGTATCTGCGGGCGAAGAAACCGATGTCACTCATGTGATCCACGTGCCCACCATCGCCTCCCGCTCAACACCCGGCCAGCTCGGCACGCGGGCTGGGTGATCTGCGGTGCCGTCGGCCGGGTCCGCGATGAGGCCGAGGCCGTCCCTCGAAGGCGTCCAGGCGCCTCGGCTCCGTATGCCGCGAGACCTGTGCTCGAACGCGCGATGGAGGCTGAGCGGCTGCGCCTGCGTCCTCTTCATGTGTCTGACGTCGATGCCTTGGTAGCGCTCCACGCCGATCCTCGGGTCAACCGCTTCGTCGGGGCCTGCTCGCACCGACAAACGGTGGAACGCCTCACCGCGATCGAGCGGCAGTGGGCCGAGCAGGGCCATCGCCTGTGCGCCGTCGAACTCAGGTCGAGCGGCGACTACATCGGCCGAAGCGGCTTGCGGTACTGGGAGCAGTCAGACGAAGTGGAGCTGGGGCGGACCATCCGAGCGGGACATTGGGGATGCGTGTGCCACCAAGGCCGCTCAGGCATGGCGTGTCTGGAATGGGGGTTCGCCAGGCTGGACGGCGCCTACTTCACAGCTCTCATGCGTCCGGACAACGAGGCATCGGTGAGAGTGGCCGAGCGTCTGGGGTTCTCACCGCGCCGAGAAGACCGGCCGCATGGCAAGCCCGTCACCGTGTACGCCGTGGACCGTCCAGCCGACTTCCGTCGGGAACGAAGAAGCTCGGTGTCCGTGTCGATCCGACAGGCGTACGACACGCAAGGAGCCACCATGCCCGCCCCCGGCCACTCCATCATTCCGCGCGCAGCACGGCAGGCTGGTGCTGGCGCGAGACGCTCGGGCCGCTGCGGGACCGGGGTTACGTTCCGTACGCCGAGTCTGGCGACTGGCGCGGTCAGGGGGTGCGGATGCGCTGTCCGTCGGGTCCGGCGGTGACGTGGTAGTCGCTCCACAGGGGCCAGCCCAGTTCGCTGTACGGCCGGCGCTCGCGCTGGCCGCGCACCTTCATGAAGTCGAGGCCCCCCACCATCCGGCCGGTGGCGTTGCCCTGTCCGTCGCACACCAGGCGGCACAGGCCGTCACAGTTGAACGGGGTGTCCACCGGTGTGACGATCACGCCCCCCGGGCGGACCTGGCGCAGCCATGCCTGGGGGATTTCGCGGACGGCGGCGGTGGACAGGATGCCGTCGAAGGGCGCTGCCTGCTCGTAGCCCTGTTCCCCGTCGCCGGTGACGACCGTGGGCGCCATGCCGAGTTGGGCCAGCTTGCTCTCGGCCCGGTCGGCGAGGGCCGCGTCGATGTCGACGGTGACGAGGGCTGTGGCGCCGATGCGACGGGCCAGCAGGGCGGCGTTGTAGCCGCTGCCCGTGCCGATCTCCAGGATGCGCTCGCCGGGCCGAGGGTCGAGGTGGTGCAGCATGCCCACGACGGCAGCGGGACACGAGATGGAGCTGGTGAAATCGCCGCAGTCGGTGGACCCGTCCTCGGGCCGGATCTCACCGAGGGCGATCTGGGTGATGAGCGGGGCGAGCGGCCGGTAGATCCGCTGGAGCCAGGCGTGGGGCCGCTCGGTGCGGTCCAGCACCGGGAAGCGGCCCTCCCGTCGGGCCGTGGACCAGTAGCGGTCGGGGACGAAGTGTTCGCGCGGGGTGTCGAGGAATGCCTGCCGCAGCCACGGGCGGCCCTCGAAGTAGCCCGGTCCGTAGGTGTCGATCGTCGCTG
This sequence comes from Streptomyces sp. NPDC045470, assembly GCF_040646595.1. Classification (NCBI taxonomy): domain Bacteria; kingdom Bacillati; phylum Actinomycetota; class Actinomycetes; order Kitasatosporales; family Streptomycetaceae; genus Streptomyces; species Streptomyces sp. NPDC045470. The sequence continues at coordinate 36,523 of NZ_JBEZAN010000009.1, forward strand.
CGCACCGCCGGCGCAGCTCGGCCGCGTCCAGATGTCGAGGGGGGCTCTCAGGAGCGGCCTTCGTCGTCATCGTCGTCGTCTTCGTCCTCACCCTGCGGCGCCGGGTTACCCGGGTCGCCCGGACTTGAGAACGGGCCGCCGACCTGGCCGTCGGCCTCCTGTCGGTGTCCCATGGGCATTCCTTTCGCGCTGCTGAGACGGTCTGTGAGACGAGTGTCCCCACCCCACTTCTTGATCACTAGATCCCGTTGCTTTTGTCCGGATTCGGTTCACCCGTCAGGGTCACCCCCCATGCCGACCGGAGCCGGCCGGTGCCTGCCGGAATTCGCCGGACCGGCCGGAACCGGCCGGGACCGTCGGTGAAACGTGCCGTGGTCAGCGCACGAGGGGAAGAAGGACCGTGTCCACGATCTCTTCGAGTACGTGGTCGGGCACGGGGGCGAAGGTCGTGAGGATCTCGTGGCGCAGCAGGTCGAAGGGGAGGGACTTGATGCGTTCGGTGAGGCGTTCGGCTTTGACCTCGCCGCGGTCGACGGCCCGGTCGAAGAGTACGTCGGCGGCCTTCTCCCGTCCCGTGGCGAGGAGGTCGCCAGGACCGGCGCCGGTCTCCTGGTAGTAGCCGGCCAGGTGCACGCTCATGACGGTGATGTGCTGGACGCGGGTGGCGTTGATCGTCCGCATGAGGGTGAGAACGTCCTCGCGCAGGCTTCCCGTGTCGGGTGTGTCGACCCGCCACTGCTCCAGGACGTGGGTGATGGCCGCCCGGACGAGTTCGTCGCGGTCGGACCAGCGGCGGTAGAGCACGGGCGGGCTGGTTCCGGCGCGCTGGACGACCGCGTCCATGGTGAACCTTGCATAGCCGTTGGCGGTGAGTTCTTCCCAGGCCGCGTCAAGGAGCGCCTTCTCCAGTGCCGCTCCGCGGCGCCTCTCGGGCATCCGAACCTCCTTTAGAAAGACTTGCCTATCTTAAACTCGCGCCCTACTCTGGCGAGCGCAAGATACATGCCTATATCTTAAGGTGGCTTTTCCATGAGTGCTTCCCATAGGGCCAGGGCCGCGGGCGGGACCGAGGCCGATGCCGGGACCGGTGCCGGGGCCAGGACCGCGACCGAGGACGGCACCGCAGCGGCGGCCGGGGCCAGCCCCGCCCCGCCGGACCCCGACCGCGTCGACCCCGCCGTGTGGCGCCTGGCCTTCACCGTCATCGTCGGCGCCCTCGCCGTCGTCTTCGACACCACCATCGTCACCGTCGCCCTCAACGACCTGGCCGCGGAGCTGGGTGCTCCGCTGTCCACGATCCAGTGGGTGAGCACCGGTTATCTGCTGGCCGTGTTCGTCACCATCCCGCTCGCCGGGTGGGCCCAGTCCCGGCTCGGCGGCAAGCAACTCTGGATCGCCGCGCTGGGCACGTTCCTGCTCGGCTCGGTGCTGTGCGCGCTGGCCTGGGACGCGACCAGCCTGATCGCCTTCCGCGTCGTCCAGGGCATCGGCGGCGGCATCATGATGCCGCTCATGGCCACGCTGGTCATCCAGGCCGCCAAGGGCCGCAACATCGGCAAGGTGATGGCCACCGTCACCCTGCCCACCGCGCTCGGCCCCATCCTCGGCCCCGTACTGGGCGGGGTCGTCCTGAGTCTGGCCGACTGGCGCTGGATCTTCCTCGTCAACATCCCCTTCTGTCTCGTCGGCGGCCGGCTCGCCTGGCGCAACCTGCCCGACGACCGTCCCTCCCCCGGCAGCCCCCGTGCCCGCCTGGACATCGTCGGTCTGCTCCTGCTCTCCCCCGGCGTCGCCGCTGTCATCTACGGGTTGTCCCGGGTCGAGGGCAGCGCGGGCTTCGTCAGCGCCGAGGTGCTCGTACCGCTGGTCGGTGGGCTCGCCCTGATCGGCGGCTTCGCCGCCTGGGCACTGTCGCGCGCCGGCTCACTGGTGGACCTGCGGCTCTTCCGTCACCGTCCGCTGGCCTCCGCCGCCTCCCTGAGCTTCCTGGGCGGCATCACGCTGTACGGGGCGATGCTGCTGCTGCCGCTGTACTGGCAGCAGGTCCGCGGCGAGGACGCGCTCGGCGCCGGGCTGCTGCTCATCCCGCAGGGCGTCGGCGCCTTCGTCGCGCGCACCCGGGCCGGCCACTGCACCGACCGCATCGGCCCTCGCTGGGTGGCCTTCGCCGGGTTCGCTCTCGCCACCGCGGCCACCGTGCCGTTCGCCTTCGCCGGAGCCGGCACCAGCAAGGTGCTGCTCATGGCCGCGCTGCTCGTGCGCGGTATCGGCATGGGCGCCGCCATGGTCCCGCTCAACGGCGCCGCCTACATCGGGCTGGGCCACCAGGAGATCCCGGACGCCAGCATCATCGCCCGGGTCGCCCAGCAACTCGGCGGCTCGGTCGGCACCGCCGTACTCGCCATCGTCCTCCAGCACACCGTCGGCGACGCCCGTACTCCGGCTGCTCTGGCCGACGGCTTCGGCGACGCCTTCTGGTGGTCGGTCGCCTTCAGCGTCGTCGCCGTGCCGCTCTGTCTGCTCCTGCCCGGTCGGCCTGAGCCACAGGATCCGGCCAGGTGACAGGGGGCGGTGGTCGGTCTCAGATGACTGGGGGGTGAGGTCAGGTGGCTGGGGACGGGGTCAGGTTCTGCAGGTAGGTGCCGAATCCGTGGGGGGCCCGGGGGGTGGTGCGTCCGGAGGTGAGGACCGGGCAGTGGTCGGTTCTGAGGATGCGGGCGCCGGTGCGTTGCAACGCGGTTGCCAGCGCGTGGTCCTCGCTGTGGGTGAGGGCCGGGAAGCCGTGGGCCCGATGGTAGGCGCGGGCTGCGACGCCCAGGTTGGCGCCGTGTACGTGGGGGTGGTTCCAGGCGCGGCTGCGTTCGGGGCGTCCGGCGAAGTAGAGGGTGTGGTGGTGCTGGGCAGTGGCGGTGCTGAGGGAGGGGTGGGGGGCGATGCGTATGGTGCCCAGTACGCAGTCCCACCCGGCGACGGCCTGCTCGACCTGGTAGGTCAGCCAGGTGGCGGGAACGACGGTGTCGGCGTCGGTCGTGGCGATCCAGGCCCGTTCCGCGGCGGGCCCCAGCAGTTCGAGGCCGTGCGCGACGGCCGCGGCCCGGGCCGCGCCGACGTTGCGCCGGGTGAGCTGAACGACGTGGGCGCCGTGGTGACGAGCGAGAGCGGCGGTGTCGTCGAAGCAGGTGTCGGCGGCGACAACGGTGACCACCGGCAGGTTGCGGGCGAGCAACCGGGGGTGCTGAGTGGCGGTGTGCAGGGCGCGGAGGGCGGCGGGCAGGGCCGCTGCTTCGTTGTGGGCCGGGACGGCGACCACGAGGGCGGTGGGAGGCAGGGACGGGTGGTTCACACCAGCCCCTCGGCTGCCGCGGGAGTGGGCGTGGTGCTGCCGTCGGGCAGACGCCTGGTGAAGGTCTGCAGTACGAAGTCGGTGTCGTCCAGCCGGGTGACGGGGGCGAGTTCGGGTACGGCGGTGAGCAGTGGGGCGAGCTGGGCTCCGGTACGCAGGTGTTCGTCGGCCGGGTGGTTCCAGTGCACGGTGACGAGGGTCGCGCCGGGCTGAAGACTGTCGACGGTCCGCTGGAGCACTGTGTGCAGGGTGGCGTCGTCGAAGTAGTAGAGCAGTTCCGAGAGGACGATGAGGTCGAAGGTCCCTTCGGGCCACTGGTCCGGAATCGCCAGGGGGCGTACGTGGACGTGCGACTGGTCATGGTTGCGGGCGGCGGCCGCACGGACAGCTGCCGGCACCCGGTCGGTGGCCAGTACTTCGTCGCACCGTCCGGCCAGGAGCCGGGTCAGGACGCCGACGGAGCAGCCCGGCTCGAAGGCCCGGCGGTAGCGGCGGCGGGGCAGCGCGGCGACGGTCAGTGCGTACTTGCGCTGTTCGTACCACCGGTCCGCCAAGTGCCAGGGGTCGGCGGAGTGGGCGTACATGCCTGTGAAGTAGGACGGCGGCGTTGCCTGGCTGGTGCTCATATGAAAACCGTCTCGAAGGGGCGGGTGTGGTGGGCGAGTTCGGCGGGAGGGAGGATCACGGTGTCGGGGGCGGGGTCGGCCTTGGCCTTGGTGTCCGTGCCCGTGTCCGTGTCGAGGTTGAACGGGGTGATCTGGCTGGTGAAGTGGTGGATCGCTGCCTGTTTGCGGGCCTGCGCCCAAGAGGGCAGGGGCAGGCGGCGGGCCGTGGACCAGGGCACGCGTGGGTCGCCGGGCGAGGCCCAGTGCCACATCCATATCGGGTAGTGCCAGCACGGTGTGCCGGTCTGCCGGGCAGCGGCGGCCGCGGCACGTCCGGCTGCCTCGTGGTCGGCGTGCAGGTCGCCGGTGAACGGTGCGACGCACAGCCGGGCCCCGGTCTGCCGCAGCACCATGGCGAGCTGACGTGTCAGCCGTCTCTCATGGGCGCCGACGTCCGTGTCGGGGATGTGCAGCCGGTGCGTACGGTATGCGCGCGGGGCGAGGGCGCCGAGCGCGTGTTCGAGTTCGGCGGCCCGCAGTGCGGCGATCCGGCCCGCGGGAAGGTGCGGGTGCGAGCCTTCCCCGTCGGTGACGGTGACGAGGTGGATCGCGCCGGTGAGCTGCGCCATCGTGCCGCCGAAGCCGAGGACCTCGTCGTCGGGGTGGGCGGCGACCACCACGACCGGCCCGGACGGCGGCGGTACGGCGGGCAGCCGTGCCAGGCCGTCCCAGGCGGCCCAGTGCTCCTCCGGGGTGCCGGGTGCCTCGATGGCCGCGGCGGCCGTCTCGCGGTCGAAGGTCTCGGTCATCGTCGCGACCCGGCTTCCTGCGCCACGAGGGCGCCGAGTTCGGCGAGGTTGCGGTCGGCGTGGTGTTGGCGGATGTAAACCGTCAAATCGGCGACGTTACGGGCATGGCGCGGGTCGTGGCACAGCGGGCCCGCGCCGGTCGCCCGCCCGACCCTGTCCAGGACGTCGCGGCATGCCTGCTCCGTGATCGCCCTGACGCGCAGGCTGCGCAGCCGGGCGGTGCCCGAGGTGTCCGACGGGTCGGCGTCGATGGCCTGGGCCGCCTGCCGCAGCACGCTGTGCGCGCCGTGCAGCGCCGTGTCCACCGCGCCCAGGTGCGCGGCGGTCAGCGGGTCCGGGGTGCCGGCGGATGACTGGAAGGTGTCGGCGACGGCCCGCGCACCGCCGAGCCAGCAGGCGGCGACCCCGATGCCGCCGTGCTGGAAGCCCGGCCGGTCCAGGTAGGCCCCCACGGCACCGACGGGCCGGGCCGGCACCGCCGTGAAACGCACGTCGGGGGTGTCGCTTCCGGCCATCCCGATGGCCTGCCAGGTGCCCTCCAGTGGCGCGTACCCGGGGTGGTCGGTGCGTACGGCGAACAGCCGGCGTCCGTGCGGGGTGTCGGCGGTGACCAGGGCGTGGGTGCACGAGTGGGCGCCGGAGCAGTATGCCTTGTGCCCGTCCAGGAGCCACTGGTCGCCCTCCTCACGGGCGAGGAGGCCGGTGTTCGGTGGCTGGGCGGCCCATACACCCCAGTACTCCCCCGGTCCGGGCGGGGCGGAGCCCAGTTCCCGCAGGATGGCCGTGGCGTCGGCGTGCCCCTCGGCCAGGCGGGCCAGTGACAGGTCGGCGCGGCCGAGCGCGTACAGGGCGGCGAAGCGGTCCTGGGTCCGTCCGGCTCCCGGCAGCGGCAGGTCGTGGGCTTCGGTGTCCACCCAGGTACGGAACCGGGCGGCCACCGATCGCCGCAATTCCTCGGCGTCCGGGACGAGTCCGGTTTCCTCTCCAGCGGTTCCCATAATTCCCGCAGTCACTTCTGGTCCGACCTTTCGCGCAGCTTTACCGGCTCGGCTGTCGCCTTCCGGAAACGGTTACGGCCTGCACTCTCGTGCCGGGCCGGTTCGATCCCGAATACCCCGTGCGGGGTCTCTTATACGGCGTTGTCGCTCGGGCCACTTCTGTGCCGGCGGCTGCGCAGATGTGCGCTGACGCTTCCCGGCGATTACGGGGCCGTCCGATTCTTCTGCGGGTGGCGGAAGGCCGGTGTCCATCGCCCGCAGTTCGTCTCCGGCACCAGCAACGAGGGCCGACCGCCTACTCGGGCGGGGGCCCAGGTGCCTGGTCCGGTAAGGGCCCCCCGGTTTCCGGCCCACCGGCGTTTCGGGGCGTCCCTGTCCTGTGCCCGCTCGCCGCGGTGCCGACGAGTGGCCGGTCAGCGGTGTGCAGCAGCTGGTGGAGCCCCTGCGAACCCAAGCGGGACATGCGATGAGATGGGTTCCGTTTGTTGGACATCCGGTGCTGTTCCTCCGGAGTTCCGTTACGTGATCGTCGGAGAGCGGGCACACCCGCCTCCTGGCTTTCTCCTGCCGGAGGCGCACCCTTCCTCCAGCCCACAAGTCCCACAGCCCTGCTCACCGAACTCGATCAGTGGAGTCACGCATGTCGAAGCAGTTCACCCCTGCGCGGTGGTTTCCGTCTGGCCGCGACCGCCGCGGTGACGGTCCTGGCGGTGCTCGCGCCCGCGGCGGGAGCCCTCGCAGCCGGCGCGCCGCACCCGACGACCGGTGCCGGCTCCGCGGTACGGGGCAGGACGGCGGCCAGTACGTCCGCTCGGTCGACCTGGCCGACGGCGGTTCCGTCGCGAAGGTCTACAAGCTCGGTGACCACCACTACCGCGCGGAAGGCTTCGCGGACGGGGTGTCCTTCGGCTCCATCGAGGCCCGTCCGGACCGGCCGTACGCCGCGGGCAGCCTCAACGGGATGTACACCGCCCTGGACAGCGACGGCAACGTCGTGTCCTGGATCCAGCGGATGTCCCAGGGACACGGCGCGCACACGGCGAAGCTCGCCGACGAAGAGACCGTCTTCAAGGTGCGTCCCCTCGGCGACCAGCACCACAAGGCCGAGTTCTCGCGCGGCGGACGGGTGCTCGGCACCGTGGAGGCGGCCCGGGACAGGACGTACGGGGTCTTCCGGGGCGGCAGTGTATGGGCCGTCCTGGACCTGGGCGGCGGTATCGCCTCGTACGTCGGTCCGGCGGACATCGACGCGTGCACCGCCACCAAGACCATCGCCTCGGTACTGCCCGACGGGGGCATGACGGTGGAGCTGACCAACCGCCCGGTCCCGGCGTCCGGCCCCAACGGCCCGCAGGCCATCCTCAAGGACAAGTACGGCGTAGTGGTCGGAGGCGTGAACTTCCACCACCCGGGGCTTGCCACGCTGGGCCTGAAGATGACCGACGTCCTCAGCGGTCGGCCCAAGCTGATCGACCGCCGCCCCGCGGGCGGAGCCGCGCGGACCACGTCCTTCCCCAAGCTTCCCAAACGGTGCTCCAAGACCGCGTAGGGCGGTTCCGGTCATGAGTGACACAGGACTGGCGCGAGGGCTTATGATCACGGTCGACTGTCACAACCGAAAAAGCAGTCGGGCCGTGCTTCGGATGTGACACGGTTCGACGTCGAGGGGGAACTTCACGTGCGTATCCGTACAGGGGTGGCGTCCGCCGCCCTGGCCGGTCTGCTCGCTGTCGGCATGGCTGTCCCGGCGCAGGCCGACAGCGCCGGCACCGCGCAGGACCTCAGCACCTACAGCAGCGATTCCGCCCGCGCCGCCACCGGGGTCGGTGCCTTCCAGACCCTGGGCGACCGGGTTCACTACTCGCACACGGTGCAGGGAAACATCAACGCGCACGGCTGGTGGAAGCTGCTGCGCGGGCCGCGGGCCAAGGCCAAGGTCACGGTCTGGCTCCAGGTCAAGACCGGGTCGGGCTGGAAGACCCTGAAGAAGAACGACAAGACCGTCTGGCCCGGCGGCGGGAGCAACAAGCGCACGGCGGCGGCGTGGAAGTGCACGAACCTGATACAGAAGCACACCTTCCGCAGCATCATCGACGTCGATCTCGTCGGGTACCCGGACGACGCCTACAAGAAGATCACCGACCCGCAGACGCTGTACTGCGGCACGTGATCGAACGCTGACAGCGGCGCCGGAGGGTACCCTCCGGCGCCGCTTGTTCTTTTCGTTCGTTTGGAGCGCATGTGCTGTCCCCCACCGTGATCGTTGGCCTGCACGGGACCCTCACGCCCTTCCCGTGGTTCGACCGAGTGGTCGAGCGGGACGACGAAGGCGCCGGCAGTGCCGAAGGGGCTGAAGAGGCCGAAGGCTCTGTCGAGGAGGACGTGCTCGGCTCCGTGGTCGACCGGGCCGGTGCGTACGGCTGGCAGACCGTGAGCAGCTGGCTGACCGAGGACGGGAAGACCACGGCCGCTCACGAGCCCACCGCGTGGGCGCACGAGGAGGTCGGCGGTGATTGGACGCAGGACGGCGGAGTCCACCAGCTCGGCTGGTTGCAGGCCGGGATCCTCACGGATTCTCCGCGTCCGGGGCTCCCCCTCCGGCCGATCTCCCTGGTGCTGACCGAGGCGCTCACGCGCGTGGGCACGATGGCGTTCACCGGTGTGCATGCCGTGCTGCCGCTTGCGGCGGTCGAGCGGAACACGGCTTTCCACCTGACCGAGTTGGTGCCGTGGTTCGGCCTGGCGGACCCGGACGCCCGGCACGAGGTGGTGGTCACCGTTTCCTGCCGTACCGGTACGGGCGGGATGGATCACGGCAGGGTGGATCGCGGCGGGGCGGAACACGGTGGGGTGGGCAACCGCCGGGTGGACGACGGTGAGATGAGCGCGGGCGACGCCGAGGCCGTGTGCGAGGCGGTACGGGAGATGGCGCAGGGGACCGTGGACTTCTCCGTGCCCGCGGGCTCCTCCGGGCCCGCCGGCTTCCCCGGCTCCGGGCACCGAGGTGCTCTGCCGGGGCTGCCGGGGCTGGACCTCGATCTCGACGGTGGGGTGCACACCGTGGGGATGCGTGAGGTGATGCGCTGGGACTGCCGTACGCGGGAGTGGTCGCCTGACATCGCGGTGTGGCTGGTGGAGATGGTGGTGGAGGGGCTGCGCGGGCTGGGGCGGTCGATGCCGGTGGCCGTGACGGCTTCGCTGGCGTCTCCCGCGTCCCCTCCGGTGGCGTAGCCCGCGCGCTTCAGGGTCTTGAGGAAGGCGACGGACCGGCATATCGTTTGGGGTCAAACAATACTCCGCGAACGTGAACACGGCCGGGAGTCCGGATGACCAAGCCCCACCCCCGCATGACGCTCGTACTGACCGAGAACTGGACCATGACCGGCGGCCGGTGCGACCTCGGCGCCCTGGTGCGCTGGGCCCGCGAGGCGGAGGACGCCGGGTTCGACTCGGTCATGCTCAGCGAGCACGTCGTGCTCGGTCCGGACTCCGGCGCCAAGGGCCCGATGCCCAACCCGCGCGAGTACGCCCTGCCGGGGAACCAGGCCCCGGACACGCCGTGGCCCAGTTCCGTCGTCCTGCTCTCCGCCATGGCAGCCGTCACCGAACGGATCCGGCTCGCCGCCGCGGCCGTACTGGCCCCGCTGCGTCACCCGCTCCTCCTGGCCAAGGAGCTGGCCACACTCGACCTCCTGAGCGAGGGCCGACTTGTCGTCCTGCCGACGGTGAGCTGGAGCGAGGACGAATACGCCGCGCTCCAGGTTCCGTTCGCGCGGCGCGGCCGGCTGCTCGACGAGCACCTGGCTGCCTGGAAGCTGCTCTGGCGGCCCGGCCCCGCCACCTTCGAGGGCGAGCACTACCGCTTCCGCGAGGCCTGGCTGGAGCCGAAGCCGTACCGCGCGGGCGGTCCGGAGCTGTGGTTCGGCGGCTCGTCGCTGCACGGTGCGGTGCTGCGGCGCCTGGTGACGTACGGCCACGGCTTCAACCCGCTGGGGCGCCCCGTGCCGGGCGAGCTGGAGAAGCTGCGCGCGGCGATGGCGGAGGCGGGGCGCGACATGTCCGGGCTGGAGATGGTCGGCGGGACACGTGCCGTCTTCCCCGACGGGACGTCGGTGGCCGACCTCGGCCGAGCGCTGGAGGCCGTACCGGAGCAGATGGAGCAGGGCTTCACGACCTTCTGCATCAAGCCGTCACAGTTCACGGACGATCCGGAGGGCGTCGGGGACTTCTGCCGCGAGGTGCTGCGGCGGGTGGAGCGGCTCACCGGGTGACGCGATGGCGGCGGAGCGCGAGCCCTCACCCGGCGGGGCGCGAGCCCTCACCCGGCGATGCGGCGGGAACTCCCACCCGGCGATGCCGTGGGAAGCCCCCGGCGATGCAGCGGGAGCCCCCACCGGGCAATGCCGCGACGCCGCGCCGCCGCTCCCCCGCGAGCCGGTACCGGCAATCGGTGCACCCCTCTTGCACCGGGGACAGCTCCCGGGCTTATGTTTGGGCCCAAACGACACCGGACGGAAACCGGACGGAAAGGGGTCTTCCATGCCCGGACCCGCAGACCTCGTGCTGGTCAACGGCACCGTGCTGACCGTCGATGCCGCGTTCCGCAGCGTGCAGGCCGTCGCCGTGCGCGACGGTCTGATCGCCGCGACCGGGAGCACCGCCGAGATCCGTGCGCTCGTCGGCCCCGGTACCGAGGTCATCGACCTCGAAGGGCGCACCGCGCTCCCCGGGATCAACGACTCCCATCTGCACGCCGCCGCCTTCGGCGCCACCCGGCCGCCACTCGCGCTGGACGTCGCCTGGCCCGCCGTCTCGTCGATCGCCGGCGTACGCGAGGCCGTGCGCCGGCGGGCCGGTGACCTTCCGCCGGGCCACTGGATATTCGGCAACGGGTGGGACACCGGCTATCTCAAGGAGTGTCTGGCCGATCCGGGCCGTACCTTACGGCGCCAGGACCTGGACGAGGTGTCGCCGGAACACCCCGTGCTGCTGTACGAGTTCTCCGGGCACACGTCCTGGCTCAACTCCCGTGCCCTGGAGGCCGCGGGCATCACCGCCACCACGCCGGTACCGCCCGGCGGTGTCATCGAGACCGACGCCGAAGGCACCCCGACGGGCATCCTCCGTGAGGGCGCGCAGGACCTGGTGAACGCCGTGGTCCCGCTGATGGACGACGCCGCGCGCGAGGCCGCCGTCCGCGCCGCGATCGCGGTCTGCCACGCCGAGGGCATCACCAGCTTCACCGAGCCGGGGCTCGGCCCGGGCGGCACCTCGCTCTTCCTGGGGGTCGCGGACACCGGGACGCTCAACGTGTACGCGCGTCTGGAGGCGGCCGGTGAGCTGCGGGCGCGGGTCAGCGTGCTGCTGCTCCCCCTGGAGATGGGCGGCGCGGCACGGCACCTGCCGGACCGGCTGGCCCAGTTGGAAGGGGTGTGCGCGGCGGCCGACCCGCGGCGGCTGCGCGTACTCGGCGTCAAGCTGTTCGCGGACGGTATTCCGCCGAGCCGTACGGCCTGGATGCACGAGGAGTACGAGGGCGGCGGGTACGGCAGTCTCTGTCTGCACGGCCACAGCGACGCCCAGCGGGTCGAGGAGCTGAACGCGATCGTGCGGTACGCCCACGCCGCGGGCCACCAACTCGGCGTGCACATCACCGGGGACCACGGCATCGACGCGGTCGTCGAAGCCTTCGAGGCGGCACAGGCCGAGACCCCGCGCCCGGACGCACGCCACTACGTCATCCACGGCGACTTCGCCTCGGCCCGCTCGCTCGCCACCCTCGCCGAGCACGGCTGGGGCATCAACATGAACCCCGGGGTCAAGGACGCCACCGCGGATGCGATGGACGCGATCGTGGGGCCCGAGCGCTCCGCGTACCAGTGGCCCGTACGCAGTGCCGTGGCGGCCGGCATCCCGGTCACCGCCAGCTCGGACGCGCCCATCACCTACCCCGACTGGCGCCGGGGCGTGGCCTCGATGATGCTGCGGGAGGCGAAGGCGAGCGGGCGGCAGAGCGGCCCCGAGCAGTGCGTCGACCTGGAGACCGCGATCCGCGCGTACACCTCGAACGCCGCATGGCAGGACTTCGCGGAGAGCTGGAAGGGGACGCTGGAGCCCGGCAAGGTGGCCGACATCTGCGTCGTGGACGGTGATCTCGCGCACGCGGATCCGCACGAGATCGCGGCGATGCCGGTGGCGGCGACGGTTTTCGACGGGGAGATCGTCCATGACACCCGGTGATTCCGTGCGACCGGCCGCCCGGACGCCCGGCCAGCGGTCCACCCGGCGGTCCGTCCCGCAAGCCGCCCGGTGGTTCGCCGGGGTGCTGTCCGGCCGCTTCGCCCGCTGGGCCGTAGCCCTCTCCCCGCGGCGGAAACGGACCCTGTTCGGCTGCTGGTTCGCACTCGACGCCGTACTGGCGCTGGCACCGCCGGTGTACTGGGCCGCGGGCGATCCGCGGTTCCAGAGCGGAACCGGAATCCCGCTGTCCGTCTGCTACTTCCTCGCCCTCGGCGCGCACATCTCGGCAGGCGTCGTCGTCCTGTACGGTGTCGAGTCGGCCCGCGGCGAGATCGACTGACACCTCCTCGGCACGGAGAGGGGCTCGTCCCAGTGAATGTGTTCCTCGGCTACGGCATGGTGGTGCTCTTCTTCTGCGGAGTGCTCTGCACGCTGTACGTGCACCGCAGGCGTGACGCCGACTTCACCGACTACGCCGTCGGCGGCCGCAGCTTCGGCAGCGGCTATCAGACCATGTCGGTCCTCAACACCTGGTTTCCCGGCTCGGTCTTCGTCGCCGACGCGGGCATGGCGGCGGGCAGCGGGGTGATCGGCTTCCATCTGCTGGTCTACGGCCTGTTCGCCTACCTGCTGATGTATCTGATGTCCCGGCGGGTGTGGATGTGGGGCGAGCGGCACGGGCTGCGCACCCAGTCCGACCTGTTCGGGCTGCGCTACGGCGGAACGGCTTCGCGCACCGTGCCCGCGCTGATCCAGGTCTTGGTCAACTTCCCGATGACCGTGCTCGGGATGCAGGCCATGGGGCTGATCTTCTACTACATCTCCTTCGGGCACCTCAGCTACTCCCAGTCGGTGCTCGCGGGGGTGCTGGTCCTGGTGGCCCGCCAGTTCTGGACGGTGCGCATGGGCATGCGCGGCGTGGTCGTCACGGACTTCTACCAGGGCATGATCGCGTACGTCTTCGGGTCGGTCCTGCTGGTGGGGCTGATCGTCTACCTGGCCGTACACGGTCACGGATTCGCGCGGCTGCCCCTGGAGCGGCTGACGCTGCCGACGGGTGGCGACAGCGGCGGGCTCTATCTCTTCGCCCTGACCTTCACCGGATCGGTGGGCGGCTGGTGTCTGTCGGGGATGTTCGTCCGGCTCTTCACCGCGGACGGGGTACGGAGCGTCAAACGCTCCGCCGTGTTCGTGATGCCGGCCTCGCTCGTCTTCGCCGGGCTGCTGCTGACCGCCGCGCTGCTGTCCGGGACGTTGCCCGGTGTCTCCGACGACCCCGACCGCGCCCTGTTCACCCTGGCGCAGCACATCGGCGGCCCGTGGGTCATCATCGCGATCGCCCTGTGCGTCCTGGCCGCGCAGATCGGTATGGCCGATGGGGTGCTCCAGTCCGTGGGCACGCTCATCTCCAACGACCTGGTGGCCGTGTACCGGCCGATGGACGACAAGGGGCGGCTGCTGGCGGCGAAGGTGTCCATCGCCGTCTACACGGTGGCCGCCGCACTGGTCGCCAACATCGGGCTCAGCAACCTCATCACGCTGTCGATCATGGCGTACCAGGGGGTGGTGCAGCTCGCCGTCCCGCAGTTCCTCGGCCTCTTCTGGAAGCGCGGCAATCGCACCGGCACGGTCGCCGGGACCGTGTCCGGCTTCGTCACCGCCGCCGGGCTCTCGGCGGTCTACCCCACCTTCATTCCCTGGCTGAACGGCCTGACCTCGGGGATCGTGGGTCTGGCCGTCAACCTCGCGGTGTACGTCGCGTGTGCGTGCCTGCTCCCGCAGAGTACGGCGGAGAGGCGGCGGGTCGCCGGGCTGTTCACCGCCACCTCCGTGTCCGGTACGCCGGTGACGCGGGGCAGGGCCGCCGAGGGGGTCTAGGAAGGGCGGGGAGGCTGCAGAACAGCGGGAATGCTTAGGACTGTCGAGGAGGCCCAGGACCGGCGAGGAGGCCCAGGACCGGCGAGGAGGTCTAGGACCGGCGAGGGGGTCGGGTGCCGCGGTGTTCCCAGTCGCCGCCGAGGGCCGTGGACAAGACCTCCTCCGAGGCCGTCGGCTGTGCACCGCAGTCGTCCCGGACGGGTGTCGGGCCCGCCACGATGTGGTTGGTCAGCCGCCCCAGACCCTCCGCCTCGACCTCCACGACGTCACCCGGCCGGACGGGGCGTGAATGCGCGGGCGTGCCCGTGAGGAGGACGTCGCCGGGGACGAGGGTGATGGTCCGGGCGATGTCGGCGACGAGGTAGTGCATGTCCCACGTCATCTCGTCGGTGGAACCGTCCTGCGCCAGCTCGCCGTTGACGTACGTACGCAGGTACTTGCCGCGGAAGTCCCACCCCGTCACCAGCCCGGGGCCCAGGGGGCAGAGTGTGTCGGAGCCCTTGACCCGGAGCATCGAACCGGCGTCGGTGTCGCGGAAGTCGTGCAGGCCGTAGTCGTTGGCGACGGTGTATCCGGCGATGTGGTGGCCGGCGTCGTCCGGTGCGACGTTGCGGCACACGCGGCCGATGACGAGCGCGATCTCGCCCTCGTAGTTGAGGTACTGGCAGCCTTCGGGGCGCACCACCGCTCCCCCGTGCGCGTTGAGTGCGGAGACGGGCTTGTGGAAGTACGTGGGTGCGGGGGGCAGCGAGGCCTGGAACTCGTCGACTCTGCTGCGGTGGTTGAGGTGCACCGCGATCACTTTCGAGGGCTGTACGGGTGGCAGGTGCCGGGCGGCGGCCGCCTGCACGCGGCGGCCGTCGCCTGCGATGAGGGCTTCGCCCTCCCGTACGACGTGGACGACGGCGCCGTCGAGCAGGATGCGGCGGTATTCGCGGGTTCCGTCCTGACCAGGAGTGCGTGCTGCGTTCATGGCGCCTCCGTTTCCGGGCACGGGGTGCCCTGTTGGTGCGTCGCGCGGTGCGGGGACGTGGTGGCTCGTCGCGCCGTTCCCCGCGCCCCTTCCGGGCACGGCGCCCTCCGGAAGCGCCCTTACCCGGTCCAGCCGTCTGCCGGGCGGTCGAACCACAGGTGGATCTGTCCCGTTCCGATCGAGTTCTCGTACGCGCTGTAGGCGCGCGCGGGTGCGGTCAGGCGGTCCTCGCCCAGGGCGCCCGCCAGCATCAGGTAGTGCCCGAAGCCCGCTTCGGGCCGGTGGGCGGCGAACTCCGGCATGGTGCGCAGCACGCGGGCGTGGTCGCCGCGCAGGAACCATGCGATCCGCTGCTCGTCGGCGGCGCGCGCCTCGGGGGTGCGGAGGTGCGCGGGATCGCTCGCTTCGTGGTCGCGCAGTTCGCGCAGCGGCCAGAAGGTGTGGGACAGCGCGCCGGAGGCGGTCAGCAGCACCTTGCGGTCCGGCAGTGCGGCGATGCCGTCGGCTAGCGCGCGGCCGAGCCGGAGGTGGTCCTCGTCGTCCCCGGTCTGGCACACCCCTACGGAGATCCACCGTTTGTGGGGCAGCCCCCGGCCGAGGTACGTCCAGAGGTTGACGGTGGCGTAGTGGACCGGCAGGCAGGGGTCGTCGATCGGAGTGATCCAGGTACCGTGCCGGCCGGCGAAAGCGGCGGCGGCCCGGGCGAGTTCGGGGTCGCCGGGGAAGTCGTAGGGTATGCGGCACATGCCGCGTGGCAGTTCGTCCGAGGTGTAGAGCCCTGCCCGCCTGTCCTGCGCGGCGACGACGAATTCGACGGTGGTCGCCCAGTGCGAGTCCAGAACGACGACCGTGTCGTAGTCGAGGGCCTCGAAGACGTCCCGGCGCAGTCTGCGCAGTCCCGGTACGAGGCTGACCTCCCGTCCCCGGTTGAGCTCCCGCCGGCCGGCTTCGGGCAGGACGATGGTGGGGACGTGGGCGAGAAGACCGGCGCCGACGATCTCACCCATGGCGCTGCCATCCCTTCGGTGCCGTGACGGTGTTCTTGAGGTCGCAGTAGAAGTCGAAGCTCCAGTCGCCGCCCTCGCGCCCCGTGCCGGACTCGCGGGAGCCGCCGAAGGGCGCGGCGAGGTCACGGACGACGAAGCAGTTGATCCAGACCGTCCCGGCGACGAGCCGCGCGCCGACACGGGCCGCGCGCTCGCGGTCCCCGGTGGCCAGGGTGGCGGCCAGCCCGTAGCGGGTGTCGTTGGCCAGGGCCACGGCCTCGTCCTCGGTGCTGAAGCTCTGGAGGGTGAGTACGGGGCCGAAGATCTCCTCCTGCACGATCTCGGAGTCCTGCGCGACGTCGGTCAGCAGCGTCGGCCGGTAGTACGTGCCGCCGGTCCGCTCGTTCAGTTCGGTGTGCGGGCCGCCGCCGAGGAGCGCGGTGGCGCCTTCGGCCAGTGCGCGCCGGACGAAGCCGTCGACCCGTTCCAGGTGCCGGGGGTGGACGAGGGGGCCGATGCCGGTGGGCTCCTCGCGCGGGTCGCCCTGGACGAGGGCCCGGGCCCGGTCGGTGAAGCGCTCCAGGAAGGCGTCCCGTACGGAGTCCTCGACGAGCAGCCGGGTCGCGGCCAGACAGACCTGGCCCGCGTTGTCGTACTGCTCGACGGCCAGGTCGGCGGCCAGGTCGAGGTCGGCGTCCGCGAAGACGAGCAGGGGCGACTTGCCGCCGAGTTCGAAGCTGGTGGGCACCAGGTTCGCGGCCGCGGCACGGGCGATCCGCCGCGCCGTGGGCACGGAGCCCGTGAAGCTGATGCGGCGCACGTCCGGGTCGGACACGAGGGGCGCGCCGGCCTCGTCCCCGTACCCCTGGAGGACGTTGAGAACCCCCGGGGGCAGCCCGGCCTCGGCGGCGATGTCCGCGAGGAGCGAGGCGGTGAGCGGGGTCCATTCGGCGGGTTTGAGGATCACCGGGTCACCTGCGGCCAGCGCGGGGCCGATCTTCCAGGTGGCCAGCATCAGCGGCGCGTTCCA
Source organism: Streptomyces sp. NPDC045470 (assembly GCF_040646595.1). Taxonomy (NCBI): domain Bacteria; kingdom Bacillati; phylum Actinomycetota; class Actinomycetes; order Kitasatosporales; family Streptomycetaceae; genus Streptomyces; species Streptomyces sp. NPDC045470. The sequence continues at coordinate 53,385 of NZ_JBEZAN010000009.1, forward strand.
CGGTGTGACGAGCGCGGCGGGGCCGGCCGGGTCCCAGGTCACGTGGTTGGTGTGGCCATGGGTCGCGAAGTCGTCGTGGCCGAGGGCGAGCAGGCGGTCGGCGAAGAAGCGGAGGTTGTGCGCCGCGCGGGGCACCACTCCGCGCCGGTGGGAGCGCAGCAGCGCGCCGTTGTCCGCCGTCTCGACGGCGGCGAGGTCTTCGAGGCGTGCCTCGATGCCGTCCGCGACGGCGTGCAGCAGCCGGGCGCGCTCCCGGTGGGGTGTCGCGGCCCAGCCGGGGAAGGCGGCGCGGGCGGCGGCGACGGCCGCCCGTGCCTCCTCGGCGCCGCCCCGGGCGATCTCGGCGAGTGGGGTGCCGTCGAGGGGTGAGCGGTCGGTGAAGGTGGTGGTGGAGGCGAGGCGTTCGCCGCCGATCCAGTGACGGGTGTCGACGGGAACTCCGGCGACCGTGGTGGTGAAGCCGGTGGTCGGGGCGGTGGCTCCGGTGGTGGCGGAGGTGGCTCCGGACGCGATGCCGGTGCCTCCGGGCGTGGTGGCGGTGGGGTGCGGGCGGTCCCGGCGCTCCGACGGTTCCGGGGCTGCCGGGTGCGCCGGGGAGCCCGGTGCGGGCGCGGGGCGAGCCATCACAGCCTCCAATTCGTTTGAGGCCAAACAAAATAGGCGGCCCCGCTCCAGGCGGTCAACCCCTTCCCTGACGGCCCCTCATGACTATCATTTGACCCCAAACATCACGCCGGAGCCTCGCCCCGAAAGAGGCGGAAGAGACGGGTGCGACGGGAGAGATGCCCATGCCGGACAGTGACACCAGCCACGACACCTGGCTGCGCCGGGCGGACCGACGGGTGCCGCCCACCCGCCACCGCACCGCGGGCGCGGACGGCTCGGGCACGACCTTCCGCGCCCTGTCCCCGCGCGACGGCCGTGAGCCGGCCGTCGTCGCGGGCGCCGGCGAGCGGGAGGTCGACCGGGCGGTCCCCGCGGCCCGGCGCGCCTTCGACGCGGGCCCCTGCCCCCGTCTCTCCCCCGCCGCGCGCGGGCGGGTCCTGCCGCGCCTCGCCGACCTGACCGAGGAGCACCGGCCGGACCTCGCCCTGGCCGTCAGCCTGGAGAACGGTAAGCCGGTCAGCGAGGTGTACGGCATCGAGCTGCCCGCCGCCATCGCCACGTTCCACTGGCACCATCCGGAACTCCCCGCTCTCGCCCGCCTCCTGGAAGCTCGCTCCTGCGCTCGCCGCCGGCTGTACGGCCGTACTGAAGCCGTCCGAGCTGACACGGCTGCCCGAGCTGCCACCGCTGTCCGCGCTGCTCCTCGGCCGGCTCGCGGACGAGGCGGGGCAGCCGCCGGGGGTGCTCAACGTGGTCGCGGGCGACGGCCCCCTGGCGGGGCGCGCACTCGGCCTGCACCCGGACGTGGACGTCCTCGCCTTCACCGGATCGACGGCCGTGGGACGCCACTTCCTGCGCCCTGCAGCCGACTCCGACCTCAAGCGTCTCCGGCTCGAACGGGGCGACAAATCACCGAACATCGCGCTGCCCGACGCACCCGACCTGGAGACAGGCGCGGTGGCAGGCGCGGCTCGCGCGCGTTCCGTACTCGCCCACGTACGAGCCGGACGGGAGGCGGGCGCCCGGTTGCGCACCGGCGGCACCCGCCTGGACCGCGCACTCGGCGGCAGCTACCTGGAGCCGACCGTCTTCGACCGGGTCACGCCGGACATGCGGCTCGCCCGGGAAGAGTTCGGCGGTTACAAGCAGTCGGGCAACGGGCGCGACAAGTCCGTATACGCGCTGGAGAAGAACACCGCGCTCAAGACGACATGGATCCCAGTGGTGAACACGTCGCGCGACGGCGCCCGTCCCCTCGTCGCCCCCCTCAGCGTTGCTCCGCTTCGGCCTCGTCGCTGCGGTACGGCGCCGCGGTGACCGCGCGGGCGCTGTCGGAAGCTGTGCCGCGCGCGGGCGGCGAACCGTTCGTGCTGCATCCGGGCCTGCCGGAGGTGGCGGACGAGCGGCCGGCCCGCTGCGACGGCGTGCTGCTGCCGGGCGGCGGTGACCTGGCACCGCACCTCTACGACACGGGCGCCGAGGTCCACGACAGGGACCACGACGTCGACGCGGAGCAGGACGCGTTCGATCTCGCGGTGGCGCGGTACGCGCTGGCGAGCCGGTTGCCGCTGCCGGCTGTCTGCCGCGGGCTCCAGGTCGTCGACGTCGCCCTCGGCGGAACGCTGCGCCAGGACAGGGGCGGCCGGGGGCACGACCACCGGCACCTGATCCACCATGTCGCGCTCGCGGCGGGCTCGACGGTCGCGAGGGCGATGACGAGAGCAGCGGCTGCGGCTGTGTCCGTGTCCGTGTCCGTGCCTGTTGGCTGGGGCTGGAGATTGGGCTGGGGAAACCGACAAGGTGGAGGTGTCATGCTGTCACCACCAGTGCACGGACCGGCTGGGCGAAGGGCTCGCCGTCACCTGGCGCGCCGCGGACGGCACCGTGGAAGCCCTCGAACTGCCGGGCCGCCGCGCGTGGCGCGTGGCGGTGCAGTGGCACCCCGAGGACACGGCGGCAGCCGATCCCGCCCAGCAGGGCCTGTTCGACGCGTTGGCCGAGGCGTGGGGGCGGTTCCCCTGAGGGCGGTTCAGCTCCGGGAGGGGCGGCGTCCGCTGCGTCGCGGACGGGGGTCGGCCCCGTCGAGAAGGGCGAGCCGCCGTTCCTCCCCGTTCTCCTCCGTCTGCACCACGATCTTCCGCAGCAGGTCGGCCAGTGTCCTGCACTCCTCGTCGGTCAGCCGGTCGGAGACGAAGACCTCCTCCGCGTTGAAGGCGGGAAACACCTCGGCCATCAGTTGCTCGCCCCGGTCCGTCAGCCGCAGCAGCACCAGGCGCCCGTCGGAGGGGTGGCTGTTGCGTTCGAGGAGGCCCCGGCTCTGGAGGGTGCGGCACACCCCCGTCAAGGTGCCCTTGGAAATGCCCGCCTCCGCCGCCACATGGCGGGTCTCCGTCTCGCCCCAGATCCACACGACCCACAGCACGACGAACGAGGTCCAGGACAGTTCGGCGCCCCGCAGTACGGAGTTCTCGAAGTGCTGACGCACGGCCGCGGCGGCGCGGTAGATGTTCGCCACTGCGACCATCTGTACGTGCCGGATCGGTGTGTCGCCCAGTTTGGCCTGTACGGCCTTCTCGGTCTCCCGGATGGAACGGTGCTCCGTCACGTCGTGTTCTCCCACGTCTCTCGCCGTCGCCGGCAATCCCCTGCCGCGTTCCGTGCGCCCCCGTAAGACCGTTGCCGTTCGCGATCCTTACGGACTCAAACGATAACCCGCACCGCCCTGGCCCATCCGCTCTCTCCCGAAGGCAGTTTCCGGAAGCACCCTTACGGCTGCCGGAAGCACCCTTCCAGCAGCCCTCGGCGCCCGTGGGCCCGCTGCCTTCGCCGTACCCAGCACACCGTCGCACGCCAGCCAGCGAAAGGGAGTTCCGCATGCCCCGGCCCGCCCGACCCACCCGGCCTGATGAGCCGGCCCGGAACGATCAGCCCACCCGACCCGACCAGCCCGACCGATCCGACCAGCCCGACCGATCCGACCAGCCCGACCGATCCGACCAGCCCGACCGATCCGACCAGCCCGACCAGACAGGCCCGACCGACCAGCCCGGCCGGACCGCCCCCAGCGACCGGCCTGTCCTGCTCGTGGCCGGGGCCAGCAGCGGGATCGGCGCCGCCGTCGCCGCGCGCGGTACGGACGGAGGGGCGCGCGTCGCCGTGTGCGCCCGGCGCGCCGGTGCGCTGCGCGCGGTCGCGGACGCGTGCGGAGCGACGCCCTACGTCGCCGACGTGACCGTACGCGGCGAGGTCGACGAACTGGTCGCGGCCGTGGTGCGGGACCACGGCCGGCTGGACGGCGTGGTCGCCAACGCCGGGACCATACGGCCCGGCGGCCTGCTCGACCTCAGCGACGAGGACTGGGACGCCACGCTGCGCACCAACCTCACCTCCGTCTTCCTGCTCGCCCGCGCGGCCCTTCCCCACCTGGCGGCCGCGCGGGGCGCGTTCGTCACCGTGGGCTCCGTCGCCGGGCTGCGCGCCGCCGCGGGCGCGAGCGCGTACGCCGCGTCCAAGGCGGGGGCCGGCATGCTGACGAGCGTCATCGCCGCGGAGTTCGGGCCGCACGGAGTACGTGCCAACACGGTCTGCCCCGGCTGGACGCGCACGGAGATGGCGGACGAGGAGATGCGGGAGTTCACCGGCGGGCTTTCCTTGGACGCGGCGTACGCGCAGGCCACGGTGCTGGTGCCGCAACGGCGCGCAGCGGCGGCCGAGGAGGTGGCGGACGCCGTGCTGTGGCTCCTCGGGCCACGGTCGTCGTACGTCAACGGGGCGACGCTGACCGTGGACGGCGGCCTGACCTCGGTCGACGCGGGGCGGGTGCCGTTCGACTTCCACGTGACGCCGCGGTGAATCCGTACCCCTGACGGACACCGCGCACCGGTACCGCCGACAGGTACCAGGGACAGGTGACGCAGACGTTCTTGTGGCGCCGCGAGGCGCGGGCGCGTACCGCTACGCGCCCGCCCCCTCCGACATGCCCGCACCTCCTGGCGCGCCCGCACCCCGCTCCAGCACCGTCCCCCCGTCCCAGCACACCCCCACCTGACGGTAGTAGGCCCCGATCGGCTCCACGACGGCGAGAGCCGCCAACTCCTCCGTGGGCGACTCGAACAGGTCCAGCTCCGCGTCCGCCGCCCACGCCTGCCCTCCCTGGAAGGAAGCGGCTCCGCTCTCGACCAGCTCGTCCAGCGCGAGTCCCGTCCCGTCGATCGAGGGCAGCACGCGGTGATGGGCCATCGGGTGGGCGTTCACGAAGCCGCCCGTCGCCGACGGTTCGCGCAGCGTGGCGACCACCTGTGCCAGCCGCCGGTCCCCCGCCGCGAGCGTCGCGCCGAAGACGGCGCCGGGCTCGATGCGGGGTGCCGGCCCGTACGGGTGCGGCCTGGTCAGGTGGATGGAGCCGAGCTTCTTCGGGTAGCCCTGGTGGATCCCGCGAGCGAGGGCGAAGTCCTTGTCGACCCAGATGTGGACACAGCGCGAGTACGTTCGACCGCGGTAGCCGCAGCGTACGACCGCGAAGCACTCCTTGTACTGGCTGCGGACCGGGTCGAGCAACTCCTCCTTCCCCGCGCCGCAGGACTGCCAGTCCGCCCAGATCAGCGCGACGGCACCCGGGTCCTCGGCCGCGGGGACGAGCGGCTCGGGGAGGAGTTCGCGCACCCGGGCTGGGTCGGTGCGGTATTCGACGGTGAGCAGGTCGCCCGAGTAGTACCAGGGCGGGGACGGGATCAGCGAGGCCCGCCCCGTGGCGGTCCGGGGCGGGAAGAAGCCCCGGACAGCCGCTGCGACCGAAGTGGTGGACTCGGAGGACACGGTGGGCTCGTCGGCCTCGGCGGGCACGGCGGACTCGATGGGCACAGCGACTCCTCGGGCTCCTCGGATTTCTCTCTCGACATGTCGTTTGGGCCCGTACGGTATGCCCTCGCCCCCGGGTTGTCACGAGCGAGCGAGCCGGTCGCGCCACCGGTCCGCCGCCCCCTCTTGCGCGGCACCCACACCCTCCATAATGTTCGACCCCAAACGACTTCCGAGTGAGCCCGCGCACAGTCCCCGCAGGAAGGCTGGACAGGGTGAGCGAACAGAGCCCGGCACACAGCGACCAGGCCCGGCAGGCCGTCGCGGCACTGCGAGCACAGGACATCGACGTGGTGCGCGTCGTCTACCCCGATCTGCTCGGCGCCGACCGCGCCCGCGACATCCTCGTCAGCCATCTGCCGGCCGCCGCGCACCACGGTCTGGCGTTCTGCCGCGCGGTCTACCACACCAGCCCCCAGAGCGACACCGTTCCCATGCCGGGGGGCCTCTCGGCAGGGATGCCGGACATCTCGGTCCGGCCCGACCTGGACACCCTGCACCGACTCCCCTGGGAACCCGGCGTCGCCTGGTGCCTGGGCGAGGCCCTCGACCCGGCAACCGGGCGCCCGGCCCCCGAATCCCCGCGCGACCTGCTGCGCCGCGTCCTCGACCGGATCGGCGCGGAACCGTACCCGGTGGTCGGCCCCGAGCTGGAGTACTACCTGTGCGAACGGGACGAGAGCGCCGTCACCGGCTGGTCTCCGTACGGGCGGGCTCCGGGCAACGTCTACAGCGCGGGGCTGCGCGGCGACCCCGACGGTCATCTGCTGCGCACCCTGCGGCACCTGAAGGAACTGGAGATCGGCGCGACGGCCGGCAACCGCGAGTTCGGCAGCGGTCAGTTCGAGATCAACCTCGGCCATTCGGCGGCGCTCGACGCCGCCGACCGCGCGTTCCGCTTCAAGGCGGCCGTCAAGGAGATAGCCCGCACGGAAGGACGGCTGGCCACCTTCATGGCCAGGCCCTTCAACGAAGAGGGCGGCTCCGGCTTCCACCTGCACCTGTCGATGGTGGACGCGGACGGGCGCAACGTCTTCGAAGGCCGCCACGAGGGCGACCCGCACGGCCTGTCCGCCGCCGCGCGGCACGCGACCGCCGGCGTCCTCACCCACGCGCCCGCGCTCACCGCGCTGCTGAATCCGACCGTCAACTCCTACAAGCGCTTCGGCCCGGACAGCCTCGCCCCGTGGCTGATCGACTGGGGACTGGACAACCGCAGCGCCATGGTGCGCATACCGCCCGAGCGCGGCGACGGCACCCGCCTGGAACTGCGCCTCGGTGACGCCACGGCCAACCCGTACCTCGCCGTCGCGGGCGCGATCGCCGCCGTGGGGCTCGGCCTGCGGGAAAAGCGCGAGCCGCCCGAGCCGCTGGAAGGCTACGGCTATCGGGAAGACACCGCGGCGCGGCTGCCGGGCACGCTCACCGAGGCGCTGGACGCGCTGGAGAACGACACGGAGTTGACGGACATGCTGGGAGTCGACTTCACCCATTCCTTCCTCACGTACAAGCGCAATGAAATCCAGCGGTTCCGGCAATACGTCACCGACTGGGAATTCAAGGAGTACGCCTTTCTCCTGTGACAGGCCCCGCCCGCGCCGGGTCCCTTCGTGTGCCGCCCTCCTCGTCTTCCCCACAAGGACAGCCCCATGACCACCGCTTCGGCCGTATTCCCCGCACCCCACCCCCTCCCCCTCGACGCAGTCGACCTCACCGACCACGACAACTTCACCGACGGCACGCTGTGCTGGCGGATGTTCGACACACTGCGCCGTGAGGACCCCGTCCACTGGCAGCCGGAGGCCGCGCCCGACAGCGGCTTCTGGGCCGTCACCCGGCACGCCGACATCGTGCGCGCCGGCCGCGACCCCGACACGTTCACCTCCACCCGGTTCACCAACCTCGAAGAGGTCGACGAGCGGCACCGCGAGGCCCGCCGCTCCCTCCTGGAGACCGACGGACCACGCCACCGGGCCATGCGCAGGCTGTTGCAGCAGGAGTTCACTCCGCGTGCCGTCGCCACGTACGAGGTGTTCCTCCGCGGGCTGACCGCACGGACCCTCGACGCGGCGCTCGCCAAGGGCCGCTTCGACTTCGTCCAGGAGGTCGCGGCCGACATCCCGATCAACGTCCTCGCCCGGATGCTCGGCGTCCCCGAGCACGACACCCAGCGGCTGATCGACTGGGGCAACCGCATCATCGGCAACACCGACCCGGACTACGCGGACGTACTGCTCGGCACCGCGGAGAGCGAGCGCTACCGTGACCTGCCCTTCCGCAGCCCCGCGGCACTGGAGGTCTTCGCGTACGGGCGGGAGCTGGCGGCGCGGCGCCGGACTGCCGGCGGCGACGACCTGGTGAGCCGGCTCGTCAACCGGACGCCGCCCGACGGGGTGCCGCTGTCGGCGCGGGACTTCGACAACTACTTCCTGCTGCTGGTCGTCGCGGGCAACGAGACCACCCGGCACGCCATCTCGCACGCCATGCTCGCCCTGATCAACCACCCGGAACAGCGCGAGAAACTGCGCCGCGACCCGTCCTTGATGCCGGGCGCCGTCGAGGAGTTCCTGCGCTGGTCCTCCCCCGTCCACCATTTCCGACGCACCGCCACCCGCGACACCGAACTGGGCGGCAGGCGGATAGCGGAGGGCGAGAAGGTCGTCCTCTGGTTCGCCTCGGGCAACCGCGACGAGACGGTCTTCGACGCCCCGTACCGCTTCGACGTCACCCGCACCGCCAACGACCACCTCACCTTCGGCAAGGGCGGTCCGCACTTCTGTCTGGGCAGCTCACTGGCCCGGCTGGAGCTGCGTGTCATGTTCGAGGAACTCCTCCCCCGCCTCTCCGACGTCCGCCTCACCGCCGAGCCCCGGCGCGTCCGCTCCAACTTCGTCAACGGCCTCAAGACGCTGCCGGTCGAGATCACCTTGGCGTAGGAGCCTGTCCCGTGACCGCGTGCGTCCGGGAGCGCGCGCCGCAGGACGCCGGGCGGGAGCGACGGACGGGAATGACGGGCGCGATTGACGGGCCGGAATCAGGAAAACCGTGCCGCGCACCCGCCGCGATCGACAGGATGAGGGCATGGGTCATGAGGACGTGGGTCGGGGCCGGATGTGGCCGATCGTGGTGCGGCATCCGGAGGATCCGGTGGAGGCGGTCATGGAGGCCGACGCGCGCGACGCCAAGCTGGAGACCGCGGCGATACTGGTGCGGGGCCCGCTGTTCGGGGTGGCCGCGCAGGACGCCGGCCAGGCACCACGGTGGCGGGTGGTGGTCGCGGTGGACGCCGGCTGTCCGCAGCAGGCCCGGGACAGCCTCAACTCGTTGCTGTGGCGCCGCGCGAAGGACGAGGCCCAGGACCGGGAGGAGCGGCGTGCCCTGCTGGCGGCGGTCGCCCGGCTGGAGAGCGAATGCGTCGACGAACTCACCGTGCTCACGACCCGCTACCGGATCGTGCGGGCGGAGGAGTACGCGGGGACGGGTCCGGACGGCATCGAGCAGCCCCGCCCGACCGACCCCGAACCCACCGTGCCCGACTGGAGCCGCAGCGCCAGGGAGCCGATCGACAGCGGGCTGGTGCTGGATCCCGAGGCGCCGGTCACGCCCACCCAGGCCGCGGAACGCCTGATGCTGCGCGGCCTGGCGTACAGCGGCGTCCGGTTCCCCGAAGACGTGCGCGCCGACTCCCGTGGGGCGTTGAAGACCCACCCCGACGTGATGTTGCTGCCCACGGCCTTCAGGGTCGTGGAGCGGAACGACTCAGGGTGGGAATCAAGCAGTGGCCTGCACCCCAGTGCGCACGCGGCCCGCAGGTCGCTGGACTTCGCCCTGACGTGGTTGCAGCCGCGCCTGAAGGGGCTCATCCCTTGGGACGCCGACAACATGACCACCGATGCCCGTACGGTGGCTGCCGAGGGCACCGACCCTGCCGCCGGGGAGCTGGCCGAGTACGTCCGGGCCGCTGACCGGCTCCGGGCCGAACGTGTCAACCAGGTCGAGGTCAGGGGTACGGTCCATCGGATCTGCCGTGCCCGCCGGCTGCTGCGCTGGGGTCCGGACGGGCCGGAAGGGGCACGCCCGTCCGACGCCAACAGTCATCCCCCGGAGCGCATGCACCCCCGTATCGATGAGGACGGCACCATCCATCACGAACAGGAGAACGACGCGCCGTGAACGTCTGCCGTCCGGGACGCGCCTCACCCGACCGTCCCGGACGGCCGACTTCGGAGGAGTTTCGAGGAGAGCCGCGGCGGACCTACGGCGGCTATCCCCATGTCCGGGCCTTCCGCAGGAGATGGCCGTGGAGCAGGGACAGGTCGGGGTGGCACAGGCTTCCGTCCCGGGTGGCGAGGTAGAAGGTGTTGATGGGCGGGATCTCGGGCTCCAGCAGTTTGACGACCTCGCCTTGCCGGAGGGCGTCGGCCGCCAGGTAGGTGGGCAGTACGGAGATCCCCGCGGAGGACTTGACCGCGGCCAGTACCCCCCGCAGGTCCGGGATGACGACGGAAGGCGCCGAGGTGGGGCGCACTCCGAAGACGGTGAGCCAGTAACGGCGGATGATCGGCAGCGACTCGGCGTAAGCGATCAGCGGATACTTGTCGAGGACGGCCGCCGGCCCCTGCTTCATGATCTGCCCGGGCGGTACACCGTCGGCCAGTTCGGGGGAGGCGAGCATCGCGAACTCCTCGTCGACCAGCGTCGTGGCGCTGATCCCGCGCAGCCGAGGCCGGACGGTCGACAGGACGAGGTCGTAGTCACCGGCCGTCAGGCGGTCCAGGAGGTCGTCGGCGAGACCGAAGCGGAAGTTGATCCGCAGACCGTCGGCGATGAGATCGCTGACCGCTGCCACGACACGGGAGGTGATCAGCTCCGCCGGCCCGCCGACACACAGCGGACGGCTCTCGGAACTGCCGCCGAAGAGCCGCTCGACCACGCCCCCGAGGGCATCGACCGGTCCCTGCACGTCGCGGATGAGCAGATCGGCGGCGCAGGTCGGGACGACACCCTGGGGAACGCGTTCGAAGAGCACCTTGCCGAACGTACGTTCAAGATTGCGGACCTGGTGCGTGACGGTCGGCTGCGAAAGCTCCAGACTCTGCGCCGCCTTGGTGAAGGAACCCAGACGGTAGACGGTCACGAACGTCCTGAGCCAGCTCAGTTGCACGACCATGCTCGGCGCCCCCCGCGCTTGCCCTGCTGATGCCTGCGTCCCCCGGAGCGGACTCGGCTGATGACTGGTACGGCCTCGCTGCGTGGTGATACATGGTGCGCGAGGATGCCAGGCTGGGCGTTGGGGGGCTGCCGGGATCCTCGCAGCTATGGTGCGGCACAAGGGGCGGCCGCGTCGGCGACGCACGGGAAGTCGGTGCACAGGGCGACGAATATACGTCTATGGGCCTACCTCAGCAGGTCCGGGAGCACGAGAAGCGGTCGTACCCGTACCGGCCCTGTGACAACATCCCGGGACGACGGTGCGGGCGAGCACCGAGGTCAGGAGGAGGCGGCCGCCAACTGCTCCAGCACCAGCTCGGCGACCCGCACCGCGGAAGCGGGGTTCTGGCCGGTGACGAGCCGCTGGTCGGCTACGGCGTGCGCGGCGAAGTTCCCGGCTTTGGTGATCTTCGCGCCGCGCTCGGCGAGCTTGCTCTCCAGCAGGTAGGGCACCACTTCGGTCAGTCCGACGGCGGCCTCCTCCTCGTTGGTGAAGGTCGAGACCTGCTTGCCGTCCACCAGGTACGAACCGTCACCGAGCCGGACATTGACCAGCCCGGCCGGGCCGTGGCAGACCGCGGCAACGACACCGCCCTGCTCGTAGATCCCGGCGGCCAGCTCGGCCAGCACCTCCGACTCGGCCAGGTCCCACATGGCACCATGTCCGCCCGCGTAGAAGATGACGTCGTAATCGGCGGCCGTCAGGTCACCGGGAGCGGCGGTGGCGGACAGGGCGGTCTCGATATCCGGGTCGGCGAGGAAGTCGGCCTGCACCTGGTCTCCGGGGTCGAAACCGTCCTGCGGCGGGGCACCGCCCTGTACGGACACGAAGTCGAGGTCGTACCCCGCCTTGCGGAAAACGGCGGCAGGGTGCGCCACTTCCGGGATGTAGAAGCCGGTCTTTCGACCGGTGTCGCCGAGGTGGCCATGGCTGGTGAGTGCGAACAGTACCTTCTTGGTCATGACATTTTCTCCGGTTGACGAGAGGTTACGGATGAGCCGGTGGACGCGTTCGGCTCCCGTCCGTCGAATGTAGGCATCGGGGCAAGTCGGTCGCCAATAGCGGGTTTCATGCCCCCCATAGAGATGTGTATGAGGTGTGATGAGACGTGACGAGGTGCCGACAGGGCGCGCTGCGGCCGGGCGGGTGGCCCGGTTCTCCGCGGATGCCACGGAATTGGGCAGGCGCGAAGAGCACATTCTTCGGGATATCGAGACATCAGGACTGCGGGACATCGGGACATCGGGACTACGGGATTGCGGGAGTGCGGGACTGCGGTCTTGGGCGACCGGTCATTGCCCGTTGCACTTCGGCCGTCGATTACGGTCACCGCTCCGGGTGCTTCAGGAGCAATGCGGCCATGCGGTCCCCGAGTTCGGCGGACGACTGCGGGTTCTGCCCGGTGACCAGGCGCCCGCTGACCACCACGTGCGGCGACCGGTCGGGAGCGGCGGAGAAGCTCGCACCGGCCTCCTCCAGCGCGGTCTGCAACGGGAACGGTACGACGTCGGCCAGCCCGCGCATGCTCTCCGACGCGTTCGAGAACGCGGTCAGTTCGCGGCCGGCCACCAGGTGGCTGCCGTCCGAGAGCGTCAGGTCGACAAGCACCGCGGGACCATGGCAGATCGCCGCGAGGACCCCGCCGGACTCGTACACCTGCCGGCCGATGGCGTGCAGCACCGGGTGCCCCCGGAAGTCCCACATCGTGCCGTGCCCGCCGACGTAGAGCACGCCCGCGTAGTCGCCCGGTTCCACCTGTTCCGGCCTCGGTGTCCGGGAGAGCCGGCCGCCGCCGTCCGGGTCCGCCATGAAGGCCCGCTGGGCGGGGTCGGCGGGATCGTGGCCGACGACCGGCGGCCGGCCGCCCCGTACGGAGACGAAGTCCACGGTGTGGCCGTCGGCACGCAGCCGGTGCCAGGGGACGGCGGTTTCCCCCAGATGGAACCCCGTGGGAGAGCCGGTACGGCCCAGGACCTCATGGCTGGTCAGGACGAAGAGCACCTTTTTCGCGGCCTGCATGGCCGGCATCACGGGCATGACGAACTCCGGGTGAGGACGGCCACGGTGAGGCCGGCGACGAGGGTGGCGAGGAGGAGGACGGTCAGCATGGGCCGGTAGCCGAGCTGCGCGGCGGCGAGCTGCCCGGCCGACGCGCCGATGAACAGGACGAAGGTGTTGACCGCGCCCGCCGTCCCGCGCGCATGCGGCGCGAGTTCATGCAGCAGCCCGACGAGCCCCGGCACGATCAGACCGGTGCCGGCCACGAAGATCACGCTGACGCCGATCAGTACCCCGGTCAGGGCAGTGGCCTGCGCCAGCAAGGCCAGCAGCAGTCCGGCCGCCGCCGTCAGGTACCCGGCGACGGCGAGCGTACGCGGCCCCTTTGCGCCGAACCGGCGGTTCACCAGTGGCCCCGCCAGGAGCCCCACCGCCCCGACCGCCTGCACCAGCAGCAACTGGTCCGCGTCGTACCCGGACGTCTCCCGCAGCTCCCGCTCCAGTACCGCGTAAAAGGCGACGAAACTCCCGAACACGGTCAGCGCGGACCCGAACACCGCGGCGGGCCCCTTGGTACGTACGAGCCCCGACGCCGCCTTGGCGACCTCGCGGGCCGAAGCCGCCGAACCGGCCGAACCCGGCGGCAGCAGTCGCCACAAGATCGCGGCGGCCACCGCGTACACGATCGCCGCAGGCCAGAACGCCGCCCGCCAGTCGGCGTGCTCCGCCATCAGCTGGCCGAACACCTGCCCGGCGATGCCCGCCCCCAGCAGGCCGGTCGTGAGAAGAGAGAGCGCGACCGGCCGTCGGGCGGCAGGCGCCCGTTCGGTCACGTACGCGAGCGCGGCGGGCGCGAAGGTCGCGGCCGCGAACCCCTGTAGGACGCGCCCGGTCAGGAACCAGCCGAAGTCCGGGGCAGCGGAAGTCACTGCGGTGATCACGGCCGTGGCCAGGGCGCCGGCCGCGAGTACGGGCCGCCGCCCGACCCGGTCGGACAAGGGCCCGAAGACCAGGAAGCCGATGGCGTAGGCGAAGGAGAACGCAGCGCCTGTCCAGGCGGCGGACGCGGCGTCGACGCCGTAGGCGGTCCGGACACGGCCGGCGATCGGGATCGCGAGGTAGAGCTGCGCGGGGATGGCGAAGGCCATCGCCACCAGCAGCGCGAGCTGAACGGAGAATCCGGGCCGTCGGCGGTGACGGGGGCCGGGGCGAGTGGGGCGAGGGGTGGTGGCGGTGAGCATGCGGGTCCTCTGGTCCTCTTGAGAGAGCCGAGCGGTCGGGTGGTCCGACTCGGACGTGCGGGGCGGCAGGCAGCGGAGCGAGCGAGCCGTACGGGGGCCGCGCAGGAACGGAACGCGGCCCCCGACTGCCGCAGTGGCACCGCGCAGGGGAACGCGCGCTGCCCCGTTGACGTTGCGGGCGGCTGGGTACGGGCAGCAGCAGCCCGGCCTGTGTGCGCATGCCCGTACCGGGCCGCAACCGCCCCTTCGGGCGGCCCCCTTTGACCGGTGCCTCTCTGGTCGGCGCCTGTGTGAAGCAGAGCCTCAGACGTCGGCCAACAGAGCCTCGACCCCGCCCAGTTCCAGCCCCTCGATCCCGTACCGAGCCGCTTCCGACCGATGCTCGGGTGTCTGATACCCCCACTGCGCCCATCGGGCCCGGACCCCCACCGCCGCCACCTTCCGTACGTTGGGCAGGTTGTCGTCCACGAACGTCACGGCGTCCAGCGGCACGCCCCGTCGCGCGCACGCCCTCTGGAGGGCCGCCGCCTTGTCGCGGCACTCTCCGAAGACCTCGGCAACGGTCTGTTCCAGGCCGTTCCGCCTCAGGATGGAGCGGACCGAGGGCTCGTCCTTCGCCGTCACGACGACCACGTCCCCGGTGCGCCGCAGCAGTTCCGGCACGCCGGGATACAACGTGTGCAGCCCGAGCCAGAAGTCCGGCTCCGCCGCCCGGAACCACTCCCGCGCCTCCGACGCCGCCGTCGTGAACCGCTCGACGCGCTCCCTCGGCAGCGAGCCGAAGAGCCGGTCGAAGTCCGCCTGTGAGGTGATGCTGTCGGCCTCGGGCAGATGAGCCACCAGAAAGTGGTCCAGCAGCCGCGCGTAGTCCCGCACCGCGCGGAACCGCTCGGTGAACGCCCCGGGCAGCCGCTCCAGCTGCCCCGGGCCGGGCACGGTCCGGTCGTGCGGACGTTCCCCGAGCCAGGTGACCAGGGCGCATTCTTCCAGGGCGTCACAGATGACCCCGTCGAAGTCGAGCGCGAGCAGGCCCTCGCGGGTGCCGGCCCGGTCGGGACGGTACGGGTCCGTCCCGACGACGGTGTGGTGGCTGCGGCCCATCAGGCGCTGTCCTTCTCCGCGATCTTCTGCGCGGTCTCGAACACGGCGCGCATGAACGCTCCCATGTACCCGTAGTACGAGCAGGTGATGATGTTGCCGTCCACGATGACGTCGCTCTCGACGACCTCGGCGCCCGCGTTGACCACGTCGTCGCGCAACCCGATGTACGCGCATGCCTTCCGGTTCCGCAGCACTCCGGCGCTCACCATGATCCAGGGCCCGTGACAGAGCCCGGCGACCACCTTGCCCGCCTCGGCCATGCCCGCGACGAAGTCCAGCACGCTGCGGACCTGGCGCACCCGGTCCGGCGCCTCGTGACCGCCGGTGAGGATCACGGCGTCGTACAGGTCCACCGACAGGTCCTCGTACGCGATGAGCGGCCGTGCCGTCTTGTCCATCGGCAGCGGGACGCCGTACTTGCCGGTCGTCGGGTCGCCGTTCTTGGTGGCGATGTCGACGTGCCAGCCCTCTTCGAGAAGGCGGTAGTAGGTGAAGACGACGTCGTGGTCCTGGAAACCCTGGCCGGTGATGATGACAGCGCTTTGAGACATTGCTACTCCCCCGTGGTTCTTACTCGCTCGCTACTGGCTGCTGGCTGTTTTCCGCTTGCTTCTCTGCTTCGCGACTCGCTGCTGTCAGGCGGTCCGGGCCCGGGCGCTTGCGACGCTGACGCACAGATACTGCTTGTCGGTGTGCACCCGCCGGGCGTCCTCCGGACGGCCGGTCAGAATTTCCAGGTCCGCATAGACAGCACCGGACACGCAGAGCGGAATGTGGAACAGGTCCTCCGCCCGCCGCCGGTAGAACACGTCCATGCCGGTACGCAGCTCGAACCGGAACCGCCCGTCCGGGGTGCGCGCCCGCATCCGCGTGTGCGGAAAGGACAGCACCTTGCGCATCGGGTGCTTCGACGCGTCGAGAGAGTTCGACTCGTACGCCGTCCCGGCCCGGTTGTAGTCGTCCTTCAGCCGCATCAGGTCGAACTTGTTCCGCGGCGACTCGACCTCGATCAGTTCCAGCGGTTCGTCGCCCGCGTTCCGCGTTCCGTGGAACGCTCCGGGCGCGATCCGTACGATGCTGCCCTGCCGCAGCGGAATGGAGGTGCCGTCCAGACCCGCCGTCACGCCCTGGCCGCCCAGGCAGAGCAGGTACGTGAGCTTGCGCGGGTGCAGATGGACGGAGGTGCTGTGCGGGGCGTCGATGTGCAGCGCCCAGCAGTCGAAGAGCTCGTCCACGTAGGCCCGGTACTCGTAACCCCAGGGCTTGGGAATCACCTCGTCCAGATGCGAGTCCTCGTCGAACTGCTCGTTCCCGAAGCGGGCGCCGCCCCGCAGCAGCCGCTTGAGTTCGGCGATGTCCGCGGGCCCCGCGTCCAGGCGGGCAAACCGGTCCTGGCCGTCATGGGACGTGTTCTGAACGATTGTTGTCGCAGGCGTGATCGCCATGTTTTTCTTTCCCCCGTTTAACTGTCGCCAATTACCGAAAGCCCCACCTGGAGCTGCACGGCAATCTCAGCGCCTCAACTGAAGCAGCGAGCGCAACGAAGGTCAAATAGGAACTTCTGGCGGGGGCCATGAAGATTCCTTGTTGACGGGAATCTGATGTTCCGGCACCCGCCGCCACCAGGAACCCCTAGCCGAAACGGTCGACCCACGCCGGCCACCGAACGGCCAACTGGCCAAAAACACTGCTCCATCAATGCCCGCTTACCGCGCGACCAGGCCCCCGGGAAGTGGCCGCCATCGGACAACAATCCCTACCGCAGGCCGCCCGACCCGGCAAGACCGCACAGCCCCCCCCGCCAGGCCGTGAGTGCGGGACTGACCCTGGTGCGCGACACCGACGACGCGGCGCCACGCCGTCCCCGAGGCTCCTTCTTCTGCGATCTTGCAGGTCACCAATTCCCCGCGGCGAAAGATCTCGACCGAGGCGCGCAGGAAGGATTTTTCGAACGGCGGACACGGCTAGGGTTGGGCCTCTCTTCGGCTAGCGGAGGTGCCCGGACGGTGACCGACAGCTTTGTTCATCTGCACAATCACACCGAATATTCCATGCTCGACGGCGCGCAGAAGCTCAAACCCATGTTCGCCGAAGTCGCACGCCAGTCGATGCCCGCCGTCGCGATGAGCGATCACGGCAACATGTTCGGTGCCTATGAGTTCCACCAGGTGTCCAAAGGCTTCGACGGCGTCAAACCGATCATCGGCATCGAGGCGTACGTCGCCCCGTCCTCGCGCCGCCACCGTAAGCAGGAATTCTGGGGGCCGGGCGGGCAGCGCGCCATGTCGGACGACGGCGAGGGATCGAAAGACGTCTCCGGCGGCGGCCGGTTCACCCACATGACGATGTGGGCCCGGAACGTCCAGGGACTGCGCAACCTCTTCTACCTGTCCACCGAAGCCAGTTACAGCGGACAATTCCCGGCCGGCAAGCCCCGCATGGACATGGAGCTGATCGGCGAGCACGCCGAGGGCATCATCGCGACGACCGGCTGCCCGTCCGGCGCGATCCAGACCCGGCTGCGGCTGAACCAGTACGCCGAGGCCCGCGAGGTCGCCGCCGCCTACCAGGACATCTTCGGCCGCGAGAACTACTTCCTGGAGCTGATGGACCACGGCCTGTCCATCGAACGGGACGTCCGGGACGGGCTGCTGCGCCTGGCCGAGGACCTGGACATCCCCCTGCTGGCCACCAATGACGCGCACTACATCCACGAGGACCAGGCGGACGCCCACGACAACCTGCTGTGCATCGGCGTCGGAAAGAACAAGGCCGACGAGAAACGCTTCAGGTTCCAGGGCGGCGGTTATTACCTGAAGACCGCACAGGAGATGCGCGCCCTGTTCTCCGAAATTCCCGCAGCGTGCGACAACACCCTGCTGATCGCGGAACGCATCGAGTCGTACAACGAAGTCTTCGACTACGTCGACGAGATGCCGCAGTACCCCGACGTGCCCGAGGGGGAAACCCAGGAGTCGTGGCTGCGCAAGGAGGTCCTGAAGGGCCTCGCCACACGCTACGGCGATCCCGTCCCCGCCGAGGTCATGGAACGTTTCGAGACCGAGATGACGGTCATCGGGCCCATGGGATTCTCCAGCTACTTCCTCGTGGTCGCGGACATCTGCAAATACGCGCGTGACAACGGCGTGCCGGTCGGCCCGGGACGCGGTTCGGCCACCGGTTCCATCGTCGCCTACGCCACCCGTATCACCGAGCTGTGCCCCCTGGAGCACGGCCTGCTCTTCGAACGGTTCCTGAACCCCGAGCGCATCAATCCGCCGGATGTCGACCTCGACTTCGACGACCGCCAGCGCGACAAGATGGTGCGCTACGTCACCGACAAGTACGGCGACGCGTTCACCGCCATGGTGAACACGTTCGGCAAGATCAAGGCCAAGAACGCGATCAAAGACTCCTCGCGCATCCTCGGCTACCCGTTCAGCCACGGCGAGCGGATCACCAAAGCACTGCCGCCGGACATCATGGGCAAGTCCATCCCCCTGGACGGCATCTTCGACCCCGAGCACCCGCGGTACGGCGAGGCCGGCGAGATCCGGCAGATGTACGAGAACGAGCCGGACGTCAAAAAGGTCATCGACACGGCCAAAGGCGTCGAGGGCCTGACCCGCGGCACCGGCGTGCACGCGGCCGCGGTGATCCTTTCCAAGACCAAGCTGACGGACCGCATCCCGCTGCACATGCGGGCCGCCGACGGCGTGAAGATCACCGGCTTCGACTATCCGTCCTGCGAGGCCATGGGCCTGGTCAAGATGGATTTCCTGGGACTGCGCAACCTGGGCGTCATCGACCACGCGCTGCAGAACATCCGCGAGAACCGCGGCGTCAAGCTGGCCACCGTCGACCCGATGGACGGCGATCCCGGGAAAGTCGTCATCCCCCTCGACGACGAGAAGACCTTCGAACTCCTCGGCCGCGGCGACACCTTCGGCGTCTTCCAGCTCGACGGCGGCGGCATGCGCGCCCTGCTGAAACTGATGGAACCCTCGCGATTCGAAGACATCGCGGCGGCCCTCGCCCTGTACCGGCCCGGCCCGATGGCCGCCAACGCGCACACCAACTACGCGCTGCGGCAGAACGGCAAGCAGGAGCCGGACCCGATCCACCCCGAGCTGAAGGAAATCCTCGACCCGATCCTGGGCTCCACCCACCACCTGCTCATCTTCCAGGAGCAGATCATGGCCATCGCCAGGACCCTGGCCGGGTACACCCTCGGCGGCGCCGACATGCTGCGCCGCGCGATGGGCAAGAAAAAGCCCGAAGTGCTGGCCGCGGAGTGGGAGAAGTTCCACGCCGGCATGCGGACGAACGGCTACTCCGAGGAGGCCGTCAAGGCCATCTGGGACGTCATGCTCCCGTTCTCCGGATACGCGTTCAACAAGTCCCACACCGCCGGGTACGGTCTGGTCTCCTACTGGACCGCCTACCTGAAGGCGAACTACCCGGCCGAATACATGGCCGCACTGCTGACCTCCGTCGGAGACGACAAGGACAAGGCGGGCATCTACCTGGCCGACGCGCGCAAGCTGGGCGTCACCGTCATGCCGCCCGACGTCAACGAGTCCGTCGCGGAGTTCGCGGCCATCGGTGACGACGTGCGTTTCGGTCTCCGCTCGGTACGCAATGTCGGCGACCACGTCATCGAAACCATCATCGCGGCCCGTAAGACCAAGGGAAAGTTCGCCTCCTTCGCCGATTTCCTCGACAAGGCCGAGCTGCCCGCGCTCAACAAGCGGGCGGTCGAATCCCTCATCAAGGCCGGCGCGTTCGACTCCCTCGGCCATACCCGTAAAGGTCTGACCGCCGCGCACGAACCGGCCATCGACGCGGTCGTGCCGCTCAAGAAGGCCGCCGCCTACGGACAGGACGACCTGTTCGCCGGACTGGGAGGTGACGAAGGCGGCGGGGACACCGGATTCGGCCTCGACGTGAAGATCGACGAGAGTGAATGGCCGCGTAAACAGCTGCTCTCCACCGAGCGGGAGATGCTCGGCATGTATGTCTCGGCGCACCCTCTGGACGGCACCGAGCACATCCTTTCCGCCAACCGGGACACCACCATTCCCGAGCTGGTGGCCTCCGGCCGCACCGAAGGCGTGGTGCGCCTGGCCGGACTGATCACCAGCGTCCAGCCGAAGACGACCAAGCAGGGCAACGCCTGGGCGATCGTCAATCTGGCCGACCGTGACGGCACCATCGAGGTGCTGTTCTTTCCCGCCACCTACCAACTGGTCGTGGGCGCCCTGGTCGAGGACAGCGTGGTGTCGGTCCAGGGACGTGTCAACGACCGTGACGGCGCGATCAGCATCTTCGGGCAGGAGCTGAACGTCCTCGACATCACCTCGGCGGAACGCACCGGAGCAGCACCCGTGCAGCTCAGCCTGCCCTATCACCGCGTCAACGGGCCCACGCTCAAGGAACTGAAGCGCATCATGGGGGCGCACCCCGGGGACAACCCCGTCCACCTCGCGGTACGCGGAGTACAGAAGACGATCGTGTACCAGCTCCACACCAGGGTGAACCCGGCCACGCTCGCCTCCGAGATCAAGGGCTCCTTCGGGCCGGACGCGTGGCAAGGCGTGGTGTGAGCGGGCCGGACCGCACGGACGAAGAGATCCACCCATGGGGCCGTCCCTCCGCGGACTTCCGGTCACACCAGGCCCAGGTCCCGGGCGCGCAGGGCGGCCTGGGTGCGGTCGCGCAGGCCGAGGCGGCCGAGGATGCGGGAGACGTGGTTCTTCACGGTGCCTTCGCTGAGGTGGAGCTGGGCGGCGATCTCCCGGTTGGTCCGGCCCTGGGCCACCAGGCGCAGGATGTCGATCTCGCGTGGGCTGAGGGCGACGCCCGGCTCCGCCCCAGGGCCCGGGCCGGGCAGGCAGGCGGCGAGGTGGCGGGTCACGGAGGCGTCGAGCTGGGTGACGCCCGCGTGTGCGAGCCGGACCGCGTGGGCCAGTTCATCGGCCGGCAGGTCCTTGAGCAGGTAACCGCAGGCGCCCGCGCGCAGCGCCTGGACGACGTACTCCTTGTCGTCGAACGTCGTCAGCATCACCGCACGGCACTCCGGCGCCTCGCCGCGCAGGACGGCGACCGCCTCGACGCCGCCCATCCCGGGCATCCGGACGTCCATCAGCACGACGTCCGGGCCCAGTTCGAGCACCTTGGCGACGGCTTCGCGGCCGTCCACCGCCGTGCCGACGACCGAGATGCCCGGCCGGATGGAGAGCAGCGAGGCGATGCCGTCCCGGATGAGCCGCTGGTCGTCCACGACCAGTACGCGGACCGGCGCCGTCGCCTCGCTCATGTCACGCCTTCCTCGCGGTGGCCCCGCGGCACCGTCACCGTCAGCCGGGTCCCCTGGCCCGGACCGCTGTCGATGTGCACACTCCCGCCCACCAGGCGCACCCGTTCCCGCATGCCGATCAGTCCGAACCCGGTGGCGGCCCCGTCCGGGATGAAGCCGTGGCCGTCGTCGGACACCACGAGGCGTGCCGCGTCCGCTGTCAGGACCACCGCCACCGTGACCCGCGATGCCTGCGCGTGCCGGCGCGCGTTGGTCAGGCCCTCCTGTGCGGCCCGGTAGAGCGCGGTCAGCTCCGCCGGGCCGTAGCCGTCCTCGGTGCCGTCCACCTGCACGGTGACGTGGGGCCGGGCCTCGCCGTCGCGCGCCAGGCCTGTGAGCAACGCCGTCAGCGGCCTGTGCGGCTCCTCGTCCCGCAGTCCCGCACGGACTGCCGTACGTCGCCCAGCGCGCGCTTCACCGACAGGCGCGCCTCGTCGACCGCTCGCTGGGCGGAGTCGGGCTGCAGGACCCGGAACTCGGAGGCGATCTGCAACTGTACGGAGACGGCGGTGAGGTGGTGCGCGAGGCTGTCGTGGATGTCCCGCGCGAGGCGGTTGCGCTCGGCCGCCGCGGACAGTTCGGCGACCTGCGCGGCGTACCGCTCCAAGGCGCGCCGTCCGCGCTGTTCACCGACGGCGACGGCCGCCATGGAGAGCGCGAGGACGAGGCCGGCGCAGCGCATCAGCAGGTCGGACAGGCGCTCCACGTCGCGGTGCCAGCCGGGCTCGGTCAGCACGTACCCGGTGAGGAGCCCGGCCACGCACAGCGCCGCCAGCGCGAGGGCGAGGCCGCGCCCGTAGACGAAGTAGGCGGTGAACGGCAGGAGTACGAAGAGGGCCTGGGCCAGCCCCGACTCGTCGAGGGCGACCACTCCCGCGATCAGTCCGGCCCGCGCGAGCATCGGCAGGCATGCCCGGACGGGGGCGGTGCGCCGTTCCACGGTCTCCAGGGCGGCCAGCGCCGCGAGCCCCGCGGCGAAACCGGCCGGGCGCCACAGCGGCGGGCCGGGGCCGGGGGCGAGGCCGGCCACCGTGTAGTAGAGACCGCCGACCAGCACCGCGGCGTACAGCAGGGGCGACACCCACGGCACCGGTACGTACGTGGCCATGCGCCCTCCCCTTCGTGCCTGCTGACCAGGCTAGGCGGGCGGCGGCCGGGGGGCGAGGGGCGCGGGGCGGCCTCCGGCGGACGTGGCCGTGCGGCACGTGCCGACCAGTTGTACGGCGGCGGTGCGTCAGGTGACTTCCGGCGGTGCTTCTCGCCGTTCTTCACCTGCCGAGGACGCTCGGCGGCTCCTTAACGTTCTCGGTCCCGGCCTGCGAAGTGCTGGGCCGGGACGGCCCTTCGACGATGGGAGCGCACCGTGCCCACACCCCTTTCCGACCGGCTCACCTGCGTCGGCGCACTGTCCGGCACCCTGGCCGGGCTCTTCGTCGCCCTGCCCGCACTCGTCGAGCTCTTCACCGGGGAGACCGCGACGACCAGCTTTTTCCTCGCCCTGTCCCCCGCACTCTCCCTGCCGTTGCTGGCCGCGCTGCACCGGCGTCAGGGCGCGGTCACCGGTCGCTTCGGGGAGACGGCCTACGCCGTCAGCCTCATCGGACTCGGCCTGTTCGGCGGCGCTGCGTTCGCCTCGAACCTCGTGCTGTTCTTCTTCGACGACGCGGTCGTCGAGAAGGCACTGACAGGCCCCACGGTCCCGGCGTTCATCGGCTCCGCGGCTGTCTTCGCCGTGAGCTGCGCGCTGTTCGGGGCGGCGATGGTCCGGGCCCGGGTGTTTGCGCGGGTCCCGTCATGGGCGTACGCGACCGTGCTGCCCCTTTTCGCCTTCCTGACCGCCCTGTCCGATTCCGCGCTCACCGGCGTCCTGCACATCGCGGTCGGCGCCACCTTGATCTGGCTCGCCTCCGCCCTGTGGCAGCCCGCCGGGGTGACCGCCCCACGAGCGGGGGTCCTCACCGGGCGCCCCGGTCCCGGCTGAACCCGGTGACGGCAGCCCTGGCGAGCGCCGGCGCACGCATCCGTCCGTCGGAGGCGTGCGCCATCGCTGGACGGACGCCGCGCACGCCCCTTGTGCGCCGGTGGCGGCCGGCGGAAAGATAGTTAATGGTGAAAGTACCCCGGGCGCAGGAAAAGGCCCGCAACCGACGGAGGTAAGGGGCGGTACACGGGTGACCGCCCCAGGGCACAAAAAGGTGCCGGGGTACACGGGCGGCTGATCGGGCCGTCAATCCCTTGTCACACGGTGAGTCAGGAGCTTCTTCCCCTACTGGTACTGGCCGATCGGCCGGCGGAGCAAGCGTGCGGTACGGCGGGAACCGGCGAGTGCCAGGGGAGGAATGACATGTCGTCTCTGCGGTCGGCGCCACCCATCTCTGCGAGCACGACGTTCTCAGACTACGCAATCACCACCGCAACACGTCTTCTCCGCAGCGCGGACCTGGACGTCGAGCAGGGCACCAGGGCGCTGCGGAGAATGCTGTCGCCGTGGGGCGCGAGGCGGATAGGGACGCGTCCCGGCTGGCACTCGGACGTCTGCGCCGACGGATCGCCGATCGAGTTCTCCGCGGCCTTTTCGCGAGAGGGCCTGCAGCTCCGGGTGCTCGTGGAGGCATTGCCCGACCGGCCGAGTCCGTCGTCGGCGCAGCGAGCGGCGCTCGCTCTCACCCGTGGGCTGATCCGGGATTTCGGCGCCGTCGGCGACCGGCTGGCGGAGGTGTCGGACCTGTTCCTGCCGGACGAGGACCCCACCGGCTTCGCCATGATGCACGCCGCCGCCCTCACGCCGGCCGGTGGCCCCGAGTTCAAGGTCTACCTCAATCCGAACGCCGATGCCGACCTGACCGGCATCGAGCGGACGCGTGCGGCACTGGACCGGCTGGGGTTCGCCAAGGCGTGGACGGCGGTCAGGGAATACGCGGGCCGGGGATTCGACCTCGACAGAATCGTCTACTTCGGTCTCGACCTGACCGACGGCCCCCAGTCCCGCGTGAAGGTGTACTTCCGGCACTACGACGCCTCGCCGGCGGAACTCGACGCCCGTATGGAGATCTCGCTCCAGCACGAGGCCGGGTTCCTGGGGGCGTTCTGCCGTCAGCTCACCGACAGCGACGGCGAGGTGCGGGCCCAGCCGCTCGTCAGCAATCTGACGTTCACGACCGCCGGCGGACATCAGCCGGTGTCCGCGACGCTGTACGTCCCGCTGTGGCTGCACGCGGCGAGCGACCGGACCGTCCGGGACCGCGTCAGCTCGGTCATGAGCGGAATGGGTCTTCCCGCCGACCGCTATCGGACGCTGCTGAACCGGATGGCCCGGCGCCCGCTCTCGTCCGGCCGTGGCATCCACACGTACGCGTCAGCGCGTGTGCAGCACGGCCGGCCCCGCCTGACCACGTACTGGTCGCCGGAACTCTACGACCGGTACCCGCCTGCCCGCTATCAACGGGGGTGAACGCCATGGCGCTGCCCGACGCGCCCCGGCCGCTGTTCGACGACACGCAGGTCCGGCCCGCTCTGCTGCGCCGGCGATCGCCGCTGCGCTGGGGTGCTCATCCGCCCGGTGTCATCCCGCTGACGGCGGCCGAGCCGGATTTTCCCGGCCCTCCGGTGGTCACGGACGCCATCATGTCGGCTGTCGCCGACGGTTACTTCCCTTACGCGTCGCCCACGGAATGCGGTGAGCTTCAAGAAGCCTTCTCCGACGTGGCCGAGACCCGTTACGGGATCGGCCATCACCCCGACCGTGTGGTGCCGGCCCCGGGCACCGCGGCCGCGCTCTGGGGGGCGGTGCACCTCCTGTGCGGAAAAGGGGACGAGTGCGTGGTGCTGGACCCGGTCGACCTGTTGTTCGGGCAAGCCGTCGATGCCGCGGGGGCCCGGCGGGTGCACTGCCCGATGGACAAGAGCACCGGGCGGCTGGACCCGGACCGGCTCGCCTCTCTGATCACTGAGCGCACCGCCTTGATCTGCCTGTGCAATCCGCACAACCCGCTGGGCACGGTGTTCACCGAATCGACCCTCCGGGCGGTGGCGGAGACGGCGGGTGCCCACCGCATCCCGGTCCTCTGCGACGAGGTGTGGAGCGAGATCGTGTATCCGCCCGGGAAACACGTCAGCCTGGCGAGCCTGGACACGGAGACCAGCCGACGCGTCTACACGGTGACCGGCCTGTCCAAGACGTTCGCGTTACCGGGGCTGCGGACGGGGTTCGTGATCGCCCCGACCCGGCGGGCGGCGGACGCACTGCGGCTCACGTTCGAGCGGCTGGGCGCCACGTACAGCATGGCCCCTCTCACCCAGGCCGGCGCCCTGGCCGCCCTGCGCCACGGGTGGCCCTGGAGAGACGCCTTCCTGGAACATCTGCACAAGGTACGGGATTACAGCGTGGACCGGTTGAACGCCATTCCCGGAATTTCGTGCACCCGCCCGGAAGGAACGTACGTCCTGTTCCCCGACGTGTCCGCGACCGGAATGACCAGTCGGGCAATGGGCGAATTCCTGCTGTCCCGGGCCCGGGTGGCGGTGGTGCCCGGCACACCGGAATGGTTCGGCCCGGCTGCCGAGGGCAATGTCCGGATCAGTTTCGCCACGTCCCGGGCCGTCATGGAAGAGGCCTTGCAGCGCATCGCGAGGGCCGTTGGACAACACGTCACCGGTGGCCCGGTCCCGCTCCAGGCCACCGGAACGCAGCGTCAGGGCGTCCCTCCCCTACCCCGGGGAAGTCAGCCCCGCAGCCACGCCTTCAACGAGTTCCACCATCCCGTACGCCTCCTTCGGGCGGGAACCGGCAAGGACACCACCGACGGCAACGGAACAGCGGGCTCGGCCGCGGGCGCCGCACCACCGTCCGGGCCGCTCCCCTGATCGCGCCCGGTCTCCGCGAGGGCACGCGCCGGGCCGGCGGACGCGGCGGAACTCCGCGACCGGGACGCGGCGAACGTCACCGGGAGGCTGGTCAGGTGCCGTGTCATCCACCCTGATGTCCAGCGCAGTTGATCCTCGGGAATGCACAGCCGTACGTCGGGGAGCCTCGCCAGCAGCGTGTCGATACCGGTGTCGGCGATGGCGCGGCCGATGTTCTGGCCGGGGCACTCCTGGGGACCGCTGCTGAAGGCGAGATGCGAGCGGTTCCCGAGCAGCGGGACCGAGGGGTCCGGGCGGACGGCCGGATCGTGGTTCCCGGCGGCCAGGCCGAGCAGCAGCATGTCCCCCGCCTCGATCTTCTGGCCCCCGACCTCCGTGGCCACGGCGGCCCAGCGGCCGGGGATGGTCATCAGCGGCGGTTCGCTCCACAGCACCTGCTCCACCACGTCGGGCAAGGTCATCTGCCCGCCGGCCAGCGACGCGTGGCACCGGGGGTCGGTCAGCACCATCCGCAGGGTGCTCTTGAGGAGATTGACCGTGGTCTCGTTGGCGGCGATGAGGATGACCCGCAGGTGATTCCACACCTCCTCGTCGGTCAGCCCCGAGGAGTGTTCGATCAGCCAGGACGTGATGTCGTGACTATGACTCCCGCGCTTGCGCCGCACGAGTTCGGTGAGGGTCTCCACGATGAACGCGTTGCTGGCCACCGAGGTCTCGGTGCCCGCCACCATGTCCCGGCTGGCCGCGACCAGCCGCGGCCCGTACTCGTCGGGCATGCCCAGCAACTGCGTCAGGACGAGCATGGGCAGGTGTTCGCAGAACTCCTCGGCCAGGTCCGCCTCCCCGCGCTCGGCGAAGCCGTCGATCAGTTGGTGCGTGAAGCGGGTGATGTGCCGCCGGATACCGCGGCGGTTGAAGCGCTCCAGGCTGTCGGTGACCGCCAGGCGCAGCCGGCTGCGCTCCTCGCCGTCCAGGAACAGGCAGACCGGCTGCCAGGCGATCATCGGGAGCAGCGGGGAGTCCGGGGGGACCCGCCCTTCCCTGAACCAGCGCCAGTTGCGGGAGTCGCGGCTGAAGCGGGCGGGGGTACCGGCGACCTCCAGGATCTCGCGGTACCCGAGGACGAGCCAGGCCGGGAGGTCGCCGTCGAGCAGGACGGGCGCGACGGACCCGTGCCGGGCGCGCAGCCGCTCGTACAGGCCCATGGGGTCTTCGGCCGCCTCGGGTCCGAAGAGCCGCGCCAGTCCGTCCGTGGCGCCGAACCGGGCGTGGGCCGGGCACTGCGGCGGCGGGGTGGGTGCCCACGCGGTGCGGGACTGTTCGTGGGGAGAGGAGGTCACCGTCGCTCCGGGGTCGTCGTGGTGAGGGCGTGCAGATAGCGCATGAGGGTCAGCAGGCCGTCGCGGCTGGAGACGCGTTCGCGGGCATCGCAGTCGATCACCGGCACGCCGTCGGGGATGTCCAGGGCCTGCCGGAGCTCGGACGCCGGGTACGAGGGGGCGTCCGGAAAGGCGTTGATGGCGACGATGAAGGGCACCCCGCGTTCCTCCAGCCGGCCCATCACGTCGAAACTGTCCTCCAGCCGCCGGGTGTCGATGAGGACCACGGCGCCCAGTGCGCCTTCGAAGAGCCCGTTCCACAGGAACCAGAACCGTTGCTGGCCCGGAGTGCCGAAGACGTAGAGCACCAGCTCGTCGCTGAGGGTGATCCGGCCGAAGTCCATCGCCACGGTGGTCTCGTTCTTGCGCTCGACACCGGCGAGGTCGTCCACCCCGGCGCCGGCCTGCGTCATGATCTCCTCGGTGGTGAGCGGCCTGATCTCGCTGACCGATCCCACCAGGGTGGTCTTGCCGACCCCGAAGCCGCCGACGATCACCACTTTCACGGCGGTGGTGACCGAGGCCGGCAAGGTGTCTTCGTGCCGGGGGCCGACGACGGGTTCAGAGATTCTGTAGTCCATGCATCACCGCCTCCAAGAGTTCGACGTCGGGCAGCGACTGGGTCAGCGCCGACGCCCGGGCTTCGACGTGCCCGCTCGCCAGGAGGTCCGTGAGCAGCACGGTGATCACGGAGACCGGCAGATGGAGGTACGCGGAGAGTTCGGCCACGGACAGCGGGTAGTCGCATATGCGGACGATGGCGGCGAGTTCGGGCTGCATGCCCGGGCCGGGCTCGTTGCGGCTCACGATCAGCGTGACCATGTCCAGGGAGGAGTGCCGCTCGGGCACCTGCCGGCCGGACGTGATGACGTAGAGCCGCTCGGGGCCGCCCTCTTCCCAGGCCCGGTGCTGTTCCTGCTCCGGGTCGCTCATGGGACCTGCCGGTCCGCCCGCGGCGGGCTGCTGAGGTGCTGGCCGATCCGGGCGACCAGGTCACGCATCCGCTGCCCTATGAGGCCGGCGTCCACGTCGTCGTCGGCGAGCACCGCCAGATAGGCTCCCGCGCCGGCCGCCATCAGGTAGAAGAATCCGCCGTCGACCTCGACGACGACGAGTTTCATCCGGCCGTCGCCCCGCGGGAACTCCGAGGCGATGGCCGCCGACAGGCTCTGCAGTCCGGCACAGGCGGCGGCGAGGCGGTCGGCGGTGTCGTTCTCCGTACCGAACTGCGCCATGCACAAGCCGTCCGAGGACAGCACCACGACATTACGGGTCTGCGGCACGCTGGACGCCAACTCCTCCAGCATCCAGTCCATGTTGAGCCGCTGCTTTGTCGCCACTTGCTCACTCTTCCTTGTCTGCTGGCTCATCTGCCGGCTCGGTCACTGCTCGGGCTCTTCGTCGCCCGTACTTCGGGAGCGCCGCGCCGGGGCCTCCGCCGGAGACGCGCCGGTATCACCGCCGGATGCGCCGTCGGAGGCACCGTCGAGGAATGCGGACATCCACAGCCCGGCCGGTGCGGAACGGCCGCCCGACGCCGGGGGGCGGGGGGCAGCGGCGGAGGGCGTTGCCTGCTGCGGCCGTGCGGACGGGATCACGGACCGGGTGCGCCGCCTGCGCTGCGGAAGCCCGTTGGGGGTGCGGGGCCCGTCGGCGGGCACCGGCTCCTCGGCGGCCGCTTCGGCCCGGTGCTTCGGGCCGCTGGGGCGGCGGGGCGGCGGCAGGCTGGGGGCCTTGGCCAAAGCTCCGCCGGGCACCGGGGTCACGGTGATCAGCTCCGGCGGTACGACCAGGACCACCCGTACGCCGCCGTACGCGGAGACGCGCAGCGAGACCTTGAAGTGATTCGTGTGGGACAGCCGGCCGACCACGGCCAGGCCGAGTCGCGGGGACTCCCCCAGGTCGTCCAGGTCCAGTCCGCCGCCGGAGCGTTGTGCCAGGGCCCGCTCGGCGCGGATGCGGGCCTCGTCGGTCAGACCGAGCCCGGCGTCCTCGATCTCGACGGCCACACCGGACTGCACCTCGGTCGCGGTCAGGTGGACGCGGGTCTGCGGCGGTGAGTAGCGGGTGGCGTTGTCCAGCAGCTCGGCCACGGCGTGGATCAGCGGCTCGGCCGCACGGCCGAGAACGCCGACATCGGCCACCGAGTGCAGGTCGACGCGCTGGTAGTCGGTGATCCGGGACATGGCACCGCGCAACACGTTGAACAGCGGGATGTCCTTCTGCCACTGCCGCCCCGGCCGGGCACCGCCGAGGACGGCGATGCTGTCCGCCAGCCGGCCGATCAGCGCGGTCCGGTGATCGAGGTGCAGCAGGTCGCCGAAGACGTGCGGGTCCTGGCCGTGCCGGTCCTCCATCTCGCGCAGCTCCAGCGCCTGTTGGTGCACGATGGCCTGGACGCGCCGGGCGATGTTGACGAAGGCCCGCTGGGCGGCGTCACGCAGGTCCTCCTCGGCCTCCACGGCCTGGAGGACGTAGCGCAGCACCGCGTGGTGCGCGGCTTCGAACCGGGGGCTCACCCGGGACGCCTGGGCGGTGCTGCGCAGTACGTCCTCGACCGAATTTCCCTGCTGGAGCCGCGCCATGGCCGCAGGCAGGGTCTCCTTGGCCATCCGTACCGTCTCGACCTCCTGCTCGGCCAACTGCCGTTGCAGGGCGGCCTCTCTCTCGGCGTACTGCCTGCGCAGCGCGTCCATCGCGCGGCTCCGGCGCGCGGCCTTGAAGTCCGCGGCAGCCACGGCCGCGGTCGCCAGGACGCCGATCCAGACGACGTGGGCACGGGTTGCCGAAGGCAGCAACGGAACAGCCACGGCCACACATATGGCCAGGAGCAGGGGCGGCAGCGGCCACCTCGCGGTGGAGGCCGGCCCCGGCCTTCCGGGTGACGCATCAGCACGAACCATCGGCAGCCTCAGAGCACTAAGGGAAGGGACAGGACGTCGTACACGGAATTCACTTACGCAGGAAAGGCGGCGGGAAATGCGACGGGCGACCGTTGGTTCGCACACACCGAACAATCACCGCAGGGCACGCCGAGCCGACCTGCCGCGCGCGGTTTCCGGGTTCCTGAACCCCGGACACCCCGCACGGTGGCGACCTCACGACAGTCACCGGCGTCATGCCGCAACTGCCACAACTCGCTGCGCGGCAGTGAGCATAGCGGGGCCCGATTGGCTCCGAGGGGCATGTGCACAGCACACATGAATGCACTCACGTACGAACGTCAGCAGAATCGTTTGGCGCTAGCCATTCCAAGGAATCGCGGTAAGGCGTGGCGATTGCGAAGTGAATGCCCGGATTTACTTGTACGGCCCGGAATTTCGATCAACGGCAGCGCCGCACGGAGAGCGCCGTCGGTAGCGACGCTCTGCCCTCGTCCGAGAGGACGACCGGTGGCAAGCCGATGACCGTCGCGCCTGCTCACACCTGACGCTCGGCGGCCATGCCCAACGCCCTGGCCCCTTCTGCCCGTTCCGGGAACGATCGACGTGGCCGGGCCGCCGCCCCCTCGCGGCCGTACCATCGCCGCAAGTCGCCGAACGCATCTGCGGAGGAAAACTGTGACGGTTTCGCGATCACCCCTGTCGCGCCGCGC
Organism: Streptomyces sp. NPDC045470; assembly: GCF_040646595.1. Classification (NCBI taxonomy): domain Bacteria; kingdom Bacillati; phylum Actinomycetota; class Actinomycetes; order Kitasatosporales; family Streptomycetaceae; genus Streptomyces; species Streptomyces sp. NPDC045470. Next base: position 84,595 of record NZ_JBEZAN010000009.1, read on the forward strand.
GCTCCTGGGAGCGGCGGCGTTCGTGCCGCTGGCCGCATGCACGAGCGGCGGGGCCGACGCATCCCCGACCGCTCCCGCCCCGCCCTCCATGGCTCCCGAACGCCGACAGCACCGGCCCCTGGACGAGTTGGAGCGGGAGTACGGCGCGCGTCTGGGGGTGTACGCACTGGCCACCGGCACGGGTGCGACCGTGACGCACCGGGCGGACGAACGGTTCGCGTTCTGCTCCACGTTCAAGGGGCTGGCGGCCGCGGCGGTCCTGCACGGTAATCCGCTGTCGCATCTGGACACGGTCGTCACGTACGGCGAAGACGATCTGCTGAAGCACTCCCCCGTCACCGGGAAGCACGTGGCCACGGGAATGTCGATCCGTCGACTGTGCGATGCGGCGGTCCGCCACAGCGACGGAACGGCCGGGAACCTGCTGCTCCGGGATCTCGGCGGGCCGGGGAAACTGACGGCGTTCGCCCGCGGTATCGGCGATCCGGTCACCCGGATGGACCGGATCGAGCCCGCGATCACGGAAGCCACTCCGGGAGACCCGCGCGACACCACATCTCCCCGCGCATTCGGCACGGACTACCGAAAGCTCGTGCTGGGGAGCGTACTATCGGCCGGCAAACGCGGGTTTCTCCGCGATCTGTTGGTACGGAACACCACCGGAGCACAGCGTATTCGGGCCGGCGTCCCGAAGGGCTGGACCGTGGCTGACAAGACCGGGACCGGGGACTACGGCACGCTCAACGACATCGCCATCGCGTGGCCTGCTGAATCCGTACCGCCGCTCGTCATCTCGATCCTGTCCAGCAAGCCCGAGAAGGACGCCGCGTACGACCAGAACCTCCTTGCCCGGGCCGCGGAATACGTGGTGGCCGCGCTTACGTGATCAACCGTGGAAGCGGGTGGTCTCGTGCAGTTCGGCGCGGCGGACGGTGATGTTGTTGATGGGGGCGGAGGTGTCCGCGTATCCGAAGGAGATGCCGAACAGCAGCTTGTTGTGACGCGTGCCGTCGCTGTCGAGGCCCAGTGATTCACGGACGGTATCGGCGTAAAAGCTCAGGAGGCCTTGCGGGCAGCTGGCGATCCCGTACGCCGTCATGGCCAGCAGGAGCGTCTGCCCGTACATGCCGAGATCGGCGGCCATACGTTCTTCGGCGTTGGGCGGCAGGAACAGCAGCGCGACATGCGGAGCCCCGTAGAAGTTCAGGCTTTCCGCGGTGAATGCCGCGCGCTCTTCATGGTCGTCTCGGCCGATGCCGAGTGCGCCGTACATCGCCGCGCCCGCCTCGTGGCGACGCTGCGCGTACGCACCGGTGTACAAGTCGTCCCGGTAAGGGAAGTCCAGTGACATGCGCTGATCGGCGTGTGCGGCGGTCAGGTCCGCGCTCAGCCGGTCCCTGGCCGTGCCGCTGACCACTTCGACCTGCCAGGGCTGTGTGTTGGAATTGGAGGGAGCCGCGCCGGCCAGGGAGAAGACGGCGCGCACGGTGTCCTCGGGCACGGCTTCCGGGGTGAAGGCACGGGTCGCGCGCCGGGCGCGTATCAGGTGTTCGGCGTGGGCGGGCGCACAGGTGGCCATGCTCATGGGTTTCTCTTTTCGTACGGGTGCGGATGCTCGCGACCGATTCGGTGGTCACTGCTCCAGAAAGGAGTCGATGAGGCGATCGGCCGCTTCTTTCAGCGCGGTGGCCGACTTCTCGGGCGCGTAGAACTGGGTGGTGACGCTGGCGCCTTCCACCAGCATCTGGAGCATGTAGCCCAGGGTGCGGTGATCGCGCACAGGCAACTGCGAGACGATTTCCGTCAGCAGTTCCAGGTAATCGACCTTCAGTTCTTCGACGGCGACGCGTACCGGGTGGGTGCGGTCGGGGAACTCGACGGACGCGTTCACCAGCGGGCAGCCCCGGTATCCGGGCTCACTGATCTGGTCGGCGATGGCCGCGATGACGTGACGGAGTTGCGCCGCGGGGTCGTCCGGGCAGGCGGCGCGTGCCGTCTCCAGCCAGACGCGGGAGGGCACCGCCTTCGCTTTCACATAAGCCAGCGCGAGGCCGTCCTTGGACGCGAAGTTGCGGTAGATGCTCGGCTTTCCGACGCCCGACCGCTCCGCGATCTCGGCCACCCCCGCCGAACGGATGCCTTCCTGGTAGAAGAGCTCGCACGCGGTCTCCCACACACGCCGGCCCGCCGGCGAGCGCTGCTGCTGTTCGTCTGCCATCGGAACTCCGGTTCACGCTCGACAACGCAGGCGTACCGATCGGTACGCGCTAGACGGTACCGATCGGTACGCGGGGCGTCAAACGGTGCCGGAGAAGGCGAAGGAGGGAGCGTTGCGCGGACGGTGAGCCGATTTCCGCGGACAGCGGTGGTGGGGCAAGCGACAGAGGCGGGTTGCAGTGACAGGTGGCCGGTGACAGATGACCGGTCACCTGTCACCGGTGACAGCCGGGTGGCGGTCAGCCTGAACCGGCGGTGAGTTGCGTGAGATCCACCGAGTCGGCGCCCGGGGCCGGTGCCGGCACAAGGAGGCAGACACCGGCTACGGCTGCGAGCACCGCGGCCAGGCCGGCCGCACCCGTACGCCCCCTGGCCCAGCGGGCCTTGAACCGTACCGGGTCCTCCACCAGCACCTTGGACAGCCACCCGGCGGCGAGGGAGACCGCGAGGAGGACCGCCGTACGGGCCCAACCGCCGAAACCGAGGACGTCCTCGGTGAGGAGCAGGTAGATCGGCCAGTGCCAGAGGTAGAGGCTGTAGGAGACGGCGCCCAGTGAGCGCAGGGGCTTGCTTCCCAGGAGACGGCCGACCGGTCCGGCCGGGGTGTGCGCGAGCAGGGCGATCAGCAGGGCGGCGGCCAGAGCGTGGAGGAAGAGGCCGCCACGGAAGAGGAAGGAGTCGCCCGGACCGCCGGTCAGGCACCAGTAGGCGCCAAGGCCGCACACCAGGGCGGCACAGAGGCCGTCGGCCAGGCGGCCGGGCGTCCTCGACAGCAGACGGCGTACCGGATCGGTCGCCATCAGAGCGCCCAGCAGCAGCGAGAAGGCCCGGGTGTCGGTGCCCTCGTACACGCGCGTGGTGTCCGGACCGTGCGCGAGGGCGACCATGACCACCAGGGAGAGGACGGCACCGGCGGCGGCGACCACGGGCACGAGACGGCGGGTGGCGCGCCTTCTGGCGAGGACCGCGACCACCACCGGCCAGACGACGTAGAACTGCCACTCGACCCCGATGCTCCACAGGTGACTGAAGACGCGGGTGTCGCCGTCGTTCCAGTAGCCGACCTGGTCGCTGATGAAGTGCCAGTTCGTCGCTTGGAGCGCGGCCCACGGGCCGTCCTCCAGGGCGAAGCCCAGCAGGTACGAGGGCCCGGCCGCCCGGACGAGGAGCAGGACGGCGACGATCATCACGGTCAGCGCGGGCAGCAGACGGCGTACCCGGCGTTCCCAGAAGGCCGCGAGGCCGACCGTACCGTTCCGCTTCGCGGCCTCCTTGAGCAACAGGCCGGTGATGAGGAAGCCGGACAGGACGAAGAAGAGGTCCACGCCGAGGAAACCGCCGCCGAAGTGCCCGGCGTGGAAGAACAGCACCCCCAGGACGGCGAGGCCGCGCAGACCGTCCAGGGGGGTGATGTGCCGCCCGGTCGCGCGCGGTCCGGGGCGGCCGTGGCGGCGGGAAGGCAGCGGAGAGGGCGGCGGGGAGGGCGGTGTGGCCGCAGACGTCGGCATGAACGGGTCCTTCTGGGGGTGGCTAGGAGGGCAGCGAGGTGCGGGAGGCTGGCGCTCGGGGCAGGCGGAGGTCGGCCGTAGCCAGTCGTCGCTCCGGGCAGGCGGCGGCCGGCGGCAGGGCTGTCGCCCGGGGCAGCGAACCGGCCGCCGCGCAGCCTCGGCTACGGCACGAAGAACGGCCTATGGAAGCGGCGGCAGCAGCAACACCGGGACCGGCTGACGCAGCGGCAGCCGCAGCCGCTGCGGCAGGGCAGGGGCCGCGGCGGCAGTCACATACCTGGAGCCGTACGGGCTCACCCGCATTTGAGCTGGCCGTAGACCTTGTCGCCGGTCCACGAGCCCTTCGCCCACCGGTCCGCGGAAGCGGGCGTGAAGGAGTACTGCTTGCTCAGCTGCTGCCCGAACCAGTTGGCGAACGCCGCGGAGCCCTGCTGGCAGGAGTGGATGCCGTCCTTGCTGCGCTGGGCCTTCGCCGCGGCGCCGTCGATGCCCCACAGCGCGGAGGCGTCGAGGAAACGGATCTGACCCGGGTTCTTCCCGGCCGCCTCCTTGGCCGCCTTCGGCGCCGACGCGATGGCCGCCTCGTGCCCCTTGTAGAACTCGTCGATCTTGAACGGTGGGGCCGAGACGATGACGAGTTCGGCGCCCGCGTCCTTCGCGGCCTTCGCGAGGCGCTCGTACGAGCTGCTCTGCTGGGCGGGGGTTCCCCAGTCGTAGGTGGTGACCTGGTAGGCGATGACGTCCGGGTGGAAGGAGCCGACCGCCTTGGACAGGTCCTTGAAGGTGCTGTCGGCGAAGTCGGCGGTGGGCCCCTCCCCCTTGACGACCGTGCCGCCGCCCGCGGAAGCGATGGACTTGAACTCCACGCCGCCGACCTTCATGGCGGCCCCCAGGGCGGGCGCCTCCGCCTCGGCTATCGAGTCGCCCATCCAGAGCAGCTTGGAGAGGTGCTTCCCGCCCTTGTTCTCCGCGGGCGACGCGGCGGCGGACGCCGCGGCACCGTCGTCCTTGCCGGACTCCGCGTTGCCGCAGCCGGTGAGGGCGAGAAGGGAGGCGCCCACGACGAGGACGGCCCCGGCGGCCATGCCCGGCGACTTGAGCCCTCCGGAGCGCCGCACCGGGGCGGCGAGTGCGGCGGACGGGGTGGATGTGGCGGGCGTGGCGGACTGCTGCGAGGGGGACGGGGTCTGGTCCATGTGCTTGCTGTGCATGCTTCGAGGCAATCACGGCGCACAGGCGATACCGGCGCCTGTCATCTGCCGCTCACATACCGCGGAAACGCCCGTCATACGGCGCTCACACGGTGACCGCAATCCGGGTCCGGCCGTCTCTTCGATCACCGGTGGGTGCGGAAGGACTCGGTGAGGTCGTGCGCGAGGAGTTCGGGTTCCTCGTGGGCGGCGAAGTGTCCGCCCCGGGGCATGCGGGTGTACCTGGCGACGTAGTACGTGCGCTCGGCCCGGCTACGGGGCGGCCGGGTGAGGTCGGCCGGGAACAGAGCGACGGCGGTGGGGACGTCGACCCGCTCGACCCTCCTCGTCAGTCCCTGGGCGTACTCGTAGCAGGGCCGGAAGGACGTCGAGACGTTACGGGTGAACCAGTAGAGCGACGCCTGCGTGAGGAGGAAGTCGTCACTGAACCGGGATGACAGGTCTCCACCGCAGTCGCTCGACGCACGGTACTTCTCGACGAGCCAGGCCGGCAGCCCGGCCGGCGAGTCGGCAAGGCCGTAGCTCAGTGTGAGCGGGCGGGTGCTCTGCTGGTACAGGTACCCGCCATCCGCCGCGGACCACGCCGCGACGGAATCGAGGTACTCCCGCTCCTCGGGAGTGACACCGGCCGCGTCGTAGGCGACCGCCGTCAGATGGATGCCCACCACGGCCTCGGGGTGCGCCTCGCCGGGCCGGGAGGTGATGCCGGCGCCCAGGTCGCGCCCGTGCGCCGCGTAGCGCTCGTATCCGAGTTCGTCGCGCAGGAGACGGTGCCAGATCTCATGCGTCTGTGGGGACTCCGTGAGCGAGGGCCGCTGGGGTGAGAAGGCGAACCCGGGCAGCGAGGGGACGATGACGGTGAACGCGTCGGCGGCGTCGCCCCCGTACCGCGACGGCGTGGCCAGGCGGCGGGCGAGGGCGGTCAGTTCGAGGAAGGAGCTGGGCCACCCGTTGGTCAGGATGAGCGGCAGGGCGCCAGGGCGTTCGCCGTCGAAGCGGAGGTGGTGGACGGGGGTGCCGTCGATGTCCGCGAGGTGCGACGGCAGCGCGTTGATGGTGGCTTCGTGAGCCCGCCAGTCGTATGTGGAGGCCCGTGGGTGACGAGGCGCCGCAGTTCGCCGGGGTCGGTGCCGGCCTCCCCTTCGTCGGTGGGCCAAGGGGTCGGCCAGCGGGTGTGGAGCAGTCGTGAGCGCAGGTCGTCCAGCTCCGCCTCGGTGACGGCGAGCATGGGCGGGCGGATGGGCGTGTGGCGGGTCACAGGGGCCTCCATGGCTCCGTTCTCACCTGACGGGGGTGATGACAGGCGCCCCGGTCACATTCCCGGGCGGTCATATTCCTGGCCGGTCGGCCGGGCCGAGTGTCCGGGCGATCGCGTCGCGCGTCGCCTCGCGCGACTCCGGCGCGGCCATGAGGAGCGCATGCATGATCCCCCCTCCAGCAGGGCGTCGAGGCGGGCTGTCCCGTCCGGACCGGCGAAACGGGCGAGAACGCTGCGGCTGTCCTCCGTCCACGTCTGTGTCAGGGTGCGCGGTCCGGGGGTCGCGGAGGGCGGCCAGGTGCGACTCGAAGCCGAGGACCGCGCTGCGGTGCCGGGCGGGGCCTTCATGGACGAGGCCGACCAGGACGTCGACGAAGTGCTCGTGCGTTTCGATGTCCTTGAACCGGTTCTCGAACACCCTGGCCTGCCGCTCGACATGCCGGGCGAACGCCTGCGCCTGGAGACCGGTCAGGCTGGCGAAGTGGTAGGTGACCGACCCGAGTGGCACGTCCGCCCGGGCGGCGATGTGCCGATGCGCCGTCCCCGCCACTCCGTACTCCGCGATGACGTAGAGGGTGACGTCCAGGATGCGTGTCCTGCGGTCGGGGTCGTTGCGACGGGTCCACCGCCCGCCACCTGGTTCGGCGGGCCGGCATTCACCACTGACCGCTTCCTCGGCGGTCTTGCCTTCGGGCGGGCCCGTCGACGGCAGATCGTATGCAGTATGCGTACAACGCACGAGCAGAGCCGTACGCCTCCTCCTTGCTCCTCGACCCCTACCGCAACGCTCTCCCTACGCCGACCTGCGGCAGCCCCGGAACGCTCGCGTGACCAGGAAACTCATCGCGAGAGCCACAGCGGCGAGCAGGGCCGGGGGCGCCCGGACGCCATGCCACCGGAGTACGTGCGCACCAGGCGGTCCGCGGCGGCGGCCAGGCCGAACCGCCGCACGAATCCACGGGCCCGCGCCCCCTGGCGCCCCGGCCGGGCAACCCGTGGAGGCGGCCAGCGAGCACCAGGTTCTCGGTCGCGGTGGCATCGGGTCGGTGCCGGGTTTCTGGGCCACGGGTCCGATCGCCCGGCGTAGCCGGTCCGGGTGGGCCGCCACGTCGATTCCGGCGACGCGAGCCGATCCCGAGTCTGCGGCCGCCGATCGGGAGGCAAGCGCGCCTCCGTCGAGACGCGGCTCCGTCAGCGGAGCGCGCGGGCCAGCAGGTCGCGGTGAGCACCGACCCACGCGAAGGCGTCCCGGACCTCCGTGACCGCGCCGGCGTCGCGGAGGCGGACCATCGCCGGGTCTCCCGCCCGGGCGGCGGCCTCGATGCCCCGTCGGCACCGGTCCTGCCACCACAGGATCGCGGGGATGAGCCCGTCCCGGTCGGTCAGGCCGTACGTGTCGGCGACCAGCCGCAACCGCCGCGCGCTGTCGGCGACATCCTTGACTCGCGGCCCGAGGCGGATGTACTGCCAGCACACGTGAGCGACATCGTGGACGCGTTCGCCCGGCGCCGCCAGGTCCCAGTCGATGAAGGCCACCGGGCGCAGGGTGCCGCCGGCAGGGCGGTAGACCGTGTTCCTGGGCGCGAGGTCGTTGTGGCAGACGACTTCGTGCGCTCCGGCCAGTGCGGTGCCGGCCGTCAGGTCGTGGAACTCGCGTACGAGCCGGGTGACCCGCTCCAGGGACTCCGCCGCGTGCACGGCCGGCGGCTGCTCGCGTGCCCAGGCCACGTGTCCGTCCAGGTAGGTCAGGGTTTCGCGCCCGTCCTCGTCGATGCCGAGGTACCGCGGCGCGCCGGGCCAGCCGTGGGCCTCGAAGAGCTTCAACAGTTCGCCGACGAAGACGGTGGCGGCCGAGGCAGGACGGCGCACCGTGGCGCCGACCCGTACGACGTGCTGGACGAAGCCGCCCGGCAGCGGCGTTTCAGACATTCTGCCGCTGCGGAGGGCTGCCGGTCGTTACGCCCGTGGCGTCCGGGATACCTGTGGCATCCGCCGTGCTCGTGCCACCCGTGCCGCTCGACGCGGGCCATTCGAGGACGGTCAGTTCGGGCCACTGCTCCTGCACCGGGCCGCCTTCGCCTCGTAGACCGACCGCGGCGCGAGGACGGGGTTGGGGCGGACGACGAGGTTGAACACGTCCGACAGTCCGTGCGGCGCGTACACCCGCCACCGGCCGTCCTGCTCCGTGCGCACGCCCAGGCAGCAGGTCGTCGCGGCGAAACGGTCGATGGCGTCCTCGGTGGAGTCGTGCGGCGGGCAGGCCACGCCGAACTTGTCCTCGTACCAGAGGTGGACGCGCGCCTCGTTGCGGATCTCGACCTCGGCGGGCAGCCCGGTGAAGACCTCGCGTCCGGCCTCGATGACCGCGTCCTCCGCCTCCCAGGAGAGGGCCGTGTCGTCGAAGTAGAAGACGTCGTAGTCCTTGATGCCGGCCGTCGGCGGCCTGCCCGTGACCACGTTCCACACGGTCTGGAAAAGGCATCCCGCCGTCACGTACCACCCGGGCAGGCCCAGCGTCGCGGTACGCGACAGCACCTCCGTCAACACGTCGTTGCGGGAGAGCGTCGCACGCAGGGAGTCGAGTTGCCGGTCGCGAGGGAGTCTGCTGATCACCGGCCTTGCCTACCACATTGCGCCCGGCTCACGCCCAGGCCCTTACATCCCTCGCACCCCGGCCGGCGCGGCGGCATCGCGTTCGGCGGCGCGATGGGCCAGTTCCGACCAGTTGTCGGCGTAGGCGCGGGCCAACTGGGCGACGGTTCGCCGGTGGCCCTGCGGGAGGCCGTCCGTGATCTTCTCCCACTCCTCCGGGCTGACGGTGTGGATGCCGAGCAGCCGCAGCAGGGTGCGGCCGGTGTCGCTGTAGCGCAGGGCCGGGTCGCCCATGAGCCGGTTCACGACCCGGCGCCGGTCCGCCACGGGCATCCTGGTGCGCGCCGCCGGACCCCCGGATGCCGGGCGGAGCCCTTGCCCTGGGGGACTGCCGGGACCGCGCCCCTGCTGCCCGCCGCGCTTGCCACGCGCCGCGAGCAGGGGCTCTTCACCGCGGCGGATCCGGTTGCGTACGTCGCGCGCCGTCTCCGGGGAGATGCCGGTCCGCTGCGCGATCTGCCGGAGTGACAGGTCCGGGTCCGCGGCGATGAGTTCGGCGGCCAGCCTGCGGCCCTGGGCGCCGTCGAGCGGGCGGAAGCGGCCGTCCTGGCCGACGCGTCCGCGTTCGGCCGCGCCGCCCGGCATCCGACGGCGGACCTTGGCCACCGTCGCCGGTGCCACTCCCGTGATCGAGGCGATCATCCGGTTCGACCAGATCGGGTGCGAGGCGATGATGCGCTCGGCCGCGCGCTTGCGGTCGGCCTTGGTCAGCGGCAGGCCGTGGCCCGTGTTGGACTCGACGGCGAGGACGAAGGCGTCCGCGTCGTCGCCGTCGAAGAACCGTACGGGGATGGTGGACCAGCCGCGCCGCTCGGCAGCCCGTACCCGGTGTGCGCCGTCGATGACGCGCAGCGTGCCACGGTGGACGATGATGGGTGGCAGCGGTGCGTCGGCGACCGCCAGCAGTTCGATGTGCTCCTGGTTCTCCCCCGAAATCCTCGGCGAATCGCTCACCGACAAGGCACTGATCTCGACGTCGACGACCGTGTGCAGGTCGACCTGCGACTGCCCAGGTTCCACTTGCCCCTCCTCGGTCCGTAATTCCCGTTCGCTCTCCGGCTCCGGAGCGGCGGACGGTTCACGGGTGGGCCCGGTCCCGCCCCCGTACTGCCGGAAGGGCGACCGGTTGGGTGCCGTACCGTTTCTGCCTTTCGGGCTCTTACATCTTTCGGGCTTTTGCGCCTTTCAGCCCATTGCATCTTTCCGACTGTCGGCTTTTCGATCTGCGGACCTTCCAGCCTTGTGGCCTTGTGGTCTTGACCTTGACCTTGACCTTTTGGCCGGAAATTGCGAAAAGGCGGAGGGCGGGAACGGTTCCGGAGCGGCAGAGCGCATCCGCTCGTACGCGCTCCCCCGCTCCGGCCCCGCTCGGCGCGGCGGGCCGGAAACCGGTGGCCCGTCCCCAAGCCGACGGCCCGACGCCGCACCGCCACGGCCGGGTTGTCCCAGGTGGCCGTGGTCGTACGACATCTCCGGCCGGAACCCGCCCGGCTTCCCGTGCCGGGCGTACATGGCTCGAAGATGCCGTTGTGCTGCTGATGCTGAGCCGGTGCGCCGGAGCGGGGAAGGGGGCTCTTGTCCAGGACTTGTCCAGCACTTGTCCGGACTGCTCAGGGCGGGGAGCAGCCCTGTATTCGGACAATTCCGTGGGGACTTGTCCGATGAGAATTTCCTTGAAGTCTCCCGGAGCCGCACGGGTCCCCATCCGCACGGGTCCACAGCCGGACGACTCCGTACGGGGCGGGGAGGGCGGCCGGTCGGCCCCGCGCCCGTACGGATACGTCTTCGCCTCCGTACTCGGCTAGCTCCGCGCGCCGAACACCTGCGTCCACGTCGGCCCGCCGGACGTGTCGTGGGTGCCTATGCCGATTTCCTTGAAGTCGCAGTTGAGGATGTTCGCCCGGTGACCGGGACTGTTCATCCAGCTCTTCATCACCTCGTCGGCGGAACGCTGCCCCCTGGCGATGTTCTCGCCGTACGTGCTCCACCGGTATCCGGCGGCCGTGATGCGGTCCCCCGGGTCCGTACCGTCCGGGCTGGTGTGGTCGAAATAGTTTCTGGCGTCCATGTCCTGGGAGTGACGCCGGGCGGCGGTGACGAGCTGGTCGTTGGCGCGGACGGGTGAACAGCCCTGTTTGGCGCGCTCGGAATTGACCAGCGTGGTGACCTGCTGGGCGAACGCCGACCCGCCGCTTCCGGAACCCGAGGCCGGGACGGGGGCGGGGGCGGCGGAGGACGGGCGCGGAGCCGGGGCGGCCGGTTCGGAGGGCGCCCGCTTCTTCCTCGGGGTGTGCGGCTCCTTGGAGGACGACGCGGACGGAGTCGGGGTGGGGCTCGGACTGTGGCTCGCCTCGGAGGGAGACGGGGTGGGTGTGGTCGCCGAGGGCGTGCCCAGGGGGGCCGACCGGGGTTCCGTCGCGGCACGTGAGGTGCCGGGTTCGTCGTCCGGGCCGCCGGTGATCAACGGCAGCGCGCCGCCCACCGTGGCGAGGGCGGCCGCCGCCACGGCGGCCGCGGTGACGGCGCGACGGCGGCGGACCCGGCGGCTCTCCCGTAGTGCGTCACGGAGCTGGGCCCGGCCGCCTCCCGTGGCCGGGCCGGTGGCCGGAGACGGCGCCGCGCCGCCTGCGGTCGCCGGCATGGCGGAGGCGGACTGCTGGGAAGCGGCGGCCGCGAGGACCGGGGCCTCCATGGTGTCCGGCGCGAGGGCGGCGGCCAGCGGCACCAGGGCCAGGCCGACGAGCAGCCGGTCGGCGGGGACCAGCCCGGACGAGAAGGAGGAACAGACCGTGCATTCGCGGGCGTGCCGCGCGATGCGCTTGCGCCACAGCGCGGAGGGCACCCCGTCCCACTGTTCGGTCACCGTGTCCAGCAGCACGCACCGCGGCGTGGCGGACAGCGCGCGGACGACCACGCGGGAGGCTTCGAGCTGGGACTTCATCCGCTGTACCCGTACGGCCGTGTGCTGGGGTGTCAGCTCCATCGCGGCGGCGACCTCCGCGCGGGACAGTTCGCCGGCCGCTTCCAGCCACCACAGGGAGAGCAGGGCGCGGTCTCCCTCGTCGAGCCAGCGGGTGGCTTCGGCGACCTCCCGGCGCTGTCCGGAAAGGCCGAGGCGGACGATGGTCAGTCCCACGAAGTCGGCGCGGGGGTCGGGGATCTCGTACGCGTCGTCCAGGCCACCGGCGACGGGGGCGGCCTGGTCCTGCCGCCAGTGCGCCCGTATCTGGTTCATCGTGATGGCCACCAGCCAGGACCGGAAGCTGCCCGGGTCACGGAGGTCGCCGAGGCTGCCGAGGGCCCGGAGCATCGTCTCCTGCGCCACGTCGTCAACGTCCGCGTGGCCGTGCAACGCGCGTCCCACGATGTTGTACACCAGGGGCATGGACGCGGTGACGAGCTGGTCCCTGGCCTGCCCGTCCCCCGCCTGCGCGGCCGCAATCACCGCAGGATCGAGTTCGCTGCTCACGCTCTGTCCACTCTCTTTCGGCTCGGGCTTGTTCCGTCCCACGTACAGGAGATGCTGCGGGGGCGAGGCCGATAACAGAAATCGAGCAATCGTCCGTCAGATGCGTACGCGGTCGCACAGGGCGGGCGCGCTGTCCTCCGGGAGGGGCGAAGGGATGCGCCGGAGGTACACCGCCAGGAGCGGCCTTGCCCCACCCGCTCCCGAAATGTCGGGGGAAAGGTTGGGGGAAATGCGTCGCCGGGTGCATCCTTCGGCGTAACTCGTGCGTCTCACGAGAAAGCCACCCTCTCATGTGGCCGTACAGAAGCGGCATTTGGAGAAAACACGTTGAAAACTGGCATCAAGGGCGTACGTCGCCTGTCCGCGACGGCCGTCACCGCCGCGGGAGCCGTTCTGCTGACCGGGACGTTCGCCGCCCCGGCCCAGGCCGCGGCGCCCCAGGCCGCCCCGGCGAAGGCCGCGGTCAAGGCCGCGGCCCCCAAGGCCCCCGCGATCACCGCGGCGGGCGGTTTCGTGATGAACAACGGCAACGGCAAGACAGCCTTCGCCAAGGCGGCGGACAGCCGCCGTTCCATGGGTTCCACCACCAAGATCATGACGGCTCAGGTGGTGCTGTCCCAGAAGAAGCTCAACCTGGACACCAAGGTCACGATCGACAAGGCGTACAGCGACTACATCGTCGCCAAGACCGCCTCGTCGGCCCGGCTCATCGTCGGTGACAAGGTCACTGTCCGCCAGCTCCTGTACGGGCTGATGCTTCCGTCCGGCTGCGACGCGGCGTACGCGCTGGCCGACAAGTTCGGCAGCGGGTCCACGCGGGCGGCGCGGGTGAAGTCGTTCATCGGCCAGATGAACACCGCGGCGAAGAACCTCGGTCTGAAGAACACGCACTTCGACTCGTTCGACGGCATCGGCAACGGTGCGAACTACTCGACGCCGCGTGATCTGACGAAGCTGGCCTCCAGCGCGATGAAGAACGCCACGTTCCGCAGCGTCGTGGGCACCAAGTCCACCAAGCAGAAGGTCACGACGAAGAGCGGCGGCTACCGCTTCATGTCGTGGACCAACACCAACAACCTGCTCGGCAGCTACGCCGGCACCATCGGCGTCAAGACGGGCTCGGGTCCGGAGGCCAAGTACTGCCTGGTCTTCGCGGCCACCCGGAAGGGCAAGACGGTCATCGGTACGGTCCTCGCCTCCTCCTCGGTGGCCAACCGCACCGCCGACGCGAAGAAGCTGCTGGACTACGGCTTGAAGGTGTGACGTAGGGAGAGGGCCTGCCCGCGGCTTCCTGCCGCGGGCAGGCCCTTTCCCATGCCGCCCTCCGGGACGGCGGGACCCGGTGGTGTCCTCCGGTGGTGGGGGTGCCCCCAGGCGGGGACGGGGGCGGGCCGCATTCTCCGCGCGGGGGCGCACCTCTAGCGTCCTTGCTCATGACCAACTCCGCACGGACGCTTCCTCCCTCGCCCCCTCCGCCACCGGGCCCGCCCCCGCCACCGGACTCGCCTTCGACTCCGCAGCCGCCTTCGCTCCCGGCCCGGCCCTCCTCCCCGGCTCCGCGCCGTCGCGGGCTCCTGGTGTTCCTCGCCGTGGCCAACCTGGGCATGTGGGCAGCCATGGCGCCCCTCCTGCTCACGGGATTCCGGCGGGAGAGCGCCCGGTCGGTGACCGGCACGCTGGAGGAGGTGTGCATCTCGGCCGCGATGTTCGCCCCGGCGCTCGCCGCGGTCCTCGTCGTCCGGTACGTGGACCGCGCCGGCCGGCTACGGGACGTCCTCGCCTTACGGTGGCCCCGGCCCCACGGCCGCACCGTGCGCTCCTGCCTGCTGGCCCTCGCGATCCCGGCGGCGCTGACCGCCGTAGCGCTCGGCGTCGGAACCGTGGCCGGGCACTATCCCTTCGGTGTGCGGTGGGAGGGGCTCGCTCCCTGGGCCGCCGCCATGCTGCTCCAGATGCTGGTCTCCCTGCCGCTGTTCTTCGGCGAGGAACTGGGCTGGCAGGGCTACCTCTTCCCCCGTCTGGCACGGGACGGCAGGGGCGCGCGCCTGGTGTGGGCGTACGTGGGCACCGGCGCCGCCTTCGCGCTGTGGCACCTGCCGACCCTGCTGATGGGCGGACAGTATCCCGGCCGGCCCTGGTACGTGTCCGTACCCGCCATGGTGATCACCTGTGCACTCATCCTTCCGGTCTTCACCTGGCTGCGGCTGTGCTCCGCGTCGGTGGTGCCCGCGGTCCTCGGCCACACCTTCGTGAGCACGGCGGGCGTGGGCATGGTCAAGGTGTTCGCCTCGCCGGACGCTCCCTTGGACCCCCTGCACATGGGGCTGACCGGCTGGCCCGGCTGGATCGTCACGGCCGCGTTCGTCGGCTTCCTCGCGCTGACCGGGCGGCTCCGGCCGTCCACGTACGCCCCGGGCGGCCGCCGGCACCCCTCCGCGCCCCGCCCGTACCCGGGTGCCGGAGCCGCCGTGGCCCGGTGAGCAGGCTCGGGGCGAAGCCGTCAATCATGGGCCGGGAGAGCTGTCACTGGTCGGGGGTGGCCGGCACGGACCCGTGGTGGCCGAGGCGGGAGGCGACAGGCCGGCCGGAGGCCACGGAGGCAGCGGATTTCATGCGTTCCTCGTCGTACTGCTTCCAGTCGGCGGGCGGCCAGGTCGCCTCGGGGGCCGCGAGCGAACGGTCGATGTGCTCCCGCAGCCCCTCACCGAAGAAGTCGGACACCTGCCGTACCAGCTTCAGCGCCTCGATGGTGCCCGAGCTGAGGGGCCTGGCCATCCGGTCGGTGCCGCCCGGCACACTGCGCGGGGCGACGTGCGCGTGGTGCGCCGCCCGCAGCGCGTGGCTGTGCAGGCCGGCGCACGCGTAACCGACCGCCAGGGCGATCCGCCGCACCGCGTCGTCCACCCCGCGGGTCAGCTCGCCGGCGCCCAGGAGCGTCTGGTGCGGGCTGCCGGGCCCTTCGAGTCCGTCCGCCGTGCGGGGCGGAAGCTTTTTCTCCTCGGCGTCGAGCAGCCGGTGCGCCCGTTCCATGACGGTCGCGACGAAGGCCAGCTCTTCCAGGTCGATGGAGTGGGTCATGGCGGTCCTCCCGTGCCGTGTGCGTACAACGGCACCGTAGGGACGGCCGGTCCCATACATGACCCGATCCGCCAAAAGCAGACCCATTGGAGTTACGGACGGACCTCCTCCGGTACGCCGACGGCCCGTCAGTGCGCGATGGAGTCGATGAGGTCGCGTGCTCCCTGGCGCAGCAGCGCGACGGCGACGGACGTGCCCAGGGTGGCCGGGTCGAGCGGCCCGGCCCACTCGTGGGCATTGAGCACGGTCTTGCCGTCGGGGGTGAACACGCAGGCGCGCAGCGACAGTTCGCCGCGACGTTCGGTCTTCGCGTACCCGGCGATCGGCGAGTTGCAGTGGCCCTGCAGCACGTGCAGGAACATGCGTTCGGCGGTCGCCTCCCGGAAGGCGTCGCGGTCGCCGAGCGCGCTGACCGCGTCAATGGTGCCGGTGTCGTCCTCGCGGCACTGGAGGGCGAGGATGCCGGCGCCGATGGGCGGGCACATCGTCTCGGCCGACAGGATCTCGGTGATGACGTCGCGGCGGCCGATGCGCTCCAGGCCGGAGACGGCCAGCAGAAGGGCGTCGGCGTCCCCCGCGTGCAGTTTCTCCAGACGGCGGTTGGCGTTGCCGCGCATCGGCACGCACTCCAGGTGCGGATACGAGGCGGCGAGCTGCGCGACACGGCGTACGGAGGACGTGCCGACGCGCGTGCCGTCGGGCAGCCGGTCGAGGGTGCTCCCGCCGGGGTGGACGAGGGCGTCGCGGATGTCGTCGCGCTTGAGGAAGGCCGCGAAGGTCGTACCGGCGGGCAGGGGGCGGTCGGCCGGGATGTCCTTGACGCAGTGCACGGCGAGGTCCGCCTCCCCGTCCAGCAGCGCGGCGTCCACTTCCTTGGTGAAAGCGCCCTTGCCGCCGAGTGCGGACAGGTCGCCCATCCAGCGGTCGCCGGACGTCGTGACGGGCACGACCTCCGTACGGACTCCGGGGTGCCGGGCGGCCAGTTCACCGCGGACGCGCTCCACTTGGGCGAGCGCCATGGGCGAGGAACGCGAGACGATGCGGATCAGTTCAGGGGCGGACATGGCGTACACCCTAGGGCGTCGGGGCCCGGGTCCGGCTCGGCGGACACTTGGACACGGGGCGGGGACGGAAGGGGGAATCGGGGGCAGGAGGCGGAACGGAGCGGGCCGGGTGGGTACGGCGGGTAGGGGACGGCGAGAGATGCCGGGCATCGTGTCCTCGTCGTCGTCCTCGTCCGGCGCTGTCCTCGTCCGGCGCACTCCTCGCCCGGCGCAGTCCTCGTCCGGCGCCCGCTCTGTGCTGTTCAGGCCACCGCGGCGCCGCCTAGGGCGACGATCGTGGACGCTTTTCCCGATCCCTACATAGACATCGACGGTCACGGGGCCGAGGCGGACGCCGCTGCTGTTCGCGCTGATGAGCGGGTACGGGCACTTCACCGCCATGCAGGTCAGGGACGGCCGGGTGCGCGGGATGGGGTTCCACCTCGCCCGGTTGGACGCGGCCACCCGTGAACTCTTCGGTGAGCGGCTGGACGGTGACCTGGTCCGCGAACGGGTCCGGCACGCACTGGGCCGGGAAGCCTTGCGCGACGCTTCCGTCCGGGTGTACGTCTACCGCCCGCAGCCGGGTGACGGGCCGGTCACGCTGGTGACCGTACAGCCGCCCGCGCCCGAGCCCGCGGCCGCGCAACGGCTCCGCAGCGTTCCGTACCAGCGGCCGGCCGCCCGCATCAAGCACCTGGGTGAGTTCGGGCAGGGCCTCCACCTGCGGCGGGTCACGGCGGCCGGGTTCGACGAGGGCCTGCTGGTGGCGTCGGACGGCACGGTCGCCGAGGGCACCATCACCAACGTCGGTTTCGTCGCGGGCGACACGGTCGTCTGGCCGGACGCGCCCGCTCTGGCAGGCACCGCGATGCTGGTACTCCGTCAGGAGCTGGAACGGGCCGACGTGCCCTGGCGCGAGCAAGCCGTGCACCTCGACGACCTGGCGTCCTTCGACGGCGCCTTCGTCAGCAACTCGCGTGGCGTCGCCGCTGTCGCGCTCGTCGACCACGTCCCTTTCCCCGTGGACGCCGGGCTGGTCGGTACCGTCACGGGCTTGTATGCGGCCGCGCCGTGGGACGTCATCTGAAACTGACGGTTGGTGAGGCTCTGACGGGTGGTGAGGCGGGGCCGTGGAGAGCGGGCCGCAGGGGCGTCGTCACCCCGTTCGCCCGTCCCGGCGTGCGGACCGGCGAAGGCTGGGTCAAGGTCATCTCGTCAGGTCCACCCACCTCAGTCTCAGGAGAGTCACATGCTTCGTAACGTCGCGATCACCCTCGCCGGTGTCACGGCGGCCGGTTTCCTGGCCGCCGGGCCCGCCGCCGCCGACTCGGGCGGTGGCGCCGCCGCGGCAGGCGCGTACGGCTCCGGCGGCTACTCGTCGGAGAACACCCTCGGCGGGTACCGCCACTACAACGTCGGCGGCCCCACGGGTGTCACCGCCACCGGCGCCGCCTACGCCCACAGCAAGGCGAGCGGCGAGTTCGACTACGGCCGCTACTTCAAGGCCGTCTGGCGCTGACCCGGACACACGTCGGCCGCCGACGGACGCGCCCCGCGTCCTTCCACGGCGCGGGGGCGCGCAGGCACCGTCCGGTCGCACGCCGACGGCCCCGTGGCACCGGCTGTCACCTCCCCTTCACGCACGTGTCCGGACGCCCTTCACCGGGCATCCCGACGGCGGCCGCTGCCACACGCCAAGCCTGCCGCACGGCTCCAGCACTCCGTAGCGGATGACGGAACGCAGACGGAGCGGCCCCTGCCGGAAGCTTTCGGCGGGGGCCGCTCCGCTGCCCGGGCATCGGCGCCGGTCAGCCGTTCCCGTGCACCGTCAGCTGTGGCTCCGCTCCGGGGTCTCCAGGACCAGGACGGGAATCTCACGGTCGGTCTTCTGCTGGTAGTCGGCGTAGTCGGGGAACGCCTCGACCGCGCGTCCCCACCACAACGCCTTCTCCTCGCCCGTCACCTCACGGGCCACCAGGTCCATGCGGACGGGCCCGTCCTGCAACTCCACCCGGGGGTCCGCCACGATGTTGTGGTACCAGACCGGATGCTTGGGAGCACCGCCCAGCGAGGCGACGACGGCGTAGCTGCCCTCGTGCTCCACCCGCATCAGCGGGGACTTGCGGAGCTTGCCCGACTTGGCGCCACGGGTCGTCAGGACGATGACCGGCAGGCCCCGCATCGTCGTCCCCTTGGTACCGCCGCTGCTCTCGTACAGCTCGACCTGGTCACGTACCCACTTCTCCGGGCTCGGCTCGTACTCGCCCTCAAGTGGCATGGCATCCGTCCCATCGTCGCATCGTCGTCCGCCCGAGCGGGCGTGGTGTCGTACGGTTCCGCCCACGGGCGGAACCGACCTGACCTTTCCTCAACACAGGGGGCGTACGCAATCTTCCCGCGGGGTGTCGTGGCCGGTGGCGGGCCCGGAGAGCTACCGCGCCGCCGACGCCCCCGCTCCGCTCATGGCTGCCTTGTGCTGGCGGCCCGCCAGGCGGGAACCGGATTCGCGTCGGGTGGTCCTGCGCAACAGCGGTACGGCGAGGAGGAAGCCGACGACGGCCCACGCGGTGAGGACCAGGGCGACCGTGGGAAGCTGCCAGGAGCCCGACACCTCGGCGGCGACCGCGCTCTCCGGCAGCAACGCCGACCGCAGCCCCTGGGCCAGCCACTTGAGCGGGAACACCGAGGCTATCTGCTGCACGAGCTGCGGCATCCGGGACAACGGGAACATCGTCCCGGAGATCATGAGCAGCGCCATGGAGGGCAGCACGATCAGGGCCAGCGCCTCACGCGGGTTGGGCAGGACGGCGCCGATGGCGGCGCCGAGCGGCACGACCGCGAGCAGTCCGAGGCCGGTGACCCAGAGCAGGGTGAGCCACTGTGCGGGGCCGGCCGGCAGCGGGCCGTCGGCCAGCGCCGCGCCCGCCGCGAGCAGCACGACGAGACTGCCGACGGCCGTGCCCAGGATCAGCAGCGCCTTGGCCACCAGGTACGCCGGTATGCCGCCCGGTGTGGCCCGCAGCCGCAGCAGCGCGCCCTCTTCACGTTCCGTGACGAGCATCTGCGGGACGGTCAGCACGCCGAGCTGGAAGAGCAGATAGGCGCAGAACCCGACCATCATCAGGTGGCCCATCGACAGCTCCGTGCCGGGTACGGTGCCGCTGATGGTCATGGCGAGCACGACGGCCACCACGACGTTCGCCAGATGGCCGCTCAGCTCCTTCTTGCTGCGCAGGAGTTGGCGCAGCTCGATGCCTCCGCGCCGGACCCCCGCCCGCAGAATGCGCTGCGGTCCCGTCCCCCTCATGCGGCACTGTCCTCTCGGTCCCCGGAGTCCCCTGGGTGTCGGTTCTCGGTGTTCACCATGTGCAGGTAGGTGTCCTCCAGTGTCGGGCGGCGCACCTCCAGGTCGGCTATCGGTCCGCCGATGTCGCGGTGCAGTTCCCACACCAACCGGGAAGGGTCTTCGGTGCGTTCCCTGCGCGGGGTGCCGTCCCGGGCCGTCCAGCGCACCTCGGCGCGCGCCGCGGCCTGCCGGGCCAGTTCGGCCGGGGTGCCGCAGACGCGGATGCGCCCGTCGACCAGCACGGCGATGCGGTCGGCGAGGCGTTCGGCCTCGATGAGGTCGTGGGTGGTGAGCAGGACCGTGACGCCTTCGTCGACGGCGAGCTTCTCGACCAGGACGTGGAAGTCGTAGCGCGCCTCCGGGTCGAAGCCGGTGGTGGGCTCGTCGAGGAAGAGCAGCTCGGGGCGGCCGACGATGCCGAGGGCGACGTCGAGGCGGCGGCGTTGGCCGCCGGAGAGCCTGCTCACCAGTTGGTCCGTCTGCGCGGTGAGGCCGACGACGTCGAGCAGGTCCTTCGGGTCGCGCGGGTCGGGGTAGTACTCGGCGAAGTGTCCGACCAGCTCGCCCACCCGCCACCTGCCGTGGTCACGCCAGGACTGCAGGACGAGGCCGAGCCGTCCGCGCCAGGCGTCGTCGCCGCGCACCGGGTCCGTGCCGAGCACGTGCACGTCGCCCGACGAGCGCCGGCGGAAGCCTTCGAGTATCTCGACGGTGGTGGTCTTCCCGGCGCCGTTCGGCCCGAGCAGGGCGAAGATTTCGCCGCGGTGGATGTCCAGGTCGACGCCTTGCAGCACTTCCCTGGGGCCGTAGGTCATGCGCAGGTCGCGGACCTGCACCACGGGTTCGGGCGCGGTCACCGGCGGGCCTCCGTTCGCATGGACTGGTTGCTCGCCGGGCCCGTACCG
Organism: Streptomyces sp. NPDC045470; assembly: GCF_040646595.1. Lineage (NCBI taxonomy): Bacteria > Bacillati > Actinomycetota > Actinomycetes > Kitasatosporales > Streptomycetaceae > Streptomyces > Streptomyces sp. NPDC045470. The sequence continues at coordinate 105,285 of NZ_JBEZAN010000009.1, forward strand.
GCGGAGCGGGTACGGGGCGTGGCGTCTTCGGGCGGAGGGGTCGCATCCCCGGGAGACGGGCCCTTGGCGGCTCCTTCGACGATGGCCCGCAGTGCTGCCACATGTCCCTCGAATGCGGTCCGGCCCCGGTCGGTGAGCCGGACCTTCGTCCGGCGCTTGCGTCCGCCGCCCTCCTTCTGGACCTCCAGGTACTGGGCCTCCTCCAGCGTGTGGAGCTGTTTGGAGAGCGCCGAGTCGCTGAGCGAGAGGCTGTCCCGGATGAACGGGAAGTCCGCCCATTCGGTGGCGGCGAGCAGCGCGACCACCGAGAGCCGGGTGGACGGGTGGATCAGTTCGTCGAATCCGGTGGGGGTACTCATCGACGGCTCCCATAGTGGCGCATCGGGGCGAAGGCCCATCGGTTGGCGGGCGCGGTGACGAGCAGGAAGAGGCCGGCGCATATCGTGGCCTGCACCAGGCTGCCGTACGGCATGTCCGCCCACTCGACCAGCCAGGAGGTGAGCCCGATGCTCGTCCCGCCCAGGGCAGCGGCCACGACGAACACGGCGTACACGCGCCAGGTGTAGCGCGAGCGGTGCAGCCGCACCCGCGACTTGCGGCTCGACCGCACCCCCAAGGCGGCCAGGGCGCCCACATACGCCACCAGGATCACCCAGAGCGACCAGCTTGGGAGGTCGAGCCCGCTGACGGCCAGGTAGGCCCACATCACCGCCGCGATCGGCAGGTACCCCCGACGCCCTGTCACGGTGCAGCGTTCCAATTCGTCGTAGACCCGCTCCTGCGGGACGCGGATTCTCTGCAGGTCAGCCCATGCCTGCTCGGCGTCCATCGGTGTGCCCATGCACATCGCCCCCCTGAAACCTTGACGTGCCGAATCTCCGGCGGCCGATACCCGGCCGCCGACTTTCCCACTAGGAAAGTTAGCGCAGACTTTCCCGGCGGGCAAGTCGAAACGGCGATGTCGACGGATGAGCCGTGCGGAAGGGCCCGTCACGGCAAGGACCGCAGGCGACGAGGTAGTTCACGCGGACTGCCCTTCGAGCACGCGCCCGCCGACCGCCCACGAATCCGAGCCCGGCCGAACCGCCGCCCATGCCAGGCTGACGCGTATAGGAGATCACCCACATCACGCATCGGCACGCCGCAGCTACGACATCGTGGCCGAGGAGTACGCGGCCCGGATGCGCGACGAACTCGCCGGAAACCCCCTCGACCGCGCGCTTCTCGCCGTTCTCCTGGAGCGGACGGAACCGGGCGGAACGGTTGCCGGACTGGGCTGCGGCCCGGGCACGTGGCGGCCTGGCTCGCCGGGCACGGTGTACACACAGTCGGCAACGACCTGTCCGCGGGCATGGTCGAGGCCGGTCGTCGGCGGTTCGCGCAGGTGGAGTTCCGGGAGGACGACCTGCTCTCACCGCGCGGGACGGCCCCCGGGCCCGTCGGAGCCGCTGCCGTCAGACGACGGTCCGGTCGACGCCATGGACGGTCGGCTTCGCCGATGCGGCTCAGGCGATCCAGTGCGGTCGGCTGGTGGCCGCCGAGGACGGGAGGCCGTCCGCGAGCGCCGTGGCCATGCGGTGCACTGCCTCACGGAGGGTGTCGGGAGGGGCGGTGTAAGGGATGCGGAGGCGCTGCGTGAAGACGCCCGGGTCGGTGGCGAAGTAGGCGCCGCCCTCGATCCGTACCCCGTAGTCCAGTGCTCGTTCGGCCAGCTCCGCGGCTATGGGTTCGCCCAGGTCGGCCCACAGGGACAGGCCGCCGGGCGGCTGTTGCCAGGTCCAGTGCGGGAGGTGTTCGGCCAGGGCGGCGGTGAGGGCGGCGCGTTGGGTACGCAACTGCTCCAAGCGGGTCGGCAGCAGCTCGGCGGACCGGTCCAGCAGGTCCAGGGCCACGAGTTGGTCCAGGACCGAGCCGCCCATGTCGGTGGCGATCCGCTGCCCGGCGAGTTCGGTGACGAGCTGGGCGGGTGCGCGCAGCCAGCCGATGCGCAGGCCCGCCCAGTGGGTCTTGCTCATCGAACCGGTGGTGATGACCTGGCCGCTCCCTCCCGGGGCGGCGAAGGAGGCGAAGGGCTGCGGGGCGGGGCCGTCGAGGGCGAGGTCGCTCAGGGTCTCGTCGACGACCAGCCAGGTCGCGGAGTGCTGGGCGGCGTGCAGGATGGCGGTGCGCTGCCCCGCGGGCATGAGGCAGCCGGTCGGGTTGTGGAAGTCGGGGATCAGGTAGGCCAGGCGGTGCACGGACCGGCGCAGGGACGAGGTGACGGTCTCGGTGTCCCAGCCGGCCTCGGTCACGGGGAGCGGCACGGTACGCAGCCGGGCGCGCCGCAGGGCTTCCAGGGCGTTCGGGTAGGACGGGTTCTCGACCAGGACCCGGTCGCCGGGGCGGCACAGCAGGCCGAGGACGAGCGTGAGCGCGTGCTGCGCGCCGGAGGTCACCAGGATTTGGTCGGGCACGGTGGCCAGGCCCCGTCGGGTGAAGCGTGCGGCGATGGCGGCGCGCAGTTCCGGCAGGCCGTACGGGTGGTAGCCGGGCGTGCCGACGTGCTCGGCGAGCTGGGGTGACACCCTGGCGAGGGCGTCGGCGAGGGTCCGGTGCGGCAGGGCGGGCGCGGCCCTGGCCAGGTCGATCGCGGTGTCCCGGGGCCCGAGGAGCCGTGTCACGCCGTGGGGCGTACGGCCTGCGGGCAGGGCCGTCCAGGTGCCCGAGCCCTGTCGGCTGTGCGCGAACCCGCTCTCGCGCAGCAGGTCGTAGACGGCCGTGACGGTGGCCCGGCTGACGCCGAGGGCCGGGGCGAGTTCGCGTTCGGCGGGGAGTCTGACGTGCAGCGCGATGCGCCCGTCCAGGATCAGCTCACTGATCGCCTGCGCCAAGTGGCGGTAGGCGGGCCGGGCCCGCGCGGGGTCGGGGAGCAGCGCGGCCAGGTGCCCGCTGCCCAGAGTGCGGCCCGCGTGCCCTGTGCCGTTCAGGGGTTGGGACGGCCCGGAACCTGCCATGCCCCTCGCCCTCGCCTCCCCGGCACCTCCTGGGGCCGTCCTGTCGCTCCGCTCAGCCAGACCACTTCCCCGGCAATGGCCATGTTCTGCCAGCCGATCACTGTACAGAGTCGCTCCGGTGGCCTGGAGAACACTCGGGCCGGCACACGGCGAGCAGGACGAAAAGGTGGAGGCGGCCGGGCATGCGGCTCGAACGGACGGATTCGGTGGGTGAAGGGGGCTCGGTGAGCTCGATGGGCTCGGTGGACGGGGAACGTGCCGGGCGGCATCGGCCCGGGAAGGGGCGACGGGAGCGCTCGCCCTCCGGGCTCAGGGCGAGGGCGAGCAGGCCCCCGCACTCCCTCACGTACGTGCCGTTCGGCGAACGTCCACTGAGGCGCCTGCCTCAGCTCTTCGCCGGCCTGGCCCTGTACGGATTCAGCCTGTCGGTCATGATCAGGGCCTCGCTGGGCGTCAATCCGTGGAGCGTCCTGTACGAGGGGCTGGCCCGCCACACGTCGCTGAGCTTCGGCACGATCAGTGCCGTCGTGGGCGTGCTCGTACTGCTGCTGTGGGTCCCGTTGAGGCAGCGGCCGACGTTCGGCACCGGGACCAACATCGTCGTCCTGGCCTGCGCGTCCGACCTCGGGCTGCACGTCCTCCCCCAGCATCCGGGGTTTCCCGCACGTATCGGGCTGCTCGCCGGCGGCATCCTGCTGAACGGTCTGTCCGTCGCCCTCTACGTGGGCGCGCGGTACGGTCCCGGCCCCCGGGACGGCCTGATGACCGGCATGTCGGCCGCGACCGGGCGCTCCCTCCGTTCCGTCCGTACGCTGATCGAGGTCGCCGTACTGGCCGTGGGCTGGCTGCTGGGCGGCGGCGTGGGGGCCGGCACCGTGCTGTACGCCCTCGCGGTCGGCCCGGTCACGCAGTTCTTCGTCCCCCGGTGCGCCTACCGGAGCCCGGCCCGAGACCGGACGTGCGGATGACGGAGGTGTGCGCGCGCCCGTTCGCGGCTGCTCCGGTACTTTCCGTACGGCGATGATCAATCGATCCGGCCGTGCGGAACGGCCCGCCCCCGCCCCCAGGAGACCCGGCATGAGCAGCGAACCGACCATGCGCATCATCACTCAGGACACCGTCGGCGGTCCCGAGGTGCTGTACCCGACCCAGGCGCCCCGGCCGGCGCCGCTGCCCACCGAGGTTCTCGTACGGGTGCGGTCCGCCGGAGTGAACCCGGTCGACTGGAAGACCCGCCAGGGCGGCGGTATGGCCGCGGTCCTCGGCGACCCGCCGTTCTCGGTGGGCTGGGACGTCAGCGGGGTCGTGGAGGAGGTCGGCTTCGGCGTGCACACGCTCAAGGTGGGCGACGAGGTGTACGGCATGCCGTGGTTCCCACGGCAGGCCGGGGCCTACGGCGAGTACGTGACCGCGCCCTCGCGGCACTTCGCGCGCAAGCCGGCCGCGCTCGACCACGACCACGCGGCCGCCGTGCCACTGGCCGCGCTGACGGCCTGGCAGTGCCTGGTGGACGCGGCGCACGTCGAGGCGGGCCGGCGGGTACTGATCCACGCGGCGGCGGGTGGCGTCGGGCACTTCGCGGTGCAGTTCGCCAAGCACCTGGGCGCGCAGGTCATCGGTACGGCCCGGGCGGCCAAACACGACTGGCTGCACGCGCTCGGCGCGGACGAACTGGTCGATTACACCCAGGAGCGCTTCGAGGAGGTGGTGCGTGACGTGGATGTCGTCATCGACCTCGTGGGGGACGAGCACGACGCGACCAGCACCCGTTCGCTGCGTACGCTGCGGTCCGGCGGCACGCTGATCGCCGTTCCCTCCGGGGCCTCGCCCGAGCTGGTGGAGGCCGCCCGTGCCCAGGGGGTGCGGGCGAGCGGCTTCCTGGTGGAGCCGGACGGGGCGGCGCTGGCCCGTATCGGTGGGCTCATCGACGAGGGGGCGGTGTCGGTGGAGGTCGAGGACGTCCTGCCGCTGGCCGAGGCCGCCGAGGCGCACCGCAGGGGCGAGGAGGGCCGCACGCGCGGGAAGCTGGTGCTGCGCGTGGCGTCGTGAGGACCGCGGCGCCGCGGAGTGAACTCTCCGGCTGCCGCAATGCGGAATATCGGCGGTGGCCCGGAAGAAAAATTCGTGGGACATCACTGCCGGGCGCCGATGCCCGGAGCCGGCGGATCCAACAACGGGATATCGGCATTTCTTCGTGGCGGCGGAGGTGACAGGAGGCGGGAGCAGGGTGCGGTGCACCGCCGGTCTCCGTCCGTCATGGAGATCGCCGACCGCCGTCGACACGGCATACGAGTGCACGTATACCGTCGACGTTCACCTCATCGGCTCTCCGCCGTCTGCCGTACGGACGAAACGGCGGAGGTACGCAGCCGACGGCCCGCGGCGAGTGCGATCCGACGAACCAAGGGCCCGGAAGCCCGGCGGTCCGGCAGACCGGCACTTTGCCGGGAGCGTCCTACGCGTCGACCCATTCGTGGGACTGCGCCTGCTTGAGAAGACGCTGGCGGGCCTGGAGGATCTGCTCGCCGGTCATGCTCGGCACGCCGGTCACCAGCAGTTCGGTCACCTCGTCGAGGAACTCCTGGGCGGAGAGGGTGTCACACAGGACACCGTCCTCGAAATTCCCGTCGCTCGCGGCGCTCTGCGCGCGGTGCGCGCTGCCGGAGCGGCCGGGGGCGCCTTCCAGGAAACGCACTTCGGACGCCTTGGGGCCCCGGTCGCCCTCGTCCACCAGGAATTCGACCTTGACACCGGGGGCCATCAGCCCCTTGTCGAATTCCAGGTCGTTCACATGCACGAAGACGTCTTCTCCGCCGTCGTCCGGCACCACGAATCCGTAGCCGCGTACCTCGTCGAAACGAATGACCTTGCCCGAAACCATCACTGTGCCCCAGACCCCAATTCCACAACTGCCCGCAAATTCCGCACCCCGTCACCGTCGTCCCGGCGGCGCCCCGTTCCCACCGGCTGGGCCGGCAGAGGTCATCGCCCGAGGAGGAGACGATTCGGTGGATGTCCCGCCCATACTATTGCCGAGCGGCGGCGGAACGTCCAGCCCGGTGTCCGCCCCCGCGCGGCCCCGGCGTACGCGGGCGGCCGTCGGGGCGGGTCCGGACGGGCCGGCACGGTACCGGTCCGTCGGTACGGCACCGTCCCGACGGAACGATGCCGTACCGACGCGACGCGTCAGTCGGCCAGCGCGGCCCGCACCTCCTCGGCGAGCAGGTTCACGTAGGCGTCGGCCCAGCCCTCGACCGTGCTGTGCTCCCACAGGTCGGTCGAGTACTCCATGTAGCCGGTCAGCGTGTCGCCCGCCGGGATCAGCCCGATGCTGAGGTCCGTACGGGCGGCCGGGACGGCCAGGTCCTCGACCACGGCGGCCACGCCGGGCAGCTCGATGTCCGTCTGCAGCGAACTCTGGTACGCGAACCCGAACGGCACGTGGTCCGGCACCTCGACCCCCATCTCCTCCCGCAGCGGCTCGACGAGCCTGCGCAGCGACACGATGTGGTCGATGCCCTCGATCGAGGTGTGCGCGACCTGCCGTACGAGGTCGGTGAAGGTCCCGACCCCGTCGAGCCGGATACGCAGCGGGAGGCCCACGGCCGTGCAGGCCATCAGCGACTCGAAGGCGCGGCGCTCACGGTTGGCGTAGGCGACGTTCGCCACGACGTCCGTCCGCCCGGAGAGCTTGCCGATCAGCCGGCCCAGGGCGGCGGTCGTGACCGCGTACGGTGTCGTACCGCACTTCCTGGCCAGCCGTTCCACGTCGGTCAGCAGGCCGGAGTCCACGGAGAAGAGCACGACACGGCCCTGTCCGCTCAGGGTTTCCGGGCGCGGCCGGTCCAGCGGCAGCGCCAGCTCGAAGGGCGCTCCGTCCAGTTCCCTGGCCCAGTACTTCAGGAGGCGCTGGTCCGGCCGTTCCGGTGCGGTCTCCCGCTGCCAGCGCGCGTATTCGGTCGGCTGCGGCACCGTACTGGCCAGCGTGTGCGGCGTCCCGGTCGCCGCGGCACCGTAGAGGGCGGCGAAGTCGCTCAGCAGGACGCTGACCGCCCAGCCGTCGCAGGTGGAGTGGTGCAGCACGAAGAACAGCACCCAGGTCGACGGGCCGCTGCGCACCAGCCGGAGCTTGGGCGCCACCCCCTCGCCGAAGTCGAACCGGGTGGCGGCGGCCTGTGCGCTGATCTGCTCGATCTCGGCGTCCATGGCCTCGGCGGCCACCGCCGTTCCGGCACGGGTGTTCCGGCCGGTGGTCAGGTCCTCGACCTGGAGATCGACCGGCCGCGGCCGCAGGATCTCCTGCCACCACTGCCCGTCCTCCTTCACGAACCGGGTACGCAGCGACTCGTGGCGGGCGATGAGCTGACTGAGCGCGGTACGCAGCGCCGGCAGGTCCAGGCCGCCGGTGAGGGTGATGCGCAGGGCGACGTTGAAGACGTGCGGCGTGGGGTGGTCGTCCTGGGCGATGAACCCCTGCTGCTGGTAGGTGGCCGGCGCGCGGTCGACCACGTCCGTGGCACCGTCCGGTCCCGCGTCCGCACCGGTGTCAGTACCGGTGTCGGCACCGCTCCGCCCCCCGGTACCGGCGTCGGAACCGGTACCGGCACCGGCACCGGCGCGGGTCTCAGCGTCCACCCGGGGGCTCTCGGAGCGCCCGGCCTCGGCGTCCTCGGAGGGCGCGTCGGTCCCGGTGTCGCCGGCCAGGTATGCCGCCATGGCCCGTACCGTCGGCTCCTGGTAGAAGCGCACCATCGGGTACTCCTGGCCGAACACCTCCCGGGCCCGGTTGACCAGCCGGATCGCGGCGATCGAGTGACCGCCGAGGTCGAAGAAGGAGGCGTCGGGTCCGATGGCGTCGGCCGTGAGGTCGAAGGCGTCGGCCCAGAGGGCCCGGAGACGGTGTTCGATCCGGTCCCGGAGGCCGGGTTCGGGTCCGTCGGCGGACGAGGCGGGAGCGGGTGCCGTCTGCCGGGCTTCCTGCCCCGGCCTCCCAGAAACGGGCGCGGGAACAGGCGCGGAAGCCGGCGTGAACGCGGGCGCGGGTCGCGCGGCCGTGACGATCTCCGGGTCCGGCAGCGCGGCGCGGTCCATCTTCCCGTTGCCCCCGAGCGGCAGTGCGGTGAGGACCGCCCAGGACCGCGGTACGAGGTACTCCGGCAGCCGGGCCGCGAGTTCGCGGGCCAGCCGGTCGGCGTACGTCCGGCGGCCGGCCGCGGTGGTGGTGTCGTCCGCGTCCCGGTCCGCCGGTACGGCGTACGCGGCGAGGTAGGCCTCGCCGCGGCTGTCGCGGCGGGCCACCACGGCGGCTTCGCGCACGCCGTCCAGACCGTTGAGTGCGCGGGCCGCTTCCTCCGGTTCGACGCGGTAGCCGCGGATCTTCACCTGGTCGTCGGCACGGCCGCGGAACTCCAGTGCCCCGTCCTCGGTCCAGCGCACCAGGTCACCGGTGCGGTAGAAGCGGGTTCCGGCCGACGGTGCGCCCGCGCCGGACGCCCCGGGCGACCCAGCCGTGGTCGCGCCCTCAAGGGCCTTCGCACCGGACTCCGCACCGACCGGGTCCGGACCGAAGCGGTCGTCGGCCGACGCGGGGACGCCCAGGTATCCCCGGGCGATGCCCGGCCCGCCGACGTACAGCTCGCCCACCGTGCCGAGCGGCACCGGCGCGCCGGACGCGTCGAGGACCCGCACGCTGACGTTGTCGGCGGGGCGGCCGATCGGGATCGGTCCCGAACCGGTGCCGGGCGTGCGCGGGCCGACGGTCTGGGTGGTGCACAGCACGGTCGTCTCGGTCGGTCCGTAGACGTTGACCGTCTCGTACGGCACGTCCGGGTGCGGCCGGGTGCGCATCACGTCACCGCCCAGCAGCAGGTGGCGCAGCGGCGGCTGCTCGGCCGGCGGCAGGGTGAGCAGTGCCTCGCCCAGAGCGGTGGGCAGGATCGAGAAGGTCACGTGCTGCTGCGCGTACCAGCGGGCCAGTTCCGCGGTGTCCGCACGGACCGTGTCGTCGGCGATGACGAGTGACGCTCCTGCGGTCAGCGCGGGCCAGATCTCCAGGACGGACGCGTCGAAGCTCTGGCTGCACACCAGCGCGCTGCGGTCGGCCGAGGTGAAGGCGAAGCGCTTGTGGTGCCACTGGCAGAGATCGACGACCGCGCTGTGGGGCACCGCGACGCCCTTGGGCTTGCCCGTGCTGCCGGAGGTGTAGATGACGTAGCACAGGGACTCGGGCCCGGCGGCGTCCGACGGCACCTTCTTCGTACGGTCGGTGGTGCGGTTCTCGGCGGCGACGTCGATGACGGCCAGGCCGTCGGGCAGATCCAGCTCATCGGCCCGGGAGCCGGTGCTCAGCAGGAGCCGAGCGCCGCTTTCCGCGATCACCGTGGCGGCCCGGGCCCGTCCCAGCGACGGGTCCAGGGGGACGTACGCCAGGCCGGACTTGAGCACCGCGAGCATGGCGACGACGAGGTCGGTGGAGCGGGGCAGCCACAGGGCCACCACGTCGTCCGCACCGTCCGCGGTCGCTGTCGCCGTGGTGCCGGACCGTTCGCGGACGACGGCGGCCAGCCGTTCGGCCCGGGCGTCCAGTTCGCGGTAGCTGAGGCGGTCGTCACCGTGGTGGACGGCGGTCCGGTACGGGGCGTCCGCCGCGCGCCGGGCGACGAGTTCGTGGACGGTGGCGCGCGCCACCGGGCGGACCGGGCCCTGCTGCCATGCGGCGGGCACCGGCTGGGCTGCCGGCTCGACCGGCGGGACGGTGACCATGCCCCGCTGTCGGGCAGCGGTTGTCGTCGCCGGCTGTTCGGGCGAGGGCGTCACGGCCTGCGCGGTCTCCTGCCGCGCCGGCGTGGCGCCGAGGCGGGACAGTGGTGTCCCCGGTTCCCGTACGGCCGCTTCGAGCAGGTCACGGAAGGTACGGAAGAAGCCGTCCACGGTGTCCGCGTCGAACAGGTCGGTGTTGTACTCCAGGTGGCAGCGGATGCCTTCGGGCTGGTCGGTGAAGTACACCGCGAGGTCCGTGAGGGCCTTGTCGGGCCCCGCGTCGATCACGGTGGCCCGAACGCCGGGCAGGTCGAAGCGGAACGGGTCGCTGCTCTCGAACTCCGCGAGCACCTGGAAGACCGGCGTACGGTCGGTGGTACGCGCCGGAGCCAGCTCCCGCACCACCGCCTCGAAGGGCACGTCCGCGTGGTCGTACGCGTCCAGGGCGACGCCTCGTACGCGGTCGAGGAACGTGCCGAACTCCGGGTCGCCGGACAGGTCGAAGCGGAGCGCGAGGGTGTTGACGAAGAAGCCGAGCAGGTCCTCGGTGCCCTGGGGGCGGTCCGAGATCGGGGTGCCGACGACGATGTCCCGCTGGCCCGTGACCCGGTGGAGCATCGCGGTGAAGCCGGCGAGCAGCGTCATGAAGAGGGTGCCGCGCCGCTGCCTGCTCAGGTCGCGCAGCCGATCGGACAGTTCGGGGGCGAGCCGGTGGAAGACGGCCCGTCCGTTGGAGGTCATGGCCGCGGGGCGGGGGCGGTCGCAGGGCAGTTCCAGTACGGGGAGCTCGCCGCCGAGCGTGTCGAGCCAGTACCTCAGGTCCACGGCGCCCGCCGGGTCGTCCAGCGCGCGGAGCTGGGCGCGGGCGTGATCGGCGTACGTGCCGGTCAGCGCCGGAAGTCCCGCGTCGGAGCCGCGGTGCGCGGCCCGGTAGAGGGCGGACAGGTCGCGCGCCAGGACGGTGGCGGAGGCGGCGTCCACGACGATGTGGTGCAGGGAGAAGACCAGGACGTGGCGCTCCTCCCCCAGCTTGACCAGCCGGGTGACGAACAGCGGCCCGTCGACGAGGTCGAAGCGCCGGGCGCTCTCGTCCGCCAGGACGGCACGGACCGCGGCGTCCGCGGCCTCCTCGCCGTCGGCGCCCGCGCCCGTGCGGTCGAGCACCGCGAAGTCGGGTGCGGACGGCGGCAGGACGAGCTGGCAGGGCGCGTCGTCGATCTCCCGGAAGACGGTCCGCAGGCCCTCGTGCCGCGCCACCAGCTCGCCCAGCGCCGTACGCAGCGCCGGGACGTCGAGCGGGCCGTCGAGGCGGATGGCCTTGGTCTCGTTGTAGGCGGTACGGCCCGGCAGCATCCGTTCGAGGAACCAGATGCGCTGCTGTCCGGGCGACAGCGGGGCGGCGCTTACGTGTGACACGGACGTACGCGCGCCCGCGCTCGCTCCCGTGCTCGTATCCGTATTCACGCCCGCATCCGCGCCCGCTTGCGCAGCTGTGAGCGCGTCCGCGCCCGGCGCGTGGTAGCGGCGGCGCAGCGCGTCGATGTGGGTGAGGCCGGTGCGCAGCGCGCCCGGCTGGACGCCGAAGTCGACGAGCGAGACGATCTCGTCGGCGCCCGCCGCGCTCACCGCGTCCACCACGGAAGCGACGGTTTCGGGCGTGCCGATGAGCGCCCGCTGGTCGCAGTAGCGGTCGTAGGCGCGGCGGAAGAGCACGTCGAGGTCGTCCTCGCTGAGCGCGGACAGGTCGACGTTGTGGCCGAGGCTGTTGGCGACATTGCCGAACAGGGAGAGCGAGGCGCGCATGTACCGTGCCAGGGGCTCGTACGCCTCGGCGCGCGCGGTGCGGTGGTCGGCCGCGAGGTAGGTGTGCAGCAGGACGGCCACCCGCCCGGCGTCCGGGTCCAGGCCGTGCTCGGCGCGGGTGCGGCGGTACAGCGCGATGTTCTCGGCGAGCTGTTCGACGCTCTGGGTCATCAGGTTGGTGACCACGCCGACGTCGTTCCGGGCGGCGGCCACGTACGAGGCGGGGTTGCCGACCACCGCCGTGTACATCGGCGGCGCGTCCTGGACGGGGCGCGGGAACAGGCGTACCTCGGTCTCGCCGTCGCCGCCGGTGCGCCGCACGGCCTCGCCGCGCCAGAGCCGGCGGACCTGCTCCACCTGCTCGTACATCATCTCCTTGTGGCGGCCGAAGTGCTCGGGGAAGAAGACGAAGTCGTTGGCGTGCCAGCCGCTGGCGCAGCCGATGCCGACCCGGCCGCCGGAGAGGTTGTCGGCCATCGACCACTCCTCCGCGACCCGGACCGGGTCGTGCAGGGGCAGGACGACCGATCCCGCGTTGAGGCGGACGTGCCGGGTCTCACGGGCGAGGGCGGCGGCGAGCACGACCGGGTTGGGAAACAGGCCGCCGAAGGAGTGGAAGTGCCGTTCGGGCATCCAGAGCGCGTGGAATCCGTGCTGGTCGGCGAAGCGGGCGGTCTCCAGGATGTGGTCGTACTTGCCCGGAGCGGCAGCCGGGGAGCCGGCATCGGCACCGGCTTCGGCTTCGGCTTCCTCCTGGGGGTAGTCGCCGAAGAAGTAGATGCTGAAGTCGGGAGCGCGGCGTGCGGCCACGGCCGTACGGCTGCCGGGCTCGGTCCTCGGCGCCGGAGCCTGCGCGACCGCCGGAGCCTGCGCACCTGCCGGAGGCTGCGTGACCTCAGGAAGCCGTACGATCCCCGGCCCCTGCGTGGCCGTCGGCCCCTGCGTCGCTACGGGAATCTGCGCCCTCGTCGGAGCCTGCGCCTGCGGCGGAGTTTGTGCCTGCGCCGGAGCCTGCCCGCCCGGCGTCGGCAGCACCTTCGGACCGCCGGGGAAGAAGCCCGCCGCCCGCAGGTCCCGCATCGACCCGCGGACCGCGTCGGCGATGAACGCGATGTCGCCGTCCGAGTGGGCGGTCGACAGGAAGAAGTTGCGCCATTCCCAGACGTGCACCCCGCGCAGCATCAGGTGGTGGTACAGCAGCTCCATGTCGGCGCGGTGCTCGAAGCGGAACTGGGAGCCGAAGTGGCTCACGCTCAGCGGGAACTCCTCGTCCTCGAAGAAACGATTCAGCGAGTCCGCGAGGCCGGCGGTACGGGCGTTCAGCCGCTCCTGGAGTCGTGGGCTGTGCTCCTTCAGGTGCGTCAGCACGGCCCGCGCGGCGACCATCGAGACCGGGTGCTGGATGTACGTACCGCCGAAGAAGGTGGTGTCGGCGGGCGGGTAGCTGGCGTCCCCGTACTGCCAGAAGCCGCCGTCCACACCGTCCATGATGTCCGCGCGGCCCGCGATGGCGCCGATCGGGAAGCCGCCGCCGAGCAGTTTGCCGTACGTCGCGAGGTCGGGGGTGACCCCGTAGAGCTCCTGGGCGCCGCGCGGCGCCGGACGGAAGCCCGTCAGCATCTCGTCGAACATCAGCACGATGCCGTGGCGGCGGGTCAGCTCGCGCAACTGCCGTACGAAACCGACGGGGCGCAGCGACGGGTGGCGGCTCTGTACGGGTTCGATGATGACCGCGGCGATGTCGTCCGCGTGCTCGGCGATGACCTCCAGGCTCGCGTCACTGCCGTAGTCGAGGACCAGCAGGTCGGCGACGCTGGCGGACGGGATGCCGGTGGAGACCGGGACGGTGATCCGGTCGGCGCCGGTGCCGGCGGAGCGGCCCAGGACGTTGTCGGCGTGGCCGTGGTAGGCGCCGTGGAAGGTGACGATGCGGCGGCGGCCGGTGGCGGCGCGGGCGAGCCGGATCGCGGCGGAGTTCGCCTCGGTACCGGAGTTGGCGAACGCCACGCGTTCCATGCCGGTCAGCTCCGCCAGCAGCTCGGCGGCCTCGCCGGTCTCGACGTTGCGCGGGCCGAGCTGGATGCCCCGGGAGAGGTGTTCGCGGACGGCCTCGCTCACGAAGTCCGGCTCGTGGCCGAAGAGCAGCACGCCGAAGCCCATGGTGATGTCGACATAGCGATTGCCGTCGATGTCTTCCAGCCGGGAGCCGTGGGCCCGGCGGCCGGCGATCGGGTACAGCATCTCCTTCGTCTTGCTGCGGAACCCGACGACGGCCCGGCTGTCGGCCAGCACCCGGCGGTAGCGCTGGGCGATCTCCTTGGACGTGGCGGTCTTGGCCGTGTAACGGCGCACCAGGTCGTCGAGGTGGGCCTGCTGGGACGCGGAGGCGGAGCCGCCGACCATGCCGGAGGCGCGGGAGACGGTCACCCGGGGGCCGTGCACGCGTTGCCGACGCTCGGCGGACGGCTCCTGCGCGGCGCCGTTCGCCGACGGGGCGACGGCCTGATCGCCCGCCGCCGGCTGATCCGCGGTCCCGGCCGGAGCCGCGGCCCCGGTCCCGGCCGGACTTCCGGTCGCACTCCCGCTTCCGGTCGCGGCCTCGATCCGCTCCGCGATGCTGCGGGAGAGGTCGGACATCGCGGCCAGGTTCTGGTCCACCGCAGCGGCGGCGGCGCTCGGCCCGGTCATTTCCCTCCCGCCTTCCCGTTGGCCACCACGCCGCCGGTCAGGGCGCTCGTCGCCTGCGCGGTCAGCAGTTGGGAGAGCTGGCTCATCTGGGTCATCATCTGCAACTGGATCTGCGACAACTGCTGCACCTGGCGGACGAGGTCGGTCAGTTCCGCGCGTGTCACGGGCTGCGACGAGTCGGACGGCTCGGCAGGCGCGGGAACGGGCGCGGGCGTGGACTCGGGGGCGCGGACCGGCTCGGGCGCGGGCGCGCGGACCGGCTCGGGCATGCCGATGGGCTCCGGCATGCCGATGGGCTCGGGCCTGCTGACGGGTTCCGGCGCGCGCACGGGCTCGGCGGGCGCCGCAGCGGCCGGCTCGTGCCGTACGGGCTCGGCGGCGACCGGTTCGTCCCGTACGGGCCCCGCCGCACCGCCCGCCATCCGCCCCACGATCAGCTCCGTGAGCTGCGCCGGGGTGCTCGCCTCCTCGAACAGCTCCCGCATCGCGACCTTGACCTGGTGGTCCTGCTCCAGCTCGCGCAGCACGCTGATCATCTGCAGCGAGTCCGCACCGAGGTCGAAGAAGGATGTGTCGCCCGTGATCGCGTCGGCGTCGTGCCCGAGGTGCTTGGCGACCAACTCGATGACGTGCCCGAGCACCCTCTCGAACACTGCCTCGTCCTGTGCCACGTCTTCCTCTTCTCTCGCTGGTTCTCTCGCTGGTTCGCCGGTCCGGACGGCCCGGACGGCTGTCGGCTCCGGCCCCGTCCAGAACGTCTTGTGCTGGAAGCGGTAGCCGGGCAGCCAGGTCCTGCGGCCTCCGCTGCCGGCGGTGAGCGCCGGCCAGTCGAGGTCCGCGCCCGCGCAGTGGAGCTGGGCCACCGCGCCCCAGAAGGCGCCGGGTCCGGCGCCGCGGCGCAGCGTCGGTACCGCCCGCACGCCGGGGAGCGCGGCACGGGCCAGTCCGCTGAGTGTGGTGTGCGGGCCGATCTCGACCAGCGCGGCGGAGCCGGTTTCGCCGAGTGTGCGCAGTACGGCGTCGTAGCGGACCGGCCGGCGTGTCTGCCGTACGAAGTAGTCGGCGTCCGGTGCCCAGCCCGGCTCGTGCAGGCGCCCGTCGAGGCAACTGACGAAACCGGTCGTGACCGGGCGGAAGGTGACGCCGTCGAGCAGGTCCCGGAACTTGTCCAGGATCGGGTCGGTGAGCGCGGTGTGGAAGGCGCGCGTCACCGGGAGCCGTTCCGCGGGGATGCCGCGCTCCTCCAGCCGGGTCAGCAGCCGGTCGACGGCCGTGACGGGGCCGGCGAGCACGTGCCGCTGCGCCCCGTTGACGACGGCCAGTTCGAGGCCGGTGATCTCGTCGGCCAGGTTCTGGACGGTGTCCAGGTCCGCCGAGACGGCGGCCATGGCACCGCGGGCGCAGTGGTCCTGCATCAGGCGTCCGCGCTCCGCGGTGATGCGCAGGCCGTCTTCGACGGACAGCGCGCCCGCCGCGCAGAGGGCGGCGTACTCGCCGACGCTGTGCCCGGCGACGATGTCCGGCGTGATGCCGGCGTGGCGCCACAGCCCGGTGAGGGCGTACTGCAGGGCGAAGAGGGCCGGCTGGGCGTTCCGTGTGTTCTCCGTGACGGTACGGTCCGCACCGGGGTCGAGCAGGGCGTCGAGCAGGGAGCTGCCGTACAGCTCCTGGTGGTGGCGGTCGCAGGTGTGGAGCAGGTCGCGGACGACGGCGAAGCGCTCGTACAGCGGTCGTGCCATGCCGGGGTACGGGCTGCCCTGTCCCGTGAACTGGAAGACGACGCCCGGCCGTCCCTCCCGGGGTGCCTCACCGGTCGTCACGGCGGCTGCGGCGGGGCCGCCGGTGCCCGCGAGCCAGCCGTCCAGGGCCGCGGCGAGGTCCGCGGGGGTCGTGCCGCGGGCTGCCAGGCGGTGCCGGTGGTGGGCCCGGCCCGCCGCGGTGGTCACCAGGTCGGCGAGGTCGGTCCCGGGGTGCCGGGTCAGGTGGTCGCGTACGGCGTGGGCGTTGGCCGTGAGGGCCTCGGCGGACTGGCCGGACAGGACCAGGACGTCCGGTGCGGTCACGGTGGCGGCGCGGGGCGCGGGTTCGGGGGCCTGCTCCACGATGATGTGGGCGTTGGTGCCGCCGACGCCCAGGGACGAGACGCCCGCGCGGCGCGGTGTGTCCCCCTGGGGCCACGGGCGCGCCTCTTCGGGGATGTAGAAGGGGCTGTGGTCGAGATCGAGGGCGGGGTTGGGCTCCCGGAAGTTGGCCATCGGCGGGATGACGCCGTGTTTGAGGACGAGCAGGGCCTTGATGAAGCTGGCGATGCCCGAGCACACGTCGAGGTGGCCGATGTTGGCCTTGGTCGAGCCGAGCGCGCAGTACCCGGTCCGGTCGGTGTCGGTGCGGTACGCGGAGACGGCGCCGTCGAACTCGATCGGGTCGCCCTTCAGCGTGCCCGTACCGTGTGTCTCCAGGTAGCCGACGGTGTCCGCGCCGATGCCGGCGTGGTCCAGCGCGCGGCGGATGGCGCCGCGCTGGCCGACCGCGCTCGGGGCGGTGTAGGTCTGCTTGTCCGCGCCGTCGTTGTTGACGCCCCAGCCGCGTATGACGCCATGGACGGTGTCGCCGTCGGCGAGGGCCCGGTCCAGGCGCTTGAGGACGACGGCGGCGACGCCGGTGCCGCCCACCGTGCCGTCCGCGCGGGCGTCGAAGGCGCGCAGGTAGCCGCTCTTGGAGAGGATGGAGCCCTTGACGTACTGGTAGCCCAGCACCTGCGGCACATGGATGGCCGTGGCGCCGGCCAGCGCGATGTCGCTGTCGCCGATCATCACCGACTGCGCGGCGAGCTGCACGGCTACGAGGGAGCTGGAGCAGGCGGTCTGGACGCTGATGGCCGGGCCGGTGAGGTTGAGGCGGAAGGAGGCGCGGGTGGCGGTGAAGTCGGCGTAGTTGCCGACCAGGACCTGCATCCTGGAGAGCCAGTCGTCGCCGACCGGTCCCTTCAGGACGTTGTTCAGCAGGTAGTTCTCCAAGGTGTAGAGGTGGTAGCCGGTGCTGGCGAAGACACCGGTGCGCAGTCCGCCCCGTTCGCGCGGATATCCCGAGTCCTCCAGGGCGTGGTAGGCGCATTCCAGGAACATCCGGTGCTGCGGGTCGGTGAGCTGCGCCTCCCGGACGCTCATCCCGAAGAACCCGGCGTCGAACCGGTCGATGCCGGACAGGATGCCGCTGGCGCCGACGAAGTCGTCCGCCCGGTACTTCTCGGCGGGGACGCCGGCCGCGGCCAGTTCCTCGTCGGTGAAGCGCCGTACGCAGTCCAGGCCGTCCCGGATGACGTGCCAGAACTCCTCGGGGGTGTCCGCTCCGGGGAAGCGGAAGGCCATGCCGATGACCGCGACGCGCGAGTCGGCCGGTACGTTCATGAGGTGCCGCCCTCCGCGGCGGAGGAGACCTCCCGGCCGGACGCCGGGCCGCCGCTCTCCCGGGCCGGTGGTCGGTTCGGGAACAGGGAGCGTCCCCTGGCCAGCACGACGAGCAGGGCGACGCACAGGACGATGGCCAAGCCCTGGAACGCGCTCACCACCTGTAGGGGCGAGAAGCGCTCCAGCAGCGCCGCGCTGACGATCATGCCGAGGCCGAAGCCGCTGTTCTCGGCCGAAGCGGAGAGCCCGAAGAGGCGTCCGCGCTGCTCGTCGGGGGCGGCCTGCAGCCGGGAGACGTACGCGATCTCCGTGAACCCGTCGGCCATGCCGGCGACGAGCGCGGCGGCCGCGGCCGGAACAGCCGGCAGGCCGCTGAAGACCACGATGAACGCCGCCGACATCACGATGGAGCCGATCGCGAAGGCGCGCTCCCCCGGCGACCAGCCGGTCTTGCTGGTACGCCGCGAGCACACCTGCTGGGCCACGATGTTGCCGATCGCCCAGGTCGCCCAGAACTGGCTGATGAAGGTGGCCGGATGCGAAGGATCCAGGGCGCTGGAGTAGATGGGCAGGGCGACGTTGTGCGAGGACGAGCCGAGGCCGTCGGCCGCGCGGACCGCGACCATGACCGCCAGCAGCGGTGCCGCCTTGAGCAGCGCGAAGGAAGCCCAGCGGCCGGTGCCCGCGTCGTCCGCCGCCGCGCCGTCGGCCGTGCTCGGTTCGGCGACGGCCCGGGTGCGGATGGGCAGCAGGAAGAGGACCGTCGCGGAGACCGTGAAGGTGATGGCGTCCAGCACGAAGGCGGTGGTGTAGCCGAACTCCGCGACGACCACGCCCGCCGAGGCGAACCCGGCGATCATGGCCAGTGAACGGCCGGTGACCAGCAGGCCGTTGGCCCTGGTCCGCAGGTCGGCTCCGACGATCTCCGGGACGCTGCTGCGCAGGGCCACCTGGGAGAGGGTCGAGCAGGCGCCGGTCACCACGGCGAGCGCGAACAGCAGGGTGACGCGCGCTCCGTCGGGTGCCAGGAGCAGCAGCGCCAAGGCGACCGCCTGGGTGAGGTCCGCGCACACCATCAGCCGTTTGCGGTCGTAACGCGACACCAGCCGGCCGCTGACGAAACCGGACAGTACGCTGGTGATCAGCCGTACGGCCATGAACAGGCCCGCGGTCAGCGCGCTGCCCGTGACCTGGTAGACGAAGACGTTCAGCGCCACCATGTTCAGGTAACTGCCGTACGCCGATACGGCATTGCCGACGACGAGCAGCCGGAAGTGCCCCACTCTCTTGTTCCCCCTCAACGCCCTGTGCCGGCCTGGTCCACCACACGGACGGCGGAGGACGAAAGTACGCACTTACGGTCACCCGGTTCGCGGTACGCCTGGAGACGCATCATCCGGTGACTTGACCCGCGCTCGGCCGCGCGTGTAGGGGCATGGTGCGGACGGCCGCGGCCTCCTTGCGTTTTGCCGCGTCCGTGGTTAGATCAAGCCGCATGTCACGGGGGATGTGCTGCCCCCGCGGCACCGTCGGCAGTTCCGCTCCGTACCCGCGGGAGGGCGCACCATGTCCGGTCCCGCTCGGGCCGTCTTTCCGGCGTTGAGCCGACGAGCACCGCGCAGCGCGGCGGCCGTACAACGGCCTTGCCCCGCTCCATCCGCTCCGCCCGCGCCGCCGGACCGATCGTCCTGACGCCGCGGGCCGCCGGATCTTCCCTGCTCCACCATCACCCCCTTGGAGGAAGAGATGTCGGACCACAGCGCGCCCACCATGCCGCCACTGCTGTCCCCCCGGGAGCGAGAGGTACTGTCGCACATCGCGGACGGCCTGACGTACGACCAGACGGCCAGGCGTCTGGGCATCAGCGTCCATACGGTCAGCACCTACTTGCGCCGTATACGGGCCAAGCACCCGGCTCCGACCCTCGCTCATCTCGTACGTCTCCAGTTGGCGCAGAACAGCGGCTGACGGTCCGCGGGTCCGGGCGCGTCCGCGGCGGCGCGCCCGCGTTGGCTGAATCTCGCCCGTTCAATGGCCGGTATCCGGACAACCTCACGGGAGTGTGTCCGCTGCCTTGCCGTCCGCCGGTGCTACGAGCCGGTGTGCGAACGATGGGCGCCATCCGGTTTCGCGGGGCGGCGGCGGGTACCCGCCGCCGGACGCCGAAGCCGAGCGGAGGGCGCCCGTTGGCCATGGACGGCTCATCACCGGCACGGCCGGACGGAGCAGGGGAAGCGGGCGCGCACGCGCCGACGGGCACCACCCGCCCCGGACCGCCGCCGTGCTCCACGGCGGTCACCGGCGTCCCCCGAAGGGACCAGGCCCGGACGTGGCGTCCCGACGACCCGCGGGTCCCGTGGTGAACTGCGGGCACGGGCGCCGGCGTCGCCGGACACGCGACCGGCCCGCCCGGCGACGCGTCCGAGGGGTGGCCGCGGTCCATGTGAGGCAGCGCCCACCGGCCGGTTCGACGGAAGGACGGGTGATGCGCCGTATCCGGACAGCGGACGACCAGGGCGCGGACCGGGCCCGGGCGGTGGACGCGGACGTCGCGGGCGCCGTCGAACGGGTGCTGGACGAGGTGCTCGGTGCGCGGCTCGCCGAGGCCGCGGCGGCCGACGCCCTGTTCGGCCGTGACATCGCCGAACGCGTCGCGCGCTTCACGCTGGGCGGCGGCAAGCGGCTGCGCGGCCGGTTCGTGTGGTGGGGCCTGCGGGTCTGCGGTGGCGGCGGTGAGACGGCGGGCGCCGCGCTGCGGCTGGCCGCCGCACTCGAACTCGTCCAGACCTGTGCGCTGGTGCACGACGACGTGATGGACGGCGCCGAGCTGCGCAGGGGCAGGCCCGCTCTGCACGCCGAGCTGCGGGGGCAGTACGCCCGCCGGCCCGGCCAGGACCGTTCCGACCGGTCGGCGGAAACGTTCGCCCGGCCGGCGGAGACGTTCGGCCGGTCCGCGGCGATCCTGGCCGGTGACCTCGCGCTGGCCTGGGCCGACGACACCGTCATGGACACCCGCTTCCCCGCCCCCGCGCGGTCCGCGGTGCACGCTCTGTGGCGGACCATGCGGACCGAGATGGTCGCCGGCCAGTACCTCGACCTGCACGGCCAGGCCACCGCGTGCCGCTCCCCCGCCCGCGCGGTCCGCACCGCCCGCCTCAAGAGCGCCCGCTACTCGGTCGAACGGCCGCTGCTGATGGGCGCCGCGCTGGCCGGCGCAGACGACCGGACCGCCGGTGCGCTGCGCTCGGCGGGCCGCTGCGCCGGGCTCGCCTTCCAGCTCCACGACGACCTGCTGGGGGTGTTCGGCGACCCGGAGGAGACCGGGAAACCGTCCGGTGACGACATTCGCGAAGGCAAGCTGACCTACCTCACCGCGGTCGCCCGCGCCCGGGCGGAAGCCGCCGGCGACGACGGGGCCCTCGGCGTCCTCGACGCGGCACTGGGCGACCCGGGCCTCTCGGCCGCCGCCGTGGACCGCGTACGGGACGTGTTCGTCTCGACCGGGGCCCGTGCCGCGCTGGAGGACAAGGTCGAGATCCTCGCCGACCGGAGTGTGGCGCACCTGGCCGACGTCCGCGCCGCCGACCCGGCCGCCCTCCGCCACCTGCACGCGCTGCTCCGGGCCACGGCCGGTGCCCGTACGCACGCCCCGCCGGGCGGCCCTCCCGCAACGGTGCCCGTCGTGGCGGCCCGCGCAGGTGAGCGGTGAAGTCCGTCCCCGGCCGCACCGACCACGTCGTCGTCATCGGTGCCGGGCTGTCCGGGCTGTCCGCCGCGCTGCATCTGCTCGGCGCCGGGCGGCGGGTGACCGTGGTCGAGCGCGACCTCCGGCCCGGCGGCCGGTGCGGCCGCCTCGAACGCGGCGGCTACCTGATCGACACCGGGCCGACCGTGCTGACCATGCCGGACCTCGCCGAGGAGGCGTTCGCCGCGGTCGGCGCCTCGATGGCCGGGCGGCTGGACCTGGTGCCCCTGCACCCCGCCTACCGCGCCCGGTTCGCCGACGGCAGCACGCTCGACGTGCACACCGGCGCGGAGGCCATGGAGGCCGAGATCGAACGGTTCGCCGGGGCCCGGGAGGCCGTGGGCTACCGGCGGCTGCGCTCCTGGCTGAGCCGCCTGCACACGGTCCAGATGCGGCGCTTCATCGACGCCAACTTCGACTCGCCGCTGCATCTGCTCCACCCCGACCTCGCCCGCCTCGCGGCGCTCGGCGGCTTCGGCCGGCTCGACGCCCGTATCGGCCGGTTCCTGGCCGACGAGCGGGTGCGCCGCGTCTTCTCCTTCCAGTCCCTGTACGCGGGTGTGCCGCCGGCCCGTGCGCTCGCCGCGTACGCCGTCATCGCCTACATGGACACGGTGGCCGGCGTGTACTTCCCGCGCGGCGGGATGTACGCGCTGCCCCGCGCCATGGCGGACGCCGCGGCCGAGGCGGGCGGGGAGTTCCGGTACGGGTGCGAGGTGCGCGCGCTGGAACGTTCAGGCGACCGGGTCACCGCCGTCGTCACCGACGCCGGACGCGTCCCGTGCGACGCGGTGGTGCTCACCGCCGACCTGCCCGAGGCGTACCGCCTGCTCGGCCGCACCCCGCGCCGCCCCCTGCCGCTGCGCCGCTCCCCCTCGGCCGTCGTCCTGCACGCGGGCACGCCCGCGACCTGGCCGGAGCCGGGTCACCACACCCTCTCGTTCGGCGCCGCCTGGCACCGGACGTTCCACGAACTGACTCGTACCGGCACGCTGATGAGCGACCCCTCGCTGCTGCTGACCCGGCCGACCGCCACCGACCCGTCGCTCGCCCCGCCGGGCCGCCATCTGCACTACGTCCTCGCGCCCTGCCCCAACACCGACATCGGGCCCGGCGCGCACGCCTGGCGTGACCTCGGCCCCCGCTACCGCGCCGCGCTCCTCGCCGAACTGGACCGGCGCGGCTTCACCGGCCTGGACACGGCGGCCGAGGAGGAGTGCCTGGTCACCCCCGCGGACTGGACCCGCCAAGGGCACGGCGCAGGCACCCCGTTCTCCGCCGCCCACACCTTCGCGCAGACCGGTCCTTTCCGCCCCCGCAACCTCGTGCGCGGCACCGAGAACGCCGTACTGGCCGGGTGCGGCACCACCCCGGGCGTCGGGGTGCCCACCGTGCTGGTATCGGGGAAGCTGGCCGCCGCACGGGTGACCGGCGGCGGTCCCACGAGGCCCGCCAGGGTGACCGACCTCGGCGCGCGCCACCGCCCCGCCCGTACGCCCGGAGGCACCTCGGCACCGGAGGGCCCCCGCACCCCGGAGGAGGCCCCGTGACCGCCCGGGAACTCGACGCCGCGGGCATCACCGACCCCGCGCTGCGCGCCGCCTACGCCCACTGCCGCCGGCTCAACGCCCGGCACGGCAAGACGTACTTCCTGGCCACCAGGCTGCTGCCGGTCGCCCGCCGGCCCGCCGTGCACGCCCTGTACGGGTTCGCCCGCTGGGCGGACGACATCGTCGACAGCCTGGACGCCGACGCCACGCCCGAGGAACGCGCCACCGCCCTGCGTGCCCTGGAGACGCAGTTGAACGCGGGCCTCGCCCGGAGCGGCGGCGACGAACCGGTCGTACGGGCGCTCGCGCACACCAGCGCCGTCTACGGCATCGACCCGGCGTACTTCACCGCCTTCATGGCCTCCATGCGCGCCGACCTGGAGGTGACCGACTACCCGACCTACGACGACCTGCGCCGGTACATGTACGGCTCGGCCGAGGTCATCGGTCTCCAGATGCTGCCGGTCCTCGGCACGGTCACGCCGCGCGAGGAGGCCGCGCCGCACGCCGCCGCGCTCGGAGCGGCGTTCCAGCTCACCAACTTCCTGCGGGACGTGGGCGAGGACCTGGACCGGGGCCGCGTCTACCTCCCCGCCGACCTGCTGGCCGCGCACGACGTGGACCGGGAACTGCTCCGGTGGAGCCGGCTGACCGGCGGTGCGGACGCCCGGATCACCGCGGCGCTGCGGGCCGCCGCCGACCTCACCCGTGGCGTGTACCGCCGGGCCGCGCCCGGCGTCGCCATGCTCGACCCGGTGTCCCGGCCGTGCATCCGTACCGCCTTCATCCTCTACCGCGGCATCCTGGACGCCGTGGAGGCCGACGGCTACGCGGTCCTGCACCGCCGCGCCGTCGTCTCGCGCCCGGTCCGCGCGACCGTGGCCCTGGACGGACTGGTACGGGTCACGGCGGCCCGCACGGCAGAACGCACCGCGACACGCCCGGGAGGAATCACCGTGGACGCTCCCCGCCGCCCCGCCGGACGCGGCCGGTACCCGCTGAGCCTGCGCCGGCGCCCCGTCGCGTGGGAGCGCCAGCGGCCCACCTGGCGGGACGCCGCGCCCGGCGTGATCGCCGGCGCGCTGGAGCGTGCCAGGTCCCGGCCGTCCGGCAACTGGTACGCCGTGGGCGCCACGCGGGAGGTCGGCCGGGACCGCCCGCTGGGACGGACCGTCGCCGGGACGGAGGTGGTGCTGTGGCGCGCCGCCGACGGACGGCTGCGCGGCGGCCCCGGCGCCTGCCCGCATCTGGGCGCGCCCCTGAAGGACAGTCCGGTGCGGTGCGGCACCCTCGTCTGCCACTGGCACGGACTCGCCCTGGACGGCGGCCCCTTCGCCGGGTGGGAGCCGTACCCGGTGTACGACGACGGGGTGCTGGTCTGGGTACGTCTGGACCGGGCGGGCGGCGAGGAGCCGCTGGCCAGGCCCCGTGTCCCGCGGCGTCCGGACACCGCCGGCACCGTGGCGTCCGTGTACACCGGCGTCGGACGCTGCGAACCGGACGACGTGGTCGCCAACCGGCTCGACCCGTGGCACGGCGCCTGGTTCCACCCGTACTCCTTCGTCGACCTGACCGTGACGGACGGTCCGGCGGGCCCGGAGGACGCTTTGACGGTGGACGTCTCCTTCAAGGTGGCCGGGCGGCTGGTCGTCCCGGTCCGCGCGGAGTTCACCGCGCCCGGGCCGCGCACCGTGGTCATGCGCATCACCGAGGGCGAGGGCGCGGGATCCGTCGTGGAGACCCACGCCACCCCGCTCGGCGCCGATGCCTGCGGCCGCCCGCGCACCGCCGTCGTGGAAGCGGTCGTCGCCGCCTCCGCCCGCCCGGGATTCGCGGTGGCCCGCGCGGCCGCTCCCCTGCTGCGTCCGCTGATGCGGGCGACGGCGGGGCGTCTGTGGCGCGACGACATGGCGTACGCGGAGCGGCGGTGGGAGCTGCGCAGTTCGGGGCGCTTTCCCGGTTGAGGGGCCGTGTCGAGGGGCCGCGTAGGATGCGAACGGCCGGGCCCCACCGGCCCGTTCCGATGCCGGCCCGTTCGGGCGCCGGACCGACTTCGTTCCCGGAGACGACATGAGCAGCGCTCTTCTTGTGATGGACGTCCAACGGGCCATCGTGGACCTCGCCGACGACGGCTCCGGTTACCTGCCGCGCCTGCGCAGGGCGATCGACGGGGCCCGGGCGGCGGACATACCCGTGATCTACGTGGTCATCGCGCTGCGTTCCGGTTTCCCCGAAGTCGGCACGCGGAACCGGCCGCTGGCCGCCATCGCGGAGGCCGGCCTGTTCGTGGAGGGCGCGCCGGGCACCGAGATCCACCCCGAGGTGGCGCCCCGGCCGGGCGAGGTGGTGGTCACCAAGCGGCGGGCGAGCGCGTTCTCGGGCAGCGATCTCGACGTGGTGCTGCGGGCGCGTGGCATCGACAGCCTCGTCCTGACCGGCATCGCCACCAGCGCCGTGGTGCTGTCCACCCTGTGCCAGGCGAACGACCTGGACTTCGGCCTCACCGTCCTGCCCGACGCCTGTCTGGACACCGATCCGGAGCTGCACCGGGTCCTCGTCGAGCGACTGTTCCCGCAGTGGGCGGATGTCGTCACCGTCGACGACTGGGTCAAGGCGATCGCTCCTCGGTAGCGGCAGGCGCCGAAGGGCGTCTTCGGTCCGCTCCGGCACCGGACGCTGCCGAGTTCACGGTCTCCCTCTCCCCCCGCCCAGCAGTCGCGCCAGTCCGCGCAGCACCGCCGAGCGGCCGCGGTCCGGGACCGTCCACAGGGTCTGGCCGCGCACGCCCCACCGCTCCAGCAGGGTGTTGGCGGCGAGGAAGCCCGTGGTGGCCGCGCGTTCCATCAGGGCCACCGGCAGGTCGGTGCGTACGAGGTCGCCGGCGACCGTCACGGCCGGGTCGGGGGTGCGTACGGTGGGACGGTCGTGATAGCCGCCCACCGGGAACAGGGGGCAGTCCGCGTGCCACTCGTGCCGGGCGTCGACGGCCTTCGCCCGGCCCGTCTCCGGGTAGACGCGCCGGAGTTGGCCGATCAGCCGGTCCTGTTGCGCCTGCCGGGCGGTGTCCGTGGCGAGCGCGTACGCGTGCAGTTCCACCACCGAGCCGCCGTTACGGGAGGCCCACCGGGCCGCCTCCCCTTCCCAGCGCTCCAGCACGCTGACGTTGTCGAGCGGGCCGTAGCCGCTGGTGCCGAGGAAACCGGGCCGGTCAGGGGCCACCGGGCGGTCGAGCCAGAGCCGGGAGACGAGGAACGGCGGTGCGGTACGCAGCCGCGACATCCGTGCGCGCCATCGCGGGTCGCCCAGCCCCGGTGAGGCGGCGACCAGGCGGCGCAGCCCGGTCACGTCGAGGGCGAGCACGACCGCGTCGTGGCGCGTAGCGCCGTGGCCGCCTCGTACGGTCACCCCCGCACTGCCCGGGCCGGACTCCACGGACTCCACCGCGCATCCGGTCCGGAGGGTGACGCCGTGCCCGGTCAGGTAACGTCCCAGCGGTTCCCAGAGTGCCTGCGGGAACGGCTCGCCGGGGACGTCGAACAGCAGCCCTTCGCTGGAGCCGAGGAAGTAGATGTGGAACATCAGGGCCATCTCGGCGGCCGACAGTTCCCCGGGGTCGGCGAAGAAGCTGCGGGAGAACACCTCGAACGCCAGGTGGTGCGCGGCCTCGGGAAAGCGGATGCGGTCCAGCAGTTGGCGCGCGCTGACGCCGTCCAGGCGCTCGTACACGCCGGGGGTCCGTACGTCGAGCAACGGCAGGGCGGCGCGCGGGTTCATCCGGGCCATCTCGCGCAGGGTGAACGTCGGGCTGAGCGCGGCGAAGCCGACGGCGCTCCACGGGGGTGTGCGCGGGACGTGGGCGAAGCTGTCCTGGAGGCCGCTGCTGTGGCGCAGCGGATAGTCGGGCAGCCCGGTGAGCGCGGCCAGCGCCGGGTCGGCGCGCCGCAGCAGTCCGCGCAGGTTGTAGTACTGGCGGAAGAAGGCGTGGAAGCCGCGGGTCATGGTCGCCCCGGAGCCGTCGGCGAGGCGGACCGGCCGTCCGGCGAGCCGGCCGCCGAGCCCCGGTTCCCGCTCGTACAGCGTGACCCGGACGCCCCGTTCGGCGAGTCCGGTGGCCGCGGCCAGTCCGGCGATGCCGCCGCCGATCACCGCGGCGTGCGGTGCCTCGCCGGTGATCCTCGCCCGGCCCGGCGCCGGCGGCACGACACGGGCGCGCCGGTCCCGGCCCCGGCGCGGCGCGGTGGGGGGACGCCGGGCGGCGGCCGGGAGTACGGCCGGGGCGGCTTCATCCGGGAGGGTCGTCATCGGACGGTCCGTTCCTGTGCGGGGCCGGGGCGGTGTCCGGCGCGGGGGTCGGGGCGACGGCCGGTGCGGTCTTCGGCGTGCCGCTCTCCGTACGGGCCGGGCGTACGGACGGACGGCGGCGCAGCCCCGGCAGCTCGGCCACGGTGCGCAGCATGGGCAGGACGGGGGTGTGCAGACCGATCGACAGGTCCTCGCGCAGCCGGGTGCCGCCGTCCAGGAAGCGCAGCAGCCGTTCCATCGGTACGCCGCGGAACAGCCCGGTGAAGAAGTCGGCGCCGTCGATGCGTCCGCGGTCGAGGGCGCGCAGCAGGACGGCGTCCATCAGCCGGGAGCGCGCGGTGTGCGGAGGCGGCGGGGCCGGGGCGCGGCCCCGGTGGAAGGCGGCGGCGATGGCCCGGGTCTGGCGCTGGACGGCGGCGAAGGTGTAGCCGGTCGACGGCCGGGTGGCGCCGCCCGCGGCACCGATCCGGAAGACGCCGGGCCCCGCGCCGCGGGGGAAGCGCGCGTCGGTCATCGGGATGACGCCCTGTTCGGAGGCGGTGATCCGGTACGGGCCGAGCGGGCGGACCTCCGTGAGGTAGTGGCGCAGCGCACGGTGGTAGGCGGCCTCGTCGAGCGGGGCGGCGGAGAATTCGGTGTACTCGACCAACGCCTCGTGCGGGCCGAGCGGGAGGACGTAGCCGAAGGAGAGCCCGTGGTCCGGCTGTGGGGTGCGGAAGTCCATCAGGTCGGCGGTCGCGGGGTCGAACTCGGGCCGTTCGGTGCGGACGAACCAGCCGTGGAAGTGCTGGAGCAGGGTGGTGCGGGCGGGCGGCAGGGCGGGCAGCGGCCGGGAGTCGAAGACCCAGCGGGCCCGGAGCCGTACGGGGGCGCCCTCCGCCGTCGTACCGCGGACCTCGGCGCCGCCCGGCAGCGTACGCACGTCGTCCACGACGGCCGTCACCCGGCGTGCCGAGGGGGTGTCCGCGAGCCGGTCACCGACCAGTTCCTCGAACGCGCCGGAGCGCAGCATTTTGTACCGCAGCGGTGCCGGGCGCCCGGTCAGCGGCGCTCCGTCGGTCCCGTGGACGCGGAGCCGGTCCCAGGAGGCCGCCAGCACGCCGTCGTACTCGCCGTCCGGCCGCTCCCAGTAGCACCAGGTGCGTTCGGGGGGCCTGAGCGGTCCCGGTGGCGCGTCCACGACGGTCACCTGGGGGCAGCGGGCACCGGGCGGCGGGGCGCAGAGCCGGTGGGCGAGGGAGAGTCCCGCGGCGCCGCCGCCCACGACGGCCACCTCCGTGTCGTACACGCCGACTCCCTCCCGTACCGCCCGGCACCGCACCGACGGGTCCGTCACGTCTGCGGGTGCCCGCCCGGCCGGGTTCCACCGGCCCCGGGGCCGCCTTCCGACCGCCGGCTCCGGGCCGGGGATCTTCGTCATGATCCTTACCACGCCGGCCGGGCGGCGGCCGGTCCGTGACACGCGCGGCGGCGGGCCCGGGGCGTCCGTACGGAAACGGAGAAAGCCCCGGCCAGACGGGGGGAGCTGGCCGGGGCGGTCCGGAACGGGCGGGGACACCGGTCATCGTCGACGAATCGACGAAGGGTCCGCACGGCCCGTGATCAATTGAACGATAAAGCATCGATGCCCTCTACACCAAATCAGATCGTTGTGACGCATATCGCTCCCCGCCGGTCACACCCGGTGCACCCGGCCGTCCGTACGCCCGTACGTCCCGTACGCATGCGTCTGCCGCGCGGCAGGGGCCGGTCCCCGCCGCGCGGCAGTCGTCAGCAGATCAGGAGATCAGCAGGTCAGGGGTCAGGAGACCGGGGCGAGCTGCGCCACCAGGCCGTTGCGCCACAGGGCGTCCACCCGGGCGCGCTCCTGCGCGTTCGGGTTGGTGTTCTGGCAGGAGGGGCCGGGGCCGCCACCCGACATCAGCTCGCTGCACGGGCCCGAGTAGTGGTCGGGCAGGCCGAGGACGTGACCCGTCTCGTGGGCCACCACGCGGGTCGAGTTGTACTGCTGGTTCTGCCGGTAGTCGAGGAAGATGTAGCCCCGGCCGTGGCCGTCGGTGCTCGCGTAGGAGCCGCGGGGGTCGTTGCCCTCCCGGTACGAGAAGTCTCCCCTGGAGCCTTCCTGGAGCTTCACGTTGTTCACCGAGCTGTTCCAGATCTGCGTGCTGCGCGCTATCTGGCTGCGGAAGGTGGGGGCGCTGCTCGCGTTGTACGTGACGGTGACGGCCTTGACGCCGGGCGTCGCCGCGCGCTTGGCGGCGGCTGCCTTCATGACAGCCTGGAAGAACGCCTTGTTGGCCGCGGACTCCTCGGCCGAGCCGGTGTACTTGGCTATGGAGGCCGGGGTGGAGACGCTCGCGCCGGAGGGGGCGGCCGGCGCGGAGGCGGCGGTGGCGGGGACGGTACCGAGGGAGGCGGCCAGACCGAGGCCGAGCACGGCGGTGAGGACCGTACGGGTGGGTCTCACGGGGGAACCTCGTCATCCGTGGGAGGGATTTGGTACCGGGATTGTGAAGGAATCAAGGTCCGCTGCGGATGACAGCTTTTGGTGATAGTGCCGTGACATCGCCCCGGGTGTCCGGGTGCGCGGGCGGGCGCAACTCCCTTGTCACCCAAGGTTCATGACAGGGCGAAGGCGCCGTTCACACCGTTGGCATGGGAATGTGGCACCTGCCCATGTCATCACCGGCTACGTCGAATGACGTATTCCGTACGCGTTCGACGCGGGCGCGGGCCCGGACGTCAGCAGGGCAGCGGGCGCGCCCGATTGAGGTTGAGCAGGGGCGCGAGCAGGTCGCCGTGGCGCTCACGGCGCTCGGCGACGGCGTCGAAGAGGAACGTGAGCTGCTCCGGGTCCGTACAGGCCTCGATCTCGTCCCAGGTCACGGGGGCGGAGACGGTCGGCAGCTCGCGGGCGCGCACCGTGTAGGGAGCGGCGGTGGTCTTGGAGGCCGAGTTCTGCGAGAAGTCGATGAAGACCTTGCCCGGCCGCAGGGCCTTGGTCATCCGGTGCACGACATGGCCGGGCAGGGTTTGCTCCGCCTCGACGGCGATCGCCTTGGCGTACGCCGTGACGTCGTCCGAGGGTGTCGGCTCGATCGGCACGAGGATGTGCAGGCCCTTCGAGCCGCTGGTCTTCGCGTAGACGTTGAGGCCGTCGGCCGCCAGGCGCTCGCGCAGCCACCGGGCCACCCCGCAGCACTCCACGATCGTGGCCGGCTCCCCCGGGTCGAGGTCGAACACCAGGCGGTCGGCGATGCGGGGCGCGGCGGCGGTCCACTGCGGGGTGTGCAGCTCGACGACGAGGTTGGCGGCCCACATCAGGGTCGGTACGTCGCGGACCAGCACCTGCTGCCGGGACTTCGCCGTGCTGCCGGGCACCTCGGTGGTCTTCACCCATGCGGGCGTCCCGGGCGGCACGTTCTTGGTGAAGAACTGCTGGCCGTCGGGCCCGTCGGGATACCGCAGGAAGGAGACGGGCCGGTCGTGGACGTGGGCGAGGAGGGCGCCCGCGGTGGTGGCGTAGTAGTGCAGCAGCTCGCCCTTGGTGGTGCCGGTCCGCGGATACAGGACCTTGTCCAGGTTGGTGAGCGACAGCCGCCGCCCCTCCACGACGGTGATTGGCGACATACGATGACCATCCCATACAAATGCCACGGCAAGGATGAGACATGCGATCTGTTTGGAACGGGTCTATCTCCTTCGGGCTGGTCAGCATCCCCGTGAAGACCTACAGCGCGACCGAGCGCACCGCCTCCGTCTCGTTCGTCCGCATCCACGAGAAGGACGGCGGCCGGATCCACTACCGCAAGGTGTGCGAGCTGGACGGCGAGGAGGTCCCCAACGAGGAGGTCGGCAAGGGCTACCAGGCCGCGGACGACACGATCGTGCCGATCACCGACGAGGACCTGGCCAAGCTGCCGCTGCCGACGACCAAGACCCTGACCATCCTGGCCTTCGTGGGCGCGGACGAGATCGACCCGCTCCAGTTCGACAAGTCCTACTTCCTGGGGCCCAACGGCGTCGCCGCCGCCAAGCCGTACGCCCTGCTGCGGGACGCGCTGGAGCACCAGGAGAAGGTCGCGATCGGCAAGGTCGCCATGCACGGGCGGGAGACGCTGGCCATGCTCCGGTCGCACGACGGGGCGATCGCCATGCACACCCTGCTCTGGCCGGACCAGGTCCGCTCGGCGCGCACCGTCGCCCCGAGCGACAAGGTCGAGATCCGGGAGAACGAGCTGACCCTCGCCGAGACCCTGATGGACTCGCTCGGCGACCTGGACGAGTCCGAGCTGCACGACGACTACCGGGAGGCCGTCGAGGAGCTGGTCTCCGCGAAGCTGGAGGGCGGCGAGCCGACCGCTCCCCGGGCCGCGCCCGGCGCCGGCGGCAAGGTCATCGACCTGATGGCCGCGCTGGAGAACAGCGTCCGCGCGGCGCGCGAATCGCGCGGGGAGGGCGGGGGCGGCGGGGCCGAGGCGGAGCAGGACGAGGAGTCGGCGTCGGTCACGCCGATCGGGAGCCGCAAGACGGCGAAGAAGACCGCGGCGAAGGCCGCGTCCGGCAGCGGCGCCAAGAAGACGGCAGCGGCCCGTAAGACGTCCGGACCGGCCGCCAAGAAGACCGCTTCCGGCAAGGCGTCGGGCGGTTCCGGCACGAAGAAGACGGCCGGGAACGGCGGCTCGGGCGGCAAGAAGACCGCGGCGAAGCCGTCCACGGCCAAGTCCGCCGCGAAGAAGAGCAGCGCCAAGCGGAGCGGGAAGAAGGCGTCGGCCTGAGACACCCCGCGCGAGCGGTTCCGACAGGGGTCCTCCGGCGGCCCCCGGTGGCCTTAAGGTCGGTGCATGGCTTCAGACGAGGGAACGGTGCGCGTCGACAGCTGGATCTGGTCCGTCCGGCTGACCAAGACGCGTTCGGCGGCCGCGACGGCCTGCCGTGGCGGACATGTACGGGTCAACGGGGAGCGGGCTAAGGCCGCCCAGGCGGTGCGGCCGGGCGACGAGGTCCGGCTGCGGCACGCCGGGCGCGAGCGCGTCGTGGTGGTCTCGCGCCTGGTGCGCAAGCGGGTCGGCGCCGCGGTCGCCGCGGAGTGCTTCGTCGACAACAGTCCCCCGCCGCCGCCCCGTGAGGAGATCGCCGCGGTCGGTCACCGCGACCGCGGCGCCGGGCGGCCCACCAAGCGCGACCGGCGCGAGCTGGAGCAGTTGCGCGGCAGCCGCTGAGCCCGGCGGGGACGGATGCGCCGCCGGGCAGCGGTACGGGAGGGCTCAGTGGCTTCCCGTACGGCCGCCCGGCGCGCTCACAGCTCGCTCAGGTACACCCAGGCGCCCTCGTCCCGCACGAAGCGGCTGTTCTCCTCCTGGACGCCGGGCTCTCCGTTCAGCGTGTAGTGCGCCCGGAACCGGACGGTGCCTTCGCTGTGGAAGGCGCTGCCGCCCGTCGTGGCGACGATCTCCAGTCGCGTCCACCGCTGCTTCGGCTCGAAGTCCAGGTCCGCCGGGCGGGTCGCGGGGTGCCAGGTGCGCAGCAGGTACGGTGCGTCACCGGCCGCGAAGGCGCTGTAGCGCGAGCGCATCAGCCGCTCGGCGGTGGGGGCGGCCGCCTGTCCCTGGTGGAAGCGGGCGCAGCACTCTCCGTAGGACGCCTGGAGTCCGCAGGGGCAGGGGGCGGAGGGGTCGATCGCCGTTCGTCGGCGCGCGTGGTTCTTGGACACTCCTAGATTGTGACCGTTACGGGAGGCCGCACGACCGGTACCCCCCTTGAGCTGCCCCGCACCCGGCTCTCCCGCCTGTCTCGCACAGCTCTCTCGTCAGCCGGCCGTGCTCCGCAGCCAGCCGTCGACCGTGGCCGTCACGGCGCGTGCGAAGCGGTCGATGCCCGGCGACCGTACGGGGCACGGGCGGGGTGTGGTGGTGGTCGGGGCCAGGCAGAAGTGCAGGGCGTCGTCGGTGCGGTGCAGGTCGGTGACGCCGCCGCCGGGGGCCGGGTGGGTGCAGTACGCGGGGTGCGCGCGCTCGTAGGCGTCGCAGGGCAGTTGGCGAGTCCACCGGTAGCGGTCGTCGGCGGGGCTGAGCGTGCGGCCCGCGTCCGCGTACAGGTCGCCGGACGCGGCGGCGCGGTCGGCGTAGACGGCGTTCACCCTGCGTATCCGGTCCGGATGGAAGGCGTCGGGTGCCTGGGAGGCCCAGACGATCTTCGGGCGGGCGAGGCCGACAGCCCGGGCGGCCGTGGCGATCTCCTCGGTCAGCGCCCGCGCGTCGGCGGCGTACCGGTCGTAGTAGCCCGCCGTGCCGTAGGTGGCGCCCGCCATGCAGGGGGTGTAGCCCCAGGCGTTTCCCCAGAACTGGAGGATCACGACGCGCGGGCGCACCGTCCGTACCAGTGCGGCCGCCTTGTCCCCGGCGGGGACCAGCGACTTTCCCCGCCAGGCCGTCAGGTAGTCGCACAGTGTCGTGCCGGGGTGCGGCGCGCTGTGCAACTGCACCCGGCCGGTCGCGCGGAGCCGTTCCGCGAGCGCCTTCTGGCTCTCCACGGCCAAGGAGTCGCCGAGGTAGATCGCGGGGACGGCGCGGGCGGGCGGTCCGGGCCGCGCGCTCTGCGCCGCCCCGTCCGGCGGCGGCGTGGTGGCGCTGCCGCCGGGTGCCGGGGTGGTCACGGCCGGGCGCGGGCCGGAGGGCGTGTCCGTGGGGTCGGAGGCGAAGACGACACTCCAGCCGAGGGCTCCGACCAGGGCCAGGGCCAGCACACCGAGCAGCGGTACCACCCAGCGCTGGGTCATCGGGCCGCCCCTGTTCGCGCGTACGGCCGGTGGCTCATGTCAGGTGCACTGCACAACCGGCACGGGCAGACCAGCCAAGCACACCGCGCCCCACGGGAGAAGACCGCTACCCGAAGAGGGCGGCCGGCAGCCGGAGGTCCGGCCGCTGCCCGGCCGGCGCGGATGCCGGTGCGAGTGCGGGTGCCGGTGCGGATGCGGGTGCCTTGCCGCAGAACTCCGCCTCGATCACGTTCACGTACAGCGTCTCGTCCGTCAGCCAGTCACCGTTCATGTTCAACGTCAGTTGGTGGCCGCCGTCCCGCGTACCGAGCGAGAAGGACATCGAGCCGTTGGTCCTGCCGGTCTTGCCGACCACCTGTACGCCACAGGACAGCACGGCGGTCTCCACACCGAGCCCGAAGCCGACGCCCTCCCCCGCCGGCACCTCGCTGAGCAGTTCCGTCATCTGCGCGCGAGGCAGCAACGCGCCGCCCAGCAGGGCCCGGTGGAACCGGTTGAGGTCGCCGAGGGTGGAGATCATGTCGCCCGCCGCCCCCAGCCAGGTCATGTTCTGCTCGGTGGCGTCGTGGACCGGCGCGTCGGGGGCCGGGTCGTGCAGCCGGGTGTACGCGACGGGGTGCGGGTCCGGCATGGTGGCCCGGCTCCCCGGGAACGACGTACCGCGCAGCTTCAGCGGCTCGATGACCCGGCGTGTCACCTCCCGGGCGTACGAACGGCCCGTCACCTTCTCGATGACCAGGCCGGCGAGGACGAAGTTGGTGTTCGAGTACCGGGCCCGCGTCCCCGGCGCGGACGTCGGCGGGTACGTCATCGCTATGGCCACCAGCTCCTGGGGCGTGTGGTTGTCGTAGCGGTGTTCGGGGAAGCGGCTGCCGGAGGAGTTGGTCCGGAAGTCCGGGTCCTCGGTGAAGTCGGGCAGGCCGCTGGTGTGGTGGAGCAACTGACGCAGGGTGATCGTGCGGCCGTCGTTCCCCCGGCCCCGCACCAGGCCCGGCAGCCACGTCTCCACGGTGTCGTCCAGGCGCAGTCTCCGCTCCGCCTCCAGTTGGAGGAGGACGGTGGCGATGAACGGTTTGGTGATGCTCGCCGCCCGGAAACGGTCGTCGGCCGAGCGGGCCCGCCCCGTACCGGTGTCCGCGACACCCGCCGAACCGAACCACCGCTGGCCGCCGTCCCGGACCTCGGCCGCCACACCGGGCAGCCCGGCCACGTCCACCAGCCGGCGCAGCGCCTCCTGGGTCGCCGCGTGCCCGTGCGCATGCCCGTGCCCCGGCGCGGCGGGCTCCGCCGCGTACGCGGGCGCCGATCCCGGGACGCCCACCGCCGCAGTAGTGGCCAGGGCGGTCAGAACGGTCCGTACGGTCCGCTGCGTCATCGGTCAGCCTCCGGGAGCCGAAGGGGCCACGCGCCCCCTGCGGCGTCAATGACGCCGAGGGGACAGCGGAGGTTGACCGTGCGGGGCGGCGTCCGGCGCCGTGTCCGGAAGCGTGCGGACCCTGTCCCGGACAAGCCCGGACAGCTCACCGGTGGACGGCGCGGGTACGGAGTCGGCAGGGTCGGCGGGGAGCCCGGGAACGCGGAGCGGAGCGGGGCGCCCTGCTACGGGGGTGCGGACAGCGCGGCCGACGGCCTGCCGGCGAGCGCGCGGGTGCGGCGGCGGACACTGCCCGCCGGGCGTCTCTCCCCTGCGCGGTCCCGGGCCGGTCCTGATCGGCACGCCGTGCGGCGCTGCCGGACCGGCCCCATGATGGAAGCAGCGGAGGCACTGCCGGCCGGCGGGACTCTCCGGACCCGAGCGATCTTTCGGGAGGCGCCATGGGCAAGGACAGCACTCCGGGCTCCGACGAGGCCCGCGCGGCGAGGCTGCGGGAGCTGTACACGGGCGGAGAGCGCCCGTTCGATCCGGAGGACCTGGTCATGGCCAGGGGACTGGAACCGACGCCGGAGCGGGTCGAGGAGGCCCGCAAGCTCATCGAGGAGAAGGGGGCCGCGGCGATCGAACGGTATCTGCCGTAGCGGTGCCGCGAGCGGGGCGTACCGCTCAGTTCGGTGACACCAGGGCGGCGACGCGCGCACGGTAGGCGGCGCTGTCCTCCCGGCTCAGCGGGAGCCGGCCGTCGCCCGCGAGGTGCGACGGGAGGTAGGTGGCCTGCTTGACGGCCTGGGACAGCGGACCCGGCAGGTTGAGCAGGAGCTGGCCCTGTTCGGCGGTCTCGATGACCATCCACGCGTCGGAACCGCGGTCGTCGGGAGCGGTCGGCTCGATGGTGCTGACGGCCGTCACGGTCAGGGTGGGCGGCACGTCGGCGGGGACCGGTGTGCCGTCCGTCGTCGTTACGTCGGTCGTCGTCGGTATGTCGGTTCCCGTCGTGTTCTCGTTCTCCGTATTCATGTTCCCTCCCTAACAACCGGGTACGGGTCCGGGCCAGCGGTCGCGCCGAGTCGTGTCTCACAGTGGCCGGGGGAATGCGGGCGGGGACCGCGGAAGGAAAGGTGGCCCACGGACATGCGCCGCAGAAGAGACCCGGCCGGAGTGACCCGTCCGACACGCGCCGAAGGAGTCCGATCACCGATCATGGCCCGCATGGACGAGGACATCCACACCACCGGTCCGGCGCCGGACGCGGCCCGGCGTACGCACGACCGGGAGCGGCGGCGGGCACGTCTGGTGCTCGCGGGGCGCGCCGAGAGTGCGGCGGACCTGGCGATGCTGATCGACGCCCTGGGGCTCGACCCCCGGGAGGACCACGAGTCGTCGGAGCGGCGGGAGTGAGGCGGGGGCCGGCGAGCGGCTGAGCCCCTGCCCCTGTGCCGTCCGGCGCGGGCCCGTACCGGTCGGTCCGCCGGGGATCCGTACCGGTCAGTCCGGCGTGGCCGCGTCCATCCTGTCGGCGAGGGATTTCGGGCGCATGTCCGTCCAGTGCTCCGTCACGTGGTCCAGGCAGCCCTGCCGCGTGTCCTCACCGTGCACGACGGTCCAGCCGCCGGGCAGCTCGGCCGCGGCGGGCCACAGAGAGAACTGGTTCTCGTCGTTGACGAGGACGAGGTAGGCGGCGTCCGGGTTCTCGAACGGGTTGGTCATGGCGTGCGGCTCCTTGGCGGGTGTGTCGGGGTGCGGTCACGGACCGGTCGTTCTTCGGGACAGGGTCCGTCCGGGTGGTCGTACGGCCGTGTCGCCCTGTCCAGTGCGGTGGCGATCACGGGCCCGATCCGGGCGAGGGCGTGCGGCTGCATCATGTGCCCGTGCTCGCAGCATGCGTCGTGGGTGAGCACGGCACCGGAGACGTACGGCTGCCAGCCCTCCGCCGACCAGTGCGGTTCGCCGCGTTCGGGCTCCGCCTTGAAGAGCAGCAGGTCGCCCTCGAAGACGGCGGGCCGGAAGGTGTACCAGCGCAGCCGGGTGTTGTCGGTCAGGGTCTCCGCCAAGGCCGTCACCAGGGGTTCCGCCAGCAGGGCGGCCAGTGCGCTGCCCTGGCCGCGCAGGATCTCCGCCGCCCGGGCGGCGTCGGGCGCCTCCCGCGTGTCGGCGCAGCCGACCGAGTCGACGAACAGGGCGGCCACGTCCTGGGCCGTGTGGTGCGGGAGTGCACGGCCGGGGTCGACGGGAAGGGGCGCGGAGTCCAGGAGGGCCAGGAAGGCCACGTTCTCGCCCTGTTCCTGGAGGCGGACGGCCATGGCGTGGGCGACAGCGCCCCCGAAGGACCAGCCGAGCAGGTGGTAGGGGCCGGTGGGCTGGACGGTGCGGATCTGCTCCAGGTAGTCGGCGGCCATGTCCGCGATGGTCGCCGGGCGGGCGCCGGGTTCGGTCAGTCCGCGTGCCTGGAGTCCGTAGACGGGACGGTCGTCCAGGTGGCGCATGAGTCCGGCGTACGGCCAGCTGATGCCCGACGCGGGATGGACGCAGAACAGCGGCGGGCGGCTGCCACGTGGGCGCAGCGGCAGCAGGACGTCCAGGGCACCGGCGGTCGAGGCGGCCCCGCCGTCCGCCGCCGTACCCTCACCCGCCGCAGTGCCCCCGTCCACCGCCGTTCCCCCGCCGTCCCCCGTGTCCAGGGCCCGTACCAGTCCGGCGGGCGACTGGGCCGCGAACAGGGCGCGCAGGCCCGGGTCGGCGCCGAAGACCGCGCGGACGCGGCTGGTGAGGCGGGCCGCCAGCAGCGAGTCGCCGCCGAGGTCGAAGAAGCCGTCGTCCGGGCCCACGGAGGGCAGGCCGAGCACTTCGGCGAAGAGCGCGCTCATCAGCTCCTCGGGCGGCGTGCCCGGCGGCCGGCCGCCCTCCGTCGCGGTGAAGACGGGGGCGGGCAACGCTCGCCGGTCCAGTTTGCCGTTGGCGGTCAGCGGCAGTACGTCCAGGAGGACGACGGCGGCCGGAACCATGAACCGGGGCAGCCGTTCCCGCAGGAAGCTCCGTACCCGGGCGGGGTGCGGCTCCGTACCGGGAGCGGGCACGGCGTACGCGACGAGCTGCCGGCGGCCGGGGCTGTCCTCGCGGACGGCCACGGCGGCACGCGCCACGTCCGGGTGGGCGAGCACCGCGGCCTGCACCTCACCCAGCTCGATCCGTACACCGTTGATCTTCACCTGGTCGTCCACCCGGCCGAGGTACTCCACGACACCGTCCGGGCGGTACCGCCCCAGGTCGCCGGTCCGGTACATGCGTGCGCCGGGCGGGCCGTACGGATCGGCGACGAAGCGTTCGGCGGTGAGCGCCGGGCGGCGCAGGTAGCCGCGGGCCAGACCGGCGCCGGTCAGGTGGATCTCGCCCGGTACACCCGGCGGAACCGGGCGCAGGGCGGCGTCCAGGACGTGTACGCGGGTGTTCCAGACGGGCCGTCCGGCGGCTACGTCGGGGCCGTGCGCGACGGCGTGCAGACTGTCGCCGCTGGCTTCGGACGCGCCGTAGAAATTGACCAGACGGGCGTCCGGGAGAGCTTCGGCGAACCGCTGGGAGAGGGCGGGCGGCAGGGCCTCGCCGCTGGTCACCCACAGGCGGCAGGTCGTCAGCAGGCCGGTGTCGCCGTCCAGGAGGGCAGCCAGCAGGCTGGGCACGACAGTGATGCGGGTGGCGCGGTGGCGGGCCGCGAGGGAGGCCAGTCCGGCCGGGCTGCGGGCGGTGAGGGAGTCCGCGAGGACGACCGGCGCGCCGTGCAGCAGGGCGCCGAGGAGTTCGGTGGTGCCGTCGATGAAGCTCAGGGTGGTCTTGGCGAGCACCGGCTGCCCGGCATGCCAGGGGTAGGTGCGGCCGCACCACAGCAGGCGGTTGACGCATCCCCGGTGCAGGCCGACGACGCCCTTGGGGGTGCCGGTGGAGCCGGAGGTGTAGATGACGTACGCGGGATGCAGCGGCTTGAGGGGGGCGCGCCGGTCGGTGTCGGTGAGGTCGGCGTCCCCGGCCGGCCCGTCGTCGCGATCGCCGTCCGCCGCGTCGTCCAGGACGAGGCGCGGGACGTCCGTGACGGGCAGCCCCGGCGCGGTGGCGCGGTCGGTGACCAGGAGGACGGGACGGGTGTCACCGAGCATGAAGGCGAGGCGTCCGGCGGGGTAGCCGGGGTCCAGGAACAGGTAGGCGGCGCCCGCCTTGAGCACGGCGAGGACGGCGGTGACCATGGCGGGGGTGCGGGGCAGCGCCAGCCCGACGACGCTTTCGGGCCCGGCTCCGCGGGCGACGAGCAGGCGGGCCAGGCGGTTCGCCGAGGCGTTCAGCCCGGCGTAGGTGAGGGTGCGGTCGTCGCAGATCAGGGCGGGCGCGTCGGGGGTGGCGGCCGCCTGGTCCTCGAAGAGGCGCGGCAGGACCAGGTCGGGGACGCCGTGCGCGGTGTCGTTCAGGGCGCGCAGCGTGTGCCGTTCGCGGGTGGTGAGGAGCTCCGCCCGGCTGATCCGCAGGCCGGGGTCGTCCGCCGCGGTGTCGGTGATCCGGCGCAGCCGGGCCGCGAAGGCTTCGACGGTGGGGCGGTCGAAGAGGTCGGTGCTGAACTCGATCTTCGCCTCGACACCGGCGGGGGTGCCGTCGGGTGCGCGGTGTTCGGTGGCGTTGATCTCCATGTCGAGCCGGGCGGTCCCGGTGCCGGCGGGCAGCGGTGTGACGGTGACGCCGGGCAGTTCCCGTTCACGGACGGTGGCGGGCTGCCAGGTCAGCAGCGTCTGGAAGAGCGGGTGGCGGGCGGCCGTGCGGGGCGGGTTGAGCGCTTCCACGACACGGTCGAAGGGGACGTCCTGGTGGGCGTACGCGGCGAGGTTCACCTCCCGTACCCGGGTGATCAGTTCGCGGAAGGTCGGGTCGCCGGAGGTGTCGGTCCGCAGGACGAGGGTGTTGACGAAGAAGCCCACGACGTCGTCGAGCGCCTGGTCGGTCCGCCCGGCGGCCGGGGTGCCGAGGGGGATGTCGGTCCCGGCGCCCAGCCGGGTCAGCAGCGCCGCCAGCGCGGCCTGGACGACCATGAACACGGTCGCCCCGCAGTCCCGGGCGAGTGCGGCGAGCCGCTGGTGAGCGGTCGCGTCCCAGGAGAAGGCCAGCACCTCGCCGCGTCCCGCGGGGACGGCCGGGCGCGGCCGGTCGGTGGGCAGGGTGAGCTGGTCGGGCAGGCCGCGCAGGTGCTCGGTCCAGTACGCGAGCTGTTCGGCGAGGAGGCTGTTCGGATCGGCGGGGTCGCCGAGGAGTTCGTGCTGCCAGAGGGCGTAGTCGGCGTACTGGACGGGCAGGTGCGGCAGGCTGGGCGGGCGGCCGGCACGGCGGGCGGCGTAGGCGTGGGCCAGGTCGCGCCACAGGGGGCCGAGCGACCAGCCGTCGGCGGCGATGTGGTGGAGGACGAGGACCAGGACGTGCTCCTCGGGGCCGAGGACGAGCAGGTCGGCGCGGAGCGGGAGTTCGCGGGTCAGGTCGGCGGAGCGGCGGGCCGCCGCGCTGACCCGTTCCGTCACCTCGGCTTCGTCCCAGCCGGTCGCGTCCGTGACGGTCACGACGGCGAGCGCGGCGTCCCGGCCGAGCACCGTCTGCCGTGGTACGCCGTCGGTCTCGGGCAGTACGGTCCGCAGCACCTCGTGCCGTTCCGTCACGTCCACCAGCGCGGTGCGCAGCGCGGTGGCGTCCAGCGGGCCGGTGAGCCGCATGGCCAGCGGGATGTTGTACGTGGCGCTCGGTCCCTCCATGCGGTGCAGGAACCAGAGGCGGCGCTGTGCGGGGGACAGCGGTACCGCCTCCGGCCGGGGCATCCGGCGCAGTGCGGGCCGGGCCCGACGGGTGGTGCGCAGCCGTCCGGCCGTACCGGCGACGGTCGGGGAGGCGAAGAAGGTGCGGAGGTCGAGTTCGGTGCCGAGGGCGGAGCGGATGCGTCCGGCCAGCCGGGTGGCCAGCAGGGAGTCACCGCCGAGGTCGAAGAAGCTGTCGTCCGGGCTGACCGAGGGCAGCCGCAGCACCTCGGCGAACAGGCCGCACAGCACCTCTTCCTCGGGTGTGCGCGGCGCACGTCCGGCGAGTGACGGAGGGAAGGCGGGGCCGGGGAGGGCGTGCCGGTCGAGCTTGCCGGCGGCCGTCAGCGGGAGCGTGTCCAGGAGGACGACGGCGGCCGGGACCAGGTGCTCGGGCAGCCGGGCGCGCAGGAACTCCCGCAGGGCGCCCGGTGCGGGAGCCGGGTGCCGCGGTGCGGCGACCACGTATCCGACGAGCCGCGCGGTGCCCGACGCGTCCGTACGGACGGCGACGGCGGCGCGGGCGACGGCGGGATGCGTGGTGAGGGCGGCCTCCACCTCGCCCGGTTCGATCCGGACGCCCCGTACCTTCACCTGGTCGTCGGCCCGCCCGACGAACTCGAGCTGACCGTCGAGGCGCCACCGCGCCAGGTCGCCCGTCCGGTACATCCGCTCCCCTGCCGCACCGAACGGACACGCCACGAACCGCTCCGCCGTCAGCCCGGGACGGTTCAGATACCCGCGCGCCGGTCCGGCGCCCGCCAGGTACAGCTCCCCCGCGACGCCCGGCGGTACCGGCCGCAGCGCCGCGTCCAGCACGTAGGCCCGGCTGTGCGTGACGGGCGCGCCGATCGGCGGGATGCCGTCGCCGCAGAGGGGTTCGCTGAGGGTGGCGCAGATCGTCGCCTCGGTCGGGCCGTACGCGTTGATCATGCGGCGGCCGGGCGACCAGCGGGCCACCAGCCCGGCCGTGCCCGCCTCGCCCCCGATGACCAGGGTCTCCAGGTCGGGCAGCGGCGCGTACGGGACGGTGTCCAGCACCGACGGCGGTACGAGGCAGTGGGTGACGCGCTCCCGGGCCAGGAACTCCGCGAGCGCGTCGCCGCCGAGCGGACCGGGCGGCGGCACGACCAGGGCGGCGCCGGACGCGAAAGCCATCAGCGTCTCCATGAGC
Organism: Streptomyces sp. NPDC045470; assembly: GCF_040646595.1. NCBI lineage: Bacteria > Bacillati > Actinomycetota > Actinomycetes > Kitasatosporales > Streptomycetaceae > Streptomyces > Streptomyces sp. NPDC045470. Next base: position 147,669 of record NZ_JBEZAN010000009.1, read on the forward strand.
GACGCGTCGAAGCCGGGCGAGGCGAGCTGGAGCACCCGGCTGCCGGGTCGCAGGCCGAAGCGGGCCACCTGGGCGGTGGCGAGGGCGTGCAGGCCCGTGTGGGTGACCACGACGCCCTTGGGCGGGCCGGTCGAGCCGGAGGTGTGGATGACGTAGGCCGGGTGCGCGGGCAGGAGCGGTGTGCGCCGGTCGCCGTCGGCGAGGTCGTGGTCCGGCTGCCCGGCGAGGGACCGGAGTGTGGCGTCGGCGTCCAGGACCAGGCACGGCGGCCCGTCCGGCGGCAGCCTGCGGGCGGCGTCGGCGGTGGTCACGACGAGTACGGGGGCGGCGTCCCGCAGCAGGTACGCGATCCGCTCGTGCGGCAGCGCGGGGTCCACGGGGAGGTGTGCGGCGCCCGTCTTGGCCACCGCCAGGACGGCGCGGACGGCCGTGGCGGACCGCGGCAGGACGAGGGCGACGACGCGCTCCGGGCCCGCGCCGTGGCGGATCAGGAGGTGGGCAAGGCGGTTGGCGTCGGTGTTGGCCGCCGCGTACGTCGTCGTCCGGTCCGCTTCGACGACGGCCGGCGCGTCGGGGTCCCCGGCGACCCGTGCCTCGAACAGCGCGGGGAGCAGCCCCGTCGGCAGTCCGCGGGCGGGGCCGCTCCACCGGTGCAGCAGCAGTCGGCGCTCGCCCGCGGAGAGGATGTCCGCCTCGCCGATGGGCCGCTCGGGCCGTGCGAGGACCGCCGTCAGGAGCCGGCGCAGCCGTACGGCCAGGGTTTCGACGGTGCCGTGGTCGAAGAGGGCGGTGGCGAACTCCACCGAACCGTCGATCCCGGCGGGCCGCCCGCCGGGCCCCCGCCGTTCGGTGAGGCGGAAGGAGAGGTCGAACTTGGCGGTGCCGGTGTGCGCCTCGTCGCGCCGGACCGCGACTCCGGGGAGGGTCAGCGCGTCGCCGGATGCCGCCTCCACGGCCAGGGCGACCTGGAAGAGCGGGTTGCGGCCGGCGGCACGGTCCGGGTTCAGCGCCTCGACGAGCCGTTCGAAGGGCACGTCCTGGTGCGCGTAGGCCCGCAGGTCACGCTCCCGTACCCGCCGTACCAGCTCGTGGAACGACGGGTCGCCGGAGGTGTCGGTGCGCAGCACCAGCGTGTTGACGAAGAAGCCGACGAGATCGTCCAGCGCGGCGTCGGTCCGGCCGGCGACGGGGGTGCCCAACGGTACGTCCGTCCCTGCTCCGAGCCGGGTCAGCAGGGCCGCGACGGCGGCCTGCGCCACCATGAACACGCTCGCCCCGTGCTGTCGGGCCAGCTCCGTGACGCGGCCGTGCAGTTCCGTGTCCCAGCGGAACGCCACGACCGCGCCCCGGTGGCCGGTGGCAGCCGGACGCGTACGGTCGTAAGGCAGCGTCAACTGGTGGGGGGCATTGCGCAGTTCCTCCCGCCAGAACTCGACGTGCCGTGCCGCGCTCCCGCCGTCCTCCAGCGCCTCCCGTTGCCACAGTGCGAAGTCGGCGTACTGCACCGGCAACCTGTCCCAGCCCGGGGCGCGGCCGGCCGCCCGTGCCTCGTACGCCGTCACCACGTCCCGCCACAGCGGCGCCAGCGACCAGCCGTCCGCCGCGATGTGATGCACCACGACCACGAGCACCGACTCGTCTCCGGCGCACGAGAACAGCTCGGCGCGGAACGGGTGGTCCTTCGCCAGGTCGAACGCGTGGCGCGTCGCGCGGCGTACCGCTCGCGCCAGCGCGTCGGCGGACCGGTGCGCGGCCGGCGTCCGGACGAGGAAGGGGCCGCGGGCCGGGCGCGGCACCTGGTACGGCTCGCCGTCCGCCGCCTCGGCGTACACCGTCCGCAGCACCTCGTGCCGCTCCAGTACGTCCCCCAGCGCCGCGTCCAGCGCGTCGGCGTCCAGCGCGCCGCGCAGTCGCAGCACCAGCGGGACGTTGTACGTCGCGTCGGGTCCCGTCATCCGGTGCAGCGTCCAGAGCCGCCGCTGGCCGGACGACAGCGGCACGCGGGCGGGCCGGGGCAGCGGGCGGAGCGCCGGGCGCCGGGCCACGGCGCCGAGCCGGGTGGCCAGGGCGGCGGGGGTGGGCGTCTCGAAGACGGCGCGGAGTCCGAGTTCCGCGCCCAGGACGGTGCGGACCCGGTTGACCAGCCGGGTGGCGAGCAGGGAATGGCCGCCGAGCGCGAAGAAGCCGTCCTCGGCGCCGACCTCGGGCACACCGAGCACCTCGGCGAACAGGCCGCGGAGCACTTCTTCTTCGGGTGTGCGGGCCGGGCGGGAAGGACGGGGGGTACGGCCGGCGGGCCGGTCGCCGGCGTCCGGGGCCGGCAGGGCCCTGCGGTCCAGCTTGCCGCTGGCCGTCAGCGGCAGGTCGTCCAGGAACACGATCGCGGCCGGGAGCAGGTGGCCGGGAAGCCGGGCGCCGAGGAAGGCGTGCACGTCGGGGAGGTCCGGCGCGCTGCCGTCCGGCTGCCGTGGGGTGGCGTCGGCGGGCACCGCGTACGCCACGAGCCGCCGGTCGCCCGGCCGGTCCTCGCGCGCCACGACGGCGGCACGCGCGACACCGGGATGGGCGGTGAGGACCGCCTCCACCTCACCCGGCTCGATCCGGAAACCCCGCACCTTCACCTGATCGTCGGCCCGCCCGACGAAGACCACCTGCCCGTCGGCACGCCACCGCACCAGATCACCCGTCCGGTACATCCGCTCCCCCGCCACCCCGAACGGACACGCCACGAACCGCTCCGCCGTCCACCCCGGACGGTTCAGATACCCGCGCGCCAGCCCGGCCCCCGCCACGTACAACTCCCCCAACACACCCGGCGCCACCGGCCGCAACCCCGCATCCAGCACATACACCCGCGTACCGGCGATCGGCGTCCCGACAGCCGGCGCACCACCCACCGTCAGCGGCCCGGTCATCGTCACGCACACCGTCGCCTCCGTCGGCCCGTACGCGTTGACCATCGAGCGGCCCGGCGCCCAGCGCTCCACCAGTGCGGCGGGACAGGTCTCGCCCGCCGCCACGAGCGTGACGCCCTCGGGGAGGCTGCCGGGGGCGAGCGCCGCCAGGGACGAGGGCGGCAGGGTCAGGTGGGTCACGCCGTGCGCGGCCACGGTCGCGGCCAGGGGGGTGCCCGGCAGCAGGCGGTCCGGGGGCACGGTGACGAGACAGGCGCCCGTGAGCAGGGCCAGGCACAGTTCCCAGAACGACGCGTCGAAACTGGGCGAGGCGAAGGCCAGCACCCGGCTGCCGACCCCCGCGCCGAGGCGTTCGCGCTGCGTCGCGGCGAGGGCGGCGACGCCGCGGTGGGAGACCAGTACCCCCTTCGGCGTCCCGGAGGAGCCGGAGGTGTGGATCACGTAGGCGGGGCCGTCGGGGAGGGCGGGGGCCGTCCGCTCGGCGTCGGTGAGGCCGGTGTCCGGCAGGTCCGCGAGGGCACGCTCCGTGGCGTCCGAGTCCAGGAGGAGGCGGGGTACGGACGTGCCGGGCAGCGCGGCGCCGGTCGCGTGGTCGGTGATCAGGAGGGCGGGGGCCGCGTCGCGGAGCAGGAAGGCGATGCGCGCGGGCGGGTGGGCGGGGTCGAGGGGGAGGTGGGCGGCGCCTGTCTTGAGGACGGCGAGCACGGCTGTGACCAGGTCGGCGGAGCGCGGCAAGGCCAGGGCCACCACGCCTTCCGGGCCCGCGCCCCGGGCGGCCAGCAGCCGGGCCAGGCGGTTGGCGCGGGCGTCCAGTTCCGCGTAGGTGAGCCGGGCGTCCGGTGAGGTGACCGCCGGTGCGCCGGGGGTGCGGGCCGCCTGGGCCTCGAAGAGTTCGGGCAGCGTCGCGGCGGGCAGGGCGCGGAAGGTGTGGTCCGCGGTACCCAGCAGTGCGTCCCGCTCGGCGGAGGTCAGGATCTCCAGGCTGCCGATGGGCCGGTCAAAATCCGTAACGGCCGCTTCCAGCAGCCTGCGCAGGCGCGTGAGCAGCCCTTCGACGGTGGCCCGGTCGAACAGGGCCGTGCGGAACTCCGCCTCCCCCTCGATTCCGGCCGGAGCCCGCCCGGCGTCCCGGCACTCCCGTACGGTGACGGTCAGATCCATCTTCGCGGTGCCGGTGGAGACATGGACCTCCTCGGCCTCGGCGCCCGGGAGGCCGTACCCGGCACGATCCGTCCCGTTCGCCGCGAGGGCGACCTGGAAGAGCGGGTTGCGGCCGGCCGAGCGGCCCGGGTTCAGCACCTCGACCAGCCGCTCGAACGGTACGTCCTGATGGTCGTAGGCCCGCAGGCCCGTCTCCCGCACCCGGTCCACCAAGGCGCCGAACGACGGGTCGCCGGAGGTGTCGGTACGCAGCACCAGTGTGTTGACGAAGAAGCCGACCACCTCGTCCAGCGCCGCGTCACCACGGCCCGCGACCGGCACCCCCAGCGGAATGTCCGTCCCCGCCCCCAACCGGGTGAACAGCGCCGCCAGCGCGGCCTGCACCACCATGAACACACTCGCCCCGCGCTCCCGGGCCAGCTTCACCACCCGGCCGTGCAACTCCGCGTCCCACCGGTACCGGACCACCGCGCCCCGGTGGTCGGTGGCCGCCGGGCGCGGGCGGTCGTACGGCAAGGCCAGTTCCTCCGGCAGGCCGTGCAATTCCCGCCGCCAGAACGCCGTCTGCCGCGCCATCACGTCACCACCGGACGCCAGCGCGTCCCGCTGCCACAGCGCGAAGTCCGCGTACTGCACCGGCAGCGCGCGCCAGTCCGGCGCTCCCCCGCCCGTCCGCGCCTCGTACGCCGTCACCACGTCCCGCCACAGCGGCGCCAGCGACCAGCCGTCCGCCGCGATGTGATGGACGAGGAGGACCAGCAGCGACTCGTCCTGCGGGCCCCGGAACAGCTCGGCGCGGAACGGCAGTTCACGGGTCAGGTCGAAGGCGTACCGCACCGAACGGGCCACCTCGGGCGCGTCGGCTGCCACGTTGCCGGCCGACGTCACCGTCAGGTACGGCCGCTCCGCGTCGTGGTCGCGCACCACCTGGTACGGCTCGCCGTCCGCCGCCTCGGCGAACACCGTGCGCAACGCCTCGTGCCGCCCCACCACGTCGCCCAGCGCGGCGGCCAGCGCCCCGGAATCCACCGCGCCGCGCAGCCGCAGCACCAGCGGCACGTTGTACGTCGCGTCGGGCCCGTCCAACCGGTGCAGGAACCACAGGCGTCGCTGCGCCGACGACAGCGGCAGCCGGGCAGGGCGTTCGGCCCGTACGACGGCGGGCCGGGCGGCCGCGGCGCCGCCGACGCGCCGCGCCAGCGCGGCCGGGGTACGCGCTTCGAACAGGGCGCGGAGGGGCAGCTCCCGGCTCAGCGCCGCGCGGGCCAGGCTGACGAGCCGGGTCGCGAGGAGGGAGTGCCCGCCCAGTGCGAAGAAGTCGTCCTCGGCTCCCACCTCCGGCAGGCCGAGCACGTCGGCGAACAGACCGCACAGGATCTCCTCACGGGCGTCGCGCGGGCCACGCCCCGTGCTGGTCCCGCCGGGCGCGGGGAGAGCACTCCGGTCCAGCTTGCCGTGGGTGGTGAGGGGCAGCGTGTCCAGGACGACGACCGCGGAGGGCACCAGGTACGCGGGCAGCCGCTCGCCCACGTACTCGCGCAGTGCGCCGGGCGCCGGAGTGTGCCCGGGCGCGGGCACCGCGTACGCCACGAGCCGCCGGTCGCCCGGCCGGTCCTCGCGCGCCACGACGGCGGCACGCGCGACACCGGGATGGGCGGTGAGGACCGCCTCCACCTCACCCGGCTCGATCCGGAAACCCCGCACCTTCACCTGATCGTCGGCCCGCCCGACGAACTCCACCTGCCCGTCGGCACGCCACCGCACCAGATCACCCGTCCGGTACATCCGCTCCCCCGCCACCCCGAACGGACACGCCACGAACCGCTCCGCCGTCCACCCCGGACGGTTCAGATACCCGCGCGCCAGCCCGGCCCCCGCCACGTACAACTCCCCCAACACACCCGGCGCCACCGGCCGCAACCCCGCATCCAGCACATACACCCGCGTACCGGCGATCGGCATCCCGACAGCCGGCGCACCACCCACCGTCAGCGGCCCGGTCATCGTCACGCACACCGTCGCCTCCGTCGGCCCGTACACGTTCACCAGGCGATGCGTGGCGGCCCACCGGGCCGCCAGGTCCGCGGGACACGGCTCACCGGCCACCGCGAGCGCGACGCTCCGCGGCAGCGCACCGGACGGCAGTCCGGCGAGCACGCTCGGTGGCAGCTTCAGGTGGGTCACGCCGAACCGCGCCACGGCGCCGGCCAGTTCCCCGCCCGCGAGGAGCGTGCCGGAGGGGGCGATCGCCAGGGTGGCCCCGGAGAGGAGCGCGGTGCACAGGTCGGACACCGAGGCGTCGAAGCTCAGCGAGGCGAAGAGCAGGACGACGCTGCCGGGTCCGGTGCCGAAGCGCGCGGTCTGTGCTGCCGCGAGTGCGGCGATGCCCTCGTGCGGGACCTGCACGCCCTTCGGCCCGCCGGTCGAGCCGGACGTGTGGAGGATGTAGGCGAGGTGTCGGGGCCGCAGGGGCGCGGTGCGCTCGGAGTCCCGGACGAGGGTGTCCGGGAGGCTGTCGAGCAGGGCTCGCGTGTCCGGGCCGTCCAGGACGAGACGGGGTTCCGGGCCCGGTGGCAGGGTTCGGGCGGTGGCGGCGTCGGTGAGCAGCAGCACCGGCCGGGTGTCGCGCAGCAGGCAGGTGATCCGCTCGGCCGGGTGGGCCGGGTCCAGGGGTACGTAGGCGGCTCCGGCCTTCAGGACGGCGAGGACCGCGACGATCAGTCCGGCGGAGCGTGGCAGGGCGAGGGCCACCGCCCGCTCGGGGCCCGCGCCGTGCCGGACGGCCAGACGTGCCAGCCGGTTGGCTGCCGCGTCGAGTTCGGCGTAGGTGAGGGTGGTACCGGCGCTCCGTACCGCCGTGGCCCGGGGGGTCCGTGCCACCTGAGCCGCGAAGAGAGCGGGCCAGGTCCGCGGTGCGGGGGCGGGTTCCGGGGCGGCGCTCCAGGTGTGGAGGACGCGGGTGTGCTCACCGGGCGAGAGGACGGGGAGCTCTCCCACGGGCCGGTCCGGGTCGTCCGCCGCTGCCTTCAGGACACGTACCAGGCGGTGCAGTGTGGCGGTCACGGCCCTGCTGTCGAACAGGTCGGAGCGGTGGCCCAGCCGGAGGCCCAGCCGTTCTCCGGGGAGGACGGCGAGGCTCAGCGAATAGTGGGTTCCGGAGGTGATCCGGGGTGCCGAGGCCCGCAGCGGACCCGTACCGGTGCCGAGGGGGCCGGACGGGAGGTTCTCGAAGACGAGGAGGGTGTCGAAGAGCTGGTCGTGCCCGCAGAGCCGGTGCAGTCGGGTGAGGCCGATGTGCTGGTGGGGCAGCAGCCCGGCCTGTTCGTCTTGGAGGCGGATCAGGATCTGGGTGAAGGACCGGGCCGGGTCGAGACGCACCCGTACCGGCAGGGTGTTGTTGCACATCCCGACCATGCCCTCGACGCCCGGCATGTCCGCGGGCCGTCCGGAGACCGTGGCGCCGAAGAGGACGTCGTCCTGCCCGGTGAGGCCGCGTAGGACCACGGCCCAGGCTCCTTGCAGGACGGTGTTCAGCGTCAGGCCGTGACGGCGGGCCAGCGCGCGCAGGGACGTGGTCAGCCCGGTGGACAGCGTGGCCTGGACGTGTCCGTGTCGCGCGCTCGCGTCGGCGGCCCGTCCGGGCGCCACGAGGGTCGGGCCTTCCACACCGGAGAGGGCCTGCCGCCAGGCGGCCTCGGCCGCCGTACGGTCCTGTCCGGCGACCCGGCGCAGATACTCCCGGTACGGCACCGGGTCGCTCAGACCCGAGGCATCGCCTCCCGCCTTGTGGACCGCGAGCAGGTCCCGCAGCACCAGCGGCCCGGACCAGCCGTCCAGGATCAGGTGCTGGACCGTCAGCAGCAGCCGGTGCCGGGCGGGTCCGAGGCGCAGCAGGGCGAACCGGAGCAGCGGGCCGCGGGCCGGGTCGAAGCGGGTGGCGCGGGCCTCGGCGGCGATGCGGTCCGCGCGGACGGCCTGTCCGTCGCCGGTGAGGTCCGTGAGGTCGTGCTCGGTCCACGGGAGGGGCACGGCTCGCGGGTGCGGCACCACCTGGACGGGGGTGCGCAGACCGTCGTGCCGGAAGGCGACACGCAGGGCGGGGTGCCGGTCGAGTACGGCCTGTGCCGCCGCGCGCAACGCGCCCGGAGCGAGGGGGCCGTGCAGGTCCACGGCGAGCTGGCTGGTGTAGACGTCCGGGGCCTGCTCGTCGTACAGGGCGTGGAAGAGCAGCCCTTCCTGGAGCGGGGTGAGGGGCCAGACGTCGGCGAGGCCGGGGCAGTCGTGCGTCAGCCGTGCGGTCTCGTCCTCGGTGAGGGGGACGAGGGGGAAGTCGGCGGGCGTACGGCCGTCCGCGTCCGGTGCCGCGGCCCGCTCCGAGAGCGCGGTGAGCAGGCCGGACCAGGTGTCCGCGAGGTCGCGTACCTCGTCCTCGGTGAACAGGGCGCCGGGCCAGGACCAGGTCGCCGTCAGGACCGGCCCGCCGGGGCCGCCCTCGGTCAGCGCGTCCAGCGTCAGGAGGTGGGTGGCGGGCTGTCCGGGGTCGGCGCCGCCGGTGATGCCGCCGGAGCCCGGGACCGGCGCCCAGTCCCCGGGCTGCTGCGGGAGGCGGCCGAGGTGGTTGAAGGCGATCAGGGGGCGCGCGCCGCCCGCGAGGGCCGGGGCCGTCTGGGGGTTGAGGTGGCGCAGCAGGCCGTAGCCGAGGCCGTTGCCGGGGACGGCGCGCAGTTGTTCCTTGACGCGCCGGTAGGCCCGGTCCAGTGCGGGTCCGCCGGAGCGGAGCCGGGCGGCGTCGGTGGTGCCCGGGTCGAGGCGTACGGGATGGACGCTGGTGAGCCAGCCGACGGTCCGCGCCAGGTCGACGGTCTCCGCCGTACCGGTGTCCGCCTCCCTCCCGTCCCCCGGGTCCTCACGGCCGTGCCGTTCGATGTCGAGCAGGACGGTGGTGTCCGGGCAGCCCGTACGGCGTCGGCGCCACTCGGTGACAGCCAGACCGAGAGCGGTGATCAGAAGGTCGTCGGTCGTGCCGTGGAGGGCGGCGGGCACCGGGCCGAGCAGCGGAGCCGTCTGCTCCGGCGGCAGAGCCAGGGTCAGCCGCCGCACCGTGCTCGTCAGGTCCCGGGACGGGTCGTACGGGAGGCGGGACAGGGGTGGTTCGGCGGTGTCGGTCATGCCGGTCCACAGGGGGAGTTCGGCGAGCCGGTCGTGCTGCTGGGCGAGGTCGGTGAGCCGCTGGGACCAGGCACGCAGTGAGGTGCCGACCGGTTCGAGCGCGGGGCGGCGGCCGGCCGCGGCGGCTTCCCAGGCGGCGCGCAGGTCGGGCAGCAGCACCCGCCAGGAGACGCCGTCGACGGCGAGGTGGTGGACGGTCAGCAGCAGTTGCCCCGGCCTGACGGGACCGGCGTCGAACCAGACGGCCTGGAGGAGGCCCCCGGCCCGTCCCGACTCCGGGTCCAGGCGGTCCCGCGCGGCGTCCTTGTGGCGGCGTACGGCGGCGTCGAGCGCGGCGTCGTCCAGCTCCGTGACGTCGACGCGGCGGACGAGATCCGCGTCGGTAACCGTGTCGGTGCCGGTGCCCGCTCCGGTGCTCCCGGCCGTACCGGACTCCGCTCCCGGCGGGGCGACCTCCACGGTCCACGCCACTCCCCCCACCCGGCTCAACCGCAGCCGCAGCGCGTCATGGTGGCCGATCACCGTGCGCAGCGCGGTGGCCAGGTGCCGGATGCCGAGACCGGGCGGCACCTGCACCAGGACCGACTGGTGACAGCCCGCCACCGGCCCGCCGGACTCCCGGAGAGCGTGCATGACGGGAGTGAGGGGCAGCGGGCCGCTGTCGTGGCCGGTGGGTACGGCGGGTGCGGGCCGCGCCGCGCCCGCCCGTGCGGCGAGGCCTGCGACGGTGCGGTGGCGGAAGACGTCACGCGGGGTCAGGGCGAGCCCCGCCCGCCGGGCCCGGCCGACGAGCTGGACGGCGATGACGCTGTCGCCGCCGAGCTCGAAGAAGTCCTCGTCCGCGCCTGCCGTGCCGGTGCCGAGGCCGAGCACCTCGGCGAAGAGGCGGGACAGGGTCCGCTCGCGGTCGTCCCGGGGCGCCCGGTGTGCGGAGGCCGCCGTGTGGTCGGGCCGTGGGAGGCGGGCGCGGTCCAGTTTGCCCGCGGTGGTCAGCGGCAGCGCGTCGAGGACGACGACCGCGGCGGGGACCATGTGGTCCGGCAGCCGTCCGGCCGTGTACCGTCGCAGCTCCCGCGGGTCGGCGGCCCGTCCGGCGGCAGGGGTCACGTACGCGACCAGTCGCCGGTCGCCCGGCCGGTCCTCGCGGGCGACGACCGCTGCCGTGCCGACCGCGGGGTGCGACGTCAGCGCGGCCCGTACCTCCCCCGGTTCGATGCGGAAGCCCCGTACCTTCACCTGCTCGTCCGCGCGGCCCACGAACTCCAGCGAACCGTCGGCGCGTCGGCGGACCACGTCCCCGGTCCGGTACATCCGCTCCCCCGGCGGCCCGTACGGGCAGGCCACGAAGCGCTCGGCGGTGAGCGCGCTCCGGCCCAGGTAGCCGCGCGTCACCCCGGTGCCCGCGAGGTACAGTGCCGCCGCCGCGTCCGGTGGGGCCGGGCGCAGCGCGTCGTCCAGGACGTAGGCACGGGTGCCGCCCAGTGGCCGGCCGAGCGGCAGGGCCCGGGTGTCCGGCAGGGGCCCGTCGAGGAATCCGGTGAGGGCGAACACCGTGGTCTCGGTGGGGCCGTACGCGTGGACGAAGCGCGCGCCGGGCAGCAGTTCCCGGCCCTCCCGCGCGGTGCGGGGCAGCAGCACTTCGGCGCCCAGTTCCACCCGGCGCAAGGCCAGTTCTCCGGCGAGGCCGGGCTCTTCGCGGAGGGCGTGCGTCAGTTGCCCGAAGGCGGTCGGCGTCTGGTGGAGCTGGGTGACGCCTTCTTGCACGAGCAGTCGCAGCAGTTCCCCCGGGGAACGGCTTTCCTCGTACGGCACCACGACCAGGCGGCCGCCGTGCAGGAGTGGTCCCCACATCTCCCAGACCGAGAGGTCGAAGGTGTGGGAGTGGAGCAGCGCCGTGACGTCGTCGGCGCGGAAGTCCAGGTGCGGGGCGTCGCGGAAGAGGCGGGCGACGGCACGGTGCGGGACCACCACGCCCTTGGGTTCGCCGGTGGAACCGGAGGTGTGGATGACGTAGGCGGGGTGGGCGGGCAGCAGCGGGCAGGCGCGCTCGTGGTCGTGTACGGGGGCGTCGGAGCACCGGCGGAGGGCGTCGGTAAGCTCCGGGCCGTCCCAGGTGAGGTGCGGCACGGGTGGCACGGCCGCCGGGGTGCGGGTGGTGAGCAGCAGCACCGGGCGGGCGGCACGCAGGATCTTGTCGTTGCGTTCGGCGGGGTGGCCGGGTTCCAGGGGCACGTAGGCCGCACCGGTCTTCAGCACCGCGAGTACGGCGATGACGAGGTCCGCCGAGCGCGGCAGCTCCAGTGCCACGAACTGTTCGGGCCCGGCGCCCCGCTCGATGAGCGCCCGTGCCAGCCGGTTGGCGGCGGCGTCGAGCGCGCCGAACGTCAGGGTGGTGTCGCGGAAGGTCACGGCCGGGGCGCCGGGTGTACGGGCCGCCTGGCGCGCGAACAGCTCCGGCAGCAGGGCGTGCCGGCCGTACGGGCCGGTGGCGGTGTCACACTCCTCTGCCGTGCGTACGTCCAGGTCACCGATCGGCCGGTCGGGGTCGGCTGTCCCGTCCGCCAGCAGGTTCCGCAGCCGTTCCAGGAAGGCTTCCACCGTGGCGTGGTCGAATAGGTCGGCGTCGAAGTGGGCGACGCCGGTCAGGGTGCCCGTCCCGGCGGGTGCGCCGGGCGTCTCCGTGACGCTGATCTCCAGGTCGGTGACGAGGGTGCCGGTGTCCAGCTCCCGTGCCTCGGCGGTGACACCGGACAGGGCGGGGGCGGCGGCCGGGGTGTGCTGCCAGACCAGCATCGTCCGGAACAGCGGGTGGCGGTCGCCCGGACGGTCCGCGCGCAGGGCCTCGACGACCCGTTCGACGGGCACGTCCTGGTGGGCGTACGCCTCCAGGCCGGTCTCGCGTACCCGGGTGAGGAGCGTACGGAAGTCCGGCGCGCCCGACGTGTCGACGCGCAGCACCAGCGTGTTGACGAAGAAGCCGATCAGGTCGTGCAGCGCCTCGTCGGTGCGTCCCGCGACGGGGGTGCCGACCGGGATGTCCTCGCCCGCGCCCAGCCGCGTCAGGAGTGCGGCGAGCCCCGCCTGCACCACCATGGACGGGGTCGCGCCGCACTCCCGCGCCAGCGCGCGCACCGCTTGCGCAAGCCCGCTGTCCCACTGGAAGCGGCAGGTCCCGCTGCGCCCGGTGGGCGTGTCCGGGCGCGGCCGGTCGCAGGGCAGGGCGATGCGGTCCGGTAGTCCGGCCAGCTTCTTCGTCCAGTAGGCGAGTTGGGTGGCGGCCGTGGTGCTGCCGGTTCCGTCGTCCGCGTCGAGCAGGTCGCGCTGCCACAGCGTGTAGTCGGCGTACTGCACGCGCAGCGGGGCCCAGGACGGCGGGCATCCGTGCCGGCGCTCCTCGTAGGCGTGCGAGAGGTCGCGCCACAGCGGGGCCAGGGACCAGCCGTCCGCCGCGATGTGGTGCAGCGTCAGGGACAGGATGTGCTCCTCCGGACCCAGGACGAACAGGCAGGCGCGTACGGGCGGTTCGGCCGCGAGGTCGAACCCTTGGCGCGCGGCCTCGTCGACCAGGCGGTGCGCGGCATCCGGAGTGGTCCCGGTGACGGTCAGCCTGAGCCGCACGGCCTCCGGGGGCAGTACGGACTGACGCGGCCCCCGGCCGTCCTCCGGGAAGACCGTGCGCAGGGCCTCGTGGCGCGTCACGACATCACGCAGCGCCGCTTCCAGTGCCTGCCGGTCGAGCCGTCCGGAGAGTCCGAGGGTGAGCGGCACATGGTGGGTGGGGCGCGGTCCTTCCAGGCGGTGCAGGAACCACATCCGGCGCTGGGCGAAGGACAGCGGCAGCTCGGCGGGGCGCGGGGACCGGGCCGTCAGCGCGGGACGGCAGGTAGACCCGCCGGTGAGCCGCGCGGCCAGGCCCGCCGGGGTCGGTGACTCGAACACCGCGCGCAGGCCCAGCTCCGTACCGAAGGCCGACCGCACCCGGTTCACCAGCCCGGTGGCCAGCAGCGAATGCCCGCCGAGGCGGAAGAAATCCTGGTCGGGGCCGACTTCGGCGAGGGACAGGGTCTCCGCGAAGAGACCGCACAGGATGTCCTCCCGGGCGTCGCGCGGTGCGCGTCCGCCGGGGGCACGGTGGGTGACGTCCGTGTCCGGCTGGGGCAGCGCCCGCCGGTCCAGCTTGCCGTTCACCGTCATCGGCAGCGCGTCGAGGACCAGGACGGTGGAGGGGACCAGGTGGTGCGGCAGCCGGGCCGCGACGGTGTCGCGTACGGCGGTGCCCAGCGCCGCGTCGGCCCGGCGCCGGGCCGGTTCGCCGGTCAGCGCCCGCAGGGAGCGCAGGTCGCCGCGGGCGCGTACCGCCGGGAGGTGGACATCGGTGTACGCCATGACGGGTGCCGTTCCGGACGGCGCGCTCCCGCCCTCCTCCCCGCCCCGCAGGAACACGGCGTCCAGGCTGCCGTCGTCCGCCTCGGACCAGGTGACGAGCGCCTGGTAACCCGCCGTGTCCGCGAGCTCGTGCAGTTCTTCCGGATCGACGGCGGGCTCTCGTCCGGAGCCGGCCGGACCGTATGCGGCCAAGCGCCCGTTGGGGATGCCGCTCACCCGCAGGGCTCCGGGGCGGCCGGTGCGCAGCCGCTTCGCCAGCGACGGCAGGCCGGGCACCTCGCTCCCCCACCGCACGCGGGGCGCGTCGGCGAGGGAGACCACGGGGGCCGGGCCTTTGCGCAGCACCACGTCGTACCGGTAGCGGCTCATCTCGTTGTGGTGCCGCCCGCGTTTGACGCGGACGTCCACCGCGCTCACCCCGGGCAGCGGCCCGTGCGGCAGGGCGGTGAAGAAGCCGGGGGCGATCAGCAGTTCCTGGTCGCGCGCGAGGCTCCGCCGGGCCGCCGCGGCCAGTTCCGCGTCGTCCGGGGCCGCGCCTCGGGCCGCCGCGCGTCGCCGTTGCAGTGCGGTGTGGAAGTGGCGGTTCAGCCGGAGGTCGCGCACGTCGCCGACGAAGAGGGCGCCACCGGGCGCGAGGCGGTCGAGGGCGCCGCGCAGCACGGCGAGGAGGTAGTCCGCGTCGGGGAAGTACTGGGCGACGGAGTTCAGTACGACGACGTCGAAGCCGCCCTCCGGCAGGTCTCGCAGGTCGTCGGCGGCCTGGCAGGTCAGGGTGGTGCGGGCGGCCAGTGCGGGGTCCGCCGCGAGCGCGCCGCGCAGTCCGGCGACGGCTTCGGCGGACAGGTCGGTGCCCCGGTAGCTCTCGCAGTGCGGGGCGAGCCGGGCCAGGAGGAGCCCGGTGCCGACGCCGATCTCCAGGATCCGCCGGGGCCGCAGGGCCCGCACCCGGTCGGCGGTGGCGTCCCGCCATTCACGCATCTGCTCCGGCGGAATCGGCCGTCCGTCGGCGCTGTTCCGCCACCCCGCGAAGTCCTCGCCCAGGGCAGCGGGCCGGCGTCCGGAGGCCGCGTACAGGTCGTCGTACACCTGCCGCCAGGCCGCCAGGGCCGCGTCGGTGTCCGCCGCGCGCCCGGTGCCCCCGTGGTACGACTTCGTACGCGGGTACGGCTGCGGCACGACGTAACCGACCAGGCTGGGCCCTCCGTCCGCGTCCCGGCGTACGGCCACCGCGGCCTGGGCGACGTCCGGGTGGGCCGCGAGGGCGGACTCCACCTCCCCCGGCTCGACACGGAAGCCGCGGATCTTGAGCTGGTCGTCGGAGCGGCCGGCGAACTCCAGACGGCCGCCGGGCCCGCGCCGCACCAGGTCGCCGGTCCGGTACATCCGCGCGCCGGGCGGGCCGGACGGGCAGGCCACGAAGCGTCCGGCGGTCAGTCCGGGACGGTTCAGGTAGCCGCGCGCCAGCCCGCCGCCCGCCACGTACAGTTCGCCCGTGCCGCCGGGCGGCACCTCGCCCAGCCGGTCGTCCAGCACGTACAGCGTGAGGTCCGGAACCGGCTCCCCGATGACGCTCGGCGCGCCGGGGCGGGCGCCGGCCCGGTCACAGGCGGCGTAGGTGGCGTGCACGGTGGTCTCGGTCGTGCCGTACATGTCGACGAGCAGCGGCGCGTCGTCGGGGTGCCGGTCGTACCAGCCGGCGAGCCGGGCGGGGTCGAGTGCCTCTCCGGCGAGGACGACCACGCGCAGCGGCGCGTCCCGCAGGACGTCGGGGCGCTCGCCGTCGGCGGTCATCAGCGCGGCGAAGGCGGTCGGTGTCTGGCACAGGACGGTGACCCGCTCGCGGGCCAGCAGTGCCAGGAACTCGGCGGGCACCCGGCCGGCCCGGTACGACACGATCACGAGCCGCCCCCCGGTCAGCAGCGCGCCGAACATCTCCCACACCGAGACGTCGAAGGCGCAGGAGTGGAAGAGGGTCCAGGTGTCGTCCGGGCCGAAGCCGAACCAGTGCGCGGTGGAGGTGAGCAGCCGGACGACGTTGGCGTGGGTGACCACGACGCCCTTGGGGGTGCCGGTGGAGCCCGATGTGTGGATGACGTACGCGCAGTCGCGCGGGTCCGGCCGTCCGCCGCGGTCGGTGTCGGTGACGGGCGCGGGCGAAGCCTGGTCCAGGAGACGCCGCGTACGGTCGTCGTCCAGCAGGACCACGGGGACGCCGCTCGCGGCGGGCAGCGCGCCCGCCACCTCGCGCGCCGTCAGTACGGCAGCGGGCGCCGCGTCCCGCAGCAGGAACGCGATCCGCTCGGCCGGGTACCCGGGGTCCACCGGCAGGTAGGCCGCACCGCACTTGAGCACCGCCAGGACGGCCACGACCAGGTCCGCCGTACGCGGCAGCGCCAGCGCCACCACCTGCCGGGGGCCGACGCCCCGGCCGAGGAGCACCCGGGACAGCCGGTTGGCGGCGGCTTCCACCTGCGCGTACGTCATCCGTACGGTCTCGTCCGCCACGGCGACGGCGTCGGGCGTCCGGTCCGCCTGCCGGGTGAACAGCTCGCCCAGCGTCGCCGGCGGGGCACCCTGGCCGGTGCCCGAGGCACCGCCCGGCACTGCGCCGGGCAGTCGGCCGGCCTGCTCTTCGAACGTCACTTCGGTAGACCTCTCGCACAACGGGCGCGTGTCGGGACGGCGCTTCGCCGCCGGCGGTGCCGGGCGCGGCGGGGCCCGCGGCCCCGGCCGGTCAGCTCCAGTACCGCAGGGGCTCGTCGGTCCCCTTGCAGGCGATGAACGCCGCCATGCCGACGCGGTGCCCGTCCCGGGCCGGGGTGACGGCGTGCAGCATCCGGGAGCTGAAGATGATCAGGTCGCCCGCCTGTGGGCGGATCACGTGGACCGGGGGTTCCACGGTCGCCGGATCCAGCCCCTCGACCTCCAGGATCGTGCGGGTCTCCGCGCTCGTGGGCTCGCGCCGCCAGAGCTGGAGGTCGCCGCCCTCCTCGGGCACCCGGAGATAGACGTTGGCGGCCAGTTGCTCGGTCACCCCCGCGATCTCCGGGGCGTCCGTCTCCTGCTCGATGCGGTCGTTGTGCGGAAGGAAGGCCGAGGTTGTCGGGTGGAACACCCGCAGCGCGCCGACGAAACACGGCCGGCCGCGCAGGCGGAGCAGGTCGGCGCCGGCCGGCCAGCATTCCTGGAGCAGCAGACGTACCTGGTCCACCGGGGACAGATACGGCGCGAACAGCGCGCGTACCTCGTGGATCGAGGGCAGCGCGGCATCGTGGTAACGGGCCGTCAGTTCGGGATTCCACGCCGTGTCGATGTGCGGCAGGTGCACGCGTCCCACCGTACTCGTCCATTTCTTGTGATAATTTCCCAGCGCTTTGTGCCGCACGGCTTTACGGGCCGCTTCCGCCGCGATCCGCCGGTCGCAGAAGCCGGGTACGTGAATGGCGGTGATCTCCCGGCGAGCCAGCCGCAGCAGGGAATCCCGGGTCAGTTCACGGGCGAAGTCACCTTCCGCGGCGGCACCCGCGACGCCTGCGCCGGGCCCGGAAACAGTCGAAGTCACATCGTCACACTCCACTCAGCGGTGCACAGCCGGGGACTCCGTCGGCCGTCCGGCACCACGCCGCACGGCCGCCCCTGCCCCGGCAACGGGAATACCGGGGTTGTGCGGGAGGATATGAGCACTGCCCCTGGCCTTTTTGCGCCCGATCGCCTGCACACCGCTTCCGGAAAACCGCGGGCACGTCCGGGACCAGGTTCTCCCGGCGCGCGGCCCGCCACACCGCGCTCACCGGCAGCCCGCCCCATCGGGGGAACCCGCGAACCGGCTCTGGACGAGTGCCGGTGGAACGACGTTCCGACAAACTGCGGAGATGAAGGAAAGCCCGGCCCGGTCCGTCCGGGGCCGGGCCGGTCCTCCTCAGCCGGTGCCGCTGGGCACCGCGCAGTCGGCCGGCTGGGGTTTCCTCTCCGGCCAGCCCAGCCCCACGAACGCCACCCGGCGGGTGCCCGGGTCGAGCTTCACGACGGCCACCGGTTTGTCGTAGGCGTTGCCCCCGTTGGTCAGGCAGATCCAGCCGCTCGTGCCCCGCACCCGGTACCGGGCCTCCAGCCGTGGCCACTGGGCGGCGACGCGTTCCCGTGTCGGCACCGCCGTGCCGACGGCCTGGGCGTTGGCCAGGAAGACGGCCGAGGCGATGGTGCGTACGCCGTCGTGGACCAGCATCGTGCGGGAGTCCTCCAGGGTCACCGGCCCGATGTCACCGCCGGGTTGCCGATCGATCAGGCGGCGGAGTTCCCGCAGCTCGCCCTGCGGCTCCGTCAGGTACGCCGGCCGGTCCCCGGCCGCCGGCGCCTTGCCGGTGTCCGCCCGCCGTTCCTTCTCCCAGGTGCGCAGGGACGCGTCCCAGGCGTCCGGGTGCCCCGGGGCCGCGTACTGCACGGTGATCGTGGCGCCCGCCCCGTCGTCGCCGCGCAGTGCCTCCCAGTCGCCCCGGCTCATGTACCGGTCCAGCGTCGCCGCACCCGATCCGCTGACGACGGTGTACTTCTTCCCGTGGCACGGGACCTCGGCCAGTTTCAGGGCGAACAGCCGCAGATGGGCCGGGCGCCCCGCGAAATAGACGACCCGCGCGTCGGACGCACAGATGTTGTGCCCTATCGTCGTGAAGTCGTTTCCGGTGTCGCCCAGGTCGTTGATGCCGGGCGAGGTGAACGGCTGGTCCTTCGGGCCGGGCGGTCCGGGTTCCGGCCGG
This sequence comes from Streptomyces sp. NPDC045470, assembly GCF_040646595.1. Classification (NCBI taxonomy): domain Bacteria; kingdom Bacillati; phylum Actinomycetota; class Actinomycetes; order Kitasatosporales; family Streptomycetaceae; genus Streptomyces; species Streptomyces sp. NPDC045470. Next base: position 166,054 of record NZ_JBEZAN010000009.1, read on the forward strand.
CTGAACGCCTTGGCGAGCGACTCGTCGTAGATGTCGTTCGGGCGGAGGTCCTTGACCAGGACGGTTTCCGCGTCCCGGAGTCCGCCGTGGAAATTGGCGAGCGCGGCCGCCTGCTGCCGGTTGGTGGGAATGACCCGGGCCAGTCCCGGATACGGGAGCGAGCCGCTTCGGTCGTCGGGATTGGCGAGGTCATCGGCGCTGACCCTGCTGGCGAGCACCGGAATCCGCAGTGTGCCGGTCAGCCGGGCGACGGCCTTCTTCGTGTGGTCGAGGCTGAGGTTGAAGCCGGTGACGGCACGCAGGTTGTCGCGCGGGGAGTCCGCCATCGCCGCGAGCCGGTCCACCACCTTTTCCTGCTGCGCGTAATCGGCACCGGGATTGGCCAGCACCAGGCGCAGCAGCGGTTTGTTCTCCGAGCGGTTGGCCCGGTACTGCGCCAGATAAGCGCCCTGCAGTTCGCTGCGGAGCTGGGCGCTTTCAGCGTCGGTCTTCGGCTGCAACGGCAGCATCATCGCGATACTGACGATGTCCGATTCCCCGGCGATGCGCTTGTTCTCCCGGCCGATCGCGTCGGCCACCTGATGGATCTCCGGGGTCCCGAAGTCGTAACCGGAGCCGTTGACACCGATGCATTCACCGGCGCTCCGCTCGACTCCCTCGGCGCAGAATTCGGGGGCCCCGATCCGGCCCGGAATGATGACGGCGAGGGGAACGACCACGGCCAGTACGACGAGCACCGTGCAGGCCTTGCGGATCCAGGTGGCCCAGAACGTGTTGTACAGCCAGTTCAGCAACGCCGCACCCTCCCTTAGCCGATGTGTCTCGTGCAGGTGCACGGTCTGAGCGGCTGCTTGTTGGCGAGCCGGTCCCGCCAGTCGCGGGCCGTCTGCGTCAGCGTGCCGGCCCCGGCGGCGGGTTCCTCCCCCAGCCGTTCCAGCAGCTTGGGCAGGGCGTCGGCCACGGCCTCGTCGAGCGGTTCCGTCCGGTCCTCACAGAGCCGTACGGCGTGCAGCAGCCGGTCGATGCGCTTGTGCCGCACGTCACCGGTCACCTCTGCCTCGCCCAGTGCCCGCGCGATCCGGTCGTCGGTACGGCCGAGCAGCGGCGCCTCGGCGATGGCCAGGAGTTCGTCGCACCAGACCCGTGCGCTGCGGGTGAGGAAGGTGCGGTCGAGGTAGTCCGTGACCGCCTCGGCGTCGCCGACCGCCAGGTGGTGGTGCATGCCGTGCGCGGCGGCGGAGCCGAAGAGTTCGTCGGCCTCGTCGGCCTCCAGGGCGCGGTAGTGGTCCCGCAGCAGGGTGTGGTCGCCGAGCCAGGCCGCGCCGTTCGCGCGCAGCCGGTGCAGGCGCCGCATGAGCAGGCGGCGCAGGCCGAGGTCGCCGATGAAGTGCCGGGGGCAGTGCGGCCAGCCACTGTCCCGCAGCAGCTCGGCGATGCGGTAGGCGGACAGGCGCTCGTCCCGGCCCGCCTGCACCTCGTGCATCAGGGTCTGGGCGCACTCCGCGTCGTGGGCCACCGACAGGTGGCTGAGCAGGTCGAGCCAGTGCCCGCGCTGCTCCGGCGGGAGATCCTCCGGAGGCTGCCGGACGACGAGGTCGTCCAGCAGGAGGTCCGCGACCGGGCGTCCCTCCGCGTCCTCCCCGGCGCGCACCCGCGCCTCCAGCAGGGCCCAGTCGGTGTCCGCGCCGGGCTCCCGGAACGTCAGCGCCGCGGTCGCCTCGCCCAGCCGGGTCACGAACAGCGGGCGCCCGCCGCTCAGCCGGTGGATGCCGCTGTCGATGCGGAGCTGGGCGGCGTTGTCACCCAGCGCCCGCCGGACCTGGAGGCGGGCCGTCTCCCTGGACTGCTGGTCGCGCGTGAGCATCGGCATCCGGACCAGGAGGACGCCGCGCGACAGGGGCGTCAGACCGGGTACACCGCCGGAGGGACGGCTCCACCGCGGCAGGCCGCCGTCGGAGGGCCGCCAGCTGACGGGCGCGTCGTCGTCCGTACCCCCGGCGCCTCCGACGTGGTGCAGGAAGCGCCCGCCGTCCTCCCGCCGGGCGGTCGCCATGACCACCAGCCGGTCGTGATGCCCCCGCTCGCGGTCTTCCAGCACCGGTCTCAGCAGCCGTCTGCCGAGGGCGTTGTCCGCGTGGTCGAGCAGCAGGGCGGGCCGCCCGGCCCGGGACAGCCGGCCCAGCAGCGACACGTACGCGGCTTCGATGTCCTGCCGCAGCGCGCGGAAGAGAAAGCCCTCGGCGACCTCGCGTGCTTCACCGCCCTGCTGGAAGTGCGAGGCCAGCGAGTGCAGCCCCAGCTTCGGATGGCCGCCCGCGCCCGTGTACTCGCCGTAGCACGCCGCCAGCAGGGCTTTGCCCTCCTGGGAGGTGCGGGCGAGCAGTTCGTCGAGTACGGCGTTGATGAACGGTACGGCCCCCGGGTGGGCCACCAGCCCCGCGACGACGCCTACGTAGGCCCTGCCCGCCCGGTTCAGCACCCCCCGCCAGAAGGAGCCGCGCGGCAGCAGTTTGTCGTGCCGTTGCACCTCGCTGACCAGGGTGGCGGTGTCGGCGAGCGGATCGCTGGCCGCGACCGCCGCGAGGCCCGCGTACAGGCGCGGGGTGGCGACCGCTCCGCCGTCGCCCTGCCAGGCGCCGAACTGCTGGGCCACCTCGCGCAGCACCTCCGTCGGCACCGAGCGCGTCTGCGGGTGCTGCTCCGCCTGCTCCCGGTACACCGGGAGTCCGCAGTCGATGTGCGCCGTCGGTACGTGGCGGCCGAATTCGCCCCGTACACACCGCAGGAACCGGCCCTTGCCCGTGCCGGGCCCGCCGACGAGCAGAACGACGGGCAGGTCGGGACCGTGCAGCGGCTTGCGGTTGCGGCCCGCACGGGTCTTGCCGAGCAGCCTGGCCACCAAACCGTCGTCGTCGAGCAGCTTGTCGAATCCGAGATCGTCAGGCACGGGTCCCCCGATGTGTCACCGACCGTACCGCTGGTGATGCCACGTCAGGTTAGTGCAGAGGCCCGGCCTTCAGGGAGGGTTGCTCCCGGCCGAACCTCCGGCACGGCCGCCGCCGTCCGCTACTCCTCTTCGGTCTCTCCCGTGTCGCGGACACGGCCGGACAGCCGCTCGTACCGTTGTCGGGCCGCCTGCGGGGTGCCCAGCCCCAGCCCGAAGGCCACCTCGGGCCAGGTCATGCCGCGTCCGCGGGCCATCCGCAGCAGGCCGGCCTCCAGCTCGTCCAGCTCGCCGCGCACCAGCGGCAGCAGGCTCAACGCCGCGGTGATGTCCGCCCGGTCCACCTCCGGTTCGCCCTCTTCGAGCCGTGCCGCCCCGCTCATCAGGAACGCCACCAGCCGTACGGCCTCGTGCGGGCCGAGGACGGACGGATGCCGCTGCCGCGCCCGCTGTTCCTCGGTGGCCGCGTGCCGCTCCGCGACCCGGAACAGCGCCGCGTGCACCCGCTGCGCACGAGCCTGCTGCGCGTCCGGCAGCGGGAAGGGGTCCGTGTCGGGATGCTGTTCGGGCTGTTCGGGCTGTCCGGGCTGTTCGGAGGCCGATGTCATGGAGTCAGCATGGGACCGACACGAAAACACGTCAACGCTTTATTGTGAACGACTTGTTTGCCCGCGTTGATGCCGGCACGGTCGGCGCTGTCACGGAGTGGGCGGGCCGGGGCGCCGTCGTCACCGGCCTTCCGCCGCCGAACGACCCCGGCCCGCCTGGGGCCTCGTTCATCTTCCCCGAGGAACGAGGCGAGTCGATACTGCCCACCGCCCCGCGCCCCATGCGTACGACCGCGACGATCACCCGGTCGGCGCAGCCCGCCGAACTGCCCTGCTCCCGCCCTCAGGAGGCGGGTTCGGCCACTCCCGACACCTCGTGCCCGCCGCCCGCGTCCATGTCGCGTTGCCGGGCACCGGCGGCCAGGGCCGGAGCCGTCCGGAGCGTGAACCAGACGGTCTTGCCGACGGCGTCGGGGCGCGTGCCCCAGGCGTCGGCGAGGGCTTCGACGAGCATCAGGCCGCGGCCGTTCTCCTCGGCGGTGTCCGCGACCCGGGCCCGGGGCCGGGGCGTACTGCCGTCCACGACCTCCACGCCCAACTCCCGGGCGCTGTACCAGACGCGCAGCGTCAGCGGCCCCCGCGCGTGGCAGACGGCGTTGGTCAGCAGTTCCGACGACAGCAGCAGCGCCGTGTCGGCGAGCGTCGCCAGGCCCCACGCCCGCAGGGTACGGAGCAGGAAGCGGCGGCCTTCCGGGACCGAGGACGGCGTGCCGGGCAGGTCCACCGCCGCAGTGTCCAGCGGCGCGGCAGGGAAGCCGACCAACAGGAGGGTGACGTCGTCGGCGTACGTGGCGGTGTCCGGGAGCAGGGTGTGCAGGACGCGGTCGGCGGCCTCCTCCAGGTCCACCGTGGTGGTGAAGACCTCGCCCAGGGTGGCGGTGAGCAGGTCCAGTTGGGTCCCGATGTCGCTGCGCGGCGTCTCCACCAGGCCGTCGGTGTACAGGGCCAGCGTCGTACCGGCCCGCAGGGGCAGGCGGACCTCCTGATGCGGTACGCCGCCCACGCCGAGGGGGATGCCGGTCGGCACCGGCAGCGCGCCGACCGTCGCGTCCGGGGCGACGAGCCAGACCGGCAGGTGCCCGGCCGAGCAGGCGGTCACCTCGCCGAGCGCCGGGTCGGCTTCCAAGTAGGTGCAGGTGACGAATTGTTCCGGCAGCCCGCGGGTGAACGTGTCGAGCGTCTGGATCAGCTCGCACGGCGGCGTTCCGGCGAGCGCCAGCGCCCGGGCGGCGGAACGGAGCTGGCCCATGACCACGGCCGCGTCCAGGCCGCGCCCCATGACGTCCCCGATGATCACGCCGACCCGGCCGGCGCCCAGGTCGATCAGGTCGAGCCAGTCGCCGCCCACGCCCTGCCCCTGGGTGGAGGGGAGGTAGCGGGTGGCGGCGCGGGCTCCGGGGATCTGCTCGGAGGCACCCATCAGCCGCAGGGCCAGGGCGATGTGCCGCTGCTGCGCGTACAGTTCGGCGAGTTCCCGCTCGGCCTTCTTGCGGTCGGTGATGTTCCGCATGGTGGAGCAGGCGCCGGTGATGACGCTGTCCCGGTTGCGGATCGGCCACAGGGTCACGTCGACGTCCAGCATCCGGCCGTCGCCGGTGGCCCGGCGGGTCTCGTAGTGCTCGATCCGCTCGCCCCGGCCGATCCGCTCCAGCAGACCGGCCTCCTCGTCCTTCAGCTCCGGCGGGATCAGCAGCCCGATGTGCTGCCCCACCACCTCCCCGGCCAGGTAGCCGTACATCCGCTGCGCCGCCGTGTTCCAGAAGGTGATCTGGCCGTCGAGCCTCTTGATGAGGATCGCGTCCTGGGACGATTCCACCACCACCGCCAGCTCGTCGCTCCGCGCGTCCGCCTTCTTGCGGTCGGTGATGTCCCGGGTGATGGAACAGGCGGCGTGCACGACACCCCGCCGGGAGCGGACCGGCCACAGGGACACGTCCACGTCCAGCACCCGGCCGCCGCTCGTGACCCGCCGCGTCTTGTGGTGCTCGATCCGCTCACCCCGGCCGATCCGCTCCAGCAGACCGGCCTCCTCGTCCTTCAGACCCGGCGGGATCAGCAGCCCGATGTGCCGGCCGACCATCTCCTCGGCCCGGTACCCGTACAACCGCTGCGCCGCCGCGTTCCAGAACGTGACCTGCCCGTCCAGCGTCTTGGTCAGGATCGCGTCCTGCGAACACTCCACCAGCCCCCGGAACAGCTCCTGCTCGCCCGCGCCGTTCCGCGGGGCCTCCACTGCCGTCATCCGTGCCTCACTTCATGACGCATCGACGCCCCGGGCAACGAGAGTGACGACCTCCCGTCACGGCACCCGCAGTCGGCCCGAGTACGCCCCGCCGCCGTGTCCCGCAAACCCTTGCCTGCGAGAGTGCGGATATTGGAGCATGCGCCGTCCAGCGCCATCAGCTTTGTTCGCTTTTGGACAACACTGGACTGCACCTTTCTGCTTTCCCGCCCGGTTGCGCTGGAAATCGTGAGGCAGTCGCACAGCGCAGCCGGACGGCCACCGTCAGCCGGGGAAACGGCAGCGGCCCGGGAGACGGTAGATGTTCTCCGCCCGGATGCCCTCGAAGTCCTCGACGAGGTTGAAGGAGACGCGCTCCCCCGTCGTCAGGGTGCGGGCCGGTTCGTCCCCCTGGATCGCCGAACGGTAGGCGAGGACGTCCGGTCCTCCGCCGGTCTGGGCGACCAGGCCGGCACCTCGTTCGTGGTCGAACCACTTGACGACGCCATGGGGCACAGCAATCACCTCTGTCGGGTGGAGCGGGCGGGACATCCCACGGGTGCCCTCTCACCGGTGGTTAAGGGGGCGCATTCGCGGGCGCACGTAGCTCGGGCCCGGCGCCCGGCACGGCCCGCACCCAGGCGCACGCCGTCCTGGCGCCGGAGTCTGTGCCGGAGCCCGGCCGCCGCAGCGCGGCGATGTCCGTACCGCCCACGGTCCGCAACACCCCCGGCGTATGAACAGACTGTGTGAACTACTGCGACAAAGGGGAAATAGCTGTCAGGGACGGGGCGTTGCGTGAGTGGTTGCGGCTGCGGCCGGGGCAGCGGTGGACGCGACGCCGTGAGACGTCACGGAGGAAAGCGCGAGACGTCACGGAGGAAAGGCGGAACCCGGTGCAGAGCACGCCGCAGTCGTCCGACGGTATCCCGCGCCGCCCCGGCACCCGCCCCCCTCGATCGAACTGCCCTTGCCGCCGCCGGGCACCATGGGACCGCCCGCGGAGTACGTCCGGCTGCGCCGGGAGTGCCCCGTGGCGCGGCTGCGCGACGAGGACACGCCAAGCTGGTTCCTGACCCGGTACGACGACGTCCGGGCGGTCATCGGGGACGCGCGGCTGATCAGGCCGACCATCAACGGCTGGTCCTTCCAGCCGGAGCAGGACCGGCCGGACGGCCCGGAACTGATCACGATGATGGAGATGGAGGGCCCGCGGCGCAGGGCCCTGTCCGAGGCGTTCAACGCCCGGTCCGTGCGGCGCCGTCTGCCGCGGCTCCGCGCGGACGCCGAGCGGTTGCTGGACACGTTCACCGACGGGGGCCCGCCCGCCGATCTGGTCGCCGGGTACACCGAGCCGTTCCCGCTCCTGGTGATGTGCGAGTCGGTGGGCATTCCGTACGAGGACCGCGACTACTACCTCCCCCTGGCGGACGTGGCACTGGGAGCGCTGCTCACCCTGGCGGAGGCGCGGCGGGTCACCCCGCTGCTGCGGGACTACGTCCGGTCGTTGATCGTCCGAAAGCGGCGGGAGCCCGCCGGCGACATCCTCAGTGATCTGGTCCGCCGGTGTGACCACGGTGAGCTGGACGAGGAGAGCGTGCTGGGCTTCGGGCTGTCGATGCTCGTCGCCGGTTACCGGACCACGACCATGTTCCTGTCCGACGCCGTCGTGGCGCTGCTGGCCGAGCCGGAACAGTACGCCCGCCTGCGGGACGACCGCGCTCTGCTGCCCAGTGCGGTGGAGGAGTTCCTGCGCTACGTACCGGTGATGAACGGTGTGGTGGTGCTGCAGGCCGTCGAGGACTTCGAAGTGGGCGGGCAGACGATCCGGGCGGGGGACGCGGTCCTTCCGGCGCTGGGCCTCCGCCAACCTCGACGAGACCGTGTTCACCGCTCCGGAGCGGCTCGACCTGGGCCGGCGGCCGAACCCGCACCTCACGTTCGGCCGGGGCGCGCACAACTGCATCGGCGCGCACCTGGCGCGTGCGGAGCTGACCGTGGGCCTGGAAGCGCTGCTGGACCGCTTCCCGCACCTGCACCTGGCGGCGGGACAGAGCCCCACCTGGGACGACACATCCCCCGCCAAGTCGCCGCTCACCCTGCCGGTCGACTGGTGACGTCCCCGCCGGCGCGGGCGCGCCGCCTCCCGCCCGCCTCGGCCGGTCAGGCCACGCCCGCCGCGTCGAGCAGTGCGGCCGCCGTGGTCACGGCCAGCCCGGCCAGGCTCTCCACCCGTGCCCCGGCGCGCGCGCTCGCGCCGTCGAAGACCAGGGTCAGTTGACGCGCCAGCAGTTCGGGGTCGCGCGCCCCGCCCCGCTCGGCCTCGGCACGGAAGGCGTCGGTCAGATGCCGCTTCACTTCCTCGGCGACGATGCTCGCCGGGTGTCCGGGGTCCTTGAGTTCGACCTGTGCGGCCAGGAAGGGGCAGCCCCGGTAGTCGGCCGTCTCCGCCAGCTTTTCGAGCCGTTCGAAGACGTACAGGATGCGTGTGCGCGGCGGGCCCGCTTCGACGGTACGCAGGGCGAGCTGTTCCTCGTAGGCGGGGGCGCGCCGCCGCAGACTGGCCGCGAAGACCTCGTCCTTGCTGTCGAAGAGCTGGTACATCGAGCGCTTGGAGACCCCGGCCGTCCTGCACAGGGCCTCGACCCCGATGGAGGCGCCCTCGCGGTAGAAGAGTTCGGCCGCCGCGTCGAGCAGCCGGTCCCGGGTGGACGCTGTGCCGGTACTGGACATACGAGGAGAGTACCGCGTCGGTCGCGCCGACCGTGCCGCGTGGAAACTGACCGGTATACCCCCGAGTACAGCACCAGGGCTTCCGACGGTCTACGGTTCTCCTGAGGAAACCGATCGGTTTCCTCCGCTGGACGACAGGCGACGGCGTCAGCCGACGCCCCGAGCTGCCGGAGGACACGTGACCGTCACCGTCAAGCACCGCTCCGTGGAAGTCAACGGAGTCACACTGCACATCGCCGAGCAGGGCGAGGGGCCGCTGGTCCTGCTGCTGCACGGGTTCCCGGAGAGCTGGTACTCCTGGCGCCACCAGTTCGGCCCGCTCGCCGCGGCCGGATACCGGGTGGTGGCGCCGGACCAGCGCGGCTACGCCCGCAGCGAGCAGCCCGACGACCCCGACGCGTACAGCCTGCTGCACCTGGCCGGCGACGTGATCGCCCTGATCCACGCCCTCGGCGAGGAACGGGCCGTCGTCGTCGGCCACGACTGGGGCGCGCCCGTCGCCTGGGTGACGGCCATGCTCCGCCCGGATGTCGTACGGGCCGTGGCAGGGCTCAGCGTGCCGCCCATCCTGCCCGCGGGCATGGCACCGCCGGAGGTCACGCGGCGGCTCTACGGAGACGGCTTCTACCAGTGCTACTTCCAGCAGCCGGGCGTCGCCGACGCGGAGCTGGCACGGGACCCGGCCTCGACGTTCCGCCGCATCCTGGCCAGCGGCTCGGGCGACAACCCCGCCACCACCGCTCCGCGCCCCTGGATCGTTCCCGACGGCGTGACCCTCATCGACTCGGTCCCCGAACCGGAGCGACTGCCCGCCTGGCTCACCCCGGACGACATCGACGCGTTCGTCCGCGACTACGCGGGCCACGGGGAGCGGGCGTTCACCGGCCCCCTCAACTGGTACCGGAACATCGGACGGAACAACGAGCTGCTGGCCGCTTTCCGGGGCCGCGGCATCGACCAGCCCGCGCTGTACGTCGGCGGGGACCGCGACATGGTGATGTCGCTGCACGGCATCGGCGAACTCCTCGCCTCGCTCAAGACGGTCGCGCCGAAGCTGCACCGCAGCATCACCCTCCCCGGCTGCGGACACTGGACCCAGCAGGAACGGCCCGCCGAAGTCAACGCCGCGCTGCTCGACTTCCTGGGCCACCTGCCCGGCCCGTCACCGGTCCAGGGCTGACGTCACCCGCTGTCCGGCCGGGTAGTTCCGCCGCCCGTCCGCGCGTCACCCACGGTCCGTTCGCGTCGGCTGAGCCGGCCGCGTCGCACCGTGGACACAGTGCGCGCGGCCGGCGGCGGGGCTCGCCCTCCGCTGCACGGCACAGCCCGGCCTTCTCCCGGGCCCGCCAGGAAGCCCGGCTGGCGACCGGTACGGGGATCAGGGCGGCCGGGGCGTACGGGTGGTCGCGCCAGGTCGCCCGGAGGGGGCCGGTTCATGCGCGGACCGTGTCCCCGCCCCCTCTGTCCCGGATCGCCGATGAGGTGGTCGAGAGCCGTCGTCTCGCCGGTCACCTCGGTGACGGCGGCCAACTCGTCCCAGTGGTCGGGGCAGTCGGCGAACCGGGACCGCTGGACCAGGCCCAGGGCCGGTCGTCGAGGAGGACGAGCAGGTCCTCCGCGAGCTCCTCGTCCCTGGTCACCGGGCAGAAGTCGCGCGCCCCCCGCCGAGGTGTCGCGGTTCGCCACCGGGCCACGTGCAGCTGCGCCGGTCAGTTCCGCAGGAGCGGGAAGTCCGCTTCGGTGACCCGACGCCATGTGATCATCCGCCGGGCCCCTTCGCCCGGCCCAGCTTCTCCTCCATCCAGGCCACGCCGAAGGCCACCACGTCACGGGCTTCGAAGAGATGGCTGTCGGCCGCCCCCACCGTCCCCCTGCGTCCGATGCCCGCGGCGCGCATGTCCCGCCCGATGATGTCGAACGCTTCCGTTCCCTCGGGCACGAGGGCGGAGTAGTCGAACGCCCCGTCCTCCGAGTCGATGTCGTGGAACCGCCGCCAGACCCGCTCCCCGTCGACGAGGATCGGCTGCTCGTAGTCCACGAACCGCTTGCCGGGCGCTTCGGCCAGGGCCTCGGCGTGGTGCAGGAGCGTGAGAGCGTCCAGCGGGGCGCCCAGCAGAAGCACCCGGCCGCCCGTCGCGACCAGCCGCGCCAGCGGGCTGTCGGCGCCGTGCGGGTCGTCCCACGGGTGGTCGGCCATCAACGCGGCGGCCGCCGCGCCGAGCGCCGCGAAGCTCGCGTCGGGGTGGCGGCTGCGGACGGCTCCGGGCATGCGGCGCAGCGCTTCCGGAAGGCGCCCGTTGTTGTGGTCCGCCTCGCTCAGCACGGGGTCGTACGCCGGGTGTTCGGCCCTCAGGGCGTCCTGCCAGGCCTGCGGCCAGGTGGTGAAGTCGTACGGCGGGGCGTCGTTCCAGCCGCAGGTCACCATCAGGGTTCCCCGCTCGCCCACGACGTCGCGGAGGGCGCCGATGACCGTCTCCGGCCCGCCTGCCACGTAGCCGACGGCGGACATCCGCGTATGGAACATCACGGTGTCACCTTCGCCGAGGCCGAGCGCGGTCAGGTCCCGGGCGAGGCGGGCCCGGGTGACCGGGCCGTCGGAGCGCTTGAGCAAGGCGAGTTCGTCCATGGACGGGAAGGTAGCCGTCCCCCACGGTCCGCGGCACCGCATTTCCGCGTCCGCCCCCGGCCGTCCCGGCACGCCGGTCAGTCACCGGACCGCCCGTCCGCGGACGCCTCTCTCCCTTCGCCGCCCCCTTCCCCGTCCCCTCCCTCCGTGTCGGCCCGGGGCAGCACCACGACACCCCACGTGACCATGACCGCTCCGAGCCCTTCGAGGATCAGCCACCAGCCGGTGCGGACCCGCTCCCCGTACACCACGATCCCGAGGGCCAGACTGACCAGCGCCTCACCCAGGGTGAGTGCGGGCTGCGACGCCACCAGCGGGCCGGACTCCATGGCGTTGGCCAGCAGGAACAGTGCGCACGCGCCCGCCGCCACGAAGGCGTACGTCTGCCAGCCGGCGAAGAACGCGCCGGGCCCGTGCCGGTCGAAGGTGTCGGTCGCCGCCTTCATCAGCGTCGCGGTCAGGGCGTAACCGATCGCGGAGGCGGAGCTGAACAGGGCCGCACGGGCCTTGCCCCGGGGCCTCGGCAGGGCGGCCAGCACGCAGGCGGCCATGACGCCCCCGGAGACGAGCAGCGTCAGCACCCACTTCCCGACGGGCACCTCGGTGCTGCCGCCGGACGGGGCGGCCGCGGCCAGCCCCAGACCGAGGCCGGCGGCCACCATGACCGAGGCCGCCCAGCCGATCGCGGGCAACCGCCGCCGCGCCACCGCACTGGCGACGAGCAGCGTGAACGGCAGCTCGGTGACGAGGATGGGCTGCACCAGCGACAGCGAACCCAGTGTCAGCGCCAGGGCCTGGCACGCCGCGGCGCCGACGATGACGGCGATCCCGCCCAGCCACGCCGGGCTGCGCAACAGGTGCCGGAACAGCCGGACGCTGAAAGCGTCGCCCGGCGGCACCTTGCGGGCCGCGATCCGCTGGAGCACGGTACCGGTGGCGTTGGCCACGGCCGTCAACAGGGCGAACAGCGCGGAGAGCACAGCTGTCACGGAGGGCTCCTGTTGTCCGGCGCGGGCGGTCACCGGCCGCCGCTGCCCCCACGGTGCCAGACCCGCCGCCCGGCCCGGTACCGCGCCACCGCGAGCCCCGGGTCCGCGCCGCCACGCCCACCGGACGGCCCCACCCGCCCAGCCCGCTGCGGTCTCCGCCACTAGCGACCTGACCTGCAATTATGTGGCCCTTGGGGGCCATCCGGGCAGTTGTGTTGCGCCGGCCGGGGGGTTTCGCCGGTGAATCACCCGTTCGCGGCTTTTTGCGGCTTGATACTTGCTGTGAGGCTGGAAGGACTCATGGTGACCGTCCCCACCACCGAGGAGAGAACTCCATGATTCTGTCCATCTCCGGCGTCGTTCTGCTCGGCATCATCGTTTTCCTGTTCTTCCGCAAGGACGGGCTCAAGGTGTCCCACGCCCTGGTCTGCGCCCTGTTCGGTTTCTACCTCGCGGGCTCCGCGATCGCCCCGAGCATCAAGGCCGGCGGGGCGAGCCTGGCCAACCTCCTGGGCGGCATCAAGCTCTGACCTCCGGTCCGCTCCCCCGCGCCCGTCCGGCGGGCGGCGCCCGGCCGCCCGTGGTCCCCGGCGGGCGCAGCGGCCTCCGCACGATCCCCCAGGAGATGATGTGGCCCGGCGTCCACTGCCCCGCATCCTGACCGACAGCGCGCCGATCGCGCGCGGGCGCGAGTTCGCGCGTACCGCGGCGGACGGTGCGGCCGACGTGTTCCACCCGCTGATCACCATCAGCCGGGGGCTGCGCCGGCTGCTGGCCGCCGGGCGCCGACGCTGGTCCGACACGCCCAAGGAGCGGCGCGGCTCGCTGCTGTTCGTCGCCGCCGGCAGCGTCCTGGCGGTGGCGCTCGTCCCGTACGGGCCGGTGCTCGCGCTGGTCACGGTGATGGCGGCGGCAGCCTGGGCGGGCCGGGAGCAGCAGCCGGCCGAGGAGCCCGCCGCCGGTCCGGGGGAAGCGGAGACCGGCCGCCTGCAGGCGCTGTACGAGGCGCTGGTGCCGTACTTCGCGATCGAGGGCGATCCCAGTCCCCTGTACGCCCACGACGGGGACTGGGAGAGCGCCTTCACCGAGTACGCGTTCGACGAGGCCGGGCGCCCGGCCCGGCTGACGCTGCGGTACCCGGCGTACTTCACCGACGGCGACGCGGCGTCCCGGGCCCGTATCGAGCAGGTGCTGTACGCGAAGTCGGGGCGCGGCAGGGAGTACCACTTCGCGTGGGACGAGGAGTCGAACCAGTTGACGCTGACGGTGCTGCCGCCGCTGCCGACCGACATCGCGGCGCAGCGGTTCGTGACGACGCACGGCGAGACGGTCCTCGGTTTCACCGATGCCGGCGCCGTCCAGCGGACGCTGCCGGTGGAGGCCGGCGAGGAGACGCGTGACGTGCCGCCCGTCGTGTGGCGGACCGGCCTGCGGTCGACCGAGCCGCACCTGCTCGTACTGGGGCAGCCGGGCGTCGGCGTCACGACGCTGCTGCGGTCCATCGCGCTGCAAGCGCTGCCGTACGGCGACGTCCTGGTGATCGACGGCGGCGGGACCGGCGAGTACGCGTGTCTGGCGGGGCGGACCGGCGTGATGGGCGTCGAGTCCGGGCTGTCGGGGGCGCTGGCGACGCTGGAGTGGGCGGCGCACGAGACCGAGCGGCGGCTGATCGCCGCCAACCGCGCGCGGCAGGCCGGGCGGCAGGCTCCGGACGACATCCGCTGGCCGCTGTGGATTCTTCTGGACCGGCCCACCGCACTGGCCCATCTCGCGGTGGCCGAAGGGCGGGACGACCCGCAGCACCTGCTGCACGTGCCGTTGCGGCACGGCCGGGCGGCCTTCGTCACGGTGGTGGTGGCCGACCAGCTCGACAGTGCCGGACTGCTGAGCGAGCCGGTGCTGACGCACACCCGGGCCAGAGTCATACTGGGACCGGCCACGCCGGAGGACGTGCAGGCGGTGCTCGGCGCGCCGCCGAACACCACACCGGCCACCGACGTACCGCCGGGGCGCGGCTACGCGCGGCTGGGCACCGGACCGGTGCTCCGCCTCCAGGTCCCGGCCACACCCGACCCGTACGACGACGCCACGAGCGAGACGCACCGGCAGGCCGTACTGGACCTGCTTCCGGAACCCGCGGCTCCGATGGAGGAGGACGCGACCGAAGACCTGAGCGCGGCAGCCGGCCTGGCCAGGTCGGACGGCACGGGCGGGCCGGATGACGCCGTCGCGGGCGGGACGGGGGGCACCGTCCCGGGCCCGGAGGGCAGGACCGTCGCGGGTGGCGCCGTCGGGGTGGACGTCCTGTTCGGCACCGTCGGTCCGGCCGCGCCGTCCGCCCCCGAGGAGATCACCGAGCCGTCCGGGCCGGCACCGGCACACCGCACGGCCGACGCGGGGCGCGCGGAGGGCTGAGCGCGTCGCCGGCAGCACGGCGGGCGACGCCCGCCGAGGCCCGGTCAGCGACCGCGCCTCAGCCACGCCGCCCAGCGACCGGCGCCCCGCCGCACACGGCGCGGGCACTGCTGAAGCGGCCGTCGCCCCACCGCACCCGCCGTCCCGCTCTCGCCGGACTTTCCCCACGGATGTCCGATGTACAGCCCGGGGCGGCCCCGGGGAGCCGGCACGAATCCGCCGATCAGCAGGATCGATCCGGCTCATGGGCCCCGGCCGACGGCCCTGCCGTGCGCTCCGGCGGGGGCCACTCCCTGGATGTCCGACGCGGACTTCACCGTCCTCGACCCGTCGCCACGGACCGGCGTACCGGCACGAGATGACCGCTGACCACGCCAAGGGCGGGACCGTGCCCGCACCGCCTCACGCCACAAAGCTGTGCGGCGTCTCCACCTCGCCGGCGGCCGTTCCGCTCGCCACGTGCCGGGCGGCGGCGGCCAGTCGGGACGCGGCCTCGTCGGCGACGGCTCCGCTGACGGTGAAGGGCAGCCGGACGAAACCCTCGAACGCGCCGTCCACGCCGAACCGCGGCCCCGAGGGCACCCGTACACCGAGCCGCTCCCCCGCCTCCGCGATCCGCGAGCCGGAGAGGCCGCCGGTGCGTGCCCACAGGGTGAGGCCGCCGTCCGGCACGCTGAACTCCCAGTCGGGCAGGTGGCGTCGGAGCGCGGCGACGATCGCGTCGCGGTTCTCGCGGGCCTGGTCGCGGCGGATCTCCACGGCCTGCTCCCAGCCGTCGCCCTCCAGGAGCGAGACGATGGCGAGCTGTTCGAGGACCGGCGAGCCGAGGTCGGCGAAGGCGCGGGCGGCGACGAGGCTGCGGATGAGGTCGGGGGCGGCCCGTACCCAGCCGATGCGCATCCCCGCCCAGAACGCCTTGCTGACGGAGCCGACCGTGATGACGTTGCTGCCCGCCGGGTCGAAGGCGCAGACGGACCGCGGCATCCCGATGTCGTCCAGGCGGAGTTCGGCCATGGTCTCGTCGACGACCAGGACCGTGCCGGCCGCGCGGGCGGCGTCCACCAGGCGGCGGCGCTGGTCCTCGGTGGCGAGGGTGCCGGTCGGGTTGTGGAAGTCGGCGACGACGTACGCCATACGGGGCGCGGCGTCCCGCATGACCTGGCGCCAGGCCGGGATGTCCCAGCCGGCGAGGCGGTCGGCGAGGGCGACGGGGACGAGCCGGGCGCCGGCGTCGCGCATCAGCTGGAGGATGTTGGCGTACGACGGGGAGTCGACCGCGACCCGTTCGCCGGGCCGGGTGATCTGGCGGCAGATGGCGGCCACCGCGCCCATGGCGCCGGTGGTGACCATGATCTGTTCGGGCATCGTGGGGATGCCGCGGGCGGTGTAGCGGTCGGCGAGCGCCTGGCGCAGGGCCGGCAGGCCGGCCGGGTAGTCGCCGTGGGTGTGCGCGTACAGCGGGAGATGTTCCATGGCGCCCTGCACACCGCGCGTCAGCCAGGGCTCGGGGGCCGGGAGGGCCGCGCAGCCGAGGTCGATCATGGAGCTGGCCGCCTCCGGGGGCAGCGGTTCCAGGCCGCGGGTGGGCAGCGGGTTGCCCGCGGGGACGGCGGTCCAGCTGCCGGAGCCTCGGCGGGACTCCAGGAACCCTTCGGCGCGCAGCGCTTCATAGGCCGCGGCGACGGTGGTGCGGCTCACGGAGAGTGCGGCGGCCAGTTCGCGTTCCGCGGGCAGACGGGCGGCGACCGGTACCCGGCCTTCCAGGACGAGGAGGCGGACGCCGTCCGCGAGGCCGCGGTAGGCGGGGATGCGGCGGCCGGCCGGTGCCACGGCGTCGCGGGTGTCCTGCGACCGGAGCAGCCGGGCGAGTTGCGACGCCCCCACCGCTGAAGTCCACTGCGCCATCGTGAGCAGTCCACCTTTCCCGGATTGGCCCTGGAAACTGATCATCTCCGAGCCACAGAGTGTCACGAGCCAGTCCAATCATGCCAGGAGGGGGAAGATTTTGTTCAGCACCCGGAGGTCCGGCGCCATGGAGGGCGCGAGCGACAGCAAGGCGGACGCGACGTCCGGCCGCCGCGCGGACCCCACGCCCGGTCGGCGACTGCCGCGCCGCCTCGTCCACCTCTACACCGGACTGGTCCTGTACGGCCTCAGCATGGGACTACAGTTGCGCGCCGGACTCGGCCTGGAGCCGTGGAGCGTCCTCAACCAGGGCATTTCCCGGCATACCGGCCTGTCGATCGGCACCGTCACGATCGTCTCCGGCGTACTGATCCTGCTGCTGTGGATTCCGCTGCGGCAGCGTCCCGGGCTCGGGACGGTGTCCAACGTCGTGATCCTCGGCCTCGTCATGGACGCGACGCTCACCCTCGTACCGGAGATCACCACGCTCGCCGCCCGCATCCCCCTGCTCGTCTTCGCGATCCTGCTGAACGGCATGGCGACGGGGCTCTACATCTCCGCCCGCTTCGGGCCCGGCCCGCGGGACGGCCTGATGACCGGCCTGCACCGCCGTACGGGCCGGCCGCTGCGGCTCGTCCGTACCTGCATCGAGGTCGCGGTGCTCACCGTCGGCTTCCTCCTCGGGGGCTCGGTGGGTGTGGGCACCGTGCTGTACGCACTGGCCATCGGGCCGCTGGCCCAGTTCTCGCTGCGCTTCTTCACGATCGGCGGGCAGCGCGGCCGCGTGGTGGCGTCGTCCGAGCCCGTTGCCGCTTCCGCGCCCGCGCCCCGCCCCTGACCCCACGGCCCTCGGCCACCGTCGCAGCCTCCTGGGCGCAACTCCCTTACCCTTGTACCGATTTATCGCCTCACGTCCCCGGCCCCGCCCGCGCCGACTGTTACGCTCCCCCTATCAACCACCCCTCTGACCTGGCCTTTTACTGCCCGGCGACGAGGGGTGCAGCAACCGAGGGGAGCGACTGTGAAGATCGGGATCAACGTCCTCAACTACGGGGAGGGCACCACCCCCGAAAGCATCGAGACGTGGGTGCGCGGCGCCGAGGAGCTGGGCTACCACCTGGCGATGATCTCCGACCATGTGACGCTGCCCCCGGAGGTCGCGGGCGCCTTCCCGCCGCCGTTCTACGACCCGTTCACCACGCTGGCCTGGCTCGCGGGCCGGACCAGCACCATCGAGCTGGGCACGACGGTCGTCGTCCTCCCGTACCGCCACCCCTTGCAGACCGCACGCGTGACCGCGAACCTGGACCGGTTCAGCGGCGGGCGGCTGGTGTTCGGCGTGGGCCTCGGCTGGTCGCAGCAGGAGTACGCGGCGCTCGGCGTCGACTACGCGTCCCGCGGCCGGATCACCGACGAGTACCTCGCCTGCATCAAGGAACACTGGACGCGGCCGGTGGTCTCCTTCCAGGGTGAGCACGTCGCCTACACGGACATCACCACAGGACCCGGCCCGGTCCGCGACCCGCACCCGCCGGTCTGGGTCGGCGGCCTCAGCGACGCCGCGCTGCGCCGGGCCGGGCGGTTCGGGGACGCCTGGCATCCGTACACGCTGGGCGCGGACACGATCCGCGAGCGGCTGCCGGTCCTGGAGGCCGCGGCGGAAGCGGCCGGCCGGCCGACGCCCGCGGTGACACCCCGGATCGCCCTGCACCTCACGGAGCGGCCGGTGGAGTCGGAGTCCCGGCTGCCGGGCCACGGCACGGTCGACCAGGTACGCGCCGACCTGGAGGCGCTGGCGGAGCTGGGCGTCCCGTACGTCGTTCTCGACACGTTCCTGTCCAGCTACGCCGGTCCGGTTCCGCCCGAGGAGAGCCCCCGGCACGACCTCGCCCAGTTGGAGACGGCGGCGGAGCGCATCCTCGATCTTCCGGGTGAGACGCTGCGCTGAGGGCGGCGGGCCGGGGCGGCGGGCGAGGACGGCGGGCGCCCCGGCGCCGTACCGCGCGTGCGCCACGCCGCGCCGCGCAGGGAGCACGCCACGCAGGCAGCACGGCGTACGCCCACCGAGCCGCACCACCGCCGACCGGCCGAGGCCGTGGCCGGTTGCCGACGGCCGGCCGGCCCGTCCTGTATATCCTCTGGCCAATGCGCTCCCAGCAGTTGACCACCCGCGGGTTGCCCGTACGGCACCCCTTCCTCGACCACCCGGCCCCGCTCGCCTTCGCCCACCGGGGCGGCGCCGCGGACGGGCTGGAGAACACCGCCGCGGCCTTCCGGCGCGCGGTGGCGCTCGGCTACCGCTACCTGGAGACCGACGTGCACGCCACGTCGGACGGCCGGCTCGTGGCGTTCCACGACGCCACGCTGGACCGGGTCACCGACCGGGGCGGGGCGATCGGCCGGCTCCCCTGGCAGACCGTCCGCCGGGCCCGGGTGGCGGGCCGGGAGCCACTGCCGCTCTTCGAGGAGCTGCTGGAGGAGTTTCCGCGGGCCCGGTGGAACGTCGACATCAAGGCGGAGGCGGCGCTCCGGCCACTGCTGGACCTGCTGCGCCGTACGGACGCCTGGGACCGGGTGTGCGTCGGCTCGTTCTCGGAGGCCCGCGTCGCGCGGGCCCAGCGGCTGGCCGGCCCGCGGCTGGCGACCTCGCTCGGCACGCGCGGCGTACTGGGGCTGCGGATGCGCTCGTACGGCCGGGGTGTGCCCCTGGACCGGCTGCTGGGGGCTGCGGTCCGGCGCAATGCGGTGTGTGTGCAGGTGCCGGAGCGGCAGTCCGGCATCCGCGTGGTCGATCCACTGCTGATCCGGGCCGCGCACGCGTGGCGTTTGCAGGTGCACGTGTGGACGGTGAATGATCCACGGCAGATGGCGGCCCTGCTGGACCTCGGCGTCGACGGAATCATGACCGACGACATCGGCGCCCTGCGGGAGGTGCTCACCGCCCGGGGGTCCTGGCCCGCGGAGTGAGGCCCGCACCCTCTCGGAAGGGCCGTCCGCACCGCCCTGACGAGCCGTTACCGGAGTGGGGCGGTCGCGCCGAGGGGGACCCTGATTTAGGCGTGGGGGCTGCGGGCCGGTAGTGTACGCCTTTGGCTCACCAGGCGGACCGTTACTGCGCGCTGAACTGTGGAAAGCGCTGGGTGACATCTGCTGCCAGATGTGACAAACCGGGCATTGGTGGGTACAACAAGGGGCGGCACGAAGGAAGGCAGCGGCGCGCAGCGCCTCCATCAGGCGGTGGTGGGCGACGAGTGGGCACATCTCCCGGTGACGGGAATCTTCACCGCCGACCGGACGTTGACCGGATGACGACGACAGCGACACCTGTCCTGTGGGCGACAAGCCCGGGAGGCACGATTCATGAGTGAGCGAGCTCTTCGCGGCACGCGACTTGTGGTGACCAGCTACGAGACCGACCGCGGCATCGACCTGGCCCCGCGCCAGGCGGTGGAGTACGCATGCCAGAACGGACATCGATTCGAGATGCCGTTCTCGGTAGAGGCCGAGATTCCATCCGAGTGGGAGTGCAAGGTTTGTGGTGCACAAGCCCTCCTGGTGGATGGCGATGGCCCTGAGGAAAAGAAGGGCAAGCCCGCGCGTACGCACTGGGACATGCTCATGGAGCGGCGCACCCGCGAGGAGCTGGAGGAAGTGCTGGCCGAACGGCTGGCCGTCCTGCGCTCCGGCACCATGAACATTGCCGTGCATCCGCGCGACAACAACAACAATCGCAAGTCCGCCTGACGAACGGACGCGCGAACGGGCCGGGGCCACTGCACCACGCAGTGGCCCCGGCCCGTTTCCACGTCCGCATGCGGGCCCCGGTGTGCGTCAGGTCACCCCCCACCTGCGGAATCATCCGCGGAGCCGAAGCGCTGCAACGGGTGCGGGTGCCGGTGGGACAGTGTCCCCGGGCCTCACCATGTGCCCGTGGGGACGATCGTTCGGCTGAAGCCCCACGGAGCCTTCCGCCGAGAGGCGACCGCCATCGGTATCCGCACCCTCGGACCGCCCCGGCCGGTTCCCCCCGACTGGCCGGGGCTTCCTCATGCCCGCCTCTCGCCCCCTGCGGACCTCGCCCGCCCGCGCCACCACACGGCGTGACCGCTCGCACACCTGCTGTACGCCTGCGCGGCCAATCCGCCCTGTTCCGCTCCCAGTTACCGCGCTCAGCGCGTCAGCGGCGGATCCTCACGCCGCGGGGCGGGCCCCTCGTCCTCGCGTACGACCTCACCCTGGACGACCTTGCCGTCCGGCTGGTGCATACGGGCCTGCTGGAAGGCGTCGCCGAGGGAGCCCGGCGTACGGCGCGTCTGGCGGGACAGGAAGCGCTCAGCGCGGCGGTGGAGCAGTTTGCGGGTGGGCGGGAAGAGGCAGAGCAGCCCGGCGACGTCGGTGACCAGGCCGGGGAACATCAGCAGCAGCCCGCCGAGCATCGGCAGCGTGTTCCCGCTGCCCGAGGACGCCCGCTCCCCCGGTTTCGCGGACGCGCCCGAGGAGGCCGCGGGGTCCCCGCCCGCCTGCATGGTCTCCGTGAGGTTCTTCCAGGCCCGCCGGCCCGCGCGCTTGATCACGTACCCGCCGGCGACCACACCGGCCAGCAGCAGCAGAAGCACCGTCAGGCCGCCCGCGGCGTCAGCGACCAGGGTCAGCAGCCAGATCTCCAGCACCAGCCAGGCGGCGATGCCCAAGGGGACGAACCGGCGGGCGCGCGAGCGCTGGGGCGGACGGGACCGGGGCGGCGGCGTGGCTGCGAACGTCATGGTTCAAGTGTGCCTGGCCACGGCCGCCGCGCCCGCCCGCGGGTGGCCTCCGGGCGCCTCACGCGCCCTCGAAGACGATCAGACAGAACTCGTTGCCCTCCGGGTCGGCGAGGACCGTGGTCGGGCAGCCCGCGTCGTCGAACGGGCCGCGCAGGACCCGGGCGCCCAGGGCCAGCACCCTGCTCAGCCCGGGTTCCATGGCGGGCACCCGCAGGTCGAGGTGCATCCGGTTCTTGCCCTGCTTGGGCTCGGGCACCTGCTGGAGGAGCAGCTCGGGGCCGCGGCCCTCCGGGTCCGTCAGAGCGGTGTAGGGCGGTGTGGTGCGCGTGATCCGGTAGCCGAGGGCCTGGCTCCAGAAGTCCGCCAGCGCCTCCCGGTCGGCACAGTCCAGCACCATGACCAGCTCTTTCGGTGTCACCGCCGCCATCGCCGTCTCCTCCTGCCCTTACCTCTCCGTACGGCCGCTTCCGTACAGCCACTCCGTACGGTCCTGATCACTTCGGAACGCATGTGGCCGCTCCTGTCGGGCACCCGTACCGGACACTCCTACCCGCCCCTCTCACAAGGAGGCCGAACACGATGGACAAGCGCAGCGAGACACCGGAGCAGCGCGGCAGCGCCGTTCCCCGGGACCTGCCGGACCAGCAGGCGGACCCGCACGGCGGCACGCCGGACCCGTGGGAGGGCCGAACCCCGGACGGCGAGGACGACGGGGACGACGGCTCGGAGCACACCGACGTGCCCGACACCGACGTCTCCGGCACGGGCCGCCGCGGCGCGGCGCACGACCGCGACACGCAGGCCGACGACCCGACGCCGGACGAGCCCGCCGACTGATGCGGCGGGCCCGCGCGCCGGGCGGCGCGCTTCCCTGCCGGGCGGTCCGGGAGCCCCGCGGTCCATCGGTTCCGCAGGGCTCCCAGCGCGCTCAGAGCTCCCGCAGCGCGGGTAGCAGCTTCTTCCCCGCCCAGTCGAAGAACTCGCGCTGGTGGCCGCCGCCGACCTGGACCACGGCGACCTCCGTGAAGCCGGCCTCCGCGTACGGACGCACCGCCTCGACGAAGTCGTCCACGTTGTCGCCGCAGGGAATCGTCCCGGCCACGTCCTCCGGCCGGACGAACTGGGTGGCCCCGGCGAACCCGGCCGGGTCCGGCAGCTCGGAATTGACCTTCCAGCCGCCGGCGAACCAGCGGAACTGGTCGTGGGCGCGGCGTACCGCGGCGTCCCGGTCGGGGTCATAGCAGATGGGAAGCTGGCCCACCCGCGGCTTGCCCTGGCCGCCGTGCTTCTCGAAGGAACTGATCAGCTCACCCTTCGGCTCGGTCGCGATGACCAGGTCGCCGAGACGGCCGGCGATCTCGCAGGACCGCTCCCCCGACACGGCCACCCCGATCGGCGGGGCCTGGTCGGGCAGGTCCCAGAGCTTGGCGGAGTCCACGTCGAAGTGGTTGCCGTGGTAGCTGACGGTGCCGCCTTCGAAGAGCGCCCGGATGATCTCCAGGGCCTCGGTGAACATCTCGTGCCGGGTGGTCTTGCCCGGCCAGCCGCGTCCGACGACGTGCTCGTTGAGGTTCTCGCCCGCGCCCAGGCCCAGGCGGAAGCGGCCGCCGGAGAGCAGTTGCATGGTCGCGGCCTTCTGCGCGACGACCGCCGGGTGGTAGCGCACCGTCGGGCAGGTCACATACGTCATCAGCGGGATGCGGGAGGTGGCCTGCGCCGCCGCGCCCAGCACGCTCCAGGCGTAGGGGGCGTGGCCCTGGG
This sequence comes from Streptomyces sp. NPDC045470, assembly GCF_040646595.1. Taxonomy (NCBI): domain Bacteria; kingdom Bacillati; phylum Actinomycetota; class Actinomycetes; order Kitasatosporales; family Streptomycetaceae; genus Streptomyces; species Streptomyces sp. NPDC045470. The sequence goes on from NZ_JBEZAN010000009.1 coordinate 189,019, forward strand.
ACTCCAGCCAGGGGGCATAGTGGTCGGAGGTCACCGAGAAGTCGAACCCGGTCTCCTCGGCCCGGACGACGTGGTCGACGAGATCACGCGGGCCGGCTTGCTCAGTCATCATCGTGTAGCCGATTTGCACCATATGGCGCGAGTTTCCCGATCATGTGACCGCAAAACTCGGTCGTGGTGATGATGCCCGGCCGGGTCCGGAAGACTCCGCCCGACCGGCCTAGTGTGTGCGCTCGCGAACGTCGGGCGCGCCCGCTGCCGTCGGCCGGGGCCGACAGCAGCCGGGGGCGAGGGCCGGGCCCCTCCCGGGAGCCCGGCGCCCCGCTCTCAGCGTCCGCGGAGCTTGTTCACCCGGGAGCCGACGCCCCAGCCGGTGACCCGCCACAGGGCCTCCACCACGATGTCCTTGCTCATCTTGCTGTCGCCGCGCTCGCGTTCGACGAAGGTGATGGGGACCTCGACGACGTGGAAGCCGCTCTCGACGGCGCGGCGCGCCAGGTCGACCTGGAAGCAGTAGCCCTGCGAGGAGACCTCGTCCAGGCCGAGCCCTTCCAGGGTCTCCTTGCGGAAGGCCCGGTAGCCGCCCGTGACGTCGCGCAGCGGTACGTCCAGCATGGCCCGGCAGTACGTGCTGCCGCCGCGGGAGAGGTACTCGCGGTGCTTGGGCCAGTTGACCACCCGGCCGCCGGGCACCCAGCGGGAGCCGAGCACCAGGTCGGCGCCCTTGAGGGCGGTGAGCAGCCGCGGCAGCTCCTCGGGGCGGTGGGAGCCGTCCGCGTCCATCTCCACCAGGACACCGAAACCGTGCTCGATGCCCCAGCGGAAGCCCGCCAGATAGGCGGCGCCGAGCCCTTCCTTGCCCTTGCGGTGCAGCACCTGGACATGGTCGTCCGCCGCCGCCAGCTCGTCGGCGATCTTGCCCGTACCGTCCGGGCTGTTGTCGTCCGCGACGAGGATGTGCGCCTCGGGCACGGAGGTCCGTACCCGCGAGACGATCGGTTTGATGTTCTCCGCCTCGTTGTAGGTCGGAATGATCACCAAGGTGGTCCCGAGCGGACCGTACTTCCGCTGACCGCCGTCTGTCACTGCTGCCCCTTCTCGTCCTTCGTACGCCCGCGCCGGCCGATGACTGTCGCGGCGACGCAGGACAGAAGCCCCACGATAGCGAGCACCCACTCGGGAATGGCACCGACGCGGTCGGCCACCGTCTTTTCGTCACGCAGCGGCAGGCTCGCCTGCAGCACCCCTCGGGTGAACTCCGGGATCTTGTGGGTGACCGTACCGTCCGGTGCCACCACCGCGCTGATCCCGCTGGTGGCCGCCGTGACGACGGCACGGCCGTGTTCCACGGCGCGCAGCTTGGACATCGCGAGCTGCTGCTCGGGCTGTCCGGTGCGGCCGTAGGTGGCGTTGTTGGTCTGAACGACGAGGGCGCGGGCGCCCGCGTTCACGGTGTCGTGGACGATCTCGTCGTAGGCGACCTCGAAGCAGATGACGTCGCCGAGCCGGGCCGACCCGAGGTCGAGGACGCCGGTGTGGTCGCCGGGGTAGAAGTCGCGCGGCACCCGCTGGAACCGTGTAATGATCTTGCTGAGCTGCTCCCGGAACGGCACGTACTCGCCGAACGGCACCGGGTGCTGCTTGGTGTACGAGGCGCCGGGGCCCTTCTTCGGGTCCCAGACGATGCCCTGGTTGAAGACGTAGCCCGGCTTGTCCGGGTGGTCGACCAGGGCGCCGACGAGGACGGGAACACCGATCGCCTTGACCGCCTCGTCGATACGGTCGTACGCCTGCGGGTAGCGGAACGGGTCCAGGTCCGAGGCGTTCTCGGGCCAGATCACCAGGTCCGGCTTCCTGGCCTTGCCCGCCTTCACGTCGGCGGCCAGTTGCTCCGTGGCGGTGGCGTGGTTGTCCAGGATCTGCATCGGGCGGCCGAGGAAGTCCATGCCGGGCCGCTGCACGTTGCCCTGGACCACGGCGATGTCCACCCGGTCGTCCGCGTCGGTGTGCACCGGGACCAGGAGTCCCGACACCGTGACCGCGGCGGCCAGGCCGACGGCCACCACGGCGGGCAGGGCCGCCCGTACCGACCTGCCGGGCCCGCGGCGCAGCCGCCACAGGACGACGGCCGCCGCGGCCAGCAGAGCGCCGCTCAGGGCGACGGCGAAGGTCACCAGGGGCGCGCCGCCCAGGGCCGCGAGCGAGGTGAAGGGCGAGCCGGTGTTGGCGAAGGCGAGCCGTCCCCACGGGAAGCCGCCGAAGGGCACCCGGTCGCGGACCCACTCCTCGGTGACCCACAGACAGGCGGCCCATACGGGCGCGTACTTCACACGGGAGGTGACGGCGAGGCCCGCACCGAGCAGGACCGTGTACAGAGCCTGCACGAGGGCCAGCCCGAACACCGCGTCCCAGCCGACGACGTGCAGCCACTTCAGCAGCATGAAGAAGAACGGCAGCCCGAACGCGAGCCCGGTCCAGGCACCCTGACGGGCCGTCCTGCCACGGGTGAGCAGGCCGAGGGCCGCGACGCCGACGAGGGACAGCGGCCACAGGTCGAACGGCGGGAAGGCCAGCGCCAGGGCGAGACCGCTCAGCACGGCGAGCACCGTACGCGGCGCCTCGCGGCGGACCAGCGCCGCGAACCGGCGGCCGCGCCCTGGCACGGCTGGTGCGGGGGTGTCGGAGCCCGATGGCACGGTCCCGGCCTTCCTTGCAGGTCGTGCGGTGGTGTCGGGCACGGTCGCGGCCTTCCTTGCAGGTCATGCGGTGGTGTGCAGACCGTACAACGGGGTCGCGCGATTGCGGACCGGGGGTGCCGACAGGTATGAGCTGCGCCGCCCGCGTGCGGCGGGGAAGAGGGAGCGGGCACCGTCCCGCGGTGCGGATCGGGGCCCGGCGCCCTTCGGGCCGACCTGGGACCCGCTGGCTGCGGGTCGACCGAAAGCCGTTGTCTACTGAGCAACCGGGCCCCACCCGGGTCGCACCTTCCCCCTGGCTCTCGGCGAGCAGGGAGGGACCCCCATCCGGACGAAACCTTTCCGTCGTCCCCGTTCCGCAGGTGCTGGACCTGGCTCCCAGTGGCGGAGTGCCGGTACGGCACACCGTCCCATGGCCCAGCTGCGTTCGACGACTGCGCGGAGGTCTCCCGGTCTGACGTCCTGTGGTGGACCCGGCCGAACCTACCGGCCGCCGACCGTCTGCTGTCAACAGTTGCCCGGACCGCGTGGTTTTCGCGTCGCCCCAGGCCGGCGCCCGCTCTCCCAGGTGGGGCAGGCGCCTCCGGGCGCGTCCCGAGGGGGTACGCGCCCGCGTGAAGTCACTCGTTCGGCCGCCCGTACACCGTGCGACCGCCGACCACCGTCCACAGGCAGCCGGGCAGGTCCCGGCCGGGGGTCAGGTCGGGCAGGCCCGGGGTGCCGGAGCGGGGGTCGGTGGACCAGCGCTCGACCCGCTCGTCGGGAGCCTGTACGACGAGGTCGCCGGTGCGCCAGACCGCGTAGTCGGCGGGTGCGCCGGGCACCAGGACGCCCGCGTCGTCGCGGCCGATCGCCCGCCAGCCGCCGCGGGTGTGGGCGGTGAAGGCCGCGCGGGCGGAGATGCCGTGCTCGCGGGTGCGGTGGAAGACGGCGGCCCGCACGGTGCCCCACGGGTCCAGCGGGGTGACGGGGCTGTCGGAGCCGAGAGCGAGCGGGACGCCGGCCCGCAGCAGCGCGGCGTACGGGTTGAGGGTGCGGGCGCGCCCGGCGCCGAGCCGGGTGGCGTACATGCCGTCCTCGCCGCCCCAGGCCGCGTCGAAGGCGGGCTGTACGGAAGCGGTGAGGGCGAACTCGGCGAAGGCCGCGACGGTGGCCTCGGTGAGCATCTCGGCATGCTCCACGCGGTGCCGGGCGGCCCGGATCCGGCCCAGGCCGACGCGGTCGGCGGCGGCCCGTACGCCGTCGGTGACGGCGGTCAGCGCGGCGTCGCCGATGGCGTGGAACCCGGCCTGGAGGCCGGCCTCGGTGCAGGCCGCGACGTGGGCGGCGACCGCGTCGGCGTCCAGATGGGCGGTGCCGGTGTGGCCGGCGTCGGCGTACGGGGCGTGCAGGTGGGCGGTGTGCGAGCCGAGGGAGCCGTCGGCGAAGAGGTCACCGGCGGCGCCGATCGCGCCGAGGGCGCGAATCCGGTCGGCGTCCTTTGCGCTCGTGACGGTCTCGGCCCAGTAGCCGACGACGCGCGGCCCTGGCCCGTGTGCGGCGCGGGCCAGCAGGGCGGTGAGGTCGTCCTCGCTGGAGATGTCGGGCCCCGCGCACTCGTGGAGGGTGCCGATGCCCCGGGAGGCCGCGTGGGCCAGGGCCGCGGCCTGGGCGGCGTCGCGCTGGGCGGGGGTGACGGTGGCGTACGCGGCGGCCCGCACGGCGTGGTGCGCGTCGCCGGTCAGCGGCTGCTCGGCATGGAATCCGGGCAGGTCACGGATGCCGGGGACGAGGTCGAGGAGGGCGGTGGTGACGACCGCGGAGTGCACGTCGACCCGGGTCAGGTAGAGCGGGCGGCCGCCGGTGGCCGCGTCCAGCTCGGCGCGGGACGGCGGCCGGCCCTCGGGCCAGGCGGCGGCGTCCCAGCCGTGCCCCAGGAGGATCCGGTCGGCCGGGCGGGCTGCCGCGTACTCCCGTACCCGGGCCAGCGCGTCCGGGAGCGCACGGGCTGCGGACAGGTCCAGGCCGGTGAGTGCGAGGCCGGTGGCCGTCGTGTGCACGTGTGCGTCCGTGAACGCGGGGGTGACGAGCGCGCCGTCGAGGTGGACGACCTCGTCCACGCCGTCGGCGAAGGAGTCGGCGGCGCCCTCCTCGCCCACCCAGGCGATGCTGTCGCCCTCGACCACCATGGCGGTGGCGAAGGGGTCGGCGGGACTGTGGACCTCTCCACCGCGCAGCAGGACGGTACGGGGCCGGGCCGGGCCGGGGGTGCGCTCACTCATAGCGGACAGTTTGGCCCCTGCGGGCGGCGGGCCCGCGCGCGGGGTCAGGGTCTTGACGCGCGGCGCCCGCGCGCCGGAGCGCCCTGGGCCCGGCGCACGCCCGGGGCACACGCCTCGGGCGCCCCGGGCGGGTGCCGGTGCGCGCCGGACGGGTGCCCGTGCGCCCCGGCGGGCGTCAGATGCGCGGCGGCCGGGCCTCGTACGGCGTGGAGAGCACGACCGTGGTCCGGGTGGAGACCCCGGCCAGCGTGCGGATACGGGTCAGCAGGTGTTCCAGCTCCAGGGGCGTGGCCACCCGCACCTTCAGGATGTAGTTCTCGTCACCCGCGACGCTGTGACACGCCTCCAGCTCGGGCACCTCGGCCAGACGGTCGGCGATGTCGTCCGGGGCGCTGGGGTCGAAGGGTTTCACCGAGATGAACGCGGTCAACGGCAGCCCCACCGCCTCCGGGTCCACGATGGCGGCATAGCCGCGAATGACACCGCGCTGCTCCAGGCGGCGCACCCGCTGGTGCACCGCCGAAGTGGACAGGCCGGTGGCCTTGCCCAGGTCGGTGTAGCTCATCCGCCCGTCCTTGACGAGCAGATCCACGATTTGTCGGTCCAACTCCTCCACCCGATCAACCTACTGTGCTCGGGCGCGTGTGCGCACCGTACGCCGGATCGTGGACGCGCCCGCGCTGCCCGTGTGACCAACACCACACGTGTGCCCCCGTATCCTGCGGGGCTCGGCGATTATGCGCGGGGCATGAGGGGAATTGCTGGTCTTGGCCGAGCCGCCCGTCACAGGAAGCCGGCGGCCCGTACGGCCCACCCGAGGGGGATGACCATCATGCGACGTCTGAAGACCGAATCCGTGCCGCTCGGCCTCGATGCCCAGGAGGACGACGGTCCCGGCTTCGCCGGCGAGGACGATCCGTACGACTCCTTCGAGACCATGGAGATCTTCCGGGTGACCTGCCCGGACTGCGCCCAGCCGATCGCGATGCTGGCCGACGAGGACACCCTGCCCGAGCACGCGCTGTGCCCGACGCCCTGGAACCCGTTCTGCCTGTCGGTGTGCGAGGGCTCGGGGCGGCCGGTGGCCGACGCTCCCGCGGCGGACGACTCGCTGGAGGCCCAGGAGCAGGACGCCGGCGTGCTGCTGACCCTGCCGGAGGGGCTGGACTGGCGCCGGCAGCCGTTCTCGCACGTGGGCGGGCCGGGTACGCGGCCGACACGCGTGCCCCGGATGCGCCGGCCCTGAGGCCCGCGTCCGTCCGGCGGGAGCGGACGGCCGCTCCCGCGCCGTCCCGGCACCGCTTCCGGAGCGCCGCGGCACCACTGCCCGGCCTCCGTGACGGCCCTCACCAGTGCCGGTAGCGGCCCTCGATCATCGCCTCCAGTGCGGCCCGGTGCATGATCAGCGCGTCCGGGTCGGCGGGTGCGGGCATCTCCCCGAAATGGACCTGGCGGTACGCCACGCGCAGCATGACGACGGCGTGCCGCAGGGCCGCGTAGAGGATGTGGAAGTCCATGGCGCGCGGTGGGTGACCGGCGAGCCGGGCGTATCGTTCCTCCACATGGTCGCGGCGCAGCAGACCGGGCAGCCCCCGCTGACCGCCGCTCTCCGCCAGGTCCTGGAAGAACCGGTGCAGATAGATCAGCCAGCCGAGGTCGAGTTCGCGCGGGCCGGGCACGGCCATTTCCCAGTCCAGCACGGCGGCGGGCGTGAAACCGTCGTAGACGATGTTGCCGATCCGCGCGTCGCCCCAGGTCAGTACGGTCTCGTCGGCTTCTTCCGGCTCCGTCGGCCAGTGGTCGGCGAGCCAGGCGAAGCCGCGCTCGATCAGCGGGGACGGCTCCTGTCCGGCGACGACCCAGGCGTAGTACGCCCGTTGGGCCGTCACATGCCGCCGCAGTGCGCTCCCGCCGCCGGGCAGGGCGAGGAACTCCGTCTCCCCGACGGGCACCTGGTCGTGGATCCGGGCGAGGACGGAGACCGTGCCCGCTTCCAGGTCCGCGCGCTGCGCGTCGGTAGCGGCGTGCAGCCAACTCCCCTCGTACGTGTAAGGCATGACGTCCGGCGGTACGCGGCCCTCGGCGCGCTCCATCACGAAGAACGGCGCGCCGAGCGGCCCCGGGTCCTCCTCCAGCCACAGGGTGCGCGGCACGGGCACGTCGGTGTGCTCGGCCACCAGGCGCAGCGTGCGGTACTGGCGGGCCATGTCATAGGTGGGGAATACCGTGTAAGCGGCAGGGTCGGCGGCCAGGCGCAAGGCGCAGGAGCGGACGGGCGGACGGGGGTGGTCGATGTCGAAGAGCAGGGTCTCGCTGGACATGCCGTTGGAGGCGGGGACGGTCGCGGAGACCGCGCGGGCACCGGGCAGGCGGGTGGCCAGCCACGCCGACAGCCGTCGGGTCAGCTCGACCGGGTCGCGGGTGGTGGTGCGGGGCCGGGACGCACCGCTCATGACCGCCCCTCCGGGGAGGCCGGCGCCTCCGGACGGTCCGGTGCCGCCTCGGGCGGTGCCCCGGCGGCCGCCGCCACGTCGGCGTGTCCCCTGAACCCGCTGGGATCGTGGCGGCCGAAGCTGCCGTGTTCGAAGATCCCGTACCCGGTACGGCCGTCGAGCGTGAAGCGGGCCGCGTGATCGGTGACCCCGTGGGCCGCCCGCGGATGGGCGGCGGGGTCGGCGAGGTCGTAGGTGCGGCGGTCGGTCCAGCCGCGTCCGCGCCAGGTACCGTGCTGCCAGTCGTCGGCGGGCGGATAACCCGCGCCGACGGCCAGGGGCGACGAGGTGAGGATCTCGGCGGCGAGTTCGAGCGGCTTGCGGGACGGGTCGGTGAGGTGCAGCACGGCGCGCTCGGGGTGGCGGGTGCCCGGCCGGTAGGTGATGTCGGCGTGCGGCCAGCCGAGTTGGACGTCGTGGGTGCCGTTGCGCACGAGCAGGGCCTCATTGAGCGTACGGTGCCCGTCGGCGTCCTCCTGGACGACGACCATCACGAACCGGTCGTCGAAGCGGACCGGGCACCAGATCCAGTGGAAGCCCTCCGGCCGCGCCTCCTCGGCGGCCCGCCCGCCGTCCTCGCCGGGTATCGGCCGCACGCCCCAGCTGCGGTCCCGGGTGCCGGTCCACTCCCCCGCCGTGACGGTCAGTTGCTCGCCGCCGGCGCGGATGGTGCCGGTGCAGGTGCCCGCCTGGACGAACCGGCGGCCTTCGAGGACGAGCCGTCCGCCGCGGTACTGGGTGTGGTGCGGTTCCCAGACGGCGGGGAAGGCGGCGTGCCACACGAGATCGCAGGAGAGCCCGCCGGGGACGGCCGGGTCGGCGGCGCAGTGCAGCCGGAGCCGTTCGAGGGGCCGGTCGACGGTGATCGTCAGCGGTCCGACGGTGAGGGCCAGGCGGTCGTCGGTGAGCGCGTCGGAGGCCCGTACGGCGTGCAGACGGTCATCGAGCCGCAAGGTGGCGTAGGCGTCGATGACACCGGTGTTGGGGTAGACGCCGAGGCCGGCGACGAGCAGTGCGCGGCCGGTGTGGTCCATGACGTGGAAGATGCAGCGGTCGTAGGCGTTGCGGTCACCGGTGGCGACGTACCGCATGGACAGCGGCACTTGGTGGACCGGGTATTCGTCGAGCGCGATCGGCCGGTCGGTCACGGGACACCTCCTGGACGCGCGGGCGGGCGCGGTCCGGTGGCCTCCGGGGCGCGCGGTTCCGTCTCGGCGGCGACCGTTTCCGCGGCAGGAATTGACGGTACGTCAGGAGTAGGCGCGGGACCATAGCCGTGCCCTCGCCCGGACGAGGAGCCCAGGGCCAAAGCGGCGCCGCGCCACGGCACCGCCCTCCCCCGGCTGCCGGCGGACACGGAGCCGCCCGCTGCGCTGTACGACGGACACACCGCCGTACAGTGGGAGGCGTAAGCCATCGCGGACACCGGCGACATAACGGTGACGGAACGAGGGGGCACCATGACGACGGCCGGCGCCGCACAGGACCCGAGCAGCCTGCACTGCCTGCGCTGTGGCCTGGAGGTGAGAGGTTTCACCGGCTGCCCCCGGTGCGCGGCGGAGGACATCGGGGTCAACGCGATGCCGCCGCTGGCCGACCTGGCGGGCCTGGAGCTGTCCTCGTACCCGGGCGGCCCGTGGGGCTGGCCGGAAACCCTGCCGGTCAGCGGCCCGCCGGTGACGCTCGGCGAGGGCGACACCCCCACCATACGGCTGCGCACCGACCCGGCCGCGCTCGGCGACGGGCTCGCGCCGGAGTGCGGCAGCGAGTTGTGGGTCAAGTACGAGGGCGGCAACCCGACCGGCTCGCACAAGGACCGGGCGATGGCGGTGGGCGTGGCCGCCGCGCTGGAGACCGGTGCCGACACCGTCGTCGCCGCGTCGTCCGGCAACGCGGGCGCGGCGGCGGCCGCCTACGCGGGCCGGGCCGGGCTGCGGTGCGTGGTCTTCACCGACGAGGGCGTACCGCCCGCGCTGGCCGCGCAGATGGACCTGCTGGGTGCCGAGCAGGTGCCGTGCGAAGGCGGTTTCCTGGCCCGCAACGCCGCGATGGCGCGGGCCGTCGAGGAGCACGGCTGGTATCCGCTCACGAGTTTCTCCGCGCCCTCCCCCGGCGGCAATCCGTACGCCGACGAGGGCTACAAGTCGGTGGCGTACGAGCTGGCGCGCGACTTCGCCGGGCGGCGGATCGGCGCGGTCGTCGTACCGACCTGCCGGGCCGACCTGCTGTCCGGGATCGAGCGCGGCTTCCGGGAGCTGTCCGCGGCCGGCCTGGTGTCCGCGGTGCCGCGGATGGTGGCCGCCGAGCCCGCCGGCGCGGCGCCCTTCACCGCCGCCCTGCGCCACGCCGACCGCGCGGCCCAGGAGCGTACGCGTGTGGAGAGCCACCCCACCGCCGCCTTCTCGCTCGGCGAGGAACGCCCGTGCTGGCAGGGACTGGACGCGCTGTGGCGATCCGGCGGCACGGCCGTCGCCGTGGCCGAGAAGGAGTTCGTGGCCGAACAGCGGCGCCTCGCCGAGCAGGGCCTGCTGCTGGAGACGTCCTCCGCCGTGGCGGTCTCCGTCGCCCGCCGGATGCTGCGCGAGCTGCCGGAACTGGTGGTGGCGATCGGCACGGCGACGGGCATGAAGGAGCTGGGGTCCGGCCCGGCGGGCGGGTGACGGCACCGCGGGGCTCATCGCCCCCCGCGGCGGGCGGCTCTCCGACCGTCCGCCGCCGCCCCGACCCGCCATTTCCTACGGAGCCGCCGTACGGATTCCCTCCCCTGCCCTCAGCGGGACTCGGGCCCCGCCAGGTGCCGCGCGACGACCATGCGCTGGATCTGGTTGGTGCCCTCGACGATCTGGAGCACCTTGGCCTCGCGCATGTAGCGCTCGGCCGGGAAGTCGAGCGTGTAGCCGTACCCGCCGAGCAGCTGGACGGCGTCCGTCGTGACGCGCATCGCGGCATCCGTGCAGAACAGCTTGGCCATCGCCGCTTCCTTCGAGAACGGCAGGCCGGCGTCCTTGCGGCGGGCGGCGGCCAGATAGAGCGAGCGGCCGGCCTCGATCTGGGTGGCCATGTCGGCGATCATGAAGCGCAGGCCCTGGAAGTCGGCGATCGGACGGCCGAACTGCTGCCGGGATGCGGCGTACTCCAGCGCCTCGTCCAGCGCGGCCTGGGCGACGCCGATCGCGCAGGCGGCGATCCCGAGGCGACCGGAGTCCAGGGCGGACAGGGCGATGGTGAAGCCCTGGCCCTCGTCCCCGATACGGCGCGCGTCGGGAACCCGTACGCCGTCGAAGTGCAACTGGGCCGTGGGCGAGCCCTTCATGCCCATCTTGCGCTCGGGCGCGGCGGCGGTCAGCCCTTCCGCGTCACCGGGCACCAGGAAGGCCGTGATGCCGCGGGCGCCCTTGTCGCCGGTCCGCGCCAGCACGGTGTAGAAGTCGGCGACACCGCCGTGGGTGATCCACGCCTTGGTGCCGTCCAGGGTCCAGGTGTCCCCGTCCCGTACCGCCCGGGTGGTCAGGGAGGCGGCGTCGGAGCCGGACGCGGGCTCGGAGAGGCAGTAGGCGCCGAGCAGACCGCCGCCGAGCATGGCGGGCAGGTGGGCGGCGCGCTGTTCCTTCGTGCCGAACTCGGCGAGCGCGTGGCAGGCGAGGGTGTGCACGCTGACGCCGAGCCCCACGGTCAGCCGTGCGGCCGCCAGCTCCTCCAGGACCTGGAGGTACACCTCGTAGGGCTGGTCTCCGCCGCCGAACTCCTCCGCGTACGGGAGGGAGAGCAGACCGGACTCGGAGAGCAGGGCGAAGGTCTCCCGGGGGAACCGTGCCGCTTCCTCCTGCTCGGCGGCGACCGGCTTGATCTCACGGTCGAGGAGATCCCGCACCAGTGCCAGCAGATCGCGGGCCTCCTCCGTGGGCAGCCTGCGGTCCACCGGCCGGGGGCCGTACTCGGTCATGGCGGCGCTCTCCTCCCTGTCGGGCGCTGCGACGGCGCCCGCGAGGGTGAGGCGGCGCCGCCGGTCATTCGCACAGTGCTCAGCAGATGATCCCCCACCGGGTCGCGGAGGGCGGTGACCTGCAGCTGTGGCGCTGTGAGTATGCCCGATCGACAGCTTCACGTCACTGGTTGATCGAGATCTTGTTCCGCTCGGCCGGAACTTCGTCAGCCCCGGAACCGGCGGCCCTTCACCGCCATCAGACCCGGCCGAAACTCGACCCCGCCACCTTCCCCGCCGCCTACGCCACCCCACACGCCCTCCCTTACGCCCTCCCGTCACTCCCCCCGTCCCCTATACGCCCTCCCGTCACTCCCCCGCCCCCTCCCGGCCGCCGGGGGCTGTACGCACGCGCCACGAAATTGGTCCAAACCATTGACCACACTGGTCTAGTCCTTCTACGTTCTCCCCCGCAACACTCAACGCGTTCATGCCAATTCGGAACGCGTGTCCGTCCCGCACCGCCCTCGCCCCCCTCCGAGGAGACGACATGCCCAGACCCATCCGTACGCGATCACCTCGTCGACTGATCGCCGCCACCACCGCGCTGTGTACGGCCGCCCTGGCCGGCACCCTCTTCGCCGGCACGGCCGCCGCCGACCCCACCGGCAGCGCCGCCCCCGCGACCGCGCCGACCGCACCCGCCGCCACCCGGGCAGCCGGCGACAAGGTCGTCGGCTACTTCACCAACTGGGGCGTCTACGACCGCAATTACCACGTCAAGAACATCCAGACGTCCGGTTCCGCCGACAAACTGACCCACATCAACTACGCCTTCGGCAACGTCCAGGGCGGCAAGTGCACCATCGGCGACGCGTACGCCGACTACGACAAGGCGTACACCGCGGACCAGAGCGTCGACGGCAAGGCCGACACCTGGGACGCGGGCGCACTGCGCGGCAACTTCAACCAGCTGCGCAAGCTCAAGAAACTGCACCCGAACCTCAAGGTGATCTGGTCCTTCGGCGGCTGGACCTGGTCCGGCGGCTTCGCCCAGGCCGCCAAGAACCCCAACGCGTTCGCGCAGTCCTGCCTGGACCTCGTCCAGGACAAGCGCTGGGCCGATGTCTTCGACGGCATCGACATCGACTGGGAGTACCCGAACGCCTGCGGCCTGACCTGCGACACCAGCGGCCGGGAAGCGTTCACCAACCTCGCCAAGGCGCTGCGCTCCAAGTTCGGCAGCAAGCTGGTGACGGCGGCCATCAGCGCCGACGCCTCGGCCGGCGGCAAGCTGGACGCCGCCGACTACAAGGGCGCCGCGCAGTACCTCGACTGGTACAACCCCATGACGTACGACTACTTCGGCGCCTGGGACGCGAAGGGACCGACGGCCCCGCACTCGCCGCTGACCCCGTACAACGGCATCCCGAAGGCCGGTTTCAACACCACCGACACCATCAAGAAGCTCAAGACCCTGGGCGTCCCCGCCAACAAGCTCCTGCTGGGCCTCGGCTTCTACGGACGCGGCTGGCAGGGCGTGACACAGGACGCGCCGGGCGGCACGGCGACCGGCGCGGCACCGGGCAAGTACGAGGCCGGCATCGAGGACTACAAGCTCCTCAAGACCCGCTGCCCGGCAACCGGCAAGGTCGGCGGCACGGCCTACGCCAAGTGCGGCAGCCAGTGGTGGAGCTACGACACCCCGGAAACCATCGGCACCAAGATGGCTTACAAGAACCAGCAGGGCCTGGGCGGCACGTTCTTCTGGGAACTGAGCGGCGACACGGCGAACGGTGAACTGATCAAGTCCATCAAGTAGCCACCCAAGCAGCGCCTCCGGACTGGGCGCGCCCCCTCGCCAGACGCAAGGTCAGGGAATGCCGTAGCGACAGTCTCCGCACAATGGCGCTGAAGCCGGGCCCGTTCTCCACGGGCCCGGCCTCGCCATCTCCATCAACTCCCCTTACCAACGCAGACTCCCCTGTACCGCCCACCCCAGGTCGACCAAGCCACGTCATCGAACTGATCCCGCCCCCACGGGAATACAGAGCCCGACGCTCCGGAAGCGCGTTAGGGTACCGCCGGAACCACACCCTCGGCCGCCGCAGAAACGGCCCCACCGAGGGTTAGGGTACCGCCGGAACCACACCCTCGGCCGCCGCAGAAACGGCCCCACCGAGGCCCAGCCCCCTGAGACACGCCACCCTCCCCTCCCCACCTCAAGACCCACCTCCCGCTCACACCCCGAACGGAGCAGCCCGTCAATGCCTCCACATATGCCGGTTATGCCGAATTCCGTGAAAGTAAGTAAAATCCACAGCACCGCCTGCTGAAGCCGCTGGTCAGGGCCTGTGGTCCCCGCGGGTGCGGGGGTGGTCCCGCCTTGTCGCTGCCCTTCTTCGCCTTCTTCCAGTGGTCCCTGCGCGTGCCGGTCCACCCCCAGCGGCATTGCCAACCGGATCGGGGGGCCCTCGCGGTCCCCCGCACGAAACCGTTCCACCCCAGAACGCTATCCCCGTCGATACTTTCGGGAGCGGCCGCGAAGAGCTTAACGAGCCGGGGCAACGAGGCCGTTCGGTTCTGTCTGTGCGCGTCAGTTGAAGATGACCGACCGCAGCTTGAGGCGTTCTGAGGCGCCGCCGGTGCGTGGCCGCAGGCGGAAGGAGTCGCCCTGGCAGTCGGTGCCGGTGAAGACGGTCGCCCAGGCATCGGTGCGGTTCTTCGGCGAGTGGCCGGGCTCCGGGTTCTCCTGGCCGACGCCGTGGAGGTTGATGCAGCGACCACTGGGCGGGTTGTTGAGGAAGCCGCTGGCCTCGTCCCCCTCGACAGTCACGTAGGAGAAACGGAACTGTCCTGTAGCCGCGGAAGCCGAACCAGGAGTGGCGGCCAGGAGCACGGCGGCACCGAGGGCGGCGGTGATGGCGGAGCGAAGACGCATCTGCGGGTCTTTCTGCAGGTGGGAAAGTTGCCGCAGGCACCTCTTCCCCCTTCGGCAGACGCGCACCCATGCATCACCCCCAGGAGTGACGGAGAAACGTGCCTGCATTGCCCCGAACGGCGTCGGCGGTATGTCGGCGCACTGGCTGTGCACGCCCCCGCCTGGCGGCGGTCCACAGCGGAACGGCGTTCCGGCGTAGGGCGCTTCGGGCGCTCCCGTGCGTCCCGGGCCAGTCGTAGGACCCGGGACGCGCGGGGCCGTCAGCCTCCCGCCGCCGCTCCGGCGGCGATGACCTCGCGGTTGACGGCGCGGATGCGGGCGGGGTCGACCTTGAGCTCGCGCCGGTCGTACGTCCAGAATCCGTTGAGTTCGTTCTCCAGGTCGGAGACCTGCGTGTAGACCGAGCCGGACAGTTGCTCGCCTGCCTGGCGCAGGTAGTACCGCCGGGTGTTGTCGACGTACTTCCGGGTCAGCGCCTCCGGGTCGGCCACCCCGCTGTAGATCACGGTGGGGGTGCCGGGCCACATGTGGCCGGGGGTGCGCAAGGTGAAGCCGCCGTGTTCGCCGTCCATGGCGGCCCGGCGGTCGTCGGGTGCGGGCGGGTCGACGTTGTTGTAGTCATGGTGATCGATGATGTCGCCCTTGCCCGAATCTCCCTTGGAGTCGCAGCAGTTGACGCCACTGTGCGCGTTGACGACGCGTGTGGGGTCGGTCGCCTTGACGGCCTCGGCGAGCCGGCCGGTGGCGGCGCGGTCCCACTCGCCCCAGCCCTCGTTGAAGACGACGTAGCCGCCGACAGCCGGTGAGTTGTGCGTCTGCTTCATCATCTCCTTGCCCTGGTCGGTGAACGCCTGCTGCCCCCGCTCGTCGGTGATGGTGCCGGAGACGAAGTCCTGCCACACCAGCAGTCCGATGCGGTCCGCGTGGTAGTACCACCGGGGCGACTCGACCTTGATGTGCTTGCGCACCGCGTTGAAGCCGAGCCGCTTCTGTCCCTCCAGATCGAAGCGGAGCGCGGCGTCGCTGGGCTGGGTGTGGAGGCCGTCCGGCCAGAAGCCCTGGTCCAGCATGGCGAGGGAGAAGAAGGGCCTGCCGTTCAGGACGAGCTTGGGGTGGCCGCCGACCTTCTGTACGCCGATGGAGCGCATCCCGAAGTAGCTCTTGACGGAGTCCTTCGGCCCACCGTCGCGCAGGGTGACTTCGAGGTCGTACAGGTAGGGGTCGTCCGGCGACCACAGGTGCTGGTTCCGCACCTTCAGGTTCAGGCTGGTGTTGGCCGCTCCGGTGACCCTGCCGACCACCCGCCCCTTCTTGTCACGCGCCACGGCCGTGACCTTCGCCCGCGAGGAAGCGTTGTGGGACTCCGCCGTCACCTTGAGAGCGCTGCTGCCGATGTCGGGAGTGCTGACGATCCTGTCGACGGCCGTCCTGGCGACGGGTTCCATCCAGACGGTCTGCCAGATGCCGGAGGACTGGGTGTAGAAGATGCCCCCGGGGTGCGGCGTCTGCTTGCCCTTCGGCTGGTTGGCGCCGCCGGTGTCGGTGACGCCGACGATGATCTCCTGCTGGCCGCCCTTCTTCAGCGCGTCGGTGATGTCGGCGCTGAATCCGGTGTAACCGCCGGTGTGCCGGGCCACCTGCTTGCCGTTGACCCATACCCGCGCCTCGTAGTCGACGGCGCCGAAGTTGAGTTTGAGGCGTCGCGCGTTGCCGACGTGCCAGCTCTTGGGGACGGTGACGAGCCTGCGGTAGAACATGTGGTCCTCGTGCCGCTCGATCCCGGAGAGCTGCGACTCGACGGGGAACGGCACCGTGACCGTTTCGGCCAGCCGCTTGCCGAACGGGGGCTGCTCGTCCTTACGGGCGCCGGCGAACTCCCAACGGCCGTTGAGGTTCTGCCACGCCGCCCGCTTCTCCTGCGGGCGGGGGTACTCGGGCAGCGGGTTGTTCGGATCGATCTTGTCGCCCCACTCGGTGGTCAGCCGGTGGGTGGAGAGGTTCCCGACAGCGCGGATCACCACGGGGACGGGCTTCCCGCCGCTGGTGAGCCCGCCCTTGCCGTCGTAGCCGAAGCGCACCCGCTGCCCCTTCTGGACGGGCCCGGCCAGTGTGAGGACCACGGAGCGCGGGTCGTCCCCGTCCCCGACGACCGACTCCACAGGCATCTGCGTGGTGTCGACCTCCAGCATCAGGTGGTCCTTGAGCGCCTCGGCCCCATGGACCTCGCCCTCGAACGTCGCCCGCAGCCGGCGCCCGTCGGCGCCGACGGTGAGGTCCACCGGATACGGCTCGAAGCCGTCCGGCAGGGTGAAGGCCGACTCCGGGACCGGCTGCCTCTTGACGTCCGGACTCTGCCAGCTCAGCACCATGTTGGAACCGCCGGTGTCCTGGAACATCTCGAACCGGAAGTCGTACTGCCGGCCGGCGGTGAGTTCGAGGGGTTCGCTCTTGACTTCGACGTCCCAGTCGGGCAACCAGTGGTCGATGACCGGCTTGCCGTCGATGAAGAACCGGAAGCCGTTGTCCCCCTTGGCGAAGAAGGTGAACTTCCCGCTCTCGGGCACCTCGATCCTGCCGCTCCACCGCGCCGTGGTGTGTTCGGTGCGCCCGGTGGCGAAGCGGAAGACGGAGCTCAGGTCCGGGAAGTCGACGGCCGGTTCCACGGTCGTCCCGCCGAGCTCGGCGAAGTCGCGGGCACCGGGCGCGGACATCCGGAAGTACTCGCCTTTGAGGCCGTGTTCGTCCGCGCTCGGGGTTTCCGCCGCCCGCGCGGGCGGCGCGAGGCTGCTGACGGGCAGCGATACGGCGAAGGCGAACAGTAATGCGCTGAACAGCAGGTGGGAGAAGGAGCGCCGAGGGCGCCTCATGCGGTGTCTCCAGTGGGGACCTCTGACACGCGGGCTCAGGCCACGCGAAGAAGGAAACATAGTCAAACAGTTAGACACACTCCGCACCGCAAAACAACAGTTCTACACGGCAATTGCCCAGCCGGGCACCGCTCATCGAGGCCGACCAGTCGCCAGTCACCGGATACCGGACGCCGGACGCCGGATGCAAGAGTGCCGCCTTGCCCGTACCACCGGGGCGGTACGGGCAAGGCGGCAAGACGGCAACGTGCCGAGCCGTGTCGGTCGGACGACGTACGGCTAGCGGGCGGCGGACGAAAGACGGCCGGCGGCGAGCTGCCACTCTCGGTGCAGGGTGCCCAGCGGGATGCGCTTCTGGAAGAGCGGGGTACCGAAGACCGTCAGCTGGGTCTGGAGCGAACCCGACAGATCCAGTCCTCCGAAAGCCTTCCAGTCGGCCGTGGCGGAGCCCTTTCCGTCGGAGGAGCCGGCGATCACGGCACCGCCTTCACCGCGCAGATACGGAGCGAGGTCGGCGCTCACCCCGGCCATGCCGTACAGGCCGACGCCCGCTTCGGCGCCGAGCGCGGCCTTGACGCGGCCCGCTGCCGTCACGGTGGCCTGCACCGGGGTGGCGGTCAGGCCGGATTCGCCGACCGGCTTCCAGCCTTCGGCCCAGGTGTAACTCCCACCGACCCGGAAGCCGCCCTTGAGGTCCTGCTTGACATCGACACTGATCCTGCCGTCGGCCTCCACCGCGAGATAGCAGGTGAGATCGAGGTTGACGACGACGGGTACCGGGCCGACCTGGATGACCGGGTCCGCGTGCAGCTTGGCGAACGGCATCCGCAGCGGCTTGTCCTTGCCGGTCGACGCGGCGGCCTGACCCTTGAACCTCCACTGGGAGGACCAGTCACCCGAAAGTCCGATGTACGCGCCGCGGGGAGCCGTGCCGGTGGCGGTGCCGGAGTCGGCGGAGTCCGCGTGGGTACGGTTGCCGTTGTAGCCGAACTCCACCTTCGGGGAGAGCTGGACGAAGCCGGAGACCGAGGCGGCGGCACTGGCCGGGGCGCCCTCGGCGGTGGCGACCGACGCGCCGACGTCGAGGCGCAGACTGCCCAGGGGCAGCGTGGCGCCATGGGGGCCGAACCGGCGCTCGCCGTTCTTCGCCCAGGACACCTTTACGCCCTTGACCAGCGGCTCGACCGAGATGCCCGCCGGATCGACGGGCACCTTCCCGTCCGCCTCGTCCTTGCCCAGCAGCGCGTCGAGCGTGGCTGGGGCGGTGTTGACCTCCGTGCCCTGGCGCGTCGTGGCCAGCACCTTGGTGACCTTGGCCAGTACACCGTCGGGGGCGCCGGGGGCGGGCGCGCTCGCGATGACGTCACCGACAGCCACAGCCGAATTCTTCCCGGGAGCGGGAGCGGTGGGCTTGGGCAGCTCGGGAAGCTTCCGGGGCCGCCCCTCGGAACCGGAATCGGGACCGGAACCGGCATCGGCGGAAGGCACGAGGGCGGATGACGTGGGGGTGGACGAGGGCGCAGAGGCGACCGGAGGCTTCTTCGGGGAGACCGCCGCCGGGCCGGCGATGACCGCGCGCCCGCTGTGGCGGTCGTACGAGGCGACCCGCAGCGAGGACTTGTGCGCCACACGCCCGTCACGGGAGGGACGTGCCACGGCGGTGGCGCCGGCCGGAGTGGACGGCGCCGGGGCCGCGGTGACCGGCAGCCGCCGCCCGCCGCCTGCGCTGCCACCCTTGGCAGTGTCGGCCGCAGCGTCCAATTCGGCGGCCGGGGCCGCGGCTTTCTCACCGCCGTCACCGGTACCGGCGGCCTCGGCGGCACCACCGGCGCCACCGGCACTGCCGGATTGCCCGCTACCGGCCGACGAACACCCCGCGGCCAGCAGGGAGATGGTGGTCAAGGCAGGTATGAGTGCCTGCTTGGTGATCTTGTGCAAAGTGGGCCCTAGGGGACGTGGGGTGGGGTACGCCACGACGGAGTCGGCTCCGTGGGCAGCGCCTCACGACGACAGGACGCTCGCGACGATGCGCGAAACGGATCTGCGTGATCATGCCATGACTCCGACGTACGAGGGAATCGCCCCCTGCCCAGCGATTGGCCCGTACCAAAGACCATGTTTCACAATAAACAAATGTCGCGCCTTTACCCGCCCCGGCGCTCACCTCATCCCCTCCCCCATCAAGCCACGCGCTCAGGGGCGTTGGCGGGAAACTGAGCAGGGTCGCGTGCTACGGCAAGACAAGAGACACAAGGCCGTACCCCCAGAGAAAAAGCCTCCAGGGATACGGTGGTTGCCTTGGTGAACCGAGTCGAACATTCAATGGGTGCGGGTGCTGACTTTGTCGAGAATCCCGTCGGCGGGTTCCGTCAGAGCGGCGGAAAACTCCCCGCCACGCCGCACCCGTCAACAACCGGCCGTGCCCCACACCCACCACAACCAGCCCTGACCCACACCTGTCACCATCATCCCTGGCCCACCCCCGCCAACACGACCCCAGGCCCCGGCGCACGTCAGGGAACAGGCGGCCGGCTGGGCGCCGGACAGGTGGGCTCGTACTGCTCGATCAGCCGTAAGGTGTCCCCGAGCCCCCGGACCAGCAGCGAGCCGACCGTCTCCCGGTCCAGTTCCTGCCGTGCGATCCATTCGAGGGTGACGCCCTCGACGCTGGAGAGCCAGCCGACCAGCGCCGTACGGGCCAGTGCGGGGATGTCCTCACGGCCCCAGGCAGCGTGCGCGATGGTACCGAGCAGCCGTTCCCGGACCTCCGCCCGGATCGCGAGCACCTGCGCGTCGAAGCCGACGCCGCCCGTGACGATGGCGCGGTAGGCCGCCTGGTGGTGCTGGGCGTAGCGCAGATAGCCGTCGATCGTGTGCTGGACCCGCTCCACAGGCGGCAGGTCGTGGGTGCTCGCGGCGCGCCGGACCAGTTCCGCGACGGCGTCCTCGATGATGGCGAGGTAGTAGCCGCGCTTGTTCTTGAAGTAGTAGTAGATCAGGCCCTTGGCGACACCGGCCTGGCGGGCGATGTCGTCCATGGACAGGGCGTCGTAGGAGGTGTCGGCGAACAGTCTCCTTCCGGTGGCGATCAGTTCGGCACGACGTGCCTGCGAACGCTCGGTGACGCGGGCGACCCGTGGGACACCGGGTCCGCGCTGTTGACTATTATTCAATTCGAGCCCTAGTCTCCAACTGCCGCGGATTTTCCGCAGTATGGCAGAAGTACGCCACCTGCGGCTTCGTCCCGTGGCAGCTCCACCAGGCACTTCCCTCGCGCGCTCGCACGTGTCCACGGCTGCGCACGGCAGCCGTCCCATCGCTGCCCCGGGGAGGAAGCAGTGAGCAAGAAAAGGCGGCCGTTGCCGCAGGGACGCACCTCCTGGAAGAAGACCGCGGTCACGGCGATCCCCGCGGTGCTCGCGGTCGGCGCGATGGCCTCGGTGATGGCCGAGGGCGCACTGGCCGCGTCGTTCGCCGTATCGGGCACCAACTTCCAGGTCTCGTCGGGCAAGCTCACCAGCCAGGGGCTGGCCTCGTACGTACACACCGACCGCGACGTGGGAGGCAAGGGCCACCCCGTCGCGCTGCTCGGGCTGGGCAAGGCCACACTGAGCGACATCTGTCAAGCGGCCGAGGTCAAGACACCGCTGGGCACCGTGGTGTTCAAGCTGACCGCCGGCGGCGACGCCGGGCAGGTCACCGCCGACAGCCTCGTCATCGACGCCGAGGACCTGGTGGGCGACGCGCGCTTCGGTACGGCGCAGATCGGGCGGGACGCCTCCACCCTCGACCAGGTGCCCGGCGTCCAGGGCGAGAAGGGCAAGTTCGGCCTTCAGGCCGGGGACATCGAGGTCGCCGGGGTCAGATCCCACGCGTGGTCCGCCACCGGCGGCAACTTCCGCCTCAAGGGTCTGCGGCTGGACGTGAGTCTGGACGGCAAGAAGTGCTTCTGACCACCCGGCGCCCGGCCGTCCGGCTCCCCTGGCCCGAGCGGCGGGCGGCGTTCCGCGACTGGCGGCGGACCCGGCCGTTCTGGGCCGGGCTGCTGCTGATCCTGGGCGGCGCGGAACTGCTGCTCGTACCGCTGTCGCCGCTGACCGTACTGATCAGCCTCGGCCTGGGCGGGCTGGCCGCGATCGGCATCGGGCTGGCGCTGATCGTGGCCGGGCTGTTCCTGTGGCTGCGCCCGGCAGCGCACCATTACGTGAGTCTGCACGCGCTGATCCTGTCCGTCCTGTCCTTCGCCGCGACCAACCTGGGCGGCTTCCTGCTGGGGATGGGGCTGGGCATCGCGGGCAGCGCGATGGGGTTCGGGTGGACGCCGCTGCGGGAGGAGGCGGAGGAGAACGAGGAAGATGAGGGGGACGGAGACGAGGGGGACGGGAGACCCGCCTCGCCCCTCCCGCAGAAGGACACAGCCGCGCCCGGCACGGACGACAAGGATGACAAGGGCCGGAACAGAACACTCGCCGTAACACTGCCGTTCGTCCTGATCGCGGCTGTCGGCACCCCCGCCGAACCCGCGCACGCGGCGGCGGCCGGTATCCCCGCCCCGCCCGTCCCGCCGACGGTGACCACGACCATGTTCGCGCCGAAGGGCTTCATGCTGGCCGGTGTCACCGAGGTGCAGACGGCGGACGGGCCGGTCAGGGCGATGGTCCTCCGTATGAAGGCCGCATCCCTCACGGACTACCGGCTGACCACCCGTGACGCGGGCGGCCCACAACTCAGCCTCGGCGCCCGCAGCCTGGATCTCAGCGGCAATGTGACGCTCTACCTCACCAAGTTCAGCGGCTGTCTGGAAGGGCTGATCTGTCTGACCTTCACCCCGGACACCCTCCCGGTGCCGCCCGTCGTGCCGCCTTTCGTCTTCATGACCGACGTGGACGCCGAACAGGCCCTGGTCACCTCCGACCTGATCGTCGCGGACGGACTGACCCTCGACGCCGGGCCGACAGCGGGGCCGGGAACCGGACCGGGAACGGGGACGGAAGCCGAGCCGGGAGCGGGGACGGCATGATCGGACTGCCGGCCGCGCTGTTCTGGGCGTACGCCATCGGCTCGACGTTCGCGCTCTCCGCCGCCCGGCAGCTACAGTTCCTCGAACGCCGAGCCGCCGACCGCACCGGGCTGCCCGCACGGCTCGCCCCGCGTCTCGTCAGCCGCGCCGCGAACCCGTACCTGTGTCTGACGCTCCTGTACGCGGCGGTGCTGCTGGTGCCCACCGGCCTGTTCCTGATGTGGCAGAACCCGTCCTGGGCGACGATGCACATCGCCGACGGGCACCGCGGCGTCTGGGCGGGCTTCCCCCTCCTCTACGCAGGCGGCGTCGTGATCGCAGCCCTTCTCGGCTTCCTGCTCGCGCAGGCACTGTGCCTGGTCGGCGCGGGCTACTGGGCGTACCTGAACTGCGTCGGCGGCTCCTTCCTGCTCTTCGGCACCCTCGTACACGGCTGGGACGGCCAGGGCTACCGCCGCTTCCTGACGACGGACGGCGCCGCGCTGCGCGCCTGGCCGGAGGAGAGCGTCGTCAACAACGTCCTGCGCTTCCTCACCTCCGGCACCTTCCTCACCCTCCTGTTCCTCGGAGCCGCCGTCATCGGCACGATGCTGCTGGTGGAGATCGGCTGGCTGGCCGAAGGGTGGCTCCTGCCGGGTGGTGCCCAGGACCGCAAGGTCCCGCGCCTCCTCGCCGTAGCCGTCGCGGGAGCCGGTCTCTACGGGCTGCCGCTGGCCGGCGCCGTCCTGGCGAGCACGCTGGTCCGCTTCCTCGGCTACCCCGTCGGCCTCACGGCCTTCGCCGCCGTGGCAGGAACGCTTCTCCTGCCGCGCCGCTCCCCCGTCCGCGGGCTGTACGGGCTGGTGGGCCTCCCGAAAGCGCATTGGCGGGCCACGTCGGACCTCGTTCCCGCGAGCCGGGCGGCCCCCACCTGACCGTACGCACGGCCCCGGCCCGCAACCACGACATCGCCCCCGCCTCCCCCGGCCCTGCCCCCGGCCTTTACTGCGCCACCCCGTACGAGCACCATCGGCGTACGGGACGGGGGCAGGAACCGCAACGGAGAGGTGACGCGTGGTCAACCCTTGGCTGGCGATGGGGACGGGAACCGACCCCGCGGAGCACACCCGCACCCTGCGGCACGCCCACGAGACGTTCCTGGCGGGCGGGCCGGTGGCGCAGCCCGTGCGCCAGGTGGTGGCCGACTCCTGGCGCCGGTCGGCGTCCGCGCGCGCGACACTCGACGGGCCCGCGCCGATCGACCTCGACGAGCCGGAACTGCGCGCCTACCGCGACGGACACCCGCTGGCCCGCGCCATGCCCGTCTTCCGCGACCTCCTGGGCACCATCGCCCACGACGGCGCCCACGTCCTCGCCGTCTGCGACCCGCAGGGCCGGATGCTCTGGGTCGAAGGTCACCCGGGCGTCCGCCGCCATGCGGAGCGCATGAACTTCGTGCCCGGCGCGCGCTGGGACGAACGGCACGCCGGTACGAACGCGCCCGGCACCGCGCTGGCCGCCGACCACGCCGTACAGATCTTCGCGACCGAGCACTACAACAAGCGCGTACAGCAGTGGACGTGCGCGGCGGCGCCCCTGCACGACCTGCGGACGGGGCGGCTGCTGGGCGCCGTGGACATCACCGGCGGCGACCACCTAGCCAGCCCGCACAGCCTGGCCCTCGTCCAGGCCACCGCCCGTGCCGCCGAAGCACACCTGGCCTCGTACGCGAAGTACGCGAAACACCCGGCACCCGCGGTACACCTGACCGTGCTCGCCCGGGACGAGGCCCTCCTCACCACCGACGGCCGGACCCTGCGGCTCGGCCGCCGGCACAGCGAGATCGTCCTGCTGCTGGCCCGGCACCCGGAAGGACTGACAGGCGACCAACTGGCCACGCTGCTCTACGGCGAACGTGACGTGCGGCCGGTGACGCTGCGCGCGGAGCTGTCCCGGCTGCGCCACGTCGTGGGTCCGCTGCTCGCCTCACGCCCGTACCGCCTGACCAGAACCGTCGAGACGGACGCGGACGCCGTGGAGACGGACCTGACCGCCGACGACCTGCCGGCCGCGCTCCGCGGCTACCGCGGCCCTCTTCTCCCCCGCTCCGAGGCCCCCGGTGTCCGCCGCCTCCGTTCCCTCCTCGAAGACCGGCTACGGCGCTCCGTCCTCACCCACCGCACTCCGGAAACGTTACGCCTGTGGGCCGACACCCCCTGGGGCGAACACGACCTGGAGGTCTGGGAGGCCCTGGCGGCCACCGCCCTGCCCGGAGACACCGGACCGGCCTCCACCGCGACACGGCTCCGCACGGCGTACGCGCTCCCGCCGCCCTCGCAACGTCCCCGCAACGCTCCCGCCCCTAGCCTGCGCACCGGCGCCCCGCCGCGGGAGCGGGGGCGCGACCGACCCGACAGCGATGGGGAGCTCTCATGGCCCGTTACGCGAACCCTGGTGCCGCCGATGCCGTGATGGCGTACCGGCCTCGCTACGACCACTGGATCGGCGGCGCATACGTACCGCCCGCCAAGGGGCAGTACTTCGAGAACCCGACCCCGGTCACCGGGCAGCCGTTCACCGAGATCGCCCGCGGTACGGCCGAGGACGTGGAACGCGCCCTCGACGCCGCCCACGCCGCCGCGCCCGCCTGGGGACGTACCTCGCCCGCCGAACGCGCCCGGATCCTCAACAAGATCGCCGACCGTATGGAGGACAACCTCCAGTCCCTCGCGGTCGCCGAAACCTGGGAGAACGGCAAGCCCGTCCGCGAGTCGCTGGCCGCCGACCTCCCCCTCGCCATCGACCACTTCCGCTACTTCGCCGGCGCCGTCCGCGCCCAGGAGGGCAGCCTCTCCCAGCTGGACGACGACACCGTCGCGTACCACTTCCACGAGCCGCTCGGCGTCGTCGCCCAGATCATCCCCTGGAACTTCCCGATCCTCATGGCCGCCTGGAAACTGGCCCCCGCCCTCGCCGCGGGCAACGCCGCCGTCCTCAAGCCCGCCGAGCAGACGCCCGCCTCCATCCACTACTGGATGAGCCTGGTCGCCGACCTGCTGCCGCCCGGCGTCGTCAACATCGTCAACGGCTTCGGCGTGGAGGCCGGCAAGCCCCTCGCCGCCAGCCCGCGCGTCGCGAAGATCTCCTTCACCGGCGAGACCACGACCGGCCGCCTGATCATGCAGTACGCCTCGGAGAACCTGAAGCCGGTCACCCTCGAACTGGGCGGCAAGAGCCCCAACCTGTTCTTCGCCGACGTCTCCGCAGCCGACGACGACTTCCTCGACAAGGCCCTGGAAGGCTTCACCATGTTCGCCCTCAACCAGGGCGAAGTCTGCACGTGCCCCTCCCGCGCCCTCATCCAGCAGGGCCACTACCAGGACTTCTTGGCCGCCGGCGTCGCCCGCACCGAACAGATCGTCCAGGGCCACCCCCTGGACACCGACACGATGATCGGCGCCCAGGCATCCAACGACCAGCTCGAAAAGATCCTCTCCTACCTCGACATCGGCCAGAAGGAAGGCGCCCGCGTCCTCACCGGCGGCACCCGCGCCGAACTCGGCGGCGAGCTGGAAGGCGGCTACTACGTCCGCCCCACCATCCTCGAAGGCACCAACGACATGCGCGTCTTCCAGGAGGAAATCTTCGGCCCGGTCGTCGCCGTCACCCCCTTCACCGACTTCGACCACGCCATGACCCTCGCCAACGACACCCTCTACGGCCTCGGCGCCGGTGTCTGGACCCGCGACACCAACACCGCCTACCGCGCCGGCCGCACCATCCAGGCCGGCCGCGTCTGGACCAACTGCTACCACGCCTACCCGGCCCACGCCGCCTTCGGCGGCTACAAGCAGTCGGGCATCGGGCGCGAGACGCACAGGATGATGCTGGATCACTATCAGCAGACGAAGAACTTGCTGGTGTCGTATTCGCCGAAGAAGCTGGGCCTCTTCTGAGCCCATGAAAGAGGCGCCTGACCTGGGCTTATGCCCGTCAGGCGCCTTCCGCTGGACTCACCCAGAGCCAGGCCCGGTTTGCGCTACACCTCCCAGTTCCTCCCACCGCCACACCCGTCCTGACCAGCTCTTCCGGACCAGTCACGGACCAAAACCGCGCTTCACCCCGCAGGAGCGCCTCCTCCGCTTAGTACTCCAGCAGCGGATCGTGTCCTGAGGTGCGTTTTCGGTAGTGGCAGCGGCGGGCGACGGCTGGGTCGCTGCTCGCCCTGGCACTCCGGTGGCCGACTCACTCCCCGCAACCTGGGAGTCGAGGTGACAGAGAGCAGAGCATTGTCGATTACGGATATAAAATTTGGGCTTCGCAGCCAAAGTTCGCATGATTCAGCTATTTAGATGCTTTTATTCATTCTCTAGATTGTGCCGGTGCGTCGCCCTTCCCTACATTGAGGGGTATCAGGTGGAAAATCTCTCCACCTGAAAACCGAACTAAGTGCACCATGCGCACCACGGACACTGCACGGACCTTCCTGGTCGCGGCGATCGCCGTGGCCGGCCTCGCCCTCACTCCCGCCCTCGCCTTCGCCCAGCCCGGTACGGGCGGCGCACCGACCCGCACCGCTGCGGGGGCCCCGGCGCCAACGGGGTCGGAACCCCCGGGGGCATCGGCGGCACCGGTGACGCCGCGGGTGCCAACGGCAACGAAGGCACCGGAGGTGCCGGAGGC
Organism: Streptomyces sp. NPDC045470; assembly: GCF_040646595.1. NCBI lineage: Bacteria > Bacillati > Actinomycetota > Actinomycetes > Kitasatosporales > Streptomycetaceae > Streptomyces > Streptomyces sp. NPDC045470. The sequence continues at coordinate 215,880 of NZ_JBEZAN010000009.1, forward strand.
AACGCCACCGGTATCGCAACCGTCGGCGGGCCAACGGCCATGGCGGCAACGGCGGCTATGGCGGTGCGGTCAAGCTCGGCGGCACCGGTGGCAAGGGCGGTGTCGGCGATGCCGGCGCCGGTATGGCCGGCGGCAAGGGCGGCCACAGGGGTGCAGCCGTCGTCGCCGGCGACCACACGGGCGGCAAGGGCGGCGACGCCGGGGGCGCGGCCAGCCCGGTGTTGCCCCGGTAAGCCCGGAGGCAACGGCACCGACGCCACGGCGTTCGCGGACGGCACCACCGGCTCCACCGGCGCTGCTGGCAAGACCAACTGCCCTGCTGAACACCTGCGGTGAGCGGTTCGCCGCAGGAGGACAGTAGCTCCGGCCCGGAGCTACGCACCGGGTGACTGCTGCGCACTGACGGGTAGCCGACGGAGTGCGGGCCCCGACAAGCGCCCGGCTGAGATCTCTTAGCTGGGCGCTTCCGTCGTATGCGATATGCACGCACACTGGCCCGTGCGGCCAGAGGCCCCGGTGCCGACTCGCAGCTCAGCGTCCGTGGGCCTCTCACGCCGGTGTCCTGATATCAGGGTCTCTGACGTGGGCTTACGCCAGGCTGTGTGTCGCAGCGGGTGCGAGGTACCCGGAACGCGAACCGCAAAGGCGCAGGACACTTTCGCGCGAGTCGCCACTCGGTGAGGCAGATGACGGGCGCGGGTCGCGGAGCCTGCAGCTCCGGCTGGTACACGCCGCGCTCCTCTCGACGCGGCCGGCGAGCGACAAGGTGGAAGATCTCATGGTGCCCGTACCGGGTACCGCAGGTGCGGCACTTCTCGCCGGGGATGGTGAGGGCGACACGGAGGGTAGCGCCGCACTGGCAGGCGACCCGTACCCGGCGTTCTGCTTGTTCACCGGCTCGCCGGGCCCGTCGATGAAGACGTTGACCCGGCTGCCGACTCGCACGACGTGTCCTGCGCCTTTGCCGTCCGTCTCCCGGGCGCCTCGCACACGCCGCGCCCCACGATCCGACCTACGCGCAGGCCGGAGACCCTGGCGCCAGGACACCGAAATGAGAGACCCGCGGCCGCTGATCCGCGAGTCGGCACCCGGCATCTGCCATTTCCAAGATCCCCGACAGCGCCAGGCTCTGACTGTGACGGCGGACTTTCGATGTGTCTCGTGGTCCCTGACTGCTTAAGGGGTCTAGGACACTTGGCCGACTCCAGCCCCATTTCCGGCCCGAGCGTCCCCGGCCACACACTGTCACGGCACACCCAACAGCGGGTCCGCCTGCCGTGGCGCACCCTCGTCGGACCGGTAGATGCCCGCGGCCTCGTCACCGGCCCAGACGGCGGCGGACGTGGCGCACGAGCCTCGGAGACCTGGAGGAACCTCGCCTCTGCTGCGCTATGCACCTGATTCATAGTCTGCCACGGCCAAGTACCACTACTGCGCCACAGTCACTGGCACGCGACCCTCCCGCATGAGGAGACACCGCACCCATCGGAAACACCACGACACCAAATGGTCACGCTTCCCCCGCAGACAAACAGCATAGAAACAATTATGCAATCTTTCGCTCGGGTGCACTACTTCATATTAAATGACTTCTCCATTTTCCATTGCGCATCACAGGTGACTCACAGCTAGCCTTTGACATGCGCCTCCGCTCTTCGGTTCCAGGTTCCCGACGGGCCTGGACGCGGGCGACCACGAGTCGGCGCGCCGACAGGTGGCCATTCCTGGAGAGCGGCGCTCACCACATCGAGGAGACGTCATGAAGAAGGCTTACGAAGCCCCGACGCTCGTACGACTGGGTTCATTCCGGCAGAAGACCGGGCTGCTCGCGCGGCACGGAAACGACCGTCTCGTTCTGAGCAAGAACTGACGGTCCACGGCTCGTTGAATCGAAGCCATGACTGAATCGCACGAAAGTGCGGGTCCGGGCCGCGGCGACGCGCATTTCGCGGTTTTCACCGACCGCGAGGACGCGGCTGCCGCGGCCCGCTCCGTCACCCGCCCAGGAGCCCGCGTCCTCCCGCACCCCTCGGGGCGGCCCTGGCTGGTCGGCCGGTGGCACGACGAGGAGATCGTGGCCGCCCGTGTGGGGACGGCCGCCGTCGCGGCGGTCGGTTGCTGCCCGCTCGACACTGCCGAACTGGAGCGCCGGGCCGGACGGTTGCGGGACCTCGCCGACCTCGACGTTCTGGCACGCACGCTGCCCGGCAGCTGCCACCTCGTGGCGGTACTCGACGGCCGGATCAGGGTGCAGGGAACCGCGTCCGGCCTCCGACTGGTGTTCCACGCCGCCATCGGCGGTGTGCAGGTGGCAGCTACCCGGGCCGATATTCTCGCTGCCGCGCTCGGCACCGGGCCCGATGAGGAGCAGTTGGCGGTCCGGCTGTTGTGGCCCGTCCCGCATCCGCTGTGCGAGACGTCAGTCTGGCGTGGGGTCACCGCCGTGCCTCCGCAGGACGCGCTGATCATCTCGGCGGACGGGCGTACGTCACGCCGGTCGCGCTGGTGGACACCGCCTGAGCCGGACCGACCGCTCGCCGAGAACGCGCCCCTCGTCCGCGAGGCACTCACCGAGGCCGTCGATGCCCGTACGCGGCACGGCGGCGTGGTCAGTTGCGACCTGTCGGGCGGCCTGGACTCCACGTCCATCTGTTTCCTGGCGGACCGGTCGCCGTCCCGGGTGGTGGCCAGCACCTGGCCGGGGCGCGATCCCGCCGACACCGACCTGTACTGGGCCGAACAGGCCGCCACGTTCCTGCCCGATGTCGAGCACGTGGTGTGGGACGCTGATGCCTCCCCGCTGGTCTACACCGACCTGCTCGGTATCGACGATCTGCTGGACGAACCGACTATCGGTGTCATGGATCGGTCACGGGTCCTGCATCACCTGCCGGGCCTGGCGCGGCGGGGCAGCCGGCTGCATCTGACCGGCATCGGAGGCGATAACGTGGCCTGGTGCTCCGAGGCGTACTACCACCGGTTGGTGCGGACCCGCCCGCTGTTCGCACTGAAGCAATTGCGCGGTTTCCGGGCGCTGTGGCAATGGCCTCTCGGCGGCACGGTGCGCGCCCTCGCCGACACCCGCCCGTACGGCAAGTGGCTGGCGGACTCCGGCCATCGCTTGCGTGACCCGCTGCCCACGTCTGTCAGCAGCGGTCTCGGCTGGGGCGTGCCACCGCGCCTTTTCGACTGGGTCACCCCCGAGGCCGAGCGGATGGCCGAACAGGCACTGGGCGCGGCCGCCCAGTGTGCGGTGCCCCTGCATCCGGACCGCGGCCTGCACACTGATCTGGAACAGATCCGGTCCTGCACACGCATCGTCCGGCAATGGGACCGCATGGCGGCCGGGGCCGGGCTGCCCATGGCCTCACCGTTCTTCGACGACCGTGTGATCGAAGCGTGCCTCGCGGTGCGCCCCGGCGAACGGGTGTCCCCCTGGCGGTACAAACCCCTTCTGACCGCCGCCATGCAGGGAGTCGTACCGCAGATCTGCCTGCAGCGCACCAACAAGGCCCAGGCTTCCATGGACGCCTCCAACGGGCTGCGGGAACACCGCGGTGACCTGATGGCGCTGTGGGAGAACTCGCACCTGGAGCGCCTGGGCCTGGTGGACGGCGCCGTTCTGCGCCGGCTTGCGCAACGTCCCTCCGCGCCAGGACTGAGGGACGCGATCCTGTACTCGACCATCGCCTGCGAAGTGTGGCTGCGCGGCCTCTCACAGGTCACAGCAGGCCAGGCCGGTACGGCTCGCTAGCGCACTCCCCGTCGGCTCACGAAAGAAGGTGTTCTCTCATGGCACTGCGGTTCGGCGCCAATGTCTCCATGGCGAAGACCGATTACGGCACGGTTCTCCTGGATGAGCGCGGTGGTGATTACTGGGAGTTGAGCCCGAGCGGCACACTCGTGGTGACTACGCTACTGGCGGGTGGTGACGAAGGGGCGGCGGCCGACGCGCTGGTGGCCGAGTACGACATCGACCGGTCCCGGGCGGCGCAGGATGTCGCCTCCCTGGTGCGGGAGTTGCGGACGGCGGGGCTGGCCGAATGACGACACCGAGCGCCCTGGACCGGCCAGCCGGTGTTCCCCTCGCCCGGCGCCTGGCGGCACGTCTCGTCCTGGTCCCCGCCGTCGCCCTGTCCTTCTTGCCGCCCCGCCGGCTGCGCGCCGTGCTCGGCCTCGTGTGCCGCGGGGCCGAACCGGCCTCCGCCACCCAGGCCAAGCATGCGCGGGATGCGATGTGTGCCGTGAGCCTGCGCTGCGCCGGGCCGCCCGGATGTCTGCCCCGCTCGCTGGGAGCCGCACTGCTGTGCCGGCTGGGCGGAAGCTGGCCGACCTGGTGCACCGGGGTGCGCATGGTGCCGCCCTTCACCGCACATGCCTGGATCGAGGTGGCGGGGCACCCGGTGGACGAAGGCGTACCGGACGACTACTTCACCCGGCTGGTGACGGTCGCCCCGGTCAGCCGGCCGGACCGGTGACCGACCCCGCCACCGCGGCGTGCGAGGAGGCGCCGCCCGGTGGTGACCGCTCCACCCGGGTCGCGATCGCCACCATGTACCGGCTCACCGCCGACCACCGGCCCTCCGTCGTCGTCGCCACGATGCTCACGCTGGCGGGCTCGGCCCTCGGCCTGGCCCAGCCACTCGTCGCCCAGCGGATCGTCGACGCACACGGGCACGGCCCGGTACCCTGGCCCTTGCTGCTGGCCTTGGCGGTGCTGTTCCTCACCGAAGCGGCGACCGGCTCGGTGGGACGCTTCGTCCTGGAGCGCATGGGCGAGGGCATCGTCAGGGGGCTGCGCCACGGCCTGGTGGCGCGGCTGCTCCGACTGGAGATGAAGGAGTACGACCGGCACCGGAGCGGCGATCTGATCTCCCGCGTGACCACGGACACCACCCTGCTGCGGGAAGTGGTCTCCCAGGCCCTGGTCGACCTGGTGACCGGAGCTCTCGCCGCCGTCGGGGCCGTCGTCCTGATGGCACTGATCGATCCGTTGCTGCTGCTCCTGATCGCCGCGACCGTGTCCCTCGCCGCCCTGATCGTGGCCTCCCTGCTGAAAGGCATCCGAGCGGCGTCCGAACGCCTGCAGAATGCGATCGGCGCGATCGCCGCCGATCTGGAACGGGCGCTCGGCGCCCTGCCGATGGTACGGGTGCACCGTGCCGAAGAACGCGAGGGACAGCGCATCGGAGTACGCGTCGAATCGGCGTACGGCGCGGGCGTGCGCACCGCGAAACTGGCGTCGGTGATGAGCCCGGCGGTCGAACTCGCCGTTCAGGGTTCCTTTCTGATCGTCCTGGTCATCGGCGGTCTGCGGGTGAGCGGGCAGGCCAACTCCCTCGGTGATCTGGTGGCCTTCCTGCTGTACGCCTCCTATCTGGTGATGCCGCTTTCCTCGGTGTTCCGGGCGGTCGGCCTCATCCAGCGCGGCATGGGCGCCTACCGGCGGATCGAACAGGTCCTGTCCCTGCCCGCGGAACCCTCCCGACCCCTCACCGCGTCCGCCGGCGTGCGGACGTCCACGGCGCCGACGGGGACGGGCCGGCCGCCGGCCCTGGCTCTGCGGGACGTCGGCTTCGGCTACGACCCGCATCGGCCGGTGCTGCGCGGCGTCTCCCTCACCGTCCCGCGCCAACGGCAGGTCGCCCTGGTGGGCCGGTCGGGAGCGGGCAAGAGCACCATCTTCGCGCTGGTGGCCAGGTTCTACGAACCGGACACCGGGACGCTTCTGTTCGACGGGCAACCCGCGGGCGAGCTGAGCCGCGGGGAATGCCGGGCCCGTATCGCCGTCGTCGACCAGAACACCCACGTCGTGCACGGCTCACTGCGGGACAACCTCACCTATGCCGTACCCGACGCCGACGAGTCCGAGATCCGTCGCGTCGTCGAACTCGCCCAACTGGAAGACGTCGTGCGGAGGCTGCCCGGCGGTCTGTCCGGCGTACTCGGCGAGCGAGGGGGCACGCTCTCGGCCGGGGAACGGCAACGGATCGCCCTGGCCCGGGCCCTGCTCGCCCGCCCGGCCCTCCTTCTGCTCGACGAGCCGACCTCCCACCTCGACGCCGTCAACGAGGCCGCGCTGACCACGGTCATGAGGGACGTCTCGGCGGAATGCGCCCTCTTGGTGATCGCGCACCGGCTGTCGACGGTGCGGCACGCCGACCGGATCGTCGTCCTGTCGGGCGGCCGGGCCGTCGCCTCCGGAAGGCACGAGGAACTCCTGGCGGAGAGTCCCGTCTACCGCACACTGGCCGCCGGCCAGATGCCGCAACCGGCCGGCACGCCGCCCATCACCACAGACGCCGGGCGATTTCGGCGGCAGTGACCGTGCCTAGAGGCAATGCTGTTGCTTTACGACCTTGCGGGTTGAGGTCTGCGGATGCGGACGGCTCGTGCTCCGGCGAGGGTGGGTTGGGGCCAGGTACGGTGTCCGGCACGTTTGAGCCGGTAGTTGGACATCTTGCGTTTGACGACGCGGGGCTGGCTGCGCAGGCGTCTGACCGGCAGGAGCCGTTGCAGCAGGTCGTGCTGGAACAGGATCAGGGTTCTGACCAGGAGGTCAGGGGGAAAAACTGCCCGGCGTGACGGTCACGCTGCGACGGGCCGAGCGCAGGGTCTCGGTGAAGGAGATCCGGTCCGGATCCAGGTGCTGGGTGGCGGCGGTTCTCCACATCAGCTCGCGCAGGGCCCGGTGGACCAGCAGATGCGCCCAGATCTGCTGGACCACGCCGTCGGGGGCCTTGCTGCTGAGCACGGTGCGGGCACCTCGCTGGTGGGTCTTGAGCTCGGCGAAGACCGCTTCGGCCTCCCAGCGCTCGTGGTACAGCGCGGCCAGCTGCCGGGCCGGATACCGTCGGCCGTCCAGCAGACTGGTCACCAGCCGGTACTCCCCGGCCGCCCGGCCGGTGCCGTTCAGCTGGTAGGCCAGCACCCGGACGGTGACCGGATCGCTGCGGGCGGGGTCGGTGCAGGCATGGATGCGGGACAGCCAGGAGCCGTCCCGCAGCCGCCGGTCGACGGGCAGCACGCGGTTGGCGGGCACCCGCCACAGCAGATCGGCACCCGTGGCGGTGAAGGCCCGCCATAGCGGCACCCCGAGGAACTCCCGGTCGGCCAGGACCAGCTGGCCTGGGCCGCAGGAGCGGGGCAGGCGGCCGACCAGGGTGACCTCCCCGGTGCGGCAGCCGGCCAGCTCCGCATCCAGCACCAGATGGGTGCCGGTCTCCACCAGGCAGGCCATCCGCACCTGCGGGAAAGAGCTCCGGTCCGGGCCCCGGCTGTTACCCGGGCGGCCGGAGGCGGCCTCGTTGGCCGGCGTGTCGGCGACGTCCCAGCAGGTGCCGTCCACGGCCATGAGCCGCAGCCCCCGCCAGAACGCCCCCGGCGTTTCTGCGGTGGCCAGCGGTTCGGCGGTGGTGGTGAACAGCACCCTCAGCGGCTCGGTCCCCAGCCGCTGCCGGGCCCTGAACAGTGACGACCTTGCCGGGATATGCCAGTCGCCCAGCAGCCCCAGGCTCCGCAGCCCCTCGACCAAGTGCCGCATGACCTCAAGGTACGGAGCCGGTGAAAACAGGGCGAGCCCGAGCACGAAGTAGACCACCAGCCGGGCCGGCAGCAGGCGCTTGCGACGCTCCACCCGGCCGCAGGCGGCCACCACCCGATCCACCAGCCCCGGCGGATACACCCAGGTCAGCAACCCCAAGCCCGACAGCTCAGACACATTCGCAGGCACACGCACCACCCCCGACGGCCACTACCAAGCAGCCTACGCCCGCAGGTAAAGCAACAGCATTGTGCCTAGAGGGTGTCTGAGAAGCCCCGTTCAGGGCAGGACCCGTGCTGTGCGGTGCAGTAGGAGCATGATCATGGCCAGGTAGATCGCGTTCTCCTGACTGGCGGCGAGGTACTCGTAGTCCTTGGAGAGCCTGCGATAGCGGCCCAGCCAGGCGAAACTACGCTCTGCTACCCAGCGGCGCGGGACCACCGCAAAGAGCGGTACCTCGCGAGGCGGGGCGTCGGCCCTGGCCCAGGTGCCGCGGAAGCCGCCGTCTTTGCGTCGCACGATCTGGAGGGTGATCCCGGTCTCTTCGCGCACCCAGGCCAGGAAGTCCCGGCCCCGGCAGCCCTGGTCCGCCCACAGGTGCCGCAAGCGGGGGAACTTGCCGGCGCACCGGGCCAACAGCACCGCGGCACCATCGCGGTCGCGGACGTTGGCTGGGCTGACACAGACGGCCAGGACCAGACCGAGCGTGTCGACCAGGAGGTGGCGTTTGATGCCCGGCACCTTCTTGGCTCCGCCATACCCATGCCGGCCACCCCGCTCGGTGGCCCGGACGCTCTGGCTGTCCAACAGCCACGGGACCTCCACCGGCGGCGCCTTGGCCTGAGCCGGTAGCCGCCGTCGGATCCGCTCGGGCCTCGGCCCGAGCGGCGTGCCACCCGACGAGTTGCGGCAACAGCTCCCGCAGTCCGCCGCACACCAATAGGGTCGCGCTCCGCGCGATCACATCCTCGACCCGGCCGAGCACCACGTCGACGACGAGCAGCACCGAGCCGGCGAGGGCCAGCATCAGGACACTCATGCCCGCCCCTGCGAGCCTGGAGGAGGTCTGCACGATTTCGGGCCCCGCGCTGCAACAGCGTGCGGTGCAGCGCGGCCAGCGTGGTGGACAGGGCCGTCGCGAGCACCGCGAGCGGCAGCGTGGTGATGTACATCGCGCGCTGCGCCGTGTCGAGTGTGGGAAAGCGGGCGGTGAAGGCCAGCGTCAGCAAGAGAGCGAACAGGGTCTGGACGCCGGTCTGGATGATCCGCAGCTCCTGGAGCAGCTCGCCGAAATCGCGGTCGGCCCGCTCCAGTGTCGGCTCCTCGCGCGGCGTACGGTGACTCTCCTCAGCCATGCTCCAGCAAGCTGCCCGGCCTACGCCGAACCGTCGCCGGGCCGGGAGGCGCATTTCGGGCCCGCGAGGCGTGCGGGCACCCCGCCCCAGGGCTCACTCGCCGAACGAGCACCTGGATTCGGTCCGGGCGGCTCATTTCCCCGGTATGGCGAAGCGCAGGATGCGCCCCCAGGTGGAGCCGTACTGTCGCCACAACGGCCCGGTGACGTAAGGAATGCCGTACTTCTCGCAGAGTTCCCGCACGCGCGGGGCGATCTCGGCGTAGCGGTTGCTGGGCAGGTCGGGGAAGGCGTGGTGCTCGATCTGGTGGCCGAGGTTGCCGCTGAGGATGTGGAAGAGCGGGCCGCCCTCGATGTTGGCCGAGCCCTGGATCTGCCGCAGGTACCACTGCCCACGCGTCTCGCCCTCGATGTGCTCCTCGGTGAAGGTCTGGACGTCGCCGGGGAAGTGGCCGCAGAAGATGATGGTGTTGGCCCACAGGTTGCGCACGGTGTTGGCGGTGAGGTTGCCGAGCAGGCAGGGCAGGGCGGAGGGCCCGGCGAGAAGCGGGAAGAGGACATAGTCCTTGGCGAGTTGGCGGGTGGCCTTGGACAGGAACCCGCTCAGGCCGGCCGCGAGGGACCGCCATGTCTTGCGTCCCGCGGCGACGGCATCGGGCTCCAGGTCGTACAGCGCGATGCCCCACTCGAAGAGCGGGGCGAGGACGAGATTGTAGAGCGGCTGGGCGAGATGGCGCGGGCGCCAGCGCTGGTCGCCGCTCATCCGGAAGACGACGTATCCGAGGTCCCGGTCGCGGTCGACGACGTTGGTCCAGGTGTGATGCAGGTGGTTATGGGTGTGCTTCCATGCCTCGGCGGGGGTGAGGAAGTCCCACTCCCAGGTGGCCGAGTGGATGGCCGGGTCACCCATCCAGTCCCACTGGCCGTGCAGGATGTTGTGGCCCAGCTCCATGTTCTCCAGGATCTTGGCGACGGAGAGCATGGCCGTACCCGCCGCCCAGGCGGGTGGGAACAGCGAGACGGCCAGAGCCATCCGGCCTCCCGCCTCCAGGCCACGCTGGCCGGCCATCACGGTACGGATGTAACGGGCGTCGTCGGCGCCGCGCGCGGCGATGACCTCGGAGCGGATGCGGTCGAGTTCCGCACCGAATTCCTCACCGAGATCCTTGCCGAGGTGCTTGCCGGGGGTCGTCTCGGTGGAATCGAGCGGGGTCACAGTCACGGGGACTCCTTGGTGGCTAGGCGTCAAGGGCCAGTGGTCCGACCGCGGCCGAGACACAGGTCTGGATCACCTGGCCGGTCCGTTCGTGGACTTCACCGGTACGCAGGTCGCGCACGCGGCCGTACGTCAGGGGGGTGAGGCAGCCGAAGCAGATCCCACGTCGGCACCCGTACGGCATCGCCACGCCCGCCGACTCGCCTACGACGAGAAGCGGGGTCGTGGCGTCCGCCGTGCTCTCGGCACCGGTGCGCGTGAACAGTACCCGGCAGCCGGGGCCGGGGCCGGCGTCGGGCTCCGGCGGCACGACCGGCGTAAGGCCGAAGCGCTCCACGTGGAGACGCTCGGCAAGGCCCTCACTGCCCCAGTGGTCCTCCACTGTGTCGAGCAGGCCGGCCGGGCCACAGACCCAGGTCTCGCGCTCCCGCCAGTCGGGGCAGAGCCGACCCAGATCTTCCGGGGCCAGCCTGCCGTGCTGCCGGGAGTGGTGTTCGTGATAGTCCAGCCATTCCCACTTCCGCTGCGATGCGAGCAGTTCGGAGCTGAAGATGCTGTCCCGGGCGCGGGGCGCGCTGTGCACCAGCACGACGTCGGGGTGCGGGGCTCGGCGACTCATGAACGTACGCAGCATGCCCATGACCGGGGTGATGCCGCTGCCTGCGGTGACCATCAGGATTCTGGGCGGAAGTTGGTCCGGGAAGACGAACTCCCCTTGCGCCGGGCCGAGTCGAAGGACAGTGCCCGGAAAGGTCCGATGGGCCAGCCGAGGCGACACCGTACCGTCGGGCACCGCCTTGACGGTGATCGTCAGGAGCCCGTCCTCTCGACCTGGCACCGAGGTGAGGGAGTACGTGCGCCAATGCCATACGCCGTCCACCTCGACGCCGACCGGCAGGTACTGCCCCGCGCGGTGCCCCGACCACCCCCGGCCGGGCCGGAGGGTGAGCGTGCTGGCGTCCGCGGTCTCCGGGCTCACCGCTGTCACCCGCCCCACCGGGAAGCGGGCATCGAGGAGGGGGTTCACCAGTCCGAGATAGTCGTCCGGGGTGAGCGGGCTGGTTAGCCAGGAGACGGCGGTCAGCAATCCACGTACGAGAGCCGGTACGGCAGGCATCCACAGAGTCCTCTCGCCTCACAGCACGAGGAGTGCTGCGCACGTCGAGTCGTCCCGGGCCCGGCTGAGGCAACGAAACCACGACTGCGCGAACCGACGCGCGGCCAGGAGGCACATCCCGCCACACGCGAGCTGCGGAATCCGGCGAGCGCGTATCCGCACAGCGCGATGGACTGCGAGGACATGCCAGGACAGACCAGGTAGAACTGGCCGGAAGGCGACGTCGATTCCACGCCGCCCGACCGCTGCATGAAGCGGCCGCAACTCCGGTCCGCGCCGGGCTCTCATTGAGCACACGAAAACCGCTCCTGTTCCCGGGTCTCCCCGGGAGCAGGAGCGACTTCGCCATACCTGACGGCACGTCAGGATGCTTGCCAAGCGCGCGTCAGACGTGCGTCGCGCGTGTCGGACGATCGCGCCACCTCGGGCGGCCCGGAACGGTCAACCGCTCAAGGCTTCCTCGGCGTAGGGCCGCGTCGGCCAATTGTCCCGCCGCTCCTGGGCCACCTCCGCACGGCTGCCGGCCAGCTCTTCAGGCAGGGAGGCCGAGCGCGCGGGGGCCGGTTCGGGGACGGCAGGCTCCGGTATCACGGCCCCTACGGAGAGCTCAGCGCGCCAGTCGCTCCGGCGCACGAGCCGCCCGTCGGACTCGGCACCGCTGTTCCCACCCTGACCTGGAAGCATTCCGCGGCCCGGCGCAGCGGCCAGCCGTCGTCGACGACGCACCGGGCCAGCCGCAGACGGCCGGTCGGGGTCAGCGGGGCGTTACGGTGGATCACGAGGGCCTCCTGCACTCGGCGGTAGACGTCGCAATCCGCACCGAGCCAGAAGGCCTTCACCTCTTTCAAGCACCCATCGCGGACGCGTCACCTGTCACCAACGTCCCGGAACAGCACACCAGGTCGAGTGAGTTGAGGCGACCTGGAATCCGACCACAGGATGCGACCGACTGGCCATGAAGTCGCCCGGGTAGCGGCCGGGATGGCTGGCCCGCCAGTGCGTACGGGCCGTGTGGACGATGCCGTTGCCATTGACGTCAAGGCCGAAGTCGCTAGCTTCCGCCTCCAGGCCAAGGCGCCGCATCGCGTCGTACGGGCGGCACAGGAGCCACGGGGGGGGCTGTTGCCGAACCACTGCCGGAGTCGCTGTACCGCCTCCGGGCGGCCGGTCCGCTCCGTTTCGCGCGGCAGGATCTTGTGCAGGCCGGAGAAGACGCCCGCTCCTGGACAGCCGCACGGGCCTTATCACGCCGAGGCCGATACGACGACAGTGACAGCGACAGGCCCTACGGCCCGGTCCGTGAGTCGGGGACCTACGGCGTCCGGTCGTGCGGGTAGGCGGTGGCCCGGTGCTGGAAGGAGAGGATCTTCGGGTTCTGGACGACGCCGTCGCGGATCTCGATCGCCTTACTGATCGTGGCGTCGGCCTCCCATTCCCCGGGGCCTTCGAGGACTCTGCGCACATACGGGAGGACGGCCTCGCTGATTTCCCACGTAGCCGAATCCCACAGATGCGACGGGCTGTGGTCGACGGCGTAGTAGTGGCAGCCGGCACCAATGGTGGTCATCGGCTCGCCGAAGGTGGCCGGGTACGCCCACTCGAAGCCCATGCCTTCGTCGCACGACACGTCCACGAAGTAGGTCCCCGGCCGGAACAGATCCAGCTCCTTGTCCGTGACGAATGTCAGCGGCGCGTCGGTGTCCTGCCTTATGCAGTTGACGACGATGTCGAACCCGGACAGGTACTCGGCGAGCGGTACCGGACCAACAGGGGTCAGGGCCTGGAGGCGGGTCGGATCGTCCGGCTGCTCCTGGAAATGGCCCATCACCACGGACGGCATCGGCGAGGCGACCGCCACCGCATCGCGCTGGGTGAGCACCGTGACGTCGGACACGCCCATGGCGCCCAGGCCCGTCACCGCTCCACGCGCCGTCGCACCGAAGCTGATGACCACCGCGCGCAGACGCCGGCCGTAGCTGCCGGTCGCACCGCCGAGCTGCAGCGCGTGCAGGACGGAGCAGTAGCCGGCCAGCTCGTTGTTCTTGTGGAAGACGTGCACGCTGAAGTCGCCCGTGGCGGTCCAACGGTTCATGGCCTCCCAGGCGATCACGGTCAGCCGCCGGTCGATGCCGAGCTGGGTCAGCTCCTCGTCCTGCACGCAGTGCGGCCATCCCCACAGCACCTGGCCTGTGCGCATCGCGGGACATCCTCGTACATCGGCTTGGGCAGCAGCAGTACGTCGCTGCCGGTCATCAGCCACCCGCGGGAGCGCAGGCCGGCCACGAAGGGGCGCAGCGCCTCGTCGTCGAGGCCGAAGCGGAGGCCATAGCCGTGCTCGAGGAAGATGCACTCGCGTATATCGGAGTCGATGCGGTCGAGATGGCGGGGGCGCAGCGGAAGGCGGAACTCTTTCTCCTTGTGGCGCCCAGGGCCATCAGGCTCATGCGTCGCTTCCCCGCTGGTCGCCCTGCGCCTGGCCGACGTGCTTCCGGGAGCGCACCTCGTACCGGCGTACGCGCTCGGTCAGGGACAGCGGGGTCTCGTCCAGGCCGGCGGCGGACCCGCTGGCCAGCCGGGCGCACACACCCCGGCAGGCCAGTGTGGGACCGTCACCGCTGCGGGAGACCACCAGGCCGTCCGCGGTCGGTGCGCTCCGGTAGTCGGTGCCGCAGATAACGCAGGTCAGCCCGAAGAGCATCTCTTCGGTCGGTGCCGAGCGGCTGTTGCAGCGGCTGTAGATGGAGGATTGCGAATACATCAGTCCCACGTCCTCGGGAGCCGACGGGCCCCCGGGCTTGCCGTTCGCCGAGAGCGACACCGAAAGGGATGACGGCATACGAGATACGCCCGGTACTGTCACCGTACTCCGGTATGCGACCGGTTCGAACCACCGTTCTCAGCACGACGCAGCCCGCACGATCACCTCGGTTGCGGCCGGGAGGGCGGGCGGGTGTCGATACAGCGCCGGCCGCCGACCCCGACGGCGAGGCGGCGCGCGGCCGGTGCCCCGCCGCCCGCGCCGAACGGGTCCGGGGCATGCTCGACCGGGCCCGCGCCCGCGGCGAGGAACTCCTGTACATGTCGGATGTGCTGGACGTCGTCCTGACACCGACCTGTGCCCGGGTGCTGTTCGGCGTCGGGCCGTTGACACCGGACTGCATCGACGACCTGGTCGACCGCGTGCTCGTCACACGGGCAGAGGGCTGGTCTCGGCCACCAAACTTTCGGCGCGATGCGCAAGAAGGCCCCCGGTGGCGGATCGAACACGGGCCGTGGGAACACGAACGAGGCCGGTATGCGCCAGACCGCGGTGGACCTGATGGTGGTCGTCGAGTACGGAGTGAGCATTCCCGTGCTCGGCGCCGATGCCCGGACCATGTGATCGCGGCGCCGAAGCGGATTTCCGGAGCGTCTCCGCACCGGTCAGCGTTTGAAGGCCTTCCTGGCCTTGGCGGCAGCTTGCTTGAGGTTGCCCATCGAGCGGTCCGACCGGCCTTCGCGCTGCGTCTGCCTGTTGCGGGCGGTCCGGCCGAGGGTCTCCTTGATCCTGCCTTTGGCTGTCTGGGCCTTGGTCCTGATGACTCGTCCCATGTCCATGGTGGTCCTTGTCTGTGGTGTGGTGACTGTCGCTTCGGAGATCGTGGATGTGCGCGTTACGGGAAAGTGGTCCGCGACTCCGTCCGGTGGCGAGATCATGCGTGCTGTTGTGGACGGGGGCCACTGGTGTGGGTGGTACCCGATGCGCCGACGGGTGCGCCGTCGGCTTCCAAGGGGGTGGCGCTGAGAGCGAGAAGGGCCACGTCGTCCGCCGGGCCGACGGGGAAGGTCGCCAGCAGGGCGGCGAGGTCGTCGATGACGGCGGCTGCGCGGGGGGCCGTACTGGTGGCCGCGTGATGGGTGAGGTGCGCGGCCAGGCTTTCCTCGTCGAAACGGGCGCCGTGGGAGGTGCGCGAGGCGGTCAGGCCGTCGCTGTGCAGCAGGAGTGCCTCGCCCGGTGCCAGGCGCAACGTCCGGGAGACGATCGGGACGCCGTCGAGTGCACCGAGAAGCATGCCGCCGGACAACTGCATCGGTTCAGCACGGGGGCGTAGTCCCCGGCGGGCCGGGCGCAGGTGGTATGCGGGAGGGTGGCCGCCTCCGGTCAGGGTGATGGTGAACCCGCCTGCCGGGTCGGGAACCAGGGTGCCGAAGATCAGGGTGCACAGGCGGACGCCGGCGGTCGGGTCCGCCAGCAGAGCCGTGTTCAGCGTCTCCAGCACGGTGTGCGGGTCGGGCTCCAGCAGCGCCGTGGAGCGAAGCGTGTGGCGGATCATCGAGGTGAGCGCGGCCGCCGTCGTACCTCTGCCGCTCACGTCACCGAGGCAGAACGCCCACCGGCCGGCGCCCAGGGGGAAGATGTCGTAGAAGTCGCCGCCGATGTCGTGGACGGAGGCAGTCGTGTAGTGGCAGGCCGCCTGGAGGCCCGGCACGTGGGGCAGGGCCGGCGGCAGCAGGGAACTCTGCAGGGCCGTGGCGAATGCGGCGGTCCGGGCCCGGTCCTGCTCGGCCCCGTCGCGTGCCGCGCGTGCGACCTCCAGTAGTTCGCGTTCCCTGCGCAGCATGTGCAACGCGGACAGCCTCAGCTCCAGTTGGTCCATGACCAGCGTGGCCAGATCGGTCAGCGCGGCGGCCTGCTCGGGGGTGGTCCGGCGGGGCCGGGTGTCCAGGATCTCGACGGCGCCGAGCCGGTGGCCGTCGGCAGTGGTGATCGGTGCCGCGGCGTAGAAGCGGGTGCCGGCGGGGCCGGTCACCATCGGGTGTGCGCGGGTCAGGGCATCGTGATGGGTGTCGGGGATGACCAGGGGCCCGTCGGAGAGGATTGCCGAGCTGCTCAGACTTGCGTCCCGGCCGGTCTGGGTGGCGCCTTCCAGCCCGTAGGCGGCCTTGAACCAGACTCGGTCGGTGTCCACGATCGTCACCGTCGCCATCGGGACGTCGAAGAGGCGTCCGGCCAGCGCGGCGATCCGGTCGAACGCTCCGTTCGGCGGAGTGCCCAGGATGTCGTAACGGCGAACCGCCGCGATACGTCGCGCTTCTCGTTCCCGGCCGTCCTCGGAGGCGAGTTCAGGCTTCCTGCTCTGTTTGTCGTCCGGCATGTGCCCACCTCGTTTCCGGTTGCCCAGGGCGCTGCGTACGGGTGTCGTGCGCGAGGACGCGGCGGGCAGCATCGTGCCCGTTGCGCCACCGGTCCGGAGAGCCTGCGGACCTGTCCGATGTCCTGCCACCCCACGCCGGAAAGGCACGGTGGGCGGCGTGGCCGGCCTGATCCGCCGAATTCGCGCTGAGCGAGGCGTGGACCGCTCCTGGCCTGGTCCGGGTCTGGTGCCCGTCACGGTGTGCCTGCCGGAAAGGGAGCTGGCCATGGTGAGGACGTGCTTCCGCGGTGGCTCGCTGTAATGCCGCCCAGCAGCAGGGCAGAGTTGCCGTGCGAGAGGATGCGTCGTAGAGCGAGCGGCGGATGATGCAGTCGCAGCCTTCTGCCTGTCTGCGTGGCCTGCGCGGCGGCGTGCAGGAAGGCGTTGAGGCCGCTCACGTCGCAGAAGGTGACGGCGGTCAGGTCGATGTCGATGGTGCGCATGGTGCCGTACAGGCATTCCCGCAGGGACGCGCTGACCAACGGCGCCGTCGTCAGGTCGATCTCACCGGCCAGAGTGATCAGTGCACGGTCCCGCTTGTCGTGCCGGTAAACGTTCAGACCGGGCAGGGACATGGCGCCTCCGGTTCCGGGCGTCCGGGCCGGGACGGCCGGCGGCGGTGCGGGCCGTGGTCCCGGCAGGTGTGCGCTCAGCAGCAACGCGCCGTCGGGGTCTGGAAGGTCGACGTCCTGATATGAGGGTAGCCCCGGGCCCAGCGGACCGGGAGCGGGAGGCCTCAAAATGCTCACGGGCGGAGCCAGTTCGGGTAGGACGCTAACGGGTCGGTCAGGGTCGGGGAAGCGGTCGAGGGCACGGCAGCGCGCAAGACGCGGGTCCGGCCGGGCTGCGCGTGGAGCCCGACTCGGGCATCGGCGCGACCGCCGGGAGGTGTGCGGGGGCGCGGCGACTACACGCACATCGGCGCGGCTCGTCGGCCCTCGAATCCGTACGGGCACCGAGTGCCGCCCGCGGCAGGCCCATGATTGCTGCCGCGGCACGGCAGGCCCGGTCACAGGCCCGCCACGTCGCGCTGTTCTCCCTGTCAGAACCTCCGGCCCTTGAAGGATCCGGTGGTCCTGCGCCGCGGGCGCAGGCGTCCGCGGCCTCCGTCCCTGTGGTCCCGGCGGGTGTGAACGGGGAGAGAGGCGGCGGTGACCTGCTGCGGCCGGGCCGGGCTGCGGGAGCCGCGGCGGTCCGGAAGGCGGCGGCTGTATCGGTGCAGCGCGATCCGGTCGTTGTGCTGGGCGTTCAGAAGGTGGATCACGAATACTCCCAGAGCGATCATCGCGAGTATGACGGTGACGGTGAGGCCGGTGCCCATGGCCGTGTCACTTCCCGTCGGTCGTGGAAACGGGCGCGGCCATGGCGCCGCCCTCCGCTTCCCATGTCTCGGTGCGGCCCGGCGAAGCCGCCTCGGCAGAGGCCGTGGGGTGACGAGCCAACTCGGCCCCCAGGAGTTCGCTGCCGGTACGGGCGGTGTGCGGGTCCGAAGCGGCGCACATGAGCCGTGCGGCGGCGGCCGCGCCGGTCTCCGGAGGGACGATCAGCAGGTCCCAGCGCCCGACGCGGTAGGAGAGCAACAGGAGCTGATGCGGGTCCTGCTCGTCGGTGAACCAGCCCACCTTGATCACACGGCCGTTGGCAGGGATCTTGCGTGGCACGACCGGCCAGTGCGTCGGGTTGACCGTGATGCGCGTGATGCGGCCCCACAGGGGTTCCAGCTGTCCGGTCAGGGTGGGAAGTTCACGTGCGAGGTCGCGCGAGCGTGGCCACCAGGCGCCGTCGAGCAGCCCGGTGCGCGGGCTCGAGGGCTTGAGGGAGAGCCGGACCGGCGGGTGGCCGGAGGGGCTGACAGCCGGCGTGGCCGGCGGGGCTCGTTCGGTGATCACCGTCATGGTGTCGACCCGTCCCCGGACCCGGCGTGCTCGGCCCGGAACTTGGAACCGGGAGAGATACCGGCAAGGAAGCCGGTCAGGAAATGCTCTCGGTACCACCAGCGTACTCTGCCGGCAGTGCCAACCACGACTGCCGACTGCCGGAGCCCTGGGCACAGACCCTGACCAGGGAAGCGGTGGTTCAAGAGTAGGCTGGTGACACCGAGGGCTCCTCGTACGCGGGCTCCGTTTCCCGTGTCGTTCTCGGCGAAGCACCATACCGGGGCTGCCCCGGGCGAGGTCGCGTGATGACCACGAACACACTCGGTCCGCCGGTGATCGGCAAACGAGCCTCCGGCCATGGACGCCTCAGCGACTGCTGCCGCATTCGGGTGCGGACGGTGCGCCATGACCGTTGACCCTTTGCTACCCGTGATGCTGCCGGACGGCGTCCGAGTTCATCAGGCGGGCCCAGGGACAGCCGTACTGAGAATGGAGACGACTCCTCGCCGCGACGGGACCTTCGACGGTACGTGGTGGCCGAGGTCCCGGCATCTGGAGACCGAGTCGCCCGGCTTGATACGCGTGTTGACCGAGCGGCTGGGCCCCCTCGCACGTCTCGGACTGGACGCGAGCGCCTGGGACGCGCACCCGCACCACTTGGTCGTCGACGGTCACCTGATCCGTATCGACTGGTCCGAGGTCGGCGACGGCACGATGCTCGTCACCCGCGGGCGGCAGGACATCTTCTCTTTCCTGATGCTCCCGCCACAGGCCGACGCGTCCGCGGCACGCGCAGCCATGGCCATGGCTGTCCAGGACGGCAACAACACATCGGCCGCGGAGATCTTTGCCGCCACCGGAGTCGTTCCCGCTTGAGGAGCAGAGCCCCGGCCGGCCAACGGCCAGGGTGCGGTGGCCACGGTCGTCCAGCTGTTCCCCGGCACGGCGCTCACCGTGCGCGGCGCGGCCGACGCCCTCCTCGACTCGCTCCGCAACCCCACTTCGTTGCGCACGTACGCGATCGGCCTGGGCAAGACCGTCGAGCGGCTCGGCGAGGCCCGGCCGGTCGCGGGATCGCGGACGACGAGGTTGGCGAGGCCCTGGAGCAGTCGTGGGGCACCGCCGCGGTCAACACCTGGAACGCCCGGCGGGCAGCGGTGCTGTCCCGCCTGGCCTGGTGCCGCGAACGCGGCTACGAAGTGCCGGCGGTGCTGGCCTGGACCAATCGGCTGGCCCGCCGGACAGTGGGACTCCGGCCCGCTCGAAGATGGCGACCGACCGGCTGATCGCCCGCCGGGAGGTGCATCTGCGGTCTGCGGGAGAAGACGCTGTGGCGGATGCTGTACGAAACCTGCCGCGCGGGCGGAGGAAATTCTCGGCGTCAACCTCGAAGAGCTGGACCTGGCGGGGCGCCGGGCTGCGGTGAAGGCGAAGGGGGCGAGGCCGCGGACCCGATGGCGCGGAGAGGGAGGGCTTCGTGCCGGCGACCGTGTTTTGGGATGACGGTACCGCCCGGCTGTTGCCCCGGCTGCTCAAGGGACGCGCCCGTGGGCCGGTGTTCACCACCCACCGCAAGCCGGGCCCGGCAAGGTCGTCAGTCCGCGCGATGTGTGCCCCGGACACCGGGGCCCGCATGCTGCTGGACGCGCACACCGCCCGCGGCGACGCGACGGTGACCGGCTGGAATCTGCACGCATACCGGCACTCCGGGCTGCCCCACCTCGGCGAGACCGGAGCGTCCCTGCCCATGCTCATGGCCAAGTCGCGGCACAAGAAGGCGGAGAACGTGCGCCGCTGCTTCCATCCCTCGCCCGAGGCGATCACCGAGGACACCAGTCTGCTCGCGCCCGGTGACCGCACCCGCTGATGTGGCGGCGGCCCTGGAGAGGATGGTCATCACTCGTTCGAGTCGGGATCCGAACAAGTCGCCCTTCTGCAGCATCCAGCGCCGTAGCCTCGGGTGGTTGGCTCGGCCCCCAGCCCCTGGTGAGGGCTTTCGCTCGCGCTCTTCGCAGACCGCTCATTCGCGCACGTCACCAGGGATCAAGGGCCTCATACCCAACCCGCCGCGTACATCCCCGCTTGACCCCCGGCAGCATGGGCCCTGCGTCGTTGCGACGCTGCACGGCGAGATCGACATGCTGGTGGCGCCGGTGCTCGCCGTACAACTGGCCCGGCTGACCCACTGCCTGCAGTTGGATGTGCTGGTCCGCCTCCGGCAGGTGACCTTCATCGACGGAGCCGGCATCGAAGCCCTCGCGGTCGCCCGCGTTGCCGCCATCGCTCACGAAGGGCATCTCCGTCTGCTCTGCCCCCTCATATTGTGGATCTTTCGCCATCCGCGGCTGGTCCTTGGTTTCGATGTCCTCCGGGTACTCCCCGTGGCAGCCTGAGCAGGTCCGAGGCCTTGGCGGATCGGGCTACGGCCAGGGGTTGTCGGGGTTGTCCAGGCGGAGTCGGTGGTGCAGGACGTCACGGGCGGTGGTCAGCAAGGAGCGGTTGTGGCTGAAGGCATGGCTGCGCAGCCGGATGAGGGCCTGGGCGCAGCTGATGTGCAGTTGGGCGGAGAGCATCCCGGTGGCCTGGTGAACCTCGGCGAAGTGCAGGCCGGGCTCGTCCAGCAGTCGTGCGTCGGGGATGTCGGCCCAGGCGGCCTGGCTGATGATGGCCTGGGCCAAGGTGTCGGCGAGCCCGAAGGCGTCGGCCAGCTGGTCGGGGCTGAGCGGGCCGGGCCGGGAGCGGTGACCGGTGAGCGCGCCGAGGGCGATGACCCCGATGCGCAGCGGGAAGGCGAAGACGGCACCCACCCCGATCTCCCCGATGGCGCCGGGCAGTCCGGGCCAGCGGGTGGGGGCGAAGGCGGTGGGATCGGACAGATCCGGCAGCAGCATCAGCATCCCGTACTCGGCCGCGTCCAGGCTAGGCCCTTGCCCTTGGACACGCTGCAGGTCCTCCAGGGCCGTGGCGTGTTCGCCGAAGGACTGCACCAGCTCAGGAGGGTTGCCACTGGGGCCCAGCAGCAGCGCCAGGCCGTCCAGGCCCAGCTCCCGGGCGCATCCCTGCAGCGGCACCGGGCCCAACCCGGTGCCGTGATGCTCGGTGATGGCCCGCAGGTAGGACACCATCACCCGTTCCGGCACCATCCTTCACCCCCCTTGCAGATGGTCTGGCGACACGAGGGCCACCGGCCCGAGCCGGGCGGCGGTTCACTGCCCGGAGTCCAGCAAGGAGGAATCCGCGGTGCCGCGCAGGACCTGGCGGGCGATTTCGGTGAGCCGGATGCGATGGGTGCGGGCGTAGAGCCGCATCAGTGTGAAAGCCTCCTCGACCTCGACCTGGCGACGGTGGGAGAGGAAGCCCTTGGCCTGTTCGATGACGATCCGGCTGTCCAGCGCGGCCTGCAGCTGCGCGTTCACTGTCATTTGCTCACTCACCGCCCGCTGTTGGAGGACGCCGATGGTGGCGGTGTCCGCCAGTGCCTGGCCCAGCCGCAACTGGGCGGCGGGCAGCGGGCCGGGTTCGTCGCGAAACAGGTTCAGTGCGCCGATCACCTGGTCATGCAGCCGCAGCGGCGCCGCCGCTACCGAGGTGAATCCCAATTTCACGGCCGCCGGGGCGAAGTACGGCCACCGGGCCTGCACGGCGGGATCGTCGAGGCGGTCCACGGCGACCTGGGCACGGGAGCGGAAGCAGTCCCGGCACGGGCCCTCATCCCACTCGGTGCTGGCCAGCTCCAGCTTGCGGGTGCGCTCGTCCGAGGCGGCCGCGTCCACCAGCTGGCCCTGCGGGGTCGCCAGCAGCACCCCGGCCGCCGCCACGTCCAGCAGATCCACGCAGTGCTCGGTCAGGGAGTGGAGGAAGTTGATGACGTCGAAATCCTGCACCAGCGTGTCGGCAAGGTCGACGAACGCCAACGCCAGCCGGTCCTCATGCGACGACTCAGGCATGCCCCGCTCACCCCCAAGGGCGAAGGGGACACCCGCCGGGAGGCATCCCATCCAGGCCAGTCTCCACCTTGGGCGGCAAAGGCGCCAGCATGCCCACCCGGTGCACGCCGACGACCGACTGCGTGCGAAGTCGACCGACTGGGTGTACGGGCAAGTCCATAAATGCTGGACCCCCGCCGGGCACACGACTGTGCGGTGCCCCCACGGCCCGGTGTCGATCCCCTCCGCGCCTGGGTGGCCTGGCCCCGGCGTCCGTCCTCCCCCCCCCGGGAGTGGGACCTGGACCGGCCCCACCCCACAAAGCTCCCCGAGACCGGCCGCGGCGGGGGACGGCGGCCGCAGCCGCCCACGGGGCCTACCCGCTACGTCGCCACCGTCGGGTTACTCCTCGTCGCCTGCGTCCTTCTCCCACAGCGGCCGCAGGCCGCCGGGCAGCTCGGGAAGTCGGAAGGAATGGCGGCCCAGCACGTTGAGGTGGTGGCGCACGAACGGCGAGAGCCGGGCGACGTCCTCATCGCGGACGTCGAAGCCTTCCGCGCGCAGCTTCCTGACGGAACGTTTCTCCGTAGCGGAACTCTAAGCCGGTTGTCAGTGGACTCGGTCTTCGGTGTCTTCCTTGGTGTCGTCGTCGGGCAGGTGGACGTCGTTGACGGAGATGTTGATCTCGACGACTTCCAGGCCCGTCATCTGTTCCAGGGCTGAGGTCACGTTGTCGCGGACGTCGGCGGCGATGGTGGGGATGCTGCCCCCGTACTCGACGACCACGTCCAGGTCGATGGCCGTCTGCCGTTCACCGACTTCGACCTTGACCCCGCGGCTGAAGTTCGAACCACCGCCGGGGACTTTGTCACGCATCGCCCCGAAGGTACGGGCGAGGCCGCCTCCCAGTGCGTAGATGCCGGGCACTTCACGGGCTGCCATTCCGGCGATCTTCTCCACCACGCCGTCCGCGATGGTGGTCTTGCCCCGGGGCGAGGACAACTGGGCGGGGCCGGTCCGCCCGGATGGTGTCGTCGCGTTGTCCGGGCGGCGAGGCTCAGCGGATGTGTGCGTGCTCGGGCTGATCGGCTCCGTCATGCGAAGCCACCTCCTCAGGTGGTCCACCGGCTCCCATACTCCAACGGTCAGGGCTTTTTCGTACACCGTGAGTACCGGCCAACTCAGCAACTACGCAGGCTGTTGACGATGCCTCCGGGGCCTCGCGCCCCCGTCCGGGGCACCTGCGGCTGTGAGGTCCGGCTCCGCTGTTCATGACGGCCCCGGACGACAGAGTCACCACTACCCGGTGGGCGTGTCAGGGGCGGCCCGGGTCCCCTGGCGGATCGGGGTGCCGGCGTGGTGCAGGCTCTTGAGAACCTGCCGGTAGGAGGCGAACAGGCCGGCCTCCAGGTAGTCGATGTCTGCCTCCTGGCAGTACCGGCGGACGATGGGCTGCGCCTTGCGCAGATGCGGGCTGGGCATGTTCGGGAACAGGTGGTGTTCGATCTGGTAGTTCAGGCCGCCCAGTGCGATGTCGATGAACCAACCGCCGTGTACGTTGCGGGAGGTGAGGACCTGGCGGCGCAGGAAATCGAGGCGTTCGGGGCCGGCCAGGGTGGGCATGCCCTTGTGGTTGGGAGCGAAGATGGAGCCCAGATAGACGCCGAACAGACACTGGTGGACCGCCAGGAAGGCCACCGCCATGCCGGGCGGGAGCACCACGAACAGCGCCGTCAGGTAGAGCGCGAAGTGCGCGAACAGCAAGGTTCCTTCCAGGCCCCGGCGCTTGAGCGAGCGGTTGGCCAGTGCCCTGACACCGGCCACGTGCAGGTTGAAGGCTTCCAGAAGGATCAGCGGGAAGAACAGGAACGCCTGGGCACGGCCGAGCAGCCGGGGAAGTCCGGTGGCGGCACGTGCCTGGTTCTGGGACCAGACCAGCAGGTCCGGTACGACGTCCGGGTCAAGCTCTTCATGGTTGGGGTTGGCGTGGTGGCGGGTGTGCTTGTCCTGCCACCATCCGTACCCCATGCCGATGCCCAGATTCGCAGCCCCCCGGCCGGAGCGTTCACTGGCCCGGCGCAGCCGGAACACCTGGCGGTGCGCCACATCGTGGGTGACCAGGGCAACCTGGCCGAAGACCAAGGCCAGGAACGCGGCCACGGCCAGGCTCCACCAGCTGTCACCGACCAGGGCGAAAGCGGCCCAACCGACGGCGTACAGCACGGCCACCGAGGCTACCCGCACTGCGTAGTAGGTCGGCCGCCGTTCCAGCAGGCCGGCCTCCGCGATCTTCTTGGAGAGCCGGGCGAAGTCGCTGCCGCCCTTACGCCGGGGCGGCGGCAGAACCTGGTTCAGCGGGGTGTCAGAACTCATACAGCCAATCTCGCCGGCCCCGACGGGCCGGCTGTGCTCACGGAAGACGACAGGGCCGGACGCTGCCCGCGGTGCGACGCCACGGTGCACCGGCGTCGGGCCACACGGACACGTGCCGCAGGCGCACCGGAAGACGGGTCACCACGCTGAGCGAGGTCCGTGAACTCGTGGGCAGAGGGTCGAGTGTTGGGGCACTTGGCCCTCCGGGCGGATCCTCACGCGGTCGGGGGCTGGGGCCTCTGCGTTCACCGTACCCCTCCCCGCCCTCCTTGAACAGACGCGACTCCAGCCATGTACTCACACGCAGCAAGGGGGAAGGGAAGGGCCGGGAGTGCGGTCACCTTGCCGGATGGGAGGAAGACCGGAGGTCGGGCAGTCAACCGCTGGCCCGCCGCACGTTTCCAGGAGGCACCGCCGCCGCCATGGCTATCAAGCCAACAGGCCTCGGAGTTTGTCATGTGCGGTCGGCAGGGCTGTCATCACGCTGCATACTTGATTGATCCGGGCGGGCGGTCAGGCCCCGGCGCAGTTGCTCATTACTCGGCCCTCAGGACGCCCTGGGCGGCGTCCTTCACCGAGGAAACCGCCACCAGGCTCCACTCTCCATGTATCGCCTCACGCATGACGTGAACCATCTGTCGGCTATCGGTGCTCCCGATCCCGTTCGCGCTCCTCGCGGTGTCAACGGCCCCGGTGCTCCCGGCGGTACAACGGTCCCAGCGGGCACGGCGGTCGCGGCCCTCCCGACTGTTCTGTGAACCTTGGAGGGGGTCGGCCTGGTCGTCGAGCGGGTGACGGGAGTGCCGCTGCCACAGGCCACGGTCTGGCGCCTGCTGGCCGGCCGGTTGGGATGGAGTCCGCAACGGCCGGAGCGTCGGGCGGTGGAGCGGAACGAATCCGAGATCGCCCGCTGGGTCGCGCACGAGTGGCCACGCATCAAAAGGGGCGGTGAACACACGTGCCTGGATCGTGTTGCTCGACGAATCAGGCGTCTCGCTGTTGCCTGAGATCCGCCGCACCTACGCTCCCGGGGCGCACTCCGCTCCTTCGGCACCGGTTGGGCTGGAAACGGGCGCCGTGGACTGCAGCCGTCGGCTACCAAGCCACCGTCCCCGTTCTCCGTTCGCGCCTGTGTTTCCACCTCAAGCCCGGCAGCTACGACACCACCGCACTGATCGAGGTACTGGAGCAGGTCAAGGCGTGCTACGGCGGGGAGCGCGTAGTACTGGTCCGGGACGGGCTGTCCGCCCACCGGAGCCGTGCGATGCGCGCCAGCTTGCTGCTCAGGCGCTCGACGGTGTTGCGCTTCGTGCAGAGACCGGTGTCGTGGCGGACGGGCCGCCCGCCCGTGGCGCCTTCTTCTTCTGGTGGGCAGCCCGGTCCTTCGTCTCCGAAATGATCGCTTCGCTGTTGCGTTTGCGCAGGTAGGCACAGTTGTCGCGGGACGAACAGGCGTTGTCCGCGACAACCGCGCCGGTCGGCCTGGCGGCAGCCCCGACCGGCCTTCCACCCCGTCCGGAACCGCACTCGTGCCGCTGGCCGGACCGAGCCTGCCTGGAACCGGGTTGGCCGCCTCTGCCACACGTTCCACGGTCCGTCCAGGCCCTCACACCGGGCCGTCGGAGATAGCGCCTGCAGCGGGTGGGAGCCGGGCAGCGGCGGAGGAGGATGCGGAACCGTCCGCGGCCGCCGTCGGCTCTCCGTTCGCATGGTCGGCGGCGGTCATCCGCTGCCGCGACTCCCGTGGCCGGCCGGCTCCTTGTCGTGGGTCTTCTGCGGGCCGGCCTCATACATCTGCTGGAGCCGAAGCGGAAACGCGGGGATCGTCGGCTGTGGATTCCTCGGTGGTGCCCGGCGTGTAGAACAACTCGATGACGTCGTGCACCTCGATGTGCCGGTGCCAGTGGCCCTGGGGCACGATCGTGAACTGGCAGGCCGTCAGTGGTACGCGGTAGCGGTCGGTACCGGTGAGGATTTCGAGGGTGACACTGCCCTCCAGGACCATCAGCAACTCGTCGGTGTCGGGGTGCAGTTCCCAGTCGGACTGGTCGAGCCGGTCGCCGTAGTACACACAGAGCGGGGCGCCGTTGAACGGTGCGAGTTCCCGGAAGTCGAACGGTGCGAGTTTCCTGGCGACGGCGAGGGGGTCGTGTTTGCTCATGTCCCCACCATCACGGCCTTATGGGCGCCGGTCTTGTACGAATGGTCCCTGACCCGCCCACGCGGTGCCGTCCACCGCCAGCCCTGGGTCACCGGCCAGGATCGCCGGAGTTACTCCGGTGAACGCCCTCACCTCCCGATGGAGGTGGGACTGGTCGGCGTAACCGCCCTCCGGCGCGACCCGGGCCGCACTCGTGCCCATGGCCAGGTGGTGGGCGGCAGGGTTGAAGCGGACCAGCTTCGCAGCGCGCTTGGGAGAGCAACCGATCTGCGACCGAAACCGGGACCACAGGCGCCTTCGGCTCCATCCGACCTGGAAGGCCAGATCATCGATGCGCACCCGGCCACGGCTGACGACGATCCGGTCCGTGGCCCGGGCCACCTCCGGGGCCACGCACGGCCCCGTCTCGCATCGACGGGCGAGCAGGACGTCGGTCAACGCGAAACGACTCCCCCACGACGGGGCATCCCTCAGTCACTCCCTAAGCAGTGACGCGTCCCGGCCCCACAGATCGTCAAGGGCGATCACGGCGCGGTCCAGTTCCGCCGGGCCGGCGCCCAGCACGGCGCGCGCGACCGCCGGGGACAGATGCACCTCCACGCACTTGATGTTCTCGCCCCGCGTACGAAGCTCGCTCAGCGCGAGCCCGGCGACGAGGCTTCCCCGCCGCTGCCGGCCGGTGGCGTCGTCCACGACGAGTCAGCCCTCACCGAACTCCACAACCAGCGTGACGGCCGGATGCGGGACCGCCCGCAGATCGACCGGGCCCGTACCCCGGTCACGGAACCCGGCCATGCTGACACCCGACACCCGGCCGGGCCGCGACGGCCGCGCGACATCCCACCCAGTCACAGCATCCTGCTCGTGCACGGTGGATCGCATCTCCCCATACTACGCGCCGAAGACCGCCGGAACATTTGTCCAAGAACCGGCGCGCGGGGACGGTGACAGTGGAGTCATGCATGCTGCCACAAGGCTTGAGAAACGGATCCGAACGGCGGAAAGGCGCGTCGCCGCCGCCTACGGACTGACGATGACCGAACACCCCATCATGCTCGAAGATCCGCCGGTCCGGCTACGCGCCCTGACCACCGGCTCGGGTGCACCGGTGATCCACGTCAACGGTCTCTCGGTTCCGGCCATGGGGTTCGCCCCCCTCATTGCCCAACTGCCCGGCCACCGCCACGTCCTGCTCGACCTGCCCGGGCACAGTCTCGCGCCGCCCTACCGCTGGCAGGGCCGACCCGTTCGCGACTTGGCGGTCCGGGTACTGACAGGAGCCCTGGACGCGCTCGGACTCCAGCATGCGGCCTTCGTCGGCAGTTCCCTGGGCGGTTTGTTCACCCTGTGGGCGGCGATCGACGCACCGGCTCGCATTTCCCGGGCAGCGATCATCGGCACGCCCGCGACAGCACTGCCCACGATCCGCGGAACCGCTTCGATGGCGGCACTGGCCTCCCCGGTACGCGGCCCACTCGTCCAGTGGTCGATGCGACTGCCGTCGCCGAGGGCGCTGGCACGCGCGGCCCTCGCCGAGGCCATCGGAACCAACGCGGCGCACGGCATGACCAACGATCTGCTCGACCTGCACCGCCTCCCGCTCCGCCTGCCGGGGCAGGCAGCCTCCTACCGCGCGCTGCTACGCCGCCTGATGCACGGGCGCGCCGCACGCCGGGAGAACATCCTCACCGACACCGAACTGGCCGGTATCGCAGCGCCGCTGCACTTCATCTGGGGCGAACAGGACGTGTTCTGTTCCCCCCGACAGGGGCGGCCAAGCGTGGCGAAGATCCCCCAAGCCCAGTTGGCGGTCGTACCCGGCGGCCACAACCCATGGCTCGAAGACGCCGCCGGTTGCGCAACGCCGGTCCGCTCCCTCCTCACCGGCGCGCCGAAAACATGACACACAGATGGGGGCGGCGCCTGGGTGCCGTACGAGGCGTACCGCACCGCAGACGACCTCTACACCGACAACGAAAGTCCCACGGTACGGCAAACGCGTTCCGATAGGTCGCTTTCATCGGCAGAGTCCTATTTGCTTCCAACATATCCTCGTGGCGAGGTGGCACTCAGAGCTGGCGGTGGCTCAGGCGACGCCTGTGGTTCACGGTAGGCCCGTATCGCCTGTCTCATCCCGCAGGATCTGTCTCACTCCACGAGGTGTAGTTCATCCCGTTACGCACCTATCCGTCACGCGCAGATCCAGGAAACAAGCGGCGCCTGTGAAGCACTGAGACGCATAGTGGAGAACAAACCAGCAAAAACGACTCTCAGGGGCCTCGCCAGAGGTGCCCGGCTGTGGGCTCAGCCGGTGTGATCGGGGTCAGGGCGGGTGCCGGCCGGCCAGAGGCGGTCGGGGAAGGCTGCGGTGTCGGTGTCGGTGTCGGGCATGAGTGTGGTGAGCATCTGCTGGGCGGTCTTAGCGTTGTCGGTGGCGCGGGGCAGCATGACGGTTTCGTAGGCGTCGAGGGCCTCGCCGATGGTGGGGTGGCCGATGACGGCGCGGGCGAGGTCGGCGCCGTCGAGCAGAGCGAGGTTGGCGCCGACGCCGATGGGCGGCATCAGGTGGGCGGCATCGCCGAGCAGGGTGATCCCCGGGACGCGTTGCCAGGTGTGGGGCACCGGGAGGACGAACATCGGCCGGTTGATGAAGCCGCCCTCGTTGTCGCGCAGGATGCCCAGCAGGTTCTCATGCCAGTCCTGGTACCGGGCAAGGAGGCGGTCGCGTACGGCTCCGGTGTCGGTGAGGTCGAGTCCGGCGTGCCAGTCCTGGGGGCCGCGGAAGGTGATGTATGCGCGCACGTGTCCGTTGCTGTTGCGCTGCAACACCAGGCTGTGGCTGCCCGCTTTGGCCGACATGGTGCCGCGTCCGACCAGGTGGGCGATGTCGGGGTGGCGGTGGTCGACATCGTTGAAGTGGGCTTCCACCAACGTGACACCCGCGTAGGCGGGTTGGGCGTCGGAGAGTGCGGGTCGTATCCGGGACCAGGCGCCGTCGGCGCCGATGACCAAGTCGAAGTCGTCGGCGTGCGCGCCGGTGCGGTCGTGATGGTGCAGGCGGGCGGTGCCGTCGGGCTGCGGGGTGACGGCTTCTACGGTGCGGCCCCAGCGGACCGTGCCGGGGATAAGGGAGTCGAGCAGAAGCGCGCGCAGTCGGCCGCGGTCGATCTCGGGCCTGCTCAGGTCGCCCTCGCCGGCGCGGTCGTGACGTACGAGGGCGGCGTGGCGGTCGTACAGGCGCCATTCCTGGCCTTCGGGCCGGGACAGGGCCAGGAACTGGTCGAACAGTCCGGCTACGCGCAGGGCCGCCTGGCCGGTGTCTTGGTCGATGTCGAGGGTGCCGCCCTGGGAGCGGGCGTGGGGATCGCTCTCCTGCTCGAAGACCGTGACCGGCATGCCGTGCTGTTGCAGGATCCGCGCGCAGACGAGACCGCCGAGGCCGGCGCCGGCGATGGCGATGCGAGGGATGGTGGACATGAGGGTCACGCTCCATTCGGTGGGTGAAGAAGGTGCCGGTGTTGTGTGGTGAAGCCCTGTCCGGCGTAGCGGAGCAGTCATTCCGGTGGGAACGCTGCCCGAGTTCCGGTGGCCGGCGCCGGTCAGGCATGCCGCCCACAGAAGCACAGCAACTACAAAAGTACAACTGATCTGATTTTGCAGCCGATCGTCTTTGCGATCCGATTCCCCCACCGGGGTAGGGTGGAGGCATGGCCGAGACATCGACAGGACGCCGCGAGCGCAAGAAGACCCGGACACGGCAGGCACTGGCCGATGCCGCGGTGCGGCTGTTCACCGAGCGCGGCTTCGACCATGTCGGTGTGCGTGAGGTGGCGGAGGCGGCCGACGTCTCGCTGAGCACGCTCTTCAAGCACTTCCCCAGCAAGGAAGCCCTCGTCTTCGACCTGGACGCCGACATCGAGAGCGACCTGGTCGCCGCCGTGCGCGACCGGTCGCCCGGCCAGTCCCCGCTGCATGCCTTGCGCGACCACATGCTGCGCACCCGCACCGCCGTACGCACCGACGACCCCACATTCGTCCTCGTCGAATCCACCCCCGCGCTGCGGGACTACGCCCGGCGCATGTGGTCACGCCACGAGAAGACACTGGCCGCCGCCCTCGCCGAGGCCACCGGGCTCGCCCCGGAAGACCCCGCCGTCACCGGCCTGGCACGCTTCGCCCTGGAAGCTCCCGGCATCGCCCGGGCAAGCCAAGACCCGGCCCAGGCCGTACGCGACTTGTTCGCCCTGCTGGAACACGGCTGGGCCACCACCCCCCTGGCACGACAGGAGACCGCCCCGGCCGGAACTCACAACCGCGATCAGCGGCCGCATCGGCCTTCCCAGTGACGCACACACTTCGCCGCCGACTGCGGGGAACCGTGGTGAGTCGTACTCCAGCAGCGGTTCGTGTCCTGAGGTGCGTTTTCGGTAGTGGCAGCGGCGGGCGACGGCCTGGCGATGTCTTCTCCAGGCGGACCACTTCAGTGCATGGACGACAAGATCGCGGTCGGCTCGTGGGCGGGGCAGGAGAGCATCCAGGAGTCGCCGGATTTCTGCCACGGTGAGCGGGACGGGAGCCGATCCGTTTCTGCGGCCCCCTTTGCCTCGCCGCCGCCTCCGGCTTGTGCTGCGAGAGCGGCCAGGACGGCGTGGGCGAGCATGGCCAGGGTGATGTGCCGGTACCAGCCGATGTAGCGGCGGACCTCGTACTCGTCCAGGCCGCACTCGTTCTTCGCGGCCTGGAAGCATTCCTCGATCGCCCAGCGGGAGCCGGCGATGCGGGCCGGCCCAGCGAGTTCGACACTCACGGGTGCGTAGGCCAGGTAATATTAGCGCTTCGTTACGTCGGGTGATCTCGCCTGGTGGTGGACATCTTCCTCGTATGAGGCTGGGGGAGGTGGAACGGCTCCGGGGTGAGTTATCGGGGTTCGTTGCGGATGTGTTCGGGTCACTGCCGCGGCGGGATCAGCGGCGGTGGGGCGAGTGTTATATGCGGGGCCTGATGCTGGATGGCCGGCGCAAGTCGGTCCAGCCGATGGCCGAGCGGCTGCCGGACGGCAACATGCAGGCCCTGCAGCAGTTCGTGAACCAGTCGCCGTGGGGTCCCCGGCCGGTCAGGCAGCGGATCACCGAGCGGGTGTCGGAAGTTGTCAGGCCCGAGGTGTGGGTGATCGACGACGTATCGTTCCCCAAGTGCGGCAAGGCGTCGCTCGGGGTGGCCCGCCAGTACTGCGGAGCGGTCGGGGCTTGTCCGTGAATAACTGTCAGCGTTGACCTATGGGACGGTCGTCAGTGCAACGCTGAGACATGACTGTGCCTTTGCAAGTACGCCGTCGGGCTGCCGGTTTGCAGTGCAAGTTCGAGCAGATCCTGCCGCATCTCGACGAGCGACGTCGCCGGCTCTACCTCGCCAGCGAGGCCGTCTCTCTCGGTCATGGCGGAATCGCCCTGGTAGCCGCCGTCTCCCGGACCAGCGCCGCCACCGTCGCGCGCGGCATCACCGAACTGGAGGCGCACGCGGCGCCGACGCACCGTATTCGGGCTCCGGGAGGCGGCCGCCAACCGTTTACGGTCACCGACACCGGCCTGCTGCCGGCCTGGAGATGCTGATCGAGCCGCATACCCGCGGTGATCCCGTCTCCCCGCTCCGCCGGACCACACTGTCGCTACGGAGCCTGGCCCAGGCCCTGTCAGCGCAGGGGCACCCGGTCGGCGCCACGACCGTCGGACGTCTGCTGCATGCGATGGGCTACAGCCTGCAGGGCACGGCCAAGACCACGGAAGGTGCCCGCCATCCGGACCGCGACGCCCAGTTCGCGCACATCAACGCCACCGCCACCGCCTTCCTTGACGACGGCCAGCCAGTGATCAGCGTCGACACCAAAGCCAAGGAATGGATCGGCGACCGCGACCGGCCCGGCCGCGTCCGGCGCCCCCGCAAGGAACCGATCAAGGTGGACTGTCACTCCCACCTCTTCGATGACGACCAGCCGGCAGCCATCCCCTGCGGCGTCTACGACCTGGCCACCAACACCGGCTGGGTCAACCTCGGGACCGACCATGACACCGCCGAATTCGCGACGGAATCCATCCGCCGGTGGTGGCACCGTCGCGGCCGGGCGGACCATCCGGACGCGAACCGCCTGTTGATCACCGCGGATGCCGGAGGCTCGGACAATCCCCGCTACTGGACCTGGAGACAACAGTTGCACACCTTCGCCCGCGAGAGCGGGCTGAAGATCACCGTGTGCCACTTCCCGCCGGGTACTTCGAAGTGGAACAAGATCGAGCACCGGATGTTCTGCCACATCACCGCCAACTGGCGTGGTCGGCCACTGACCAGCTACCAGGTCGTGCTCGAGACGATCGCCGCAACGACCACCGCGGCCGGGCTGCGGATCGGCGCCGGGCTGGACACCGGCAACGACCCCCTCGGCGCCACCGTGACAGCCGCCGATTTCCACGCCCTACCGATCACATCCGACGCATTCCACGGCGACTGGAACTACACCCTGGCCCCGGACCCCCCGAGCCCTTCCGAAGAACCGGCGACTCGTCGGCCGATCGATCCCGCCGTGACTCTGCTGCTTACCACTCCGGCACTGACCGGCATGGCGCGGTCGGAGTTCGCGCACCTCGTGGCGGTCTCGGAACCGTACTGGGACGCCCTGGCCGAGGCAGCCTTCCAACGCCGCTTCCACCGCCCCCGGGGCTACCTCCATCCGCAAGCCAGCAGCCTGGACCATTTCCACCGGCTCCTGACCGCCCTCCTACGCCGCCGCAGAGCCGCCACCAGCACCCTGATGGCGCAGATGCTGGGCGTCACACGCACCAACCTGTCCAACCAGTTCCAAGACGGCTACCGAATCCTCGATCTGCACCGCATCGCCGCCACACCGATACCCGGCTCGCCTGCACGCACGCTCCAGCAACTGCAGGCTCGACTCACGCCCGCAGAAAAGAGCCTACAGATCAACCCTGACAGTTATTCACGGACAAGCCCCGGAGGTTCCGGTGTACTGTCGGCCGACCCAGGCCGAGGTGGTGCCCTTCTTGATGAACCCGGTGTCGTCGACGATCAGCACACCGTCCGGTCCGAGCCGTTCGGCGACGTAGGCACGCACGTCGTCACGCAGGGCGTCCGCGTCCCAGCGGCTGCTGTTCAGCAGCCGCTGGAAGCCGTCGGGGGTCCGGTGGACTGTCCATTCCGCGAGCTGCCAGCCGTTCTTGCGTGCCGCCCGCCCCAGCAGACCGCGGACGTAGTCCCGCATCCGCCACCGCAGGTCCACCCGGGCAAACCGGCCCCCCACCCGCACGAACTGTCGCCGCGCCGCCTGCCGGCCGCAGGATACCTTCGCGCTGGGTGATGCCTGGATGGGTGGGGACGCGCCCCAGCGGCTCAACGTTCCATCGGACGTACGGTCGCGTCACGCTGGCCCCGGCCTGCCACGCATTCATCACGGTCGGCGTACTGACCGCGCCCCCTTCCAGCGCGCCCGCGATCAGCCCGAGTACGTCAGTGGCGATCCCGAGCCCCCCCCCCGCAGGCAGCATGCCGTTGCCGTACTTCGGCGTCTGGGCACCGGTGGAGACGACGCCGTGAGCCCGAACGAACTCGGTGCAGCCTTCTACGACTTCTCCACCAGCGACGCCCCGGGTTGCGCTGGCACCTGCTGTTCGGGCCCTTCCCCGCTGAGCCGGTTATCCGGCACAACCGGGCACAGCCCTTCACCGCCCCCATGCCGTTCCCCTCCCCCCCCGGACGTGTCCGGGAGGTCATCGCCGCCCCCCAGAATCCGGACAACCGACACCACGACGATCGAGCACCCACACCCCGGTCAGCAACCACGCAGGTCAAGACACCACACTGGAGAAGAGCCGCACCCGCGGGCTTTCCGGCCGGGACCGCTTGTCCGGATAGGCGGGGGCTCGCGTGGATGGGTAGGGTCCCGCTGATCGCCGTTGGCATCGAGAAGTGGCGCCGGTTCGTGGACGGGCAGCAGTACAAGGTCGTGCTGGTCGGCGACGGGGCGGTAGGCAAGACGACGTACGTGAAGGAGTTCCTGACCGGGGAGTTCGAGGAGAAGTACGCCGCAGGATGCACCTCGTATCCTGTGGCGTCCCAACGTACGGCCAGCCGCGCCGCCTCATCCATCGTCAAGTCTCTTGCGGCGGCATTGCCTGGCCCAGGCGGCCCCCAGGGCCAGGACTGGCAGGCCGGAGGTGGAGGCTACGCCTCTGTGGCGTCGCCCTGCCTGGATGGGGTCTCCGAGATTGTTGCGGGCCTGGAGGGTGAGCTGCCGGGTGGAGAGATCGGCCAAGGACGCCTGCAGTTGCGCGGGCCCGTGGGTCAAGGCGCTCAGCAAGTTGAGGGCCGTCTGAGCGGCTTGTTCTTCGGAGAGTGTTTCGAGGATGAGGTCCTGCATGACGTCTTTGAGTGTGCCGCGCAGGGCGGTGGACAGTTTCAATCCGGGGTACAGGCAGCGAACGGACCCTTCGATGTTCGCGACGGATTTGCCGACGACGGAGGTCAGCGGGGTGATCTGGATCCCGCGTTGAGAGGAGTAGCGCAGCAGGGTCATCAGGGCGACGCCGAAGTTGAGCTCTTCCAGGGAGGCGTCGGTCCAGTGGGGGACGATGCGGCTGATGTCCTGGATGAAGGCCGAGGGGTTGCTCCACGGGGTGGCGGTGCCCAGGCTCACCCAGTGCCGGGCCATGGCCGCTCCGTCGTTCTGCGCCAGGGCGAGAAAAACTCCGAGGGTGGCGATGCTGGTGCCACGGTCGATGCGTCCGACCATGCCCCAGTCGATCAGGTGGGCTTTGCCGTCGGTGCTGACGATGATGTTTCCGGGGTGGGGGTCGGCGTGGAAGCGGCGGTCGATGAAGTAGCCGCGGAACATGAACTCCATGAGCTGGTAGGCGATGGCCTTGCGTTGCTTCTTGCTGAGTTCGTCGGGTTTGATCCGGTTGACCGGAGATCCTTCCGCGTAGGTTTGCACCAGTACCTTCGGTGTGGCGGTCAGCGGTTTGGGGACGCAGACCCGGTTGAAGCCCTTGGCGGCTTTGCGCGCGTCCTTCATGTTGTGTGCTTCTCTGGTGAAGTCCAGCTCGTCTTGCATGACGGTGAACAGGACCTCCAGCATGGCGCCGATGTCGACGACTTCGCTGAAGTGCGGTGCCGCCTTGGCGAACAGGCGGACGACCGTCTTCAGGACCGACATGTCGCCGAGAACGGCTTCGTGCGCGTCCGGCCGCTGTATCTTGACGACGCACGCTCGCCCGGTCGCGTCCACGGCCTTGTACACCTGGGCCAGTGAAGCCGATCCGAGGGGCTCTTCCGTCTGGATTTCCTGAAAGCCCGCTCGCCATCGGGGCCCGAGGTCCTGCTCCAGGACGGTTTCGAAGCGGGCGAACGGTTCGATGCTGGCTTGGTCGTTGAGGTTTTCCAGCTCGTCGCGGATGTACTGCGGAACGAAGTCGGGGCGAGTGGCCAGGATCTGGCCGACCTTGACGTACAGCGGCCCCAGTTCTTCCAGGGTGCGCCGGATGTGCCGGGCCCGGTCCAGCTTGGCGACTTCCGGCGGCTGCTGCGCCTGAGGCCGTCCGGCCCATGAGCGCACCGCCCGGGCGGCCTCGGCGCCGGCCAGCCGGGAGACGATGCGGGCAGTACGGCGGGTACGCCCTTTGGGCATGTTGCCTCCTGAGGGCGTAGACCGCCGGCCGCGCCGGTGCTAGCGGCCGGCTTCGCTGTCCTTGCGGGCGTCGGCCACGGTCGAGGTGAGCGCGGAGACCTGTTGGGTGAGGTGCCCCATCTGCTCGGTGAGGGCTTCGAGGTGCCGCTGGTTCTGCTTTGCCCGGGCCTTGGCCCCGTTCTTGTTCTTCTTTTTCTTCGTGCCGACGATCGTGTGGATGCCTTTGCGGGTGTCTTTGTCCATGCGGTCCACGCCGCTCATCACCCTGTCGAGGGCATTCTTTTTCCGTTTCTTCGTCATGGCGCACCTTTCTGGTGTGCGTATCGGACAGATGGAGGGCACCCACAGCCAGGCGCCAGCAGCACATCTTGTCTGGGCTTGAGTACGCGTTGGGGGACTCGGCCGGTGACCGCTCAGTAGAGACTCGCTCGAAGCGTTCAACATATGCCGCACTCGGCGGGAAGAGCGTCAGCAAACAGTCGCATCGCTGCATCTTTTGCGTGTTGCGCTCTTCGACGTTATCGCGATCGGACGCCGTAACGTCAACAGCCGCGATAAAAGAAGGCGAGAACGCACCTCTCGGCTGCTGTCTACGCTTCACCTCATTCGCCACAACGCAGGCCGGACGGCGCTGCCGTCTCTCGAACGCGAGCCCAGGGCAGGCGGAACCATTCGACTGAGAGGACCGTGGCGACCAGTCAACGGGTAGTGAAGGCGTGACGCGAGAAGTCGCCTGAGGTTACTGGTTGCCTCCTTTTTCTGATGTGGTGAGCTTTTTCGGCCACGTGATGGGGCGCATTCAAAAGTGCGTTCTGCTGTGCGGCGCGCCCATCTCACCGAGCGCCCCAATGCAGCGCTGCCGTGCGCCGCCTGCGCCTCTGTGCTGCTTTCCGTCGCGGAGTGGCCAGCGTGAGTTCCTTTTTTCGGGGTAGTGCGGATGAAGGATTCTTCCCCATCTCCGAAGGGCGGGTGCCGCATGTCCGAAGCCGAAGGAGGTTCGGGGAAAGTGAAAGCCGTCCTCCAGGGCGGACCGTCGACTTTGCCGAAGACGTTCCCCCTCGCCCAGGCGTTGATCGCGGACAGAAACCGGCTGGTGATCGCTCATTGTGGCCGCAATGAGCATTTCGCTTTCACCGGCAGACTCCTGGAACTGGAAGGCATGACTATGCCGGTCGCTGAATGGATGTACAGCACGGCAATCGCTGAGTGAATTGACGTTCACGGCCGTTCGGTTGCGTAGCTGATCGGCAGTTGAAGGGCGTCAAGGCGCGACATGCCCAATAGCAGGGGGCGTCCTCCCGACCGCGCGATGGCATCTCACGGACGCAGCGCTGCACAGGTTTCTCGATCGAGGAAGGAAGGTTTGCAGATGGCGGACTACCGGGCCGATGAGCCCGTCGCGGTGGTCGGAGCAGGATGCCGCTACCCGGGGGGAGCTGATTCGCTCCAGGCCCTGGAGGAGCTCCTGTTCGCGGGACGCGAGACGGTCGGCGAGGTGCCGGCAGGCCGGTGGACGCAGGCGGACCTGGCGGTGCTGCCGCCGCCGGTGGCCGACCGGATGCGTCGGGGCTGTTTCCTGGAAGGTGACGTGTATGCGTACGAGCCCGAGTTCTTCGGGATCAACGCACAGGAGGCGGCCTGGGTCGATCCGCAGCAGCGTCTGCTGTGGGAGGTGACGTGGGAAGCTCTGGAGCACGCGGGCATCCCGCCGCTCTCCCTGGCAGGGTCGCGGACCGGCCTGTACTTCGGCCTGTACGGCCGGGACTATCTGCTGCGCACGCAGCGGTCGTTGCAGGACAGCGACCCGTACGCCCTGTACGCGAGCAGCGACAGTCTGGGGCTCGGGCGCCTGGCTTTCCTGCTGGATGTCCGCGGTCCGCAGCTGCCGTTCGAGATGGCGTGCGCTTCCGGTCTGGCCGGCGTCCATCTGGCCTGTCAGAGCCTGCGCGCACGGGAGGCGGACCTGGCGCTGGCGGGCGGCGTGATGCTCAATCTGCAGCCCGAGTCCATGGCGGCCATGGCCCACTGGCTCGTCTTCTCCCCCACCGGCCGGTGCCGGGCCTTCGACGCCGGGGCGGACGGCTACGTACGAGGCGAGGGCTGTGGAGTGGTCGTCCTCAAGCGTCTTGAGGACGCGCTGGGCGATGGTGACCGGGTGCTGGCGGTGCTGCGCGGTTCGGCCGTCAACCAGAACGGCCGGGGCACCCGCGTGACCGCCCCCTCGATGACGGCCCAGCACGATGTCTACCAGGCGGCCCTGCGCCGGGCCGGAGTGGAGGCGCACCAGGTCAGTTTCATCGAGGCGCACGGTACGGGCACGGCTGTGGGGGATCCGATCGAGTTCGCCGCCCTCGCGTCGGTCTACGGTCCGGGCCGTACGCCCTGCGCTCTGGGCGCGGTGAAGACCAACATCGGGCACACCGAGCCGGCCGCGGGGGTGGCGGGCCTGCTGAAGTTGATCATCAGTCTGCAGTGCGAAGCCATCCCGCCGACCTTGAACTTCACTGACTGGAACCCGCAGATCGTGGCCGCCGGCACCCGGCTGTTCGTACCGACCCGGACGCTGCCGTGGGACGAGAGCGGCGCCAGTCGGCTGGCCGCCGTCTCGGCCTTCGGCATCAGCGGCGCCAACGTCCACATGATCGTCGAACAGGCGCCACCGCAGCAACCCGCACACCCTTCCGTCCCGCCGCTCGCCGGCCGCCTCGCACCGGCACGGCCGCAGGCTATTCTCCTGTCCGGCGGCACCCCCGCGGCAGCGCGTCTGGGCGCTGCACGTCTGGCGGAGTGGGTGGAGCAACAGGGCGCCGGCCACCGGCTCGAAGACATCTCCCACACCCTGGCCGAACGCCGTTCGCACAGCCGCTGCCGTGCCGCCGTGGTGGCCGCCTGCCACCGCGAGCTGGCGGACGGGCTGCGCGCGTACGCCGCGCAGGAGGAGACGGAGCTGGTCGTGGGGCGCACGGTCTTGTCCGAGCCGGGGCCCGGGCCGGTCTGGGTGTTCTCCGGGCACGGATCGCAGTGGGCGGGCATGGGCACGGGACTGCTGGACCAGGACGCCGCCTTCACGCGGGTGATCGACGAACTGGAGCCGCTGATCGCCGAGGAGGCGGGCTTCTCCGTGCGCGCGGCCCTGGACAGCCCACAGGTGGTCACCGGAGCCGACAAGGTGCAGCCCGCCATCTTCGCCGTACAGCTCGCCCTGGCCGCGATGTGGCGCGCGCGGGGCATCGAACCCGCCGCCGTTATCGGCCACTCCATGGGCGAGACGGCTGCCGCTGTCGTCGCCGGCGCACTGAGCCGGCACGACGGAGTACGGGTGATCTGCCGCCGCTCCCGCCTGGTTCTGCGCGCGGACCAGGCCGGAACCATGGCCTCGGTGCTCCTGCCGCACGAACAGGTCGCACGCGACCTCGCCGGCAGCGGCGTCGAGGGGGTCGACATCGCGGTGCTCGCCTCCCCTTCCACCACCGTGGTGGGCGGCGAGGCCGACGCCGTACGGGAGATGATCGCCTTCTGGGAACGGCGCGCAGTCACCACACGGCTGGTGGAGGTCGATTACGCCTCTCACACCCGGCACATGGACCCGATTCTGGACGACCTGCGTGCTGCCCTGGCCGACCTGTCTCCGCAGCCTCCCGCTGTGCCGTTCTACACCTGCGTGCTCGACGATCCGCGGGCCACGGCCACCATGGACGCTGCCTACTGGGCGGCCAATCTGCGTAAGGTCGTGCGGTTCACCGATACGGTGCGTGCCCTGGGCGAGGACGGCTACCGGCTGTTCCTGGAGATCAGCCCGCACCCGCTGCTGGCATCCGCTGTCCGCGAGACGCTGGCCGAGGCGGGGTGGCACGACACCTCGGTGATCGCCGGTATGCGCAAGGGGCACGACACCCCGGCCGACTCTGCGGCGGTTCTGGCCGCCTTGCACTGTGCCGGGCACTCGGTCCCCTGGCGTGCGGTCTGCCCCCGCGGAACGTTCGTCGCGCTGCCGCCCACCAGCTGGGAGCGCAAGCACTACGAGATACCCCGACAGGAACACGTGGACTCCGCAGCGGCCTCGCGCCCGGTGCACCCGCTGCTCGGTACACACCTGTCCGATCCCGAGCAGGACGGCATCCACTACTGGCAGTGCCGACTTGACCCGCACGACGTCACCTGGCTCCAGGACCACCAAGTGGGCGGTGTCTGCGTGTTGCCCGCGGCAGCGATGTGCGAGATGGCCCTCGCAACGGCCGCCGAAATCTTCCACGCACAGCCGCGGGACGTCCGGGTCGAGAACATCGAGCTGCTGCGCCTTCTGCCGCTGGATGCACCCGTCACGGCTACCGGCAAAGTCGTGACGGACCGCACCGACAAGGCACGGTGGGAACTGAGCGTGCCGGACGGAGCAGGGGGCAAGGCGGTCCACGCCGAAGCCGTACTGCGCCACCGTGCGACGGCCGCACCCCGGCAGTACGACCTCGACCGGCTGCGAACCCGGCATCCCCACGAGGTTTCTGCGGAGACGATCTACGCGCGGATGCGCGACGACTATCGCATCGCCCATGGACCGGCCTTCTCCGGCCTGGTGGCGGCCTCAGCCAGCAGCGGCACCGACACCGACACCCCGAGCCTGCTGGCGGAAGTCCACCTGCCTGACCTGGCACGCCGACATGTGCGCGAACTGCTCTGGCACCCAGTGATCATGGACGTATGCGGTCAGGCAGGGTTGTGGCTGGCCGCCGGCGACCTGCCCGACGGCTCGATGCTCCCGGTGCGTATTGGGGCCGTGGAGATCCATGGCGACACCTCCCAGGGCCGGTTCTGCTACGCCCGCCGGGTCGCGGGCCAGGGACAGACGTGTACAGCGGACATCGACCTGCTGGACGCCGGGGGGAACCTCGTCGCCCGTCTCGGTGCCGTCGAATACGCCTGGCGGCCCGCCAGCACCCCGCAGGAGATCTTCGACAGTCGGCTCCTGCAGACCCGCTGGCAGCCCGCCGCCCTGCCGGGTGAGGCCCCAGCGGCCGCGGGCGAGTGGCTGGTGCTCGACCTGACCGGCGAAAGTGACGCTCAGGATCTCGTCCGCGCCCTGGGCCGCCGGGGTGCCACCGCAACCCTCGTCGAGCTGTCCGCCGCAGTCAGCCCTTCGCTCCTGGGCAAAGCCGTCGGACCTGGCGCTGTTGCCTCGCCTCTCGACGGGGTCGCCGTGATCTGCGGCCATGCCCAGGCCGCCACCGGAACACCTGCCCAACTGGCTCTGCGAGCCGTCAGCGGCCTGCTGCACGGTGTCCTGCAGCCTCTGCTGGCCCAGCCTGCCGACCAACCACCACGCCTGTGGGCCGTCACCCGCAACGCTCACCACGTGATCGCCGAAGACCAGCCGAACCTGGGGCAGGCTGGCATCCGCGGTCTGATGCGCACCCTGAGCTACGAATATCCCGCGTGGCACCCGTCCACCGTGGACTTCGATGCCCGAACCCCTGTCGACACGGTGGCCGGTGAGTTGCTGACCTGTCCCGCCGACCAGGACGACGTCGCTTACCGGGACGGGCAACGCCACACAGCCGGACTCCACGTGCAGCCGCTGACCCCGCACGACCTGCACCACACGAAAGCCGAATGGGCCGACACTCCGCTGGCTCTCGACCTGCAGCACCCCGGCGACCTCGGATCCTTCCGCCTCGTGGCCACAGGCCGACGTCCCCCGGCCCCCGGGCAGGTAGAGATCCGTGTCCAGGCCACCGGACTGAGCTTCATCAACGTGCTCCAGGCCCTGGGTGTCTACGACCGCTTCCGCACCCCCGGAGAAGAACCCGCACCCCACACCTTCGAGTGCGCCGGAACCATCACGGCGCTCGGTGAAGGCGTCACCGGCCACCAGGTCGGCGACCGCGTCATGGCCTGGGCCCTCGACACGCCCATGGCCTCCTTCCTGCACATGCCCAGCGCAATGACCCAGCCCGTGCCCGACACCATCACGCTCACAGACGCCGCAGCCGTGCCACTGGCCTTCATCACCGCACAGTACGCACTGCGCCACCTGGCGCGCCTGCGCCCGGGAGAGACCGTACTGATCCACAGCGCCAGCGGAGGAGCCGGGCTGGCCATGGTCCGCCACGCGCAGGCGCTGGGCGCCACCGTGCTGGCCACCGCCGGCTCCGAGACCAAACGCGGCTTCCTGCGTGACCTCGGCATCCGCCACGTCATGGACTCCAGGTCCCTCGACTTCGCCGACCAGGTCCGCACCCTCACCGAAGGGCGCGGCGTCGATGTCGTCGTCAACTCCCTGACCGGACGCGCCCTGAGCGCAAGCCTGAACCTGCTCACCCGCCACGGCCGGTTCATCGAACTGGGCAAGCAGGACATCTACGCCGACACCCGGATCGGCCTCCTGCCCTTCCGCCGCAACATCGCCTTCCACAGCGTGGACCTGCTCGCCATCCGCAAGGACGAGCCCACGCTGGCCGCGGAACTGTGCGCAGAAGTGGCCGAAGCCCTGGCCGCCGGCACCATCACGCCGCTGCCGGTCACCACCTACCCGGTACACGAAGCCGCAGACGCCTTCCGCACCATGGCGGCCGCCGAACACATCGGCAAGCAGGTCCTCACCTGGCCCGCGACGGGAAAGACCGACGTCGAGGTTCTGCCGCGGGACGTCACGGTGGTCCGGCGGGACGCCAGCTATCTCATCACCGGCGGCCTGGGCGGCCTCGGACTGCTCGCCGCCCGCTGGCTCGCCCGCAACGGCGCAGCCCACCTGGTCCTCACCAGCCGCTCCCGCCCCGACCGCACCGCGCGGCAAGTGATCGGCGACCTGCGTTCCGCGGGTACCCGTGTCGACGTCGTCTGCGCCGACATCGCCGGCCCCACCACCGCCCCCCGCCTGGTGGCCACCGCCGAAGCGGCCGGCCATCCGCTGCGCGGAGTGCTGCACTGCGCCGCCGTCGTCGAAGACGCGACCCTCACCGGCATCACGCCCGACCTCATCGAGCGGGTCTGGCGCCCGAAGGCAGAGGGAGCCTGGTACCTGCACCAGGCCACCACCGACGCGGAGCTGGACTGGTGGGTCGGCTACTCCTCCGTCGCCAGCATCCTCGGCAGCCCCGGCCAATGCGCCTACAGCGCCGCCAACGCCTGGCTGGACGAGTTCATCACCTGGCGCCGCGCCCAGGGCCTGCCCGCCACCGGCATCAACTGGGGCCCCTGGGCCCGCGTCGGCCGCGGCGCCGGCCTCGAACAACGCGGCCACACCATGATCGA
The DNA here is from genome assembly GCF_040646595.1 of Streptomyces sp. NPDC045470. Lineage (NCBI taxonomy): Bacteria > Bacillati > Actinomycetota > Actinomycetes > Kitasatosporales > Streptomycetaceae > Streptomyces > Streptomyces sp. NPDC045470. The sequence continues at coordinate 259,557 of NZ_JBEZAN010000009.1, forward strand.
ACCCGAGGACGGCACGGCCGCCCTGGAACAGATCCTGCGCCATGACCGCCCCCGGGCCGGCTACAGCCCGCTGCAGGCCGACCAGTGGCTCGCCTCCTATCCCGAGACCGCCGCTCTGGCCTACTTCACCCCTCTCGCCAGTACGCCGGACGGACAGCTCTCGGGCACCTCCGACACCTTCCTGGAAGACCTCCGCCAAGCCCCTGAGCCCGAGCGCCGCACCCTGCTGCATGAGCGCACCACCCAGCACGTCACCGACGTCCTGCGCCTGACAGCCGGGCGCTGCGACAGCAGCACCTCACTGACCATGCTCGGACTGGACTCCCTGCGCGCCGTGGAACTGCGCAACCGGCTGCAGCGCGACCTGCGCCTGACCTTCCCCCAGACGGTGCTGTGGACCCACCCCACGGTCGCCGCCCTGACCGACTACCTCCTGGACCAGCTCTCCGGACCGTACGAGCCCCCGCACGCACCGGCAGCCTGAGCAGCACGCCGACCGATGGGCGAGACAGATGACACACCCCACCGCCGAACGCGGCCCGCACGCCGCAGCCACGAGACCCGAACCGCACCGACCGCACTCCGTCGTACGGGCCACCGACCGGGACGGCCTCCACCCACCCCCGTGACGCAGGACACCCGGCACACGCCAGGCACCTGGGTACTCGCCACGACCGCCGAGTCGGTTGGGGAAGACCCACTGCCCGCCCAACTCGGCCAAGCCCTCGAAAAGCGCGGTGGACACTGCACCATCCTCGGCAGGAAGGCGGTCATCGGACAGCTCACCGGGGCCACCGGCATCATCGCCGTGGTCCCGTCCGGACCGGCAGCGGACCGGACGGGCAGCGGGGCCGACCGCGGGCTCACCCGCTGGCTGACCCGATTGATCCACCACCTGCCCGACCTCTCAGACACACCGCCCATCCTCTGCGTCGTCACCCGCACACACCGCACCGCCTCCAGTGACGCCGCACCGTCGGCCGCCGACCGGCAGCTCATCGATCTGCTGCACACGGTCCGGGCCCGCTACCCCCGCCTACCGACCACCCACATCACCCTCGACGACGCCACAGCCGTCCAAGACGTCGCCACAACCCTCTTGGCGGACGCCGTGACCGAGCAACCGATCACAACACGCCACGGACAACGCCGTACCGCCCGACCGCAACAGCGGAGCACCGAGCCATGAGCTGACACGAACGCGCCCCTGAAGCCCTGATCGCACCCGCCTCGCTCGGGCGGAAACGGACGGGCACGGGCCCCGGGCGCCCCAGGCACGAGTCAGCTCCGTCCCGGGCACCGCCCTCCCCCCCCCCGGCGCGCCGGCCTGAGGAACGCCACACCGGCGTGCCCGCACCCGACGGCTGAACCCGCCCGCTGTCCGGACGCCCGGCAAGAAAGGGATCACCGTGCTGAGTACCCCACGCGGACTGCTCTTCTGGCTCGTCCTGATCATCTTGCTGTTCCTCATCGCCATCGCCCCCGTCCAGACCGCCCACACCCTCATCGACCTCGCCCACGGCATCGGCAAGTTCTTCACCGGCCTCAAGAAGTTCGTCGAAACCCTCAGTACCTAGCGATTCCGCTGCACACGCACCGAACCGGAGGCGAACGCCATGCGAATCCTGCTGTTCGTGCTCGTCTGCTGTGCCGTCCTGACCGCCGCAAGCTGCGCCGGCCTCCCCTCCATGGGCACTGACACACGCCCCCTCCCCGCCTGGTCCACTCCACAACCCACACAACCCGCCGCCGAGTCCACACCGCCCTCACACCCCGCGACCATCACGATCGTCCCGACCTACGTCGTACTGCCCCACCTCACGGACGTCGCACCTGGACCGACCACACCCACCCCGACCGTCACCGAGCCGCCCCCGCGCGGTGACACACCTTCCCCCACGCCCACCCCGTCCGCCTCCCTGCCCACCTGCCCGGTCACCTCAACGACACCTTCTCCAACAACGCCCAGGCCCACGCCCCCCGTTGCGACATCATCCTCATCCTGCCCCGCAGATCCTGCACAGTCCTTCCCCCCGAACACCACAACGCCTGACGAGCAGGCAGCAGCGCAAGCGGCTTCGCAAGGAACGCTTACCGACGCGGCCTCGTGTTCGCCGAACAACTCCTCATCTCCTGAGACATCGCGGTAGAGGGTGCCGGAGAAGCCCCGTGGGCAGACCACCCGTCGTGATGCAACATGAGTGTTGACACCCTTGTCAGGCAGATCGCTCTCCTGGCAGGCGGCCGGGTGCTCATAGCCCTCCATCGCGTGTACTCGACTACGCCTCACCTTGACCTTGGTGACCGATCACCGGCTGCCATGGGTGAAGCCACCGCACCCGGAGCAGCTGACTCTCAAGCGAGTCCGGCAACGGTTTCACCTTCTCCAGGCAGCGGCGCCCTCGGCCCGCCGTAACTCAGAGCGTTCCGGGCCCGGTTACCTCAAGCAGCCCGCTGAAGACCGACCTCACCGGCCAGCGGGCAGAACCACCGCATGGCCAATGGTGCTCCGTCTGAAGGGGATGAAGCTGATCGGGGAAGTAGCACGCGACATGGTGCTGGAAGTGGGCAGAGCCGCCCGAACCGACGGAAAGCACCATGGCGGCACCGACGTTCAGTGCCCCGTGACAGCCCGCAGAAGTTGGCAGGTCCAGTCGCCGTGCGAGGGGAGGGGCGTGATGAAAGTCAGGGTCGTGGTAGACGGTCGGTAAGGCGGGAAGCCGTGTGGCAGCACCTCTCCAGGCGCAGCCCGACCGCACCCAGTAAGCAAGGTCGTTGATGATCTCGCGACGTGAGTGTTTCGGCGCTGCCCACCCTGCCTCGTCGGCGGCACCAGCGGATCGAGCACCGCCCACTCCGCGTCAGACAGAACCGTTGAGTATGCACGACACCGCCCGGCCACCCCCAACACAGCAACTACCGACTCCCCTGCCGTGAACGGGCCTTCTCAGACACCTTCGAGGTGCCCACCCACCGCTGCTGTGCTGGTGCCCGCCCAGGCGACGTACCGGCTACGCCCCGACAGTCGCCTCGCGCCGTGGCTCCGTTCCCCCGCGCCCCCAGTTCGGGATGGCCCGTTCGGTGCTCGGCTGAGGTCTCCCCGTCGAGGCGGCGCCGAAAAGGGCCGGCTCGGTTTGGTCTCGGCGTTGGTCCGTCGTTTTCGAGCCACACCGTCGTTCGTTCCGCGAATGTCTCAATTTTTTCCTCCAGCAGGTGGTGCAGTTGCCGGTGGTCGCGTACGCGTGGCCTGTTTCCTGCGTGATGCCGTTAAGAAGTCATCTCATTTGGCGAGTCTGCGGTAGCAGATCAGGGTGCACGCGAGGCTTGTGAAGGCGAGGAAGTGCTCGGCTTTGCGCTCGTAGCGACGATGGAGGCGACGGCATCCAGCGAGCCAGGCCATCGTGCGTTCGACGGTCCAGCGGTGCCGGCCGAGCCGCTGCGAGGTCTCGATTCCCTTGCGGGCTATGCGGTGCCGGATGCCCCGCTGGGATAACCATTGCCGCAGATGGGAGTAGTCGTATCCCTTGTCGGCGTGCAGTTTGCCGGGCTTGCGCCGACGGGGACCTCGCCGGGACCGGATCGGCGGTATGCCCTTCACAAGCGGGATCAGCGCCTGGCTGTCGTGGAGGTTGGCACCAGAGATGCCGACAGACAGGGGCAGACCGGTCCGCTCAGTGATCAGGTGGATCTTCGAGCCGTACTTACCCCGGTCGACAGGATTCGGACCTGTCAACTCCCCTTTTTCAGGGCCCGCATGTTCACCGAGTCGATCGCACATCGCGACCAGTCCAGGTCGCCGCGGGACCCGAGTTCGTCGAGGACCAGGCGGTGCAGTTTGGCCCACACACGAGCCTTCGTCCATTCGGTGAACCGGCGGTGAGCTGTGGCTCCGGACGGTCCGAACGACGACTTCGGCAGCTGCTGCCACGTGCAGCCCGACGTCGCCACGAACACGATCGCCGCCAGCACCTCACGGTCGCCGTGCCGACGCCGACCGCCACCTTGGGGCCGCGAGGGCGCCTCCGGCATGACCCGCTGGAACAGTTCCCACAACTCGTCCGGCACCAGCCGCTCAATGATCCCCACCACAGCCGACAGCCTACTCAGCCAAATGAGATGACGTCTAAGTGTGAGTTCCGGACAGCCGACAAAACCGGTTGCACTGGCCAGAGCACGTTCATGCACCCGTATTCACGCAGTTGCACTGCCTGGATTCATGTTCTGCATCCAGTTCAGCCGACCTGCCGGCAGTGAACGGTCATGGCGGATTGCCGTCCCGGTCGTCTGAGCAGCACCGTTGCGGGAATACACGTGTACGGAGAATCTTTCTGTGGGACGGGGCGCACCTGCGCCGTCTTGTCGGCATCGGTCGACGTACACACACTCCGAATCGAGGGGGCTTTCTTGCCTGCCACCGAGTTCATCGAAAGGGTCGGCCTCAATGTGCCCGACCACCTCAACGCCAATGAATTCCTCTCCCTGGCACGGGAGAAAAGGATCGGGAAAGAACATCTGCAGCGGTTCGCGCTCGCCGAGTTCCAGTCGCAGGAAGCCGAGTTCACCGCTTACGGGCTGCTGTTGTCCCGGTTCCCGCACGAGGTACCCGGCGGGTTCTTCTCCTTCGTCGGTCACGAGCTGATGAAGGCGCGTCACCGGATGGTCAGCGGTCTGGCCCCTGCGCTGGGCATGTCGCCGGACGAGATGCGCCGCATGCCGCGGCTGGAACCGGTGCGGCGCTTCACGGAGTTCATTTCGTGGACGGCGCTGCATGCCGGAGCCGGGGAAGCAGCGCTGCTGGCCCGCACCGACTTCACCCTGTGGTGCAACACGTGCGCGGTCCTCGCCGACGTCCTGCGTGAGGCGCAGGACACGCCCACCGAGGCAGTGGCCTACATCGACGCCTACCGGGAGAACCCGCCGGAGGTGGCCGACGGCGTCCTGCAGGTGATCGAGTACGGCCTGGCGCATCACGAACCGGACGAGTGGATCACCCGGAGCGCGGTGCGGATGGAGCCGGCGCTTCGCGACTGGTGGAGAGCCGTGGCCACCGCCGGGTGATGGAGGCCACGACAATCGAAGCACGGAAGGCGGGGCTGGTATGGGGCGACACGTCGGTGACGTCACGTTCGCCGCGGAAGACTTCACCCACTTCCGCAGCCGCTTGCGGCAGTGTCTGGAGACCCTGCCGCGTGTGATGGGCCATGGTGACTTCGGTGTGCTGCCCGCCATGGTCGGTGCGGAACTGGAGCTGTCTCTGGTGGATGCGAGCGGCCGTCCGGCCCCGGTGAACACCGCCGTCCGCGCCACGCTGGACGACGATCGGATCGCTTTGAAGGTGGCGCGGTCCAACGTCGAGGTGAACCTGACACCGGTCACCCTGGCGGGGCGGCCGTTCACCGCGCCGGCCGGGGAGGCGGAGTCGATGCCGGCCCATATCACCGTGGTGTCGCTGCCTCAGTACGGGGCACGGGCCGTGCCGATCGGTACCTTGCCCACGCTCCGGGCGGCGGACCTGACAACGGGCGCCTTGACCCCGCAGCCGCGTTTTCACGCGCTGGAGGAGGCGTGGGCCAGGCGCCGGACTGCACCGTTTCTTGTGCGCGTAAGAGACGGGACACAGGGCTTCGTAGCGGCGGAGTCGGTGGCGGTGCAGGGGGCCGCGTGTTCCTGGCAGGTGCATCTGACGGTGCCGCCCCACCGGTTCTGCCGCACCTTCAACGCCGCCCAGGTGGCCAGTGGCCCCGCCCTGGCCGCAGCAGGCAACTCGCCCCTACCGTTCGGGGGTCGCGCGTGGCAGGAAGCACGTATTCCGTTGTACGAGCACGGCTTCGGTGACCGGCAGGGCACCGCGAGGCAATGGGCACGCCTTCCCCGCGTCGGCTTCGACCACGCCTGGCTGCGCGGCGGGCCGTTGACCGCGTTCGAGGATGCGGTGCGCAACTACGATGTCCTGCTGCCCGCGCCCCGCAGTGCCGACAGCCGGCCAGGTGAGCCGTATCCGGCGTTGGAAGAACTGCGGCTGCACCTGAGCACGCTCTGGCCGTGGAACCGTCCGGTGTACGACCCGGCCGGAAACCTGCGGATCGAGTTCCGGGCTCTTCCCTCCGGGCCGACCCCGCTGGACATGGCGGCGAACACTGCCTTCCTGATCGGCCTGACCTACTGGCTGGCGGCAGAGGAACGTGATGTGGCGCAGTGCCTGCCGTTCGCCCACGCCAGAGCCAATTTCTACCGGGCCGCCCGCAATGGTCTGGACTGTGCCTTGTGGTGGCCGCCGTGTCCCGGGAAGGCCGTCACTCGCGAACATCAGGCGGCCAGTCTCGTCAGGCGGCTTCTGCCGCAGGCTCGGGCAGGACTACGGCTCGCCGGCGTGGCCGCCGACGAGGCGGACGGGTTCTTGCACCTGCTGGAGTGCCGGGTGGCATCAGGCCGGACAGGCGCATGGTGGCAGCAACGCGCCCACGAAAGCCTGGGGGACCGCACCGGCCAGGCCGCCGGTCCTCGCGAGCTGGGGGAGCTGCCCGAGCGTTATGCGCGGCTGGCGGAGCACAGGGCCCCTGTCCACACCTGGAATCTTCCCTCAGACGTACGACGGAGACCGTGATGTACCAGAGCGCGCCCCCAGCCACGGATCTACAGGTCGACTTCCCCTTCGACTACGCCGCCTTCGTCGCGGGTGACCGGCGCGCGGGACGGCTGCCCGACGAGGCTCTGGGTGCGCGGGTCGCGGTCATCGGGGCCGGCGGCAGCGGTCTGACGGCGGCCTATGAGCTGATGCGGGCAGGATGCCACCCCGTGCTGTACGAGGCCGAGTGCAGTACGGACGGGCCCGGCGGGCGCCGTCTGGGCGGGCGTATGGACAGCCGGCGCCTTGCCGATACGGACAGTGCCGTCGTCGAACTGGGCTGTATGCGGTTTCCCGACTCCGCTGCGCTGGTGCGCCAGTACGCGCGCACGTTCGGGGTACGGCTTTGTCCTTTCCGCGACAACTACGTTCCCGAGGTGACCCCGGTGACCGTGCTGGACGTCGACGGCCGGCAGTACCCCGCCCAGCAGATCACCGACCTCTACGCCCTTCATGACGGCTTCCGGATCGCACACACCCGCTGGCAGGACACGCTGACGCGCATCGGTCTGTTCCAGCTTCAGCGGGATGTCGCCGCACGGGACCTGGGCGCCGTACGGCGGCGCTGGTGCGACCTGACGGCACGCTTCGAGCAGTGGTCGTTCTACCGTTTCCTGCGCGACGCCGCAGGCGCGGGACTCTCCCACGAGCAGGCCAGGCTCCTGGGCACCGCTGGTGTGGGGCCGGTCGCCTGGGACTGTTTCTTCGACCTCAGCATCGTGGAGATCCTACGGATGCTGCTGTGCACCGAAGGAGGCACCCAGCTCTACGCCCCCCAGGGCATCAGCCGCCTCGCCGAAGGATTCTGGGCCCATCGCACCCCCACCGCGCAGGGCCGCATCCGCAGCCTCGAAACGCTCAACCACGGCGCCCTGCGGCCCGCCGTTCGCACGCTGGACGTCACCGCGGACGCCGCCGGGGGCGTCGTGGCACACAGTGAGGACGGCCGCAGCGAACACTTCGCCGCCGCCGTGTTCACCCCGCAACTGCGACTGCTGGAGACGGGCATGGAGCTTCGCTCCACCGATGCCGGGACTCCGGCCCTGGGGCCCCGGATGTGGCGGGCCGTACGCCGGCTGCACTACTTCCAGTCCGCCAAGACCGCGCTCGTCACCCGACGCCCGTTCTGGGCAGGCACCTCGCTGGACGGTGTCACCCTCACCGACCGGCTGCCCCGCGCCTCCTACACTCTCGACTACGGACCCGCCCCCGGCCCCGGGGGCCGCCGGGCCGTGCTGGACCTCAGCTTCACCTGGGCCCAGGACGCGATGAAGATCGCACCGTTCACTGTGCAGGAACGGGTCGCCCTGTTCGTCCGCGACCTGGCCGCCATCCATCCCGAAGCGGCACCGGACCTGCGCGCGCACGCGGCCGCCGACCCGGCGGTCACCGTCTCCTGGGAGGACAGAAGGAATTTCCAGGGGCTGTGCCGCTTCTCCTGGCCGGGCGACCACCCCTACCAGCGTGACCTGTTCTGCCATTTCATGAAGGACTTCACCGGCACACCGGCTGTGCCGGGCGAACCTGCCAACGCCCTGTTCCTGGCCGGCGACGACACCTCCTGGTCCCCGGGCTGGCTCGACCACGCCCTGGCCTCGGGCCTCAACGCCGCCTGGGGCGTCCTGCGCCAGCTCGGCGCCCGCAGCGAGCCGGGCAACCCGGGTCCCGGCGACGTCTGGAACGACCCCCGCTACTTGCCGATCACCGTGCCCTGACCACAGCGCACCCCGCCCCGCCCGGCCTCGTCCCGCCGCCCGACCCCGGCTCAATCCGTTCTGGCCCTTCCGGAGGCACCATGCCCGCATTCCCCGGCCGAGACCTCCTGCTGCGGCCCGACCGCATCTGGGACGCCGTTCAGGACGGCCCCGTCGAGGAACAAGCCGTCCTGGTACGTGACGGCCGCATCGCAGCAGTCGGCCACCACCTCACCGCCACAGCGCAGACGGACACGGTGGCCATGCCCGGCTGCACCCTCATGCCCGGCTTCATCGACTGCCACGTCCACCTTCTGGACGAGGCCGCCGAGCAAGCACCATCGGCCTACCAGGCCCTCACCGCCGTCCCCGCCCTGCGCACCCTGCTGCACCACGGCTTCACCACCGTGCGCGACCTGGGCAGCGCCCATTTGCCCCTGAACGTCTCACTGCGCCGGGCGGTGGAGGACGCCCTGATCGAAGGCCCTCGCATCATCGCCGCACCGAACATCCTCTCCCCGCCCGGCGGACACGGCGACAAAGCACCCGAACTCGCCCAGCGCTACGGACACCAGATCGGCACCCTCGCTCACGGGGAGCACGAGCTGCGCCGCGCGGTACGCGAACAGTCCCGGGCCGGCGCCGACTGGATCAAATTCGCCGGCAGCGGCGGCTTCACCTCAGCGGTCGCCAGCCCCGACAGCACCTCCTACACCCACGCAGAGATGCACGCCATCACCGCCACCGCCGACGACCTGGGCCTGCCGTGCGCCACCCACGCCCTGAGCGACCGCGCCGTACGGCGCGCCGTCGCCGCCGGCGTGCGCAGCGTGGAACACGGCTACTTCGCCACTGCCACGACCTACCGGACCATGAAGGAGGCGGGCACCTTCCTCGTGCCCACCCAGTACGTACAGACCTATTTCCTCGACCGGCTCGACGACGACAGCTTCTGGACCAGCGGTACCGCCGCGATGCGCCGCAACTACCGGTCCCACGCCGAGCACCTGCGCGAAGGGCTGCAAAGACCCGCGCGAACCGAGGTCACCATGGCCTTCGGCACGGACGCCGGGCTGTTCCCCTACGCCGACAACTGGCGCGAGTTCCCCACCCTGGTCGCCAACGGGTTCTCCTCCCTGCGCGTCCTTCGCTCGGCGACCAGCACCGCAGCCGCCCTGCTCAAACGCCCGGACCTGGGCACCCTCACGCCCGACGCGGCTGCGGATCTCGTCGCGGTGGAAGGCAACCCCTTCCACGACATCACCGCCACCGGCCGCATCCGCTGCGTCATCCAGAACGGCCACCTCATCACCGCGCACCCCACCACGTCATGACACGTCAGGTACCGCGCGGGACGTGTTCTCACCGGCCCGGCCTCCCCGCCCTTCGGCTTCAAGGCTCCGCTCCGGGCCGATGCGTGTCTCATCGGCCGAGCAGGCCGGTAAGAGGTCGACGGGCAACGGGAGCGGCGGCAGATGCAGCCGTACCCGCCCTGGCACCAGATGCACCGGCCGGGGGCATCTGCGTGGCCTGCGCGGGACCGTGCCCACTGCCGGGCAGGCTGTTGCCGCCGGAGTCCGAGTGGCACGGCACACCCAGCGGGCCGGCGACGGACGCCAGCTGTGGGACCGCCCCCGCTGTCTCGCAGAACAGCCCGATGCGGGTCTCCTGGCCCGCATCGGGCTGTTCAGTCGGTAGGCGCGGGCCGCATCGACCGACCATCCGCATCGGGCGCATCAGGTGCTGGCTTCTCGCCCGCAGTGCGTACCCGAAGGCTGGGGACGCGTTCTGGCGGCTGGACTCCGGTGGTGGGCTGGTAGGGCCTGCGCGAGCCAGTTGGGGTCGGCGGCGAAGGTGCGGGCGCGCAGGCGGTCCAGGGCGCTGGCCGGTGGCAGCTCCGTCCCCGGGGCCGGTGGCGTCGTGCGTCCCGGGGCCCTGAGCGCGCCGTCTGGTTCGGCTCCGGCCCCCGCGCGGACTGCTCGCCGAAACCTGTGGCACGCTTCGGGGCCGCGTCCGAGCAGGGGTACACGGACGGGCAGGGATACACGGACGGAAGAAGAACGTCATCAGATTCGTCCACGCCGCCTGCCGCGTAGTTCCAGCCGATGTGGTTCTTCCAGAGAATCACCCGGGTGCCTCGTGGGGAGGCTGGCGACCATGCCGTCACTGCGGGCTCACGAACACCAGCGAACCCGGGCGGCGCATGGCTGGAACCACCCTCCCGCGGCGCCCAAACCGTTGGCCATTGAACCTCTGTTCGCGCCGGGGCGTATTCCCGGTAGCACGGTGGAGGCACCTCCGTCAGGGGCCGTCCGCACGAGTCGCCGGTGCGGCCGTCTGCCGATGGACTCTCGCACAGGCCCGTGGCACGCCTGCCCGTGTACCCGGGCAGGGCTCCGGGGCCGGCCGTGGTACTGGTCCGTTCCTCGAACCCGTCAAAGGGAGCGTCATGGGGTCCAACGCACGACCGGAATTGCAGGTCCGCGGCCGGGATCGGCAGTTGGCGCAGGTCCGCGCCAACCTGCGGCGGGTGGCGAGCACCCGGCACAGTGGCGTCCTGGTCGTGGAGGCCGCGCCCGGGGCGGGCAAGTCCCGCCTTCTCAGGGAAGCTGTCACACTCGCCGGCGGCAGCGGCTTCGCTGTCGTCAACGGCACCACGGCCGGCCCCGGGGCCGCCTCCGATGGGCCGGCGGCGCTTGCGGGCGCCCGCTCGGGCATGCCGGGTCCCGCCGACCACCGGTGTCACTCTCCGCAGGTGACGTCCGTGATCGAGTCGGCGCGGACATGGTTGCGCGACGACAGTGAGCGCCGGCGCGTCCTCGTGGTGCTCGACGACCTGCATCTGGCATCCCGGCCCGCCTGGACAGCGTTGTGCGAGCTGATCGAGGCCTTCAGTACCCGGCCAACGCTGTGGCTTCTGGCCTTCTCCTCGGACCGTGACGCCGTCTCGTCCGAGGCGGTGCGGACCTGCCTCGGCAAGCTGAGGAGCAGGGTTTCGGTGGAAGCGCTGCACGAGCTGGGGCCGCTCTCGGGTGAAGCGTTGACGCAATTGGTCACCGATGTGACCGGCGCCACCCCCAGCTCGGCCCTCCTTGCCCTGGCCGAAAGCGTCGACGGCACCCCCCGGGCAGTGATCGAGCTGATGCGCGGGCTCGTGGAGGACGGCGATGTCTGCCTGGTCGACAACACCTCGCGCTTGCATCCCGACGTCAGCGGCGGCACCGCGGACGGGGCCGGTGTGTGCCTGCCCGCGCCGGTGCCGAAGCGTTTCGCCGGGCTGCTCGAAAAGGATCTCCAGTCGCTGTCCGAGGCGACCCTGAAGGCTCTTCGGGTGGCAGCGGTGCTCGGGTCCCCGTTCGCGCCGGAGGATCTGTCGGCCCTGCTCGGCCAGACACCGGTCGCCCTGCTGGCTGCGGTGGACGAAGCCGTCAGCCGCAAGCTGGTGGTCTGCGGCGAGCACGACCTCGCGTTTCGCAGTGAGCCGATCTGGCGGGCCCTGCTCGACTCGGTGCCCTTACCGGTGCGCGCGCTGCTGCGCCGGCAGGCGGCGCAGGTGCTGCTGTCGCGCCGCGACGGCCTCGCGCGCGCCGCCCTCCAACTGGTGCACATCGTCCAGCCCGGCGACATGGAGACCCTGCGTATCGTCTCCGAGGGGTCCCGGAAACTGCTGGCCGCCGATCCGTCGACCGCGGCGTCACTGGCGATGCGCTGCATGGAGTTGCTGCCTCCCGGGCAGGCCGAGCGCTTGCGGTGCGCGAAGACCGCGGTCGAGGCGTTCACCCGAGCCGGCCACCTGGAGAAGGCGGTCACCTTGGCCGAGGACACCATCGACGAGGCCACCCGGCTCGCGGCCCTGGCACCGGGCTCGCTCGCCGAGGACGTCGCCGCGCTGCGGGCGACGATGGCGGCCGCACTGCTGTTGCAAGGAGACGCGCCCAGGGCGCACCGAGCCGCACGCGACGCGCTGACGGCTCAGGAGGCCGGCTTCGGGAGCCGCCAAGCCGTGATCGCTCATCTCGCCTCCTCCTGGCTGACCGGTGACAGTGCCGCGCGCAAGCGGGTCCAGGAGATCCTCGACGCCCCCGGGCGTCACCCACAGGCCGTGCACGTCGGCGCGATGGCCTTCCACGCGTTCGGCCAATGGCGCGCCGGCCGGGCGGGCGACGCGCTGCAATCCCTGCGCCAAGCGGTCGCCCTCGGTGGCGGGGACCAGGTCGCACAGTTTCTGGATCCACGCTGGTTCCTTGCCTTCACACTCACCCGGCTCGACGAGTACCAGGAGGCACAAGAGGTCGTCGAGTGCTGCGCACCGTTGGCCGCCGCGCAGGCGGGCACCCCGGCCGCCGCCGTCGCGGCCGTCCTGCGGGCACCGCTGTATCTGGCCCAGGGACGTCTGGAGGCGGCCGAACAGGCGGCGCGGAACGGTGTGGGCGCCGCCGGCCCGTGCGTGCCGATGCTCGCCCCCCAGGCGTGGCTGGTGCTGGCCCTGACCGCGCTGCGCCGGGGGGCGCTCCCCCAGGCCGAGGACCACCTCAAGACCCTGGAGAAGGACTTCCCGACAGCTTCCTGGAGTCCCTGGTGGTCCGCGCGCCTGCTGCTGAACGCCCGACTGGCCGAGGCGCGGTCGGACTTCGGTGCGGCCGCGGAGATGCTGGCGGAGATCGCTTCGGAGGCCGGAGCGCTGCGCGAACTGGCCCTGGAGGACTCGGCGGCCGCGGCCTGGTGTGTGCGCTGCGCGCTGGCGGCGGACCGGCCGGACCTCGCCCGCGCCGTCATCGAGGCGACCGAGGACCTGCGACGGCACAACCGCGGCGTTCCCGCGGTGCTCGCCGCGGCCCTGCACGCTCGCGCGCTCGCCGACAAGGACGCGGACGCCCTGGACCGGGCCGGCCGGCTGCACCGCAATCCGTGGGCCCAGGCCGCGGCGGCCGAGGACCAGGCCGCCCTTCTGCTCGACCGAGGCGACCAGGAGAACGCAGTCAGCGCGCTGGACCGGGCGCTGGGTGCGTACGGCGCGCTCGGCGGCGAACACGACGCCGCCCGCGTACGGGCCCGACTGCGCCGGCTCGGGGTGCGGCGCCGGCACTGGACGCGCACCGAACGCCCGGTCTCCGGCTGGGAGAGCCTGACCAAGACCGAACGGAAGGTGGCGGAACTGGTGGCGGGCGGTCTTACCAACGGGCAGGCCGCCCGCCATCTGTTCATCTCCCCGCACACGGTCGGATTCCACCTGCGGCAGATCTACCGCAAGCTCGGCATCCGCTCCCGTACGGCCTTGACCCGCTTCACCCTGTAGCGCCTACCTGCCCCGGTCGCAGCCGCTCACCCGGTCCCCTGCATCAGCGGCCGCCACCACCGGCGGTTGGCGGCGTACCACGCGACCGTCTCGGCGAGCCCCCGCTCGAAGGTGACCCGCGGCGTATGACCCAGGGCCCTGAGCTTGGCGTCGGTCAAGGAGTAGCGGCGGTCGTGGCCCTTGCGGTCGGGCACGTGCTCGACGCACCGCCAGGGGGCCCCGAGCGCCTCCAGCAGCCGGGCGGTCAGCTCCCGGTTGGTCAGCTCGGCGGTCCCCGCGACGTGGTAGACCTCGCCCGCCTCGCCGCGCTCGGCGACCAGCCGGACGGCCCGGCAGTGGTCATCGACATGGATCCAGTCGCGTACGTTCCGGCCGTCGCCGTACAGCGGCACCTTCAGGCCGTCGAGCAGACGGGTGGTGAACAGCGGGATGACCTTCTCCGGATACTGGTACGGCCCGTAGTTGTTCCCGCAGCGGGTGATGCTGACCGGCAGCCCGTGGGTGCGCGCGTAGGCCAGGGCGATCAGATCTCCGCCGGCCTTGGCCGCGGCGTAGGGGGAGTTCGGGTTGAGCGGGGCCGACTCGTCCCAGGACCCGGCCTCGATGCTGCCGTACACCTCGTCGGTGGAGACGTGCACGACCCTCGGGGCGCCGGCATCGAGGCATGCCTCCATGAGGCACTGCACGCCCAGGACGTTGCTGCGGACGAAGTCGCCCGCGCCGGTGATCGAGCGGTCGACGTGTGTCTCGGCGGCGAAGTTGACGACGACGTTGTGGCCGGGCACCACCTTCCGGAGCAGTTCGGCGTCGCAGATGTCGCCGTGGACGAAGGTGAACCGGCCCTCGGCGGGCGTTAGGTTGGCCGGGTTCCCGGCGTAGGTCAGCTTGTCGAGCACGGTCACCTCGTCCGCGCCGGCGTAGGACCGTACGAAGTGCGAGCCGATGAAGCCGGCGCCGCCGGTCACGAGGATTCTCATGAGGTGACCTGCACCTTGCTGTGATCGCCGAGGACCAGGCGGTGGGCCCGCAGGGCCCCGGGAGTGGACGTCACCTCGACCTCGCGTCCGATCAGCGAGCGTTCGACGCGCCGCACCCCGGCGAGGGAGGCCCCGCGCAGCACGATGGAGTACTCGATCTCGCTGTCGGTCACCGCGCAGTCGCTGTCGATGGAGGTGAACGGGCCGACGTAGGAGTCGCGGATGTGGGAGCCGGCCGCGATGACCGCCGGGCCGACGATCCGCGACCGGGTGACGGTGGCGCCCTCTTCGACCACCACCCGGCCGACCAGTTCGCTGGAGCACACCTCACCGGCGCAGTCGGCCGCGATGCCGTCCAGGACCAGGCGGTTGACCTCCAGCATGTCGTCGACGTTTCCGGTGTCCTTCCAGTACCCGGACACGACGCTGGAATCCACCCGGCACCCCGCGTCGATCAGTTCCTGGATCGCGTCGGTGATCTCCAGTTCACCGCGCCAGGACGGCTTGATCCGGCACACGGCGTCGTGCACGCGGGCGGTGAACAGGTAGACGCCGACCAGCGCCAGATCGCTCTTCGGATGCTGCGGCTTCTCCTCCAGTCCGATCACCCGGCCGCGCGGATCCAGCTCGACCACGCCGAACGCGCGCGGGTCCGAGACCCGGGCCAGCATGATCTGGGCGTCCGGTCGGTTGGTGCTGAACCGCCGCACGAGCGAGCTGATGCCGCCGACGATGAAGTTGTCGCCGAGGTACATCACGAAGTCGTCGTCGCCGAGGTAGTCCCGGGCGATGTGGACGGCGTGCGCCAGGCCCAGCGGGGCCTCCTGCGGGAGGTAGGTCACCTCCAGGCCGAAGCGTGAGCCGTCGCCGACCGCTGCCTCGATCTCGGCGGCCGAGTCGCCGACGACGATGCCCACCTCACGGACCCCGGCCTCGGCGACCGCTTCCAGGCCGTAGAACAGGACCGGCTTGTTGGCGACCGGCACGAGCTGCTTCGCCGAGGTGTGCGTGATCGGCCGCAGCCGGGAGCCGGAACCGCCGGCCAGCACGAGCGCCTTCATCGGCGCCCCTTCGCCGGGGCGGCCGCCCCGGGGCGGCGCACGGCCCCGCGCCCGTCCGGCTCAAGCAGGTCCGGCCGGCTGCCGAAGGCGTCCGGCCTCAGCCGGGGCGTCCCCCGGTCGCGCGGTACGTCAGCCACAAAGCTAGGAGCCATCATCTTCCCCATATCCGTGAGCGGGCCGATTCCGTGGCGCGTCCTGGTGAGAGCCCGTGTCATGGCCCCGGCAGGGCGCCCGCCGCCCGGCACGGCCGGGCCTCTGCTTCCCGCGTCGGTCGGCGCGGGGACCCGCCGGCCCGGCGTGCCGCGGCTCGGTCGCCTTCAGGCCAGCGTGGCGGGCAGGGCGCTCAGCCGGCGGATCATCCACTCCGATTCCCACTGGACGGCGGTGTCGCTGCTCAGCCGTGCCCGCGGGAACCGGCGCAGGAAGCCGCGTACTGCGATCTGTGCCTCCAGCCGGACCAGCGAGGCGCCGATGCAGTAGTGCATGCCCAGGCCGAAGGTCAGGTGCCCTTGTCCCTTGCGGGCCGGGTCGAAGCTGTCGGCCTCCTCGCCCGGCCCGCGGTTCGCCGCCGCGATGCTGACCTGCACCGGGGCGCCCTTGGGGATCAGGTAGCCGCCGAGGTCGAGGTCCTCCATGGCAAAGCGCCAGGTCGGGTGCGGGAACGGCGGGTGCACCCGCAGAGCCTCCTCGATCCACTCCTTGATCTCCTCGTCGGTTCGCGGCCGGTCCTCGGGCGGCCGGCGCAGCGCCTCGTACAGCGACGCGGAGATCGCGCTCCCGGTCGTCTCGTAGCCGGTGATGATCATCCCGACCGTCCAGACGATGACCTCGCCCTCGGTGATCGCGTCCGGCCCGTCGGAGGCGGACAGGAAGCCCGTGATCACCCCGTCCCGCAGCGGGGCCGGGTCGCGCACCCAGTCCTGGACCGCGCCGAACAGCGCCCCGACCGCCTCGGTGCGGGCCGGGTAGTCGGAGGAGTAGAGCATCACGTCGGTGATGCTGCGCAGCCGCCGCTCCGCCTCCAGGGGCAGGCCGAGCATCTCGGAGATGAACGCCAGCGGGATGCGGTGGGTGTAGTCCGTGACCACGTCGACTTCGGCGGAGTCCGCGGAGCGGGACTGCTCCAGCTCGTCCAGGAATCCGTCGACCTTGACGCTGACCCGCTCGCCCCACCGCTCGGTGTTCCGGGGGCTGAGCACCGGTGCGTGCAGCCGCCGGATCCGCGCGTGGTGCTCCCCGTCGCTCATGATCATGGCGCGGGCGTACTCCGGATCGGGCTGCGAGCCCACCATCAGGCCCGGCTTGCGCATGAAGTCCGGGACCAGGCTCACGTCCTTTTCCATCCGGGGGTGTGTCAGCGCGATCCGCACCAGTTCGGGATCGCACACGACCCAGGCGTGCCGGCCGAGGTAGGGGATCCGCACGACCGGCGCGACGCGGGCGGCCGCCAGCAGGTCCGGCATGCAGTCGAACGGCCCCGGGTCCACCGGCATGCTCGCCAGGGGGGCTTGTGCCAAGCCGGTTTTCGTCGTGGCATTCACTGTGTGACACCTCCGGTGGGGACCTGGCCCTGGGAGCCGGCCATGGTCTCGATCAATTCGGCGGCCCGTCGCGGGGCGTCGCAGCTCCGGAACTCCCGGGACATCTCGCGTGCCCGCCGCCGGTAGCGTTCGTCGTTGAGCACGGTGGTCACCGCCTCGCGCAGGCCGGCTTCCGTCACGGCCCGCCGTTTGAGGACGACACCGGCCCCGGCCCACTCGACCCGCGCCGCCACATCGGGCTTCTCCTCCGAGCCCGGTGCGACGACCAGCGGTACCCCCTGGGCGAGGGCCGCGTTGGCGCCGTTGTAGCCGCCGTTGGTCACCATCACGTCCACGTGCGGCAGCAGGTGGTGGTAGGGGATGAACCGCTCCAGCCGGACGTTGTCCGGCAGCGGCCGCAGCCGGTCGACGTCCACGCCGCTGCCGGTGGTGACCACGACGAGGACGTCCTGCCCGCCCAGGGCCCGGACGGCGGGCGCGAGCAGCCGGTCGACGTCGTTGGCGGTGGTGCCCTGGGTGAGCAGCACGACCGGCCGGCCTGCCTGCAGCTCGTCCCACCAGCCGGGTGGGTCGAAGTGCTCCGGGGGAAGGCCGAGGAGTCCGCCCACGAAGTGGGTTCCCGGCAGCAGGTCGCTGCGCGGGAACTCGAAGGACCGCACGGTGCCCATCAGGTACAGGGCCGGCGGGCGCGCGATGTTCGCCATGGCGCCGGTCCGCAGCCGGGGCAGTCCCACCCGGGCCCGGGTCCGGTCCGCCTCCCGGCGTATGCCCCGCATCACCACCTGGTCGGCGACGAACCTGAGCAGCGCGTTGCGTGCCCGCCCCAGCAGCGACGCACTGGGCATCGCGCCCCGCCCGAGCGGGGCGGTGTCCCTGCTGCCGGCGATGTAGACCGAGTTGTTCAGCCAGACCAGCGGGATCCCGGTGCGCTCGCCGGCGAAGCAGGCGCCGTAGCACATGTCGTCGGCGAGGATGCACTCGGCCGCGAACCGTTCGAGCACCGCCAGGAGGTCGTTCATCTGGCCCGGTGCGGTGCGGTAGAAGATGTCCCGGACGCCGGTGGTGAAGTTGGCGACCCCGGACAGCCCGGCGTGGCCGGGGAACGCTTCCTCCCGGCTCCGGCCGCCGAAGTCGAGCCCGGCGTGCATGGGTTCGAAGTGCGCCCCGGTCCGCTCCACCTGTTCACGGAAGGCGCGGCCGGTGTACCACCGCACCTCGTGGCCGCGCCGGGTCAGTTCGCGTGCGACTTCGAGCATGCTGACGACGTGTCCCGGTGCCGGTGTGGTAGCGATCAACACACGCATCAGCTCTCGCCTCCGTCGGGTCTGGTGTCACCGTTGCCGCCGGACGGACCGGGCGCCCACGGCCCGGCCGTCCGGCCACGCACGCCAGCATCACCCGGCCCTGGCTCCGGGTGGGGGGAACGGGGCAAACCCCGCACGTTCGCGCGGGGTGGCGGTGCCGGGCCGCCCCGATGGCGCCGGCGTGTCGCCGATCAAACCGTCCGTCCCCGGGCCCGGCGGGGGATACGAACGCGCCGCCACTGCACGAACAATGACCGACAAGCAATCCCCGGCATCGCCCTTTCCGGGACCGGGAAGGCGCTGGCGTTCATCCAGGACATGCTCCCGGCCTTGGACATCGCGTACTGGAGGAAACCTGTGACGGCACCCTCGCAGAAGATCGACGGGGCGGATGAAGCGCTCGGCGGGCCGAAGAAGGTCACCGTCATCGGCGCCGGCATCGCCGGCCTGGTCACGGCCTACGAACTGGAACGCCTCGGACATCAGGTCCACGTCATCGAAGCAAGCTCCGGCATCGGCGGCCGCATTCACACCCACCGGTTCTCCGGCCGCGGCCAGGCCGGGCCGTTCGCCGAACTCGGCGCGATGCGGATCCCCGCCGGGCACCGGCTGACCATGCACTACATCGCCGAACTCGGGCTGCAGCACCAGGTGCGTGAATTCCGCACCCTGTTCTCCGACGACGCGGCCTACCTGCCCACTGCCTCCGGCTACCTCCGGGTGCGCGACGCGCACAAAACCCTCGTCGAGGAGTTCGCCGCCGGGCTGCCGGGCCGGCAGTACCAGGGGAACACCCTGCTGTTCGGCGCCTGGCTGGACGCCAGCATCAGGGCCATCGCACCCCGCCAGTTCTACGACGCCATGCACGACGAAATCGGCGTGGAACTGCTGAACCTCGTCGATCACATCGACTTGGCGCCCTACCGGTGCGGCAGCGCGCACAACCGGATCGACCTGCACTCCTTCTTCGCCGACCACCCCCAGGTGCGGTCGCTCTGCCCGCCGCGCCTGGAGCGTTTCCTCGACGACGTCCTGGACGAGACCAGCTCCACCATCGTGCGGCTGCGCGACGGCATGGACGCGCTTCCCCGGCAGCTCGCCGCGCGGATCCGGGGACCGATAGCGACCGGCCAGGAAGTGGTCGGTATCGATGTCCGCGACGACACGGTGGTCCTGCGGATCCGCCAGGGTGTCAGGTCCCTCACCCGGACCTGCGACTACGTGGTGTGCACCATTCCGTTCACGGTGCTCCGGAGGATGCAGTTGTCCGGCTTCGACCCGGACAAGCTGGATATCGTCCACCAGACGAAATACTGGGCCGCGACGAAGGTCGCCTTCCACTGCCGCGAAGCCTTCTGGGAGAAGGACGGGATCAGCGGGGGCGCGTCCTTCACCGGCGGGCACGTGCGGCAGACCTACTACCCGCCCACCGAAGGCGATCCGGAACACGGCGCGGTGCTGCTCGCGAGCTACGCCATCGGGCCGGACGCCGACGCGCTCAGCCGGCTGGGCGAGGCGGAGCGCAACGCGGTCGTCACCAGGGAACTGAGCGCGATGCACCCCGAGTTACGCCGGCCGGGCATGGTCCTGGGCGTGGCGGGCCGGGACTGGGGCGCGCGCCGGTGGTCCTGGGGGGCGGCCACGGTCCGCTGGGGCCAGGAGGCCGCCCTGCGCGAGGCGGAGCGGCGGGAGGCGGCCCGGCGGCAGAAGGGGCTGTTCTTCGCCGGTGAGCACTGCTCGTCGAAGCCCGCCTGGATCGAGGGCGCGATCGAGTCGGCGATCGACGCCGCGCACGAGATCGAGTGGTACGAGCCGCGGGCCCACCGCGTCTTCGCCGGCACCCGGCGGAGCCCCTCGCGGGAGTCGGCATGAGCGTCTTCGACCTGCCCCGGCTGCACTTCGGCGGGACGGCGACGACGCACCTGCCGACCGGCGCGCGCAGCGGCCTCGTCGATCTGGCGACCAACACGGCGCTCACCGACGACGGACAGCCCTTTCCCGCGCACCGCCCGCCCGGCGAGTACCACGACCATCTGGACCGGCTGGGGCCGCGGTTCGACAGCTCGGGCCGCCCGGCGGCCGACGGACCCTTCAGCGCGGCCAAGGGCGAGGACTTCGCCGGCAACGGGCACTTCTCCGTCGACGCGCGGATCACCGGCGTCGAGGTCCGTGCGGGCGATGTCGACACCGCCGACCCGGTGGTCGGCCGCGGTGTCGACATGTGGGGGCACTACAACGAGTACCTGGCCACCACGGTCAACCGGGCCCGCGTCTTCGACGTCGACCCGTCGTCCGACTGGACCACGACGCTCATGGTCGGGCAGTTCTGCTTCGGGCGGGACGGCCGCTCCCACGACGTCGGGTACATGGCCACCGGAGGCGTCCGCGGCTTCCATCCCCCACGGTGGCACAACGCCCGCCACGTCCGGGACGTCGGCGATCACTGGCTGGCGGAGCGGCTGCGCCGGTCCGTGGTGCACCAGTTCGCCGTGACCGAGCAGGACGAACTGACCTGGCTCGACGAAGCGGCCGTCTCGCCGGCCGTACGGCATCTGCGGGCCGCGGCCGCCGCCGAGGGGGCCGGCGGCCTGGTGGTGCAGTTCGCGCTGAGCCATCTGTCCGCTCCGCTCGCGCCCGACCGGCCTGGCCGGTGGCGGTTGCGCGGGACGATCGCACCGTGGCGCCCGCACGAGCCCCGTACCTATCCGGCGGGCCGGCTGCTCGTCCCGGAGCGCCACCCGCCCGGCCGGGCCCCCGGTGAGCTGCACAACCTCACCGTCGAGCTGACGGACGAGCACGTCACCCTCAACATGATCACTGCGGTGCCCACCCGTGCCCCAAAGGCAGCCCCCGGGGCCGCGGCCGGCCCGCCCGCCCCGGTCGACATCGGCGATCTCGAACTGCGCACGGCGGACAGCGACCGGCTGGTGGCCCGGGTGCCCCGGCAGGCGTACCTCGGGGAGAAATTCGCCCTGGCCGGCGGTTTGGTGACAGTCCCCATCGAGCTGCCGGCGCACGCCGCGGCCGACGAGGCGCTGCGCCTGGTGGGCACCGGCCCGAACGGCCCGGTGGTGCACCTGCGCGAAAAGGAGATCAACGTCCAGGCCGACGACGCGAGCCTCTTCCTGGAGCATCCACGGGACCCGGACGACGCGGACCAGGACGTCGACGTACTCGTGCGCTCCTTCGTGCGGGGCCGCCCGGCCGCCGTCGCCGGAATCCACGTACGGCAGTTCTTCAACCCCCGGGCCCTCCCGCGCGACCCGGCCGCCCGCTCCCCCGAGGCACGGTGTTCCGATGTCGGCATCGTCCACCTGCGCGCGGGACGGCAGGACGGCTCCGGCCCGTGGTCCGACACCTGCCTCCTGGACACCGACCAGGCGGGCCTCGGGTGGTTCACCCTACGGGGCGCGGCGGCCGGCACTGCCCGCGTCCTGCTGTCCGCCGGCGCCGACGACCTGCCGTGCGACGTGGACCGGCCCGGCTCGGCGGCCCTCGGCCACGACCACGACGACGCGCTCGGCTACTGGCCCGGCGCCGGCTACCTGTCGGTGCGGGTGCTGCCCGACGACTGGCGGCTGGCCGGCATCCGCCAGGACGAGGTGACCTTCGACCTGGTCTACACGGAGGTCTTCGCGTTCTACGAGCACCTGTACTCCTTCATGAAGGCGGAGGTCTTCAGCCTGGCGGACCGGTGCAAGGTGGAGACATACGCGAAGCTGATCTGGCAGATGTGCGACCCGCGCAACAAGGTGAAGACGTACTACATGCCGCCTACGCGGGACCTGTCCGAGCCGAAGGCACAGCTCCTGCTGACGTTCCTGCGGGCCCAGCAGGCGCCGGACGAGGTCCTGCTGACGGAGCCCGCGACCGGCCGCGCGAGCGGGAAGATCACCACCCGCGGCCGCCTCGTCGAGGTGCTGCGCGACGCCGCCACGATCGAACTGGCCGTCATGCTCCAGTACCTGTACGCGGCCTATTCGGTGCCCACCCACGGTGCCGGCCTGGAGTACGTGCGGCGGGGCACGTGGACACCCGAGCAGCTCCGGCTCGCCTGCGGCGACGGCGGGGAGACCCTAGACGAGGGCATCCGCAGCATGCTGCTGAACATCGCCCGCGAGGAGATGATCCACTTTCTCCTCGTCAACAACATCCTCACCGCGGTGGGCGAGCCGTTCCACGTGCCCCGGCTCGACTTCGGCACCGTCAACCACGAGCTGCCGGTACCGCTGGACTTCTCCCTGGAGAGGCTGGGGCCCGGCAGCGTCGAACGGTTCGTGCAGATCGAACGGCCGGAAGACCTCGTCCACGACGTACGGCGGGGCGACACACCGGCGGCCCCCGCGCCCCACGACGACCGGCACCCCTACGCCTCGCTGAGCGAGCTGTACACGGACATCCGCGAGGGCCTGCACCGCGTCCCGGACCTCTTCCTGGTGGAGAAGGGCAGGGGCGGCGGGGAACACCACCTCTTCCTGCGGAAGTCGGTCAACCGGCACCACCCCGACTACCAGCTCGAAGTCGACGACCTGTCCAGCGCGTTGTTCGCGATCGACGTCATCACCGAGCAGGGAGAGGGCGGGGTGCTGGACACGCGGACCGCCGAGCACTCGCACTACGCCTCGTTCCTGCGGATCTCCGACCTGCTCTGCGGGGCGCCGGCCACCCGGGCCCGCCCGGGCGGCGAACGGTGGAACCCCGCCTACCCCGTCGTACGGAACCCGACCCTCGGCCAGGGGAACGCGGCCATGGAGACGGTCACCGACCCGGACGCCCGGTCGGTCATGGGGCTGTTCAACCGTTCCTACTTCATGGCGCTCCAGCTCATGGTCCAGCACTTCGGTGAGTGCCCGGACGCGAGCCTGCGCCGCTCCGACCTGATGAACGCGGCGATCGACATGATGACGGGGCTGATGCGCCCGCTGGCGGAACTGCTGGTGACCCTGCCGTCGGGACGGCGGGGCCGGACCGCCGGGCCGTCGTTCGAGCTGTCCGAGCAGCCCGCGCCGGTGTCCCGCCCGGACGTGGCCAGACGCGGCATCGCGCTGCGCCTCGACCATCTCGCGGTGGCCTGCGGCAAGCACCCCCTGGTGCCCGCCCGGGTGGGTGAGATGAGCGCGTTCTGGGCCGACCACTTCCGGCCGCCGGGCCGCCAGGCGTCCCCGGCGGGCCCGTACGGAGCGGCGACGCCACACTCATGAGCGAAGGAGACCGCATGCCATCCGCGACGCTGCCGCGGTTCGACCTCAAGGGCTGGGACGGGGCGGACATCGCCCACCCGTACCCGGTGTACCGGCGCTACCGGGAGGCCGCGCCGGTCCACCGCGGTGCACCGGGCGCGGGCGCGCCGGACACCTTCTACGTCTTCTCCTACGACGAGGTCGTCCAGGTGCTGTCGGACCGGTGGTTCGGCCGGGACGCGCGCGTGGCGTCCGGCGACCCCGGCGCGGCGCCCGTCCCGGTCCCCGCCGAGTACCGGGCCCTGCGGACCGTCGTGGAGAACTGGCTGGTGTTCCTGGATCCGCCGCGCCACACCGAACTGCGCTCCCTGCTCGGTACGGAGTTCTCCCCTTCGATCGTCACCGGTCTGCGGCCCCGCATCACGCAGATCGCACACGAGCTGCTGGAACAGCTCGAACGGCGCCAGGAGGCCGACCTCGTCGAGGGCTTCGCGGCGCCGTTTCCCATCCTCGTCATCTGCGAACTGCTCGGCATTCCGCAGGACCACCACGGCTGGCTGCGCGCCAACGCGCTGGCCCTCCAGGAGGCCGGCAGTACCCGCTCGCGCAACGGCACCGGCGGCTACGCACGGGCCGAGGCAGCCGCCGGCGCGTTGACCCGTTACTTCCGGCAGGAGGTGACCCGGCGGCACGGGGACGACCACGGCGACCTGCTCACGCTCCTGGTCCGCGCCCGGGACGGCGGTGCGCCGCTGAACGTGGACGGGATCGTGGGGACCTGCGTCCACCTGCTCACCGCCGGACACGAGACCACCACCAACTTCCTGGCGAAGGCAGTGCTGGCGCTGCGGGCTCACCCCGAGGTCCTCGACGCGCTGCGCGCCGCTCCCGAGCTGACGCCGGGGGCGGTCGAGGAGCTGATGCGCTACGACCCTCCGGTGCAGGCGGTGACGCGATGGGCCTACCGGGACACCCGCCTCGGTGAGTACGAGGTGCCGCGCGGCAGCCGAGTCGTCGCCCTGCTCGGCTCGGCGAACCGGGACCCCGCGCGCTTTTCGCGCCCCGACGTCCTGGACGTGCGCCGCCCCGCCGACCGGCACCTGGGCTTCGGACTGGGCATCCACTACTGCCTCGGGGCGACGCTGGCCCGCGCGGAGGCCGAAATCGGTCTCCGGACGCTGCTGGACGGCATACCCGGGCTGGGCCGCGGCAGTCAACAGGTCGAGTACGCCGACGACATGGTCTTCCACGGGCCGACACGGCTGGTGCTCGGCAGATCCGACCTGCCGTGCCCCGCGGCGCCCCACCGACACCGCGCGAAGGAAAGGCACTCATGACACAACAGCCCGGCACCAGCCCCGACTCCGTCGGCCAGGCGTACGACGTGTTCGCCGACGCCGGGGCCACGACCGCCCTGGGCGGCAACATCCACGTCGGCTACTGGGACGACGACCCCGGCCTCCCGATCACCGAGGCCACCGACCGCCTCACCGACCTCGTCGCTGCCCGCCTCGACCTCCGGCCGGACCAGCGGCTGCTCGACGTGGGCTGCGGCAACGGCCTCCCGGCCCTGCGTATCGCGGGTGCGCACGACGTCCGCGTGACCGGCATCACCGTCAGCCACCAGCAGCTCGCCCAGGCGGACAAGGAGGCGGACGGCTCCGACGCGCGCGACCGGGTCTCCTTCCGGTTCGCGGACGCCGTGGACCTGCCCTTCGACGACGGTTGTTTCGACGGGGCCTGGGCGATCGAATCGCTGCTGCACATCACCGACCAGACCGCCGCCCTGGCGGAGATCCGCCGCGTCGTCCGCCCCGGCGGGCGTCTGGTCGTCACCGACCTGTGTCAGCGGCAGCCGTTCACCGGCGAGGACCGGACCGTGCTGGACGGCATGCTGGACGTGTACGAGATCGCCGGGATCAACACGCCCGACGAGCACCGCGCGCGCCTGGCCGAAGCGGGCTGGCAACTGCTGGAGCTCACGGACATCGGCGAACAGGTCCGCGCCAGTTACGGGCACGCCGCGGCCGCCTTCCGGACCATCGCCGCCTCCCTCGAAGCCCCGGCGGCGGAGCAGATCAGCGCGGCAGCCGACCTGATGGACGCCTTCGGCAAGCACCCGCACGCGGGCTATGTCCTGATCACCGCGCAGCGGACCTGACCCCACGGGCGTGGCCGGCCGGGCGAACACCGTTCCGCTCTCGCCCCCGCAGACAGGGAGTACTTCGATGTCGTCTTGCCTCGGCCCACCGCCTGCCGCCCCCGTCGCCGTACGTCCGCGCAAGGACCGTTCGCTGGCCGGCCGTCTCGCCCTGTCGGCAGCGGCCCGCCGCGGGGTGCGGTCGCGGACCGAGGACGTGCACGCCTGGCTGGCGGAGCGCCGCCGGGCCCATGTCTTCCGCGTGGATCGCATCCCGTTCGCGGAGCTGGGCGAGTGGCGGTTCGAGCCCGGTACCGGGGGGGATCTCGTGCACCGCAGCGGGCGGTTCTTCACCGTCGAGGGCCTGCATGTGGAGGAACACGACGGGCCCTACGGCGACGGCCCCCGCCGGGAGTGGCAGCAGCCCGTCATCAGGCAGCCGGAGGTGGGCATCCTGGGCATTCTGGCCAAGGAGTTCGACGGGGTGCTGCACTTCCTGATGCAGGCCAAGATGGAGCCGGGAAACCCCAACCTGCTCCAGCTCTCGCCGACCGTGCAGGCCACCCGCAGCAACTACACCAGGGCCCACCGGGGCGCGGACGTGCGGCTGATCGACCACTTCGTGCGGCCCGACCGCGACCGGATCATCGTGGACGTGCTCCAGTCGGAACAAGGCTCGTGGTTCTTCCGCAAGTCCAACCGCAACATGATCGTCGAGACGGCCGGCGAGGTCCCCGCGACGGACGACTTCCGCTGGCTCACCCTCGGCCAGATCGCCGAACTCCTGCACGAGGACGACATGGTCAACATGAACGCCAGAACCGTGCTGTCCTGCGTGCCGTACCAGGACACATCGCCCGGCGCGCTGCTCTCCGACGCCCAGCTCCTGTCGTGGTTCACCGGCGAGCGCTCCCGCCGCGACGTGCGGACCCGCCGCGTACCGCTGGCCTCCGTGCGCGGCTGGAAGCACGGTGTCGAGGCGATCGAGCACGAGGACGGCCGCTACTTCAAGGTCGTCGCGGTCTCCGTACGGGCCGGCAGCCGCGAAGTGGTCCGCTGGGACCAGCCGTTGATCGAACCCGTCGGCACGGGGGTGACCGCGTTCCTCGTGCGCGAGATCGACGGGGTGCCGCACGTGCTGGTGCAGGCCCGGGCCGAGGGCGGCTTCCTGGACACGGTCGAGCTGGCGCCCACCGTCCAGTGCACGCCAGGCAACCACGCCCACCTGCCGGAGGCGGACCGCCCGCCCTTCCTCGACGCTGTCCTGAACGCACCCGAGGCGCGGATCCGTTACCAGGCCGTCCACTCCGAGGAGGGCGGGCGCTTCCTGAACGCCCGGAGCCGGTACCTCGTCGTCGACGCCGAGGGGACCGGGGCCGCGCTCGACCCGCCTGCTGGCTTCGTCTGGGCCACCCCCGCCCAGCTCAGGGCCCTCACCCGGCACGGGCACTACCTCAACGTGGAGGCCCGCACGCTCCTGGCCTGCCTCAACGCCATGGCGATACGGACCCGGGGAGAGGTGTGACATGGCACGCACACCGGCAGCCGCCGAACCGCTGATCACCGTGCTCGGCGCCTCGGGCTTCGTGGGATCGGCCGTCCTGCGCGCACTGGCGCAGCGCCCGGTCCGCCTGCGGGCGGTGGCGCGCAGGCCGAGCGCGATTCCCCCGGGCCCGGCCGGGACCACCGCCGTCACCGCCGACCTCACCGACCGGGCTGCGCTCGCCGAGGCCGTCGCGGGCTCGGACGCGGTGGTGCACCTGCTCCTGGCGGACGGCGGATGGCGGGCGGCCGAGACCGAGCCGGAGGCCGAGCGCGTGAACGTGGGCGTGATGCGGGACCTCCTGGACGTCCTGCGGCCGGCCGCGGGCGTCGGGACGCCCCCGCTGGTGGTGTACGCGGGCGCCGCCTCGCAGGTCGGCGTGCCGCCGCGGGAACCGCTCGACGGCAGTGAACCCGACCATCCCGAAACCGCCTACGACCGGCAGAAACTGACGGCGGAGCACCTCCTGCTCAAGGCCACGGCCGAGGGCCGGGCGCGCGGCATCAGCCTGCGTCTGCCCACGGTGTTCGGTGAGGGAGCGGCGCCCGGTACCGGCGACCGCGGTGTCGTGTCCGCCATGGTGCGGCGGGCGCTCACGGGCCTGCCGCTCACCATGTGGCACGACGGCACGGTGCGGCGCGACCTGGTCCACGTCAGCGATGTCGCGGCGGCGTTCGCGGCGGCCCTCGACCATCCGGACGCCCTGGTGGGCGGCCACTGGCTGATCGGCGCCGGCCGGGGCGACGCGCTCGGCGACGTCTTCCGGCTCATCGCCCGGACCGTGTCCGACCACACGGGGCGGCAGCCGGTCGCCGTGGAGTCCGTCGAACCGCCGGCCCACGCCCCCGTGACGGACTTCCGCAGCGTGACCATCGACTCCTCCCCGTTCCGGGCGGCCACCGGATGGTGCCCCCGGACCTCGCTTCCCGAGGGGCTGCGGCGCACCGTCACCGCTCTGGCCGGGCAGGAGAGCGAGGCCCGGTGACGACACGCACCTCTGATGGACGACACCCACCGCAGGCGTGCGGCCGCAGCACGGCCGTCCGCCGCAGTCCTGGAAAGGCTGGCACATGACCACGCGTGTTTGGGATTACCTGGCGGAGTACGAGGACGAGCGTCCGGACATCCTCGACGCCGTAGCGACGGTCTTCGGCTCGGGGCAGCTCGTGCTGGGCGCGAGCGTGCGCGGCTTCGAGGCGGAATTCGCCGCCTATCACGGGGCGGCCCACTGCGTCGGTGTCGACAACGGGACGAACGCGATCAAGCTCGGGCTGCAGGCGCTGGGCGTCGGCCCGGGCGACGAGGTGATCACGGTGTCGAACACCGCGGCACCGACCGTGGTCGCCATCGACGGCACGGGCGCCACCCCCGTCTTCGTCGACGTGCGCGAGGACGACTTCCTCATGGACACCGGCCAGGTGGCAGCGGCCATCACCGAACGCACGCGGTGCCTCCTGCCGGTACACCTGTACGGACAGTGCGTGGACATGGCCCCCTTGAAGGAGCTGGCCGCCCGGCACGGGCTGGCCATCCTGGAGGACTGCGCCCAGGCCCACGGCGCCCGGCAGGGCGGCACGCCGGCCGGCACGACCGGTGACGCGGCCGCCTTCTCCTTCTACCCGACCAAGGTCCTCGGCGCGTACGGCGACGGCGGCGCGACCCTCACCTCGGACGCGACCGTGGCGGAACGGCTGCGGCGGCTGCGGTACTACGGCATGGAGGACCGCTACTACACCCTGGAGACGCCCGCCCACAACAGCCGCCTGGACGAGGTGCAGGCCGAGATCCTGCGGCGCAAACTCAAGCGGCTCGACACCTACATCGCCGGCCGCCGGGCCGTCGCGCAGCGCTACGCCGATGCTCTCGCCGACACCGGTCTCGTGCTCCCGCACACCGTCCCCGGAAACGAGCACGTGTACTACGTGTACGTGGTGCGCCACCCCCGGCGTGACGACATCATCGAGCGCCTCAAGGCGTACGACATCCACCTCAACATCAGCTATCCGTGGCCGGTGCACACCATGACCGGGTTCGCGCACCTCGGGTACGCCCCGGGGTCCCTGCCCGTCACCGAGGCGCTGGCCGGCGAGATCTTCTCGCTGCCGATGTACCCCTCGCTGCCGCGCGACCTCCAGGACAAGGTCATCCACGCCGTGCGCGAGGTGCTGGCGACGCTGTGAGACCCGCCGACCGCCAGTCCGCCGAGCCGTTCACCCAGCCACGGGAGCAGACATGAAAGCACGCGAACTCACCGTCGAGGGAGCACTGGAGTTCACCCCCCGCGTCTTTCCCGACGAACGGGGCCTGTTCTTCTCGCCGTTCCAGGAGGCGGCGTTCGCCGAGGCGCACGGCGGTCCGCTCTTCCGCGTCGCGCAGACCAACCACAGCGTCTCCCGGCGCGGCGTGGTGCGCGGCATCCACTACACCGTGACACCGCCCGGCACCGCGAAGTACGTCTACTGCGCGCGCGGCGCGGCCCTGGACATCGTGGTCGACATCCGGGTCGGCTCGCCCACGTACGGCCGGTGGGACTCGGTGCTGATGGACCAGCAGGACCACCGGACCACCTATTTCCCGGTGGGGGTGGGCCACGCGTTCGTGGCGCTGGAGGACGACACCGTCATGTCGTACATGCTCTCCGGGAGCTACGTACCGGAGAACGAACTCGCCCTGTCCGTCCTGGACCCGGCGCTCGGGCTGCCCGTCCCCCAGGACACCGAGCCGATCCTGTCCGAACGGGACGGCGCGGCGATCACGCTCGCCGAGGCCCGGGAACAGGGCCTCCTGCCGGACTACGGCCGGTGCCAGGAGATCGAGAAAGGCTGGTCACCGGAGGCCGCGGACGCCTGACGGCCCGGCCCGACCGGCGCCCCCGAGAGACCCATATCCCCCGGCCTGCCCGGGCGCGCATGGGCTGAACGGTGTTCCGCCCACCCGGCCGGACCGAACCGGCGGCGCGCACCCACGTGAACGAGCGGGTTTTCGTCCGCACCGCTGCTCCGCGGCCCGCGCGGCCCGATGCTCAGGGCTACGGCGGCCGGGCCGGGCCCGCCGCCACCCCGCACCGACCGCGAGGGGTCCACCTCCCACCGGCCCACCGCACACCCTGCCCGTACCAGTCCCCCGCACCCGTCGAACCGAAAGGCCGTTGCCATGACCGACCCCGCCCAGACGCTGCCCGTACCGGGAGCCGTCGGCAAGCTCTACGACCGGCTGACGCTGAACGCCATGAACGACGGCACCTTCAACACCAACGTCCACATCGGCTACTGGGACACGCCGGACTCCGAGGCCTCGATCGAGGCGGCGATGGACCGGCTCACCGACGTGTTCATCGAACGGCTGAAGGTGGACGGCTCGTCCCACGTCCTCGACCTGGGCTGCGGCGTGGGAGGCCCCGGCCTGCGGGTCGTGGCGCACACCGGCGCGCGGGTCACCGGCATCAGCATCAGCGAGGAGCAGATCAAGGCCGCCAACCGGCTGGCGGCCGAGGCCGGGGCCGCCGACCGGGCCGTGTTCCGGCACGCCGACGCGATGAAGCTGGACTTCCCCGACGGGACGTTCGACGCGGTGATGGCCCTGGAGTCGCTCTGCCACATGCCGGACCGGCAGCAGGTGCTCACCGAGGTGTGCCGGGTCCTGCGACCCGGCGGCCGGCTCGTCCTGACCGACGTGTTCGAACGCTTCCCGCGCAAGGAGGTGCGGCACCCGGGCATCGACAAGTTCTGCAGCGGCCTGATGTCGACCACGGCGGACATCGACGACTACGTCGCACTGCTCCACCGTTCCGGCCTGCGGCTGCGCGAGATCCTCGACGTCACCGAGCAGACCACGCTGCGCCTCGCCGAAGAGATCGCGAAGCTGTCGGCCGTGGAGGACCGCCCCGCAGCCCTCGACGAGAGCAACTTCTTCACCGACGACGCCTTCCGGCCGTCCGACCTGGCGGGCGTCGACGACTTCGGCTGTCTGCTGGCCACCGCGGAACGCCCGTAGCCGATGACCGTCCCGGGAGGATGCCCCGCGCGCCCTCCCGGTTCCACCGACGGCCGGACCGGCCCACGAAGAAAGGCAAGGACGACATGACGCATTCCGGTGAGCGGACCGACGTGCTGATCGTGGGCGGCGGCCCGGTCGGGATGGCGCTGGCCCTGGACCTGAGGTACCGCGGGATCGACTGCGTGCTCGCGGACGCCGGTGACGGAGAGGTCCGGCACCCCAAGGTCAGCACGATCGGTCCGCGTTCGATGGAGCTGTTCCGCCGCTGGGGCGTCGCGGACGCCGTCCGCGGCGCCGGGTGGCCGGCCGATCACCCCCTGGACATCGCCTGGGTCACCCGGGTCGGCGGTCACGAGATCTACCGGTACCGTCGGGGCACCGCCGGGAACCGCCCGGCCTTCGCGCACACCCCCGAGCCCGACCAGATCTGCCCGGCGCACTGGCTCAACCCGGTGCTGACGCGGGCCGTGGGCGTCCACCCGGACGGTCCGCTGCGGCTCCGTACCACCGTCGACCGCGTGCTGCGCACCGACGACCACGTCGACGCCACCCTCACCGACCACGCCACCGGCACGACCGGCACCGTACGGGCGCGGTTCCTGGTCGCCTGCGACGGCGCCGCCTCCCCCGTCCGGCAGTCCTGCGGCATCGACGCGCCGGCCCGCCACCGTACACAGATCTTCCGCAACATCCTCTTCCGCGCGCCCGGGCTGAAGGAGCGGCTCGGCGACCGCGCCGCGCTCGTCCACTTCCTCATGCTCTCGTCCACGCTGCGCTTTCCCCTGCGCTCGCTGAACGGCAACGACCTGTACAACCTGGTCGTGGGCGTGGACGACGGCGCCGCCGGCCGGGTCGACGCGCTGTCGCTGATCGGCGACGCCCTCGCCGTCGACACCCCGGTGGAGCTGCTGAGCGACGGTGAGTGGCACCTCACCCACCGCGTCGCCGACCGGTACCGCGCCGGACGCGTCTTCCTCGCCGGCGACGCCGCGCACACCCTCTCGCCCTCCGGCGGCTTCGGGCTCAACACCGGCATCGGCGACGCCGCCGACCTGGGCTGGAAACTCGCCGCCGCGCTGAACGGCTGGGCCGGGCAGCAGTTGCTCGACACGTACGAGACCGAGCGCAGGCCGATCGCCGTGCAGAGCCTGGAGGAGGCCAACCTCAACCTGGAGCGCACCCTGCGCAGGCGGCTGCCGCCCGAGGTCCACCTGGACGGGCCCGAGGGTGAGCGGGCCCGTGCAGAGATGGCGCAGCGGCTGGCGAGCAGCGGCGTGGAGCGGGAGTTCGACGCCCCCGAGATCCACTTCGGGCTGCGTTACCGCTCCCCCGTCATCATCGAGGACCCCGACGTACCGGTGCGTCAGGGCAAGCCGGACGCCGGCTGGCGCCCGGGCAGCGAGCCGGGCTACCGCGCCGCGCACGCGTGGTGGGACGCGGACACTTCCACCCTCGACCTGTTCGGGCGCGGATTCGTCCTGCTGTGCTTCGCCGAGCACCCCGGGGTGGAGGGGGCCGAGCGCGCGTTCGCCGAGCGAGGCGTGCCGCTGACCGTACGGACCGCGGGCGACGGGGAGATCGCCAAGCTCTACGAACGGCCCTTCGTGCTGGTCCGCCCGGACGGCTGTGTGGCATGGCGCGGTGACGAGCTGCCCCCAAACCCGGAATCCCTCGTCGATACGGTACGAGGCGCCGGGGCCGCGCACGGACACCGGTGAACGGGCACGACGGCCGAGCAGGAAACGCGGCGGACCACGCCGGAGCGAACAGCCTGCCGTCTTCCGGCCGCCGCAAAGGGAGCCGCTGCGGCGATGACCGGTTACTGGCCCCGCACTCGGCGCATCGCGGCTGGCCCGTTCGGTTCAAGGGCCGGGATCGGCCCGAGTCAGGGCGAGAGATGGCCTCGTACGGGTATGCGCCCGGCCTCTCCGGGCTCGGATTGGCGCGTGAAACGACCACGAGACACTGCGGGCTGCATACGCTTCGGGAGGGACGAGCAACGGATGTCCTCACAAGTGTGACTGAGCGTTTCAGTTGGCCCCTGAGTGTTGTACTTGGCCCGGCTGAGCGTGATGGTTGGCCCAGGCCGTTTCCTCGTTACTCCACAGCGCGGCCGATGAGTCTGCTGCTCCCGGTCGGTCAAGTTCGCGGCACCCCACGTAAGGACACCGCCATGTCGGAGCTTCTTGTCGACTTCATCACCTCCCTCGACGGCCATGCATCGGGAAAGGGGTGGCCCGGCTTCTGGGGCCTGGAGGGCCCGGAGTACCTCGCATGGCTCGGCGAGCAGCCCGAGGCCACCTACCTGATGGGAGCGAACACCTACCGCCAGATGTCGGGCTTCGCCGCGGGCGAGGTCCCGCACGGCCAAGACGAGTTCAGGCCCGAAGAAGAGGCGTCCGTCGACGAGCTCACGCAAGCGCCCAAGGTGGTGTTCTCCTCCTCCCTCAAGGAGCCACTGACGTGGGCCAACTCCACGCTCGTCCGCGACGATGCCGTCGAGGCGGTCCGCGCCATGAAGTCGAGTGGCTCGGGGCTCCTCATCACGATCGGCAGCCTCAGCCTGTGCCGGTCCCTGCTACGAGCCGGACTCGTCGACCGCTTCCGGGTCGTGATGTTCCCGGTGATCACCGGGGCCACGGGCGAAGAACGCATCTACGACGGCTACCCGGACGTTGCCCTCGAGATGACCGAGCACCGCACCTTCGACGGCCGCATCCAACTGGTCGAGTACAAGCCCCGCGTGCTCGAGCACCCGCCGCTCGGCGCCCCTGCGTGACGTCGCCCCGTCCGCCGGTCCGGACGACACCAGGCCGGCGCCGACGCGCGCGGAGCAAGACCTCAGTAGGGGGCGAACGGCCAACGTCAGGGCGCCCGGCCCACCTGGACCGTCGCAGGTGAGCCCACGTACGCCCTCCCAGGCCTCAGTCCCCGCAAAGATCCGTCTTCCGGATATGGATGCGCCGCCGGACGCTTCCTGGGCAGAGCCTCGCGAGCTGAGAATGATCCGGTTGACGTGCCCCTCTACGACGCCCGAGTTCCAGGGCAGGGTGAGACCGGCGATGACAGCGTCGCGGTCGATGCCGGCGGCAGCGGTGCGAGCCGGGGGCAGGCCGTCAGCAGGGCGGAGATGACCAGCCACAGGGGGATGAGCATCAAGAGGACGGAGAGCACGCCGAAGAAGGTCAGCACGATGCCGCGTACGGTGAGTCCCTTGTCGCGCAGGCCCCGGACGCGCGTCGGAGCCAGCGGGTCGTAGGTCACGTCCACCGGTCCACTGCCGCCCTTGTGTGCGTGGCCGGCGGTCTGGGTGACGACCAGGCGCTGGCCCTCCAGCGTTTGGAACTCATACACGGGGTGCCACTCTCCCGAGTCCTCCCCGATGCGGCGCCACTTGTAGTCCCGGATCCGGCCGGCAACGGTGATGCCGCGCCGTCGCAGGATCAAGGCGTCGCGCACCACTTCGGTCCAGCCGAAGTACAGCATCAGCCAGCCCGCGGGACCGTAGGCCATGGTGAAGCCCACCAGGCCGCCGACCCCGGCTTTAGCGCCCTCCTCCACGGCTACGGCGGCGAACGCGAGGTACGGCACGACACCCAGGCCGATCTTCGTGCCCGCCGACAGACGCGGCAGACGCCAACGGCGGCGGCCGGCGTCCTCTCTCACCACGCGGCTCGGACTCTGCCCCGAGGCCGGCGGACGCGCCAGAGCGGTCCGCACCTGCCGCACGAAGGCATCGGCGGCGGTGGCGTTGCGGGTGATCAGCGTGAAAGCGCCGTCCTGGACGGCTTCATCGCCGGACAGCTCCAGAAGGACGCGTCCTCCCGCGTACGCGACGCGGTCGATCGCAGCCAGCGGCACCGTCCACGTGGTGCGGCCGCGCACCACCCGCACCGCATACGCCTCCAGCCGGAAGACGACGCCTCGCCCCCGCAGCACCACTTCCGGTATCGACCCCATGCCCAAGATCATAAATGTCGGCAGACAAGGGGTGTACCTCTCTGTGCAGGGCAAACACGCCCAACACGGTGTGCAGCCGGCATCACGCCCGCGCCCGAACCTGGCGGCGGCGTGCTGCTCGCAGCGCCACTGCGGCCCCGGCTTTCACCGACGCTCCGCGCCTGCCCTCACCCGCCGGAAGGGCCGAGCCACCAGTTCTCCGCGCCCTGTTGGTAGGTCGCCGTTGATGCCCCAGGGCTGTTTCGATCAGGTGCTTTGGACGCGGAGGGTGCCTTGGGCGGTGATGGCGGCCGGACCGGCCAAGGCCAGGGTGCCGTCGGCCGCGACAGGCCCCGGACGCGGCGGCGAAAAAGGCATGCCGCCCTCTGGCCGCGATCTTGACCGGAGCTCTGCACCCGCGCCCGGATCGAACACCCTGAACTCCGTGCTCAGCAGCCGCGCGACCTGCAATTTCATGACGCGCGTCGCTCAGTGTCCGGAAACCGCGCTGAGCGTTCGGCATCACATGCTGGCCATTCGCACCCGGATCGGTTACTGAAGCGTGCCCAGTCTGTCACTCTCGTACCGCACGGATGGCCCTACAAGAAGGGATCTGCGATGCAGTCGATCACCCGGTTAGCGTCCCGAGCCACCGTCTTGGCAACCACCTTCGGAGCCGCCGTCGCCCTCGCCAGCGGGCCGGCCGCAGCCTCGCCCGGCCTCAAGGGCTGGTCGCCTCAGTGCGACTGGGGAAAGGCCTGCATCCGCCTCGCATCGGACGCAGGGCGATGGTGGAACATGAACAACTGCGGCTACAACCCCATCAACGACCGCTACTCCTGGGGCAAGGCCCACGGCAACTCCTTCACCGTCACCTACGTCAACGGCACGTGGGACCGGGTCGAGGCATGGACCGAACGACCGCTGGACGGCAACAACACCGTCATCAAGGTGGACGTGCACTGCTGAAGCCGAAAAGCGAGCAGGACGAAACTCACCACGGCGGCGGGGCCCGCGTTCTCGCCCCGGCACCAGGGTCACCGCCCTGACCCTTCCCGGGCCGCTGCCGGCGGCGGCCCGGCACAGCCGCTTCCTTCCAACCCGGCGGCGACCTGAGCTGCTCGTCAGGTGCCGACGCAGTTTCCGTGCATACCCAGTTGGCAGCGTAGGTGCCCCGCCGCCTGGGACGCCGCGGCCTGCTTTCCCTCCCCGCGGCCGCGCGCCGGAGCTGGTGGCCGTTCGGCCGCCGGCGCTGAACCTCACGCTGTCGCCAAAGCTCTCCGCCCGCCCGAGATCACCCAGAGGTGCTGTGCCGGTCCAGCCAGAAGGTGATGCTGTAGGGGGACGGATTCGCTCACCGCGACCGTTCCCCGAACGGGAACCGCTGCGGCTGCTGCGGCTGCTGTGGCTCGAGGGAAAGAAGGCGGTTACCGTACTCTGCCCGCGTGGACGGTAGGAAAGAGTTGAAGAGTCTTCCCGACTGGCGGGTGCTCGTCGTCGGGGGCGCGTCGGGGATGGGGAAGACCGGTGTCGGGCGGGCATTGGCACGACGGTACGACGCCCCCGTCGTGGAGGTCGACGACATCGTGGAGGCCCTCCTTGCGGTGACACTGCCCGAGCACCTGCCCGAGGTCCACTTCTGGCGCACCCACCCGCAGGCCGCCCTACAGGCGCCCGAGTCGGTGGCCGAGCGGCAGATCGCGATCGCCGAGGCACTGGCACCGGCGATCGAGGCGGTGGTGGCCAACCATGTGGGCACCGACACCCCGGTGATCCTGGAAGGAGACTACGTCCTGCCCAGACCGGCGACGCCCAAAGGTCCGGTCCGGTCCGTCTTCCTCCACGAGGACGACGAGGAGCAGGTGACGGCCAACTACCTGCGCCGGGAGCCGGAGGCCGGACCACAGCGCCATCGCGCACGCGTCAGCGTGCTGTACGGCCGGTGGCTCGCCGCACAGGCACGGGCGGCCGACGTGCCGGTCCTCGCTCCACGCCCGTGGGAGGACCTGGCCAGCCGTGTCGCCGAGACGGTGGAGGATGCCTGAAACCGTGGCGTCAACACGAACCACCACCCCCCAGAGCCCTCCGAATAGCCCGGGCCCTGGGCCGCCCAGTCAAGCTGGCCCTGCCGCCCCTTGCGTGCGGGCCAGCGCGGATCAGCGGAGACGTCCCGAGCGAAATCCCCGATGGCGTGGTACTGATCGGTACGGGTCTTCGACCACGCGGTGAAACTCTTCGGCTTGGGCATGTCCGCATACTTCCGCCGCCGCGTCGGAACAAACCCAATGAGGTGCGGCGCATCCTTTGGCGCTCGCTCCGCTCGCGTGTTGGCCGTCGCCGGGGCTTCCGGCGCGGTCCGGGGCACGGGTGCGGCACCCGGGGGCAGGATTCGCACCGTGCGCACCGCGCCGGTGCCGGTCGTGCTGTTCGCCGTGGCGATGATCCGCGCGGTGATCAGGCGCAGCTCAGTAGCCGGGGCCCGGGCGCAGGTCCAGTTGCTCGGTTCCCGGGTGGAACGCGACGGCTGTGACGTGGTGGGGCAGTTACGGGGCGGCGATGTCCGGCCAGCGGTCCAGGACGCTGCCGTCGGCGGCCGGGAGCTCCCAGGCCCGGTCGGCCATCAGCCCGGCCGGTACGGCGGCGAGCCTGTAGGGTTCCCGCCCGTCGCGCTTCTTCGGGCGGCCGGCGGCGAGCTTGTGCAGCCCCGCATGCTCGTCGATGTCGGTCCGTGGCCTGTGTGTCTCCTGTGGCCAAGGGGGCGGCGCCGAGGTCGCCACGGGCGACGATGCGGGCGCGCTGTCGTTCGGTTGTCTCGCCGAGGCCGGCCTCTCGGCCGCGTGTTGTCCAGCAACAACGCATACCTGTCGGCACCAGCACGTAGTAGCGTCGTCAGCTCATTGCGCCCCCGTCTCCAACGAACCCTTCAGGCGGAAATGTCGGAACCCTCGGAAGTCAGCAAAATTCCGCACCCCACCGGATGAAACCGCTGGTCGCGCCCTGTGGTCCCCGCGACGCAGGGGTGGCCCCTGCACGCCATGGCCGCGTCCGACGTCCGGCAGGGTGGTCCCGGGAACCAGGTGCCCGCCCGGCCTTTTCAACCGCCCCGCGGAAAACACTCCACGAAGTACACGGCGTGCTGGCTGGGCATCTCCACCCGGGCCCAGGATTCGTCCGTGAAGCCGATTTCGTAGGTGTCCGCGTCGATGTCCGTACGGTGCCGGATCCACGCCACCTGGGAGGCGGGCGTGCTCCAGCCCGCCTCGACCGCGCCGAGTTCGCCGCGGCGGCGGCCGCGCTGCACATAGGTGACGTGCAGGTGGCGATCGGTGAGCTGGAGTACGGGCAGCGCGTCGGTGGTCGGTACGCGGGGCCACAGGGCGGTGGCCAGTTGGCCCGCCAGGCTTCCCCAGCCGCCCTTCAAAGGCTTGCCCTTCTTGCGTCGGGCGCCGAAGAGATCGGGGATCGGCTGGATGATGGCGTCGACCAGCCAGAAGACTCGTTTGGCGCCCTCCCAGCGGTCACCCGGCAGGCGGCGGCCCGCAAGGACGCGGGGGCGATTCCACCGGCGCGGCTTGGGCAGCCGGTGCCCGGGGAAGGCCACTTCGTTCTGTACGAGCCGCTCGTCGCCCGGCAGCGCTTCGCCGGCCCGCTCCCTGGCTTCCTTGTACGGGACCCGGCCCAGCGCGACACGCAGACTCATCCGAACACCTCGCGCACGGGCTTGGCCGCCCGCGGAGCCGCCTCGGCCAGCCGCTCGTCGAAGCTCTTGGGGTCGGGGCGGTCGGCGTACTGCTTCTGCTGCTCCGTGGGCGATGGCGGCTTGCCCGCGTCCTGGTGCTCCACGTCCCACCGGTGGCCGCCGACGTCGACCCACTTGAGTCCGGTCGCGTCATGGAGCGCGGCCTCCCCCTTGTCGGCCCACTGGCCGACCTTCTCGCCGACGTCCACACCGGTGTGGTGCTCGATGACGCTGTCGGCGAGCGGCGCCGCGTCGATGACGGCCCCGGCGGCCTTGGCTCCCGCGGCCCGCTTGACGACCTGCTTGACCCCCCTGTTGATCTTCTTGCGGGCGTTCTTGTTGCGCCACAGCGCCTTGGCCTTGATCCGTGCCCTCCGCAGCTTCTGGAGGGCACGCATCCGGTCGGCGAGGTCCTTGAGCTTGTCCGCCAGCTTGGCGGTGATCCGTACGGCCTTCAAAGCCCGGTGCGTGGCCCCCGCGGCCCCGATCAGCGGGCCGATGGCCGCGCCGACGCCGGCGGTGAGGATCGCGACGATCGCCGCCGTCGCGGCAGCCACCAGCAGTGCCTCGACGATCTCGGTGATCAGCTCGATCATCGTTTCCTCGGCCTCGGTGCAGGCCTCTGCCGCCATCTCCAGGAGTTCGGCGACCGTGATCATGTCCTCGGCCTCGCCCTTCAGGGCCTGCTCGAACTCGGTCATGGTCGTGCCGAAGGCGGTGGACGCCTCCCCCGTCCAGGACGCCTGCAGCGTCCGGCGCTCGGCCTGGAGGTCGTCCACGACGCCCTGCATCTCGGAGGCGGCGGTCCGCCACTCGCGGGCGGTGGCGATCAGCTTCTCGTCGTCGCCGCTGACCTTCTCCAGGTACTCGTCGAGTCCGAGACTCTTGACGGCGCCGCGGATCGTGGAGTCGAGCGCGCCCGCCAGCGGGTTGCTCCAGTCGACGTCGAACCCGATACGTTCCAGTGCCTGGCTCACGCCTGACCACCGCCCATGAGCCGGACCTGGTCGTCCTCGTTGGTGTCGTAGCCGTCGGCCGCCAGCCGTATGCCGTCGGCGATGGCCCCCAGGGACTCCTTGACGTCATGGAGATCGCTGACGGCTTCCTCGGACTGCTTGTCGTAGTCCGCCTTGAGGCTCTCGGACTCGGAGAGCATCCCGAACACCCCGCTGGACAGTTCCAGACCGCGGGCCCGGTTACGGATCTTCTCGACCCGACCCGCCGCCTCGTCCACCGCGTTGGCATACCGGCGCAGAGCTGCGCTCTCGACGTCGTAGCCGTTACCCATTCGGCCCTCCTGTTACCCCGTTGTCCGCATAGGGACGCATTGTGATCACTTGGCTCCCCATATGCGAATTACTGCCATCTCCATTCCAAGTCTTTGCGGAAATGGGATGGTTGATCGCGCGAGATCACTGTAGCCATAGTCGACGAGCGACGTCGCACGGGTGTGCCTGCACCGGGCATGTCGACTCCGAGTACGCCGATACGGGTTGCCGACTCCCGGGGCGCGACCCTCGCGCCCATCAACCGGCAGACCGTGCGGTCTGGAACCACCGGATCGACTCGGCGCAGAACAGAACCCGTGCCGAAGAACCTTTTCGGGTCGGGGACGGTCGGCGTGAGGTGATGGCCAGGCCGGTCTCGTTCAGGCAGCCGTCGACGAGGCTGGGGCGTCGCTGGATATGAGCGAGTCCGCGGCGGAGGGTGCGTTCGAGGTGTTCGGGGCGTTCGGGGTCGGTGAAGGCGCGGCGGAGGGCATCGGGGAGCCTCCAGCACCCGCGCCGCGTCGGCGGCGATATCGGCCGGCGTCTCGGTTCCGGAGGGCATCTTGTAGCCAGGAGCACTCGCCGTGCCGGTCATGGCGGTCATCCATCCTTCGTCCTCCACCCAGTCCTCGTCGGCTCCGCCGGGCCTGCCGTTGGGGAACCAGCCGAGGTGGAACCGGCCATCACGGGAGGTGATGTGGACACCGGCACGGTCGTCCACGACGTGCGTGAACTCGGCGTGTGCGAACTGGTCCTGCACCCGCATCGGCTGGCCGGGGACCGAGCCTCCAGGGGCGGAGCCGAAGGCTCGGCGGTCGTGGCGAGTCCAGGTTGCAGGCCATCCACTTCCACGGTGTCACCACTCTGACCAGGGGTTTCGAGGAAGGTCGGCTACGTTGACATGCCCCTGCGGCTTTCCACCGGTCCTTTGGCGATCTTTCCTGTCTGCTCCCGGCGAACTGTCCGTCACCATCGAACCGGGGCGTGCCGCATCCGGCATGCCCAGAACCACGAAACGAACGAGGGCCGACGGCAAGCCGTCGGCCCTCTGGTCAGCGCTCCCCAGCGCAGCACGCCCTGGAGATCATCAGCCGCCGAGAGTCCCCATGCACGTCATGCACCGGCTCGTCGCCCGCAGCCGCGCGTTCCCCCCAGAGGCGATGACTGGGCTGCTTTCGCTGATACGGCTCCACTCTCCGGGGGGCGGGTCGAGGATCCAACCCCACTTCGGAGGCTGCACCTCGTCTTCTGTCATGTGATCGCAGGCGCCTGGAACGTGCGCCTTACCATTCTGTTTGATCAAGATGGCGTTGCCGGGGAACCGCCGCCACTCCTGTCGAACACGCCTGTCCTCCGAGTGCGCCTGGGGCACGCTGCCATCAGGAGGACAGGCACAACCCATGCCGATGATGTTGTCGCATCGCTCGCAGCGCACCTCTTTCATGTGAACAAGTGTCCCACCTGAGAGCGCCCCTGCTCGACCGGATTGGTTGGCAAAGCGGCTGGCTTCGCTGACAACAGACGACTGTGGCAGCAGAGTTCCCGACTCGTCTCGGGCCGCCCGCTCCGCGAGGCCGAAACACCCGGCAGGGGGTCACCCACCCACTCAGTACGGGCCCGGCGCCGGACGTCTTCCATGCACTGATGAGCAGCCTCCGAGAACTTCGGGGCCACTGCGCGCTGGCGGTCATGACGCCGTTCGGTACGACGGACGTGAATGTGACCTCGCGGGACATGCGACGGACGGTTGCCGCCAACTCGGTCGTCGCGTCCGTCTTCGACACCGTCATGGTCGCCTGCCTGATCACCGCCCCGGACAGCGGCTGACCGCGGCCCGTCGGCGTGTCATGCGCGGTGTTCGCCGGTCTGTAGCCGCCACAGCGAGGCATAGAGTCCGTCGTGGGCGACCAGCTCGTCATGGGTGCCCTCTTCCGCCAGCACGCCGTCCTTGTCGAGTACGTAGATCTGATCCGCGTGGCGGATGGTGGACAGCCGGTGCGCGATGATCAGCACGGTCCGGTCTTCGCTGAATTCCTGGAGATTGCGTTGGACGGCCGCCTCGGTCTCGTTGTCGACGGCGGAGGTCGCCTCGTCGAGAATGACGATCCGCGGATCCTTGAGGAAGGTGCGGGCCAGCGCGATGCGTTGCTTCTGTCCGCCGGAGAGCGCGGCTCCCCGCTCGCCGATCACCGCGTCGTAGCGCGCGGGCAGTTCTGCGACGAAGCTGTCCGCCTCGGCCAGTCCCGCCGCCCGGGTCACGTCGGTGGGGTGAACCCCGGTACGCCCGTAACCGATGTTCTCGCCGATCGACCCGTCGAAGAGGAAGACGTCCTGGGCGACGAATCCGATGACGCTGCGCAGGTCGTGCAGATGCAGCTCACGCGTGTCCTGGCCGTCGAGCAGGACACGGCCGGCCTGCGGGTCCTCGAAGCGCATGAGGAGTTTGGCGATGGTGGTCTTTCCGGCTCCCGTGGCGCCGACGATGCCGGTGGTCCGGCCGGCCGCGATGCGCAGTGACAGGTCGCGCAGGACCGGCGCACGTCCCGGATAGGCGAAGGTGACCCGGTCGAGGAGCACTTCGCCTTTCAGCTGACGCAGGTCCAGCCGCCGGCCCTCGCGATCCGTCTCGACGGGCAGGTTCCGCAGGTGCTCGACGCGGTCGAGGGCGCTCAGGGCCCGGTGGTAGTGCTCGACGGTGCTGCCCAGCCGGGTCAGTTTCCAGATGGCCAGCTGCGGAAGGCCGATGAGCGGGCTGACCGCCTCGGCCGACAGCGCACCGGCGAGAACCTCACGTCCACCCAGCAACAGGGTCCCCACCATCGAGGTGGCCGTGCACAGGTACACGGCCTGGGCGTGCCGCAGGGATCTCCGTGTCGCGTAGTGGCTGGTACGGCGGTACCGATCGCTCAGTTCCTTGACCCGGTCGGCCTCGAACTCCTCGGTACAGAAGCTCTTGACCGTGGCGCTCGCCTCCAGGTTGTTGATGACCTGGCAGGTGAGCCGGGCCCGGCTCTCCGTGACCGCCACGTAGTCGGCGGCGGAGCGCTTGCGGTGCCGGAAGGACAGCCAGATGACGAACGGGACCGGCAGGAAGGCGATCCAGGCGATCTGCGGGGCGAGCAGCAAATAGGCGGGCACCATGACCAGGAAGCAGATCACCAGTTGCAGGAATTCGTGCGGAGCCGACGTGACGAAGTCGCCGATTCCGTGGAGGTCGTCGGTGAGGACACCCGCCACGCGGGTCGTTCGCTCACCTTCCAGGTGCCGCATCTCCATGTGCTGAACGTGCGGGTACAACACGGCCCGCCAGTCATGCTGCACGTCCTGGCCGAGCTGGTGCCACGTGACCTCCGTGCCGTACGACAGGCCCGTGGTGGCGACGCGGAACAGGACGGCCACCGCGGCAAGAACCCACAGCTGCGCGGTGGCACCGGGCAGCCCGAGGCGGGACAGCGTGGCGCTCTCCCCCAGAGCGAGCATCAAGAGGAACCAGCCGATGAAGAGGACCTGCAGCGTCTCGCCGAGCTGGCTGAGCACGGACAGCAGTGCGGCGCGGAAGAATCGGGGCTGGTGGCGTCCGACGATGCGCAGCACAGGGTGCCGGCTGGGGACGGCCGAGGCGGTGTCCGGCGAGGGGCGCCGAGGTGGTTCACCGGTCCGGTCGGGCCGGCGCCGGGCGCCGCCGAAGACGGTCGCCGTGGTCGTGGCGACCGCGCCGAACCGCACCAGAGCCCTACGCAGCAACCCGATTCCGCCGGAGCCGACGGCCACGGTCGCACCGGCAAACCTCGACGCCGCGACGCCGCAGAGCAGCCCCGCGATCCGGGGGTGGCGCCGAAGGACGGCGGTGCCCCAGCACTCGCGTCCGGCCAGGACCAGCCGCAATCGCCATTCTTCTTTGCACTTCCGCGTTTTCATTGCTTCGGGTACAGAGGACGGCATCACACCATCACCGGAAGGAAGGCAGAACGGGCAACATGTTTTCATCCCTCTCTCGGCGGTGGGCCGACGAGACGAGCCGCGCTGCTTCAGTCCCTCCCCCGACAGCCGCCGCACGAAAGAGCGCAGGGGGGGCACGGGGAGAGGAGCCGGAAAGGGCGGGTGATTCGGGTGGCGGCGT
Source organism: Streptomyces sp. NPDC045470 (assembly GCF_040646595.1). NCBI lineage: Bacteria > Bacillati > Actinomycetota > Actinomycetes > Kitasatosporales > Streptomycetaceae > Streptomyces > Streptomyces sp. NPDC045470. Next base: position 303,980 of record NZ_JBEZAN010000009.1, read on the forward strand.
CTCGGATGCGAGTGGAGGCGTCTCGGAGACGCGGCAAGTGACCAAGTCATCACCGACGCCCCGCCTCGCGGGCATTTCGGACGGTCAGTGTCCAGCCTGTCACGAATGACTGATGCCAGACTATCCAGAATCACAGGGGTTGGCCATGAATACGAGGACCAGTCACTCGCAGGGATGAACACTCATTCTGACACCCGCCGACAGTGATCTCGCGTACGGACGCGGCACCCCGACGGCCTGTCACGTCGCCAGGTGTGCGACAAGGCGCCCCTCGGAAGCATGCGCGTCAACGAATACGAGGGCAGTACACGATCAGGCATTACCGTCCGGGTCCGCCCGGTATCCGCGCCTTGCCTTCAGGAGGCTGGATGTTCCCGCGCCGACACAACAGCTCCCGCACGCCCAACAGCTCCCGCACGCCCTTCACCTCCGCGACCCAAGAATGAGCGAAAGGAAGACCATGGCACTGAGCACACTCGACGAGCAGACCGCCCTGGTACTCGTCGACCTCCAGAACGGTATGGTCGCCGCCCCCGTCACCCCCCTGCCCGGGCACCAGGTGGTCGCCCGCGCCGTCGAATTGAGTGAAGCCTTCCGTGCCCACCGGGCACCGGTCGTGCTGGTACGCGTGACGACCGCCGCCGACGGCGGTGACGCCGTACCGGGCCGGAAGGAGGTGTCCTACGTCTCCGGGGACTGGCCGCGAGGCTGGGACGTCATCGTGGACGAACTGACGGGCCACCCTGGCGACATCGTGGTGACCAAGCGCAATTGGGGTGCCTTTTACGGCACCGACCTCGACCTGCAATTGCGGCGGCGTGGTGTGACACAGATCGTCCTGGCCGGAATCGCCACCAGCATGGGGGTGGAGTCCACCGCGCGATCCGCGCACGAGCACGGATACCACATCACCGTGGCCATCGATGCCGTGTCGGACCTGGACGCCGACGCGCACCGTAACAGCATCGAGCGCATCTTCCCGCACCTCGGAGAAACCGGAACCACCCGAGCAATCATCGAGATGCTGGCCAAGAACCATTCCTGAGCACGCTGCCGGCGGTGATGGGTGGTTTTCCCGATGTACGGAACGCCCGCCACCCCGGCGGTGGATCAGGCCAGTTGCGCGAGGCCCTCCGTGGCGACGCGCTCAAAAAGCTTCTCGTCGGCGTCGAACCAGGATTCCGCGGTGGGCCAGTGCAGGACGATCTCCGTGAAGCCCATTTCCGCATGCACGCCCGCCAGATCGACGAAAGCGTCGAAGGACGCCAGCGGGCGGTCGGCGGTCAAGCCCGTGAGGAGGATCTTGTCGATGCCGGCGGCATCGCGACCGACCCGCTCACAAGCAGCGTGCAGGGCGTCACGCTGTCGCCGGAGGGCACGGCGCGCCACAGCGGGACTGCCGGTCGTCCCGAACAGTTCCGGTGCCCCGGCGGTGACCCATGCCTGCCCGTACCGCGCCGCCACCCTCATCCCACGAGCCCCGAGGGCAGCGACGGCGAAGGGCGGCCGCGGCCGTTGAACGCACCCGGGGAGCATGCTCGTCTCCCGTGCCGTGAAGCACCGGCCCTCGTACGACGACACGGCCTCCGCGTCTCCTCCGGCGCTCAATGCCTGGTCCAGCAGGGCCACGAACTCGGCGAAACGATCGGCCCGCTCCCGTACGGAGCAGGCTGGGCGGCCGAGCACGACGGCGTCGTGTCCCGTCCAGCCCGCGCCGACCCCCAGGGTGACGCGTCCGCCGGAGATGTCGTCCAGGGTCATGACTTCCCGGGCCAGGGGCAGTGGGTGCCGGAAGTTGGGTGACGTGACAAGGGTGCCGAGCCGCAGCCGCTCGGTGACGCAGGCCGCGCCCGTGAGGGTGGGTACGGCCCCGAGCCACGGTCGGTCCCGCAGCGGCTCCCAGAGCAGGTGGTCGTAGGTGTAGCCGGTGTGGAAGCCGAGCTCCTCGGCACGCCGCCAGAGCCCGCGCAGTTCGTGCCAGCGGCGGGTGGGAAGGATGACGCAGCTCAGGCGGAGGCTCATGGACCGGCCTTTCCTCGGACGGGAGCGGGAGGACGGGCGCCGGGCAGACGGGGAAGCACGGAGGTCACCAGGCGATGGGCAGCCGATGCGCCCCGTAGACCGCCATCTCCTCGCGGAAGCGCAGGTCCTCGGCCGGACCGGCGAGACGCAGACGGGGCAGGCGGTGCAGCAGCGTACGCAGCACCACGTCCAGTTCGACACGGGCCAAGTACCGGCCGAGACAGGCATGGGTGCCGTACCCGAAGGCGATGTGGGCACGTGCGTCGCGGTCGGTGTCCAGCGTGTCGGCAGCGGGGAAGACGGTCTCGTCCCTGTTGGCCGTGTTGAGCATGCAGAGCACACCTTCGCCCGCCGCGATGAGCTCTTCGCCGACGACGACGTCGACCGTCGCCGTCCGGGGGACGCCGCCGTGCAGAACTGTCAGGTAGCGCAGGAGCTCTTCGACAGCTTGCGGGACGGCCGAAGGATCGGCTCGCAGCCGCCCCAACTGCTCGGGGTGGAGCAGCAGGGCGAGGACGGACAGGGTGATCATGTGCGTGCTCGGTTCATGGCCGGTGACCAGCAACAGCCGCCCCATACTGGCGATCTCGGCGGGCGACAGGTCGCCTGCCGCCACCAGTCGGCCCAGGATGCCGCCGTCACCGGCCGCTCTCTTCCCCTCGACCAGGGCGGTGAGGTGCGCCAGCAGCTTCTCTTCCGTCTCGCGGACGGTTTCGGGGGTGGAGCGGGTGTCGAAAAGGGTGCCGCTGTGCTCCGTGATGAGGACATGGTCGTCGTGGGGGACGCCGAGCAGCCGGCAGATGACACGGAGGGAGAGCGGCAGGGCAAGAGCGGTCACCAGGTCGGCGGGCTGCGCCTGCTGGGTCATGCGGTCGAGCAGGGTGTCGGTGAGCTCCTGGATCCAGGGGCGCATCGACTCGGCCCGCCGGTAGGTGAAGTCGGCGGTGACCATGCGGCGCAGCCGGGCATGGCGCGGATCGTCCGTCCACAGAAAGCTGGGGTCGGCCAGGGCGGCTCGGCTCCGGCTGAGGAACGGGAAGCCGGGACGTGTCCGGTCGGCGCTGAACCGCCGGTCCCGCAGGACCTCGCGGACCTCCTTGTGTCCGGTGACGAGCCAGCAGGAGGTGCCGTCCCACAGCCGTACCCGGGTGACGGGAGCGGAACGCAGAGCGTGGACGTAGCGGGGTGGTGGGTCGAAGGGGCAGGCGCCACGGGGAGCGGGCACGGGGAAGGCGGTTGAGGACTGCTCGCCGGTCACGTCGAGGGGCCTCCCTCCAGGTAGCGGTGTGGATTCGTCGGCGTACGGGGGGCGTACGCGCACGGTCGGTGCCTCGCGGACGGGCGGGTTCGGACGGGACCCGGGCCGCGCCCGCCGGGCCGGGCGCCGAACCCCGGTGTACGTGATCGGGGCGAGGCCGCCACGGTCAGGGGCGCAACCGGGAGCGCTGCACCTTTCCCGTGTGGGTGACGGGCAGGGAATCGCGCACAAAGTACCGGCGGGGTACCTTGAACGGGGCCAGACGACGTTCGACGGCCGAGCGGATCTCGGCCAGCAGGAGCCCGGTGTCCGGGCCGTCGATCACCAGGTGGGCGTGCAGCTCCGTGCCGCCGTCGTCGGCCGTGCCGCCCACGACGGCCGCCTGCCGCACCGCGGGATGGCGCAGAAGGGCCACCTCGGTCTCCGTGGGGTTGACGTTCATGCCCTCGATGATGACGAGGTCGTCCTGGCGGCCGTGGTGCCAGAGAATGCCGTCGGGCCCGAGGGAGCAGAGGTCGCCCGTCAGGGTCCACCCGTCTTCCAGGGCAGCGGCCTGACGTGCGGGGTCGTCGAGATAGCGGACGCCGGTGGGGCCGGTCACGGCGAGCCGGCCCGGTTCGCCCGGGGGCACGGCCTGTCCGTCGGGCCCGATGACGCGGAGCCGGTAACCGGGCACGGCGTGGCCGACAGCTCCGGGCCGGTGGCGGCCGCCGGCGCGGGTGGCGGCGAAGGCGCTGAACAGTTCGGTGCTGCCGAAGATGTTGGTGAGGCGGAGGCCGGTGCGGGCGAACCACTCCTCCTCGGTGCCGCGGGGCAGTGGCTCGCCCCCGACGAGGTAGCGGCGGGGGGTGTGGGCCGCGGAGCGGGGTGCTGACCGGAGGGCCCATCGGTAGTACCCGGGGCTGGCCATCACCACAGTGGCGCGGTGGCGTCCGGCGGCGGCGAAGAACTCTTCGGGGCGGCCGGCGGGCTGCATGAGGGCGGCGGCGCCCGTGGCGAGCACCCCTTGCAGGGCGACACTCAGGGCAGCGACGAAGGACAGGGAGGCGGTGGTGGCGACGAGGTCGCCGGTGGCGAGTCCGGTGACGTACGCGCCCATGGCGGTGGCCACCGACACGATGTCGCGGTGGAAGTGGACGACCGCCTTGGGCCGGCCGGTCGTTCCGGACGTGAAGATGATCAGGGCGACATCGTCGGCCGCGGTGTCGGCGACGTGCGCGGCCGGGGGTCGGCGGGCACAGCGCGCGGGGAGGTCCGCCTCCCCGTGTGCAGGGGCGGAGCCGTCGGGGTAAGCGCTGGCGGCGAGGTGGGGCGCGACCGCGGTGAGGGCGTCGAGATGTTCTACAGGGCCGAGTGCGTGCGTGACACCGGCGGCCTCCACCACGTCGGCCAGCTCGTCGCCCGACATCTGTTCATGACCACTCACCACGACTCCACCGGCCAGCAGCGTGCCCAGCCAGCAGGCGGCGTACCAGGGCGCGTTGGGGCCGCGCAGCAGCACCCGGCCGCCGGTCGGCAGGCCGAGGTCGTCGGAGAGCACGGAGGCGATCTGGTGACTGCGGCGGTGGAGTTCCGCGTACGTCCACGTCTCGTGGTCGGTGACGAGGCAACGCCGGTGCCCGAGGCCGCTGTCGACGGCGTGGGCCAGCAGCGAGGCGGCGGCGTTGACGCGCGCCCGCACGGGACCGGGGCCCGGCGGGCGGAGCAGCGTGGGCCACGGACGCAGCCGGTTCATGGCATCACGGGTGAAGGGGTCCTCGTGGCCACTGGGATGCCGGCCGAAGACTTGTTCCTGGCGGGCGATCACTTCGGGTGTCCCCAGAACGGCGGGGTGACACCTACACAGGCGTGCGTGAAACGCTCCGTGATCAGAAAAGCCGGGCTTCCTGACATGACGATCCGATAGGTGCGCTGACACAAATTCCGGCACGGAAAGTCCTCTGGAAGATCGCACCACCGCCAGGAAAGAAGCTCACGGAAGGTTTCCGTACGGAAATCCCGGAGGACGGCGCCGATGGGATCCATCGTGTCCGTGAGCCGTCTCCGGACGGGCGACGGCAATCGGTGCGGCACCCAGAAGGAGTGGGCCTTGATGTAGAGAGTCTTCGTATGTCGGCCCACCAGATCGACGCATCTGCTCAGCAGCGCATCATCGGGATCCACGTCGAGTTCCCGGGCCACGGACCGCTCTGCCGGTTCCGGGACCTGGTGACAGTGCGCCACGGTGATCGGCTCTCCCACCATCGCCTCGACCAGCGGCCCCAAGGTGCCGTCGGTCGTCATCAAGAGTCTGGCCGATTGCGGAAGGGTGGCTGTACCTTCGAGAGTACCGGCGGGGGAAACCGTCATCACCTCAATCTCCTTGCCCTGCGCGACACATGTGCACCGGCAAAGGCTTCGTACCCCCTCCGGGCGGGTATCCAATCTCATGGGTTCGCGCCTCGCGCAGAGAAACCATTCGAAAGAGTGAAAATGACGTCGCACGCCGAGAACCAGCCTTTTCCCTTTGCAGACCGCGGACATGAACTGGCCCCCGAATACGCCGAGTTGCGCCGGACGTGCCCCGTCGCGCCGGTGGCGACACCGACCGGGGAGCCGGCGTGGCTGGTGACACGGCATGCCGATGCCTGCGCGGTCCTCGCCGACAGCCGGTTCGACGTGGGCATGGTCGTCGCCGACGGGGCGCCACGCCTTCAGGAAGTACCCATGACGCCCTCGGTGGTCATGGACCGGTTCCGGGGCTGGGGAGTGCGCCGGGAGGTCATGGACCTGCTGGGGCCGCGGCAGGCCAAACGGCTGCGCTCCCGGGTGCGGGCGTGCGTGACGGACCTGCTCGACGCCATGGAGCGGCGCGGCTGCCCCGGCGATCTCTGCCAGGACCTGGCGAGGCCGCTGCCCTTCACCGTGATCTCGGAGTTGATCGGGTTTCCCTACGCCGACCACGCCGAACTGGAGGAGAAGACGCGCGTGCTGGTCAGCGTCGGCGGGAAAACGGAGCGGGAGATGCGGGAGGCATGGACATGGCTGCGCGGGTACTTCGCGCGGCTGCTGGCGTCGGCCGACAGGCCGCCCTCCCAGGACCTGCTGACCCTGCTGTCGGAGGTACGTGACCGCTCCCCCTCGGTCTCGGAACGCGAACTGGTCGACGCCGCCATCATGGTGCTGATCGCCGGCCACAAGGCGTGCGTCAGTTCCATCGCCAACATGGCCCTCACCGTCATGCTTCACCCCGAGGAGACCGAACGGCTCCGCGAACGGCCCGACCTGGTGCCGGCCGCCCTCGACGAACTGTGGCGCTACACCCCGCTGGGCACCGCGGGCCTGCCGAGGGTCACCGCGCAGGAGGTGTCGGTCGGCGGGACGCGGATCGGCCCCGGGCAGTGCGTCCTGGTCTCGACGGCCGCGGGCAACCGGGACCCTGAAGCCTTCCCGGACCCCGAGCGGCTGGACCTGAACCGCGACGCGACCGGCCACCTGGCCTTCGGGCACGGCCCGCACTACTGCCCGGGCACCGCACTCGGCCGGATGCAGGTGGAGGTGGCGCTGGAGGGCCTGCTGTCCCGCTTCCCGGGGATCGAAACGGCCGTACCGCCTCAGGATCTCGTCTGGCATCAGCACCTCCTCCCACGCACCCTCACGGCGCTCCCTGTCCGGTGGTGACCGTCCCGGCCCGGCGAGCAGGGCGCAGCGGGAGCGCGTGCCGCTCCGGGCGCCCCACGTCCTTGCGAGGCCGCTCCGTCCAGAAAGGGCATTGCCGTGTGTCCGTACGAAGAGGTCCCCCGCTTTCCGTTCAGCTACCGCGGCGACCGCATCGCGCCGGAACTGGCCGGTCGGGCCGAGCACCGCCCGGTGTCCCGGGTCCGCGCCAACTCCGGGGATCTCGCCTGGCTCGTGACCGGCCATCGCGAGGTGCGGCAGGTGCTGGAGGACGACGACCGGTTCAGTCTCGCGCGGACAGCGGACCCGACGGCACCTCAGCAGGACCCGGTTCCGCCGCCCGCCTCGTTCTCCTGTTTCGACCGGCTGATGCGCAAGGCCGGGATGCGGGAGGTGCTGCTGCGCGGGCTGGGCGCAGGGCAGCAACATGTCACACCGGCCCAGGTCGAGCGAGCGACCCGCGACGCCCTGCGCACGATGACGCGCCAGGGCGGGGAAGGTGACCTGGTCGGTCAGGTCTGCCTGCCGGTGGCGGCGACCGTCACCTGTCTGCTGCTCGGCCTGCCTGCCGAGGACGCACCACGGCTGGAACCCTGCTTCGCCGTGCTGTGGTCGGGAACCGACCCGAGCCCACTGCCTCTGGAGGCGACACACCTCGACACCTATATGACGCAGCAACTGGCACGGCTGCGCCGGTCCCCGGAAGGTCTGCTCGGTGACCTGGTGGCCCGGCACGACCAGCGCCGTGTCCTGTCGGACGGTGAGCTGACCGAGATCTGCACCGTGCTGCTGCTGTCCGGGCTGGGCAACCCGGCGAGCCTCCTCGCCTTCTCCGCGTTCTCCTTGCTGCGGGAGCCGCGCCTGCTGGACACCCTGGGAGCGCGCCCCTGGCTGGTACCTCGGGCCGTGGAAGAGCTGCTGCGCGTCTCGGTGATGCTCGGGGACGGACTCGCCCGTATCGCCGTGGAGGACGTCGAGGTCGGTGGCGAGCACATCCGGGCCGGTGACCTGGTGCTCGTGTCCCCGGACGCGGCCAACGCCGACCCCGGCGTGTTCGCCGACCCCGGGCGGCTGGACCTCGGCCGGGACACCCGCCGTCACGTACGATTCGGCCGCGGCCGGCACCGGTGCCCCGGCGCAGCGGTCACCCGGATGCTGGCGCGGGCGTACCTGCGGGTTCTGGTCGAAGAGTTGCCGGGCATGCGGCTGACCGTTTCGCCCGAGAGCGTCGAGTGGCGTACGCAGACCGCGGTGACCCTGCCGGTCGCACTGCCCGTGACGTGGGCGCCCTCACCGGCCCGGCGTTAGGGCCTTTCCTTCGGATCATCTCGCCGACCAGATGAAGATGGCGGCGAGGTGGAGTCCGGCGAGGTAGATGGTGGCGGTCTTGTCGTATCGGG
>NZ_JBEZAN010000010.1:0-170566 GCF_040646595.1 Streptomyces sp. NPDC045470
TCCCCACAGACGTCCAGCTCGCCGCCTGACCTCCGCCAGTCAAACCACCCCAAACTGAACCCGGGCGCCTTGACGGAAGACATAGAGGCACCCCCACGCCGTTCAGGCGTGGGAGAGTGCGTGCTGGGGGTCCCCCAGCGGTAGCGGGGAGTCGCGCGGCAGACGGGAATGTGATGACAGGACCTAATGCTGGATTCCTCTTTCACCGGGTATATGACCCGGTGAAAGAGGAATCCAGCACTTAAGTTCTGTCCGGCAAATCATGTGACTGTCAGCTCGTTGCCTCTCGGCGTGGGGTGTGGCGGGTCGTGGGCAGGAGAGCGGGAGTTTCGGGGTGAGCTGGAGCTGACCGGGCGGTTCGTCAGCGACTTGGGCAGCGGTCTTGCAAGACGGGGTCCTGGACGCGGACCTCCCCCGTTTTGCCGACATGCAGGAATTCGGCGTATCCGTCTCCGTCAACGTCGGCGAACTGAATCTCCTCCGGCGGGATGGCGGTTTCCGGGTCCGGCACGATCTGCCCGATGTCGTGGAGGGCTTTGCACGATGGCTCGCGCGTGAGCCAGGCCCGTGCGCCGCCTTTGGGGGTGATGAGGATCGGGTCGGCACGCCCGTTGCCGTCGAGGTCGGCATACCTCATCTCACGGTCGAAGACGTGCGTGCTGAGCATCTCGGGAGGGGACCAGCCCACCCGCGTCGGGCCGTCCTTGCCCTTGACCGTCTGGTTGTACCAGACGGTCACCTTGCTGCTCGGTTCGATCCGCAGGTAGTCGACCCGCCCGTCTCCGTTGACGTCGGCGAACTGGATCTCCTTGAGGTCCGGCACGATGTCGGCGGTATCGCGCAAGGGAACGTCGGCGTCACCGCCGTACTCCTTCTGACACATGCGTTCGCCGGCCGGTTTCCCTTCGACCCAGGTGTGGACGGCCACCCCGCCGGTCTTGTCGACCACAATGCAGTCGGGCCAGCCGTCGCCGTCGATGTCGCCGAAGCGCAACGCATCACCGTCCGCGCGGGGCGCGGGGACGTAGGAGTTCTTGTGATACTCGCCGGTGCGCAAGCGGTTGTCCTCGATGCCGCCGTTCCACCAGAACTTGAATGTCTGGTTCTTGTAGACCGTGACGTAATCGGCTTTCTGGTCCTTGTTGATGTCGAAGAACCAGAACTTGTTCGTGGCCGGGAAATCCTCGGGCGGGTTGACGCCGACATCCTGCCGTGGCGGGCTCGGAGTGCTCGAACCGGTCTGCGTCGGGCCCGGAGTGCCCGAACCGGTAGCAGCGATAGGTGATTTGGGGTTGGGGCCGGATGAGTCGGCGTCCGATTCCCACGGCATCGGAGCGAAGTACAGGACCGAGGCGACGACCGCCAGGGCGGCGACCGAGGCGATCGCGATCGTCGGGCGCTGTTTCCTGGAGGGCTTCTCCGCAGCCGGGGTGTGCATGCGGGCCGGTGCCGCCGGTTCGGGCCCGGGAACGTACGGCTCGGTGCGCGTCGCGAGGAGGAGGCGGCGGAGAGCGGTGAACGTCCGGTGCTGGGGCGAGTCGGCCTTGAGGAGGCTGAAGTGGTCGCCCGGCAGGGCGGAGCTGTCCGGGAAGACGGACTGCGCCGAGGCGCGGGACACCACGCCGTCGCTCTCGCCCGCGTACACCGACACCGGGATGGGGCAGGTCCGGTCGGTGATCGCCGTGGCGTGCACGACGTCCCGGACGACCGTGCGCAGGGTTGCGCTGACCTGGTCGTTCAGCGGGCGCAGATCCTTCTCCTGCGGATGGCGCCCGCCCAGCGCACGCCGTCGTAGGGAGAGCAGCAGTTCCGAGCCGTTGCTCGGACAGGCGAGCATGACGAGCCGCTGGATCCGGGCGAGTTCGGTGCCTCTGCCGTCGTGGAGCATGCGGGCCAGGTACCGCTGGGCGACCAGCCCTCCCTGGCTGTGGGTGACCAGGAGCAGTTGGTCGTACGCGCCGGCCTCCGTGACCAGGTACTCCTTGAGGCTGTCGGCGACCGTGTCGATCGACGGGAACACCCGCAGCGGATTGACCGGCAGCAGCCCGGTCGCGTACTCGAAGGTCAGCGGCTCGACGAACCCGAGCCCCCGGTCCGCGGCGATCAGGCCGCGCAGCGGCTCCCACACCTTCGGCCCGGACATGAACCCGTGGACCATCACGAGCCCCAGTCGGCTGTCCCCCACGATGCCGCTCCCTTCTCCAAGAGCTGGAACGTTCACCGTAATCCCGCTTCTGATCCCGCTCTTCACGTACAACGTGGGAGTGGCCAAAAGCCCGCTCTGGAAACAAGATCAGCGGCGCGATATGGACACTGGCGCGCAGGGGGTCGGATTCTGGCTCTGGGTTCTGCCCGGCGGATCGTGTGACTTTCTGACTGGTCGCTCGTTGGTTGGATCATGGGTCGGGTGATCTGAGCGAAGTGCGAGTGGTCGTTGCCGGAGCCGCATCTGCCTGTGCCGGGTGGCAGGGGCGGGTGGTGGAATGGCCACCGCACTGTGCTCAAAGGGGTCCTGTTCCGGATCCGGACTGGTGTCCCGTGGCGTGACCTGCCGGAACGCTACGACTCGTGGGAAACCGTCTATGAACGGCATCGCCGCTGGTCGGCGGACGGTACGTGGAGCCGGATTCCGCAGGCGGTCCATGCTGACGCGGACCTGGCTGGCCGGATCGCCTGGTCGACGGCCGGCGTCGGTTCGACGTCCTGCCGGGCTCATCAGCACGCGGCGGGCGCCCGCAAGGCGGCGCCGCGGGCCCCGAAAAAAGGACCACGCCCCGGCACCACCGGCCCGATGAAGGACTGGGACGGCCCCGGGGCGGCCTGACCCGCAAGATCCACCTCGCCGGTGAAGGCGGCTGCCGCCCGATGTCCCTCCTGATCACGCCGGGTCAGTGGGGCGACACCCCGCAGATGGTCGAGGCCCTGGACCGGATCAGGGCTCCCCGGCCGCTTGGCGGCCGGCCCCGGACCCGGCCGGACCATGTCTGCGGTGACAAGGCGTACGGCTCCCGCCGGAACCGCCGCCACCTGCGAAGGCGCTACATCCGGCACACGATTCCGGAGCCGAAGGACCGGCGGGCAAACCGGCGACGCAGAGGCTGCGTCGCCGGTCGGCCCGTCGGCTTCGACCGCGACCGCTACCGCAACGAGATCGAGCGGACCGTCAACCGGATGAAGAACTTTGGCGCGGTCGCTACCCGTTACGGCAAGCGGGCCTACGTCTTCCACGGCACCATCACCGCAGCAACGATCCGACTATGGCTCCGTCAGTGATCCGCCGGACAGAACCTGGGCGGGGCGGCCCTCCCCGGCTGCCGGGTCAGGCGTGGGTGCGGTCCTTCTGGTCGGGGACCACCGTGCCGTCGGGGCGCCGGACCGCGCCGAGACCGCCGTCGGTGTTGGTGTAGCCCTTGGTCGCGCAGGGGTACGTACCGGCCTTACGGGGCAGCGGCTCGATGAACATGGGGTTGACCACCCAGCGGCCGTCGGCGTTGTCGTAGCCGCGGCACATCAGTTCCGGTTGGTTGCGGTTGATGGCCAGGTGAATGCCGGTCGCGTCGTTGACGAAGGTGACGTCGGTGTTGGCGTCGCCGCCGCCGAGCGCGATGCGGTGCGCGGGGTCCTGGAACCGCCATGCCTCGGCGCCCTTGATCTTGAAGATCTCCTGGTTGATCAGGCAGCGCTTGCCGTCCATGTACGGCAGCACCTCGCCGTGGCCGTCCTTGACATCGCCGCAGCCGCGGATGCCGGTGGTGAACCTGCCGTTCTTCATCAGGCTGCGGACGCCGATGGTGTGCGCGCGGTCGACGCCGACGCCGCCGGACCACGCCTCGGCGACGGTCTCCGAGGAGGCGGAGACGATGTAGACCTCGAAGCCCGCCGCCTTGAGGGTGCGGATCAGGTCCTTCTGCTGGTCGTAGTAGCGGACGTAGCCGGCCAGCCGGTGGGTGCCGACGGTCTGCTTCGCGCCGACGGGCGCGGCGAGGCTCTCGGCGCGGGCCTGCCGGGTGTACGAGGTGAGCTGGGCCGGGGTCAGGCCGGCGAAGAGCTGCGGGACCCAGGCGTACTCGGGCTTGGTGCGGCGGTGGTTCCACTCGCCCGCGAAGGCGGCCTTGCCGTCCATGGTGCGGGCCGTGCCGCGGATCTCCATGATCTCGTCGGCGCAGGCGGCGTTCTTGGAGGTGGGCAGCGGGCGGCCGGCGGGTACGGAGGTGCCGCACGCCTTGGTCAGGGCGCGGGCGGCCGCCGTGGTCATCCAGGGGCTGGTGGCCTGCCAGCTCTTGGGGCGCAGGATCTTGTCGTGCTTCAGGGACCAGGCGAGCGTGGCGTCGGTGATGTCGTTCTTGACTACGGTGTTGTCCCAGTCGAAGGCGGCGACGGGGCGGCCCTCGGGGCCCGGCTTCGGGTGGGAGCAGGTGCCGCGCTCGTCGATCATGCGTTGGATCTTGGCGCGGTTGTTCCCGTACCACGTGATGTTCTTGGAGAGCTGCGGACAGCTCGTACGCTCCGGGGCCTTCGCGGGGTGCGCGGGCGCGGCGACCGCGGGTCCGGTGGCCGCGAGGGTGGTGACGGTCGCGGCGGCGGCGAGTCCCAGGGCGAGGGCGTGTCTGGTGCGCATGGTTCTCCGGTGATTGGGGCGGAATGTCGGCAGTGACGTTCCTGCGGGCAGAAGCACAGCGGGACCGGCGCGCCGGGGCGCCGGTCCCGGTGGTGATCTTCGGACTGTATCCGCGAAGGAGGCTGCGGCCTACACGGGTGTGACGTACGCCCCTGCGATTCCGCCGTCCACCAGGAACTCCGCGGCGTTCACGAAGGACGCGTCGTCGCTGGCCAGGAAGGCGACCGCGGCCGCGATCTCCTCCGGTTCGGCGAACCGGCCGACCGGGACGTGCACCAGACGGCGCGCGGCGCGCTCCGGGTCCTTGGCGAACAGTTCCTTCAGCAGCGGCGTGTTCACCGGCCCCGGGCACAGAGCGTTCACCCGGATGCCCTCGCGGGCGAACTGCACGCCCAGCTCGCGGGACATCGACAGCACACCGCCCTTGGAGGCGGTGTAGCTGATCTGCGAGGTGGCGGCGCCCATGACGGCCACGAAGGACGCCGTGTTGATGATGGAGCCCTTGCCCTGGCGCTGCATGTAGGGCAGCGCGTGCTTGCAGCACAGGTAGACGGAGGTGAGGTTGACCTCCTGGACACGCTTCCAGGCGTCCAGCCCGGTGGTGAGGATCGAGTCGTCGTCGGCGGGCGAGATGCCGGCGTTGTTGAAGGCCACGTCCACCGAGCCGTACGTGTCGTACGCCGCCTTGAACAGCGCCTCGACCTGGTCGGAGTCGGTCACGTCCACCTGGACGAAGGTCCCGCCGACCTCCTCGGCGGCGGCCTTGCCGGCCTTCTCGTCGATGTCGGCGCAGACCACGTTCGCGCCCTCGGAGGCCAGGCGGCGGGCGGTCGCGAGGCCGATGCCGCTGCCGGCGCCGGTGATGACGGCGGTGCGGCCGACGAGGCGACGGCACACGGGGGTCGCGCTGCCTTCGGTGGCCGCGGCGGTCTGGTCGGTCACTTAGCTCTCCTCGGTGCTGATGAAGACGTTCTTGGTCTCGGTGAAGGCGGCGAGCGCGCCGGGGCCCAGCTCCCGGCCGAGGCCGGACTGCTTGTAGCCGCCGAAGGGGGTCCAGTAGCGGACGCTGCTGTGCGAGTTGACGGAGAGGTTCCCGGCGGCGACCGCGCTTGACACCCGCAGGGCGCGGCCGACGTCGCGGGTCCAGATGGAGCCGGACAGGCCGTAGTCGGTGGCGTTGGCGAGCCGTACGGCGTCGGCCTCGTCCTCGAAGGGGATGACGACGGCGACCGGGCCGAAGATCTCCTCGACGGCGGTACGGTCGTCCGGCCGGCCCTCCAGAACGGTGGCCGGGTACCAGAAGCCCTTGCCCTTGGGCGCCTCACCGCGGATGGCGGCGGGCGCGTCTTCGGAGACGTACGACCGTACGCGCTCGCGCTGGGCCGCGGAGATCAGCGGGCCCATCTGCGTGGCGGGGTCGGCCGGGTCGCCCGCGACGAACGCCTTCACGGCCGGCTCCAGCAGCTCCATGAAGCGGTCGTGGACCGAGCGCTGGACCAGGATGCGGCTGCGGGCGCAGCAGTCCTGGCCGGTGTTGTCCAGGAAGGAGCCGGGGGCGGCGGACGCGGCGCGCTCGATGTCGGCGTCGGCGAAGACGATGTTGGGGCTCTTGCCGCCGAGTTCGAGGGTGAGGCGCTTGGTCCGCGCGGCGCACTTGGCGGCGATGTGCCGGCCGGTGGTGGTGGAGCCGGTGAAGACGACCTTGGCGACGCCGGGGTGTTCGACCAGAGCGTTGCCGGTGACCGCGCCCTCGCCCGGCAGGACCTGGAACAGCCCCTCGGGCAGGCCCGCCGCCAGCCCGTACTCGGCGAGGCGGAGCGCGGTGAGCGGGGTGGTCTCGGCGGGCTTGAGCAGGACGGCGTTGCCGGCCGCGAGCGCGGGGGCGGTGCCCCAGGCGGCGATCGGCATCGGGAAGTTCCAGGGCGCGATGACGGCGACGACGCCCAGCGGCTCCTGGACGGTGATGTTCAGGCCGCCGGCGACGGGGATCTGGCTGCCGGTCAGCCGCTCCACTCCCCCGGCGGCGTAGTGCAGCAGGTCGACGACGTTGGCCGCCTCCCACCGGGCGTTGCCCAGGGGGTGACCGGCCTCGGTCAGCTCCAGCCGGGCCAGTGACTCGCTGTTCTCCTCGACGACCCCGGCGAACCGCCGCAGGACGCGGGCCCGGTCGCCGGGCGGCAGCGCGGCCCACTTCTCCTGCGCCGCGGCGGCCCGCCGGACCGCGGCGTCCACCTCGGCGGGGGTGGTGACGGGGACGACGGCTTCCAGTTCCTCGGTCGCCGGGTTGATGATGCGCAGCTCTTGCAACACGTCGCAGCTTTCCTTACATGCGCTCGAAGGAGCGGAAGCGCTCCCAGTCCGTGACGGCGGCGTCGTACGCGTCCTGTTCGACGCGGGCCATGTGGAGGTAGTGCTCGACGACCTCGTCGCCGAACGCTTCGCGGGCGATGGGGCTGGCCTCCCACAGGGCGGCGGCCTCGCGCAGGGTGGCGGGCACGTGGTCGGCGTCGCCCGCGTAGGCGTTGCCGGTGCACGCCTCCGGCAGCTCCAGCTCGTGCTCGATCCCGTACAGGCCCGCGGCGACCATGGCGGCGACCGCGAGGTACGGATTCACGTCGCCGCCGGGCAGGCGGTTCTCCAGGCGGTGGCCGGGGCCGTGGCCGATGACGCGCAGCGCGCAGGTGCGGTTGTCCGGGCCCCAGGCGACGGCGGTGGGGGCGAAGGAGCCGGGCCGGAAGCGCTTGTAGGAGTTGATGTTGGGGGCGTAGAAGAGCGTGAAGTCGCGCAGCGCGGCGAGTTGTCCGGCCAGGAAGTGCCGCATGACCGTCGACATGCCGTACGGGCCCGAGTCGTCGGCCAGCACGGGCTGCCCGGCCTCGTCGCGCAGCGAGAGGTGGATGTGGCAGCTGTTGCCCTCGCGCTCGTCGTACTTGGCCATGAAGGTCAGCGCCATGCCCTCCTGGGCGGCGATCTCCTTGGCGCCGGTCTTGTAGACGGAGTGCTGGTCGCAGGTGGTCAGCGCCTCGTCGTAGCGGAAGGCGATCTCGTGCTGGCCGAGGTTGCACTCGCCCTTGGCGGACTCCACGGTCATCCCGGCGGCACCCATCTCGTTGCGGATGCGGCGCAACAGGGGTTCGACCCGGCCGGTGCCCAGGACGGAGTAGTCGGTGTTGTACTGGTTGGCGGGGGTCATGCCGCGGTAGCCGCGGCTCCAGGCGTCCTCGTAGGTGTCGCGGAAGACGATGAACTCCAGCTCGGTGCCCGCGTACGCGCTCCAGCCGCGCTCGGCGAGCCGGTCGAGCTGGCGGCGCAGGATCTGCCGCGGGGAGGCGGCGACCGGAGAGCCGTCGTGCCAGGCGAGGTCGGCGGTGAGCAGGGCGGTGCCGGGGTTCCACGGGGTGCGGCGCAGAGTGGCGGCGTCGCCGTGCATGGCGAAGTCGCCGTAGCCGTGCTCCCAGGAGGACATCGCGTAGCCCTGCACGGTGTTGACGTCCACGTCCACGGCGAGGAGGTAGTTGCAGCCCTCGGTGCCGTGCTCCAGCACCTCGTCGAGGAAGTGACGGGCCGCGAACCGCTTGCCGGTGAGCCTGCCCTGCATGTCGGTGAAGGCCAGGACGACAGTGTCGATCTCCCCGGTGTCGACGAGCCTGGTCAGCTCCTCGACGGAGAGCGGGGGCGTGCGGTCTGCCACGGTGGTGCCTCCTGTCGCTGCATCCGGAGGTCATAAGGTAGGCCCACGAACCATTGGTTGGGAAGGGGTTCCGGTGGACGGTGCGGACAACGGCGCGGCGGGCTCCGCGCAGGACGGTCCGGCGCGGCGCCCGGCCGACCGGCTGGCGCCCGTACTGCGCCCGGTACGGGCGGGCAACGGGTTCGAGGAGGCGCTGGAGCAGATACTCCAGGTCGTCCGGCTGGGCCTGGTACCGGGCGGCGAACGCCTGCCCGCAGAGCGGGAGTTGGCGGAGCGGCTGCACATCAGCCGGGTGACGCTGCGCGAGGTGCTCAAGGTGCTCCAGGACGAGGGGCTGGTGGAGAGCCGGCGCGGCCGCTACGGCGGTACGTTCGTCCGGCCGCGCGGCGAGTCGGCGGGCGAGGACGAGCTGCGGCGCCGCATCGGGAAGGTGGACGTCGAGGACACCCTGCGGTTCCGCGAGGTGCTGGAGGTGGGCGCCGCCGGGCTGTGCGCCGCGCACGGGCTGGACGACGGGCAGGCGCGGCGGCTGCGGGAGGCCCTGTCCGCCACCCACGACGCGCCACTGGCGGACTACCGGCGGCACGACACGCTGCTGCACCTGACACTGGCCGAGCTGGCCGGTTCGCCGTCGCTGGCGGCGCAGTACGCCGCGGTGCGGGCGGGCGTCAACGAGCTGCTGGACTGCATCCCGCTGCTGGTACGCAATCTGGAGCACTCCCAGGCGCAGCACACCGCGCTGGTCGAAGCCGTGCTGGAGGGTGACGCGGACGGCGCGCGGGAAGTGATGCGGGAACACTGCGCGGGCACGGCGGCGCTGCTGCGCGGGTTCTTGACGGGCCCGTCGGCGTAACCAGTCTTTTACGCAGGGGGCTTGCGCTCGGCCGCACCACGAGACAAAGGTATGCGGCTAAACCATTACTGTACTTCCCCCCTCACTCACCCCTCGGCGAGGCAGGAGCGGCTCATGGCCGACAGCACGGACCCCCGTACCGCACCGCCCGCGGCCACCGCAGCCGGCGACTCCGCATCCCAGGACGCCTACCTCCGGAAGCGCACGCTGCGGCGCGGCAGCGCGGGCCCGCTCCTGCTCACCGGCCTGGGCGTCGCCTACGTCGTCTCCGGTGACTTCTCCGGCTGGAACAACGGCCTGGCCCAGGGCGGCTTCGGCGGGCTGGCCATCGCCGCGGTCCTGATGGGTCTGATGTACACCTGTCTGGTCTTCGCGCTCGCCGAACTGGCCTCCGTCCTGCCGACGGCGGGCGGGGGCTACGGCTTCGCGCGGCGCGCGCTGGGCACCTGGGGCGGCTTTCTGACCGGCACGGCCATCCTCATCGAGTACGTGCTCGCGCCCGCCGCGATCTCCCTCTTCATCGGCGACTACGTCGAATCCCTCGGCCTGTTCGGACTGACCTCCAGTTGGCCCGTGTACCTGGCCTGCTTCGTGGTCTTCATCGGCATCCACCTGTGGGGCGTGGGCGAGGCCCTGCGCTTCAGTCTGGCCGTCACCGCCGTCGCGGTCGCCGCGGTCGTCGTCTTCGCGGTCGGCGCGCTCAGCGACTTCCACGTCGGCGCGCTGGACGACATCCCGGTCGACTCCGGCGCGTTCGGCGCGAGTTCGTGGCTGCCGTTCGGCGTCCTCGGCATCTGGGCGGCGTTCCCGTTCGGCATGTGGTTCTTCCTCGGCGTCGAGGGCGTGCCGCTGGCCGCCGAGGAGACCAGGGACCCGGCCCGTACGCTGCCGAAGGCGATGGCCGCCGCGATGGGCATCCTGCTGCTGCTCGCGCTGGTCACCTTCGTCGCCGCGACCGGCGCACGGGGCTCCGCCGCCATCCAGTCCGTGGGCGACCCGCTGGTGCAGGCCCTCCAGCCGCACGGAGAGCCCACCACCGTCTCCCGCATCGTCAACTACGCCGGTCTGGCGGGCCTGGTGGCCTCCTTCTTCTCCCTCATCTTCGCCGGGTCGCGGCAGCTCTTCGCCCTCTCCCGGGCCGGCTACCTGCCCCGTTTCCTGTCCCTCACCAGCCGCCGCAAGGCCCCGTACCTGGCGCTGCTGGTGCCCGGCGCGCTGGGTTTCGCGCTGGCCGCCGCGACCGGCGACGGCGCCCGGATGCTCAACATCGCCGTCTTCGGCGCCACCATCTCCTACGCCCTGATGTCGCTCTCGCACATCGTGCTGCGCCGCCGCGAGCCGCGGTTGCCCCGCCCGTACCGCACCCCCGGCGGCACCCTCACCTCGTCCGTCGCCTTCGTCCTGGCCTGCGCCGCGCTGGTGGCGACGTTCCTCGTCGACCGGCAGGCCGCCTTCATGGCCCTCGGCGTCTACGGCGTCGCCCTGGCGTACTTCGCGTTCTACTCCCGGCACCGGCTGGTCGCGGCGGCTCCGGAGGAGGAGTTCGCGGCGCTCGCGGCGGCCGAGGCCGAACTGGAACGCGACTGACCGGCAGCCCGCCGGAGCAGCGCCCGCAACCGCACCATCCGGAGGTCCCGTGTCCACGCACCCGCCCCTCATCGGTGTCACCACCTACGTCGCCGACGACGCCCGCTGGGGCGTCTGGGCCCTGCCCGCCGCCGTGCTCCCGGCCGGCTACCACCGGCTCGTGCAGCGCTGCGGCGGTCTCGCCGCGCTGCTGCCGCCCGGCGACCCGGGCACCGCGGCCGCGGCCGTCGCCCGGCTGGACGGCCTGGTGATCGCGGGCGGTCCGGACGTGGAGCCCGTACGGTACGGAGCCGACACCGACCCGCGCACCGGTCCGCCGGCCCGTGACCGGGACACCTGGGAGCTGGCGCTGATCGACGCCGCGCTGGCGGCACGCGTGCCGCTGCTCGGCATCTGCCGGGGCCTGCAACTGCTGAACATCGCCCTCGGCGGCACCCTCGTCCAGCACATCGACGGGCACGCGGGCCCGGTCGGCGTCTTCGGCCGCCACGAGGTCAAGCCGGAGCCGGGCACCCTGCTCGGCGGCATCCTGCCCGAGGCGGTGTCCGTACCGACGTACCACCACCAGGCCGTGGACCGGCTCGGCAGCGGCCTGCTCCCGTCGGCCCACGCGGCGGACGGCACGGTCGAGGCCCTGGAGCTGCCCGGCGTCGGTCACTTCGTCCTGTCGGTGCAGTGGCACCCCGAGGCCGGGGACGACACCCGGGTGATGGACGCGCTGGTGGGGGCGGCGGGCGGTTCCTGAAATCCGTTCCCGAGAACTGCAAATTGCTGCGGCAAACCCATCCGTTTCGGCGATGCCATCTCCACCCGGAGCCTGGATACGCTCGCTGCACCGGCGCTGACCTGCGTCGACGCCGTGGGGCTCGGCTGTTCCCCGACGAGCCCGGCTTCGTGCTGTCCTTCCTACGGAAGTGGGTTCCGCCATGACAAACCGACGCCACCTGAAGTCCGCCGCCGTGGGACTGTCCTCCGCGCTGGCCCTCGGACTCCTCGTCCAGTACGGCTCCCCCGCCGTGGCCGCCCCCGGCCAGTGCGGGGGCAGTGAGAGCGACTACATCCAGGCCCCGCAGGAGGGCGGCAGAGCGCGGTTCGAGCTGTCCAAGCCGTACACCCAGGACGGCACGAAGGTGCGGACCGTACGGTTCGACGCGGGCAACTCGATGACGGTCGTGCCGACGGACTCCACCGCGACGGCGGACGGATTCTGGTTCTTCGAGGCACCGAACGGCAGCCATCCCGCCAAGAAGGGAGTGGTCACCTTCGTGACACGGGTGTCCATGCCCGACGGGTCGCGGTACCAGACCGTCTTCACCGTTCCGGTTCCGGTCTGCAATCCCCGCAATCGCCAGCGCCCCACCAATGTCTTCCAGATCCGAGGGGACCGCACCCTCACCTACACCGCCCCCGACGGCCGGAGGGCCACCGGCGCGGACGCGGCCTACCAGGCCGACCGCTGACCCGGCCGCGCCCCGGTCACGGCAGGGCCCGGGTCAGCCCCAGCAGGTGGCGGGCCGGGCCCGCGGGCCGGTGCCCGGCGGGCCAGACGGCCCGCAGGTCGCGGCCGAAGCGCGTGCCGCGCACCGGGACCTCGACCAGCCGCCGTGCCGCCAGCTCCTCCCCCACGGCCAGCTCGCTCAGCACGGACGGCCCGGCGCCGCTCACCGCGGCGGCCTTGACCGCCGTCGTGGAGGCCAGTTCCAGCAGCGGTGCCGCGAGCCCGCCGTGCCCGGCCAGTGCCGCGTCCAGGACCTGGCGGGTGCCGGAACCGCGTTCGCGCAGGATCAGCGGGGTGGCGGCCAGTTCGGCCGCTGTCAGCTCCGTACGGCGCCGGGCCCACGGGTGGGCGGGCGCGGCGACCACCACCAGCCGGTCGTGGCCGATGACCGCGCCGTCCAGCCCGGCGGGCACGTCCAGCCCCTCCACGAACCCGAGGTCCGCCGCGCCCGTGAGGAGCCGCTCGGCGACGGCGGCGGAGTTCCCGGCGAGCAGGGAGACCGCGGTGTCCGGGCGCTGGGCGCGCAGCGCGATGAGCCAGCCCGGCAGCAGGTACTCGGCGATGGTCATACTGGCGGCGACCCGCAGCCGCGAGTCCCGCCGCCCGCGCAGCGCCTGCGCGCCCGCGTCGAACGCCTCGGCGGCCTCCACCACCTGCCGCGCCCAGTCCGTGACCAGGGCGCCCGCGTCCGTCAGGCGCGAGCCGCGCGGTGAGCGCTCGACGAGGGCGACGCCCAGTTGCTGCTCCATCGAGCGCAGGCGGCTGCTGGCGGCGGGCTGGCTGATGCCCCGCTCGCGGGCCGCCCGCCCGAGGCTGCCGAGCCGGGCGACGGCGAGCAGCAGCTCCAGCGCGCCGAGGTCCGGTACCCGATGCGAGAGCGGAACCACCGGGTCCGTCCCGGTCTGCCCTTCATTTCCTGCACCCATAACCCCACCTTATGGGCTCATAGGCGCGAGGTCCCTGGTGGGAGGCGGTGCGCGGGCCGACCCTGGAAGACATGCCACCCCTGACGCAGCCTTCCGCCCGCACCGGCCGCCGCCTCTCCGCCCGCTCCTCCGACACGTCCCCGGCCCTGCGTCACCTCGGTCCCAACTGGTACGCCGCCGTCATGGGCACCGCCATCGTCGCCAACGCCGGCGCGACCCTGCCGCTGCACTCCCCCGGTCTGCGCGGCGCGTACGTGGCGGTCTGGGCCCTGTCCGCCGTCCTGCTGGCGGCCCTGCTGACCGCCCGTACCGTCCACTGGCTCCGCCACACCGACCAGGCGCGGCGCCACCTGCTCGACCCGGCGGTCGCGCCGTTCTACGGCTGCCTGGCGATGGCCCTGCTGGCGGTCGGCGGCGGGACGCTCGCCGTCGGCCCGGACGTGCTCGGCGAGCGGGCCGCCGTCGCCGCCGACGCGGTCCTGTGGTGCGCCGGTACGGCGGTGGGCCTCGCGGCGGCCGCGGCGGTGCCGTACCTGATGGTGGCCCGGCACCGGATCGAGGCCGGCACCGCCTCCCCCGTGTGGATCCTGCCGCTGGTCGCGCCGATGGTCTCCGCGGCGCTCGGCCCGGGTCTGGTGCCGCACCTGCCGGCCGGGCAGTGGCAGGAGGCGATGCTGCTCGCCTGTTACGCGATGTTCGGGATGTCGCTGCTGGCCACCCTGCTGGTGCTGCCGCTGGTCCTGACCCGGCTGATCCACCACGGCCCGCTGCCGCTCGCACTGAGCCCGACGCTGTTCCTGGTCCTCGGGCCGCTCGGCCAGTCCACGACCGCGGTCAACAACCTCGCGGACGCCGCGCCGGGCGCGGTCGGCGCCGGGTACGCGCAGGCGATGAGCGGCTTCGCGCTCCTGTACGGCGTGCCGGTCACCGGCTTCGCGCTGCTGTGGCTGGCGCTGGCGACGGCCCTGGTCGTCCGGGCCTTCCGGGCCGGGATGACGTTCTCGATGACCTGGTGGGCGTTCACCTTCCCGGTCGGTACGTGCGTGACGGGCGCGGCGGGCCTGGCACGGCACACCGGGCTCGCCGCCTTCACCTGGCTCGCGGTGGGGCTGTTCGCCGTGCTGGTGGCGGCCTGGCTGACGGCCGGGGCCCGTACCGCGCTGGGGCTGGCGCGCGGTCAGCTCCTCGTACCGCCGCCGGAGAAGCCGGGGGCGGCGGCCCTGGCGGGCACGACGGCGATCGCGGCCCGGCTGGTGCCTTCGGCCCCGGCGGGCACGGTGGCTCCGGTGGTTTCCGCGTCCACGGTGGTTCCGGTGGATTCCACGGCGTCGGTGTCCTCGGGCACCTCCATGGCCCCTGAGACCTCCGTGACATCTGAAGCCCCGGCAGCCTCCTCGACCCCGGCGGCCACGGCAGCCCCGGTAGCCTCGCGCCCCCGGTAACCCCGCGGCCCCGCCGGTTGCGCTCAGCGGGCCGCGTCCAGCGCCGCCCCGAGCATCGCCGGCGCCTCCGCCAACGACGGCCCGTACCACGTCAGATGACGCCCGCTGACCAGCGCGGACGGCAGCCCCGGGAACGCCTCGGGGCCGTCGTCCGCCGCGAAGCGGTACGGCTCGTCCGGAAGCACCACCAGGTCGGCGCCGCGCGCGTTCAGCTCCTCGACCGGGACGCGCGGATACCGCTCGGCGTGGTCCGCGTAGAGGTTCCGCACACCGAGCCGGGCGAGCAGGTCACCCGCGAACGTGTCCCGGCCCAGCACCATCCAGGGCCGCCGCCAGATCGGCACCACCGCGCCGCGCGCGTCCGCCGCCTCGGTCCGTACGTCCCGCCAGGCGTCCGCCGCGTCGTCCAGCCAGCCGGGCCTGGGCAGCCGGCAGCCGCGCACCAGGACCCGTTCCAGCTCGCGCAGCGCCTGGTCCAGGTCCCGGACCTCGGTGACCAGGACGTCCAGTCCGGCGGCCCGCAGCGCGGCGAGGTCCGGCGCGCGGTTCTCCTCCTCGTTGGCCAGGACGAGGCCGGGCGCGAGGGCGGCGATCCGGGCGGTGTCCGGGTTCTTGGTGCCGCCGACGCGCGGCACGTCCAGTCCGGCGGGATGGCTGCACCAGTCGGTGGCGCCGACGAGCAGGTCGGGCGCGGTGGCGGCCACGGCCTCGGTGAGTGAGGGCACGAGGGAGACCACGCGCGGGGCGCGGTGCTGACCGGTCGTCATCACCCCACCGTACGCGGGCGGGGCCGCGCCCGACGCGGAACGGCCCCGCCCCCGGCCGTACAGCCGGGGGCGGGGCCCACGTGGTGCGTTCAGCGCCTCACTTCACCGGCGCCATCTTGTCGACGATGCCCGGGTGGGCGTCGATCCACTTCTCGACACCGTCGTTCTCGTGACCCTTGCCGGCGTCCTGGATCTCCTTCTCCAGGCTGCCCAGCTCCTCGGGCGACATCTTCCAGTTCTTCAGCCAGCCGTTGAACTCCGGGAACTTCTCCGGGAATCTCTTGTGGCCCAGCGACTTGATCTGGTTGTTGTCGCCCCAGGTGTGCTTCGGGTCGGCGAGCTTGGTCAGGTCGTACTTGCTGTACGCCCAGTGCGGCGACCAGAGCACGACCGCGATCGGCTCCTTCTTGGCGTAGGCGCGGTCCAGCTCGGCCAGCATGGAGCTGGTGCCGGCCTCGGTGACCTGGAAGTCGTCCAGGCCGTACGCGGGCGCGACGGTGTCCTTCAGGCGCTTCATCTCACCGGTGCCCGGCTCGATGCCGATGATCTTGCCCTTGAACTCGTCCTGGTGCTCGCGCAGGTCGTCCAGCGTCTTGACGTCCTTGACGTAGGACGGCACCGCGATCTCCAGCGACGTCTTGTCGTACCAGGCGCCGATGTCGACGAGATCGTCCTTGTACTGGTCCCAGTACTGCTTCTGCGCGACCGGCAGCCACCCGTCGAACTCGACGTCGATCTGCCCGCTGGACAGTCCGGTCCACATCGGGCCGACGTCCAGGTTGCGGATGTTCGGCTTGTAGCCGCGCTTCTCCAGGACGTTCTTCCACAGGTACGTGGTGGCGATGCCCTCGTCCCACGCCGGGTAGCCGATGTTCGGGGCCGCGCCGGCGTCCTTGCCCTTGGCGTACGTGGCGTTCGCCGACGGGGCGAACGTGTCGACCAGGCCCGGGTTCTTCTTCAGCCAGTTGCGCACGCCGTCCTGCTCGTGGCCCTCGCCGGCGCTCTTGACCTCGTTCTCCAGGCTGGTGAGCTGCTTCTCGTCCAGGTGGAAGTTCTTCATCCACTTGGCGACCTCGGGCTCGTCCTGGGCGAAGCCCTTGCGGCCCAGCAGGTGCAGGCTGTCGCCCGAGCCGAAGGAGCCCTTGGGGTCCTTGAGCTTGGTCAGGTCGTACTTGTCGTACGCCCAGTGCGGCGACCACAGCGTGACGGCGATCGGCTTCTTGGCCGCGTACGCGCGGTCCAGCTCGGTGAGCATGGACGCGGTGCTGGACTCGGCGACCTTGTACTCGTCCTCCAGGCCGTAGTCCTTGAGGACCTTGTCCTTGAGGATCTTCATCTCGCCGGCGCCCGGCTCGATGCCGGTGATCTTGCCGCCGAACTCACCCGCCCTGCCCTTGAGGTCGTCGAGGGTCTTGACGTCCTTCATGTACGACGGGACCGCGATCTCCAGCGAGGTCTTGTCGTACCAGGCGCCGAGGTCTTCGAGCTTGTCCTTGTACTTCTTGTAGTACTCGGCGTGCGTGGTGGGCAGCCAGGCGTTGGTCTGCACGTCGATGTCGCCGCGGGCCTGACCGGTGAACAGCGCGCCGGCCTCCAGCGCCTGCGCCTTCGGCTTGAAGCCGCGCTGTTCGAGGATTTCCTTCCACAGGTACGTGGTGGCCTTGCCCTCGTCCCAGTTGACGTACCCGAGGGTGATCGGGCGGCCGCCGCCGTCGGTCTTCGCACCTTCCTTGCCGAAGACGTTCAGACCGCCCGCGACCAGCGCGAGCACGACCACGCCGACCATCGCGACGGAGGTGGCGGGCTTCCAGTACAGGAACTTCGCGCCGCCCAGCGCGGCCTGCGCCTTGGCCAGCGCGCGGCGGCCCAGCGGCGAGACCCGCTCGTTGAGGGCGCCGGTCATCCGGTCCAGGTACATCGCGAGGATGACGACGGCGAGACCGGCCTCGAAGCCGAGGGCCACGTTCACGGAGCTGACCGCGTTGTAGACCGACGAGCCCAGACCCTCGGCGCCGACCATGCCGGCGATGACGACCATGGACAGGGCCAGCATGATGACCTGGTTGATACCGGCCATGATCGTGGGCAGCGCCAGCGGGAGCTGCACCCGGAAGAGGGTGCGGCGCGGGTGCGTGCCGAACGCCTCGGCGGCCTCGACCAGTTCGCCGTCGACCTGCCGGATGCCCAGCTCGGTCATCCGGACGGCGGGCGGCATCGAGAAGATGATGGTCGCCACCATGCCGGGCATCACGCCGATGCCGAAGAAGAGGATGCCGGGGATCAGGTAGACCATCGCGGGCATCGTCTGCATCAGGTCCAGCACCGGGCGCAGCGCGCCGCCGACGGCGCGGTTGCGGGCCGCCCAGATGCCGAGCGGCACCGCGATGACGATGGTGATGATGCAGGCCACCAGCACCAGCGACAGGGACTGCATGGTGGCCTGCCACTGCTCGATCGAGTCGATCAGGGCGAAGCCGGCGAAGGTCAGGACGGCGGCCGGCAGGCCGCGCAGCCACCAGGCGAGCACCGCGAAGATGCCCATCAGCAGGAACGGCTGCGGGGCGGAGAGGACCGCCTCGATGCCGTTGTACATGTCCGTCAGGACGTGCGAGACGAAGTCGAAGAGCCACGTGAGGTGGTTGCGCAGCCATTCGACGCACGTGTTGGCCCAGGAGCCGACATCGATTCTAGGCACCGGCGATCACCTTGCCCTCGGGCTTGCCGCCCGTCATGCCGTCGGGTTTGCCGTCGGGCTGGACGTCCGCCTTGCCGTCGGCGGTCGCCTTCTTGCCGTCGGAGGGGGCGGCGTCTTCGGCGGCCCGGGCCTCGGTACGGGCCTGGGCGGCTTCCGCATCCGTGGCGTTCGTCTCCGTGGCCTTTGTCGCCGTGTCCTTCGTCTCCGTGGGGTCCGCCTGCCCGGCGGTCCCGCCCGCCTGTCCGCCCTCACTGAGTACGGACAGCAGCCGCTGCACCGGCACCGCGCCGGCCAGCGCACCGTCCGCGTCGACGACGGCGACCGGTACGGTCCCGGCCGAGCAGGGGCCGAACAGCTCCGCGACCGGCGTGTCCAGGTGGACCGTGGCGGGCGTGGCGGCGAGGAAGTCCTCGGCCGTACGGATCTCCGCGCCGTTGTCCGCGGTGCGGCCCAGCACCTCGTCGACGTCGACCATGATGGCCCCGGCGGTGAGCACCCGGGAGCGGTCGACGTCCTGGATGAAGGAGGCCACGTAGTCGTTGGCGGGGGTGAGGAGGATGTCCTCGGCGCTGCCGGTCTGGACGATGCGGCCGTCGCGCATGACGGCGATCCGGTCGCCGAGACGCATGGCTTCGTTCAGGTCGTGGGTGATGAAGACGATGGTCTTCTTCAGCGTCTTCTGGAGCTCCAGGAGCTGGTCCTGCATGTCGCGGCGGATCAGCGGGTCCAGCGCGCTGAAGGACTCGTCCATCAGCAGCAGGTCGGCGTCGGTGGCCAGCGCGCGGGCCAGGCCGACCCGCTGCTGCATGCCGCCGGACAGCTCGTCGGGCCAGGACTTCTCCCAGCCTTCGAGGCCCGCGAGGTGCAGTGCCTCGGTGGCGCGCTTGTCGCGTTCGGCCCGGGGCACGCCCTGGACCTCCAGCCCGTACGCGGCGTTCTCCAGCACACTGCGGTGCGGGAAGAGCGCGAAGTGCTGGAAGACCATGGAGATCTTCTCGGAGCGGACCTTGCGCAGTTCCTTGTCGCTGAGCGAGGTCAGGTCCTGACCGTCGAACCGGACGCTTCCGGCGGTCGGCTCCAGCAGCCCGTTGAGGGTCCGCAGCAGCGTGGACTTACCGGATCCGGACAGACCCATGACGACGAAGATCTGGCCCTCGTCCACGGAGAACGACGCGTCGATCACCGCGGCGGTCGTTCCGTCGGCCCGTAGCTCCTCGCGGCTTGCACCGTCTTCGAGCCGTCGTACGGCGTCCTCGGGTCGTCTCCCGAACACTTTGTACACGTGCTCGGCTTGCAGCCTGGCCACATACACCTCTCGAATTGACTGTGTACGCCCCGCCTCCCCCGTCGGCAGGTCGTGGCGCGGTACGGGTCGGGCCCGCCGTTAACCGATGGAAATGTTGAATATCCACCGGCTCCGCTCCGGCCGCGCGCCTGCCCCCTTTGCGAAATGACAAACGTATTGGTGACCCAGTTCACACACGTGTCCGTCCCGCCTCCGCGGCACCGCCCGGCCGCATCACCGGGCGTACGGCATCATCGGGGTGTGACTCGACGCCTGATGCTCCTCGACACCGCCTCCCTCTACTTCCGCGCCTACTTCGGCGTGCCGGAGTCGGTCCGGGCTCCGGACGGCACGCCGGTCAACGCGGTGCGCGGGCTGCTGGACTTCATCGCCCGGCTCGTCCAGGACCACCAGCCCGACGACCTGGTGGCCTGCATGGACTTCGACTGGCGCCCGCAGTGGCGGGTCGACCTCATCCCCTCGTACAAGGCGCACCGCGTCGCCGAGGAGGCGCCGCCCGGCTCCCCCGAGCCCGACGCCGAGGAGATCCCGGACACCCTCTCGCCGCAGGTCCCGGTGATCGAGGAGGTGCTCGACGCGCTCGGCATCGCCCGGGTCGGCGCCGCCGGGTACGAGGCGGACGACATCATCGGCACGCTCACCGCCCGCGCCACCGGGCCGGTCGACATCGTCACCGGCGACCGCGACCTGTTCCAGCTGGCCGACGACGGGCGCGGGGTCCGCATCCTGTATCCGCTCAAGGGTGTCGGCACCCTCCAGATGACCGACGAGGCCCTGCTGCGGGAGAAGTACGGCGTGGACGGCAGCGGTTACGCCGATCTGGCGCTGCTGCGCGGCGACCCCAGCGACGGCCTGCCGGGCGTGCCGGGCATCGGCGAGAAGACCGCCGCCAAGCTGCTCGACCGGTACGGCGACCTGGCGGGGATCATGGCCGCGGCCGACGACCCGGCGTCCGAGCTCACCCCCTCCCAGCGCAAGCGGCTGACCGAGGCCCGGCCGTACGTCGAGGTCGCGCCGCAGGTCGTACGGGTGGCCGCCGACGTGCCGGTGCCGGACTTCGACGCCGCGCTGCCCGACGAGCCGGCCGACCCGGAGCGGCTGGAAGCGCTCGCCGACCAGTGGGGACTGGGCGGCTCCTTGCAGCGGCTCCTGGCGACGCTCCGCCCCTGAACTGTTAGGTTAGGTAAACCTAACAAGACCGTGGCAGGGGAGATCGTCGTGGCAGCAGAGCGTCCGGCCCGCAAGAAGCCCAAGCTCATTCACGCGCAGGTGCTGCGCACCGAGCAGCTCACGCCGCACATGGTGCGGGTGGTGCTGGGCGGTGACGGCCTGGCGGAGTTCTCGGCGGGCGAGTACACCGACCATTACGTCAAGCTGGTCTTCCCGGTCCCCGGCGTGGACTACCCGCAGCCGCTGGACATCGCCGAGATCCGCGCCGCCTTCCCCCGCGACCAGTGGCCCAGGACCCGTACCTACACCGTGCGCACCTGGGACCCGGACACGCGGGAACTGGCGGTCGACTTCGTGGTGCACGGCGACACGGGCCTCGCGGGGCCGTGGGCGGCGCAGGCCCGCCCGGGTGACGAGGCACTGCTCCTGGGCCCCGGCGGCGCGTACGCCCCGAACCCCGACGCCGACTGGCACCTGCTCGCCGGTGACGAGAGCGCCCTGCCGGCCATCGCCGCCTCCCTGGCCCGGGCGCCCGAGGACGTGCCCGTCCACGCCTTCATCGAGGTCGCCGGCCCGAAGGAAGAGCAGAAGCTGGAGGCTCCGGCCGGCGCCGAGATCACCTGGCTGCACCGCGGCACCGCACCGGTCGGCGCGCGGCTGGTCGAGGCCGTCCGCGCGCTGGACTTCCCCGCGGGCCGGGTGCACGCTTTTGTCCACGGCGAGGCCGGCTTCGTGAAGGAGTTGCGCAAGTTGTTGCGCGTCGAGCGGGAGGTGCCGCGCGAGGACCTGTCGATCTCCGGCTACTGGCGCAACGGCCACGACGAGGACGGCTGGCAGGCGTCCAAGCAGCAGTGGAACCAGCAGGTCGAAGCCGAACAGGAGACCGCCCGGCCTGCCGCTTCCTGACGTGCCTCCGGGGCCGGGAGTGGAATCCGTGCAGCGGGCGATCGGTGCCGTGGTCGGCTCGGCCGCCGGGGACGCCCTCGGTGCGCCCTTCGAGTTCGGCCCGCCGGGGACGCCCTCGGTGCGCCCTTCGAGTTCGGCCCGCCGGGCGCGTACACGGCCCGCTTTCCCGACGGCCGGGGACCATGTGCGGAGGCGGCGGCCGGGCCCCCGGCGAAGCCACGGACGACACGCAGATGGCGGTACTGACCGCCGAATCGCTGCTGGAACGCGGCGGACTCGACCTCCCCGACGTCTTCCGCAGATTCCAGCGCCGGGCCTCGGCCGAGCCGAAGGGCATCGGTCTGCAGACCGAGGACGTGCTCGGCAACGGCGAGCCGTGGGACCGGGCCGCCGCCCGGCACTTCCAGGTCAAC
Source organism: Streptomyces sp. NPDC045470 (assembly GCF_040646595.1). Classification (NCBI taxonomy): domain Bacteria; kingdom Bacillati; phylum Actinomycetota; class Actinomycetes; order Kitasatosporales; family Streptomycetaceae; genus Streptomyces; species Streptomyces sp. NPDC045470. The sequence continues at coordinate 21,873 of NZ_JBEZAN010000010.1, forward strand.
CAGCGCGCCGCGGGCAACGGTTCACTGATGCGCGCCACGCCCGCCGCCGTGTACTTCGCCGGGTGGTGTCCATGGACGCCGCCCGGCGGCTGTCCGCGCTGACGCACGGGGACCCGGCGGCCGGGGAGGGGGGCGCTGTTCCACGCGTTGCTGCATGCCGCTCTGCGAAGCGACGACCCGCTCGACGCCCTGCCGGACGCACTCTCCCACGTCCGCCTCGCCCACCGCGCGCGCTGCGCCTCCGTCCTCGCGCCCGGCTGGCACCCGGACCAGGCCACCGAGTTCAACGGCGCGGTGTGGCCCTGCCTCGGCTCCGCCGTCTGGGCACTGCGCACCACCGGCTCGTACGAGGACGCGCCGCGGGCCGCCATCGACCTCGGCGGCGACACCGACACCGTCGCCGCGGTCACCGGTGGTCTGGCCGGAGGGGTCCACGGAGTCGGCGCGATCCCCGAGCACTGGATACGGGAGCTGCACGTACCGCTGCCCGGGTTCGGGGGCAGGGTGCTGCGGGTAGACGAACTGCGGGCCCTGGCCGAGGAGTTGGCGTGCACCGCGGTCGGCCCGTGCTGACCGTGGCCGGACCGTACAGGCCATGGCCGGGCGGCGCGCCCCCTTACGGAACGGCGCCCTCCGACCCGTACCACCTCGCATTCCAAGAGCAGCGCGGCCCCGTGGACCGTGCGCATCCACCGGAGCCCCACGCCCCCGGCAGCACCACCCCGTGTCGTCGCTGCACAACCGAACGCACGCACGGCGTGTCGGACGGCACCCCACGACGCACACGACACGCCGGTCCGACGCGTCGGCCACGGACCGACACGCCCGCCCGACCCTCCCCGTAGCGCTGTACGGGCCGACGCGCCCTCCCCGGACCGTGCGGCGGCGCCGCGCTCACTCCAGCACGCTGCCGATGACCGCCAAGCCCGCCGCGATCTCGGTCGCCGTGCTCGCGGCGTACCCCAGCACCAGCCCTGGCCGTCCAGGGCCCTGTCGGTGCCAGGAGAGCGGCTGCACCTTGACCCCCCGGAGGAGCGCGGCCGCCGCCAGGTCCGTATCGGCGAAGTCCGCGTCGAAGGTCACCGTCAGATGCAGACCCGCCGCCGCGCCCTGCACGACCGCTCCCGGCAGGTGGGTACCGATGGCCTGGATCATCGCGTCACGACGCGCCCGGTGCCGCTTTCGGAGCTGCCGCAGCCGGCGTTCCAGCTCGCCGCTCTCCATCAGGTCGGCCAGCACCCACTGCGGCAGCGCGGCGTTGCCGAGGTCGGTGAACCGCTTGGCGTCCACCAGCGCGCCGTGCAGTTCCGGCGGAGCGACGACCCATCCGGTCCGCAGCGCCGGCGCCAGCAGCTTCGAGACGCTCCCGGCGTAGCAGACGTGCTCGGGCAGCATGGCGCGGAGCGCGGGCACCGGCGGCCGGTCGTAGCGGTGTTCGGCGTCGTAGTCGTCCTCGATGATCAGGCCGTCGCCGTCGGCCGCCCAGCGCATCAGCTCGCGGCGCCGTGCCCCGCCGAGCACCACCCCGGTCGGGAACTGGTGCGCCGGTGTCACCAGGACGGCGGGAGCGCCGGAGGCCCGCAGGTCCCGGACCCGGATGCCGTCGGCGTCGACCGGTACCGGCGGTGTACGCATACCCCAGTACCGGAGGTGCTGGCGGGCCCCGAGCGACCCCGGGTCCTCCACCGCCACTTCGCGAACGCCCCGGCGGCCCAGCACCTGGGCCAGCAGACCGAGCGTCTGCGCGGTGCCGGAGACGATCAGCACCTCGTCCGGGGCGACCGACAGACCGCGGTTGCGGGCCAGCCACTTCGCGACGGCGCGCCGCAGCTCCGGAGTGCCGCGCGGGTCCCCGTACCCGAAGCCGGGGGCGGCGTGCGTGCCGAGCACCCGGCGTTCCGCGCGCGACCACGCGGTACGCGGGAACGAGGCCAGGTCGGGCGTGCCGGGGCTGAGGTCGATCCGGGCCGGTGCCGCCCGCACCGTGTCGAAGACGTCCGCTTCCGGCTCGGTGGTGAACACCGCGCCCGGCGGTGGCGTCTGGGCCGGACGCGCGGGCGCCGGTGCCGCGGCCGCGACGGGAGCGGCGACCACGACCGTGCCGCCGCGGCCGCGGCCGACCGCGTGCCCGTCCTCGATCAGCCGCTGGTACGCCTCGGTGACGACGCCCCGGGAGACCCGGAGTTCCGCTGCGAGCGTGCGGGTGGCCGGCAGCCGGTCGCCCACCGCGAGGCGGCCGTCCGCGACGGCGAGCCGCAGGCGCTGTGCCAGCCAGTCGGACAGACCGCCCGCGGGCGCGTCGGCGGTGTTCAGTTGGAGGAAGTCGGACCCGGCCGTTATGGACCGGTCGGCCGCCACGTCTTTGGATCTGGGCACCGGACCATTGTCGGCCCAGAGTGGCGGCATGAGAACAGCAACGACGGAGCAGACGACCGGCGGCCCGCACGAGGACAGCCACGCGCTCCGGACTCCCACACCCCGCGAACACCCTTACGTGCACGGGTACTCGGACCATGAGGCCCGGCGGCTCACCGACCAGGCGGACACCCTGGCAGCGCTCCTGCACGCGGGCACGGTGTACGAGGCGGGCAGCCGGGTCCTGGAGGCCGGATGCGGGGTTGGCGCCCAGACCGTGCATCTGGTCGCCTCCAGCCCGGGTGCCCACATCACCGCGGTCGACATCTGCGCGGACTCGCTCGACCAGGCCCGCGCCCGCCTCGCCGCCCGTCCGCACGCGGCGACGGTGCGCTGGCAACAGGCCGACCTGACCGACCTGCCGTACGCCGACGCCTCCTTCGACCACCTCTTCGTCTGCTTCGTCCTGGAGCACCTGCCCGACCCCGCACGGACATTGGCGGACCTGCGGCGCGTCCTGCGGCCGGGCGGCGGCATCACCGTCATCGAGGGGGACCACGGATCGGCGTTCTTCCACCCGGACAGTGCCGAAGCCCACACCGTGATCGGCCACCAGGTCCGACTGCAGGCCGCGGCCGGCGGCGACGCGCTGATCGGCCGGCGGCTGCAGCCGCTGCTGACCGCCGCCGGGTACGCGGGGGTGGCGGTCCGGCCGCGTACGGTCTGCGCCGACGCGACCCGGCCGGGACTGGTGGACAGCTTCACCCGCAACACGTTCATCGCGATGATCGCGGCCGTACGGGACGACGCGCTGGCCGCCGGGCTGACGACCGAGGCCGAGTGGGAGCGCGGCATCCGCGAGCTGCGCCGGACGGCGGAGGACGGCGGAACGTTCCAGTACACCTTCTTCAAGGCCACCGCCGTCAATCCGCCCGTGTGACGCGCCACGCTCTCGCACGTCCGCCCGGCACCCGGGCCTCGGGAGCCGGGCGGACAGACCGCGGGTCCGTCCCTCACCCGAAGAACGGACCCGCACGACGTCACACCGGAGACCGGGGCCCGGCCGGGCCCCGGAAGCGGCCTCGCGGCCTCACCCCACCGACGAGTACGCCACCACGCCCCGCAGCACCGCGTCCACGGCCTTGCGGGCGTTGCGCGCCACCTCCGGGGGTGCGGCGGCGGCGATCTGGCCGAGGATGTCGATCAACTGCTTGCACCAGCGCACGAAGTCGCCGGCCGGCATCTCCGCCTCGCGCAGCACCTCGTCCAGGCCGAATCCGGAGGCCCAGCGGTACGCGGCCCAGGCGAAGCCGAGGTCCGGCTCGCGCTGGCCGACGCCCTCCGCCTGGTTGATCTTGTGGTCCTCCTCCAAGGCGTCCAGTCGGCCCCAGATCCGTACCATCTCGGCGAGCGCGTCCCGCGCCTTGCCCGACGGCAGCTTCGGCGCCACCGCGTCGTCCGCCTGCCGGGCCTCGTAGACCAGGGCCGAGGCGCAGGCGGCCAGTTCGGCGGGGCCGAGCCCGTTCCAGACGCCGGCCCGCAGGCATTCGCTCGCCAGCAGGTCCAGTTCGCCGTAGAGCCGCGCCAGCCGCCGGCCCTCGTCGGTGACCGTGTCACCTTCCAGGTAGTCAAGTCCGGTCAGCAGGGCGCAGATCCGGTCGAAGGTGCGCGCGATGGTGTTCGTACGGCCCTCGATACGGCGCTCCAGCTGCCGCGTGTCACGCAGCAGCCGGTGGTACCGCTCGGCCCACCGCGCGTGGTCCTCGCGCTCGTCGCAGCCGTGGCAGGGATGCGCCCGCAGCTCCGTACGCAGCCGCGCGATCTCCCGGTCGTCGGCCGCCGCCGCCCGCTGCTTGCGGTGCCGCTCCGGCGCGATGTGCCCGGCCTTCGTCCGCAGCGCGGACGCCAGGTCCCGGCGGGACTGCGGGCTGCGCGCGTTGAAGGACTTCGGGATGCGCATCCGGTCCAGGGCCGCCACCGGGACCGGGAAGTCCATCGACGCCAGCCGCTTGACCTGCCGCTCGGCGGTCAGCACCAGCGGCCGGGGGCCGTCGTGCGCGTCGTAGCCGCGGTGCCCGTTGGTGCGCCCCGACGGCATGCCCGGGTCCAGCACCAGCGCCAGCCCCGCGTACTTGCCCGTCGGTACGTGGATCACGTCGCCCGGCCGGAGCTTCTCCAGCGCCGCGGCGGCCGCGGCCCGGCGCTGCGCGGCGCCCTGCTTGGCCAGCTCCGTCTCCCGGTCCTTCAGCTCCCGGCGCAGCCGCGAGTACTCCTCGAAGTCACCGAGGTGGCAGGTCATGGACTCCTTGTAGCCGTCCAGGCCCTCCTCGTTCTTCTGCACCTGCCGCGAGATGCCGACGACCGACTTGTCCGCCTGGAACTGCGCGAACGACATCTCCAGCAGCTCTCGCGAGCGGTGCCGCCCGAACTGCGAGACCAGGTTGACCGCCATGTTGTACGACGGCTTGAAGGACGAGCGCAGCGGATACGTCCGTGTACCGGCCAGGCCGGCCAGGGCGCCCGGGTCCATGCCGCGCTGCCACAGCACCACCGCATGGCCCTCGACGTCGATGCCGCGGCGCCCGGCACGGCCGGTGAGCTGCGTGTACTCGCCGGGGGTGATGTCGGCGTGCTGCTCGCCGTTCCACTTGACCAGCTTCTCCAGGACGACCGAACGGGCGGGCATGTTGATGCCCAGCGCCAGCGTCTCCGTCGCGAAGACGGCCTTGACCAGCCCCTTCAGGAACAGCTCCTCCACGACCTCCTTGAAGGTCGGCAGCATGCCGGCGTGGTGCGCGGCGATACCCCGCTCCAGCCCCTCCAGCCACTCGTAGTAGCCGAGAACGTGCAGGTCCTCATCGGGGATCCCGGCCGTCCGCTCCTCCACGATGGCGCGGACCTCGGCCCGCCCCTCCTGGTCGTTGAGCCGCAGCCCCGAATACAGGCACTGCTGCACAGCCGATTCGCACCCGGCCCGGCTGAAGATGAACGTGATCGCCGGCAGCAGGCCCTCGCTGTCCAGCCGGTCGATCACCTCGGCGCGGCCCGGCGTCCAGATACGGCTGCGCTGCCGCCGCTCGCGCTCGCGGTCCGCCTCCCGCTGGTTGCGGCCCCGGCGCTTGTCCCGGCCGAACGTCGGGCGGCTGTTCTCCATCCGCGCCAGCCGCTCCAGGTCCGGGTTGACCTCCCGGCGCCCGGCACCGGAACGGCCCTCCCGCTCCTCGAAGAGGTCGTACATCCGGCGCCCGGCGAGCACGTGCTGCCACAGCGGCACCGGGCGGTGCTCGGAGACGATCACTTCCGTGTCACCGCGCACCGTGTCCAGCCAGGCGCCGAACTCCTCCGCGTTGGAGACCGTCGCGGACAGCGAGACCAGCGTGACGGACTCCGGCAGGTGAATGATCACCTCTTCCCAGACGGCACCGCGGAAGCGGTCGGAGAGGTAGTGCACCTCGTCCATCACCACGTAACCGAGGCCGTTCAGCGACTGGGAGCCCGCGTACAGCATGTTCCGCAGCACCTCGGTGGTCATCACGACCACCGGCGCCTCGGAGTTGACGCTGTTGTCACCGGTCAGCAGGCCGACCCGGTCCGCGCCGTAGCGCCGAACCAGGTCCTGGTACTTCTGGTTCGACAGCGCCTTGATCGGCGTGGTGTAGAAGCATTTACGGCCCTGCTCCAGGGCCAGGTGGACGGCGAACTCGCCCACGATCGTCTTGCCGGATCCGGTCGGGGCCGCGACCAGCACGCCCTTACCGGCCTCCAGGGCCTGGCACGCCTCGATCTGGAACGGGTCCAGCGCGAAGTCGTACATCTCACGGAAAGGGGCGAGTGCGGTGGCCTGCTCCGCCGCCCGCAACTTGGCGGCGGCGTAGCGCTCAGCAGGGGACATGTCCTCGGTCATCGTGCTTACGAGCCTACCGGCCACCTCTGACAACGAGCCGATCATTATGGACGCCCTTTACCGGCCCTCCCCCGGACACACCACTCCCCCACGCTCACCGGCCGGGGACGCCGGGGCCATCAGGGACGCCGCTATGACCAGCGGCGGGACTGGCGGGGCGAGGTGGTGCGGGGCGAGGGGGCTGCGCGGGGCGAAGTGGTGCGGGGCAGCGGGGAACGAGGTGGCGCGAAGCGGGGCCGCCCCCGCGCGGTTCCCGGCCGCCGCCCCCGGGTATCCCCCCGCTGGGGGGACGAGCGCGTTCGATTCGCCCCGTAGGAGCGCCGCCCCCGCACAGCGCCTCGTAGGAGCGCCGCCCCCGCACAGACCGCGGGGCGGCACGCGCTCAACGCGTCACCGCCCCGGTCGTCCCGCCCGCCTCGCGCCACGCCGCCGCCCCCCGGCGACGGCGTCCGCGCTGCGTCGCGCAGCCGCCTTCGTTACGTCGCGTCGTCGAACCCGTTGCGGCGCGGTGCCGGGTCGCCGGTGGCCTGTTCCGGAAGCATCCGGTGGCCGGTGGCGGGGTCGAGTCCGTCGATGCTCTCGGGGGTCAGGTCGAGCTGTGACGCCTCGTCGTCGTCCAGTTCCCGGTCCGGGTCGGAGCGCCGGCGACGGCGGTCGTTGAACAGGCACACACCTACCGCGCCGAAGTACAGGATCACGATCGGGGCCGCGAGCAGGCCCATGGTCAGCGGGTCGCCGGTGGGGGTGGCGATCGCGGCGAAGATGGTGATGCCCAGCACCATGAAGCGCCACCAGCTCAGCACCCGGCGCCCGGTGATCACTCCGCCGAAGTTCAGCAGGATCAGCAGCAGCGGCAGCTCGAAGGCCAGGCCGAAGACCACGACCATGCGCGTGACGATGTCCAGGAACTCGTCCGCCGGGAAGAGGTTGGACCACTCGCTGGGCGTCAGCCCGACCAGCGCGGCGGCCGTGGTGGGCAGGACCGCGTAGGCGAGGTAGGCGCCACCGAGGAACAGCGGGACGCCCGCCGCCACGAAGCTGAGCGCGTACTTCTTCTCGGTGTTGTGCAGGCCGGGTGCGAGGAACGCCCACAGCTGGTAGAGCCAGACCGGGCTGGCGATGACGACACCCGTGGTGAGCGACACCTTGAGCAGGATCGTGAAGGGCGCCAGCATGCCCTGAGCCGTGATCTGCGCGCAGGGGTGGCCCGGCGGCGTGCCGGCGGACGTCCCACGCGGGCAGCCGACGCTCTCGATGACCGGGCCCGTGATGAAGTGGGCGATGTCCTTGTAGTAGAGCATGGCCACGGCAGTGACCACGCCGATCGCAAGGACCGACTTCAGCAGTCGGTTGCGCAGCTCACGCAGGTGTTCCGCGAGCGGCATCCGCCCCTCGGGGTCCTTTTGCTGTTTGCGGGCAGACTTGAGCAACCCACGTCCTCGTCTCGTGCATCAGCCGCCACCGGCCGACCGGGCCGGCGGAGCTGGGTCGGCTCCGGTCAGCTGTGGGTGGTGCGGTTCGGCTCGGCGACGGGACGCGAGCTGTTCACATCGCCCGGGGCCGCCTGGATCGTCCGCGGCGCGGCCTGGGAGTCGGCGGAGGAGGCGTCCTTGCCGGCGGCCTCGCCGTCGCCGCCTTCCTTCTTCATGGCCTTGGCCTCGCTCTTGAGGATGCGGGCCGACTTGCCGAGCGAACGTGCCATGTCCGGGAGCTTCTTCGCGCCGAACAGCAGCACAATGACGACGAGGATCAGAATGATCTCGGGGGCCCTGAGGTTGCTGAGCATGTGCGACTACCTTCTCGCCGGGTCGGCGTCTACTTCGGTGCCTGCCGTGGGGGTCGGACGGGCGTGCTAGTGCTGACAGCGATCGTAACGTTCGGCGGTGAACGGGCGGCAAGGGACGTGCGTACCGTAGGTTTCCGCCCCCGCCTCGCGGTCTGAACTGCGAACAGCAGCGTACCGCCCGCACACCCGTAGCAGCAGGGTGCGGTATCAGTCCCGAAGGGATTCGTGGGCTCGCGAGGCCAGCGGTACGGCCGCCCGCTCCAGGTCCTGCGCGGCCCGCTGGATGCGCTCCGAGGTCTGTCCGACCTGGCGGGCCAGCCGTCGTACCTCCACGAAGACGCGGACGGCGAGGACGCCGAGGACGGCGATGCCGAGGAAGCCGAGGGCGATGGCGATCATGGGCCAGAGCATGGGGCGAAGCCTATCGGGGGGTGCGAGCGTGACAGATGACACACATAAAGGGTCATGTCGGACGGATGGACTCGGTGGCCGGGCACCTCAGCCCATGTGCAGCCGCAGGGTCCGGACCCCGCCGCCGGTGAGCAGCTCGACGATCCGCTCCCCCGCCGGTTTGCGGACCGCGCTGCCGCAGTCCGGGCAGGTGAAGGAGTAGAAGGTGGTACGACTGCTGGCGCCGATGGCCAGGCGCAGCGCGTCCGACGCCAGCTCGAAGCAGCCCCGGCAGTCGGGGCAGGCCGCCTTGAAGAGCACCGGGCCGGTCAGGGTCGTGGGCATCCCGCCCGCCATGGTCGTCGTCATCGTGCCGCCGCCCTCCGCGTCCTATTCGCCGTACGCCGCGAGCGCCTGCCGGGACGCCTGGCGCGCGCTGTCCGCCAGGGCCTGCGGCGAGACGATGCGGCCGTCCCGGCCCAGGCGCAGCGCGAGCCGCCGCAGCGAGGCGGGGTCGGGGGTGCGCAGGGTGATGCGCAGGCCGCCGTCCGGCAGCTCCTCGGCGCTGTCGTGCGGGTAGTACTCGGCCACCCAGCGTCCGCCGGGCGCCACCTCGATGACGACCTCGGGGTCCTCGGCCGCGGGCTGCACCAGCCCTTCGGACAGGTCGCGCAGTTCGACGGGCGGCGGGTCGGCGGGGGCGTCCAGCAGTTTGATCTCGGCGACCCGGTCGAGCCGGAAGGTACGGCGCGCCTCCGAGAGGCGGCACCACGCCTCGACGTAGGTGTGACCCACCGCGAACAGCCGGATCGGGTCCACCTCGCGCTCGGTCAGCTCGTCGCGCGCGGGTGAGTAGTAGCGCAGCCACAGCCGGCGGCGCTCGGCGATGGCCCGGTCGACGTCGGCGAAGACGCCGCCCTCCGACTCGAAGGTGACCGACACCCGGGAGCTGGCGCCGGCCGCCTCGCCCGCCGCGGCCTCCAGCTTGGCGGTGGCGCGCAGCAGCGCCTGCCGGTCGCCCTCGCGCAGTCCGGGCAGGGTGGCCACGGCGCGGGCCGCGACCAGCAGGGCGGTCGCCTCGTCGGCGGCCAGCCGCAACGGCTCGGCGACGTCGTCGGGGTTGTGCCACCAGATGCGGTCGCCGTCGGTGTCGATGTCGAGCAGGTCGCCGCCGCGGAAGCTCGTACCGCACATCGGCAGCACGTCGAGGTCGCCGATCAGCTCGTCCTCGGAGATGCCGAAGGCGCGGGCGACGTCGGAGACGCGGGCGCCGGGGCGCTCGCGGAGGTAGGTGACCAGCGACAGCATCCGCCGGGTCTGGTCGATCGCGTTGGTAGCCATGGAGTGTGCGTCCCGTCCTTCTCAGCCCTTGGCCACGGCGCGCAGCCGGTCCACGACGTCGGCCCGCAGCTCGGCGGGTTCCAGCACCACGACGTCGGGGCCGAACTCGACCAGCCAGGCGTCGAGCCCGTGCCCGTACGGGATCTCCAGTTCGTCCCAGCCGTCGCCCAGCTCGCGGATGCTCAGCGCGCGGGCGCGCAGCGGGTAGCCGTGGTCGGTGCGCAGTCTGATCCGGGCGGTGCCGGTGGCGGTCTCCCCCGCCCAGCTCTCCACCGTCTCGCGGACGGTGACGTGGTCGGGCACCTCGGCGGTGAACTTCCCCTGCCGGGAGCGGACCTTGCCGGTGATGCGGGAGAGCCGGAAGACCCGTTCGGCCTGCCGTTCACGGTCCCAGCCGGCGAGGTACCAGTGGCCGCGCCAGCACTCCAGTATCCACGGTTCCACCTGCCGCTGCTCGGGGCGGGCGGCGTTGGACTTGCGGTAGTCGAAGACGACGGGCCGGCGGTCGCGGCAGGCGAGCATCAGCGGCTCGAAGGCGGCCTCGTGGGCGGGGATGCGGGGTTCCAGGGCGCTGTGCGGCTGCTGCGCCTCGAAGCTGCCGTCGTCCTGGAAGGGCACGCCGGCCGCGCGCAGCTTCTGCAGTGCGCCACTGGCGGCGCCGGCCAGCCGGGCCTGCTGCCAGATCTTGGCGGCGAGTCCCAGGGCGGCGGCCTCGGCGGCGTCCAGGGTGATCGGGGGGAGGCGGTTGCTGTCGCGGCGCGCGAGGTAGCCGGTCTCCCCGTCCAGTCCTTCGACGGTCTCGATGACCAGGCCGAGTTCGCGCAGGTCGTCCTTGTCGCGCTCGAACATCCGGTTGAAGGAGTCGTCGCTGCCCGTACCGGCGTCCCCGGAGCCGAACGTCTCCACGTACGCCTCGATGGAGGACCGCAGTTCACGTTTGGTCAGCGGGCGACGGGTGCCCAGAAGGCACAGCGCCAGATTCATCAGCCGCTCGGCCTTGGCAATGGCCATCGACGCCCTTTCTTGTCGGACTCCCGACCGATGACCGTACCGCTCCGGGGACCTGCGGCAAAGCCGAGGGTCCGGACCGTGACGGGCGGCGGGGGCGGCGGGCGCCCGGCGGGCAAGGACGAGGGCCCGTGCCGGGTGGCACGGGCCCTCGGTGCGGGCCGGCCGCCGCTGTGCCGCGGCCGGCTGCCGTCGTTCTCAGGCGGAGATCAGGTCACAGACGAAGATCAGCGTCTCGCCCGGCGCGATACGGCCGCCACCGGCGCCGCGGTCGCCGTAGGCCAGGTGCGGGGGGATGGTCAGCCGGCGGCGGCCGCCGACCTTCATGCCCTGCACGCCCTGGTCCCAGCCGGAGATGACCTGGCCGGCACCGAGCTGGAACTCCAGCGGGTTGCCGCGGTTCCAGCTCGCGTCGAACTCCTCGCCGGAGCTGAAGGAGACTCCCACGTAGTGGACCTTGACGAAGTCCCCGGCCTTGGCGACCGGCCCGTCACCCTCCCACAGGTCCACGATCTCCAGGTCGGTGGGGACCGGACCGTCAGGGAAGTCGATCTCGGGCTTGTCGATGTTCACGAAAGTGCTCCTACGAAAGAATCTGCACAGCTACCCGCACAGTCTGGCAGATCATGTTCAGACGGTGCCGACGATGTCGACGGAGAACACCAGGGTGTTCTTCGCCAGCTCGCTCTGCGGATTCGCGCCGTAGCCCAGCTTCGGCGGAATCACGATCTCCACCCGGTCACCGACGTTCTTGCCGACCAGGGCCTGGTCCCAGCCCTTGACGACGGCACCGGTGCCGATCTGGAAGGCGGTGGCGCCGCCGTGGTCCCAGGAGGAGTCGAACTTCTTGCCGTCCTCCCACTTCACACCGGTGTACTGCGCGATCAGGCCGTCGCCGGCCTTGACCTTCGGGCCCTTGCCCTTGACCAGCACCTGCTCCTTGAGCTCGGTGGGCGCCTTCTCCCCCTTGGGGACGGTGATCGTCGCGGCCTTCTCGCCCTCCGCCTTCACCTCGGGCATGCCCTCCTCCGGCGCCGCCTGCTCGCCCTCGGACTTGCCCTTCTTGTCGGCCTTGCCCGCGCCGACCACGTCCACGACCCACACCAGGCCGTCCTCGGGCTTGATGCCGGACTGCGGGTTCAGGTTCTCGCCGACCAGCGCCTTGGCGGTGCCCTCGACCTCGAAGCGGCTGCCGACCTTCTGGCCCGCGACCGCCTCCATCACCTTCTGCGGCAGCTGCTGCTGGGTCGGCTGGTCACTGATCTCGCCGACGATCTGCGTGCGCGGCGCCTTCGCGTCCGCACCGGGCTGCTTGGTCCAGGTGCTGCCGAGGTTCTGACCGGTCTTCATGGCCTGCGCCGCGAAGTCCAGACGTACGTAGTCGCCCTTCTTGACCTCCGCGCCCGAGCCCTCGTGCAGCGTCTTGGTGACCGCCTCGCCGGGCGCCTTGGCGTCCTTCGGGACGGTGATCTTGGGCTGCTCCCCGGGCTTCCCCTCCACCTTGGCGACCGCGGCGGCCGACGACCCCTTGCCGTCATCGGACCCACAGGCGGCGGTGAACAGCAGGAGGGGAACGGTCAGCGCCGCGGCGGCGGCGCGGCGGGTGTTCTTCGTGAAGTTCATGAAGTCCAACTCGGGGTCGTGGGGTGGGTGGGCGATGCCCGCCACTCTACGACCTGACCCTGAGTGCGTTTCCCCGTGCGACACAACGACACAGCGGCGCCGCACCGCAGAGTGCCGGGAGCGCGGGCGCTCCCGGCACCGGCACGACCGAGCCGTCACCGTATCCGGTGATACACCGGATACGGTGACGAACCGGACTCACATCCCCGCGATCAGCTTTTCCACCCGGTCGTCCACGGACCGGAACGGGTCCTTGCACAGCACCGTGCGCTGCGCCTGGTCGTTGAGCTTCAGATGCACCCAGTCCACGGTGAAGTCGCGGCGCTGCTCCTGCGCCCGGCGGATGAAATCACCGCGCAGCCGGGCCCGGGTGGTCTGCGGCGGCACCGACTTGCCCTCGAAGATCTTCAAGTCGTTGCAGATACGGGCCGCCTGGCCCTTCCGCTCCAGGAGGTAGTAGAGGCCCCGGCGGCGGTGGATGTCGTGGTAGGCGAGGTCTATCTGCGCCACCCGCGGATGCGACATGGTGATGTTGTTCTTGGCACGGTAGCGCTCGATGAGCTGGTACTTCATCACCCAGTCGATCTCGGTGGAGATCCGGTCGAGATCCTCTTCGCGTACGGCTTCGAGGGTGCGGCCCCACAGTTCCAGGACCTGTTCGACCGTGCCCGTACGGATACCGCGCCGTTCTACGAAGTCCACCGCCTTCTCGTAGTACTCCTGCTGGACCTCCAGGGCGGACGCCTCCCGGCCGCTGGCCAGCCGCACCTTGCGCCGGCCCGTTATGTCGTGGCTGACCTCCCGGATGGCCCGGATCGGGTTCTCCAGGGTCAGGTCGCGCATCACCGTGCCCGCCTCGATCATGCGCAGGACGAGGTCGGTGGCGCCGACCTTCAGCAGCATGGTCGTCTCGGACATGTTGGAGTCGCCGACGATGACGTGGAGCCGGCGGTAGCGCTCCGCGTCGGCGTGCGGTTCGTCGCGGGTGTTGATGATCGGACGGGAGCGGGTCGTCGCCGAGGAGACGCCCTCCCAGATGTGCTCGGCGCGCTGGCTCACGCAGTAGACGGCCCCGCGCGGTGTCTGCAGGACCTTGCCCGCGCCGCAGAGCAGCTGACGGGTCACCAGGAACGGAATGAGAATGTCCGCGAGCCGGGAGAACTCCCCGTGCCGGGCCACGAGATAGTTTTCGTGGCAACCATAGGAGTTTCCGGCGGAATCGGTGTTGTTCTTGAAGAGATAGACGTCGCCCGCGATTCCTTCCTCGTGCAGGCGGCGCTCGGCGTCGACCAGCAGACCTTCGAGAATGCGCTCGCCGGCCTTGTCGTGGGTGACCAGCTCGGTCACGTTGTCGCACTCGGGAGTTGCGTATTCCGGGTGCGATCCCACGTCCAGGTACAGGCGGGCGCCGTTCCGCAGGAAGACATTGCTGCTGCGGCCCCATGACACGACACGGCGGAAGAGGTACCGAGCCACCTCGTCAGGAGACAGTCGGCGCTGTCCCCTGAACGTGCATGTGACGCCGTACTCGTTCTCCAGCCCGAAAATGCGGCGGTCCATGACTGAACATTACGCCTGATGGCCTGCTCTGAAACCGGGTTGGGCGGCCTCGTTCCGATCATTTTCCGCCGTGGCCTGCACAGCATCGCTCACGACGCCACGTCCACGGGGAGAAAGAAAGCGCTTTGTCGACAGGAGTACGAGCAGTGCGGCGACACCGCCCGCCCCCGCCACACCGAACCCGGCGGCCGGGCCGCCCCGCTCCACCGCGGGCCCGACCACCGTCATCCCCAGCGCGGACCCGACCCCGAACGTCGTCACCAGCCAGGAGAACGCCTCGGTGACCGTCCCCCTGGGCGCGTGTCCGTCCACGACGACGAACGCGCACGCCAGCGCCGGCGCCAGAAACACCCCCGCCACCCCCGTCAGCAGCGTCATCCCCACCACGCCCGGCGTCAGCGCGAGCGGCAGGTAGCCCAGCGCCAGCAGCGCCACCAGCAGCCGCAGCCGGTTCTCCGGGTGGCCGGGCCACTGCCGCGCGCCGTACACCACTCCGCCCAGAAGGGCGCCCACGCCGAGCGCGGACAGCAGGTAGCTGGAGACCATTCCGCCGCCGTGCTCGTCGGCGTACGCGACCGCCGCCACCGCGATGGACCCGAGCGCCAGCCCCACGAAGAAGAACGAGGCGATCAGCACCAGCATCCCGGAGGACCGCAGGGCCCCGAGCCAGTGCGCCTCACGCGGCGCGCTGCGCCACTGCCGCGAAGGCGCGGAGGCGACCACGGAGAGCGCGCCGAGCACCCCGATCACGTTGATCACCAGCAGCGCCCACCGCTCGGACCAGAGCGCCACACACATCGTCACCAGCAGCGGGCCCACCGCGAAGAGCACTTCCTGCGCCACCGCGTCCAGCGCGTACGCGGCATGGACCCGGTCCGCGCGCTTGAGCACCCCCGGCCACAGCGCCCGCAGCCCGCCCTCCAGCGGGGGCGTGAAGAACCCGGCTATCACCATGGCCGCGTACGCCACAGGCAGCGGATCGAGACCGACGACCGCCAGCAGCGCCATGCCCAGGGCGGAGACCACGGCCGAGGGCAGCATCACGCGCGGCTGCCCGTACACGTCCACCGCGCGCCCCAGGAGCGGCTGCCCGATCGCGTTGCACACCCCGTACACGGCGGAGAGGACGCCCGCGAGGACGTAGCTGCCGCCCTCAGCGCGGGTGAAGAGCACGACGGCGAGCGGTCCGGTCGCGTTCGGCAGCCGGCCGATCAGCGTTCCGGCCAGCAGCCGGGCCGCGTGGCGCGTCCTCAGCAGTTCCGCGTACCCAGCGGCCATGCCCGCCTCTTCTCCCCTGGCACGGCCAGGAAGTGTTACGTATAACGTGCGGCGTCATACGTACCATGGACGCAACCCGCGGGTCCACACCGCGACGTACGACGCGAGGAGCCCGGCCCCGGTGACCACCCACGAGCAGCCGACAGCAGCGCGTCCCGGCGCCCCCTCCGCACCCCGTGTCACCAGCCGCGACGTCGCCCGCGCCGCCGGCGTCTCGCAGGCCGCCGTCTCCCTCGTGCTGGGCGGCAAATGGCGCGGCCGCGTCTCACCCCGCAAAGCCGACGCGGTACGCACCGCCGCACGCGACCTCGGCTACCGCCCCAACCTTGCCGCGCGCAACCTGCGGACCGGCCGCACCCGCACCGCCCTGCTCGTCGTCCCCGCCTTGACCAGCGAGTACTTCGCCCGCGTCTACACCGGCGCGGCGCGCGCGGCCGCCGACCACGGCTTCGGTGTCGTCCTGTACCCCTCCCCCGAGGGCATCGGCCCGGCCCGTGACCCCTTCGCCTCGGCGCGCGCGGCACTCGACGGCGTCATCGCCTCCTCCATGGCCACCGACGCCCTGACGGCCATGCGCGGCGAGGAGCTGCCGCTGGTCATGCTCGACAGCGATCCGGACGACGCCCAGGCCACCGCGACCGTCAACCCCGACATCGCCGACGGCGTCCGGCGGCTCACCGCGCATCTGCTCGCCCTCGGCCACCGCCGCATCACCCACCTCGCCGCCGCCATCGACTCCTGGACCTTCCACGTACGGTCCGCCGCCTTCGCCGAGGCGCTGCGCGGCGTCCCGGACGCGGACGTGCGCAGCGAGCCCGCCGCGCTCAGCGTGGAAGCCGGTCTGCACGCGGCCCACGCGGCCCTGACCCGGCCGGGCCCCCGCCCGACCGCCCTCCTGTGCGACGACGACCTGCTGGCGGCCGGCGCCTGCAAGGCGGCTCGCCGGCTGGGCCTGCGGGTGCCGGAGGACGTCTCCGTCACCGGCCTCGACGACCTGGCGCTGGCCATGGCCGTGGAACCGGAACTGACGACCGTACGACTGCCCGCCGAGGAGGTCGGTGCCGCCGGGATGCGCGCCCTGATGACCGCCCTGGACGGCGGCGCGCCGGAGACCGTGACACTGCCCGTCGAACTGCTCGTGCGCGGCTCGACGGCGCCACCGCCGTAGGGAAACGGTGCCGCCGCTGCAGCGGGCGCGGGCAAGGCGGCCGCAGCGGCCCCGGAACGCGGCGCGCCCCGGCGGGTGCATACCCACCGGGGCGCGAGAAGGCCCGTGCCGTACGGACGGCGGCGCGTAAGGACGGCGGCGTACGGTCCCGCCGTACGCCGACCGTGTCGCGTCACGACGTGCCGGAGCCGCCTTCGGAGCCGGAAGTGCCCTCGGCGTCCGCGGAGTCCGAGGCGTCGTCCGCGGCTTCCCCGGAGGCCGCGGTGCCGTGCTCCTCCAGCAGCCGGGAGAGCTGACGGCCCAGGATCCGCTTGAACTTCCGCTGCTGCGGACGTGTTCGGTCCAGGGTCGCGACCTCCAACTGGTCGGCGGCCAGGGTGCGTTCACCGCCGTTGTTGTCGCGGGAGAGCGACTCGACGGCCAGCTTCAGCGCCTCGCCCAGCGTCATGCCGTCGCGGTGTCGCTGATCGAGGTAGCTGCTGATCTGATCGGCGTTGCCGCCGACCGCGACCGAGCCGTGCTCGTCCACGATCGAACCGTCGTGCGGCAGCCGGTAGATCTGGTCGTCCTCGGGGGCGTTGCCCACCTCCGCGACGATCAGCTCCACCTCGTAGGGCTTCTCGGCGGCGCTGGAGAAGATCGAGCCGAGGGTCTGGGCGTAGACATTGGCAAGGCCGCGGGCGGTCACGTCCGCGCGGTCGTAGGTATAGCCGCGCAGGTCGGCGTAGCGCACACCGCCGATGCGCAGATTCTCGAACTCGTTGTACTTGCCGACCGCCGCGAAGGCGATGCGGTCGTAGATCTCGCTGACCTTGTGCAGGGCCCGGGAGGGATTCTCGGCGACGAAGACCACGCCGTCGGTGTACTGCAGCACCACGACGCTGCGGCCGCGCGCGATACCCTTGCGGGCGTACTCCGCCCGGTCGGCCATGGCCTGCTGGGGTGAGACATAGAACGGCGTCGACACCGGCTATCCGTCCCTTTCTGTCAATGACTCTCTCAGTGGCGCGTGCATGGCGGTCTCCCGTCCTCAGAGCAGCGCGGCACGCGGGCCGTCGGGCCGGTCGAGCCGCTGCTCGTGGATGGCGCGGGCGATCTCCGACACCTCCGCCTCGGTGTACCGCTTGAAGCCCTCGTCGGTGATCACCGTGACGATCGGGTAGATCCGTCGGGCCATGTCCGGGCCGCCGGTCGCCGAGTCGTCGTCCGCGGCGTCGTACAGCGCCTGGACCACGGCCGTGGCGGCCTGGTTCTCCGTGAGGTCGTCGCGGTAGAGCTTCTTGAGGGCACCGCGCGCGAAGACCGAGCCGGAGCCCGTCGAGGCGAAGCCGTGCTCCTCCGAGCGCCCGCCGGTCACGTCGTACGAGAAGATGCGGCCCTTCTCGCGGTCCACGTCCCAGCCGGCGAACAGCGGCACCACGGCCAGGCCCTGCATGGCCATGCCGAGGTTGCTGCGGATCATCGTCGAGAGACGGTTCGCCTTGCCCTCCAGGGAGAGTTGGGCGCCCTCGACCTTCTCGAAGTGCTCCAGCTCCAGCTGGAAGAGCCTGACCATCTCGACCGCGAGACCGGCCGTGCCGGCGATGCCGACGGCGGAGTACTCGTCGGCCGGGAAGACCTTCTCGATGTCGCGCTGCGCGATGACGTTGCCCATCGTCGCGCGGCGGTCACCGGCGAGCACCACCCCGCCGGGGAACGACGCCGCGACGATCGTGGTGCCGTGCGGCGCCTCGATGGTCCCCTGCACGGGCAGCGGCGGACGCCGGCCCGGCAGCAGTTCCGGCGCGTGCTCCCCGAGGAAGTCCATGAACGACGAGGACCCGGACGTCAGGAAGGCAGCTGGTAGATGCCCGGCGTTACGAGTGTTGGCTTCCACACGTTTCCTTCCGGATATTCGGCCGCCGCCCCAGGACGTCCGGCCGATCCTTGAATTGGCCCAGCGCTGCGTTGCAGCTGAAGCACAGTACGTCCCGGACCTTACCTGTCCTGCGGTCATGATTCACATGCACGCGGGAACGGACCGGACGACGGCAGCGGCGGCCCTTCACCTTCCGGCCCCCACGACCGTGCGCCGACACCCGGGACGGCTTGTGCGTACGCGCTCGCCGAGCGCGCGTACCGGCGATTCCGGGAGCACGCGGCAGCCTGTGCGGCCGCACGCTCCCGGAGCCGGAGCCGGGGACCGTCACGCCGGTTCGCGCACACGGCTCGCGCGGCGTGCGCGGACCGTGCTGGCCCGCTGCGTCCGCACGTCCGGTGCGCCGGCCGCCGACGGAACCCGGCGATCGGTTACTGTCCGCCCTTTTGCACGAACGACCGCACGAAATCCTCGGCGTTCTCTTCGAGCACGTCGTCGATCTCGTCCAGCACGGAGTCGACGTCGTCCGACAGCTTCTCCTGCCGCTCCTTGAGATCGTCCGCGGCCTGCGCGTCCTGCGACTGCTCCTCGACCTCCTCGGTCGAACGCGTCGCCTTCTGCTGTCCGCCGCCGGTGTCCTTGGTCGCCATGTCCCTCACCCCGCTCGGTTCGCCCCGCTCGATGTGACTGTCAAGATCAGACCCTACAAGGAAGGTCTGACATCGGCCCTGTTCTCGGTCGTCTTCGTACAACGTCCGGGAGTCACCCCGATGATTCCCGGACGGGGGACCTTTAGCCCCGGATCGGGTGCCCGATCCGGCCCGCCGTCACCCTCCGGACAGGACCCGCACCAGGTCCTCGGCCGTACGGCACCGGTCGAGCAGCTCTTTCACGTGGTTACGAGTGCCGCGCAGCGGTTCGAGCGTCGGCACCCGTTGCAGAGAGTCACGGCCCGGCAGATCGAAGATCACCGAGTCCCAGGAGGCCGCCGCCACGTCGTCCGCGTACTGCTCCAGGCACCGGCCGCGGAAGTACGCCCGGGTGTCCTCCGGCGGCGCCTGGACGGCCCGCGCCACCTCCTCGTCGGTCAGCAGGCGCTTCATCTTGCCGCGGGCCGCGAGACGGTTGTAGAGGCCCTTGTCGGCCCGTACGTCGGCGTACTGGAGGTCGACGAGGTGGAGGCGGGCCGCGTCCCACTCCACGCCGTCCCGGCGCCGGTAGCCCTCCATCAACTCCCGCTTGGCCACCCAGTCCAGTTCGCCGGACAGGCTCATCGGGTCGTGCTCCAGGCGCCCCAGCACGTCCTCCCAGCGGGCCAGGACGTCCTTGGTCTGCTCGTCGGCGTCCGCGCCGAGCCGGTCCTCCACGTACTTGCGCGCCAGCTCGAAGTACTCCATCTGGAGTTGTACGGCGGTCAGGGTCCGGCCGCTGCGCAGGGTGATCAGGTGGCGCAGCGTCGGGTCGTGGGAGACCTGGTGGAGGGTACGTACGGGCTGGTCGACGGCGAGATCGACGGCGATGAAGCCGTCCTCGATCATGGACAGGACCAGCGCCGTGGTGCCCAGCTTCAGGTACGTGGAGATCTCGGAGAGGTTCGCGTCGCCGATGATCACGTGCAGCCTGCGGTACTTCTCGGCGTCGGAGTGCGGCTCGTCGCGGGTGTTGATGATGGGCCGCTTGAGGGTGGTCTCCAGACCGACCTCGACCTCGAAGTAGTCGGCCCGCTGGCTGATCTGGAAGCCGTGCTCGTGGCCGTCCTGGCCGATGCCGACCCGGCCGGCGCCGGCGTAGACCTGGCGGGAGACGAAGAAGGGCGTCAGATGCCGCACGATGTCCGAGAACGGGGTCTCCCGCTTCATCAGGTAGTTCTCGTGCGTGCCGTAGGAGGCGCCCTTGTTGTCGGTGTTGTTCTTGTAGAGGTGGATGGGCTGGGCGCCGGGGACCTGGGCCGCGCGCTCGGCGGCCTCGGCCATGATGCGCTCCCCCGCCTTGTCCCAGAGCACCGCGTCGCGCGGGTTGGTGACCTCCGGCGAGCTGTACTCCGGATGCGCGTGGTCGACGTACAGACGTGCCCCGTTGGTGAGGATCACATTGGCCAGCCCGATGTCCTCGTCGGTGAGCTGGCTGGCGTCGGCGTTCTCGCGGGCGAGGTCGAAGCCTCGGGCGTCCCGCAGCGGGTTCTCCTCCTCGAAGTCCCAGCGGGCGCGTCGCGCCCGTTGCATCGCCGCCGCGTACGCGTTGACGACCTGGGACGAGGTGAGCATGGCATTGGCGTTCGGGTGGCCGGGGACGGAGATCCCGTACTCCGTCTCGATTCCCATTACTCGCCGTACGGTCATGCGGCCCTCCTTGCCCGGCGGCGCCCCCGGATGGGGTCGGCGCTCAAGTACCGCTGCGCTTCCGGTCCGTGTGCGGCCCCCGCTTCCGCAGTGCGTGACGCGGCGGTACCGAAGAGCCTAGAACGCCTTTGCGGCGCTGGGGAGATCATTACAGTCATTGCTCCAGTCCGGTTTTCACCTGCTCCGTCGCAGCCTTCCGGGGATCACCCGCGGAGCCCCGGAAACGCGTCCGGCTGCGGACGCCCCGTGCAGGACATCCGCAGCCGGTCGGCGGTGTTACAGGTATTGGCCGGTATTCGCCACCGTGTCGATGGAGCGGCCGGTGTCCGCGCCCTGCTTGCCGGTGACCAGGGTGCGGATGTAAACGATCCGCTCGCCCTTCTTGCCGGAGATGCGGGCCCAGTCGTCCGGGTTGGTGGTGTTGGGCAGGTCCTCGTTCTCCTTGAACTCGTCCACGCACGCCTGGAGCAGGTGGGCGACGCGAAGACCCTTCTGGTTGTGTTCGAGGAATGCCTTGATGGCCATCTTCTTGGCGCGTCCGACGATGTTTTCGATCATTGCGCCGGAGTTGAAGTCCTTGAAGTACAGGACTTCCTTGTCACCGTTGGCGTAGGTGACCTCCAGGAAGCGGTTCTCCTCGGATTCCGCGTACATCTGCTCGACGACCGACTGGATCATCGCGCTGACCGCGGCCTTGCGGGAGTCGCCGTGCTCGCCGAGGTCGTCGGCGTGCAGCGGCAGGCGCTCGGTGAGGTACTTCGAGAAGATGTCCTTGGCGGCCTCGGCGTCCGGACGCTCGATCTTGATCTTGACGTCCAGCCGGCCGGGGCGCAGGATCGCCGGGTCGATCATGTCCTCGCGGTTGGAGGCACCGATGACGATGACGTTCTCCAGGCCCTCCACGCCGTCGATCTCGGAGAGCAGCTGCGGGACGATGGTGTTCTCCACGTCCGAGCTGACTCCGGACCCGCGGGTGCGGAAGAGGGAGTCCATCTCGTCGAAGAAGACGATGACGGGGGTGCCCTCGCTCGCCTTCTCCCGGGCCCGCTGGAAGACGAGGCGGATGTGCCGCTCCGTCTCACCGACGTACTTGTTCAGCAGCTCGGGGCCCTTGATGTTGAGGAAGAAGCTCTTCCCCGCGGGCTGGCCGGTCACCTCGGCGACCTTCTTGGCGAGCGAGTTGGCGACCGCCTTGGCGATGAGCGTCTTGCCGCAGCCGGGCGGTCCGTAGAGCAGTACGCCCTTGGGCGGGCGCAGTTCGTGCTCCTTGAACAGGTCGGGGTAGAGGTACGGGAGCTCGACCGCGTCGCGGATCAGTTCGATCTGGCCGCCCAGACCGCCGATCTTCGTGTAGTCGATGTCCGGGACCTCTTCGAGGACGAGCTCCTCGACCTCGCTCTTGGGAATGACCTCGTAGACATAGCCGGAGCGGGGCTCCAGGAGCAGGGCGTCGCCGGCGCGGATGTTGATGTCCAGCAGCGGCTCGGCGAGCCGCACCACCCGCTCCTCGTCGGTGTGCCCGATGACCAGGGCGCGCTCGCCGTCCTCAAGGATCTCCTTGAGGGTGACGATGTCCCCGGCGTTCTCGTACTCCATGGCCTCGACCACGTTGAGCGCTTCGTTGAGCATGACCTCCTGGCCACGCCGCAGCTCGTCGAGGTCCACGCTGGGACTGACGTTCACCCGGAGTTTTCGGCCTCCGGTGAAGATGTCGGCCGTACCGTCCTCGTTCGCCTGCAGGAAGACGCCGAAACCGGCCGGCGGCTGCGCGAGCCGGTCGACCTCTTCCTTGAGGGCCACGATCTGGTCACGCGCCTCGCGCAGGGTGTTGGCGAGTCGCTCGTTCTGTGCCGAAACACCGGCCAGGTTGGTCTGCAGCTCGACGATCCGCTCTTCGAGAATCCTCGTGTGACGCGGAGAGTCGGCGAGCTTGCGTCGCAGGACGGCGATCTCCTGCTCAAGATAGGCAACCTGACCGGCAGGGTCGTCGGACCCCCGCCCCGGCCGGATGCCGCGGTTGATGTCGTCGTCGTGGGCTGCCACGGTCCTCACCTCCTCCAAGGGGAGCTGGACGCTTCCTGACCCTACCTGGGCCGGTGCAGGTTGAAACCCCTAGATCGAAAAGACTGTCGGGGTGTGTCCGATCTTCACCCTTGCGCACGTCCTCACCTCAGGGGGATACCCACCCAACAACATCAGAAAGCGGACGGTTGTATCGTCGAGACGGTCAACACCCGTCAGGGTGGGCCCCATTTGATTCACGTACGCAGGAACGGCAGGCGAGATGACGGCGCAGGACGAAGCACTGGAGGTCTGGATCGACCAGGACCTCTGCACCGGCGACGGCATCTGTGCGCAGTACGCGCCGGAGGTCTTCGAACTCGACATCGACGGTCTGGCTTATGTGAAAAGCGCCGACGACGAGCTGCTCCAGGACAAGGGGGCCACCACCCCCGTCCCGCTGCCGCTGCTCAACGACGTACGGGACTCCGCGAAGGAATGCCCGGGCGACTGCATCCACGTACGCCGCGTCGCGGACCGGGTGGAGGTCTACGGCCCGGACGCGGAGTAGTCGCCGTGTGACCGATCACACACGCTCGGTGTCGGAAGAGGCGGGAAGTTCGCTCCGGACGAACTTCCCGCCTTTCCATTGCCACTTGGTCGGCACCCGGACGTCCGGGCAGCAGCGCGGCACGCCGGTCGAGGAGTAGCCCAGGAGTGTCGCGGCGACCACACCGTCGCGTACGGCGAAACCGTCCACGCTGCGCTGCTGTGCGGGCGCGAGAAGGGTCGCGACGACCCGCGGGGCTCCCTTGCCCGCCTTGCCCCCCGCGGGGCCGGTGAGGACGTACACGCCGCTGGGCGGGGTGCCCGTCTCGGTGTGGCAGCGCACCACGGCGACGGTCTCGGAGCTGCCGTCGCCGTCCAGGTCGCCGCTGGCGCTGTCCACCACGTCGAGGCGGTTCGGGCCGCAGTCCACCGGATAGGCCGCGGCGCGCGGGTCGGGGGCCGGGGCGGCGGCCGCGCGGGCGGCGGAGGCGGCGTCGGTGGTGGCCGTGGCGTCGGGAGGCTGGACGAAGGACGCGGCCGCGACCACCGCCGCCAGGGCGGCAGCGGTGGCGAGCCAGTGCAGGGCGCGGGTGCGGGTGTGCGGAAGGTCCTGGCCGGCCGTGAACTGCACGCGGGGTAACTCCTGTGAAGAGCTGTGGCGGTGGGAGTGCCCAGCATCGTTCCACAGGCCGGGCCGCCGGGGAACACTCGGGCGGGGTTTCCCGCCGGGCCTCCACCCGCTGAACGCGACGGCGCCGCCGACGGTTCCCGTGGGGCGGGAACTGGTCGGCGGCGCCGGACGGTTCGAGGGGGCGTGCGAGGCGGGCCGGCCGCGCTGGCCGGGGCGTGCGCCGGGTCAGCCGCGCTCCGCGCCCCCGCTGGAGCTGCCGGGACCGGAGTAGTCCTCGCCGTACGCGCCCTTGGCCGGGCGACGGCGGCGCAGCGGCGGCTCGACACCGTCCGCGAGACGGCGGGCGGTCAGCAGGAAGCCGGTGTGCCCGATCATGCGATGGTCGGGGCGGACGGCCAGGCCCTCGACGTGCCAGGTGCGGACCATGGTCTCCCAGGCCGACGGCTCGTTGAAGGTGCCGTGCTCGCGGATGGCCTCGACGGTACGGGCCAGCTGCGTCGTGGTGGCCACGTACGCGCACAGGATGCCGCCCGGGACGAGCGCCTTGGAGACGGCCTCCAGGCACTCCCAGGGGGCGAGCATGTCCAGGATGACCCGGTCGACGTCGGTGTCGGAGAGGTTGTCCTGGAGGTCACCGACGGTGAGTGTCCACGCCGGGTGCGGACCGCCGAAGTACCGCTCGACGTTCTGCGTGGCGATCTCGGCGAAGTCGGCGCGCCGCTCGTAGCTGTGCAGCATGCCCTGGTCGCCGATGGCGCGCAGCAGGAAGCTGCTGAGCGAGCCGGACCCCACCCCCGCCTCGACGACGCGAGCGCCGGGGAAGATGTCGGCCATCGCCAGGATCTGCCCCGCGTCCTTGGGGTAGACCACGGCGGCGCCGCGGGGCATGGACAGGACGTAGTCGGGGAGCAGCGGGCGCAGCGCGAGGTAGGCGACGTTCCCGGTGGTACGGACAACACTGCCCTCGGGAGCACCGATCAGCTCGTCGTGGGGGAAGGCTCCCTTGTGGGTGTGGAAGCTCTTGCCCTCTTCGAGCGTGAACGTGTAGTGGCGTCCCTTGGGATCGGTGAGCTGGACCTGGTCCCCGACCTTGAAGGGCCCGCGACGGCGGGCGGCACCGGTCGGTTCGGACATGTGACCAGCCTACCGGGCGTGAGGGGTGCTCCGTACCAGGGTGGGGGCGGGGCCAAGGGGAGGGCGCGAGGGCAGGGAGAGGGCACGGGGGGCGGGGAGAGGTCGCGGGGGCGGGGCGTGGGCGGGGTGCGGGGCTCGGCCGGGCGCGTGGCGGTCGTCCGGCCGTACGGGCGGGGGGCGCGTGCCAGTGGCTACGGGCCGGGGCGCGTGCCGAGGTTACGGGCGAGGCCGGGGGCCGGGGCCCCGGGCAGTCGCCCGCCGTACGGGGCCGGACTGGGACGCGTGGCGGCCGCCCGCCATACGGGGCGGAGCGCGAACACCCCCAGCGGGGGCTTACCCAGGAGCGGCGGGCACCAAGCCGCCGAGCCGGGCCGAGTGGGACCGGGACGAAGTCCGGAGGCGGGGCCGGGGCCCGGGGCAGTCGCCTGCCGTACGGGGCCGGACTGGGACGTATGGCGACCGCCCGCCACACGGGGCGGAGCGCGAACGTCCCCCAGCGGGGGCTTACCCAGAGGCGGCGGTCACCAAGCCGCCGAGCCGAACCGAGTGAGCCCGGGACGAAGCCCGGAGGCGAGGCGGGGCCGGGGCCCGGGGCCGGGGGCCCGGAGGCGGTATGAAGCCGAGGCCGGATTCCGGAGGCGGGACGGAGCCTGAGCCGCAATCCGGAAGCGGGCCGAAGCACGGGGGTGGGCCGGCGCCCGGAGGGGTGGGCCGGCGCCCGGAGGGGTGGGCCGGGCGGCGTGGGCGGCCGCCTTACGGGGCGGGTGTGGTCGTCCCCCCAGCGGGGGCTTACCCGGGCGGGCGGGGCGGGAACCGTGTGGCAGCGGTCAGGACGGGCGGGCCATGGCGGCGACGAAGGCGCGTTCGACGTCGGCGGTGGACAGGACTCCGTAGATCTCGCCGGTCTCCTCGACCACCAGGTACTCGGTGGCGGGGGTGGCGCGCAGGTAGTCCAGCAGGTCCTCGCCGGCCAGTTCGGCGGAGACCCGCATCCCGTCCTTGAGGTCCTGGGCGAGGCCGCTGACGGCGACCCAGGGGCGGCGGTGCTCGGGGACGCCGACGATGGCCGTCTCGCGGACCACGGCGGTGGGCCGGCCCACCCGGTCCACGACGACCAGGGCGCGCGCGCCCGCGTCGTTGGCCCGGCGCAGGGCCTCGGAGAGCGGGGTGTCGGCCTCCACCGGGACGGCGCGCCGGGTGAGGGTGCGGGCCTGGAGGTCCGGGAGGCGTTCGCGCAGGCGGGCCATGCGCAGGCTGTTGCCCGCGCCGGTCCAGATGATCGCGGCGAGGATCGCGGCGAGCAGCGCGTCGGTGATCGAGTCGGCGCCGCCGAGGTCGGTGGGGGTGTTGCCCAGGGCGCCGGTGTGGGTGAGCAGCGGCAGGCCGATCAGGACGGAGACGGCGAGCGCGCGGCCGACCCAGGCGGCGGCGACGGTGCCGGTCATCGGCTTGCCGGTGAGCTTCCACACGACGGCGCGGAGCATCCGGCCGCCGTCGAGCGGGAGGCCGGGCAGCAGGTTGAAGACGGCGACGATGAGGTTGGAGATCATCAGCCCGGCGAGCAGCACACCGGGTACGGTGCCGGGCTCGACCACCTTCATCGCGCCGTAGAAGACGCCCGCGAGGACCAGCGAGAGCAGCGGGCCGACGAAGGCCAGGACGAACTCGCGGCCGGGCGTCTCGGACTCCTTCTCGATCTCGGAGACACCACCGAAGAACTGGAGCTGGATACGGCGCACGGGGAGCTTGAAGCGCAGCGCGGCGACGGTGTGCGCCAGCTCGTGGACGAGCACCGAGGCGTAGAAGGCGACGGCGAAGAAGAGCGAGACGAGGTAACGGGCGGAGCCGAGCTCCGGCAGGATCCGTTCGAGCTGGCCGCCGAAGACCCAGGTGATCAGGGCGGCGACGACGAACCAGCTGGGGGCCACGTAGACCGGTACGCCGAAGGGGCGGCCCATGAGGATGCCGCCGCCGGTGCGCCTGCCCCGGCCTTCCTTGGCCGGGCGCTGCGCGGAGGGGCGGTTCCCGGACGGCCTCGTACGGCCGGTGGCGCGGGCCGGGTCGGACGGTCCGGGCGGGTCGGGCGGTCCGTGGTGCGCGGACTCCTCAGGGTCCTGCGACTTCCCACTCTCGTCCACGGCGTCCCCTCGTCGGTTGCGGCCTTCGCTCCTGTCCGTCCAGGTGCTGTCCGGTACGGCTTGTCGATCATGCAGGGCGAAGGGGTCTGGCGTCGATGGTATGCGGAGTGCTTCGCGACACCCTGCCTCGGTCTCCCATTGTGATCCCTCGGTTGCGGTGGCTGTCAGTGGCGGGCCGTAGGGTCGGGTGTCATGGGAACGAGCACCGAAGAGGCCGGGCCGGACGCCGCGGACGCCGGACAGAGCAGTCAGGGCGGAGGCGGACAGGCCCGACAAGGCCGACAGGGCAAGGCGTCCGGCGAGGCCCCGGCGGACGGAGCGGCGGTGCAGACCGGCGCGCCCGGGGCGGTCGGCGATCCCGGGCCGCCCGGCGCGCCCGAGGCGTCCGGCGAGCCCGGTGAGTGCGGCGCGCCCGGCGAGGCTGTGACATCCGCCGCAGTCACCGTGCCGGATCCTGCCCCCGTGCCCGTGCCCGCTCCCGGGCCCCAGGCCGACGCCGGGCTCGACACGGCCGTCGGCACGCCCCCGGCCGGCACCGGCACGGACCCGGTCCCCGGCGCCCCCGCTCCCCTGCCCTCCTCAGCCCTGCCCGCCGCCCCTCCCGTCTCGCTCTCCCCGTCCCGGGCGGGCGACTTCATGCAGTGTCCGCTGCTGTACCGCTTCCGTGTGATCGACAAGCTGCCGGAGAAGCCGAGCCCCGCGGCGACGCGCGGCACGGTGGTGCACGCGGTGCTGGAGCGCCTCTTCGACGCTCCGGCCGCGCAGCGTACGGCGGGCGGTGCGCGCTCGATGGTGCCGGGCGAGTGGGAGAAGCTGCTGGCGAAGCGTCCCGAGCTGGCCGGGCTGTTCGAGGACGATCCGTCGGGCGAGCGGCTGGCGGCGTGGCTGGCGGACGCCGAGGCGCTGGTGGAGCGGTGGTTCACGCTGGAGGACCCGACGCGGCTGGAGCCCGCCGACCGCGAGCTGTACGTGGAGACGGTGCTGGACTCGGGGCTGCGGCTGCGCGGCTTCATCGACCGGGTGGACGTGGCGCCGACGGGTGAGGTGCGGCTCGTCGACTACAAGACCGGCAAGGCGCCCCGCCCGGAGTACGCCGACGGTCCGCTGTTCCAGATGAAGTTCTACGCGCTGGTCATGTGGCGGCTGCGCGGCCGGGTGCCGCGGCGGTTGCAGCTCGTGTACCTGGGCAGTGGTGACGTGCTGACGTACGACCCGACCGAGGCGGACCTGCGGGGCGTGGAGCGCAAGCTGCTGGCACTGTGGGACGCCATCCAGCGGGCGACGGAGACCGGTGACTGGCGGCCGCGCCGTACGAAGCTGTGCGGGTGGTGCGACCACCAGGCGGTGTGCCCGGAGTTCGGCGGTACTCCCCCGCCGTACCCGCTGCCGGTTCCCGGGCCCGGCCGGGCTCTCCCCGTGGCGGTGTCCGGGGCGGGGCAGGGCAGAATGGACCTGGTCTAACGAAGGAGTTCCTGTGGCAATCCGCGTCCTGCTGGTCGACGACCAGCCGCTGCTGCGTACCGGTTTCCGGATGATCCTGGAGGCCGAGCAGGATCTCGCGGTCGTCGGCGAGGCCGGGGACGGTCTGCAGGCGCTGGAGCAGGTGCGGGCGCTGCAGCCCGACGTGGTGCTGATGGACATCCGGATGCCGCGGATGGACGGGGTCGAGGCGACCCGGCAGATCACCGGGCCGGCGAAGGACGGCCCGGCGAAGGTGCTGGTGCTGACCACCTTCGACCTGGACGAGTACGTGGTCGAGGCGCTGCGCGCGGGGGCCAGCGGCTTTCTGCTGAAGGACGCGCCGGCCCAGGAGCTGGTGCAGGCGATCCGGGTGGTGGCGGCGGGCGAGGCGATGCTCGCGCCGAGCATCACGCGTCGGCTGCTGGACAAGTACGCGGGTCATCTGCCGTCCGGTGAGGAGCCGGTGCCGGACACGCTGCACACCCTCACCGAGCGGGAGGTGGAGGTGCTGAAGCTGGTGGCGCGCGGTCTGTCGAACGCGGAGATCGCCGCGGACCTGTTCGTGAGCGAGACGACGGTCAAGACGCACGTCGGGCACGTGCTGACGAAGCTGGGGCTGCGGGACCGGGTGCAGGCCGCGGTGTACGCGTACGAGAGCGGGCTGGTGCGCCCCGGCGCCCAGTAGCCCGGCACACCGGCGCCGGCCGCGCCCCTGCGACGCGTACGAGGCGCACGAGGCGGCGAGAGGCGTACGACGCCGCACGGAGAAGCACGAGAACGGCCCGGCCCGCCCCGCTCCCCGAAGGAGCGGTGGCGGGCCGGGCCGTAGCCGTACGGAGCGGACGGGCCGTCCGGTCAGCCCTTCTTCAGCTCCCAGAAGCGGAAGACGGTGGTGGCGTCCAGCGTCCACTGGAGGCCGTCGACGTTCTGGCGGGCGACGGCGTACTGCTTGCCCTGCCACACCGGTATGACCGGCAGTTCCTCGGCGACGATGTCCTGCACCTCGCGGAAGGCGGTCTTGGTCGCCTGCCGGTCGGGCTGGCCGGCGGTGCCGGGCAGCAGCTTCGAGGTGATCCGCTTGGCGTCGTAGTGGTTGCGCAGGACGTTGTCCTTGCCGAAGAACGGCTGGGTGAAGTTGTCGGGGTCCGGGTAGTCGGGGACCCAGCCCTTGACGTAGGCGCCGTACTTCCCGGCTTCCACGCCCTGCTCGAACTCCTCGATGGGCACGCTCTTGACCTTGGCGTCGAAGAGGCCGCTGGCGTTGAGCTGCTGGGCGATCTCCTGGAAGGCCGGGACGGTGCCGGGGCCGTAGCGGACGGGGGTGGCCCAGAGGGTGAGCGGGACCTTCTTGTTGTTGTAGCCGGCGTCGCGCAGGGCGGCGAGGGCCTTGTCGGTCTGCGGCCGGTCGCCGTAGGTGGAGAAGAAGGCCGTGTTGTGGCCGGTGATGCCCGCGGGGACGATCGAGTACAGCGGTTCGGCGGTGCGCTTGTAGACGTCGCGGACGAGCGTGGAGCGGTCCAGCAGGTAGGCGACGGCCTTGCGGACGCCGAGCTTGCCGGCCACCGGGTCGCGCATGTTGAAGACCAGGTGCATGACCTCGGCGCTCTTGCCTTCGACGACCTGGATGCCCTGCGTCTGGCTGTCGGACGCCTGGTCCAGCGAGGCGATGTCCCTCATGGCCAGACCGCGGTAGGCGATGTCGATGGAGCCGTCCTGGACCGCCTTCTTCAGCGTGTCCTGACTGGTGAAGAACTTCATGGTCATGCCGGAGTTCTTGACCTTGGCGGGGCCCTTGTACGAGCTGTTGACGCCGAAGACGGCTTCGGAGGAGGCGTCGTAGTCGTTGAGGGTGTAGACGCCGGAGCCGACGGCCTTGTTGTCGGTGCGCAGCTTGTCGGGCGCGTACTCACGGTGGTCGACGATGGAGCCGGCACCGGAGGCGATCTTCATGGGGAAGGTCGCGTCGGGGCTCTTGAGGCGGAAGACGACCGTCCGGTCGTCGGGGGCCTCGACCTTGTCCAGACCGGCGAACATCACGGCCGGGCCGCGCTTGTCGTTGATCCGCTTGATCCGGTCGAAGGAGAACTTGACGTCCTCGGAGGTCAGGCTGTTGCCGTTGCTGAACTTCAGGCCGTCCTTGAGGGTGCACTTGTAGACGGTGCTGCCGCCCTCGACGAAGCCGCAGGAGTCGGCGGCCTCGGGCTCGGGGCTGGTGCTGCCCTTGGGGAAGCTCAGCAACGACTGGAAGACGTTGTTGAACAGCAGCCAGGAGACCGGGTCGTAGCCGGCGGCCGGGTCGGTGGAGACGACCTTGTCGGTCATGCCCATCACCACGGGTTCACCGGTCCCGGCGGCCGAACCCTCGCCGGTTCCGCAGCCGCTGAGCAGGGCGGCGACGAGCCCTGCCCCCAGCGGTGCGGCGAGCCACTGGTCGCGTTTCCTCACGTGCGTGTTCCTCACAGTCGTCCTGGCGGTTCAGCGGTGTGTCCGCACCGGCGGGTGCCGGTGTCGGTGTGCCGGCAGGGTGCCGTCATCGGTTGTGGTGGTGCGCGCCGTCTCGGGGATGCGGCAGCCGGCCGGCGCGCGGTGGCGCCGGCCGGAGGTCGTCGTCAGTTGCTGCTCACGCCGCGGCCCAGTTCCCAGATCTGGAGGGCCGAGGAGGAGTTCAGGGCCCACTCGGCGCCGGTGATGTCGTCGCGGGAGGCGACGTACTGCTTGCCCTGCCACAGCGGGAGGATCGGTACCTCGTCCGCGATGATGTCCTGGGCCTGCTTGAAGCCCTCGGCGGCGGAGTTGCGGTCGGTCTGCTGCCGGGTGGTGGGGATCAGCTGGGACTCGATCTTGTTGTTGCGGTACGGGGAGTTGAGGAAGTTCCCCTTGCCGATGAACGGCGCGATGTAGTTGTCCGCGTCGGGGAGGTCGGCGAACCAGCCCATGCCGTAGGCGGCGTACTTGCCCTCGGACTGCTCCTTGCGGAACTGGGTCCAGTTGTCGATGCCCTTGATCTGGACCTCGAACAGGCCGCTCTTGTTGAGCTGGCTCTGGAGTTCCCTGAACTCCTTGGCGGTGCTGGAGCCGTAGTGGTTCGCGGTGTAGGTGAGGGTGAGCTTCACCGGGGTGTTGATGTGCGCCTGCTGGAGGATCTTGCGGGCGGCGGGGACGCTCGGGTTGCCGTACTTGGTGAAGAACGAGTTGATGTGGCCGGTGAGACCCTTGGGCACCAGGGAGTACAGCGGGTCGCCGGCGTAGGAGTACACGTCGCGGACCAGCGCGGAGCGGTTGACCAACTGGGCCATGGCCTGGCGGACGGCCTTGTCGGAGACCGAGGGGTCGTCGGTGTTGAAGGCCAGGTAGCGGATCTCGGAGCCGGGTACGGCCGTCAGGGCGACGTGCTCGTCGCGGGCGTTCTCCAGGCCCTTGATCTGGTCGGGGGTCAGGCTGCGGTTCATCAGGTCGATGTCGCCCTTGCGCAGGGCCTTCTCCATGCCGTCGGAGTCCTCGAAGAACTGCATCTCGACGGTGGAGTTCTTCGCCTCGATCCCGCCCTTGTAGTCGGGGTTCTTGGTGAAGACGGCCTTGCTGATGCGCTCTCCGCTGTGCTCGACCTTGACGGTGTACGGACCGGAGCCGGACACCTCGAAGCCCTTGTAGAGGCCCTTGGCCGGATACACCTCGCTGTCGACGATGGCCGCCGCCGGGGTGGCGAGCTTCTGCGGGAAGGTGGCGTCCGGCTTCTTGAGGTGGAAGACCACCTCGGTGTCGCTGGGCGTCTCGACCTTGTCGACGTTGTCCACCAGGGAGATGGGGCCACGGTCGTACTTGATGGCCAGCATCCGGTCGATGGAGAACTTCACGTCCTTGGACGTCAGGGCGTGCCCGTTGGAGAACTTCAGTCCGTCGCGGAGTTTGCAGCGGAACTGCTCGTTCTGGGTGTCGCGGAATCCGCAGGACTCGGCGGCCTCGGGGACCGGCGCGGTGCCGCTGCGGGGCAGGCGCATGAGCGTCTGCAGGGTTCCGCGCAGCACGTTCCACGCGTCGACGTCGTACGCCTGCGCGGGGTCGAGCGGGGCGGGCGCGTCCTTGGTGGCCTCCAGTTGGGCGGTGGTGCCGACCTTGATCGGCTTGCCGCCTTCGCCGGAGCCGTCCGAACTGCCGCAGGCGGCGAGCGTGGGGACGAGCAGACCGGCCAGAGCCGGCAGCACCAAGGTCTTGCGATTCATCGTCGGCAGGTTCCTTATCAGCGCAGAGGTGTTGCTCGCGTTGACATTAGTAGGAACTGCCAGGGCCTCCGGGACACAACAGAGTTGAACGAATATCACGCCCGGATAACGGATGGCCGGTGATCGATATCCGGACGGTGGAACGAACCGTGCGTGCCTCCATCAATCCGGACACTTACCCCCAGGGAAACCAGGAGAAAGCCCCCCTGGAACGACCGCACGCCGCACTGTCGACGGGTCTGCGCGTGAGAAACGTCACTCCGCCATTGAGGTGATCGTCCGGCTGAATTCGGCCGCCGCATTCGTCACGGAAAATGAGCGGCCCGCTCCTTACAGTTTCTTCCGTTTTCAGCGGGACACGCTCAGTACACGTGTCACCGGCCGTCCGTGATGAGCGACCGGAGAAATGGGAGATCCACTTCTTCCAGCGAACCGACGACGGTACGGCCCGCGCCGGGGCCGATCGGGGCGACCGACGGCACCGCGACGACCTGGCAGCCGGCCGCCTCCCCCGCCGTCACACCGGTGACGGTGTCCTCCACCACGGCGCAGCGCCGGGGGTCCACACCGAGCCGGGCGGCCGCGGTCAGGTACGGGTCCGGGTGGGGCTTCGTACGGGGCAGGTCGTCGCCCGCCAGGGTCAGGCGGAAGTGCTCCGGGCCCAGGGAGTGCAGCATCCGGTCGATGACGGTGCGGTGCGAGGCGGAGACCAGGGCGGTGGGCACGCCGTGCGCGGACAGCTCGGCGAGCAGCCGACGGGCGCCGGGCATCAGCGGCACGCCGCGGGCGATGCGCTCGGCGAACCGGGCGTTGAGCAGCACGCTCAGCTCGTCCAGGCCGATGTCGGCGCCGGTCACCTCGATCAGGTACGCGGCGCTGCGCTTCATCGGCCCGCCGACGACGACCTGGCGGTGGTGGTCGTCCAGTACGTGGCCCAGTCCGGCGAAGACCTGGGCCTCCGCCTCCCACCAGAAGCCCTCGGTGTCGACGAGGGTGCCGTCCAGGTCGAGGAAGACGGCCTCCAGGGTGGCGCCGTCGGCCGTACGGGTACCTACCGCGGGGATGCTGCTGGTCATCCGTGCACCTCCGTACTCGCGCGTCCCCGGAGGGACGAAAGGGCCGGCCGCTCTCCCGCGAGGGGGAGCGGCCGGCCTCTACCGGACCGACCAGTGTACGGCTGAGCGGGGAGACGCGCGTGGCCCGCGGGGACTTCCGTGGCCCCGCCGGCCCCGGTACCACCGCTGCTACCGCGCGTTGAAGTACTTCGCCTCCGGGTGGTGGATGACGATCGCGTCGGTGGACTGCTCCGGGTGCAGCTGGAACTCTTCCGAGAGCTGCACCCCGATCCGCTCCGGCCGCAGCAGGTCGGCGATCTTGGCGCGGTCCTCCAGGTCGGGGCAGGCCCCGTAGCCGAGCGAGAAGCGGGCGCCGCGGTACTTCAGCGCGAACATGTCCTCGACGTCAGCGGGGTCCTCGCCCGCGAAGCCCAGCTCGGCGCGGACGCGGGCGTGCCAGTACTCGGCGAGGGCCTCGGCGAGCTGCACGGACAGGCCGTGCAGTTCCAGGTAGTCGCGGTAGGAGTCGGAGGCGAACAGCTCGGCGGTGGCCTCGCCGATCTTCGAGCCGACGGTGACGACCTGGAGGCCGACCACGTCCCGCTCGCCGGACTCCTCCGGGCGGAAGAAGTCGGCCAGGCACAGCCGCCGGCCGCGGCGCTGGCGCGGGAAGGTGAAGCGGGTGCGCTCGGTGCCGTCCTCGTTGAGCAGGATCAGGTCGTCGCCCTTGGAGTAGCAGGGGAAGTACCCGTGGACGACGGCGGCCTCCAGGAGGTTCTCGGTCTGGAGCTTGTCCAGCCAGCCGCGCAGCCGGGGCCGTCCCTCGGACTCGACCAGTTCCTCGTACGAGGGGCCGTCACCCGTACGGGCCTGCTTGAGGCCCCACTGCCCCTTGAACAGGGCGCCCTCGTCCAGCCAGGACGCGTAGTCGGCGAGCTGGATGCCCTTGACGACGCGGGTGCCCCAGAAGGGCGGGGTGGGCACGGGGTTGTCGGTGGACACGTCGGAGCGGACGGTACCCTCCTCCTGCTCCGGCTCCTTGATCTCGATGTCGCGCTTGGGGACGCGGCGCTGCTTGAGCTCGGGAAGGGTGGCGCCGGGCACGCCGCGCTTGACGGCGATCAGGGCGTCCATCAGGCGCAGGCCCTCGAAGGCGTCGCGGGCGTAGCGGACCTCGCCCTCGTAGATCTCGTGCAGGTCCTGTTCGACGTAGGCGCGGGTCAGGGCCGCGCCGCCGAGGATGACGGGGAAGTCGGCCGCCATCTTGCGCTGGTTGAGCTCCTCCAGGTTCTCCTTCATGATCACCGTGGATTTGACCAGCAGTCCCGACATGCCGATGACGTCGGCCCGGTGTTCCTCGGCGGCTTCCAGGATGGCCGAAACCGGCTGTTTGATGCCGAGGTTGACGACGTTGTAGCCGTTGTTGGACAGGATGATGTCGACGAGGTTCTTGCCGATGTCGTGCACGTCGCCGCGGACGGTCGCCAGGACGATGGTGCCCTTGCCGTCGGCGTCGGTCTTCTCCATGTGCGGCTCCAGGTAGGCCACCGCCGTCTTCATGACCTCGGCGGACTGGAGCACGAACGGCAGTTGCATCTGGCCGGAGCCGAACAGCTCACCGACCACCTTCATGCCTTCGAGCAGGGTGTCGTTGACGATGTCCAGGGCCGGGCGTTCGGCGAGCGCCGCTTCCAGGTCGGCGTCCAGGCCGTTCTTCTCGCCGTCGATGATGCGGCGCCGCAGCCGCTCCTCCAGGGGCAGCGCGAGCAGTTCCTCGGCCTTGCCCGCCTTCAGCGACTTGGCGGTGGCGCCCTCGAACAGCTCCAGGAGCTTCTGGAGCGGGTCGTAGCCCTCCTCGCGCCGGTCGTAGATCAGGTCGAGGGCGACCTTGACCTGCTCCTCCTCCAGGCGTGCGATCGGCAGGATCTTGGAGGCGTGCACGATCGCGGAGTCCAGTCCGGCCTTGACGCACTCGTCGAGGAAGACGGAGTTGAGCACGATACGGGCGGCCGGGTTGAGGCCGAAGGAGATGTTGGACAGGCCCAGCGTGGTCTGCACGTCGGGGTGACGCCGCTTCAGCTCGCGGATCGCCTCGATGGTGTTGACGCCGTCCTTGCGGGACTCCTCCTGGCCGGTGCAGATGGTGAAGGTCAGGCAGTCGATGAGGATGTCCGACTCGCGGATGCCCCAGTTGGACGTCAGGTCCTCGATGATGCGCTCGGCGATGGCGACCTTGTTCTCGACGGTACGGGCCTGGCCCTCCTCGTCGATGGTCAGCGCCATCAGGGCGGCGCCGTGCTCCCGGGCCAGCGCGGCGACCCTGGCGAACCGCGACTCGGGGCCGTCGCCGTCCTCGTAGTTGACGGAGTTGATGACCGCGCGGCCGCCGAGCTTCTCCAGGCCCGCCTGGATCACCGGTACCTCGGTGGAGTCCAGCACGATGGGCAGGGTGGAGGCGGTGGCGAAGCGGCCGGCCAGCTCCCGCATGTCGGCGACGCCGTCCCGGCCGACGTAGTCCACGCACAGGTCGAGCAGGTGGGCGCCCTCGCGGATCTGGTCGCGGGCCATCTCCACGCAGTCGTCCCAGCGGCCGTCCAGCATGGCCTCGCGGAACTTCTTGGAGCCGTTGGCGTTGGTGCGCTCACCGATGGCCAGGTACGAGGTGTCCTGGCGGAACGGGACGGTCTGGTACAGGGAGGCGGCGCCCGGCTCGGGGCGCGGGCTGCGCTCGGTGGGGGCCAGGCCCCGTACCCGCTCGACGACCTGGCGCAGGTGCTCCGGCGTCGTACCGCAGCAGCCGCCGACGAGCGAGAGCCCGTACTCGCCGACGAAGGTCTCCTGGGCGTCGGCCAGCTCGCCCGGGGACAGCGGGTAGTGGGCGCCGTCCTTGCCGAGGACGGGCAGACCGGCGTTCGGCATGCAGGACAGCGGGACGCGGGCGTTGCGCGCGAGGTAGCGCAGGTGCTCGCTCATCTCGGCGGGGCCGGTGGCGCAGTTCAGGCCGATCATGTCGATGCCGAGCGGCTCCAGCGCGGTCAGCGCGGCGCCGATCTCCGAGCCGAGCAGCATGGTGCCGGTGGTCTCGACGGTCACCGAGCAGATCACCGGCAGGTCGGTGCCGGTGGCCTCCAGGGCGCGGCGGGCGCCGAGGACGGCGGCCTTGGTCTGGAGCAGGTCCTGGGTGGTCTCGACGAGCAGCGCGTCGGCGCCGCCGGCGATCATGCCTTCGGCGTTCTGCTGGTAGGCGTCGCGCAGGGTGGCGTAGTCGACGTGGCCGAGGGTGGGCAGCTTGGTGCCGGGGCCCATGGAGCCGAGCACCCAGCGCTGCTGCCCGGTCGAGGCGGTGAACTCGTCGGCGACCTCGCGGGCGATGCGGGCGCCCGACTCGGACAGTTCGTAGACCCGCTCGGGGATGTCGTACTCGGCGAGCGCGGCGTGGTTGGCGCCGAAGGTGTTGGTCTCGACGCAGTCGACACCGACCGCGAAGTACTCCTCGTGGACCGAACGGACGATGTCCGGACGGGTGATGTTCAGGATCTCGTTGCAGCCCTCCAGCTGCTGGAAGTCCTCCATCGACGGGTCCTGTGCCTGGAGCATCGTGCCCATCGCCCCGTCGGCCACCACCACGCGGGAGGCGAGGGCCTCGCGGAGTGCCGTGGTGCGGGATGTGCTGGTGGACGATGGCGTGTACGAGGCCATGGAGGTGCTCCCCTGGTTGCGACGGCTGTCGGCTTTGCGTCTTCCGGTAGAAGGCGCACCCGGTCAGGGTAGCGGGCGTGGCTGCCGGTGGCCCGGGTGTCCCAGGGCTTGGACTCCCGCAAGTCGTACGGGGGCCGCGCGGCAGCCGGGGCCCCCGGGAGCCGTGCGGGAGGCGGTGCGGGACCTGGTCAAGATCATTGACAGGGGTCGGTCGACTGCCACAGGGTCGGCATTCACCGATATCGTTCAGCATTGCCGAACCGCCCTCCTGGGCCGATCGCGCTGCCGTACACCGCACCATGTCACCCGCTTCACCGCTTCACCGGAGGTTGCCCGATGGCACGGAACATCCAGTCACTGGAACGTGCCGCCGCGATGCTGCGCCTGCTGGCCGGCGGTGAGCGGCGGCTGGGCCTCTCCGACATCTCGTCCGCGCTGGGCCTGGCCAAGGGCACCGCGCACGGCATCCTGCGCACCCTCCAGCAGGAGGGCTTCGTCGAGCAGGACCCGGCGTCCGGCCGCTACCAGCTGGGCGCGGAGCTGCTGCGGCTCGGCAACAGCTATCTGGACGTGCACGAGCTGCGCGCCCGGGCGCTCGTGTGGACGGACGACCTGGCGCGCTCCAGCGGCGAGAGCGTCTACCTGGGGGTGCTGCACCAGCAGGGCGTGCTGATCGTGCACCACGTCTTCCGGCCCGACGACAGCCGTCAGGTGCTGGAGGTCGGCGCGATGCACCCGCTGCACAGCACGGCGCTGGGCAAGGTGCTGACGGCGTACGACCCGGTGGCGCACAGTGAGGCGGCGGAGGCCGAGCGGCAGGCGTTCACGCCGCGCACGGTGACCGCGCTGGAGGACCTGGAGGGTGTGCTGGACCTCACCCGGGCCCGCGGCTGGGCGGCCGACGTGGAGGAGACCTGGGAGGGCGTGGCGTCGGTGGCCGCGCCCATCCACGACCGGCGGCGGATGCCGGTGGGCGCGGTGGGCGTGACGGGTGCGGTGGAGCGGGTCTGCCGGGACGGCGAGCCGGGTGAGCTGCGGCCGGAAATCGTCGCCGCCGTGCGGGATTGCGCACGGGCGGTGTCCCGGGACCTCGGCGCAGGGCGATTCTGACCCCTTCCATCCCATATGTTCACCTAAGTTTTCAGTCACAGAACCCTTGACGGGCTGCTACGTGTGAAGAAAACTGCCGTTCGTCGGTCGGCATTGTCGAACACCAAACGACAATATTGGTTATGGTGGACAGTGCCGGAGGCCGACCAACGCCCTCTCGGAGGGCGCGGACCTCGGAGGGACCCGGGGTCCGCCTTCCCCTGGACGAAGGACAAAGGAGTCGCGGGTGTCCAGCTCCGACATCTTCATCAGCGAGACCATCGGTACCGCTGTTCTGATCCTGCTGGGCGGTGGCGTCTGCGCCGCCGTCACGCTGAAGCGCTCGAAGGCATTCGAAGCGGGATGGGTGGCCATCGCCTTCGGGTGGGGTTTCGCCGTACTGACCGGCGCGTACATCGCGTCGAAGTCCGGCGCGCACCTCAACCCGGCGGTCACCGTGGGACTGGCCGTCAAGGGCGGCACGCCGTGGGGCGACGTACCGGTGTACTTCGCCGGACAGCTGCTCGGCGCCATGATCGGCGCGGTGCTCGTGTGGCTCGCTTACTACGGCCACTTCCGGGCCCATCTGACCGACCCGGAGATCGTGGGCGAGCAGAGCGGGCAGGAAGGCATGGTCGACAAGGCGGCGGCCCCCAAGGCCGGCCCGGTTCTCGGGGTCTTCTCCACCGGACCCGAGATCCGCAACGCGGTGCAGAACCTGACCACGGAGGTCATCGCCACCATCGTGCTCGTGCTGGCGATCCTCACGCAGGGCCTCAGTGACGACGGCAAGGGCGTCGGCGTCATCGGCGCACTGCTGACCGCGTTCGTGGTCGTCGGCATCGGTCTGTCGCTGGGCGGCCCGACCGGCTACGCGATCAACCCGGTTCGCGACCTCGGTCCGCGTATCGTCCACTCGCTGCTTCCGCTGCCGAACAAGGGCGGGTCGGACTGGGGATACGCCTGGATCCCGGTCGCCGGTCCGCTGATCGGCGGCGCGATCGCCGGTGGTATCTACAACCTCGCGTTCGCCTGAGCCGCGCCGCCCGACCGAAGATTTTTGGAGCACACACACCATGAGCGACAACCACAGCACCGCCTCGCACGGCCACGGCCCATTCATCGCGGCCATCGACCAGGGCACCACGTCCAGCCGCTGCATCGTGTTCGACAAGGACGGCCGGATCGTCTCGGTCGACCAGAAGGAGCACGAACAGATCTTCCCCAAGCCGGGGTGGGTCGAGCACGACGCCAAGGAGATCTGGGCCAACGTCCAGCAGGTCGTGGCCGGTGCCGTCGACAAGGCCGGCATCACCGCCAAGGACGTCAAGGCCATCGGCATCACCAATCAGCGCGAGACCACGCTGATGTGGGACAAGAACACCGGCGAGCCGGTCCACAACGCCATCGTCTGGCAGGACACCCGTACCGACGGGCTCTGCCGCGAGCTGGGCCGCAACGTCGGCAAGGACCGCTTCCGCCGCGAGACCGGCCTGCCGCTGGCCTCGTACTTCGCCGCCCCGAAGATCCGCTGGCTGCTGGACAACGTCGAGGGCCTGCGCGAGCGCGCCGAGGCCGGGGACATCCTCTTCGGCACCATGGACTCCTGGGTCATCTGGAACCTGACCGGCGGCGCCCAGGGCGGCGTGCACGTCACCGACGTCACCAACGCCTCGCGCACCCTGCTGATGAACCTGCGCCGGCTGGAGTGGGACGAGAAGATCCTGCACTCCATCGACATCCCGGCCGCGGTGCTGCCGGAGATCCGCTCGTCGGCCGAGGTGTACGGCACCGCCGCCGCGGGCGCGCTGGCCGGCGTACCGGTCGCCTCGGCACTGGGCGACCAGCAGGCCGCGCTGTTCGGCCAGACCTGCTACGACAAGGGCGAGGCCAAGTCCACGTACGGCACCGGCACCTTCATGCTGATGAACACCGGTGACGAGCCCGTCAACTCCTACAACGGGCTGCTGACCACGGTCGGCTACCGCATCGGCGACGAGCCGCCGGTGTACGCCCTGGAGGGCTCGATCGCCGTCACCGGTTCGCTGGTGCAGTGGATGCGCGACCAGATGGGCCTGATCAACTCGGCCGCCGAGATCGAGACGCTGGCCAGCACCGTCGAGGACAACGGCGGCGCGTACTTCGTCCCGGCGTTCTCCGGCCTGTTCGCCCCCTACTGGCGCTCGGACGCGCGCGGCGTGATCGCGGGCCTGACCCGCTACGTCACCAAGGCACACATCGCCCGCGCCGTCCTCGAGGCCACCGCCTGGCAGACCCGCGAGATCACCGACGCCATGACCAAGGACTCCGGCGTCGACCTGACCGCGCTGAAGGTCGACGGCGGAATGACCTCCAACAACCTGCTGATGCAGACCATCTCGGACTTCCTGGACGCCCCCGTGGTGCGCCCGATGGTGGCCGAGACGACCTGCCTCGGCGCCGCCTACGCCGCCGGACTGGCCGTCGGCTTCTGGCCGGACACCGACGCGCTGCGCGCCAACTGGCGCCGGGCCGCCGAGTGGACCCCCCGCATGGACGCGGAGACCCGCGACCGCGAGTACAAGAGCTGGCTCAAGGCCGTCGAGCGGACCATGGGCTGGATCGAGGACGAGGAGTAATCATGAGCACCCTGCAGAGCGTCCCGGCCCTCGGGACGCACCCGGCCGACGGTTCCACCCAGAGCCGCGCCGAGACCCGGGAGCAGCTTTCCAAGGCGACGTACGACCTCCTGGTGATCGGCGGCGGCATCCTGGGCATCTCCACCGCCTGGCACGCCGCGCAGTCGGGGCTGCGGGTTGCGCTGGTGGACGCCGGCGACTTCGCCGGCGCCACCTCCTCCGCCTCCTCCAAGCTGCTCCACGGCGGTCTGCGCTACCTGCAGACCGGCGCGGTCAAGCTGGTGGCGGAGAACCACTTCGAGCGCCGTGCGGTCTCGCGTGAGGTGGCCCCCCACCTCGCCAACCCGTTGACCTTCTACCTGCCGGTCTACAAGGGCGGCCCGCACGGCGCGGCCAAGCTCGGCGCGGGCGTCTTCGCCTACTCCGCGCTGTCCGCCTTCGGTGACGGTGTCGGTCACGTCATCAGCCCGTCCAAGGCCCAGCGCGACGTGCCGGAGCTGCGGACGGACAACCTCAAGGCCGTCGCGGTGTACGGCGACGACCAGATGAACGACGCGCGGATGGCCCTGATGACGGTCCGCGCGGCCGTCGAGGCCGGCGCCACGGTCCTCAACCACGCCGAGGTCACCGGCCTGCGCTTCACCCAGGGCCGGGTCACCGGTGCCGAGCTGAAGGACGGCACCGACGGCACCGAGTTCGGTGTCAACGCGCGCCTGGTCCTGAACGCGACCGGTCCGTGGGTCGACCACCTGCGCAAGATGGAGAACCCGAACGCGGCGCCCTCCATCCGCCTGTCCAAGGGCGCGCACCTGGTCCTCAAGCGCACCTCCCCCTGGAAGGCCGCGCTGGCGACCCCGATCGACAAGTACCGCATCACCTTCGCCCTCCCCTGGGAGGACATGCTGCTGCTCGGTACCACCGACGAGGAGTTCGAGGGCGACCCGGCGGACGTCCGCGTCACCGAGAAGGACACCGCGCAGATCCTGGACGAGGCGGCCTTCTCCGTCCGCGACCAGCAGCTCTCGCGTGACCTGATCACGTACTCCTTCGCGGGCCTGCGGGTGCTGCCGGGCGGCCCCGGCGACACCTCCAAGGCCAAGCGCGAGACCGTCGTCACCGAGGGCGCGGGCGGCATGCTCTCCGTCGCGGGCGGCAAGTGGACCACCTTCCGCCACATCGGCCGTACGGTCATGAACAAGCTGGCGGCGCTGCCCGGCCAGCCGCTGGCCGAGGACATGGAGCCGATCGCGCACCTGCCGAAGAAGCTGCCGCTGCCGGGTATCGCCAACCCCAACGCGGTCGCTCACCGCCTGCTGGTCGACGGCTCGGTCCCCGGCCCGCGCATGGCGCCGGAGACCGCCCGCCACCTGGCCACCCACTACGGTTCGCTGTCCTTCGACATCGCGCGGCTGGCCAACGAGGACGCGGCCCTGGCCGAGCGCATCCACCCGGACGCGCCGGAGATCTGGGCCCAGGTCGTCTACGCCCGTGACCACGAGTGGGCGGAGACGGTCGACGACGTGCTGCGCCGCCGCACGACGCTGACCATCCGCGGCCTGGACACGGAGGACGTCCGCGCCCGGACCAAGTCGATACTGGAGCAGCGCGGCTGACCCGCCGGCTCCCCTGTCGTCCTGAGGGCGGTCCCCTTCCGGGGGCCGCCCTTCGGCGTGCCGGAAGCTCAGAGTCCCCGCACGCAGTGCTCGGCGACGGCCATGGCGGTGAGGTTGGTGTTGGCGGCGGGCAGCGTCGGCATCACGGAGGCGTCGATGACGTGCAGGGCTTCGACTCCGTGCACGGCACCGGTCGCGGAGACCACCGCGCCGGGGTCCGCGGCCGGGCCCATCCGGCAGGTCCCGGCAGCGTGCTGGTAGCCGCTGACGGTCTGCCGCAGCGCTTCGGCCAGGTGTGCGTCGGTGGTGACGGCGGGGCCCGGCGCGCGCTCCTCACGGAGCAGCCCGGACAGGGGCGCGGTACGGGTGAGGGAGCGGGCCAGCCGCATACCCGTCAGCATGCGGCGGGTGTCCTCCGGGTCGCGCAGGAAGCCGACGTCGATGCGCGGGGCGTCACGGGGGTCGGTGGAGCGCAGCCACAGCCGGCCGCGGGAGGACGGCCGCAGCAGCGCCACCCAGAAGGTGAGCACCGTCGCCCCGTCCTCGTCCGTCTCGGGGCCCGAGGGGAAGACCTGGAGGTCGGGCGGGCCGTCGCCGCCGCTGAGGTCGCAGGTCAGGAAGGTTTGCAGCACCGGGTCGCGTGGGCCGGGCGGTGCGGCGCCGGTGGCGTACGTGAGGGTGACGGCGGGGTGGTCGCGCAGGTCCTCCCCCACGCCGGGCAGGTCGGCCGTCACGGGGATGCCGAGGTCGTGCAGGTGGTCCGCCGGGCCGATGCCGGAGCGCAGCAGGACCGGCGGGCTGCCGTAGGCGCCGGCGGCGAGCACGACCCGGCGGGCGGGCAGCACCGTACGGGCCGGGTCGGCCAGTTGGACGCCCACCGCCCGGCCGTCGCGCAGGACGACCCGGTCGACGAGGATGTCGCCGCGCACGGTGAGGTTGTCCCGGTCGCGGGCCCGGGCTAGGTAGGTGAGGGCGGTGCTCTGCCGGACGCCGCCGATCCGGTTGACCGGGACCGGGCCGACGCCGCGTGCGCCGGGGGCGTTGTGGTCGGCGACGGGCGGGTGCCCGAGGGCGGTGCAGGCGTGGTGGAAGGCGCGCTGCCACCGGTTCGTCTCGTCCTTGCCGTACCGCCGTACGGGGACGGGGCCGTCGGTGCCGTGCCAGGGCGGCCCGGCGTCCAGGTCGCGTTCGACGCGGCGCAGGCTGGGCAGGAACTCCGCGAACGACCAGCCGTCGTTCCCCTGGGCGGCCCAGGCGTCGTAGTCCTGCGGGTGCCCGCGCAGGGCGATCGCGGAGTTGATCGCCGAGGAACCGCCGACGAGCTTGCCGCGGGGCAGCGCGACGGTGCGGCCGAGGGCGCCGGGCTCGCTCACGTACCCCCAGTCGTGGCTGTGCGTGGCGGCGGGGCTGGTGGCCACGTCGTCGGGCAGGCCGTCGGGCGAGCTGCCGTGGTCGGGGCCCGCCTCCAGCAGCAGTACGGACCGTCCGGGGTCCTCGGTGAGCCGGTCGGCCAGTACGCCTCCGGCCGAGCCCGCGCCGACGACGATCACGTCCCATGCGTCCATGACCTGCGCTCTTCGCCTCCTGTCGGTTTTGTCTTCGCGCTTCCGGCTCCCTGAGGTACCCGCCGGGCGGAG
The DNA here is from genome assembly GCF_040646595.1 of Streptomyces sp. NPDC045470. NCBI lineage: Bacteria > Bacillati > Actinomycetota > Actinomycetes > Kitasatosporales > Streptomycetaceae > Streptomyces > Streptomyces sp. NPDC045470. Next base: position 66,328 of record NZ_JBEZAN010000010.1, read on the forward strand.
ATCGCACACGTGGCGGGCGGGTCGCGCCGGGCAGGGCAACGGCGGCGCCATAGCGACGGGGTCCGGTACGCGGAGGCCCGTACCGGTTCCGTTCGCGGACGGTCGTACCGGTTCCGGTCCCTGACCCCCGCACTAGCATCGCCAGACAGGACCCGGTCGCTCCCGCGCCCCGTGTCCGTGTTTCTCCAGCCCCGTCACCGACCTTGGAGAGCCTCATGACCTTGCTGACCACGTGGCCGGAGAGCGGCCCGGAGACCGTGCTGCGGCGCACCGCCGAGCCCGCGGAGATCGCCGCGGCGCTGGCGCCGATCGGGGTGCGGTACGAGCAGTGGCCGGTGCGTACGGACGTGGCGCCGGACGCGGAGCCCGCGGCCGTCCTCGCGGCGTACCGGGCGGAGATCGGCACGCTGACCGCCGAGGAGGGGTTCGTGACGGTGGACGTGGCGTCCCTGCACCCCTGCGACGACCCGGCGTGGCCGGACAGGGCGAAGGCGGCGCGGGAGAAGTTCCTCGCCGAGCACACCCACGAGGACGACGACGAGGTGCGGTTCTTCGTCGCCGGGTCCGGGGTGTTCTACCTGCACGCGGGCGGCGAGGTGCATGCCGTGCTGTGCGAGGAGGGCGACCTGCTGGGCGTGCCGCGGGGCACCACCCACTGGTTCGACATGGGCACCCGCCCGTCCTTCACGGCCCTCCGCTTCTTCCACGAGGAGGACGGCTGGGTCGGCACGTTCACGGGCGACGACATCGCGCTGCGGTTCCCGGACTTCGACACGCTCACGGCCGGCCGGGCGGAACGGAGTACGGCGTGACCCGCACGTTCGACGTGGACCATGTGGTGCTCGACATCGAGGGCACCACGAGCGCGACGGGTTTCGTCGTCGGCGAGCTGTATCCGTATGCGCGCAAGCGGTTCCGGCGGCTGCTGACCGAGCGGGCCGCGGAACCCGAGGTACGGCGGGCCGTCGGGCAGATACGGGCGCTGCTGGACGAGCCGGCCGCCGACGCGGCCCGGATCGAGCGGGCGCTCGGCGCGTGGCTGGACGAGGACCGCAAGGCCACGCCCCTGAAGACCCTCCAGGGCATCGTGTGGGCCGAGGGCTTCGCGAGCGGGGAGCTGGTCTCGCACTTCTACCCCGACGTGCTGCCCCGGCTGCGCGAGTGGCACGCGGCGGGCGTACGGCTGCACGTGTACTCGTCGGGGTCGGTGGCGGCGCAGCGGGCGTGGTTCGGGCACAGTCCGGAGGGCGATCTGCGGCCGCTGACCGGGCAGTTCTACGACACGGAGAACGCCGGGCCCAAGCTGGTGGCCGCGTCGTACGAGGCGATCACCGCGGACCTGGGGGCCGCGCCGGGGCGGGTGCTGTTCCTGTCCGACCGGCCCGGGGAGCTGGACGCGGCGCAGGCCGCGGGCTGGCACACGGCCGGGGTGCGGCGGCCGGGCGAGCCGTACTACGAGAGCGGGGTGGGCGATCATCCCGAGGTGGCGTCCTTCGCGGAGCTGGAGATCCGTACGGGAGCCGGGGCAGCGGCGGCGGCGCCGGACGTGCCGGTCGTCGGCGCCGACGAGGTGCGACGGGCCGGGGCCCGGCTGGCCGCCGAGGCCGCGCGGTTCGCCGCGTTCGGCTGGATGCGCGGCACGTCCGGCAACCTGTCGGTCGTGCTGGCGCGCGATCCGCTGCGACTCGCGGTGACCGCGAGCGGGCGGGACAAGGGCGAGCTGATCGCGGACGACGTGGTGCTGGTCGACGGCCGGGGCGCCGCCGTCGCGGGGACGGCGGGCACGTCGGCCGGGGCCGGGAAGCCGTCCGCCGAGGCCGGACTGCACGCCCGCGTGGTACGGCTGACCGGGGCGGGCGCGGTCGTGCACGTCCACACGGTCGCCGCCGTGGCGATGGGCCGGCGGCGGCCCGGTGGCATCGTCTTCCGGGACCTGGAGATGCTCAAGGGGCTCGGCCTGCCCGCCGATGGGGCGGCGGTACGGCTGCCGGTCATCGCCAACAGCCAGGACATGGACGTGCTCGGGGACCGTCTGGAGGAGGCCAGGGAGCCGCGGATGCCCGCCGTGGTCGTCGCGGGGCACGGCCTGTACGTGTGGGGAACGGACCTGCTCCAGGCCCGGCACCACGCCGAAGTCGTGCAGTGGCTGCTGGAGTTGGAGGTGGCGGCCGGGCGGGGATGAGGCGGCCGGGCGGGACCGCGTTGCGGGTGCGCCGGGGCGGGCCCGTAGGTTGGGGGGCGACCGCCGTCCCGTGCGCATTGTCCCGTGCGCCGAGCCCTTGGAGCCGACCCGTGTCCCCAGAGTTGTCCCCCATCGCCCGCCTGCCGCGCGGCGGGCTGCCGCCGCAGGCCGTCGTGGTCGGCGACCCGGCCCGTGCCGCCGCTGTCGCCGAGCTGCTCGACGACGCCGCGGAGATCGCGTACCACCGCGAGTACCGGACGTTCACCGGCACCTGGCAGGGGCTGCCGGTGGTCGTCGCCTCGCACGGCGTGGGCGCGCCCGGCGCGGTGCTGCTGTTCCAGGAGCTGGCCGACGCGGGCGTACGGACCTTCGTACGCCTCGGTACGGCGGGCGCGGTCCGGCCGGGGATCGGCGACGGCGACCTGGTGATCGCCGAGGCGGCGGTGCGGGACGACGGGGTGACGCAGCAGTTGGTGCCGCCGGAGTACCCGGCCGTGGCGGCGCCGGAAGCGGTGCTGGCGCTCGCCGGGGCGGCGGCGCGGGCCGGGGCGCCGTACCACCGGGGGGTGGTGTGGACCCGTGCGGCGTTCCAGCCGGGGCTGCTGCCGCTGCCGGTGGCGGCGTACACCGCGGCGGGCGTGGCGGCGATCGAGATGGAGGTGTCCGCGCTGCTGGTGACCGCGGGGCTGCGCGGGCTGACGGCCGGCGCGGTCCTGGTGATCGACGGGGTGAACGCGGACGAGCTGGTGGACGAGGCGGCCACCGGCGGGTACGACCCGCACCGGGACGCCGTCGCCGAGGGCGTGGCGCGCGGCTCCGTCGTCGCGCTGGAGGCCCTGCGGACGCTGGCGGAGGAGGCCCGGTGAGCGCGGTACGGAACACGGAGGCGGCCGGGGGCGTCCCGGCGGCGGCCGATCTGCTGGTGCACGGCGGTACGGTGCTCACCGTCGACGCGGCGGGCACGGTGCTGGCCGACGGCGCGGTGGCCGTACGGGGCGGGGAGATCGTCGCGGTGGGCCCGGCCGCCGAACTGCGCGCCTCGCACCGCGCGGCGGAAGAGATCGACGCCACCGGCTGCCTGGTCCTTCCCGGGCTCGTCAACACCCACACCCACCTGGCGATGACGCTGCTGCGCGGCCACGCCGACGACCTGGACCTCCAGGGCTTCCTGGGGCGGGTGGTGCCGCGGGAGAACGCGCTGCTGTCCCCGGAGGCGGTGACCGCGGGCCTGCGGCTGGCCGTCGCGGAGAGCGTACGGGGCGGGGTGACCACCGCCCTGGACATGTACTGGTTCCACGAGGCGGCCGAACGGGCGGCGCGGGACGCCGGCTGGCGGCTGCTGTCCGGCCCGACGTTCATGGACGTGCCGGGGCCGCCCGACCGGATGCCGTACGGGAACCGGATGGCGTGGGCGCGCGGGCACCTCGACGGCCGCGCCCCCTCCCCCGGCACCCGCCCGGTGGTCTTCGCGCACAGCGCCTACACGCTGGACACCGCGCAGCTCAAGGACATCGCGGCGCTGGCCAGGGAGCACGGCGCGCTGCTGCACCTGCACGCCGCGGAGAACGCCAACGAGGTGGCGACGGTGCGTGAGCGGCACGGCAAACGCCCCGTCGAACTGCTGGAGTCCCTGGGGCTGCTGGGCCCGGACACGCTGCTCGCGCACGCGGTCGAGCTGACCGCCACCGAGATCGCCGCGCTGGCCGCGACCGGTACGGGCGTCGCGCACTGCCCGGTCTCCAACCTCAAGCTGGGCAGTGGTGTCGCCCCGGTCCCGGAGCTGCTGCGGCAGGGCGTCCGGGTCGGACTCGGCACGGACGGCGCGGTCAGCTCCAACTCCCTCGACATGGTGGGCGCGTTGGGGATGGCGGCACTGGTGCACAAGGCGGGCGGCGACCCCACGGCGGTCGGCGCCGAGCAGGCCGTACGCATGGCGACGATCGAGGGGGCGCGGGCCCTGGGGCTGGGCGGGCAGCTCGGCTCGCTGGAGGTGGGCAAGCGCGCGGACCTGGCGGTGCTCGACCTCGGCGGTACGCACCTGGCGCCCCGGCACGACCCGTGGTCGACGCTGGCGTACTCGGCGCGGGCAGGTGACGTCCGGGACACCGTCGTCGACGGCCGGGTGCTGATGCGCGACCGGCGGCTGACGACGCTGGACGAGGCGGCCGTGGCGGCCGAGGCGGAGGCGCTCGTCCGGGCCGCCTGAGTACGACGGTGGCTTCCGGGCCGCGGACCGCACTGTCCTTACGCGGCCCGGGAGTTCACCCGCCACCGGCTTCGGCCGACGGCCCGCCGGGGGGCTCCCGGGGCCGTGCTTCCGTGGCCATAATGACGCAGACATCGGATGTATGCGGGCATCCGGCGGCAGTGGGCGAGCGGGGAGGCTGCGGACATGGCGGTCACGGACGAGGCCATAGAGAAGATCAAGGCGATGATCGTCTCCGGTGCGCTGCGGCCGGGCGACCGGCTGCCCAAGGAGAGTGAACTCGCCGCGGACCTGGGCCTGTCCCGCAACTCGCTGCGCGAGGCGGTACGGGCCCTGTCGCTGATCCGCATCCTGGACGTCCGCCAGGGCGACGGCACCTACGTCACCAGCCTGGACCCGCAGCTCCTCCTCGAAGCGCTGAGCTTCGTGGTGGACTTCCACCGCGACGACACGGTCCTGGAGTTCCTGGCCGTCCGCCGGATCCTGGAGCCGGCCGCCACCGCGATGGCGGCCGGCCGCATCCACCCCGCCGAACTGGACGACCTGGAACGCCAGGTGGACGCGCTCGGCCCGCATCCGCCGGTGGAGGGCCTGGTCGCCTGCGACCTGGAGTTCCACCGGCGGATCGTGGCCACCGCCGGCAACTCGGTGCTGTGCTCCCTGCTCGACGGCCTGTCCGGGCCGACGACCCGGGCCCGGGTCTGGCGCGGGCTGACGCAGAAGGACGCCGTGAGCCGTACGCTCACCGAGCACCGGGCGATCCTCGGCGCCCTCCGCGACCGGGACGCGGAGGCGGCGCGGGCCTGGGCGACGGTGCACATCGCCAGCGTCGAGCAGTGGCTGCGCTCCACGCTGTGAGGAGGGCCGCTCCCCGGGCCCGGCGAGTCGCGTCGGGTGGTGTCCAGCCGCTGAACGGCTCCCGCCGCCGCTCGGTCACGCCCCGTACACCCGGCCCGCGTTCCCCCCGAAGACCGCCGCCCGTTCGTCCGGAGACAGGTGGGCGGTGGCCGTCTCGGCGAGGGTGACGACGTCGGTGTAGCCGGCGGCCAGGGTGCAGACCGGCCAGTCGGAGCCGAACAGGACGCGGTGCGGGCCGAAGGTGTCCAGGACGTGCCGGGCGTACGGGGTGATGTCGACAGGGCGCCAGGTCGACCAGGCGGCTTCGGTGACCAGGCCGGAGAGCTTGCACGTGGTGTTCGGCGACTGGGCCAGTGCTGCCAGGTCGTCGGCCCACGGCTGCCACGACTGCTCCGCGATCGCGGGTTTGGCGGCATGGTCGAGGACCAGGCGGAGGTCGGGGAGCGCGCGGGCGGTGGCGGTCGCGGCGGGCAGTTGGTGCCGGGTGATCAGGAGGTCGTAGACGAGTCCGGCGTCCGCGACGGCGGCCAGCCCGCGTCGTACGGCGGGCCGGGCCAGCCAGTCGGGGTCGGGCTCGTCCTGCACCTGATGGCGGAGGCCGGCCAAGTGCGGGGGCATCGCCGCCAGGAGGTCCGGCAGCCCGGGATCGGTGAGGTCGGCCCAGCCGACGACGCCCCGTACGGCGGGTGAGCGGGCCGCGAGCGCGAGGAGTTCGGCGGTCTCGGCGGCGGAGGCCGAGGACTGGACCAGGACGGTGCCGTCGATACGGTGGGCGGCGAGGTGGGGGGCCAGGTCGTCGAGGGTGTACGTACGGCGGATCGGGTCGGCCCAGGCGCCGGCCATCCAGGGCTGCGGGCGGCGGGACAGGTCCCAGAGGTGGTGGTGCGCGTCGACGCGGCCGGCCGGGGGCGGCCGAACGGGCCGGGCGGCAGGGGCGGTCGCGGGCGGCCCCACGGGCCGGGCGGCGCGGTCCGTCACGGGTGGGCTCCGGGGTCGGTGGTGGGCAGGGGCAGGCCGGGGGCGAGCAGGCCGCGGTCGGTGAGGGCGTGCCAGAGGGCGTCGGGGATGTCGTACGTGAAGAGTTCGGCGTTCTCCCGGGCCTCCTCCGGTGACGCGGCGCCGACCAGGGCTCCTGCCACGGCGGGGTGGCCGAAGGGGAAGCGCAGGGCCGCCGCCTTGAGGGGGACGCCGAACTCCGCGCACACGGCGCCGAGCCGCCGCGCCCGCTCCACCAGCTCGGCGGGGGCCGGCGCGTAGTCGTACGGCGCGCCGGGCGACGGGTCGGCCAGCAGCCCCGAATTGTAGACGCCGCCGACGACGACCGACGTGCCGCGGCGTCCGCAGACCGGCAGCAGGTCGTCGAAGGCCGTGCGGTCGAGCAGGGTCCAGCGCCCGGCGCACAGCACCACGTCCACGTCGAGGTCGGCGACGAACCGGGCCAGCGGACCGCTGTGGTTCATGCCGAAGCCGATGGCGCCGACCACGCCCTGCGCGCGCAGTTCGGCGAGGGCGGGGAAGCCGGACGCGTACACCTCGGCGGCGTGACCTTCGACGTCGTGCAGGTAGACGATGTCGACGGCGGGGACGCCGAGCCGTTCCAGGGAGGCGTCGAGCGTGCGGCGGATGCCGTCGCGGGTGAAGTCCCGTACGCGGGCGCGCGGCGGGGTGGCGGTGTAGCCCTGGCCGTCCACCGCCTCGCCCGGCGCGAGAGGCCGCAGCCGCAGGCCGACCTTGGTGGACAGGACGTACGAGGCGCGGTCCCGCCCGGCCAGCGCGCGGCCGAGGCGCTCCTCGGACAGGCCGAGTCCGTAGTGCGGCGCGGTGTCGAAGTGGCGGACGCCGGTGTCGAGGGCGGCGCGTACGGTCTGCTGGGCGCGGTCCTCGGTGAGGGGCCGGTAGAGATTGCCGAGGGGCGCGCAGCCCAGTCCGAGGGGCGGTACGGTCACGTCCGTACGGCCCAGCCGCCGTCGGCCGTGCGGAATGTACGGCATGTCGGCCTCCTTGGTCCCGGTCGTCGGTCCTGCTCGTCGGTCCTGCTTCTCGTCCTGCGATGCGGTGCTGCGATGCGATTACGCGTCTCAGTCCTGTTGCTCTCCGCCGGTGAAGCGGGAGACGACCAGCGCGATGATGATGATCAGGCCGTTCAGGAACTGCGTCCACAGAGGTGGTACCCCGCCCAGCGTCATGACGTTGATGACGAGCTGGAGGGTCAGTACGCCGGTGAGCGCGCCGAAGAGGGTGCCGCGGCCGCCCTTGAGGCTGATGCCGCCGATGACGGCGGCGGCGAAGACCTGGAAGATCCAGCCGTTGCCCTGACTGGCGGAGACGGCGCCGTAGTGGCCGGTGTAGAGGATGCCCGCGAAGGCGGCCAGCAGTCCGCCGACGGCGAGGACGGCCCAGGTGATCCGGTCGACGCGGATGCCGGCCGAGCGCGCGGCCTCCGGGTTGCCGCCGATCGCGTACAGCGCGCGGCCGTGCCGCAGGTACCCGAGGGCCGCGCCGCCGAGCCCGAACAGCGCCAGGCAGAGCCAGACGGCGGCCGGGACGCCCAGCCAGACGGCCTTGCCGAGGTAGGCGAAGGAGCCCGGGACGTCGCCGATCGACCGGCCTTCGGAGAGGCCGAGGTGCAGGCCGCGCAGCATGGTCAGCATGCCGAGGGTGGCGATGAAGCCGTTGACGCGCAGCTTCAGCACGAGGAATCCGTTGGCCGCGCCGATCGCGGCGCCCACGGCCAGGCAGAGGGGCCCGGCCGTCCAGGCGGGGAGCAGTTCCAGGCCCTGGAAGCGCCCGCCGTGCGCGGGCGTCACGAGCCACAGGGCGGCGACCGGCGCCAGGCCGATGGTCGATTCCAGCGACAGGTCCATCCGGCCGCTGATCAGGATCAGTGCCTCGCCGAGGACGAGCAGGCCGAGTTCGGTGGACTGCTGGACGACGCCGATCAGGTTGTCCCGGGTGAGGAAGGCGGGCGAGACGACGAAGCCGACGACGCCGAGGACGAAGATCACCGGGACCAGGGAGACGTCCCGCCGGCGGGCGAGCGCGGGGAGCGGGCGGCGGGCGGCGGCGAGCGCGCCCGCCCGGCCGGTGGTCCGCCGCTGTGCGGTGCCGGTCATGGTCCGGTGTCTCCTTCCGCGCCGGTGGGCGCGGCCGGGCCCCGCGCGCCGCCCGGGCCCTCCGCGGCCGCCACCCCCTCCATCGCCGCCACCAGCTCCCGCTCCGCCCAGCCGCGCCCGAACCGGGCGACCACCCGCCCGCGGTACAGCGCCAGCACCCGGTCGCAGATCCGCAGGTCGGCCGGTTCGTCCGAGACGATCAGTACGCCGCTGCCCGCCGCGGCCACCTCCCGTACGACGCCCAGCAGCGCTTCCCTGGACTTCACGTCGACCCCGTTGGTGGGCCGGACCGCGACCAGGACGGCGGGGTCGCGGGCCAGCGCCCGGGCGACGACGACCTTCTGCTGGTTGCCTCCGGAGAGTCCGGACACCGGCTGCCCGGGGCCGTCCGTCCGGATGTCCAGGGCGGCGATCATGCGCCGGGCGACGGCGCGGGTCCGGGAGGGCAGCACGGTGCCGAGCGGGCCGAGCCGGTCGGTGACGGCCAGGGTCGTGTTCTCGGCGACGCTGCGGCCGGGGACCAGCCCGTCGCGGTGCCGGTCCTCCGGGACGTACCCGATGCCGGCCTCGACCGCGTGCCGCACGCTGCCGGCCCGTACCGGCCGTCCGCGCACCTCGATCCTTCCGCGGTCCGGTGTCCGCACCCCGGCCAGGGTCTCACCGATGGCGGTGGTGCCGCCGGCCGCCGCCCCGGCCAGTCCGACCACCTCGCCCGCCCGTACGGTCAGGTCCAGGGGCGTGAACGCGCCGCGCAGGGCCAGCCCTTCGGCGCGCAGCACCGGCTGCCCCGCCGCCCGCCGGGCGGAGCGCGCCGGAGGGCCGGGCGGCGCCGCCCGTTCTCCCGTCATCGCCGCCACCAGGTCGTCCTGGGCCAGCCCGGCCACGGGGGCGGTGAGCACCGGGCGGGCGTCGCGCAGGACGGTGACGGTGTCGCACAGGTCGTACACCTCGTGCAGGTGGTGCGAGATGAACAGGAACGCGGCACCGGTGGCGCGCAGGGCGTGCAGCTTGGTGAAGAGGCGCGCGATGCCGCCCGCGTCGAGCCGGGCGGTGGGCTCGTCGAGGATGATCAGGCGGGCGCCGTCGGACAGCGCGCGGGCGATCTCGACGAACTGCCGCTGTTCGACGCCGAGGTCCTGCATCCGGGCCGCGGGGTCGGCGTCGACGCCGTACTCGGCCAGCAGGCGGGCGGCCCGTGCGCGCAGGGCCCGCCACCGGATGACGCGGCCGTGCGGGAACCGGCCGAGGTGGAGGTTCTCTGCGACGGTCAGCTCCGGGACGGTCATCGGCCGCTGGTGGACGCAGGCGGCCCGGCGCCGCCAGGCGGCGGTGTCGCCCCAGCGGGGTGCCGGGGCGCCGTCGAAGGTGATCTGTCCGGCGTCCGGCCGTACCAGGCCGGTGAGGACGGACACCAGGGTGGACTTGCCGGCGCCGTTGCGGCCGACGAGGGCGTGCGCCTCGCCGCGCCGTACGGTCAGTGTGGCGCCGTCGAGGGCCACGGTCGGGCCGTAGCGTTTGACGATGCCCTCGGCGTGTACGGCGGGCGGCCCTCCCGCCGCCGTCTCCTCCGTCGCGTTCCGCACGGCCGCCACCGCCCTACCTCTCTGCCTGCCGATTGGCCCACAGCTTCGGGTCGTCCACATTGGCCCGGGTCACGAGCGGGGCCGGGAGCTGGTCCTCCAGGCCGTTCGGGATCTTGACGATCCGCGAGCCGTGGCCGGTGGGGCCGGGCCGGAACGTCCGGCCTTCCAGGCCGGCGCGGGCGTAGTACAGCGCGTACTTCGCGTAGAGGTCGGCGGGCTGGGAGAGCGTGGCGTCGATCGTCCCCGCCCGGATCGCGGCCAGCTCCTCGGGGATGCCGTCGTTGGAGACGACGGTGATGTGCCCGGCGGTACCGGCCGGTTTCAGCAGTCCCTTCTGTTCGAGGAGGGACAGGACGGGCCGGAGGAAGGCACCGCCGGCCTGGAGGTAGATGCCGTCGGTGTCCGGGTGCTGGGCCAGCAGGCTCTGCAGCTTGGCGGAGGCGACCTCGCCCTTCCAGTCGGTGGGCAGCTCGTGCACGGTGATCCCGGGGTACTTCCGCCGCATGCAGGCCGCGAACGCCTCGGAGCGGTCCCGGCCGTTGACGGAGCCGAGGTCGCCCTGGAGTTCGGCGACCCGGCCCCGGCCGCCCAGTGCCCGGCCCAGGTAGTCGCAGGACTTCTGCCCGTACGCGCGGTTGTCGGCCCGTACGACCATGTGGACGGCGCCCTCGTCCGGCCGGGTGTCGACGCTGACCACCGGGATCTTCTTCGCGGCGAGGCGGTGCAGTTCGGCGGTGATCGCGCCGGTGTCCTGCGGGGCGATCACGACCGCTTCGGCGCCCTGTCCGGTCAGGGCCTGCACGTTGGAGACGACCTTGGCGATGTCGTTCTGGGAGTTGGACAGCGGCAGCGCCCTGATCTTCCCCGCGGCCAGCTCGCGCTCCAGGTGCTCCTGGTAGGAGACCCAGAAGTCGGTGTCCGTGCGCGGCAGGTCGATGCCGATCCGGCCCCGGGCGTCGCTGCCCCGGTTGCAGCCGGTGAGCGCGGCGGCGAGCAGTACGGCACAGGCTGCCGCGCCGGTCGTACGCAGTCTCATGGTCCCGTCCTTGGTCGAGGTGTACGGCCGTACCGCGCGGGCCCGCTCGCGTTCCTCCGCTGCGGCTCAGGGGGAGGGGCGCAGGCGCAGTCCCTGCATCCCGCCGTCCACCGCGAGGGAGGCGCCGGTGATACCGGAGGCGGCCGGGGACGCCAAATGGACGATGGCCGCGGCCACTTCGTCCGCGGTGACCATCCGGCCGGTCGGCTGCCGGGCGTGGAGCGCGGCCCGCTCGGCCGCCGGGTCGGGGGCCTGGTCCAGCAGCCGCCCGATCCAGGGGGTGTCGGCCGTTCCGGGGTTGACGCAGTTGACGCGGATGCCCTCGCGGACGTGGTCGGCGGCCATGGCGAGGGTGAGGGAGAGCACGGCTCCCTTGCTGGCGCCGTACAGGGCGCGCTGCGGCAGTCCGGCCGTGGCGGCGATGGAGCAGGTGTGGGTGATCGAGGCTCGTCCGGGGCGGGCGGCGGCCGTGCGCCGCAGGTGCGGCAGGGCGGCCCGCGCGGTGCGCACCAGCCCCAGGAGGTTGACGTCGAGGACGTGCCGCCACTCCTCGTCGGGGTTGTCCTCCACCGTGCCGACAGCGCCGATGCCCGCGTTGCCGACGAGGGTGTCCAGCGCTCCGCCCAGCGCGTCAACCGCCGCCGCGACGGCTGCCCGCACGGCGGCGTCGTCGGTCACGTCGGCCGTGACGGGCACGGTGCCGGGCGGAGCCCCGGCCGGGTCGCGGTCCAGTACGGCGACGCGGGCGCCGCGGCGCAGCAGCAGGGCGGCGGTGGCGGCGCCGATCCCGGATGCGCCGCCGGTGACGATCGCCGCCATGCCGGCGAAGTCGCGTCCTTCCGTAGGGGCCGGGGATGCGTGCGGTCCGACGGCGCCGCTCATTCCGCGGCCTCCTGTCCCCCGGTCCGCCACACCGGCCCGTCCGGGAAGCGGTGTGCGGCGACCGAGGCGGTTTTCATCCGGGCCGAGAAACCGGGGGCCGTGGGCGCCCGGTAGCGGCCGCCCTCGACGACGGCCGGGTCGGTGAAGTGCTCGTGGAGGTGGTCGACGTACTCGATCGCCCGGTCCTCCAGGCTCCCGGACACCGCCACGTAGTCGAACATCGCCAGGTGCTGCACCAGTTCGCACAGCCCGACCCCGCCCGCGTGCGGGCACACCGGCACGCCGTACTTGGCGGCGAGCAGCAGGATCGCCAGGTTCTCGTTGACGCCCGCCACCCGGGCCGCGTCGATCTGGACGAAGTCCACCGCCCGGGCCTGGAGCAACTGCTTGAAGACGACGCGGTTGGCGGCGTGCTCCCCGGTGGCGACCTTGACCGGCTGGCCGGCCCGCACGGCGGCGTGCCCGAGGATGTCGTCGGGGCTGGTCGGCTCCTCGATCCAGTACGGCCGGTACGGCGCGAGCGCGGTCATCCAGCGCACCGCGTCGGCCACGTCCCAGCGCTGGTTGGCGTCGACCGCGATGCGCACCGCGGGCCCGACGGCCTCCCGCACCAGCCGCAGCCGCCGCAGGTCGTCGTCGAGGTCGGCGCCCACCTTGAGTTTGATCTGCCCGAACCCGTCGGCCACCGCCCGCTCGGCCAGCCGTACGAGCGTGGCGTCGTCGTGGCCGAGCCAGCCGGGCGAGGTGGCGTACGCGGGGTAGCCCTCGGCGCGGAGCCGGGCGGCGCGTTCCTCGCGGCCGGGTGCGGCGGTCCGCAGGACGGCCAGCGCCTCGTCCGGGGTCAGCGCGTCGGTGAGGTAGCGGAAGTCGACGAGGGAGACCAGCTCCTCGGGCGACATGGCGGCCAGGTACGCCCACAGCGGCAGGCCGGCGCGGGTGGCGGCCAGGTCCCAGGCGGCGTTGACGAGCGCCCCGGCCGCCATGTGCGTCACGCCCTTCTCCGGGCCGAGCCAGCGGAGCTGCGAGTCGTGGGTCAGGTCGCGGTGCAGGGCGGCCAGACCGGCGGCTGTCGCGGGGGCCGGGCGGCCGGTCACGGACGGTGCGAGGGCGCGGATCGCGGCGGCGGCGAGGTCGTTGCCGCGGCCGAGGGTGAAGCACAGGCCGTGCCCCCGGCCGCCGTCGGCGGTGTGCAGGAGGACGTAGGCGGCGGAGTAGTCGGGGTCCGGGTTCATGGCGTCCGAGCCCTCGCGCCGCCGCGAGGTGGGGAAGCGGACGTCGTGGACCTCGACCTCCGTGACGGGCGCGGGTGCGGTGACGGCCATGCGTACGCCTCCGGCGAGGTGCGGGCGGACATCGGACCTTTCCCGGACCTCCGATGTATAGCGCCGCTTCCCACCACCGTCCAGAGGGCGCGGCGGAGTTGCCCGCCGCTGTCCGGACCCGGACGCGGGGCGGGGTCCGGCCGGCCGCTGGGGGGGCGGGCGGGAGGCGGGCCGGACGGAATCCGAACACGTCGGATGTATGCACACTCGTTCGTGCACAGGGGCTGCGTCGGGGTCCCACGGACGCCGTAGGCTGGGGGCGCACGCAATGGAACTGCTGCCGGTGGCCGCCCCGAGGAGGCGGCGCCGGTCGGAAGGAGGCGCTGGGTGATCGAGCTCGACGGAGTTCCCGAGCTGATCGACCCGGTCATGGTGGCCGCGTTCGAGGGCTGGAACGACGCCGGCGACGCCGCCTCCGCCGCGGTCGCGCACCTGGACCGGGAGTGGAAGGGGGAGGTGTTCGCCGCGCTGGACGCGGAGGACTACTACGACTTCCAGGTCAACCGTCCGACGGTCTGGCTGGACGGCGGCGTCCGCAAGATCACGTGGCCCACGACGCGGCTCTCCGTCGTGCGGATCGCCGACGCGAACGGCAAGGGCAAGCCGCGCGACCTGGTGCTGGTGCGCGGCATCGAGCCCAGCATGCGCTGGCGCTCGTTCTGCAACGAGATCCTGGGCTTCGCCCACGAGTTGGGCGTGGAGATGCTGGTGGTGCTGGGCGCGCTGCTCGGCGACACCCCGCACACCCGGCCGGTGCCGGTCAGCGGGGTCACCTCCGACCCGGACCTGGCCCGCACGATGGACCTGGAGGAGACCCGGTACGAGGGCCCCACCGGCATCGTCGGCATCCTCCAGGAGGCGTGCACCCACGCGGGCGTCCCGGCGGTCAGCCTGTGGGCGGCGGTGCCGCACTACGTCTCGCAGCCGCCGAACCCGAAGGCGACCCTGGCCCTGCTCAACCGCCTGGAGGACCTGCTCGACCTGCGTATCCCGCTGGGCGAGCTGAGCGAGGACGCGCGCGCCTGGCAACTGGGCGTGGACCAGCTGGCGGCGGAGGACAGCGAGGTCGCCGAGTACGTCCAGTCGCTGGAGGAGGCGCGGGACACCGCCGACCTCCCGGAGGCGTCGGGCGAGGCCATCGCCCGGGAGTTCGAACGCTACCTGCGGCGCCGGGACCCGCAGGCCGGGCCCGGCCTGGCGACCGAGGGCGGGGTGGCCGACGGCCGCGACGGCTCGTACCTGCGCGACACGGCGAGCGGCCGTACCCGCCCGCCGAAACCGGCGCCCAAGGAGCCGAAGGACGCGAAGGAGCCCAAGGACCCGAAGGACACGAGGGGGCCGAACGGCGAGTCGGGCAGCCCGGCGGAGCCCACGGGCCCGGACACCGGGGTCCCGGGCACCGCGGAACCGCAGCCCGGGAAGCCGGACGCCACGGCACCGGAAGACGGCCGAGGGAACGACAAGGCGGACGACCGGGTGGAAGGCCGGGCCGACGACTCCGAGGACTGACGGCGCCGGGGACGGCCTCCGGGTCGTCCCCTAAGGCGCGGCCGGGGCGGGCTCCTCCTCATCGGTGATCTTTGGTGAGCCCGTGCGGGAGAAGCTGCTCTTCGTCTTCGTACGAACGAGCCCCGGCTCGCCCACCCCTTGGAGTCCCCTTGCGCACCCGCATCCGTACGGTAGCCCTGGCCGCCGCCCTGACCACCACGCTCGTCACGGGGGCCACCGCGGTACCGGCGGCCGCGGCGCCCGCACCGGCCGGGGCGTCCTGCACGCACACGACCGCGTCCACCCCGCAGACAAGCCTGGGCACCGAAGCACTCGCGCAGGCCCTGCGCGGGCTGCCGGACCGGGACACCACCGCGGCCCTGGTGCGCGTGGGCGGGCAGGAGACCTGGCACGGCGGCGCCGGGGTCCGCTCCTTGAAGACCGGGCGCGGCCCCCTGGAGAACGCCCGGTTCCGGGCGGGCTCGACCACCAAGGCGGTCACCTCGGCGATCGTGCTCCAGCTCGCCGCCGAGCGGAAGCTCGACCTGGACGGCACCGTGCAGCATTACCTCCCCGGCCTGCTGACCGACGCCTTCGAGCCCATCACCGTACGGCAGTTGCTGACCTTCACCAGCGGGCTGCAGCCGGGGGCGTCCCTCGGCGCGGAGAACGCCGAGGGGTACGTGAACCGCTTCCGGACCCTCACCCCGCGCGCCGTCGTCGCGGCGTCCGTCGCCAAGGGTCCCTACCGGGGGCCGGGCGAGGGGCCGGGCAAGAAGCAGCGCTATGCCAACATCGATTACACCGTGCTGGGCCTGCTGATCGAGAAGGTCACCGGCGACACGTACGCGCACCAGGCGCGGAACCGGATCTTCCGTCCGGCCGGCATGACGCACACCTCGTTCCCTGACGGCCCCGACCCGCGCATCCACGGCCCGCACCACCGGGGCTACCAGCGCCTGGCGGACGGCGAGGTGGTGGACGCCACCGAGTGGAACATGTCGGACCGCTGGGCCGCCGGCGACATGATCTCCACCACCGCCGACCTGGAGAAGTTCCTCGTCGCGCTGTTCCGGGGCAGGCTCGTGCCGCAACCGCTGCTGGACGCGGAGATGTTCACCGTCCCGGACATCGAGGGCGCCCGGCTGAGCGCCGGACTCGAACGCCAGGATCTCGGCGGCGGCCTGATCCTCTGGGGCAAGAGCGGTGCCCGCCCGGGTTACAGCACCCTCTTCGCCGCCGACCGGAACCTGTGCCGGACGCTCGTGTACTCCGTCAACGCCGTCGACGCCAAGGCCGAGACGATGAACCCGGTCGCCCAGCGGCTCGTACAGGCCGTCTTCGCACCGGGCAGGCGCTGAGACGCAGGCGGCCACCGCCTGCCGCCGCGGAACGCCGGTCCTTCACACACGATCCACCGCGACCGCCGTGTACGTCGTGGTCGGCAGCGGCGGGTCCACGTCGAAGCGCGCGTTGGGCAGATAGACGCGGTCCCCCCAGGCGGCAGCGGTGGTCGGTATTTGGAAGCGCGGGTCGGTGATACGGGCGATCGCCCGGCCGTACGACCCGACGCGGTTCAGGCGCAGCACGTCGACGGCGTTCTGGGCCTGCTGCACGACGTACAGGTCCTGGTCCAGGAGCAGCAGCCCGTCCCCGTTCACGAGCCGCGGGCCGGTGTGTGTCACCTTGCGGGCGACGCCGGTGCGCGGATCGACCCGGAAGAGGACACCCGCGTAGGCGTTGACGACGAGCAGCGCCGTGCCGTCCGGGGTGCGTTCGATGCCGTTCGCCGAGAAGTCCCCGCCCTGGACCCATTCGCCGGTCAGCGGCAGGGTGCGGAGGCCGTCGGGGCCGGGCAGTTCGCCGTTCTTGCCGAGGGGCAGGACGTGGAGTTCGGGGCGGAAGCTGTCGGTGAAGTAGGCGGCGTCGCGGGTGAGGACGACGTCGTTGACGAAGTTCTGCCCGTCGCCGGCCCGGTAGGCCGCCAGGACGGCACCGTCGCGGGTGTCGACGACGCGGAGCGCGCCCGGGCCGCCCGCGACGAACAGCCGTCCCCGGGCGTCGGTCCGCATGCCGACGGCCTGCCGTCCCGTCCCGAGGCTGCCGGTGATCAGCCGTCCCCGGCCGGTGGCCAGGTCGGCGCGGTAGACCGAGGCGTCGGCCAGGGAGCCGAAGTACGCGTACGGGCCGGGGCCGATGGCGATGCCCTCGGGCCGGAACCCGTCGGGCAGGGGGATCGTGGTCGGCCACCGGCCGCCCGCGCGGGCCGGTGCGGCCAGGGGCCCGAGTGCGGCGCCGGCGCCCAGTGCGGTGGCGGTGGCGAGCAGTCTTCGGCGGGACAGGGAACGTGACATGGTGCGCGTCCTTCCTGCGGGGTGCCTGGGACCACTCAGCCCAGCACAGCCCGGAGCCCGCCGTACGCCGCACCGGCACGTCTTCACAAGTGAAGCGGGGCGCTCCCTCGTGAGAGGGAACGCCCCGGAAGGAAGGGAGGCGGCGAACCGTTTCGCCGGTGGCTGGTCAGCGCGTCACAGGGCGACGCCGAGCAGTGCGTCCACGGCCCGCGACACGAGGCCGGGCGCGCCCTCGTCGCTGCCGCCGTCCGCGGCCTGCGCGGCGGCCCAGCGGTCGACCGCGGCGAGCGCGGCCGGCGAGTCCAGGTCGTCCGCCAGCGCCGTACGGATCTCCTCCAGCAGCGCGTCGGCCGACGGGCCGTCCGGGCGGGAGACCGCGGCACGCCAGCGCGCCAGCCGCTCCACGGCCTCGTCCAGGACCGCGTCCGTCCACTCCCAGTCGGCCCGGTAGTGGTGCGCGAGCAGGGCCAGGCGGATCGCCGCCGGGTCCGTGCCGTCGCGCCGCACCTGGGAGACGAAGACCAGGTTGCCCTTGGACTTGGACATCTTCTCGCCGTTCAGGGCGACCATGCCGGCGTGCACGTACACCTGGGCGAAGGGGTGCTCGCCGGTCAGGGCCTGGGCGTGCGAGGCGCCCATCTCGTGGTGCGGGAAGGCGAGGTCGGAGCCGCCGCCCTGCACGTCGAAGCCCATGCCGAGGTGTTGCAGGGCGATGGCGACGCACTCGATGTGCCAGCCCGGGCGGCCGCGCCCGAGCGAGGCGCCGTCCCAGCTGGGGTCGCCGTCGCGGGCGGCCATCCACAGCATCGGGTCGAGCGGGTTCTTCTTGCCGGGGCGTTCCGGGTCGCCGCCGCGCTCGGCGGACAGCACCCGCATCGCCTCGGCGTCGAGCCGGGAGACCTCGCCGAAGTGCCGGTCGGCCTCGACGGAGAAGTAGATGTCGCCTTCGAGCTCGTAGGCGGCGCCGCTGTCGCGCAGCCGCTCGACCATCGGGACGATCCACGGTATGGCCTCGACGGCGCCGACGTACTCGCGCGGCGGGAGCATCCGCAGGGCCGTCATGTCCTCGCGGAACAGGGCGGTCTCCCGCTCGGCGAGCGCGGTCCAGTCGTCGCCGGTGGCCAGGGCCCGCTCCAGGAGGGGGTCGTCGACGTCGGTGACGTTCTGCACGTAGTGCACCTGGCGCTTCGTGTCGAGCCACACGCGCTGAACCAGGTCGAACGCGTTGTAGGTCGCCGCGTGCCCCATGTGGGTGGCGTCGTACGGCGTGATGCCGCAGACGTAGATACGGGCGACGGGACCGGGGGCGAGGGTCACCCGTCCGCCGGTCGCTGTGTCGTGGATCTCCAGGTCGCGGCCCTGACCGGGCAGGGCGGGGACCTCAGAAGCGGGCCATGCATGCATGTCTTGAGCGTAACCGGATGCACGTTCCGCATACGAACCGGACCTCGGATCTTGGCCGAGAAGGCTCTCTTGCGCCGAAGGGTGATCTGTGCTTGCCGAGCCGTCGCCAGGGCCTGGGCAAGTCCCCGGGCCTGCTACGACGCACCACGGCAGGCTCCCGGCCGCCCCTCGGGCGCGCCCTGGCGGGCGCCGCGGGCCGCCGCCACCGCGTCTCAGACCGGCGGCCAGGGGATCGGCGGCCAGTCCCCTCCGGGCCGCGGGTGCACACCGGTGCGCAGCAGGTCCGCCACCCGGGCGCGCAGCGCCGCCAGCTCGGCGGCGGTGATCAGTCCGGCGAGCCGGGCGGCGAGCGGAGCGCCCTCCCCCAGTGCCGTGGCGAGCCGCTCCAGCACCTCGCGGGCCTCCTCGGTCAGCGGCTCACCCGCCCAGCCCCACAGGAGCGTACGCAGCTTGTCCTCGGCGTTGAAGGTGACGCCGTGGTCGATGGCGTAGAGCCGGCCCCCGTCGGCGGGCAGCAGATGGCCGCCCTTGCGGTCGCCGTTGTTGATCACGGCGTCCAGGACCGCCAGGCGCCGCAGCCGCTCGTCGTCGGCGTGTACCAGAAGTGCCGTACGCCCTCCGCCGACCTCGGCGAAACCCACCGGTTTCCAGCCGGGCCCCGGCTCCTCCCCCTCGACCAGCGCCAGCAGCTCCGCGCCCTCGGGCGCCGCCTCGATCCACTCCTGGACCATGCCCTGCCCGTACGGGCCGTCGCGCAGCACGGTGGTGGGGACCAGGTCCCAGCCGGTGGCCCGGGACAGCTCGTACGCGGCGACCTCGCGCTGGGCGAGCGTGCCGTCGGGGAAGTCCCAGAGCGGACGCTCGCCGGCGACGGGCTTGTAGACGCAGGTGCCGCTGACGTCCTCGTGGGTGATCGTGCAGTACAGGACGGCGTTGGACGCCTCGCGGACCTGTCCGCGTACGGTCAGCTCGCCGTGGGTGAGGGCGTCGGCGGTCAGCCGTCCCGGGCGGCCCGCGGCGTGGGCGGATATGCCGCCGTTCGCCCCGCCGCTCCCGTCGCCGTTCGCCTGCCCGTCCGGGCCCGTGCCCTGGCCGCCGTCCGGGCTGTCACCCTGGCCGTCACCCGTACGGCCGCCCGCCACATGGTCCGCCGCCGCCCGGCCGGCCGGTCCGCCGCGCGGCGCCACCGTCTCCTCCCCCGGCATCACGCGTCCCGCCGGTATCCGTTCTGACGCGGGCATACGTGTCCCTCCGGGTCGAGCGGCAGGCTGCACAGCGGGCAGGGCGGGCGCCCCGCGTTGACGACTTCCAGGGCCCGCTTGGCGAAGGAGCGGGCCATCGTGCCGGTGAGGCGTACGCGCAGCATCGGCGGCCCGTTCTCGTCGTCCTGGAGCAGCCGCTCCTCGGCCTCGGCGAGATCCTCGTCGGTGTCGGCCTCCAGCTCGACCAGCGCCTGGGCTTCGATGATCATGCGCTGTTCGTCGCCGTCCCAGGCGAGCGCCATCGTGCCGACCCGGAACTCCTCCTCGACCGGCGATTCCAGCGGAGCGGTGTCGGACAGTTCGGCGGGGGCCACCGCGGGGACGGGCGCGTTGCCGCCGCTGCGGCGCACCACCTCGTCCAGCAGCTCGTCGACGCGCTCGGCGAGCGCGGCGACCTGGGTCTTCTCCAGGGCGACACTGGTGGTACGGCCGGAAGCCGTCGCCTGGAGGAAGAAGCTACGGCGGCCAGGCAGCCCGACCGTACCGGCCACGAAGCGGTCCGGCGCGTCGTAGAAGAACACCTGACGGGACAACGTCCTGCTCCGTTTGCTCGACTGCGGGGTCACTGAGGTCGCTGCGGTTCCTGTGGGTGTGGCTTCCGGGTGCGGAACGCAGGAGGTGTGGCGGGCAGCGCCGTCGCACCACCCTACTGCGCCCGCTGATCACGCTCCGCCCGCGCCACCGCCGACGGCCGCGTCCCGGTCGTCCGCCGCCGTACTGCCGTCCGCCCGTGGCGCCAGCCCGCCGAAGTGGCCGGTGTCGCCGAGGCGTACGAGGTAGGGCCGCAGCCGGGTCCAGCGGATCGCGGTCAGCGAACAGGGCTCGACCGAGATCCGCTGGAAGAGGTCGAAGTGCAGACCGAGGGCCTCGGCGACGAGGGACTTGATGATGTCGCCGTGCGAGCACATCGCGTAGACGGCCTCGGGGCCGTGCTCCGCCTCGATCCGGGCGTTCCAGTCGCGCACCGCGTCCACGGCGCGGGCCTGCATGGCGCGCATGGACTCCCCGCCCGGGAAGGCGGCGGCGGACGGGTGCTGCTGGACGACCTCCATCAGCGGCTCGTCGTTGAGTTCGGCCAGTTTGCGGCCCGACCAGTCACCGTAGTCGCACTCGTTGATGCGGTCCTCGACGTGCAGCGGCAGGCCGGGCCGGGCGTCCAGGAGCGGCCGCACGGTCTCCAGACAGCGCTCCAGCGGGCTGCTCACGACGGCGGCGAGCGGCAGGTCCGCGAGGCGGCCGGGGAGCGCGGCGGCCTGGGCGGCGCCCCGCTCGTCGAGGGTCACCCCGGGCATCCGCCCGGCGAGCAGGCCGGACGTGTTGGCGGTGGAGCGGCCGTGCCGCACCAGGATCAGCGTGGGCATGGCAGACAGCCTACGTTCCCGGGGTGGCGGGCCGGACACGGGACCGCCGCACCGGGTACGGGACCGCCGCACCGGGTGCGCGGGCGGGGGCTCCTGGCACGACGCGGCACGACGAGTGACAATTCCCCGTGTGATCGTCGACTGCGCCATCTACCAGGACGGCCGCCGCACCGAAGGGCCGGAGGACTTCTCCGACGCCCTCGAGGCGGCGCGCGCCGAGGGTCACTCCTTCCTGTGGCTCGGGCTGCACGAGCCCACCACGGAGGAGTTCGACCATGTCAGCAGGGAGTTCGGGCTGCACCCGCTCGCCGTGGAGGACGCGCTCAAGGCCCATCAGCGGCCGAAGCTGGAGGTGTACGACGACTCCCTGTTCGTGGTGCTCAAACCGATCGCCTACGACGACGCGGCGGGCTCGGTCTCGGCCAGCGAGCTGATGATCTTTCTCGGGGACTCCTTCGTCGTGGTCGTCCGGCACGGCGCGGCCAGCCCGCTGACCGCCGTACGCCGCCGCCTGGAGCACGAACCGGACGTCCTGCGGCACGGCCCCACCGCGGTGCTGTACGCGGTCAGTGACGCGGTGGTCGACCACTACATCGAGGTGGCCACGGAACTCCAGGTGGACCTGGAGGAGTTGGAGGCGGAGGTGTTCGCGCCGTCCCGGTCGGACAGCGGCAACACCGCCGCCGCGATCTACGCGTTCAAGCGCGAGGTGCTGGAGTTCCGGCGGGCCACCAACCCGCTGGTGGAGCCGATGCTGCGGCTGCAGAACCCCGGTGTGCCCTTCGTGCACGACGAGGCGCGGCCGTTCTTCCGGGACGTCGGTGACCACCTCACCCGCGCCAACGAGTCCGTCGAGGGCCTGGACCGGCTGCTGTCCGACATCCTCAGCGCCCACCTGGCACAGATGGGCGTGCGCCAGAACGACGACATGCGCAAGATTTCCGCCTGGGCGGCCCTGGCGGCCGTACCGACGCTGATCGCGGGCGTCTACGGCATGAACTTCGAGCACATGCCCGAACTGAAATGGTCCTGGGGCTACTACGGCATCCTGCTGCTGATGGTGGTCATCGAGCTGTCGCTGTACCGCCTCTTCAAACGCCGCGACTGGCTCTGAGCGGCCGCCCGTCTCAGACGGGCCCGGGTGCCGCGGCGGCCGGACCGCCCAGCGCGTCGCGCCGCTCCGGGAGGCGCAGCGAGACCGTCCGGCGCCGTCCGGCGAGCCGTTCGTGGACGTGCACCGCGCGGATGCCGGCGGCGAGGAGGGCGGACTTCGGCCGCGGCCGGCCCAGGATGCGTCCCATGTGGTCCAGCACGGCCAGGCTGACGTCCCGGTGGGCCTTGGCCTCGACGCGCGCCGCGTCGCGCAGCGCGCGCCGGACCGCCGGGCCGTGGCCCCGCGCCGCCGGCCGCAGCAGCTCCTCGTGGCAGTAGGCGAGGTGGTTCTCCTGGTCATGGGCAATCATCAGGACCACCGTGCCGGGCGGCCTCGGGGCCGGCTCCCGTAGCGGTGCGGGGATCAGCGCGGCGATCCGCCCGTTCTCCCGGCCGTCCCGGGCCTCGCCGCTGGCCGCGACGGAGCAGAAGAGCCGGTAGGACTCGTCGTGATCGAGAATCTCCGGAACAGGCTTCTGGCCGAGAGCACCGGGGCGCCTCCGATACGCCGCCCGCGCAGAAGAAGAGTGCAGTGCGGTACGGCGAAGGGGGCAACCGTGGCGTCGGCCAACTCCCCCGGACAGGTGACATGACGGACGGCCTGCGGACCGGCTCGAAGCGGGCTCGGGAGGTGGGGCGGAGGACGGTCCGGGAGACGGCCCGGAACCGTTCGGGAAGGCGGTCCGGCGGCCGGACGGAGCACCGTGGCGTAACCACGCGGGCCGTCTCCGCGTTGTGCCGGGTGACGGCCGTGGCGGGGAAGACCCCCGAGCCCCCACCACGGCCGCAGGCTTGCCCCGGGCCGGTGCCCGGCCCGGCGTCCCCGCCGCCCGGGCCCGTCCCCGCGCCGCTGCCGTCCGGGCCGACGCCCGCTCCCCGCCGTCCGGACCCGTCCGGCGCCTCCCGTGGCCCCTTGTGCCGGCTATGCCAGACCCGCGCGCTCCAGTGCCTCGGTGCCCGCCCGCAGCGAGGCGATGCGCTCCTCCAGCGTGAAGCCGGCGGGCGCGAGGGTCAGCGTGGTCACGCCGGCCGCCGCGTACGCCTGCATCCGGTCCGCGATGCGCTCGACGGAGCCCAGCAGCGTGGTCTGGTCGATCAGCTTCTGCGGGATCGCGGCCGCCGCGCCCTCCTTGTCGCCGGAGAGGTACTTGTCCTGGATCTCGGCGGCCTCCTTCTCGTAGCCCATGCGCTGCGCGAGCTGGTTGTAGAAGTTCTGCTTGCGGCTGCCCATGCCGCCCACGTACAGCGCCGTGTACGGGCGGAAGGTGTCGGCGAGCGCGCTGACGTCCTGGTCGGCGCCGACGGCCAGCGGCAGCGTCGGGCAGACGTCGAAGCCCTCCAGGGTCTTGCCCGCCTTCTCCCGGCCGGCCCGGATGTGCGTGATCGCCGTCTCCTCCAGGTGGTCGGCGGACGGGAAGATCAACAGCGCGCCGTCGGCGATCTCACCGGTCTGGGTGAGGTTCTTGGGACCGATCGCGGCGATGTAGAGCGGGATGTGCGCGCGCTGCGGGTGCACCGTCAGCTTCAGCGGCTTGCCCGGGCCGCCGGGCAGCGGCAGCGTCCAGTGCTGACCCTCGTAGGACAGCCGCTCGCGGGTCATCGCCTTACGGACGATCTCGACGTACTCCCGGGTACGGGCCAGCGGCTTGTCGAACTTCACGCCGTACCAGCCCTCGGAGACCTGCGGCCCCGAGACGCCCAGGCCCAGGCGGAAGCGGCCGCCGGACAGCGAGTCGAGGGTGGCGGCCGTCATCGCGGTCATCGCGGGCGTACGGGCCGGGATCTGGAAGATCGCCGAGCCGACGTCGATGCGCTCGGTCTGCGAGGCGACCCAGGAGAGCACGGTGGGGGCGTCGGAGCCGTACGCCTCGGCCGCCCAGCACACCGCGTAGCCGAGCCGGTCGGCCTCCTGCGCGACGGCCAGATTGTCCGCGTCCATCCCGGCGCCCCAGTAGCCGAGGTTGATCCCGAGCTTCATACCGCTCCCCTTACTGATCAGTAACGTCGGTGTTCCGGGGACTCTAGCGCGGGGTGGCGCCGGCCGTCACCGGCCGACCGGCCGCGGGCCTGCGGCGCGGCGGGCCGCCGGAGTTGTCCACAGGCCGGCGGCGCAGCGCACGGCCGGTTGTCCACAGGGTCCCGTGAGCCGGCCGACGGGCCAGTAATCTCAGGGCTCATGGAGCAAAGGCACCTCGGCCGTACGGGCCTGCGCGTGTCCCGTCTCGGCCTCGGCACCCTGACCTGGGCCAGGGACACCGACGAGCACGACGCCGCCGAGCAGCTCAAGGTGTTCTGGGAGGCCGGCGGCACCCTCGTGGACACCGCGGACGTGTACGCCGACGGCGGCGCCGAGTATCTGCTCGGCCGGCTCTGCGAGGGGCTGGTGCCGCGCCGGGACCTGGTCATCGCCACGAAGGCGGGCAGCGTCCTGGACGCGGACCGCCGCGTCGACGGCTCCCGCCGCCACCTCCTGGACGCGCTGGACGCCTCGCTGGAACGTCTCGGCACGGACTACGTGGACCTCTGGCAGTTGCACGCCTTCGACCCGCACACCCCGCTCGAAGAGACCCTCCAGGCGCTCGACATCGCCGTCGCCACCGGCCGCGCGCGCTATGTCGGCGTCTCGAACTTCTCCGGCTGGCAGTTGGCCAAGGCGGCGACCTGGCAGCTCTCCGCCCCGACCCTGCGCACGCGGCTGGCCGGCACCCAGATGGAGTACTCCCTCCTCCAGCGCGGCATCGAACGGGAGCTGCTGCCCGCGGCGCGTGACCTGGGCGTCGGCCTGCTGCCCTCGTCGCCGCTGGGCCGCGGGGTGCTCACCGGCAAGTACCGGCACGCCACCCCGGCCGACTCGCGCGGCGCCTCGGAGCAGCTCGCGCCCTTCGTCGCCCCGTACCTGGACGACACGGCGGGCCGGATCGTCGAGGCGGTCACCACGGCCGCCGACGGGCTCGCCGCCACCGCGCTGCAGGTGGCCCTCGCCTGGGTGCGCGACCGGCCGGGCGTCACCGCCCCGGTCGTCGGCGCACGCACGGCGCAGCAGCTCAGAGCCGCTTTGTCAGTGGAGACCCTTAGTCTTCCTGACGAGATCTGCCGGGCCCTGGACGATGTCTCGGCCCCGGTGCACCACTATCCCGACCACGACTGGAGCACGCTGTGAGTACCGACCGCCTCCCGGACGAGGACGCGCCCGAGCCCACCGCGCCCGGCCCGGAGACCGCTCCCGAGGAGGCCGAGGGCGCGGCGGAAGGCGACGGCGGGCCCGGGGCGGACGGGGACGGTCCGATGGTGGACGCGCCCGCCACCACCGCCTCGGACGCCGCCACCGCTCCGGTCGCCCCGGCAGCCGCCGCCCCCGCCGCGCGGGGTGGCGCGCCCAGTGCCGCCGCGCTGGCGGCGGCCGTGCGGGCCGTGGAGAGCGGGGAGCGGTCGGCGGACTCGTTCTTCACCGAGCGGTCGCCCCGGTCGGGCGGCGCCGGTGCGGCGGCGGGCGCCCGGAAGCCCCAGGGCGCCGTACCGGCCCCCACGACGGGCGCCCCGGAGCGCGGCGGCCCGGCGGGAGCCCCGCCGCAGGCCACCGCCGTTCCCGGCCAGGACGGCTCCCCCGGCCACACCCGTCCGGCCCCGGGCGGTGACGGCGGCGGCCGCCCCGCCCCCGCCACGCACACGACGCCCCATCCGGCCACGACCGCGGACCTGGCCCCCGGTCTCGACGGCGTGCGGCAGGTCCTGACGGCGGGCGGCGCCCCGGAGACCCTGGCCGAGAAGACCGCCGAGACGCTCGGCGAGCGCGCGGCGGAGGCGCTGCGCGAGGACCCGTGGCAGTTGCTCGCCGTACCGGGTGTCCGTCCCGAGCAGGCCGACGGCTTCGCGCGGGCGCTGCTCGGCCCGGCCTGCGGCCCGGACGACGACCGGCGTGCGCAGGCCCTGGTCGGCTGGCTGCTGGAGCAGGCCGCGCTGGCGGGGCACTCGGCGCTGGAGGCGCCCGCGCTGCGCGCCGCGCTCGCCCAGCGCTCCGTACCGGATCCGGACGAGGCCCTGCAGACGGCCATCGCCGAGGGAGCCGTGCTGGTCTTCCAGGACGCCGTCGAGACGCCCGGCGGAGCCCGTCCGTCGGCCGGCGACGAGGACGAGGAACAGCCGGTCCGGGTCCTGCTCGGGCTGGACCGGTTCGCCATGGCCGAGGAGAGCGTCGCGGACGGCCTGGCGCGGCTGCTCAACACCTTCGAGGAGCCCTCCGACGAGGAGCCCGGTGACGCGGAGCCCACCGGCGCGGATGGCGAACCGGCCGCGGTCAGCGCACCGGAGCACGACGGCCCCTCGGAGCCGGGCGACGGCACACCCGAGGACGACACCTCTGGACAGGACCACGCCTCCGCACAGGACGACGCTTCCGTACGGGACCACGCCTCCGCACGGGCCGACGTCCCCGTACAGGACGACATCCCCGTACGGGCCGTACGGCAGCCCTCCGCCGCCGCGTGGGACGCCGCCGCCGCGGCCGCCCCCTCCCCTTCCGCCGCTGAGCTGATCCGTGCCGCGGCCCGCAGCGGCCTGGTCGCGCACACCGGAGCCGAGGCCGCCCGCGCCGAGCCCGCCGCGCTGATCGCCGCGGCCCGCGCGCTCGGTCTGCGGGCGTGCGGTGCCACACACACCCCGGACGGCCGCACCCGCCTGGCCCGGCACCTCGCCGAGGCCGTCGGCACGTACACCGGCCCGGCGGCGGCCCCGGCGCCCGGAGACGCCTCCGAGGCCGCCGTCACGCTCTCCGGGCTGCTGGCCGGCCGCGAAGGCCCCGGCCGGGACGCGGACGGCGCGCTCGCCCTGGACCTGCTCGTCGTCCTGGACGCGCCCCAACTGGACCTGGAGACCGCCGCACTGCTCGTGGAGTCGCTGACCGACGGCGCCCGGCTGGTGCTCAGCGGCGACCCCGGCCTGCTGTGGTCGGCCGGTCCGGGCCGGCTCTTCGCGGACGTGCTGGCCGCCCGCTGCTGCCCCCAGGTCGCCTCCCGCACCCCGGACTTCGGGCCGGTCGGCGAGCTGGTCTCCGGCATCGGCATCGGTGAGCTGCACCAGGTCGAGGCGCCCGGCAAGGAAGTAGTGATCATCCCGGCGCGCGATCCCGGCGAGGCGGTGCACCGTACCGTCCAGCTCGTCGCCGACTCGGTGCCCCGGGCGATCGGCGTGCCCGCCGAGCAGACGCAGGTCGTCACCGTCGGCCACGGCGGTGCCGCGGGCACCCGCGCGCTGAACGCGGCCCTCAAGGAGCGGCTCAACCCCGGCCCCGGCCGGTTCGGCGGCTTCGACCCGGGCGACCGCGTCGCCTACTCCCCCGCCCCCGGCCGTACGGTCACCGGCAGGGTCACCGGAGCCGACGCGGCCGGCCTGCACCTGGACTGCGCCGGCTCCCCCGTGGTCGTACCGCGTGAGCGGGTGGGCCCGGACACGGTCCGGCACGGGTGGGCCGTCACCGCCCACCAGGCGGCCGGGGCGCGCTGGCCCGCCGTGGTGGCCGTCCTGCCGGGCGACGCCGCGAAGGGCCTCACCCGCTCCTGGGTGTACACCGCCTTCAGCCGCGCCGAGCGCCATCTGTCCGTCGTGCAGGGCGTCGACCAGGCGCTGCCGCGCGCGGTCGCGGAGATTCCGGCGAAGGAGCGCACCACCCGTCTGCGGACGCTGCTCCAGTTGCACACGGCGCAGGCCACGGCGGACGCGTCGGCCGGCTGACCGCACCACGCCCGGTGCGGGGGGGGGCGGCGCGTCGGTACGCGCCGCCCTGGCACCGCCACCCGACAGGGCGTCCGTACGCCGTCAGCGGTCCCCGTCGAGTGTCTCCAGTACGTCGTCGTCATCGGCGCCCAGTTCCTCGTCGAAGACGGAGCTGACGTCGAAGCGGCACACCACCCGCTGCGGATCGGTCTGGTCGAACGGCGCGGACAGCCACTCCCCCGGTTCCGGCGTCTCGTCGGCGGCGACGACCCACAGGGTGGAGTCGCCCTCCTCCAGGCCGAACTCCTTGTGCCGGGTGGCGATCTCGTCCGGTTCGAACTCCCCGAAGAGCACGCCCAGCGCCGCGTGCACACTGCTGCCGACCACGCCGGCCACCGATCCCGTACCGCCGTTGACCGCCCTGGCCTCCGCCGCGGCGTCGGCGGCCGACTCCGGATCGAGGTCGGCGATCCGCTGCGCCTGCGAGAGCAGCCGCTGTGGTTCGACCACCGCGTAGTCGCGCCGGATCAGCACGCTGAGCGCGCTGGGTTCCTCCGGGCCCGCGTAGGCGGGCAGGGTGTCGTTGCCGGGGATCTCGAAGGGAGTGACCTCGTCATAGGTGTCGTACAGCAGCTCGTCGTACGCCTCAGCCGCCGCGGCGAGTTCGTCGAACGCGGCGTAGACGGCGGGATCGTCCTGGCCCGAGCGGTGTTCGACCGCGTCGAGGTGACGGTCCAGCGCGGCTTTTACCGCCTCGGCGGCGGCACGTACCTCGGCAGCGGAAGGCTGCGCAGCATCAGACATAGTGCAGACGCTATCCGTACCGGGGCCGGTCCCGCACAATAGATGCGATGCCGGAATACGAATTCTGCGATGTGTATGTGCCGCGAGGGGTCTCCCGCAAGGCCGCCACACGCCTGCTGACCGACCATGCCGAGTACGGACACTGGGAGTTGGACCGTCTGCGCCTCAACCCTGACGGCAGCCGCCGCGTGCGGCTGCGCCGCCGTATCATCCGCCAGATCCGGGCGACCTGGTGAACCGCCACGGCCGCCGCGGCACGGACCGGACCGCGTGATCGCTCCCGGAATCCCCGGTTCCGTACGAGCCGTACGAGCCGGTGCCGGACAGCCCCGCGCACGAAGGGCGCCGGTACGAGAGGCTCGTGCACGACGGGCCGCCGGCCGGCAGCACCCTTCCCGACACCTCCGCATACGTCAGAGCGGGCCCCGCCGGCGCGGGGCCCGCTCTGACGTGCCGGTCTGACGGCGCGGCCGGGCCGGTGCGCGACCGTCCGGCACCGCCGGCGCCCGTTCGGTACGCCCGGCGGCCGGGCCGGTCCCGGGCACGGCGCCCGCGGACGGTCAGGCCCGTGCGGAACGCGCGCGGCGGTACAGCACCGCGCCGCCGATCAGCAGGCCCGCGCTCGCCGGCAGCGCGATGCCGAGCGCTCCCGCACCGGTCTGGGCGAGGAAGTGCTCCTCGTCCCCGGGCGGGGTGACGATCTGCGTACGCGGCGTCGACTCCTCCTTCCGGACCTGCGGGGCCCGTTCCTGTACGGCGCCCGCCGTGTCCGTCGTGTGCGGCCGGTGCCCCGGGGCGGCCGGGCCGGCCGGTTCGCCCGCGCGGTCCTCGGCCGGGGACGTCGAGCCGCCCGGGGCCCGTGGGTCCGGCCGGCCGTCGGACGGCCGCGGGTCCTGTCCGGCCGGGGTGCCCGGCGTCGAGCCGTGGTCGGTGACCGTACCGGTGCCGTCGCCGGTACTGCCGCCCTCGCCCGCGCAGCCGTTGGCGTTGACGGGGTTGCCGACGCCGACGACCGACACCGAGTTGCCGCAGGCGTTGACGGGCGCGTGGATCGGCGCCTGCACCTGGTTGCCCGAGCCGACGCCGGGCGAGCCCTGCGCCGAGCCCTGGGCGCCCGCGCCGCCACCGCCGCGCCCGGCGGCGCCGTCGCTCCGGTCGCCGGACGAGCCGCCGTTGTCACAGCGGTTTCCCATGGCGGGATTCAGCAGCCCGACGACGTTCGCGGAATTCCCGCAGGCTTGCACCGGGATGTCCACGGGAATTTGGGCGGCATTGCCGGCCAACGCCCCCGGGGAATGCGCCGCATTCCCCTGCGCACCGGAATCCGCGTGCGCGTAGCTGCCCGCGACGGCCAGTACACCGCTCGCTGCCGCCATCGTGATCAGGCCCTTTTTCGCGACCTGTCGCATAGGTTCGCTCTCCCCTGCCTCTGACTTCCGAATGGCCCGCGGCGCGTCGCGCGGCGCGGGCCGGAACACCCGTCGGCTCCGGAGTGCATGGCGCGCACTCCGGAGCCGACCGGGTTACAGCCTTACGGATTCAGGCACCGCGTCAGTCGTTGACGCAGGTGTTGCCAAAGGCAGGGTTCAGCAGCCCGATGATGTCAATCGTGTTGCCGCACAGGTTGATCGGCACGTGGATCGGGACCTGGAGGGTGTTGCCCGAAATGACGCCCGGGGAGTTCAGGGCAGCGCCCTGTGTCCCCGCGTCGGCGACGGCGATGCCCGCGCCAGCGAGCACCAGACCGCCGGTGGCAGCCGCGGCAGCGACGACCTTCTTGATCATTATTCCTCCTTGTTGGCAATGCGGTCCCAGCCGCGGACCGCACCCTCTGCAACGAGGAGTAGGTGATGAAGCTACGAGCCTATGACGCCATTCACCCGTTCCGGCTACATGCGTACACCTGGCCGACCGTGCGGGTCGCGCACCACGTCAGAGCCCGGTTTTCCGCGCCGCGCCGCGGCAGTTCACCGGTCAGCTCTGCTCGATGAACCGGTCGAGTACCCGCGTACCGAACTTCAGTCCGTCGACCGGCACCCGCTCGTCCACGCCGTGGAACATCCCGGCGAAGTCCAGCTCCGGCGGCAGCTTGAGCGGCGCGAAACCGAAGCACCGGATACCGAGGTCGTCGAAGGACTTCGCGTCCGTACCGCCGGAGAGCATGTACGGAACGGCCCGCGCGATCGGGTCCTCGGCCTTCAGTGCCGACTGCATGGCCGCCACCAGAGGGCCGTCGAAACCGGTCTCCAGTGCCTTGTCGGCATGAATGTCCTCGCGCTTGACCCGCGGGCCGAGAATCCGGTCCAGATCGGCGAGGAATTCCTCCTCGTGGCCGGGCAGGAACCGGCCGTCGACGGCCGCGGTCGCCTGGCCCGGGATGACGTTGACCTTGTAGCCGGCGCCCAGTTGGGTCGGCGCCGCGGTGTTCTGCAGCGTGGCGCCGATGATCTTCGCGATGCCGCCCAGCTTGGCGAGGGTCTCCTCCATGTCTTCCGGGTCCAGCTCGGTGCCCAGGGCGTCCGACAGCTCGTCGAGGAAGGACCGGACGGTCTTGGTCACCCGTACCGGGAACTTGTGCCGTCCCAGCCGCCCGACCGCCTCGCACAGCTCGGTGATCGCGTTGTCGCTGTTGGTCATCGACCCGTGACCGGCCGTGCCGTCCACGGTCAGCCGCATCCAGTGCATGCCCTTCTGGGCCGTCTCGATCAGGTAGAGCCGCAGGTTCTCGTTGACGGTGAAGGAGAAGCCGCCGACCTCGCCGATGGCCTCCGTGACGCCCTCGAAGACGCCGGGGTGCTTGTCCACGAGGTGCCGGGCCCCGTACACACCGCCCGCCTCCTCGTCGGCGAGGAAGGCCAGCACGATGTCGCGCGGCGGCTTGCGGCCGGAGCGCAGCCGGTCGCGGACGACCGCGAGGGTCATCGCGTCCATGTCCTTCATGTCGACCGCGCCGCGGCCCCACACGCAGCCGTCCGCGATCTCGCCGGAGAACGGGTGGTGGGTCCAGTCCTCCGCGTTGGCGGGCACCACGTCGGTGTGGCCGTGGATCAGCAGCGCGGGCCGCGACGGGTCCGTGCCCTCGATGCGGGCCACCGTCGAGGCGCGCCCCTTGTGCGACTCGATGATCTGCGGCTCCAGGCCGACCTCGGCGAGCTTCTCCGCCACGTACTCGGCGGCCGCGCGCTCACCGGGGCCGGAATGGTCGCCGTAATTGCTCGTGTCGATCCTGATCAGGTCCCGGCACAGGTCGACGACCTCGTCCTCGCCGGTGACCGTACGGGCCGGCTGCGACTCGCTCACACTGCCTCCTCATGGTTCACGGCCGCGCCGTCCTCCCGGTGGGGCACGGACCGCGGCGGGGGTCCACCGCCATCCTCCCTCTCGGCGGCGCTGCGCCCAAGGCCGCAATACTCCCGACATGCGCTGGTCACAGGCGTACCCCTGACGCTGGACGGCCGTGATCGACCACCCCTGAACGTTTGCTATTGTTTTCCATGTCGGAACGGCCCAGCGGGCCGCACCGACAGACACCTGGTCCGGGTGGCGGAATGGCAGACGCGCTAGCTTGAGGTGCTAGTGCCCTTTATCGGGCGTGGGGGTTCAAGTCCCCCCTCGGACACCAACAAGGAACCCCAGCTCGGCTGGGGTTCTTCTGCGTTCTGCGCGGCGTACGTGACCGCTCGTCGGCGGAATGCGACAGGTCCCCGATGGCATACGACCGGAGCCGACGGCGCCCGACCGATCTCCGCTCGCTACCCTGCGCGCATGAGTGTTCACGTCGTCATAGGTCACGGCCCGGCCGGGGCGGCCACCGCGCGGATGCTGGCGGACAAGGGGCGTGCGGTACGGGTCGTCACGCGGTCGGGTGGGCGCGCGGAGCCGGGGATCGAGCATGTCGCGCTGGACGCCGCGGACCCCGGGCGGCTGACGGCGGCCGCGCGGGACGCGGCGGCGATCCACCTCTGTGCCGCGCCGCCCTACCACCGCTGGACGCGCGACTGGCCGCCGTTGGCCGCCGCGGTCGGCCAGGCGGCCGAGGCGACCGGCGCGGTGCTCGTCATGCTGGGAAATCTCTACGGGTACGGCCCGGTTCGGGGGGAGATGAAGGAATCGCTGCCGTTGGCCGCGACCGGTCCCAAAGGGCGTATACGGGCCCGTATCTGGGAGCAGGCGCTCGCGCTGCACGAGAAGGGCCGCGTCCGGGCGGTGGAGGTGCGCGCCTCGGACTTCTTCGGCCCGGGGGTGACCGACGGCGGTCACCTGGCCGCCCGGGTCGTGCCGCGGCTGCTGCGCGGCAAACCGGTGTCCGTCCTCGGTGATCCGGACGCGCCGCACAGCTGGACCTATCTCCCCGATGTGGCGCGGACCCTGGTCGAGGTCGCGGAGGAGGAGCAGGCGTGGGGGCGGGCCTGGCACGTGCCGACCCTGCCGCCTCTGTCGGTACGGGAGATGACCGGCAAGCTCGCGGCGCAGGCGGGGGTGCCGCCGGTCCCGGTGCGCCGGCTGCCGTCCGCGGTGCTGCGTGCCGCGTCGGTCGTCTCGCCCCTGCTGCGGGAACTTCGGGAAGTCCGCTACCAGTTCGACCGGCCGTTCGTGGTGGACTCCGGTGCGTACCGTGCCGCGTTCGCCGCCGACGCCACGCCTCTCGACCGTCAGCTCGAAGCGACGGTGGACTGGTGGCGCGGCCGGACGGCTGAAGGGTGACAGCGGGCCGAAGGGTCCGTGGGCGGCCGTGGCCACGGACGAGCGTCATGTGGGGGGCGGCTGAACGGCAGTCCCCGCCACCACGTGGCAGCGGCTCATCGCGCCGGCGCCGCGCGACCGTGGCAACCGGTCGCCGTCGCGACGAGCTCTCCCTCAGGCGGACACCCCCGTCGTCCGCGTGAGTGGACATCGGAACTGCTCTGTTCATCTCCGCTAACGCGATCCGACGGTAAGTGCACGCAAGAGTCCTGTCAACTAGGATGAGTTGGCACTCCCAGGCAGCTCACCCCGGCACACCACAAAGGAGACCTGATGTCGTCACTGGCCGGGAAGGTCGACAAGCTGTTCACCACGATTCGCGCGAACGGCCGTGAGTACACCTACGAGGAAGTCGCGCGCGGGTGCAGCGAGCTGAGTGGCGGCACGTTCTCCAAGACCTACGTCTGGCAACTGCGCACCGGCCAGCGCACCAACCCCACCAAGCGCCATCTGGAGGCGCTCGCCGCGTTCTTCCGGGTTCCGGCGGCCTACTTCTTCGACGACGACACCGCCGACCGCGTCGACTCCCAGCTCGCCCTCGCCTCGGCGATGGGCAACGCGGAGGTCCGCGACATCGCGCTGCGCGCCATGAGCATGGACGACTCCGGCCGCAAGTCGCTGGCCCGCATCATCCGCGAGGTCAGCATGATGCACGCCACCACCGGCGCGGCGCGGGGCCGGCAGCCGAACCGTCCGGCCGACGGCGAGGAGTAGTGCTCCGGGTGCCTTTCCGCCGGCGTGACCGCCCCGGCAGAGGGTCTTCCGGGATGAAGGCCATGCGCCGGCAGTGCCGGGACAAGCTGGCGTCGTTCGGGCTCCCCGCCTGCTACGACCTCCCGCAGCTCTGCGACCACCTGGCCCGGGTACGGGGCCGGGAACTCGAACTGGTGGCCATGCCGATGGAGACCTCGGGGCCGTGCGGCCTGTGGCTGTCCTTCCCCGGTACGGACTACGTCGTCTACGAGGCGCACACCAGCCGCCACCACCAGGAACACATCGTCGCCCACGAACTGGCCCACATGATCTGCGGTCACCACGGAGTCGGCGTCCCCGGGACCGACCCCGGCAGTCTGCTCTTCCCCGACCTCGACCCCTCCCTCGTGCAGGACCTGCTGTACCGCGAGAACTACTCGGACGCCCAGGAACAGGAAGCGGAGGTCATGGCTTTTCTCCTCGGGGAGGCGTTGCGCGCCGGTCCACGCGGGGGCGCCGCGGCGCCGGACCCGGACAGCGCGCTGGGCCGGATCCACGGCTCGCTGAACTGGCGCCGTGAGGACGGTTCATGACCGGCATCACCCACATCCGCTATCCGATCGCCGCGCTCGCCTGCTGGATCGCGTTCGCCTACACCCTGGTACCGCTGCTCCGCGGGCACCGCCGCAACGCGGGGCTGACGGCGCTGTGCGTCTCCTTCGGGTGCCAGGGCATGTATCTGGCGATGTCCACCCCCGCCCGCTGGACGGGCACCCTGTTCGGCACCATCACCTGGTACAACGTCTCGGTCCAACTGTGGATCATCGCGGTGCTCGCCAGCCAGCAGATCCTGCTGATCCACTGGATGTACCCGAGGGACGAGGCCCGGGTGCGGGCCAGGCGGCGGCTGCTGCTGCTCGCGGTGGTGCCGGTGACGATGGTGGTGCTGTTCTTCCTGGCGACCCTCCAGGGCCCGCCGCGCAACGTCTTCAAGAACCTGGGCGACCAGCCGTTCTTCGTCGCCTACCAGGCCGCGTACCTCACCGCGTTCGTGGTCGGCAAGATCCTGGTGGCCCGCGCCTGCTGGCACTTCGCCAAGCTCACCGACCACGCGTGGGTGCGCCGCGGACTGCGCATCGCTGCGGCCGGCGCGGCCGTCGAGCTGGTCTATCCGGCCGGCCGGTACGCCGACGTCTTCCTGACGCAGTACGGCTGGAATCCACTGCAGTGGTCCGACGTGTCCCGTACGACGCTGACGATCGGCATGGTCCTCAACATCGTCGGCTGGACCGCCCCGTTGTGGGGGCCGCGGGTCTCCGCCGTCCGCGGCTGGCTGGCGGACTACCGCAGTTACCGGCTGCTGCGCCCGCTGTGGCTGGCCCTGCACCGGGCCCACCCGGAGATCTCCCTGCCGTCCAGCACCGGCAGCGACCTGTCGGCCCTGTACGACCTGCGGTTCCATCTGCACCGCCGGGTGATCGAGATCCGGGACGGCTGTCTGGCGCTGCGCGGGCACCACGGTGATCCGGGCGCGGTGCTCTCGCCGGGGCAGGGGGCCGCCGAGGCGGAGGCGGCGCACATCGCGGCGGCGCTGGCGGCCGGGCCCCGGGCGCCGGGGCAGGTGCCGGACGGCCTGGCGGCGGGCGGTGCGGCACCGGCGACCGGCAGCCCGGCGGCGGGCGGTGCGGACGGTACCGCGCCGGACTCCGCGGGTACGGGCGAGGTGCCCGCGTCCGCAGCGGCCGGCGGGCCGGACTTCTCCGCCGATGTCGCGTGGCTGGTCCAGGTGTCCCGCGCGTTCGCCCGCCTCCGGCCCGCGGTGACGCGGCCGGACGGTGAGCCCGTACGGACCCTGTAGGTGCCCGTACAGGCCCTATAGGGACCCGTACGGACCCTGTGCGGCCCGTACGGACCGGATCACCCGGCGAACGCCACACCCTCCAGCCCCTGGGCCACGCCGGGTACGACGAACAGGTTCCCGGCCTCCGGCTCGACGTCCCCGAGATCGCGGCGGGCCGAGGTGACGTAGAGGTCGGTCAGGTCCGGGCCGCCGAAGCCGCAGGACGTGGTCAGCGAGGCGGGCAGGGTGATCTCGCGGTCCAGCCGCCCGTCCGGGGTGTAGCGGCGGACCGCGCCGCCGCGGAAGAGGGCCACCCAGATGCCGCCCGCGGTGTCGGTGCACATGCCGTCCGGGAGGCCGTCGGTGTCCGTGATGCCGGTGAGGACGCGGCGGTTGGCCGCCTTGCCGGTGTCGAGGTCGTAGTCGAAGACGTCGATCCGGCGGGTGCGGGTGTCCACGTAGTACATCCGGGTCGCGTCGGGGCTCCAGGTGATGCCGTTGCTCAGCTGTATGCCGGTGGCGGCGGTGTGCGTGGTGCCGTCGGCGTCGATGCGCGCCAGCCAGCCCGGGGAGGTCTCGCCGGCGATGGTGCCCACCCACAGGCGGCCCCGGCCATCGATGCCCGCGTCGTTGCCGCGCACGCCCTCCTGCGCCCATGCGGTGAGCCACCGGCGCGATCCGTCCGGTCCGGTCACCGCGACGCCGTCGCGCAGGCTCAGCACCAGGCCGCCGCCCGCCCGGGGCAGCGCCGCCGCCACCGGCTGGTCCACGACGGTGACCGTGTCGCCGCCGTCGGAGGGGCGGTAGCGGTGCACTCCGCCTTCGTTCATGTCGACCCACAGCAGGGTGCCGTCGGCGGCGTCCCAGGTGGGGCATTCGGCAAAGTGCGCCCGTACGGCCAGGGCCACTTCAACACTCACGGTGCACAGTCTCCTCGTCACGGGGATGTCGGGGTCACGGGGTCAGTACGGGGCCGAGCACGTCCAGCAGTGCGGCGGTGCCGTCGCCGTCGAGCACGTCGACGACCGGCAGCCCCAGTGGGCGCAGTCTCGCCACGCTGTCCCGGCCGCGGGTGGCGACGGCGACGACGGGGGCGCCGCCCAGTTCCTCCACCGTACGGATCTCGCTGCGCGGGTCCCCCACCGGGAGGTGCTCCCAGTGGTAACGACGGGTGCGGTGCGGGTCGTGCACGAAGACGACGGCGTCGGGCTGCGAGCCCTGGAGGATCGCGGTGGCCAGGCCGCCGAAGGCGGGGTGCAGCACGGACGCCTGGCCCTTGATGATCAGCAGGTCGTGCCGGGGGTCGGCCCGCAGCATCAGGTGTTCGACCAGCCCGGCCGCCTGGAAGACGGGGGTGCGGTCGATGATCGCGCCTTCCGTGCAGCCGGCCAGCAGACAGGTCTGGCCGGTGCCGATGTATCCGGCGTCGATGCCGCGGGCCCGGGCTTCCCGGTGCAGTTGCAGGGCGACGGTGCGCTTTCCCACCACGCAGTCGCTGCCCGCCACGTGGACGAGCCGGGCGCGGGAGCGCCGCAGCCGGCCCGAGTACTTCGGCAGTTCGTCGTGCGGGCGCCGGACGTCGACCAGTTGCTGGCCGTGCGCGGTCTTGCCGGCGAACTCCGAGTGGCGCAGTTGGAGGTGGAGGCAGGAGATGACGTGCAGCCCGTTGCGTACGGCGGTCGCGATCTGCTCCCACCAGAACACCGGGAGGTCGCCCGGCGGACGCGGCGCGTGCCGCACCGCGCCGTCCACGACCTCCACGTGATCGGACTCGGTCATCGCCACGACCAGCGCCTCCGGCCCGTACGGCAGTGCCTCCTCCAGCGAGGCGACGACCGGGACGTCGGTGCCGGGCACCACGGACGCCGTGCTGCCGGACGGGTGGAGACGGTCGACGACCGCCACGGATTCGAGGACGGTGCTGTGCCGCAGCACCCCTTGGGCCGTCTTGCCTTCGAGACGGGCGAACACACCGTCGGCGAAGAGCACGGCGCGGAGCGGAAGCCGCGGAAATCCGGAGAGGACCATGCCCGGAACCCTACTCACCCGACGATTTCCGGGGAACGACGGTGCCGGACCCCGCGAGGTCCCGGACACCACCCGGCATCCGGTGTCCGGGGCACGGCGTCCGGTGCGGGGCCCCGGGCGTTCCGCTGCCCGGGCTCCCCCGACGGCGGTACGGCGAGGGCGGAGCCGTACCGCCGGGCGACGGAAGCCGGGCCGTGCCGCCGGGCGACGGTGACCGCCCGTCATACGGACGGTCCCCGGACGGCCGCCGCCCCGGGCCCTCCGGCGAAGGTCTTCGACTCCATCAGGAACTCGGCGAGTGAACCGTCGTGCGGCAGCCCGGGACGGGTCCAGTGGGTGGGGACGTCGCCCTGGTGGACGTTGCGGATCCGCGGGCTCGCGACGCACTCACGTACCAGGGAGGCGTCCTCGCTCAGCACCGTGAGGGACAGGGTCCGGCCGAACGCGGACGGGCACAGGTCCGGCTGCCAGGGCGCCACGGCCGCGTACGGGAAGGGCAGTTCGGCGCCGAAGTGCGGGTCCTGTGGGCTGTCGAGGGCGACGACGAGCGGCCGGAGGACGGCGCTGCCGTCGCCCAGGTCGGCGAAGAACCGTTCGGCCGGGTCGGTGTCCGGGGCGGCCGCCGGCTGTGTACCGACCGTGCCGACGGTGTCGTGCAACTGCCGCGCGAGGCGCCGGACCTCGTCCAGCGGCCGTACGGGCAGTGCCGCGTCCGGGTGGTCCGGGGGCAGCAGCGGAAGGCGCCCGAGCCGCTCGGCCAGCGCCCGCGCGAGGCTGTGCGGGTCGTCCTCGCACAGGACGGCACTGGCGTTGAGGCACTGCACCCCGGCGTCGGCGGCCACCGAATCGGCGACGGTGTCCAGGTGGTCCCGCCAGGACACGTCCCGGGTGATCAGGACCTTGGAGCGGCCGGGGCCCTGCGCGAGCACCCGCCGGCTGTCGGCATACCGGGCGACGACGCCGTCACCGCCGTAGACCAGACCGAGGTCGGCCTGCTCGACGAGGGCCTCCGCGTGCTCGTGGGTGGTCGGCAGCAGCGCCGTGTACGCCGGTGCCAGCCCGGCCTCGCGCAGCGCGCGGACCAGCCGCCGCGGGGTGAACGGGTCGCGCTGGGAGGGGCGGACGGCGACGCGGTAGCCGAGGGCGAGGGCGCCCAGCCACTCCAGATGGGTGGCGGGGTGATTGCCGGGCGCCAGCACGCCGAGGACGTCGCCCTTGCGTACCCAGACCGCCGTCGTGTCACCGGCGGACAGGTCGTCGAGGGGCAGGGCCCCCGTGGGGCGCTGCGCGGCCAGGGTGTCCGCCGCGGCGCGGCCGGTCCGCGCCACCTTGTCGAGGGTGCGGCGGGCGACGGACACGGGCAGTCCGGAGACGAGGGCCTGGCGGCGGCAGTACGCGTCGGGTGTCTCCCCGTCCAGGGTGGCGGTGGCGAACAGCTCGCCCGCCCTGGCGAGGGCCGCGAGGCGTTCGGCGGCGGTCTGCTCCGGGGCCGCGCGCATCTCGTTGATGACCTGGCGGATCAGCAGCGGCGGCGCGAGCGACAGTTCGCCCGCCGGGTTGCCGGTGGCGTCGGTGAAGGTGGTGCGGGCGGCGGAGCGGTACGGGCCCGAGGGGCGTTCGACGGTGATGTCGTCGGGGGAGCTGCCGGTGCCCGTACGGGAAGCGGCGTGGCCGGTGCCGGTGTCCGCGGCGACTCGGCCGGTCCCGGCGGCCGTTTCCGGACGGCCCGCCATGTCAGTACACCCCCTCGATGATCTTCTTGCCGCCGTCGGTGAACGGCTGGACGTCGGCCACCCCGTCGCCCCCGAAGCCCGGCACCGGCGCGACGCGGATCGCGGTGTCCCGTTCGAGCACGTGCGGCAGCAGCACCTCCGGGCTCAGTTGCCGCATGCACACCCGGCCGCGCTCGCCGTACGCCACCTCGCGGGAGAGGTCGTCCGGGTCGAGCAGGGACAGGTGCACGTACGGGTGGAAGCTCTGGAAGACACAGGGTTCGGTGTCGCCGGGCACGGCCGGCCGCTGGGGTGCCGCGCCCATCATCGTGTTCCCGTACAGGCCGCTGACGGCCACGCCGGGGAAGACCTCGGTGGACAGCAGCCGCAGCGTCTCGGGGTCGATGGAGGTGCTGCCCCACAGGATGCCGCGCACCTTGTCGCGGACCAGCCCGGCGAGCCGCGGGCGTTCGGCGATCGCCTCCAGGAGGGGCGGGGTCGCGTACAGCAGGGAGATGTTCTGGGAGGTGAGCACCCATTCGGCCTGGTCGAGGAGGTGGTCGACGTAGTGCCGGGCGATGTCGCTCTGGCCGTCCTGGAGGCAGCGCCGCACCCAGCGCGGGTCGAGGTCGACCGGGAAGAACACCGCGCCGCGCAGCCGGGCGAGGCCGCGCAGCGCGTCGGCGACGACGTGCGGGCCGCTGGGGCCGAGGAAGAGCAGGTTGCCGTCGCCGGACGGGAAGCCGTGCTGGTCGAGGACCTCGGACCACCAGCGGGTGTTGCGTTCCCACTGGCCGAGGTCGACGATCCGCTTCGGGGCGCCGGTGGTGCCGCCGCTCTCCCAGACGGAGGGCAGCCTGCCCAGGCCGCGCAGGCCGACGGGCAGCAGGTCCTCGACCGGTACGTCCCGCCACTCGGCGCTGACGTCGGGGAAGCGGTTCAGGTCGGCGAGGGTGGTGATGTCCTTGCGCGGGTCGAAGGGCAGCGACGCGGCGCGCTCCACCCAGAACCGGGAGCCGGTGGCCGGGTCGAAGTGCCATTCCATGGCCGCGGCCACGACGGCGTCGGCGGAGGGCAGTTCGTGCCAGGGCGTGCCGAGTACGGCATCCACGTCGCGCATCTGGTTCACCTCTCTGCTGGGGTGGGGCTGTCGGCCGGGCCCTGCGGGGACGGGGCGACCCCGGGGTGGGGGGCC
Organism: Streptomyces sp. NPDC045470; assembly: GCF_040646595.1. Lineage (NCBI taxonomy): Bacteria > Bacillati > Actinomycetota > Actinomycetes > Kitasatosporales > Streptomycetaceae > Streptomyces > Streptomyces sp. NPDC045470. The sequence goes on from NZ_JBEZAN010000010.1 coordinate 107,255, forward strand.
GTCCCGCGCCGGGACCGTCCGGTGGATCCACCGGATCATGGGATGTTTGGCCGTGCAATGCGACCGCGGGCATTCCGGCTTGAAGCGGACGGGGGCTGGCCTGAACCGTGTCCCCGCTGGTGGTCGGGGCGGTGCCGGGGTGTGTCCGGTCCCGGTCCGCGAGTTCCGGAAGGCCCGCCGGACGGCTCAGGGCCGGACGGCCCGCAGCGCGAACAGCAGCGGAATGCGCGGTTCCGCCGGGGGCAGCCGCCACCAGCCGTGGTCCGCCTGCTCCATCGTCGCGAAGCGCTTCCAGGGCAGCAGGTCCGTCTCGCGCAGCCGGTCGACGGTCAGCCCCGCGCCGACGAGCGCGTTGACGGTCTCCCCGAGGCCGTGCCGCCACTCGTAACTGGTCGTCGCGCCCTCCACCGGCGGCCCGTCGGTGTACGTGTGCGGCGTGTCGCTGCGGAGCGCGCCCCGGCCTTCCAGGTAGTCGTGGGCCAGCAGCAGCCGCGCGTCGTCCGGGTCCTGGCCGGGGTCGGGAGCGGCGCCCAGGGAGTTGAGCAGCGGGTGGAACTCGACCACGTACAGCATGCCGCCCGGCCGCAGCAGCCCGGCGATCACCCGGGCCCAGCGGGTCAGGTCGGGCAGGTAACAGAGCGCGCCCTTGCCCGTGTAGACCACGTCGAAGCGGCGGCCGCCCAGCGCTTCGGCGGCCTGGTGCACATCGGCCTGGACGAACTCGATGTCCCGCCCGCCGCGGGCCGCCAGACGGCGCGCCTGGTCCAGAGCGGCGCCGGAGAAGTCCAGGCCGACGGTGTGCGCCGCGCCCCGCTCGGCGAACGCCTGCGTCTCGGTGCCGAGATGGCACTGGAGGTGCAGGACGTCCCGGCCGGCCAGCGGGCCGAGGTCGTCCCATTCGAAGGGCGCGAACCAGTCGTCGGCAGTCCGCGTACCGTCCAGTCCGTAGAAGTCGCTGGCCACGTGCACCGGGGTGCGGGCGTCCCAGTTCTCCCGGTTGGCACGCAGCATGGCGTCGGTCGTGGGGGCACTGTCCTGGTCGGACGTGCTGTCCTGGTCAGACGTGCCGGCCTGGCGCGGCGTGCTGTCCTGGCTTGGCGCGTTCTTCCGATGAGGCGTGCTGTCCTGAGTAGTCACGACGGCGTCCCTACCCGGCGGCCCACGGCCGGATGCCCGGCAGCGGGCCCGGCAGTGCCCCGGCAGCGGTCCCGCGGTGCCCCGGCCGGTCAGGTGCGCGGCAGTGTCCTGCGTCTGCCCCGGTGAGGAGGAGGTGGTGCGGGATGTACCCACCGAAGGACTTCGACATCGGCTGGCCGGATCTCGCGTACGGGATGGCGGCCTGCGGGCGGGGCGGAGACGCCGAGCGGTGGGCGGCCACCGTGGAACGGCGGTTCGGGGACGGTGGTACGGGCGGGAGCGCGCAGGACGCGGGCGGGAGCGGGAACCGGTGCCTGGCGACGCTGTCGGTACGCAGTGCGCTGGACCTGGCGCTGCGTGCCGCCGCGCTGCCCCGTGGCAGTGAGGTGCTGATGTCCGCCGTCACGATTCCCGACATGTGGCGGATCGTGACGGAACACGGGCTGGTGCCGGTCCCGGTGGACCTGGACGCGAGCACCCTGCTGCCCACCGCCGGGCAGTGGGAGGCGGCCGCCACCCCGCGCACGAAGGCCGTCGTCGTCGCTCATCTCCTCGGCACCCAGGCGCCGCTGGGGACCCTGACGGAACTGGCCGCGCGGCGCGGCTGGCTGCTGGTCGAGGACTGCGCCCAGGCGTACAGCGGCCCGGACTTCCGGGGCGATCCGGGCGCGGACGTGTCCCTGTTCAGCTTCGGCCCGATCAAGACCGCCACCGCGCTGGGCGGCGCGGTGGCGGTGGTCCGCGACCCCGGTCTGCTGACGGCCATGCGCGCGCTGCACCAGGAGTGGCCGGTACAGCGACAGGACGCGCAGGCCCGCCGGGTCGCCAAGTACGCCCTGCTGGCGCTGCTCACCACGCGGCCGGTCTACACCGGGGTCCTGGCGGCAGCCGGAGCGCTGGGCCGCGACCACACGAGCGGCCTCCAGGACACAGTGGGCGCCTTCGCCGGTACGGACCTCATGCCCGCGATCCGGCACCGCCCGAGCGCCGCGCTGCTCGCCCTGCTGGACCGGCGGCTGTGCACCACGGACACCACGCGGGCGGTGGACCAGCGGGCGGCGACGGCACGGCGGCTGGTGGCGCGGCTGCGCGATCCGTCGCTGGTGTACGGCGCGGGCGCGCCCGTACACACGTACTGGCTGTGTGCCGTGCCCACCCCGGACCCCACTGCGACGACGGCCCGTCTGCGGTCCGCGGGCTTCGACGCGGCACGGCCGACCTCTCTGGGCGCGGTGCCGGCACCGCCCGGCCGCCAGCAGGGCGCGCGAACGGCGGCGCACCTCGTACGCCAAGCCGTGTGCCTGCCGCTGCGTACCGGTATGCCGGAGCGCGCGCTGGACCGGATGGCGGCCGTGCTCGAACCGGAGGCGTGGGGGCATGCCCAGCAGGACCGAAGCCGGTCCCTTACGGGCGCCGGGCCCAGAACAGCGCATGGCCTCCGGTGCCTTCCGGTACGAACGCCTCGCCGTCCACGGTGAGCCCGGCCGCGGTGATCCACGCCCGGTAGGTGTCCGCGCCGGGATGGCTCCACCACATGGTGGCTCCGGCGCCGAGCCAGTTCTCCTCGGTGCCCGTCCAGGCCCCGTGACCGGCGACGGCGAGCAGGGTGCCGCCGGGCCGCAGCCAGCCGGCGATGCGGGAGAGCAGGGCCGGCTGCTCGTCGAGCGGCAGGTGGATGAGCAGGTAGAGGCAGACGACGGCGTCGAAGGAAGCGTCGGGGAGGTCCAGGCCGGCCGCGTCGGCACGGTGGAAGGTGGCGTGCGGCACGAGGCCACGGGCCCGCCGGACCTGCACCTCGCTCAGGTCCACTCCGGTCACCGCATGGCCGGCGGCGCTCAGGGACCGCGCGACGGGGACTCCGCACCCGCACCCGAGGTCGAGCACGTCGGCCCGGCCGGGCAGCCGGTCGAGCAGGGCGGCGATCCAGGGGACGTACGTGTCGGGTCCGGCGTCGTCGGCACGGTAGGCGTACGAGACGGCGTCGTAACCGCGCCGGACCATGTCTTTGGGGGTTTCGGTCACGGGGACGGACGGTAGGGCACGGTCAGGGCCGCGGACGAACGCTTTTCCGGTACACCGAGCACAGCAGCTGGGTCTTGGCCGGGCCACCCACCCGCCAGCGCAGGTGCCACTCCCCCGGCGAGACGACGGTGAACTCGCCGTCGTAGAGGTCGGCGGCGCAGGGGTGGCGGGTGGTCCAGTGGCCGGTGCGCAGGTCGAGGTCGTGGAAGGGCCGTCCGTCGGCGAACGTGACGTCGGCGGTGCCGTCCGGGCGCGGGCACAGGCGCAGGGTGCGGGTGGCGGGGGCGGTGGTGCCGTTCCAGGTCAGCTCGCCCTCCTCCACGTGCAGCAGCGCACCGGGCGCGGTCCCGTCCGCGGTGCCTTCCGGGCCTTCCGGCCGGAAGTGCGCCGTGCCGCGGTAGGTCCCCTGCGTACCGGTACGGACGTCCAGCACCGTACGGTCGACCGTCCACCGGCCGGCGAGGTACGCGGCGGCGTCGGGGACCGGGTACGGGCCGCCGGGTACGGTCGCGGCGTCGGGCTCTGTGGGCATGCGGCCATTGTCCCCGGCGGCGCCCGGCCCCCAGCTTCCGGGCCGCTCCGGGCCGCGCGGAGCCGCGCGGAATGGCGGTGCGTGCGCGCGTACCCGGTCAGTAGGGTGCCGCGGGGCCGGGGGTGCCTTCCGGCCCGGACGACGGCGACGTGCACGAACGAGGAGACGGTGTGAGCACAGTGGACGGCGGGCCCGGGACGCGCCGCGCGCGGCAGGTGCTGATCTTTGACGCCGACGACACGTTGTGGGAGAACAACGTGATCTTCGAGCGGGTCATCGAGGAGTTCCTGACCTGGCTGGACCACCCGGAGCTGGGCCGGGACGGCGTACGGGCCCTGCTGGACGAGATCGAGGCCGCCAACGCCGTGGTGCACGGCTACGGCAGCAAGGTGTTCCTGCGCAGCCTCGGCGAGTGTGTGCGGCGGGTACGGCTGCGGGAGGCCGGCGAGGCGGAGTTGGCGCGGATCGCGGGCTGGGCGCGGGCCTTCGAGGCGGACGAGGTGGAGCTGATCCCCGGCGTGGCCGAGACCCTGGCGGAGCTGGCCGGGCGGCACGAACTGCTGATGCTGACGAAGGGGGACGCGGCGGAGCAGCGTGCGAAGGTGACGGCGTCCCGGCTGGCCCACCACTTCCGCGGGGTGCACATCGTGCCGGAGAAGAACACCGGCACGTACGAGGAACTGGTCCGGACGTGCGCGCTGTCGCCGACGGACACCTGGATGATCGGCAACTCCCCCAAGTCGGACATCCTGCCGGCCCGGCAGGCCGGCCTGAACGCGGTGTTCATCCCGAACGACCACACCTGGGTGCTGGAGCACGGCGTCCTCGACCCGGCCGACGAACAGGTGCTCCACCTGAAGACGTTCACCGAGCTGCTGCGGCACTTCTGAGCGGCAAGGCCGGGGACCGTACCGTCCCGGACGGCGCGCGGCGACGATGCCGCACGCCGCCCGTGGCGGTCACATCGGGCCGGTGTCCTTCAGCTCGCCGTCCAGGGCGAGCCAGCGGGTGATGCCGATCTCGCGGAGGAACGCCATGTCGTGGCTGACCACGATCAGGGCGCCCCGGTACGACTCCAGCGCCGTGACGAGCCGGCGCACCGAGGCGATGTCCAGGTTGTTCGTCGGCTCGTCGAGCATCAGCAACTGGGGCGCGGGCTCGGCCAGCATCAGGGCCGCGAGGGCCGCACGGAAGCGTTCGCCGCCGGAGAGGGTGCCGGCCTGCTGGTCGGCGCGGGCGCCCTTGAACAGGAAGCGCGCCAGGCGGGCCCGTACCTGGTTGGCGGTGGCGTCCGGGGCGAACCGGGCGACGTTCTCGGCGACGGTCAGCCCGTCGTCGAGGATGTCCAGCCGCTGCGGCAGGAAGCGGTGCGGCACGTGGATCTCCGCCTCGCCCTCCTCCGGCGGGATCTCGCCCGCCAGGGTCCGCAGCAGCGTGGTCTTGCCGGAGCCGTTGCGGCCGGTGAGCGCCACCCGTTCCGGGCCGCGCAGCTCGATGTCGGCGGACGCGCCGTAGCGGACACGCAGGCCCCGAAGGGTCAGCACGGCGCGCCCCGGCGGCACTTCGGTGTGCGGCAGGTCGACCCGGATCATGTCGTCGTCCCGTACCGCGTCGGCGGCCTCGTCCAGCTTCTCCCTGGCCTCCTTGAGTTTCTCGGTGTGCAGGATGCGGTGCTTGCCGGCCGAGACCTGGGCCGCGGCCTTGCGCTGGTTCATGATGATCTTCGGCTCGCGCTTCTGGACGTACATCTTGTGGGCGTACCGGGCCCGGCGGGCCAGTTTGACGTGCGCGTCGGCCAGTTCGCGTTTCTGGCGGGCCACATCGGCCTCGGCGACCCGCAGCATGCGCCCGGCCGCCTCCTGTTCGACGGCGAGGGCCTGTTCGTAGGCGCTGTAGTTGCCGCCGTACCAGTGGACTTCGCCGCCGCGCAGATCGGCGATCCGGTCCACGAGGCCGAGCAGTTCCCGGTCGTGGCTGACCACGATCATGACGCCGGGCCAGCCCGCCACCGCGGCGTACAGTCTGCGGCGGGCGGCCAGGTCGAGATTGTTGGTCGGCTCGTCCAGCAGCAGCACGTCGGGGCGGCGCAGCAGCAGCGCGGCCAGCCGCAGCAGGACCGACTCGCCGCCGGACACCTCGCCGATGGTGCGGTCGAGGTCGATGGAGTGCAGGCCGAGCTGATCGAGGGTGGCGCGGGCGCGCTCCTCCACGTCCCAGTCGTCGCCCACGGCGGTGAAGTTGGCCTCGTCGGCGTCTCCGTTCTCGATGGCGTGCAGGGCGGCGCGGGTCTCGGCGATGCCGAGGGCCGCGTCCACCCGCAGGCCGGTGTCCAGGGCGGCGTTCTGCGGCAGGTAGCCGACCTCGCCGGCCACTTTCACGGAGCCTTCGGACGGCTGGAGCCGGCCGGCGAGGAGTTCCAGCAGGGTGGACTTGCCGGACCCGTTCAGGCCGATCAGGCCGGTACGGCCGGGGCCGACGGTCAACTGGAAGTCCTCCAGGACGGAAGTGCCGTCGGGCCAGGCGAAGCCGAGGCCGGAGCAGACGACGGAGGCGGCGGCCGGAGTGCCGGAAGAGGCAGAAGAGGTGGTCATACAGGTCTCCTCGGTGCGCGGCGAAGGTACGGGGACGGCGCGGGAGACACCACGGGACGGTCCACGAGAGCCGGGCGGCGGCACCGAGCGGTGCGCCGGGGCGGAGGGGGCGGGCCGGTGACACGGATCGCCGAGGTCGCGGACAGGGGCGCACGGCGGGTGCCGGGCGCGCTCTGCGCGCGCTGTCGCACCTCGCGCCGTGGGCGCGGTGTCTCAGGACCTCAGACGAGCAACGGCCTTCTCCTGTCGACGGCAGTGGGAACGGGAAGAACGGTACGAGGGGCGCCGCCGAGACGGCAACGCAATTTTCGATGCGTTCGGCGGCGCGGCGCGCTCACACCGCAGCCCGTGCCCGGCCCACGACCGCTCCGGCCGTACGTCCGTCCGTCCCCCGCCCGCCACTCCCCCGCCCGTCACCCCACCGCGCGCAGCCGCACCCGCGCCGGACCGGCCGCCTGCAAGGTGATCCCCGCGGTGAGCGGCACGTCCCGGTCCACCGCCGTCAGCTCGTACGAGCGCAGCAGGACCGCCGCCGCCAGCACGGACTCCAGCATCGAGAAGTGCTGTCCGATGCAGGCCCGCGGGCCGCCGCCGAAGGGGAACCACGCGTAGCGGTGGCGCGCCGCCTCGCGCTCCGGTGTGAACCGCAGCGGGTCGAAGCGTTCCGGGTCCTCCCACAGGTCCGGGTGCCGGTGGGTCACCCAGGGCGAGACGATCACGTCGGCGCCGTCCGGGATGCGGTAACCGCCGATCTCGGTGGCCGCGACTCCGCGCCGGCTGACCACCGGCGCCGCCGGGTACAGCCGCATCGCCTCCTTGAGGGCCATGGTCAGCCGCGGCAGCCGGTCCAGGTCGGCGGCCTCGGGGTCGCGCCCCGCCAGTACGGTGTCGATCTCCTCCCGTACCAGCGCCTGTTCTCCGGGGTGCCGGGCGAGCAGGTGGAGGGTGAAGGCCAGCGAGGTCGCGGTCGTCTCGTGCCCGGCCAGCAGGAAGACCAGCACCTGTTCGCGGATCTCGGTGGCGTCCAGGCCGCCGTCCTCCGCGGTGCCCGCGCGGGTGAGGAGCGAGAGGAGGTCCGCGCCCTCGCCGTCGCCGGGCGTCCTGGCGGCCCGCCGGCCGGCGGCGATGCTGTCGCAGACGGCGTTCAGCTCGGCCGTCGCGGCGGCGGCCTTCCGGTTGGCGGGGGTGGGCCAGTGGCGGGGCAGGTTGCGGGGCGAGAAGCCGCGCCGCACCACATACTTGTTGATCACCGGGAAGCAGCGGTGCACGGTGGCGACCGCGGCCTCCACGTCCGTACCGAACAGGATGCGGGAGACGGTGCGCAGCGCGAGCCGGTTCATCTCGCCCACCAGGTCGACGGTGCCGCCGGCCGGGGTACGCCAGCGGTCGGCGACGGCCTGCGCCTCGGACGCCACGGCCTGTGCGTACCCGTCCACCCGGCGCTTGGTGAACAGCGGCTGCACAATACGGCGTTGACGCAGGTAGTCGGCGTCCTGACTGGTCAGCAGGCCGTTGCCGAAGGACTGCCGGACCTCTTCGTAGAACGGGTGGTCCTTGCGGAAGTTCGCCGCCCCGGACGCCAGGACCTGCTGGCTGCCCTCGGGCGAGAAGACCGCGTGGAAGACGCTGCGCAGGCCGGGCGGCCCGGCCACGAAGCGGACGATGTCGCCGTGTTCGCGCCGGGCGCGCGTGAACGTGTCGAGGGTGGACCGCCGCAGGTCGAACATCGAGCCCAGGAACGGGACTCCCTTGGGGCCCGGTATGGGCGGGGCGGGGTGCGTCGTGGAGGTCATGGGGGCGATACCTACCCCGCGTAGCATGGGCCGAATGATCAATAAGCGTTCCGGCCGCGCGCCCGCCGAAACCCCGTGCCGCGTCACCGTCTGCCGCGGTTGCTGCTGCGGCGATCCGCGCAAGGTCCCGGGCGTGGACCACGCGGCGCAGATACCCCGGCTGCGGGCCGCGCTGGCGGGCGCGGCCGAGGTCCGCGCCTCGGACTGCCTGGACGTCTGCGACCAGGCCAACGTCGTGGTGGTCCAGCCGTCCCGCGCGGGCCGGGCCGCGGGCGGACGCCCGGTGTGGCTGGGCCTGGTCAACGACGACGGGGCGCTGGACGACGTCGCCGCCTGGATCAAGGCCGGCGGCCCCGGCGTCGCGGAACCGCCGGGAGTGCTGGACCTGTACACGTTCACCGTGTCGCGCCGGGTGCGGGAGGCGCTGGAGGACTGAGGGCCGGTGGCTCACGGGCCGAGGGGTACGGCGCGCGGGTGACATCCGCCGGGAAGCCGCCGCTGATCGCCGGGCTCCCGCCGCGAAACGCCGGACCACCGCCACGGAACACGGGCGTCGGCCGGACATCCGCCCTTCTCCGGCGGCCCGCTGGGGCATGATGGCGATCATGACGGATGAACGTTGGCCGGAGGCGGCAGAGGTGGCCCGGCTGGCCCAGGACGCCGTTCCCGGCGCGGCCGCGGCCGATGTCCGGCCCGTCGGCGAGGGCGGCGATCACGCGTCCTGGTGGGTGGGGCCGGACCACGTGGCCCGGTGCGCGCTGGACCGGGGCGGCTCGGAGCGGCTGCGCCGGGAGATCGCGTTGCGCGAGCTGATCGGGGACCGGGTCGGTGTGCCGCTGCCGGTCAGTGTGGCGAACGGTGAGTGGGCGCGCGGACGTGCCTTCACCCTGGACACCCGGCTGGGCGGGGTCTCCGCCGAACTGCGCCCGGTGACGGCGGCGGGCGAGTCCGAGCTGGCGCGGCTGCTCGTCCTGCTCGCCGAGGTGCCGGTGGCGTCCGCCGAGGCGCTGGGCGTGCCGCCGGAGGCGCCGCGCAACATGCCGGGGCTGCTGCGCCGCGCCACGGCGGCGGCGGAGGCCGTCGCCGCGCGCGGCGAGTTCGCGTCCGGCCTGCTGCCGAGACTGCGCGTGCCAGGGGCGGAGAGCGCCACGGCACCCGGCACGCTGGTGCACAACGACCTCAAGGGAGAGCACCTGCTCGTCGCCGAGGACGGCCGGATCAGCGGCGTGCTGGACTGGACGGACGCGGTGACCGGCGACCCCGCCGAGGACGTCGCGGGCCTCGCGATCTCGGTCGGCGCGGTGGCCGCCGTACGGATCGCGGAGGCCGCGGGATTCGACCGCGGCGGGTGCGCCCGCGCGCTGCAACTGGCCCGCTGCGACACGCTGACGCTCCTCTCCGACCGGCTCCGCGGCATCGACGACAGTCCGCTGCCGTTGCTGCGCGCGCAACTGCGGCGCGCGTGGGAGCCGACGCCGCTCGACGGGCCGGACGGAGCCTGAGGACCCCGCCGCCGGCCCGCTTCACCCACCTGTCGGACCGCTCACCTCCCCTGAGCGTGGCAGGGCCCGCCCGCGCCGCTCTCCCGGGGCAGGTCCAGTGTCGGGTTCCGGTCGAAGAACCCGGTCGGCCGGAGGGTGAAGCCGCAGCGGTCGACCGGCATGACCGGCCAGTCCTCCAGGCGCGGCAGGTGGGTCGGCCCGAAGCAGTGCCAGAGGGTGAGGGCGGTGTTCTCCAGGGACTCGCCGGGGCGTGACCACTCGGGGACGCCGGCGCCCCCGGGGTGCTGGTTGGGGTAGTCACCGTCCGGGTAGCGGCGGCCGGGCGCGCTCCGGGTGATCCACAGGTGCTTGGCGGCGTAGGCGACCCGGGCGGCGACCGCGGAGCCGGGCTGCGCGAGGAGCGGCGGGCCGGACGGCTGCGGGGTCAGGGTGTAGGCGACGGGCTGTCCGGTGCGGTTGCGGGCGGTGGGGTTGGTGATGCGCCAGCGGCGGCCGACGGCCGGGTCGGCCAGCCGTCCGGCCTCCCCGGAGTCGGTGACGGGGGTGGCGCGCACGGTGAAGGCGTTGCCGTTGGGGTTGTCGGGGCCCATGGGAATCCGGACGATGTCGACCTCCTCCACCGTGTTCGCGTGGCCGTCCACCGCCGGGTCCAGCCGCGCGCAGAACAGGTGCTGGTGGTACGGGGCCTGGAGGCCGGGGGCGATCTCGGTGGCGTACGGGGAGACCGTGCCCGGCTCGGAGGCCGAGGTCTGCACCAGGCCGGTGGACTTGACCTCGAACTCGATGCCGCCGTCCTGGTACAGGTACCAGGAGAAGCCGTAGTCGTAGTTGCCGAGCGTGGCGACGCACGAGACGACCAGGCGGCGGGAGCGGCGGCTCTCGGCGGAGAACCCGCTGAACATGTTGGTGTGCTTCCACAGGAGGCCGTGGTCCTCCTCGTGGATGCAGACGGCGTTGGGCAGCGTCTGCGGCATCCCGTGGTCGTCGGGGAGGACCGCGTCCACGTACCGGATCTCGCCGAGGCAGTCGCAGCCCAGCCGCAGCGCGTTGGCGTTGCGGCCGAGGGTGTACTCGCCGACGTCCAGGTAGCAGATCCAGTTGCGGTCCGCGCCGGGGTCGGCGTACGGGACGGCCATCTCGGCGAGCGAGGCGCGGTGCAGTACGGGCCGTACGCGGTCGCCGTCGCGGTAGGACAGTTCGTGCAGCACCAGGCCCTCGCGGGAGTTGAAGTCCAGCCGCAGTGACCAGTTCTGCCAGGTCAGGCGGTGTCCGTCCAAGGTGAAGGAGGGGCCGTCGGGCTGGCTGATCTCCAGGGCCTTCAGGTCGGTGCGCGCGGGGCCGTTGAACTCCGCCTCGTAGCGCCCGCATGCGGCGGGCACCGGCACCGCTCCGGTGTCGATCAGCCGGACGACCCGCCGCTCGGTCAGGTCCACGTCGGCGACCAGGCCGCCCACCGGGTGGGCGAAGGGGTTGTCGGCCGTCTCGCAGCGCAGGAACGTCAGCGAGCGCAGCATCCGGCGCCCGGTCTCCTCGGCCCGGCCGAAGTTGCCGGCCGCCAGCGGCGCGCAGACGGCGAGCGAGGTGTCGGTGATGCCGCGCCCGGCCATGGCCTTGCGCCAGCCCGGGTCGGCCTTGACGATCTCGTCGCAGCGTTCGTACTCCTCGAAGAGGACCGGCGGCTGGCCGTCCGCCGCCGGGTCCAGCGGGCGGTGGGCGAGCAGGACGCGGGCGCTGACGTCCACGACCGCTTCGGCGGCGGCACCGGTCGCGGTGTCCAGGAGGGTCACGCGCAGCCGGCGGACGACCGGGGCGCCGGGGCGGTGGGCGGCGACGGTGTGCCGGTCCGGCTCGTCCAGCAGGACGAGCGGGAACCGGGTGGTGCCCCCCACCAGGCCCGCGCCGTGCAGGACGTCGCGGGCCGCGGTGATCTCGTCGGCGGTGAGCGGGTCGAGGGGGTGCGGGTCCGGGGCGTGCGGGTCGGGAGGACGGGGAGCGGGCGGCTGCGGTTCCGGCGTGCTGTGTGCCATCGGTCAGCTCTCCTCACGCGGGGACGACGGGGACGACGTACTCGCCGCCTTCTCCAGTTGAAACGCTTCGTTGCCCAGACCGATACGGGCGTGCACCTGCGGCCGCCGGGCGCGCAGGACGCGCCCGTACCCGAGTCCGACCAGCGCCGCCAGCCCGATGACCCCGGGCAGCACCCAGGTCAGCGCCGAGCCCTCCGCCGCGCTGACCAGGACGCCGAAGTCCTTGACGGCGTAGACCAGTACGGTCAGCAGCGCCAGCGCGGCCAGTCCGGCGGCCAGCAACCGCCCGGCCTGCGCCCGCCCCGCTCCGCGCCGTACGAAGAACGCGATGACGGCGACGGACGCGGTGGCCATCAGCACGATCACGCCGAGCGCGCCCACGTTGCCGCCCCAGGTGAACAGCTTCAGCACGGGGGTGGTGGGATCGCCGTCCGGAGTGCGGTCGGTGAGCGCGAAGGCGCCCACGACGAGCAGCGAGATGACGGACTGGAGCAGCGAGCCGAGCGCCGGGGCCCCGCTGGACCTGGCGGTACGGCCGAGCGCGGCCGGCAGCAAACCCTCGCGGCCCATCGCGAAGGCGTAGCGGGCCACCACGTTGTGGAAGCTGAGCATCGAGGCGAAGATGCCGGTCACGAAGAAGAGGTGCAGGAGGTCGGTGAACGTGCCGCCGAGCCGCGGGCCGGTGAGGGCGAAGATCAGGCCGGGTCCCTCCTTGCCCGCCGTACCGACGACGTGGTCCGGGCCGGTGGCGACACCGATCAGCCAGGAGCTGAGCGCGAAGAAGACCGCGACGAAGCCGACGGCGAGGAACATCACCCGCGCCACGACCGTCTGCGGCCGGCTGGTCTCCTCGGCGTAGACGGGGGCCTGTTCGAAGCCGACGAACGCGGCGACGGCGAAGCACAGCGCGGTGCCCAGGCCCGCGCCGCCGAGGGTGGCCGGGTCGAAGGCGTGCAGCGACAGGCCCTGCGGCCCGGGTGCGGCGGCGAAGGCGATGTCGAAGACGGCGATCAGGACGACCTCGGCGGCGAGCAGCACCCCCAGCACCTTGGCGTTCAGGTCGATCTTCAGCGCGCCGAGCACACCGATCAGGGCGACGCCGAGCAGCGCGGGCACCCACCAGGAGACGGTGACACCGAAGTACTGGTGCAGCAGCCCGGTCACCTCGAAGCCGAAGATGCCGTAGATGCCGAACTGCAGGGCGCTGTACGCGGCGAGCGCGACGAAGGAGGCGCCGGCACCCGCCGTGCCGCCGAGGCCGCGCGCGATGTACGCGTAGAAGGCACCGGCGTTGTGCACGTGCCGGCTCATCTCCGCGTAGCCGACGCTGAACAGCGCCATCACCACACCCAGGATGACGAAGAGCAGCGGCTGCCCGACGATGCCCATGACCTGGTACGTGGTGACCATGACACCGGCCACCACCATCAGGGGCGCGCTCGCGGCCAGCACGGACAGCAGCAGCCCCGCGGTGCCGATGCGGCCGGCCCGCAGGGCCCGCTCCTGCCCCTTGAAGGTGCTGATCTCCCCTGGACCGCCGGGACTTCCGGCACGTCCCGTGCGGTACGTGCGTCCCTGGTTGCCCTTGTTACCCGTACTGCTCGTCAGCATGGCGCGGAGGTGTCCTTTCCGTGGAGCGCGGAGGCGGGGGTGCGCGTCGTGCGTGGTGCGTGGTGCGGGTGGTGCTGCGTACGTCGTGCCGGCGGTGCTGCGTGGTGCCGGTGGTGCAGTGTGCGTGGTGCGTGCGCCGGGTGGGCCGGGCGCCGGGGTCAGGCGGTGCGGAAGGCCGTGGCGCGGGCCGCCTTGAACGCCTTGCGGGCATCCCGGTCGGGGTAGGACCAGGGGGCGGCGGTGACGTGCGGGCCGATGCGGTGGAAGAGCGCGGCGGCCTCCGCCATCCGCCCCTCGTGGTACTTGGCGTGCGCGAGGAAGTTGAGATCCACCTTGCGGCGCGGGTGGTCCTCGCCCTCCCACTCCAGCCACCAGTCGAAGGCCGCCTTCATGACCTGACGGGCGCGGCGGGTGGACCAGTGGCCGGAGGCGGCCGGATCCGCCGGTTCGAGACCGGCGGCGGCCAGGGCGCGGTAGCGCTCGGCGTGGGCGACGACGGGCAGGATCGCCAGCGGCGAGTCGGCGGGGGCCTGTTCGGCGGCCCAGTACGCGAAGTCGTAGACCTGGTGCAGCGGGTCGTCGGCGCCGTTCTGCCGCTGCTCGGCCAGGCAGGCGGCCATCAGGTGGTGGGCGTGGTGGTGGTCGGGGTGCCGGGCCCGCACCTGGTCGAAGGCGTGCTCGCGTTCGTCGGGGGTGCCGGTGCGGCGGGCGAGAATCAGCAGGCCGAGCCACGGGGTCGGGTCGCGGGGCGCCATGGCGGCGGCGAGCCGGCAGGCTTCGCGCGCTGCGTCCTGGTCGCTCCGGCCGCGCAGCGCCTGGAAGACCAGGGCGCAGGCCAGCAGGGCGGCGGCATCGGCGCTGTCCGGTTCGGCGAGACGCCAGTCACCGGCCCAGGCGGCGCTGGCCGCGCCTTCGGCGAGCACCACCAGCCGGTGGCCCCGCAGGTCCCAGTCCGTACCGGTGTCGGCCAGCAGGGTCCGTACCCGGACCCAGCGCCCGTGCGCCAGGGCGTCCACGGAGGCGGCGAGTTGGACGTCGTCCAGGGCCGGGTCGAGGACCGGCGCGTCCTTGCGGCGGGACCGGCCCAGCGGCAGGGGTGGCGGAGGGGTCACGGGCAGGAACACTCCACGACGCGCTTCACCTCCGGACGCGCCACATCCCGGACGCGTGTGAGCAGAATCGGTGCACTGATCGACACCAAAAGGTCACGCACAGCAAACCGGCCGACACAGCTTCGCGTCAAGGCGGTTCGAAGAATGACCGAAAAGCCAACTCCCTTGCACGTCAACACACTTGTCAACAAGCAGCGGGGCGCGGCGGCCCGGTGGACCGCCGCGCCGGGAGAGCCGGGAAAGCACCGCCGCTCCGCCGGACCGGGGCCCGGCGGAGCGGCGGCAGGGGATCAACCGTCAGGCCGCGCATCCGCCGTCCGGCATCGGACGGAGCGAGCTCACCGACCTGTCGAATTCATTGGTGAGGTTCGTGCCGGAACCAGGGCCGACAATCTTGAATTCGCCCTTGTAATTCTCGTCGCGGTACAGACACCAGTCGTCCGAGGTCCTGTTGAACACACTTCGAGCCTTGTCGTTCCAACCGGGAGTATTGCGGAGGTCGGCGACAGCGTCGTGGACTTCCAGCTTGGCGCCCACGCCGCCATGCTCCTGGAACAGGCAGACAGATTCATCAGCGCATTCGTACGGAGTTGCAGCCATCACGGTCTGCGGCGCCGCAGCCACCAGAAATCCTGCGGCCGCCGCGACAGCCAGCCCCTTTGTGGACATGACAATCCAGCGCATGGTTTTTCTTCCCTTCTGGCAAGAAACTTTGAATGTCCTTCGAACCAGCGAAGCGGGCAAACGTCAGGGCCATGCGATCGGACACGGAATCCCGCCCCTACCGAAAGGCCCCGCCCCCTTCCAGAACGAGCGTATGGCGCCGGACAAAAGCAGGAAACACCCGCGAGAGTGAATCGCCGCAAACCTGGGCAGTGATATCTTTTTGAGACTGCTGAAATGACGACAGGAGTCCGCCGTGGGCGACACGAAGCATGTGGTCATGCGCCTGAAGGACGTGCACTGCATCAACACCGAGGACATCACCGGCGCCGACGACTTCTATGTCGCGGGCGGCGGCGGGACGGGCCCCGAGTCGGGGCGTCGGCACACGGCCGTCCTGACGAAACCGATCAAGATCAACGACAACGACCGCAAACAGTTCCCGGACGCCGAGTCGGTGATCTTCGAGGGCGATGTGAAGACGAGCGATTTCGTGGAGGTCGCCCTTCAGTTCTTCGACGAGGACTTCAACGCGGAGAAAGATTTCGACGCCAAGTACCAGGCGCTGACGGCATCACTGGTGGCCGGCATCGGTACGGCGGTCGGTGCGGTCGCCACACCCGCGGCGGGAGCCGTGGCGGCGGCGATCCTCACCGCGACGGTCCCGGCGCTGGCGAAGGTGCTCGACACCATCGACAAGGACGACGTTCTCGGCACCGTGGAAAAGCGCGTCGCCGTCAAGGACCTCCAGACCGGCCGAAACGGCCCGTGGACCTGGAAGCTCACGAACAAGAACCCGGTGATTCATGAAGGCGTGCCGTCCAGCGCGCAGTCGAACGTGCCGGGATTCAGCGACTGGGAATACGCCGTGCGGTACGAGATCGACGTGACCTGAACCCGTTCCCGGCACTCGGCCCCGTCACTCGGCTCCTCCGTATTCAGCCCACCGCCTTGGCCGCCGCCCGGCCCGCGGTGCGTCCCGAGAAGATGCAGCCGCCCAGGAAGGTGCCTTCCAGCGACCGGTAGCCGTGCACGCCACCGCCACCGAAGCCCGCCGCCTCCCCCGCCGCGTACACGCCCGGCAGCGGTTCGCCGCCCTCGGTCAGCACCCGTGAGGACAGGTCGGTCTCCAGGCCGCCGAGCGTCTTGCGGGTGAGGATGTTCAGCCGTACGGCGATCAGCGGGCCGGCCTTCGGGTCCAGCAGCCGGTGCGGTGACGCGGTGCGGATCAGCCGGTCACCCAGGTACTTGCGTGCCCCGCGCACGGCGGTGACCTGGAGGTCCTTGGTGAAGGAGTGGGCGATCTCGCGGTCGCGCGCGACGATCTCGCGGCGCAGCGCGGCCTCGTCGAGCAGCGGTTTCCCGGTGAGCTGGTTCATCCGCCGTACGAGATCGCCGAGGGAGCGCTCGACGACGAAGTCCGCACCCCGGTCCATGAACGCCCGCACCGGGCCGGGGGCGCCGGGCAGCGGACGCTTCAGCACGTCCCGGACGCTGCGCCCGGTCAGGTCCGGGTTCTGTTCGGAGCCGGAGAGGGTGAACTCCTTCTCGATGATCTTCTGGGTGAGGACGAACCAGGTGTGGGCGTGGCCGGTCCGCATGATGTGTTCGAGGGTGCCGAGCGTGTCGAAGCCGGGGAAGAGCGGTACCGGCAGCCGTTTGCCGTGCGCGTCCAGCCACAGCGGTGACGGGCCGGACAGGATGCGGATGCCGTGCCGGGGCCAGATGGGGTTCCAGTTGTCGATGCCCTCGGTGTAGTGCCACATGCGGTCCCGGTTGACGATCCGGCCGCCGGCCGCCTCGGTGACGCCCAGCATCAGGCCGTCCACGTGTGCGGGCACCCCGGACAGCAGGTGCTCCGGCGGTGTGCCGAGGCGTGCGGGCCAGTTGGCGCGCACCAGGTCGTGGTTGCCGCCGATGCCGCCCGAGGTGACGATCACGGCCTGGGCGCGCAGCTCGAAGGCGCCGGCCACCTCGCGGCTGCTGGGTGCGCCGCGCCCGGCGTCCGACGGCTCCAGGATCTCTCCGGTGACGGTGTCGACCGTGCCCGCGCTGCGCGCCAGGCCGGTGACGCGGTGCCGGAAGCGCAGCTCCACCAGGCCGCGCGCGACACCGGCCCGCACCCGCCGTTCGAAGGGTTCGACCAGGCCGGGCCCGGTGCCCCAGGTGATGTGGAAGCGCGGTACGGAGTTGCCGTGCCCGGTGGCCTCGTAGCCGCCGCGCTCGGCCCAGCCGACGACCGGGAAGAACCGCACGCCCTGCCGGTGCAGCCAGGGGCGTTTCTCCCCCGCCGCGAAGTCGACGTACGCCTCGGCCCACTTGCGCGGCCAGTGGTCCTCGGGGCGGTCGAAGCCGGCCGCGCCGAGCCAGTCCTGCCAGGCCAGCTCGTGGGTGTCGCGGATGCGCAGCCGCCGCTGCTCGGGCGAGCCGACGAGGAAGAGGCCTCCGAAGGACCAGTGGGCCTGGCCGCCGAGGCCGCTCGCGGGCTCCTGGTCCAGGAGGATCACCTTGCGTCCCGCCTCGGCGAGCTCGGCGGTGGCCGCGAGGCCCGCCAGACCCGCTCCGATCACGATCACATCAGCGTCGTAGGCCATGGCCGCCAGTCTTCTCTCCTCGCCGCGGCGCGCCGGAGGGCCCGGCCGCCATCGTGGCTACCGATCCTCAGCGCGGGCGGACCGCGCGTCAACCTCGGGTTCCGGCGCCACTCGTACGGGGTACTCGGGCGTGCCCGGTGCCGAAGGGCGGGCGGCAAGCGGGCGACGGGTGGCCGCACGGGCGACCAGGTTCGGCCAAGTCCCCGCCTCACCGGCGGACTTGAGGTGCCTGACGTGACGGTGGTCCTGCTGGCCGTGAGCGCGGCCGGCTGCCTGGGCGTCGGATTCGTGCTCCAGCAGGGTGCGGCCCAGTGCGCCCCGATGCGGAACTTCCTCTCCCTGCGCCTGTTGCTCGACCTGGCCCGGATGCCGCGCCGGTCGGCCGGCATCGGATGCATGACCGCCGGCATGGCGCTGGGCGCGGTGGCGCTCGGCATGGGGGAGGTCACCCTCGTGGAACCGCTGCTCGCCACCAACCTGCTCTTCGCCATGGCCCTGTCCCGGTACCTCACCCGGGAGCGGCTCGGCCGGCAGGGGTGGAGCGGCCTGTGGCTGCTGGCGGGCGGGGTGACGGCGTTCATCGTGGCCGGCGAGCCGCACGGCGGCCACGGCGTCACCGATCCGGTGCGGCACCGGCTGGTCATGGGTGCCGTACTCGGCTCGCGCTGCTGCTGGCGGCCTGTGCCAAGCGCGTACGGATGAGCCGGGAAGCGGCACTGCTGGGGGCGGCGGCCGGGCTGCTGTACGGGCTCCAGGACGCCCTGACCCGGATCGGCGGCGAGCGGTTCGGGCGCGGCGGCGGGCAGCGCTGCTCACCGGCTGGGAGCCGTACCCGGTGCTCGTACTGGGCGTCGTCGCGCTGGTACTGGTGCAGAGCGCCTTCGAGACGGCGCCGCTGCGCATGTCGCTGCCCGCGCTGACGGCGGCCCAGCCGCTGGCGGGCATCGTCTGCGGGGTCGGCTTCCCGGGCGACCGGCTGAACGTGACCGCCGGGGCGCTCGCCTGGGAGGCCGCCGGGCCGGCGGCGGTCGTGGGCGGCATCGTCCTGATCGGACGGCATCCGGCGATGCCGGCGGGGGTGGCCGGGCGGCCGGAGCGGGTGCGGGAGTTGCAGGCGGGGTGAGGGAGGGTGGCGGACGGTTCGGGGGCCGCCCGCCACCCCCACCGTAACGTCGTCTCGCCATGTACACGTCGTTCAGCCGGGCCGCGCGAGAGACCCCTTGAGCAGGAGAAACAAGACCTGGCACCCCTTCCCCTTTCCGCGGTCCGGCGCGTTAGCTCTTCGTACGCACCCGTATTCGTACGCACTCCTTACAAGCCACCCGAAGCCCGAAGAGTGAGGCATGCCATGAACGATGCCCGACCCGTCCCGGAGGGCACCCGCAACGCCCGGGACGCCCACGACGCCCGGCACGCCGGGGACTCCGGGGACGCCTGGTACGTCGACAACCGCTGCACCAACTGCGATGTCGCCCGGCAGCTCGCCCCCGACCTGATCATCGAGACCGGCGGCCGCTCCGAGGTCGTACGGCAGCCGCACGGCGCCGCCGAGGAACAGCAGCTCCACGCCGCGGCGTTCGCGTGCCCCACCCGCTCCATCCGGCACCCCACCCGCCGGCTCGACCCGGCCCTGGACCCCTATCCCCTGCGGCTCGGCACCACCGACGTCCTGTTCTGCGGCCACAACTCCCCGCACACCGCCGGAGCCAACTCCTACCTCCTGCACCGCCCCGGCGGCACGCTGATGATGGTGGACACGCCGCGCTGGAGCGAGCCCCTGGCCGCGCGGTACGAGGCGCTCGGGCCCGTCACCGACGTGCTGCTCACCCACCGGGACCACGTGGCGCACGGCCGCCGCTACGCCGACCGCTTCGGGGCCCGGCTGTGGATCCACGAAGGCGACCTGGACTCCGTGCCCGACGCGGACCACGTCCTGCGCGGCACCCGGGCCACGGAGATCGCCGAAGGCGTGCTCGCCCATCCGCTGCCCGGCCACACCGCGGGCAGCGTGCTCTACGTCGCCGACGAGCGGTACTGCTTCAGCGGGGACAGCTTCTACTGGTCGCGCACGACCGGCGACGTCGAGGTGGCGGACACCGTCACCTGGTACTCCATCGAGGAACTGGCCGCCTCCCTGGACCGTACCGTCGCCGGGCTGCGCTTCGAGTGGCTGCTGCCCGGCCACGGCGGACGCAAGCAACTGCCCGCCGACGAGATGGCCGCCCGGATGCGGGGACTGGCCGCCCGTACCCGGGAGCTGCGGCCGCGGCCGGTCGACTTCACGGCCGTGCGGTGGTGAGACGGTCCGGACGGAGATCTCGACAGTAACAATGCCCAGCATCGAAGTGCCCGCATGGCACGGACGGCAGGGGCCGGGACCGGGGAGAAACTGCTGCGCGCCGCGGCACCCGTGCCGCACCGGCCCCCGTGGGCTGGTTGCATGGGGGCATGGACGGACAACAGCCACTGAGCGCGGACGAGATCGTCGACGTCGTCAGCGAGAGCGACGAGGTGGTGGGACAGGCCCGGCGGGGCGACGCCTACGCCCACCGGCTGCGGACGCGCTGCGCCTTCGTCCTCGCCCGCGACGCCGAGGACCGGATCTTCGTGCACCGCCGGACCGCGCGGAAGCTGGTCTTCCCCTCGCACTACGACATGTTCGTCGGCGGCGTGGTCGGCGCGGGCGAGACGTACGACGGGACCGCGCTGCGCGAGGCGGAGGAGGAACTGGGCGTGACCGGCCTCCCACGACCGGTCCCGCTGTTCAAGTTCCTGTACGAGACGCCCGAGCACACCTGGTGGTCGACGGTCTACGAGGTGCGCTGCACGCTGCCCGTACAGCCGCAGGAGTCCGAGGTGGACTGGCACGCCTTCCTCACCGAGGAGGAGTTGGCGCGGCGCATTCCGGAGTGGGAGTGGACGCCGGACGGCATGTCCGCCTGGCAGCGGCTGCTGGAGCGGCGGGCCGAGCGGGAACGGTGACCCCGACGACCGCGGGGAGCGGCGGCCCCGGTGGGCGGCACGAGGAGGGGCGGCCGCCGGACGGCCCCGGGCAAGGGCCCGCCGGACGAGTACCGCGTAGGGTTCTGGCCATGATCCTCACCGACAGACTGCGGTCGATCGGCGCGGGCGTACGGCTGTGGTTCACACCGGCGCGCGTCCGCGAGGAGGGCACGACGCCCGACTACCGCTTCTCCCTCGCCAACGAACGGACCTTCCTGGCCTGGCTGCGGACCGGGCTGGCGCTGGTGGGCGGCGGCTTCGCGGTGGACCAGTTCCTGCCCCGGCTGCACGACGTGCTGCGGGTGACGTTCACGGTGGTCCTGCTGGTGGGCGGCGCGCTGTGCGCGGTGCGGGCGGTCAACCACTGGGTGCGCTGCGAGCGGGCGATGCGGCGCGGCGAGGATCTGCCCGCGTCCCGCTTCCCGGCCGTACTGGCGGTCGCCGTCGGCCTGCTCGCGGCGGCGATGGTCGTCCTCGTCGTCATCGGCTGGACGCGCTGACCGATGGCCGGTTCCTTGCCACGGGAGCGGCCGCGTCCGGCCCGCGACCCCGGACTCCAGCCGGAGCGCACCCGCCTCGCCTGGCGGCGCACCACCTTGTCCTGCACGCTGGTCGCGATCCTGGCGGGGCGCCAGGTGGTGCAGCAGCGTGGCCCCGGGCCCGTGGTGGTCGCCGCGGGGGCGCTGGTACTGCTGGTGTGGGTCGCGTTCCTGGCCGCGGCGCACCTGCGGATGCGGGCGATGTGCGCGGACCGGCCGCCGGTCCTGTCCACCCGTACGGCACTGGCCCTGGCGGGCTGCGTCTGCGCACTGGCGGCGCTCGGCGCGGCGATCCTGCTCTGAGGCCCGACCGGCCCTTTCCGGCCGGGTGACCCACACCCCATGCTCTCCCTCTGGACGCCATACCGACTAGTCGGCATGATCGTAGCGGCCGCCCGACCGGAGCGGCCGTCCCTTCCGTACGGAGGAGCACGATGAGCAACGGCACCCCTCCCCCGCGTTCCGCACCCCCGGGCCTGGACCTGGAGCGGCTGCGGGACCACCTGGACCGGGAACTGCCCGGAGCGGTACGGGGACCGCTGGATGCCGAGCTGATCGAGGGCGGCCGGTCCAACCTCACCTACCGGGTCACCGACGGCACCGACCGGTGGGTCGTCCGCCGCCCGCCGCTCGGCCACGTCCTGGCCACCGCGCACGACATGGGGCGCGAGTTCCGGGTGATCAGCGCGCTGCACCCGACGGCGGTGCCGGTCCCCGAGGCGCTGCTGCTGTGCGAGGACGAGGAGGTCCTCGGAGCGCCGTTCTACGTGATGGAGCTGGTCGAGGGCGTGCCGTACCGTACGGCGGAACAGCTCGCCGGGCTGGGCCCGGAGCGGACCCGCGGGGTGGTGCTGTCCCTCGTCGACACACTGGTGGCGCTGCACGCCGTGGACCCGGCGGCGGTCGGCCTCGACGGCTTCGGCCGGCCGGACGGTTTCCTGGAGCGGCAGTTGCGCCGCTGGGGCAAGCAACTGGCGGCGTCGAAGAACCGCGAACTGCCGGGCATCGACGCGCTGCACGAGGCGCTGGGCGCGGCGCTGCCCGCCTCCCCCGCGCCCGCCGTCGTGCACGGTGACTACCGGCTGGACAACGTGCTGGTCGGCGCCGACGACCGGATCACGGCCGTACTGGACTGGGAGATGTCCACCCTCGGCGATCCGCTGACCGATCTCGGGCTGCTGGTGATGTACAGCGAGCAGGAGGACGTGCCCGGCTCCCCGATCGCCACGACGAGCGGCGCGCCCGGCCATCCGGAGGCGGCCGAGCTGATCGAGCGGTACGCGGCCGGATCCGGCCGGGACGTGTCCGGTATCGCCTGGTACACGGCGTTCGCGTACTTCAAGCTGGCCGTGATCCTCGAAGGCATCCACTACCGCTTCACCCTCGGGCAGACCCTCGGCGCGGGCTTCGACCGGATCGGCGAGCTGGTACCCGTCTCCATCGACCGCGGCCTGGCCACCCTCGACACCCTGACGACCGCCAAGGAAGGCTGAGGCACACTGATGGACTTCGCATTCGACGCCCGCACCGAAGAGCTGCGCGGCAGGCTGCTGGCCTTCATGGACGAGCAGGTGTACCCGGCCGAAGCGGTCGCCGAGGAGCAGCGGGCCGCGCTGGCCTCGCCGTGGGAGACCCCGGCAGTGGTGGAGGAGCTCAAGGCCGAGGCGCGCGCGCAGGGTCTGTGGAACCTGTTCCTGCCGGACGAGGAGTACGGCGCCGGCCTGACGAACCTCCAGTACGCGCCGCTGGCCGAGATCACCGGCCGCAGCCCGCAGTTGGCGCCGACCGCGCTGAACTGCGCGGCGCCGGACACCGGGAACATGGAGGTGCTGGCGCAGTTCGGCTCGGAGGAGCAGAAGAAGCAGTGGCTGCGGCCGCTGCTGGCGGGCGAGATCCGGTCGGCGTTCGCGATGACCGAGCCGGACGTGGCCTCCTCGGACGCCACGAACATCGAGACCCGGATCGAGCGGAAGGGCGACTCTTACGTCATCAACGGCCGCAAATGGTACATCTCCGGCGCGATGAACCCGCTGTGCCAGATCTTCATCGTGATGGGCAAGACCGACCCGGACGGCGCCGACCCGCGCCGCCAGCAGTCGATGGTGCTGGTCCCCCGCGACACCCCGGGCCTCGAAGTCCGCCGCGCCATGCAGGTGTACGGCTACGAGGACCACCACCACGGGGGCCACGCCGAGGTGGTCTTCCACGACGTCCGCGTACCGGCCGCGCACCTGATCGGCGAGGAGGGCGGCGGCTTCGCCATCGCCCAGGCCCGCCTCGGCCCCGGCCGCATCCATCACTGCATGCGGCTGATCGGGATGGCCGAGCGCGCCATCGAGCTGATGTGCCGCCGCGCGGTGTCCCGTACGGCCTTCGGCAAGCCGCTGGCCGGGCAGGGCGTCGTGCAGCAGTGGATCGCGGACGCGCGGGTGGCCGTCGAGCAGTTGCGGCTGCTGGTGCTGAAGACCGCGTGGCTGATGGACACCGTCGGCAACAAGGGCGCGCACACGGAGATCCAGGCCATCAAGATCGCCACACCGCGTACGGTCGTGGACATCCTGGACCGGGCGGTGCAACTGCACGGCGCGGGCGGCGTCAGCCAGGACTTCCCGCTGGCGGAGCTGTGGGCGGCGGCTCGTACGCTGCGGCTCGCGGACGGCCCGGACGAGGTGCACCAGCGGTCGCTGGCGCGCCGGGAGCTGAAACGCCACAGGTGACCCGGCGGCGTACGGTCCCTTGCCCCGCCCCGATTTCCCTGACTAAGGTCAGGGAATGGACGCGGTGCAGATCGGCCAGGTGCGGCGGTTCAACCGCACGGTCACCGAGCGCGTGGGCGTGCTCCACGACCACTACCTCGGCCTCGGCCGGCCCATCGGCGAGGCCCGGCTGCTCTGGGAGATCGGCGGGCAGGGGCAGGACGTACGGCGGCTGCGCGAGCGCCTGGGGCTGGACTCCGGCTATGTGAGCCGGCTGCTGCGTTCCCTGGAGGCCGACGGCCTGGTGACGGTGGAGCCGCGGCCCGAGGACCGGCGGGTGCGCACCGTCCGGCTCACCGAGGCGGGCCGCGCGGAGCGCGCCGTGCTCGACGGCCGCAGCGACGAGCTGGCCGGTTCCCTGCTGGAGCCGCTCAACGAGGCCCAGCGTGCCCGGCTGGTCGCCGCCATGGCCGAGGTCGACCGGCTGCTGACCGCCACCACGGTCACGCTGGACGTCGTCGACCCCGGCCACCCGGACGCCCGGCACTGCCTGCGGTCCTACTTCACCGAGATGCGGGAACGGTTCGAGACGGGCTTCGACCCCGCCCGGAGCCTGCTGCCCGACGCGGGCGAACTGCGCGCTCCCAAGGGCCTGTTCCTGGTGGCCCGGCTGCACGGCGAGCCCGTCGCCTGTGCGGGGCTGAAGCTGCCGCCCGGCACCGCCGAGATCAAACGCATGTGGGTGGCCCCGCACGCCCGGCGGCTCGGCCTCGGCCGCCGGCTGCTGGCCGAGTTGGAGGCGCGGGCCGTACGGCACGGTCGCGGCGTGCTCCGCCTGGACACCAACAAGGTGCTCGGCGACGCGATCGCCCTGTACCGCTCGTACGGCTTCGAAGAGGTCGCGGCCTTCAACGACGAGCCGTACGCCCATCACTGGTTCGAGAAGCGGACCGGCGGGGCCCGAGAACTCCCGTGACCCCGTCCGACGGCGCCCTCACGGCCGCAAGGCCCGCAGCAGCAGGTCGGCGAGGTGGTCGGCGACCTGCTGCGGGGCGAGCGGGCCGTCCTCGCGGTACCAGGTGCCGAGGTGGTGCACCGACCCGAAGTGGTAGTCCACGACCAGGTCGGCCGGGGTGGCGCTGCTGAACACCCCGGCGCGCTGGCCCTCTTCGACCAGCGCGCGGAACCGTTCGTGGTAGCGCCGCCGCTCGGCCCGTACCTGCTTGTCCTTCTCGGGCGCGAGATGGTGCATCGAGCGGAAGAAGATCTTCGTGTCGTCGAGGTTCTCGATGGTGGTGACCACGACGTCCGCCGCCGCGTCACGCAGCCGCTGCTCCACCGGCGCGTCGGCGCAGGCGAAGCGGTCCAGCCGCTCCTGCTGGAGCCGCAGCACCCGCCCGTACACCTCGTGCAGCAGGTCGTCCTTGGAGCCGAAGTAGTGGTAGAGGGCGCCCTTGGTCACCCCGGCGGCCTCGACGATCTCCTGCACGGAGGTACGGTCGTAGCCCCGCTCGGCGAAGAGCCGGGTGGCGGTGGCCAGCAGCCGCTGCGCCACGGGTTTGCCGCTCCCGCCGTCCTTCGTGCCGGCCATCGCCCTCACCTGTCCCTCGTGCGTCTCGTGCGTCTCGTGCGTGTTGCTGCTCGTGCGTGTTGCGTCCCGTGCGTCGTGTCGCTGCCCGCCGCCCGCCGCGGGCGCGGTCAGCCGCGCCCGCGCAGTTCCCGCCTGAGGATCTTGCCACTGGTGGTCTTCGGCAGCTCGGGCAGGATCTCCACCTGCCGCGGACACTTGTACGCGGCCAGCCGTTCCCGGCAGTAACCGGCCAGCTCGGCGGGCTCGGCCCGCTGCCCGGGCCGCAGGCTCACATACGCTTTCACCGACTCGCCCCGGTAGGCGTCCGGCACGCCGACCACCGCCGCCTCGCGCACCGCGGGATGGCCGTACAGCACGTCCTCGACCTCCCGCGGCCACACCTTGAACCCGGACGCGTTGATCATGTCCTTCTTGCGGTCGACGACGTACAGCCAGCCGTCCGGGTCCATGAAGCCGATGTCGCCGGTGCGCAGTTCGCCGTCCGGCAGGGTCTCCGCGGTGGCGTCCGGGCGGCGCCAGTAGCCGGGCACCACCTGGGGGCCGCGCACCGCGATCTCGCCCTGCTCGCCGAACGGCACGGCCCGCCCCTGGTTGTCGATGATCCGTACGACCGTGTCCGGGCCCGGCACGCCGACGGCGAGCGTCCCGGAGGACGGGTCCACGGGCGCCTCGCGGCCGGGCGGGACGCTGGCGCACGGCGCGGTGCACTCGGTCAGCCCGTAGCCGTTGTGCAGATACGGGCCGAAGGCCGCCCGGAACTTCTCCACCAGCGCGGGCGGCAGCGGCGCGCCGCCCGAGGAGAGCGTGGAGAACGACGCGAAGTGCTCGCGGGTGACGCCGGGCTGCGCCGCCAGCGCCATGTAGGCGGTGGACGGGCCGACCGTGTAGGCGGGCCGGTGCTCCAGGAAGGCGTCGAGGACGACGCCCGGCTCGAAGCGGTGGGCGAGTGCCAGAATGCCCGCGTTGGTGAAGCAGGCGGCCAGCTCGCAGACCATGCCGGTGATGTGGAACAGCGGCGCCAGCGCGAAGTACGTCGCACCGTCGGGCAGCGCCAGACCGGTGCGCTGCCGCTCGGCGTTGTAGGCGATGTTGCCGTGGGTGTTGGTGGCGCCCTTGGGGGTGCCGCTGGTGCCGGAGGTGTAGCTGATGAGGGCGGTGTCCGCGGCGGCCGGTGGTGTCACGCCGGGCGGCTCGCCCTCGTACGCGCGGGCCGCGGCCAGCAGGTCGTCGGCGCCCTCGCGCGGCCCGAGCCGCTCGCCGCGCAGCACACGGGTGTCGTCGCGCGTCTGGAGGTCCCGTTCGCAGGCGGTCAGGGCGATCCGTACGGACGGGGCCGCGGCGGCGGTCGCCCGCAGGAAGGCGTCCCACGTCCGGTCCGCGCAGACGACGGCAGTGACTTCGGCGTCGGTGAGGACGTGCGTCATCTCGGCCGACTTGTACATGGGGTTGACGGGCACGACGATGCCGCCCGCCTTCCAGACGCCGAGCAGCGCGAGGACGAAGTGCGGCGTGTTCTGGAGCATGATCGCGGCACGGTCGCCGGGCCGGAAGCCGCGGGCCGCCAGGTGCCCGGCCACGCCGTCACTGAGCGCGTCGGCCGCGGCGTACGACAGCCGCCCGTCGAAGTAGGCGAGGGCCGTGCGGTCCGGGGCGCGGCGGGTGGCGTCCCGGAAGGCGTGCAGGGCGGAAGGGTGCGGGTCGACGGGGGCGCGCTGGGCGTCGGTGAGCTGCGCCAGCCAGGGCTTGTCCTCGTAGGTGGTCATCGGGGCGTCCCCTCGGCTTCCGGCGTACGGCTCCCGGCCTGCTCCAGCTTCCGCTGGAGGTGGTTCATCCCGCCCAGCCACCGCTCGGTGTCGGCCGCCCGCGCGGTGTAGTACCCGCCGACCTCCGGGTGCGGCAGGACCAGGAACCGTTCCGCCGCCATGGCCGCGAAGAGCGCGTCGGCGACGGCGGCGGGCTCGATCGCCGTCGGGGTCAGCACCAGGTCCCCGGCCGCGCCGGTGCCCGCGAGCATGTCCGTACGCACCCCCTGCGGGCAGATGGCGTGCACCGCTATCCCCCGGTGCCGGTACGTCAGCGACAGCCACTCCGCGAAGGCGTACGCGCCGTGCTTGGTGACGCTGTACGGGGCCGCGCCGACCATGGTGAGCAGGCCCGCCGCCGACACGGTGGACACGAACCGGCCCGCGCCGCGCTCCAGCCACTCGGGCAGCAGCGCGCGGGCCGCCCGTACGTGCGCCATGACGTTGACGTCCCAGGCCAGCTCCCAGTCGGCGTCCGGCGCCTCGGGGCCGCCGCCGGTGCCGACCCCGGCGTTGGCGCAGAAGATGTCGACGGGCCCGCCGAGCGCCGCCCGGGCCGCCGGTACGACGTCGGAGGCGTCCCCGGGGACCGCGACGGCGCCGAGTTCCCGCGCGGTCCGCTCCGCCTTCGCCGCGTCCAGGTCGTTGACCACCACCCGCGCGCCTTCGGCGGCGAAGCGGCGGGCCAGTGCGGCCCCGATGCCACCGCCCGCCCCGGTCACCACGACTGTCTTGTCCCGTACGGCTTCCACCTGCGGTCTCCCTCGGTCGGCCCCTGACTCGACTGCCAGGCAGACTAACCAGTCGGTATGCCGGAGCGAAAGGGCGCGGACCCGCGGCGGCAGGGGGCCGGCGCCCCGTGGGCCGGACGCGGCAGCGGCGCGCGGCACGCCGTCCGGCGCGTTCCCCCGGAGGCCGCCGGGCGTTAGCGTGCGCACGACACGACTCTCGACACGGCTCACGACTCGGCTCACGACTCGGCTCCGACGGCGGAGGTGGACGCATGACCCTGTCCAGACGGAATCTGCTGGCCGCGACGGCGGTCACGAGCGTGATGGGTGCGACGGCGATGGCGGGCGAGGCGAGGGCGGCGGGCGCCGCACACGGTTCCACGGGCACCGGAGCGACCGGAGCCGGACCGGCAGGGGCCGCAGCGCACGGCTCCCACCTACCCCGCCCCCGTACCCGCACCGGCTTCGACCGCCTGGCCGCCGACGGCTACGCGCTCCTGTCCGGCCGCCGGGTCGGCGTCGTCACCAACCCCACCGGCGTCACTCCGGACGTACGCCACATCGTGGACGTCATGCACGCCGACGAACGGGTGGACCTGGCCGCCGTCTTCGGCCCCGAGCACGGCTTCCGCGGCACGGCCCAGGCCGGCGGATCGGAGGGCAGCTATGAGGATCCCGCCACCGGGCTGCCGGTCCACGACACGTACGGCAAGAGCGGCCGCGCGCTGGCCGACATCTTCACCCGGTCCGGCGTGGACACCGTCGTCTTCGACATCCAGGACGTCGGCGCGCGCTTCTACACCTACATCTGGACGCTGTACGACTGCATGGTCGCCGCCGTCCTCGCGGACAAACGTTTCGTCGTCCTCGACCGCCCCAACCCGGTGACCGGTCGCACCGCGACGGGCCCCGTACTGGACCGCGCCCTGGCCTCCGGAGTCGGCCGCGAACCGATCGCCCTCGCGCACGGCATGACCGTGGCCGAACTCGCCCTCCTCTTCAACGCCGAGTTCGTCCCCCGCGCCGCGGGCCGCCCGGCCGACCTGGAAACCGTCCTCATGACAGGCTGGCGCCGCCGGCACTTCTTCGACGCCACCGGCCTCCCCTGGGTCCCGCCCAGCCCCAACATGCCCACCCCCGACACCTCCCTCGTCTACGCGGGCACCTGCCTCTTCGAAGGCACCAACCTCTCCGAGGGACGCGGCACCACCCGCCCCTTCGAACTGCTCGGCGCCGACGGCATCGACCGCCGCTGGTCCGCCGCCGTCACCCGGCTGGCCACCGACATCGACCTCGCCGGCGTCCGCTTCCGGGAGGCGTACTTCGCCCCCACCTTCTCCAAGTTCCAGGGCAGGACCATCGGCGGCGTCCAGCTCCACGTCCACGACCGCGAAGCCTTCGACCCGGTCCGCACCGGCATCGCCCTGCTGATCACCGCGAAGCAGGTGTGGAACGGCTTCACCTGGCGCCCGGACCACTGGATCGACAGACTGACGGGCACCTCGCGCGTACGGACGATGATCGACGCGGGCGCCGGCGTGGACGAGGTGGCCGCGGCCTGGCAGGACGACCTGGCGCGCTTCCGGCGGGTGCGGCGCGGGTATCTGCGCTACCGGTGACGCCCTCTGAGAAGGGGGCGACGCAATCCGCCCTGGTGGCGCGCGAGGCGTACCCCCATGGTGGAACCCCGACCGCCGCTCGTGGAAGGACCGCGCCCCGATGGCCACCACGCCGCCGTACTCCCCCGCCGTCCAGCTCACCGAACACGCCCTGGCCTATCTCCACTCCGCCGCGCTGCGGGCCGCGGCCCTCCTCGGCGTCGCCGACCACCTCGCCGACGGCCCCCGCACCGCCGAGGAACTCGCCGCCGCCACCGGCACCGACGCCGCCCACCTGCGTCGCGCGCTGCGCCTCCTCGCCACCCGCGACGTGTTCCGCGAGAACCCCGACGGCACCTTCCACCTCACCCCCGCGGCCGACCCCCTCCGCTCCGACGCCCCGTCCTCCATGCGGGACGCCGTCATCATGCTCACCGACGAACCCTTCTGGCGGCCGGCCGGGCAACTCGCCGACACCGTCCGGTCGGGCCGCACCGTCTTCGAGGACATCTTCGGCGCGCCCTACTTCGGCCATCTGGAACGCGTACCGGAAGCGGGCGCCGTCTTCGACACCGGCATGGCCGGCCTCGCCGAGAGCGAGAACGACCCGGTCGCCGCCGCGTACGACTTCCCCGCCACCGGCACGGTCGTGGACGTCGGCGGCGGACGCGGCGGCCTGCTGCGCCAGGTCCTGCTCCGCAACCCGGGCCTGACCGGCATCCTCCACGACCAGGAAGCCGTCCTCCGCCACCACACCCTGGACCACCCCGACCTCGCCGGCCGCTGGCAGACCGACCCCGGCGACTTCTTCACCGCCGTCCCGCCCGGCGCCGACGTCTACCTGCTCAAGCGCATCCTCCACGACTGGCACGACGACGACTGCCTGCACATCCTGCGCACCTGCCGCACCGCCATGACCCGCCCCGGCAGCCGCCTCCTGATCGTCGACGCGGTCCTCCCCCAGGGCAACGACGCCCACCCCGGCAAAACCATGGACATCCTGATGATGACCTCCCTCAACGGCCGCGAACGCGACGAACCCGCCTTCCACCACCTCCTCACCGAAGCGGGCCTCGAACCGGCCCGCACGGTTCCCACGGAGTCGACGCTTTCGATCGTGGAGGCGGTGGTGGGGTGAGGGAGGGGGACGGCCAAGGGGAAGGAGGACGACGGGAGCGGCGGGCGCTTCGGAGCAGACGTCAGGTCGCCTCCGCCGACGTCAGATCGTCTTACGGAAGTCGATCCCCAACGCCGATTCCGCGGACACCGGTACGTGGATGCCGTCCCGCGCCCCGTCGCCGTCGACCACCAGCTCGATGGTCGCGCGGATGCCGGGTCCGGTAGCGACCGTGACCAAGATCTCCTGGGACGCGGCGGAGTTCGCCGGTCTCTGTAGCGTCCACGTACCCGTGCCGCTGAAGGTGTGGGACGGGTGGTAGCCGCTGTAGTCGTCAGGCACCTTCGTCGCGGTCGCCGACCCGTCCTCGCCCAACGTCACCTGCGCGCCGCGAGGTCCTGACCAGGTACCGACGACGTCATCCGGTTCCGCCCTCCCCGGCTCCCACCCGACCCACAGGCCGAACGCGCCGAGCGGCAACAGCACGCTGCCCACTACGGAAGCCGCGATGGCCACCCGAGCCACGGTCTTCATCAGGACGACGCCTCCCCCGTGAACGCCCCCATGTTCCACTCTGTGCGGAAAATCCTACCCATACAGGAAATCGGCGTACTACGGCCTCTCCCGCCACAGCCGTCACTGCCCCCTCGTCTCAGCAAACGAGACGCTGCATCCCACCTATTGACTACCTTGCCAACCCCGCGTGACAGTGCGCCTCGTGCACAGTGACACGACATCAGCAGCCGTTCCGGCGGACGGAACCCCGGACGTGGCGGACATGCCCCCGAGCGAGGGCGCCGCGGCGTCCGGATCTGCCACCGGTCCGGAGAGCCTCCGCCGGGTGGCCGTGGCCTCGTTCATCGGGACGGCCATCGAGTTCTACGACTTCTACATCTACGGGACGGCCGCAGCGCTCGTCCTCAACCAGGCGTTCTTTCCGACGCTCGACCCGGTCAACGCCACCCTCGCGTCGTTCTCCACCTATGCGGTGGCGTTCGCGGCGCGGCCGATCGGGTCGGTGGTGTTCGGGCACTTCGGGGACCGGGTGGGGCGGAAGTCCGTGCTGGTGGCCTCGTTGTTGCTGATGGGGCTGTCGACGGCGCTGGTCGGGCTGTTGCCGGGGTACGGGACGCTCGGGGTATGGGCGCCGTTGCTGCTGATCCTGCTGCGGTTCCTCCAGGGGATCGGGCTGGGCGGGGAGTGGGGCGGGGCCGCGCTGCTGGCGGTGGAGCACGCGCCGAAGAGGCGGCGCGGGCTGTATGCGGCGTTCCCGCAGGTCGGGCCTTCGGTGGGGTTCTTCGCGGCGACCGGGGTGTTCTGGTTGCTGTCGTCGGTGCTGGACGACGGCGCGTTCCGGTCGTGGGGCTGGCGGGTGCCGTTCCTGCTGTCGTTCCTGCTGGTCGGGGTGGGGCTGTTCGTACGGCTGAAGATCAGCGAGACGCCGGTGTTCGCGAAGGTGATGGACGCGCACGAGGCCAGCCGGGTGCCCGTGCTGGACGTCGTGCGCCGGCATCCGCGCGAGCTGCTGCTCGGCGCGGGCGGCATGATCATCGCGTACGGGCTGTTCTACACCGCGACGACGTACTGCCTGGCGTACGCCACCGGCACGCTCGGTGTCTCGCGCAACACCATGCTCGGCCTCTCCCTCGTCGCCTGCCTCTTCCTGGCGGCCGGCACCTGGCTCGCCGCCACCCGCTCGGACGGCGTCGGGCGGCGCAAGCTGGTCCTCACCGGGACGGCTCTCTCGGCGGTCTGGGGACTGATCCTCTTCCCGCTGCTGGACACCGGGCAGCCGGTGCTGATCGCGGTGGCGATCGGCGGGGCGCTGTTCTGCATGGGTGTGGTGTACGGCCCGATGGGCGCGTATCTGCCGGAGCTGTTCGGTACGACGGTGCGGTATTCGGGCGCCTCGCTGGCGTACAACCTGGGCGGGGTGCTGGGCGGCGCGGTCTCGCCGCTGGTGGCGACCCGGTTGCAGGCGGCCTTCGGGTCGGACTCGGTGGGGTGGTACGTGACGGCGATGGCGCTGGTGTCGCTGGTGTGCGTGCTGGCGCTGCCGGAGACACGGGAGCGGGAGCTGGGCTGAGGGGGCGGGCGGGGCCGGCGGATTTCCGCGCGGCCTCGGCAGCCGGGGGCGAGAGTCGGCTGCCGGGAGCGGGAGGGGCGCGCGGCCCGCGCCGGGCGCCGACTGCCGAGAACGGGCCATGCGTGGCGTATGGCCGGATCCGCCTGCCCGCAGGACGATGCGCTGCACACCGCGGCGCGGCTTCGCAACTCCGGCCCGGCAGCGTGGACCGGCGCGCCGCTCAGGGGGTCGTCATGACGGATGCAGCGGGCGGTTCCGGCACAGCGGCGGCCGGGGACATCGGCGTACAGCCGTACTGGGAGCTGACGTTCGACGCCGACGGCGATCCGGACGCCGGGCAGCGTGACCGGCTGGTGGCCGGGGTGGCGCGGCAGCGCGTCACCGACCTGCTGGTGTTCGCGCACGGCTGGAACAACGACCGGTCGATGGCCAGGCGCCTGTACGGGCGGTTCTTCGCCCCGTTCCCCGGTATGGCGGGGGCCGGGGTACGGCTCGGCTACACCGGTGTGATCTGGCCCGCGATGCGTTTCACGGACGAGCCCATTCCGGACTTCGACCCGGTGGCGGCGGGGCCGTCCGCAGCCACCGGGGACGCGGGAGTCACTGGTGCGGCCGGAGTGGCCGGTGCCACCGGCGCGGCCGGGCCGCCGGTGCTGGACGACGCGTCGCTGCGCGCGCTGACGCGTGTCTTCCCCGGCCGGGAGCTGACGTTGCGGCGCCTCCAGGAGCTGCTCGCCGAGCGGCCGGCGGCCCGTTCCGCGTTCGACGAGTTCGCCCGCCTCGGCCGCGAACTGGTGACGGTCCGCGAGAACAGCCCGGCGCACCGGCTGGCCGAGGACATGGGGACCGGCACGCCCGCGATGCTCACCGACGACCCGATGGCCGTGTGCGAGATCTTCACGGCGGCGCTGGAGAAGTGCGGCCACCAGGAGCTGTTCGGTGACGGGCTGAAGCGGCTGTGGAACGGGGCCAAGGAGTTCCTGCGGCAGACGGCGTACTACGCGATGAAGCGGCGCGCGGGCGTGGTGGGCCAGCTGGGGCTGGGCCCGGCGCTCGGCCGGCTGGTCGAGGGCGCGCCGGGTACGCGCATCCATCTGGTCGGGCACAGTTTCGGCGCCCGCCTGGTGTCGTACGGGCTGCGCGGTATGCCGCCCGGCGTCACCGGGGTGAAGTCCGTGACGCTGCTGCAAGGAGCGTTCTCGCACTACGCGTTCGCCGCCCGGCTGCCGCACGACCCGGACCGGGGCGGGGCACTGCAAGGGGTGCAGCGGCGGGTGGACGGCCCGGTGGTGTCCTGTTACTCGCGGCACGACTCGGCGCTGAGCATGCTGTACCCGCTGGCCTCCCGGCTCTCCGGCGACTCGGCGAGCTTCCAGGGCCTGTTCGACCGGTGGGGCGCGGTCGGCCACGACGGCATCCAGGCCGTGGACGGCGCCCGGCGGCTGAAGCTGGGCGCCGCGGTGCCCGGTGAGGGCTGTGTGAGCATCGACGCGTCCTCGGTGGTCCGCGACGGTCCGCCGCCGGCCGGCGCGCACAGCGACGTCTGCCACGGGGAACTGGCACACGTGGTCCTCACCGCCGGGCGGGTGGTGACGAAGTAGGGCGGGGGCGGGCGGCGCGGAAGGGGCCTGTCGGGTTCCGTTCCGATGCGCGTGTCCACCGTCCGGTTCCGTCCGGGCGACGATCGGCTCCGGACCGTGCCGGACCGGACCGGAAGCAGCCAAGTCGGCCGCGGGGCGGATCGACGGCCGCGGTGCGGGTACCAGCAGTCACCGGCGCATCTCTCGTACGGGCTGCCGGTAGCGCGCCGCAGCCGGAAGGCGGACGACCTTAACTTTCTCAAATCCCCACAGATGTACGGTGGATGATGCACACGAGGCGCGCTGAGCGCCGCGGGGGGCATCGGGAGCGAGTGGCGCCTCCGGTGCGGCGCACGTGTCGCCACCACGTATCCGCAAGACAGTTCGATGGATCCGGCGGGCGGTCCGCTACGTCCATTCCCTGTCCAGTCGGGTCCTCCCCACGGAGGTGGGATGAATTGGCCGGTTTCAGAGCTCTCGCAGAACAGGTGCGCAACCCCCGTCTCGTCGCCACGCAGCGGCGTACGGCCTTGCGCAAGTGCCTGGAACGCTTCGCCCCGTACGGGCATCGCGCGACCTGGCACCATCTGTGCACCAGGGCGGGCATCGCGACCGAGGACCGCGAACCCGACCCGGCGCGGCTGATGGCCGCGCTGGAGGAACTGGAGGAGGCCCGCGCCGTCTGGCTCGGGTACGAGAAGGAGTTCGCGGCCCGTCGGCGCCGCGAGAAGCACGACGGCATCCGGCAGCCCAGCGCGCTCGACGACTGGCACCGGCGGACCTGGGGCGGCTGTGACATCGTGCCGTGCGAGGCGCCCCACCGGCATCCGGCGGCGCCGCTGGCCGCGGTGCTGCGCAGCATGATCCGGGCGATGGAGTCCGGCACGCCGCGGTCCGGCTGCCCGGTGTGCGGTACGCGGCACTTCGTGTGGCGTGCGGACCTCGAGCGTTTCCCGGTGGCCGGGCCGGTGTGCCAGGAGTGCGGGATCGTGGCACCGCTCTCGGTGCTGACCCGTGAGGCGCTGGCGGAGGCGCGGGAGTCCTCACGCGTGCGGCGGCTGTACGTGGCGGCCTGAGCCGGGCGGGCCGGGGACGCGGGGCGGCCGCCCCGCCGACGGAACCCGTTGTCAGACCCTGCTGTCATGCTCGTGGGCATGGTGCAGGTATGCCTCAACGGCTCTCGGGACGCCGCCGGTTCCGGGGTGGTGCCGATGGTCCCGGAGGAGCTGGCCGATGCCGCGGGGAAGGCGGTCGCGGCCGGCGCCCGGGACATCCACGTCCACCCCAGGTCGCCGTGCGGACGGGAGTCCCTCACGCCCGGTGTGCTGACGCCGGTGCTGGAGGCGGTACGTGCCGTGGTGGACGTGCCGGTGGGAGTCACCACCGGCGCGTGGGCCGAGCCGGACCCGGAGCGCCGGGTGGCCTGGGTACGGGCCTGGCCGGTGCTGCCCGACCACGCCTCGGTGAACTGGCACGAGCCGGGCGCCGAGGCGGTCGCCGCCGCTCTGCTGGAGCGCGGTGTCGGCGTCGAGGCGGGCATCTGGTCGGGTACGGACGGCGCGGAGCGTTTCGCGGTCTCGCCGCTGGGGCCGCGGGTGCTGCGGGTGCTGGCCGAGGTCATGGACCCGGGCGCTTCGGCGCGGGAGACGGCGCGCGGCCTGCTGCGCGCGCTGGACGCGTACGGCGCGCACGGCCGCCCGGTGCTGCTGCACGGCGAGGACGGCGGGGCCTGGCCGGTGCTGCGGCTCGCCGGTGAGCTGGGCCTGGCCACCCGTATCGGCGTCGAGGACACCTTGCTGCTGCCGGACGGTTCGCCCGCGGCCTCCAACGCGGAGCTGGTGCGGGCGGCGCTGCGGGAGTTGGCGCGGGCGCCGTCGGAGTGCGGTACGGCGGGCGGGAGCGGCGACGGCGTGCGCGCCGGAGAAGCCGGAGAAGCCGGAGGAGCCGGAGCAGGCAGAGACGCCGGAGCGGGCAGGGCGCTTTCCTGCGGGAACGACGCAGGTCCCGGTGGCCGCGGCACTCTTCCCCGGGGTAGGTGAACGATGTACGTTCCGCGTCATGCGCGCGCCCGCCCGTTCCCGTACCGTCGCGCCGCCGGGGTGGAGCCGCTGGCTCGTGCCGCCCGCTGCGCTGTCCATCCACCTCGCCATCGGCCAGGCGTATGCCTGGAGCGTGTTCAAGCCGCCCTTGGAATCCTCGCTCCGGCTGTCCGGCACGGCCTCCGCGCTGCCCTTCCAACTGGCCATCGTGATGCTGGGGCTGTCCGCCGCGTTCGGCGGCACCCTCGTCGAGCGCAACGGCCCGCGCTGGGCGATGTCCGTCTCGGCCGTCTGCTTCTCCTCGGGCTTCCTGGTGGCGGCGCTCGGCGCGGCCACCCGGCAGTACTGGCTCGTCGTCCTCGGCTACGGCCTCATCGGCGGCATCGGCCTGGGCATCGGGTACATCTCCCCCGTCTCGACGCTCCTGAAGTGGTTTCCCGACCGGCCCGGCACGGCCACCGGCATCGCCATCATGGGCTTCGGCGGCGGTGCCCTGATCGCCTCACCGTGGTCCGCCGGGCTGCTGGACACCCTGGGCCGGGACTCCTCCGGCATCGCCCGTACGTTCCTCGTCATGGGGCTGGCGTACGCCGTCTTCATGACGCTCGGCGTGCTGCTGGTACGGGTTCCGCCCACCGGCCCGCACACCCCCGGTGCGGGCCGGGCGGCGGCCGCGCCCCGCCCGCTGGTCACCACCGCGCAGGTCTCGGCCCGTAACGCCGTGCGGACTCCGCAGTTCTGGTGTCTGTGGGTGGTGCTGTGCACGAATGTCACGGCGGGGATCGGCATCCTGGAGAAGGCCGCGCCGATGGTCTCCGACTTCTTCGCCCGCGGCTCCGCGCCGGTGAGCGCGTCGGCCGCCGCGGGTTTCGTCGGGCTGCTCTCGCTCGCCAACATGCTCGGCCGGATCGTCTGGTCGGCCACCTCGGACCTGGTGGGCCGCAAGCACGTCTACCGCCTCTACCTGGGCGCCGGCGCGCTGACGTACCTGCTGATCGCGCTGGCAGGCGACGCGTCCACACCGCTGTTCATCGCGTGTGCGGCCGTCATCCTGTCGTTCTACGGCGGCGGGTTCGCCACCGTACCGGCCTACCTGAGGGACCTGTTCGGCACGTACCAGGTGGGAGCGATCCACGGCCGGCTGCTCACCGCCTGGTCCACCGCGGGCGTCCTGGGGCCGCTGATCGTCAACGCCGTCGCCGACGCGCGCCGCTCGGCCGGGCACACCGGCTCCGACCTGTACACGACGTCCTTCTTCATCATGATCGGTCTGCTCGTCGTCGGGTTCGCCGCCAACGAGCTGGTGCGGCCCGTGCATCCCCGGCACCACGAACCGCCGCCCGCCGCGCCCCGGCCGGCGGACACCGCGCCCACCGCGCCGAAGGGAGCCGCTCCGTGACCGCCCGCCGTACCGCCCTGCTCGTCCTGGCCTGGCTGTGGGTGGGCCTGCCGTTCGGGTACGGCCTTTACGAACTGGCCCTGAAACTGAGACAACTCTTCACGGGATGAGGCCACGCACGACCTCCACCGGACCGGAAAACACCGAGTCCCGGCCTGACCACCGGCACACGCGAAGGCGGACGTCCATGGCAGAACTGCACGACCTGACCGCTCTGGAGCAGGCCGTGGGGGTGCGGACCGGCGAGCTGTCCCCCGTCGAGATCACCGAGCACTACCTCGCCCGCGCCGAGGAACTGGACGCCACACTCGGCGCGTTCCTCACCCGCACCCCCGACCTCGCCCGCAAACAGGCGGCGGACGCGGAGGCCGCGGCCTCCGCCGCGCGCCGCGAGGGCCGGGAGCTGCCGCCCCTGCACGGCGTGCCCGTACCGGTCAAGGACCTGAACCAGGTCGCCGGTGTGCGCTGCACGATGGGGTCACGGACGCTGGCCGGCCAGGTGGCGCAGATGGACGACCATGTCGTCACCAAGCTGCGCCGGGCCGGCACGATCCTGCTCGGCAAGACCAACACCCCCGAGTTCGGCCTGCCCTGCTACACCGAGAACCTCCTCGCACCGCCCGCCCGCACCCCGTGGGACCTGGAGCGTTCGGCGGGCGGTTCGAGCGGCGGCGCCGCCGCCGCGGTGGCCGGCGGGCTGGCCCCCGTGGCGCACGGCAGCGACGGCGGCGGCTCCATCCGCATCCCGGCCTCGGTCTGCGGCCTCTACGGCATCAAGCCGAGCCGCGGGCTGATCAGTTCGGGGCCGCTGCTCCACGACGTGACGGGCGTGGGCATCTCGGGCCCGCTGGCCCGCACGGTCGCGGACGCCGCCGCGCTGCTGGACGCGATGGCCGGCCCGATGCCCGGCGACCCGTACGCGGCCCCCGCGCTGCCGCCGGGCGAGACGTACACCGCGTACGCCGGGCGCGACCCGGGACGGCTGCGCATCGGCTGGCTGACCGACGTGCCCTTCCCCGGTACCGAGGTGCACCCGGACTGCCGGGCCGCCGTCACGGAGACGGCCGCGCTCCTCACGGACCTCGGCCACCAGGTCGACGCGCTGACACTGCCCGCCGACGACAGCTCCCGGCTCGCCTTCACCCGCGTCTGGTCGGTGATCGCCGCCGGCCGTCCGGTGCCGCCACAGGACGAGGCGGACCTGATGCCGCTGACCCGCTATCTGCGGGCGCGTGGCGCGGAGATCCCGGCGGTCGAGTACGCGCGTGCGCTGTACGCCTTCCGGATGCTGGGGCAGTTGTTCGCCGATCAGGTGATGCCGCGGGACGGCGGTTTCGACGTGGTGCTGACCCCGACGGTCGCCCAGCCGCCGCCACGCGTCGGTGAGCTGCGCAACGACGCTGACCCGCAGGCCGAGTTCGCCGCCGTCGGCGCCTTCACCCCGTACACGCCGCTGTACAACGCCACCGGGCAGCCCGCGGTGAGCATTCCGCTGCACTGGAACGCGGCGGGCCTGCCGATCGGTGTCATGCTCGGCGGGCGGTACGGGGAGGACGCGACGCTCGTCGCGCTCTCCGCGCAGTTGGAGGAGGCGCGGCCGTGGGCGGGCCGCAAGCCCGAGGTGTGGTGATCCGGGTGCGGTGACCCGGAGTGCGGTGGCCGGGATGTGGTGCCCTGGGGTGCGGTGCTCCGGGGCACGGTGACCCGGGGCGCGGTGAGCCTCAGCGGCGCGCGCAGCGGTCCCCGTCCCGCGCGCCGGCCGTACCGGCCACGCCGCCCCCACCCGCCGTACCGGACTCTTGCGTCCCGCCACCCCGACCGCCACTCCGACCGCCACTCCGGCCGCCGTCCCGGCGCCCCTCCCCCGCCCCGCTCCCGGACGCGCCACCGCGCCCCCGGGACGGCCCGCCGGTCCGGTCCACACGCAGCCGCCGCGCACCCGGGCCCTGCTCGCCGAGTTCGTCGTACGGGTTCGACAACGCGCAGTTCTGGAGGGACAGGCAGCCGCAGCCGATGCAGTCGGTCAGCCGGTCGCGCAGCTCGACGAGCTGGGTGATGCGCTCCTCCAGCTCCTCGCGCCAGACCTCGGAGAGCCGGGCCCAGTCGTCCCGGTTGGGCGTGCGTTCGTCGGGCAGTTCGGCGAGCGCGTCGCGGATGACGGCGAGCGGGATGCCGACCCGCTGGGCGGCACGGACGAACGCGACCCGGCGCAGCGCGTCGCGGGTGTAGCGGCGCTGGTTGCCCGCGGTCCGGGTGCTGCTGATCAGTCCCTTGGACTCGTAGAAGTGCAGGGCGGAGACCGCCGCGCCGCTCCGCGCGGAGAGCTGGCCGACCGTGAGCTCGTGGACCTTGTAAGGAAGCTGGGGCACGGCACAACCCTAACCGTGGGCAGGCCCGGGGCTGCGGGGATGCGCCCGGCCACGGGCGGCGCGGGCGCCCGGCCGGCGGCGGCGCGGCGGCCGGCACCGGGTCAGAGGTAGAAGCGGCTGAGCGTCTCCGCGACGCAGACCGGCTTCTCGCCGCCCTCACGCTCGACGGTCACCGTCGTCGCGAGCTGCACACCGCCGGACACCTCCGTCACGCCCGCGATACGGGCCGTCGCCCGCACCCGTGAGCCGACCGGGACCGGAGCGGGGAAGCGGACCTTGTCGACGCCGTAGTTGATGCCCATCTTGACGTTGTCGACCCGCAGCAGCTGCGGTACGAGGGCGGGCAGCAGCGCCAGTGTGAGATAGCCGTGCGCGATGGTGGTGCCGAACGGCCCGGCCGCGGCCCGCTCCGGGTCGACGTGGATCCACTGGTGGTCGCCGGTGGCGTCGGCGAACAGATCGATCCGCTTCTGGTCGATCTCCAGCCAGTCACTGGTGCCGAGGTCCTCGCCGACCGCGTTCCGCAGTGCGTCGAGCGAGCCGAACACCCGGGGCTCTGCCATGTCCGTATGCCTCCTCAGGCTCCGCAGACGCGGGCCGTGCCATCGGCCCGCCACCAACTAAGCGCTTGCTCAGCATGTGCGGCGAGCCCTCCCGTGTCAATGCCCTCCGGCCCCCACGGCCCCGGCCGCCCGTTCCGTCCCCGCCCCGGCGCACCCGCTCCCACCGAGGCCGCCCTCACCGGCCCCGCCCACCGGACCCGGCCCTACGGCCGCGCACCGACCATCCGCAGCACCAGCCCGGCGTACAGCTCGCCCACCTCCTCGGGCGTACGGGCGCCCTCGGCCGAGAACCAGCGGGCCACGTCCACACACAGCGACAGCACCGCGAGCGTCGTGCCCGGCACGTCGCCGACCGTGAACTCCCCGGCGTCGGCACCGTCCTGCAGGATGCCGCGCAGTGAACGGTCGGTACACCGCCGCAGGCCGGCCACGTGCGCGTAGTGCTCCTCGCTCAGCGCCTGCAGCTCGTACTGGATGACCCGGGCGGTGGTGTGGTGCCGGGCGTGCCAGCACGCGAAGGCGCGGACGGCGGCGGCGAGCCGCTCGGCGGGGCCGCCGTCGGCGCCGGCCGCCTCCTCCATGATCCGCAGGGCCTTCTCGTGGCCGATGCCGCTGATCCGGAAGAGCAGTTCCTCCTTGGTCCTGTAGTGGATGTAGAGCGCGGCGGGGCTCATGCCGGCCCGGCCCGCGATGTCGCGGGTGGTGGTGGCGTGGTAGCCGCGCTCGGCGAACGCCTCGACGGCGGCACGGACCAGACGGCGGGCCGCTTCCGGGGACACGTCGGCCCAGTCCTCCGCCGAGCCGTCCGCCTGCTCCGCCTCCGTGACCATCGCGCACCCCGATCCTCGGTCCCCCGCGGACCATCCGCGACGGACCGAACACCTTACCCCGCCGGTGAGCAAGCGCTTAGAACCGCCGGGGCGGGGCGTGCGGACCTCGCGGTCAGAACGCCGACACCCCGGTGAGGGCCCGCCCGATGACCAGCTTCTGGATCTGGCTGGTGCCCTCGTACAGGGTCATCACCCGGGCGTCGCGCAGGAGCTTGCCGACCGGGTACTCGTCGATGTAGCCGTAGCCGCCGAAGACCTGGAGCGCGTTGTTCGCGGCGCGTACCGCCGCCTCGGAGGCGAACAGCTTCGCCTTGGACGCCTCGGTGGCGAACGGTTCGCCGCGGTCGATCAGATCGGCGACCCGCCAGGTCAGCAGGCGCGCGGCGTCCACGTCGACGGCGATGTCGGTGATCAGCTCCTGCACCAGTTGGTGGTGGGCGATGGTCCGGCCGAACTGCTCGCGTTCCGTGGCGTGACCGACGGCGGCGTCCAGTGCGGCCTGTGCGATGCCCACACAGCCGGCGGCGACCGACATCCGGCCCTTGGCCAGCGCCGACATCGCAACGGAGAAACCTTTCCCCTCCGGGGCCAGCAGGGCGTCGGCGGGCACCCGCACATCCCGCAGCACCAGTTCGGCGGTGGCCTGGCCGCGCAGCCCCAGCTTGCCGTGGATCTCCCGGCGCTCCAGACCCGGCGTGTCCGTGGGGACGAGGAAGGCGCTGATCCCCTTGTGGCCGGGGGCGTCGCCGGTACGCGCGAAGAGCAGCACCACGTCGGCCCAGGTGCCGTTGGTGATGAACATCTTGCTGCCGTCGACGACGTAGGAGTCACCGTCCCGCACGGCGCGGGTGGCCAGGTTGCCGGCGTCCGATCCGGTGCCGGGCTCGGTCAGGCCGAAGCAGCCGATGGCCTCACCGGAGGTCAGCGGCGGCAGCCACCGCCGCTTCTGCGCCTCACTGCCCCAGGCCGCGACCGTCTTGGCGACCAGGCCCAGGGACACGGAGACGATGCCGCGCACCGCGGAGTCGCCGCGGCCCAGTTCCTCGGTCACCAGCGCGTAGGTGAGGTGGTCGCCGCCGGAGCCACCGTACTCCTCGGGGACCGTCAGGCCGAGGAAGCCGACCTCGCCGAGCTTCTTCACGATGCCCCGGTCGACGCGTTCGGCGCGGTCCCAGGCGGCGGCGTGCGGTGTGATCTCGCGGTCGACGAAGTCCGCGGCGAGTTGCCGGGCGGCAGCCTGCTCCGCGCTGAGCTCCAGGTTCATCAAGACCCCTTGGGGAGGGTGACGGCAGCCGGACGGCCCGGAACAGCCGGACGACTCATTAACTACCACTGCTAGTTTTTGAGTGGCAGCCTCTACTATGTGCGGCATGGCCCGACCCCGCAAGCCCCTCCTGAGCCGGGAACGCATCGTCACCACCGCGCTCTCGCTCATCGACACGGAGGGCCTGGCCGCCCTGTCCACCCGGCGGCTGGCCGCCGAACTGGGCGTCAGCGGGCCGTCCCTGTACAACCACTTCACGAACAAGGACGGGATCCTGGACGCGGTCGCCGACAAGGTGGTCGCCGAGGTGGACGTCTCGGCCCTCGCCGCGGGCGCGGACTGGCGGACCGGCCTGCTGGCCTGGGCCCGCTCCTACCGCGCGGCGCTCGCCGCGCACCCCAACATCGTCCCGTTCCTCGCCCAGGGCCCCGGCCGTCGCCCGGCCGGCCTGAAGATGGCCGACGCGGCCTTCGGCGGCATGGTGGAGGCCGGCTGGCCACCGGCCCAGGCGACCCGGATCTGCGCCATGGTCCGGTACTTCGTCGCGGGTTCCGCGCTGGGCTCCTTCGCCCACGGTTTCGTG
Organism: Streptomyces sp. NPDC045470; assembly: GCF_040646595.1. NCBI lineage: Bacteria > Bacillati > Actinomycetota > Actinomycetes > Kitasatosporales > Streptomycetaceae > Streptomyces > Streptomyces sp. NPDC045470. Next base: position 150,629 of record NZ_JBEZAN010000010.1, read on the forward strand.
GACGACCCGAGCGCCTACGACCCGGCCGACTACCCGCACCTGGGCCAGGCCCACCTGCTCGCCGAGCATCAGCAGCGGGTCGACGAGGGGGCGTTCGAGACGGGCCTGCTGGCCCTGGTCGACGGGCTCGCGCTGCGGCACCCGCGATCCGGCCCGCCCCCGCACAGGTAGCTGTAAGGTACATCCGCCCGGGTGGTCCCGGTGCGGAGCGCGTACGGCCGACGGCGCGCTCCGGGTGCCTGAGGGGAGACGACGTGCGAGACCCGATCGCCACGCTGCGGGACCGGGCCGCCCCCTGGTCCCGGCGCCCCGGCCCCCGTTACCTCCGCCACGTCCTGCGCGGCCAGGCCCAGGTCGACTTCCTGCCCAGCGCGGTCACCGGCGCGGTCTTCTCCCTCGCGCTGTTCGCCGCGGGCTGGGCGTACGGCCTGTACGGACTCCTCGGCGCCGCGACGGGCACCGCCACGGCGCACCTGCTCGGCGTGGACCGCGCACGGATCACCGCCGGACTCGAAGGCTTCAACGCCTGCCTGGTGGCCGTCGGTTCAGCCGTCTTCCTCGGCGCCGGACACCTGTCCACCGCCCTGCTCGCGGTGGGCGGCAGCGTGCTCGTCACGGTCGTCACCGCCGCCGTCGCACGCGTCCTGGGAAGCCGGCAACTGCCCACGCTCACCCTCCCGTTCTGCCTGGTGGCGAGCGCGCTGACCCTCGCGGCGCCGGGTTTCACCCGCCTCTGGCACCAGGCCGCACCCCCGGCGGCCCTCCCCCAGCCGGCCGGCCCGCCGACCGCGCTGTCGTTCACCGACCTGTGGCACGGGCTGTTCGCCAACGCCGCCCAGATCTTCTTCATGCCGCAGTGGTACGTCGGCGCCCTCTTCCTCGCCGGCATCTTCGTCGCGAACCGTACGGCGGGCGCGATGGCGGTCGTCGGCAGCGCGACCGGGACCGCCACCGCCTGGGCTCTGGGCGCCCCGGCAGCGCAGATCGCCTCCGGCGCGGCGGGCTACAACGCGGTGCTGGTCGCGATGGCACTGTGCGGGGTGTTCCTGCCGGCCGGCTGCCGGACCGCGGCGTACGCGGTGACGGGAGCGGCCACCGCGACCGCACTGACCCCGGCCCTGACCGCCCTCACCGCCCCCTCCGGAGGCCACGCCTTCACCTGGCCGTTCGTCCTGGTCACCCTCACCTTCCTGGCGGCGGCGCCGGCGTTTTCGCGCCTGTCAAAAGCCGGCGCACCGGCGTCTGCCACACAGGACACCCCCTAGAACTGTTGCGCCTCCGCAGCCACGTACCGCCGCAGCCCCACGTACTCCAGCACCGCGAACACCGCCACCACCACCGCGCCGACCGCCAGGAACACGGTGCCCAGGGCGGTGAGCGGCAGCAGGCCGGAGGAGGTGAGGAGCAGCATCGCCACGAAGGAGAGGGTGTTGCCCGCGACGACCGCGGCGGCCGGGCCGGCCGGGATGCGCGGGTAGCCGGCGATCAGGGCGAGGGCCGCGGCGCCGCCCAGCATGGCGACGCCGATCGGCAGGGACCAGGCGGTCGGCAGGCCGAGACGACGATGCCGTCATCGGGGCGGCGCCTCAATGACCTCCCGGGTCATGGAACCGGTGCCCGCCGGTCCGGCGCGGTGTGGCGCCGGGCCGGAACGCGGTATGGCGCCGGGTCAGAAGACGACCAGAGCGCGGCCTCCCCTGCCCTCCCGCATCGCCTGGAAGGCGGCAGGGATGCCGTCGAGGGCGATGTGCTCGGTGACCATGGCGGACAGGTCGAGTGCGCCGCTGCGGACGTGTTCGGCGATGCGGGGCAGGTCGGCGGCCGGGTCGCTGTTGCCGTAGACGCAGCCGGAGAGCGTACGGCCGAAGTGGAAGAGTTCCAGGGCGGAGAAGGTGACCTGCTGGTCCCGGCCACCGATGCCGACGACGGTGGTGCGTCCGCCGCGCCGGGTGGACGACCAGGCCGTACGGATGGTGTCCGCCCGGCCCACGCACTCGATCGCGACGTCCGCGCCATGTCCGCCGGTGAGTTCGCGGATGCGTTTGGCGGTGTCGTCGGAGGCGACGAGGAAGGCGGTGGCGCCCGCGGCGCGGGCCAGTTCTTCCTTGGCCGGGGACACGTCCACGGCCACGATCGTGTCCGCCCCCGCGATCCGCGCGGCCTGGAGGGTGGACAGGCCCACACCGCCCACGCCGAACACCGCCACCGACTCCCCCGCCCGTACCCGCGCGCTGTGGTGCACGGCGCCCCAGCCGGTCAGCACGGCGCAGCCCAGCAGTGCCGCGTCGGTGAGCGGCACACCGGACGGCAGGGGCAGCGCCGCGCGGGCCGGGACGACCGTCTCCTCGGCGAAGACCGCGGTGCCGAGGCCGGGGTAAAGGTCGCTGCCGTCGGCGGCGAGCTTGGCGTACGGGATGCCCGCCGCCTTTCCGGCGTCGGCGCACAGCCAGGGCTCGGCCAGCCCGCAGAAGTGGCAGTTCCCGCAGGCGGGGGCCCAGTTCAGGACGACCTGGTCGCCGGGGGCGAGGGTGTCGACGCCCGCGCCGACGGCGGTGACGGTGCCCGCCCCCTCGTGCCCGAGGACGGCGGGCGCGGGCTGCCGCAGGGTCCCGTCGGACAGCGACAGGTCGGAGTGGCAGACCCCGGCCGCCGCCAGGCGGATGCGCACCTGGCCAGGGCCGGGCCCGGGCAGTTCGATCTCGGCGACCTCCAGCGGGGCGCCCACGGCGGTCAGTACGGCGGCACGGGTCATGCGGAGGTGGCTCCCTGGTCGGTGGGCGTACAGGTGCGTACGGGTACGGGGCGGTACAGGTACGGGCACGGGGCGGGTACGGCGGGCCCGGGTGGCCGTCCGGGCCCGCCGTGCTCAGAGCTGGAGGGACTTGGTCTGGAGGTACTCGCTCAGGCCGTGCGGGCCCAGTTCCCGGCCGATGCCGGACTGCTTGTAGCCGCCGAACGGCGCGAGCGGGTTGAAGCGCCCGCCGTTGATGTCGACCTGGCCGGTGTCCAGGCGCCGCGCGAAGGCGACCGCCTCGTCCTCGTCGCCGGCCCAGACCGCGCCGGCCAGGCCGTAGACCGTGCCGTTGGCGATCCGTACGGCCTCCTCCTCGTCCGCGTACGGCAGGACCGCGACGACCGGGCCGAAGATCTCCTCCTGGGCGATGGTCATGCCGGGTGTGACGTCGGCGAAGAGGGTCGGGCGGACGTAGTAGCCCCGCTCGCGGCCTTCGGGGGCGTCCGGGCCGCCCGCGACGACCCGGGCGCCCTCCTCGATGCCGCGCTCGATGTAGCCGCGGACGCGGTCGCGCTGGGTGGCGCTGACGACCGGGCCGAGGCGGCTGGCGCCGTCCAGCGGGTCGCCCGGCACGTACTTGGCGATGGCCGCCGCGGCCAGTTCCAGGGCCTCGTCGTACCGGTCGGCGGGGACCAGCAGCCGGGTCCAGGCGCTGCACGTCTGTCCGGAGTTGGCCATGACGTTGGCGATGTTGACGCCGACGGCCTTGCCGAGGTCGGCGCTGGGCAGCACCACGTTGGCGGACTTGCCGCCGAGTTCGAGGGCGCAGCGCTTGACGGCGGCGCCGGCGATGGCGCCGACCTTCTTGCCCACGGCGGTCGATCCGGTGAAGGAGACCAGGTCGACGTCCGGGTGCTCGGCGAGTGCCTGGCCCGCGACCGGGCCGCGCCCGGTGACGAGGTTGAAGACGCCGGCCGGCACGCCCGCCGCGTCCACGCACTCGGCGAAGAGCTGGGCGGTCAGCGGGGTGTCCTCGGCGGGCTTGAGGACGACCGTGCAGCCCGCGGCGAGCGCCGGGGCCACCTTGGCGACGATCTGGTGCAGGGGGTAGTTCCAGGGGGTGATGGCGCCGACCACACCGACCGGTTCGTGCAGGACGGTGGAGGTGCCGATCTTCTCCTCGAAGGCGTACGAGGCGGCCAGCTCGGCGTACGAGCCGGCCACCATGACCGGGACGGCGGCCTGCACCGCCTTGCTGAACGCCAGCGGCGCGCCCAGCTCGGCGGTGATGGTCTCGGCGATCTCCTGCGCGCGCCCGGCGAGCTGGTCGCGCAGCGCGGTCAGCCGGGCGGCGCGTTCGGCGGGCGCGGTGCGGGCCCAGCCGGGCAGGGCGGCGCGGGCGGCCCGTACCGCGGTGTCCACGTCCTGAGCGGTCCCGGCGGGGACGGTGCCGATGATCCGTTCGTCGGCCGGGTTGACGACGGCGATGGTGTCCGGCCCGGCGGCGGGCCGCCAGCTCCCGTCGATGTACATGGCGTCACGCTGCTTCACGTCGTCACCCTCCCGTGCCTGCTGCTGTCCCGTGAGCCCGAAAGTACTCGCCGGGCCAAACTAGCGGTGGTAGTTTTTCGGCGCCAGCCCCCTTACCGGCCATACCGGAAGCCACCGGTCCGCGCCCGGGGCCCGGGGCTCAGCGGCGGGCCGTCAGCAGCGGCTGGAAGTAGCCGCCGTCCTCCGGCTCGTGCCAGACCAGGCGCTCGAAACCGGCGGCCGAGACGAAGGCGCTGACCTGGTCCCGGGTCAGCGCCCAGGAGGTCGCCCGCCGGCTGCGCACCTCCCAGGTGGCGCCGCGCGGCAGCAACTGGATGAGGTCGAAGTCGTAGTGCTCGCCGTCGTCGTGCCACTCCCACAGTTGGAGCGTGACGGCCCGGCCGCCGTCGGGAGTGCGGGTGACGCGGGCCGGCAGCACCTCGCGGCGTTCGCTGCGCGCTTCCTCGTAGGCGCGCATGCCGAGCAGGAGCTGACCGCCGGGGCGCAGCACCCGCCGCATGGAGCCGAGGGCCGCGCGCACCGACTCGGGGGTGATGAGGTGCGCCAGGGAGTTGTCCGCGCACACCACCGCGTCGAAGAAGGCGTCGCGGAACGGGAGGTTCCGCATGTCGGCGGCGGCGGTCGGCAGGTGCAGGCCGCGGGCGGCCGCCTCGGCCGTGGCGCGGCCCGCCGCGACCGGGCTCAGATCCGTGCCGGTGACGGCGTGCCCGGCCGCGGCCAGCCCGAGGGCCTGCGTGCCGATGCCGCAGGCGCAGTCCAGGACCCGGTGCGTCCGGTCGCCGAGCGCGGCGCGCAGGTGGCCGTCGAGGGCACGGCCCTGCTGGGCCACGGCGGCCGACCAGTCCGGGTACAGCAGGTCGTACGTCGGGGCGAGCTGGTCGAAGAACCGTGCCAACGGCGGGTCCGGCATGGGGCCACGATAGTGCGGCGGGTGCGGTTCTTCACCGGGTGGCGCGGGCTTTCGCCGGGTGGTGCGGGCCTTCACCGGTTGGCACGGGATTCGTCGCCTGCGGCGGGCGGGCTCCGGGGAACCGCCGGTGCTCTTGGGGGCGCTGACGGCCTCTCGGGACGTACGGGCTCCGACGTCCCGCGCGCCGGGCGGGCGGCCACGGCTGCCGAGGCCAGGAGCAGGACGCCGAGCAGCGCGAAGGGCGCCGCGGTACCGGCCAGTCCGGCCAGCAGGCCCGCCGTGGCGGGTGCCGCGACCTGGCCGAGCCGGTTGCCGGTCAGACGCAGGGCGAGTGCCGTGCTGCGGGCCGCCGCGGGAGCCGCCTGGACGACCGTGGTCATGGACAGCGGCTGGCCGACGCCTAGGCAGAAGCCGAGGGCGCCGAGCATCACGGCCAGCGCCCAGACCGGCACGGGCAGGGTCAGCCCGGCGCAGAGCAGGCCCGCGAGGGCGCAGCTGCCCGCCATCAGGGCGGTGCGTCCGAGAAGCCGGATCATGGGCGTCATGACCAGCCGGCAGGCGACCGTGGCCGCCGCGCGCAGGCTGAGCAGCAGCCCGACGGCGGCGGGCGCGATGCCCCGGTCCTCGCCGATGACGGGCAGGTAGGCGGTGAGGATGTCGGTCGCGGAGAGCACCGCGAGGCTCATGAAGATGCCGGCCGCGACGCCCCGGGTGCCGAGGATGCTTCGTACGGGCGTGCGTTCCGTCGTCGCCGTACGGCCCCGGGCGGGAGGCGTGGCCCCGGAGGCGGCGGCCGGGCGGTGTTCCAGGCGCCACAGGGACAGGTAGGAGAAGGCGGCGAGGGCGCCCGCGGCCAGGAGCGCGGTGGCGCTGGTGGCCGCCATGGCGCCGGCACGCCCGGAGACGACGAGCCCGGCGGCGGCCGGGCCGACGAGCTGGCCGAGGGAGGCGCCGATCGTGAAGTGGCCGAAGTTGCGGTCACGTTCGTCCGGAGCGCTGCGGCGGGCGACGATGGACTGGGCGCCGATGACGAAGCACAGGTGGCCCAGGCCCATCACCCCGCTCCAGGCGGCCATCGCGGGCAGCGAGCCCGCCACGCCGCTGAGCGCGCAGCCGCCGGTGATCAGCGCGACGCCGGCGACGAGCAGCGGGGCGCAGCGGCCCTGGTCCGTGCGGCGCCCGAGCGGTACGGCCACCAGCAGCGGCAGCAGCGCGTACACCGCCGTGATCACGCCGACCGCCCGCTCGTCGGCGCCGAGCGCGAGCGCCCGGTAGGAGACGGCGGGCCGGGCCATGCTCACCGCGGCCTGGGCGAAGGTGAAGGTGATGACCAGGCGCAGCAGCCAGCCCCGGCCGGGCGTCGCGGCGTCCACGGGTCAGATGATCCCGTACAGCAGGCCGGCCGCGAGGACGACCAGGGAGGTCAGCACCGCCCATTTCACGGTGAAGCGGGTGTGGTCGCCGAACTCCACCTTCGCCATGCCGACGAGGACGTAGACGGCCGGGACGAGCGGGCTGGACATGTGCAGGGCCTGGCCGACGAGGGAGGCGCGGGCGATCTCCAGGGCGCCGACGCCGTGCGCGGCGCCCGCCTCGGCGAGGATCGGGACGATGCCGAAGTAGAAGCCGTCGTTGGACATGAAGTACGTGAGCGGGATGCTCAGGACGCCGGTGACGATGCCCATGTGCGGGCCGAGCGCGTCCGGGATGCCGTCCACGAGCCAGCGGGCCATGTGTCCGACCATGCCGGTGCCGGTGAGGACGCCGGTGAAGACGGCGGCGGCGAAGACCATGCCGGAGACGTTCAGGACGTTCTCGGCATGGGCGGCGATCCGGGCCTTCTGGTCCGGCATGCGGGGGAAGTTGACGGTGAGCGCGGTGGCGGCGCCGAGCAGGAAGAGCACCGGGATGGGCAGGGTCTGCAGGACGAGGAGGACCAGCAGGGCGACGGTGAGGGCGGCGTTGAACCAGTAGAGCTTGGGGCGCAGGGTGGCGCGGTGCGGGTCCAGGCCCTGGAAGTCGTCGGCGCCGGGGGCCGTGGCGTCGGTGCCGGAGGCCGCGGCGCCGGTCGCGGGCTCCGCGGGAACCGTGCCGCTGTTTCCGCCCCCGACCGCCGCCGCGGGACGCGCCTTGGCCGTACGCAGGGCCGCCGTACGCAGGACGGTCGTACGGACGCGGGCCCCGAAGCCACCGGTCGCCGCGGCGAGCACCGGCTCGCCGGCCGGCTGTGCGGGCAGCGTACGCCCGGTCGCGGTGCCCGCGTCGTCGAGCGTGAGCAGGCCGAGCCGCTTGCGCTCGCGGCGCCCGAGGACGTACGCGAGCAGGAAGACCGCCACCAGGCCGGTGGCCAGCGCCGGGACCATGGGGACGAAGATGTCGCCGGCGTCCAGCTTGAGGGCGGTGGCGGCGCGCGCGGTCGGGCCGCCCCACGGGACGGTGTTCATCACCCCGTTGGCGGTGGCGGCGACGCCCGTCATGACCACCAGGCTCATCTTCAGGCGGCGGTAGAGCGGGTAGAGCGCGGACACCGTGATCATGAAGGTGGTGGAGCCGTCGCCGTCGAGCGAGACGATCGCGGCGAGCAGCGCGGTGCCGACCACGACCCGCACCGGGTCCGCCTTGCAGAACCGCAGGATGCCCCGGACGACCGGGTCGAACAGCCCGACGTCGATCATCACGCCGAAGTAGATGATGGCGAACATCAGCATCGCGGCGGTCGGCGCCAGGTCGCCCACGCCCTTGAGGACGTACTCGCCCAGGTGTGCCCCCTGGCCCACCAGGACGCAGAAGAGCGCGGGGATCAGGATGAGCGCTGCCATCGGCGACATCTTCTTCGTCATGATCAGCACCAGGAAGGTGGCGATCATGACGAATCCGAGGACTGTCAGCATGGGGGTACCTCACGTTCGCCTTCGAACACCGCCCGGGACGGCGGTCGAGGCGACGGTAGGTGGCCGAAACTTTCGTTAACAAGGTCTTGACGTGCGAGCAATACGAGCAAAACACCAGGCGTGTGAGCGCTCGCCCGGCCGGTCCGGCGCCCGGCGGGCCGCCGGTCCGGTACCGCGCACGGCTCCCGCCGGGTGGCCGAGAGTTTCCGTTGACGGGCCGGGCCCGCAATCCTAAGGTCCTCCATAGGATTGCTGGATCCCCTTGAGCGGCGGGAGCGCGCGATGACAGGCACGGGCAACGAGCGGGCGAGGAAGACGGCCGAGGGACTCGCGTACTCCTCGGGATTCGGCAACGAGCACAGCTCGGAGGCGGTCACCGGCGCGCTCCCGGTGGGCCGCAACTCCCCGCAGCGCGCGCCCCTGGGCCTGTACGCGGAGCAGTTGAGCGGTTCGGCGTTCACCGAGCCGCGCGCCCACAACCGCCGGACGTGGCTCTACCGCGTCCGCCCGTCCGCCGCGCACCCGGCGTTCACGCGGGTGGACAACGGCGCGCTGCGCGGCGCGCCCTTCACCGAGACCGCGCCGGACCCCAACCGCCTGCGCTGGAACCCGCTGCCCGCGCCCGAGACCCCCACCGACTTCCTGGCCGGCCTGTGGACCCTGGGCGGCAACGGCGACGCCACCCAGCGCACCGGCATGGCGATCCACCTCTACCACGCCAACGCCTCCATGGAACGCCGGGTGTTCAGCGACGCGGACGGCGAACTGCTGATCGTGCCCGAGCACGGCGGTCTGCTGATCCGCACCGAACTGGGCCTGCTGCGCGCCGAACCGGGGCACGTCGCACTGATCCCGCGCGGCGTCCGCTTCCGCGTCGAGCTGCTCGACGCCACCGCGCGCGGCTACGTCTGCGAGAACTACGGGCAGCCCTTCCAGCTCCCCGACCTCGGCCCGATCGGCGCCAACGGCCTGGCCAACGCCCGGGACTTCCTCGCGCCGACCGCCGCGTACGAGGAAGAGGAGGGCTCCTACGAGGTCGTCAACAAGTTCTGCGGCAACCTCTGGAAGGCGACGTACGACCACTCGCCGCTGGACGTGGTGGCCTGGCACGGCAACCACGTCCCGTACGTCTACGACCTGCGCCGCTTCAACGTCATCGGTTCAATCAGTTACGACCACCCGGACCCCTCGATCTTCACCGTGCTGACCTCGCCGTCCGACACCCCCGGCCTGGCGGGCGTGGACTTCGTGGTCTTCGCGCCGCGCTGGCTGGTCGGCGAGGACACCTTCCGGCCGCCGTACTTCCACCGGAATGTGATGAGCGAGTACATGGGGCTGGTCGAGGGCGCCTACGACGCCAAGGCGGAAGGTTTTGTCCCCGGCGGCGGCTCGTTGCACAACATGATGTCCGCGCACGGCCCCGACCGGGAGACCTTCGACCGGGCGAGCGCGGCGGAGCTGGCACCGCAGAAGATCGACGACGGGCTGGCGTTCATGTTCGAGACCCGCTGGCCGGTCACCCTCACCGGGCAGGCGGCCGGCGCCGACCACCTGCAGAGCGGCTACGACGGCGTGTGGCAGGGTCTTGAGCGCCACTTCCGTCCCTGAGCGCACCGGGCCGGCCGGGATCCGTCCGGCCCGTGATACGGAGTCGTCGTGACCACCTTCGCCCCCGACTCGCTGGACCTGAACCGCAAGCTGCCGCTGTGGTACCAGGTCTCGCAGTCGCTGCGCGCGTCCATACTCGGCCGCTCCCCCGGCGCCCCGCTGCGCCTGCCCACCGAGGACGCGCTCGCCGCGCACTACGGCGTGAGCGTGCTGACCATGCGCCAGGCGCTCAAGGAGCTGGAGACGGAAGGGCTGATCAGCCGGCACCGCAGACGCGGCACGTTCATCGAGCCGAGTGCGCGGCGCGGGGCGCCGGTGCGGCTGCTCGGTTCGGTGGACGCGATCGTGGCCCAGCAGTCCGGTATGCGGACCGAACTGCTGGGGCACGGCCCGGCCGCCGTGCCGTCCGAGCTGGCGGAGTACTTCCCGGACCTGACGGAGGTGGTCGCGTACCGCAGGCTGCGCGGCGACGCCAAGACCGGGGAGCCGACGAACCACGCGCAGAACTTCCTGCACCCCGACGTCGCCGCCCGCGTGGACCTCGCGGACCTGGAGCGCTGGCCGATGACGAAGGTGCTGCGGGACGCGGTGGGCGTGGCCATCGCCCGCATCACGGACACGGTCGAGGCGCGGCTGGCCGACCCGGAGACCGCCCGGCTGCTCCAGGTACCGCTGCTCAGCCCGATCCTGCACTACACCGGCATCACCTACGACCAGGACGGGCGGGTGGTGGACGTCGCCCTGATCCACTACCGGGGCGATCGTTTCTCCTTCACGGTGACGCTGGACGCGCACTGATCCGGCCCCGGTGCGCGGTGGCCCACCCCGGTGTGAGCGCCGGCGGAGCGGCAGGTGAAGATGTGCGACATGTCACCCATCAACCGTCGTACGGTCCTCACCGCCGCGCTCGGCGCGGCAGCCATCAGCAGCACCCCCCTGGTGACGGGCATGGGGGCCACCCCGGCCCATGCCACGTCCGACAAGGACGTGTACGACACCAACACAGATCTGTACAAGAAGCTCTCCGGCCAGGAGGGCATCCAGTTCGCGCGCCGCTACAGACGGCATGAGCTGCTCGACAACGAGCGGGGCGAGAGACACCCGTACCACCGCACGACGATCATGGCGCTGCACGGCGGCGGCATCGAGAAGGGCACCTCCGAGCTGTGCCTGGGCATAGCGGGCTACCGGCCCGACACCCTGGCGGCGCTCTTCCCGGGCGAGCCGGTGTACGACTACTGGATGTTCGAGGGCCTGCGGCTGCCCAGCATGAACCTGGGGTCCAACCGCGACCTGCACGTCACCGCCAAGAACTGCGACGACCACGTCGCGATCTCCATGGCGGCCTCCAGCCTCAACGTCCTGAGCCTGCACGGCTGCACCGCTGAGCAGGCCGGTGTACGCAGCGGCCAGGACCCCAAGGTGGTCGTGGTCGGCGGCCTGAACGCCGCTTTCAAGAAGCTGCTGCACGAGGAGCTGGGCAAGCACTTCAAGACGGTGGACGGCGACGACTTCCCGGACCTGGCCGGAGTCAACCCCGCCAACCCCTGCAACCGCACCATGCTCGGCAAGGGCGGCCAACTGGAACTCAGTACCGAACTGCGCGCGTCCTTCTTCGACAAGGACACGATGGACGGACGCCCCGGCAGCACCAACGACGAGTTCAAGAAGTTCGCCGACGCGTGCCGCAAGGCGATCACCCGCCTGGAAACCCGCTCGGACCAGGTCATTCTCTGACCACCGCGGGCGGCGCCGGCTCACCGGCCCGCCCGCCTTCAGGGCGCCTTCTCACTGAGTGTTCGGCCCGGTCTCGCCGAGTACGGATGTCCCAGCGACCTGTCCGACGAGCGCTGGCGGACGCCGGCCACCCCACCACCGGCACCGACCTCGGCACCCGTCCCTGCATCGACGTCCACCCCGCTCAACGCCCGCGGATCCACGGTGATCCCGCATCGCCGGACCATCGAGCGGAGCATCGGCTGGCTCACGCACCACCGAAGACCCGCCCGCGCCTGCGAAAGACACCCGCGTCACCCGGAGGCCATGCCCCAGCCCGCCATGACCGGCCTCATGACCCGCCGCCTCACCGGCGAAACCACACCGAACCGGCGCGACCTCCAACCCAACGGGACCAAACAGCCCCCCCAGAGCCAGCCACTCAGTCACCTGGGACCGACGGTCGTGATCACGGCGTGGACCCCGGCCACCGAATCCCACACCGTGATCGCCCGTGTCTGACGGCTATCCGACGCTCCACAGGACGCCCTGGCCCTGTCCACCAGCGGCCTTGTAGACGACCAGCTTTCCGTCGTCCTCCAGGCGCAGGAACGCCTCGGGGTTCTTGGAGGTCTTGGTGGACCAGAGGTCGCCGCCCTTGCCCTGGCCGCCGCCGGCCTTGTAGACGACGAGGTTGCCGTCGTCCTGGATACGGGCGTAGTTGCCCACGCCCGAGGTGCCACTGGCCCACAGGAGAGTGCCGTCACCGCGCCGGTACAGCGCGAGGTTGCCGTCGTACCGCATGATCAGCAGCCCCGCCTTGGACGAGGTCCACTGCCCCGGGCGCAGGTCCTGGCCGCCGGCTAGGGTGCTCGGCCGGCCCCAGGTGGCCGAGTCCCACAGCGAACCGCCCTTGCCCGGGCCGCCGGTCTTCTTGTAGACGACGAGGTTGCCGTCGTCCTGGAGGTGGAGGAAGGCGCCGGGGTTCTTGGAGGTCTTGGTGGACCAGAGGTCGCCGCCCTTGCCCTGACCGCCGCCGGCCTTGTAGACGACGAGGTTGCCGTCGTCCTGCATACGGGCGTAGTTGCCCACGCCCGAGGTGCCACTGGCCCAGAGGGTGACGCCGCTCTCACGGTGCAGGAGAACGAGGTTGCCGTCCCGCTGCATCAGGAGCGTGGTGTTCTGGTTCTCGATCCACTGGCCCGGACGCAGTTCCATCCCCGCGGTGAAGGTCGTGGGACGGCCGAAGGTGTCACTGCTCCACAGCGAACCGCCCTTGCCCTGTCCGCCGTCCTTCTTGTAGACGACCATGTTCCCGTCGTCCTGGAGGAGCAGGTAGGAACCCGGGGAGCGGAAGGTGCCGGACGCCCAGAGGTTGCCGCCCTTGCCCTGTCCGCCGGTCTTCTTGTAGACGACGAGGTTGCCGTCGCTCTGCATCTGGAGATAGGCGCCGGGGTTGCCGAAGGTCTGCGTTGCCCACAGCACCTGGCCGCCCGCCTTGTGGTACATCGCCAGGTTGCCGTCCTTCTGCATCCGCAGTTCGACGCGGCGGCCCTCCAGCTTCTCACCGGGATTCAGCCGCTGGCCCGGCATGAGCAGCGAACTCCTGAAGTGCTCGCGCAGCCAGGAGTTCAGCCCGTCCACCCGGAAGGCCGTGGCCTGGTTCGGGCCCGCGACCTCCGACCCGAAACATCCCGCACTGTTCGAGCCGGCGGCCAGCGCGACCAGCTCGGTGCCGTCCGCGTCCTCCCGGACGACGGGGCCGCCGGCGTCCCCCATGCAGATACCACCGGAGGTCCCGGCCGGCGTCAGCGTGAGCGAATCGTCGCCGACCCTGCCCGCGGCGAGGGCCGTCGTGTGCAGCCGCTCGGGGACCCACTCATCCTCGGTCCGGCCGAACCCCGCCGCCGTGAGTGGCTTCCCTTCCACGGCGGGAGCATCGGCCACGGCGATCGAGTCGACGCCTACGGCGGGCTGCGCCAGGTGGGCCAGGACCACACCACGGTCGGGGTGCGGCACCAGTTCGCTGATCTCGGTGACGAGGCCTTGCGAACCGCTCAGATCGGTACGGCCGACGGTCACCGTGGACCTCAGCCGAGGTTTGCCGGCGGAAGGCGCCGCACCGGGCTTCTCGGCGAAGCAGGCACCGGCGGTCAGCACCCACTGCGGGTCCACCAACACTCCGGAACAGGCCCGTACATGGTCACCGACTACGATCTGGGCGGTGTAGGAGTACGTGCCCTCCTTGGCGCTTTCACCGACGACAGCGTGCGCGGGTACGGCGCTCAACGCGCTCAGCGCGGTGCAAGAAGTGAGCAGCGCGGCGGCCGCGCGTGGGCGTATTCGAGACAAGGTGATTCCATCCGTTTTCTGCTGTGCGGGAAGGCGACGGTCGGTGCCGTCCATGAGTGGCGCGGCCCGATGCTGACCGGCAACCGGTCGGCCCGGGGCCTTCTCGGACCGAAGGTCCACGCCTTCTTCGGGCTCGGAGGCGGCGGAGTGCGGGACACCAAGCCGCGTGGGAGCCGGTGGAAGTCCCCATGGTGGCGACGGCCGTGGTGTTCACCGCGACGGCCACTTCGGTAGCAGCGGCGCACCGCGCTAACTCCATTCCGGTTTCCTCCGAGCGCAAAGGGGGAGCCTCCGCGCCAGGCGCCCCGTCGGTGGCCGGGAATATCGCCGCGGCACGCCAGGACAAAATGCGCGGAAGCCGTCGGAATTTTAAGCATGAGAGCGTAATGTGCCCCACGTGATAAATAGGGCATAAGCTGTAAAGCGCGCCCGGGGCATTGTGCAGCTTCTCACCACAACCATCCAGGGGGCACGGTTGTCCTTGCCACCTCGCCTGGGAAGCAGTACGGCCACCGTGCCACCGCGGCCGTCGAAGCCTGGCACGACGGCGTCGCCCCCCAGACCACACACAGAGGAGGCGGTCAGGCGTCACCGTTTACGACCGTGGTGGGGCGGGCCCCGTTCGCCGTAGATCTCCGCGCAGAGGTCGGTGGTGCGCTCGACGATCTTCTTCGTGTCTTCGGTGGTGACGGTGCCTGCGGGGACCTTGAAGTGGGCGAAGGGGGCATGAGGGGTTCTCCTTGAGTGGGTTCTTGGAATGGGCGGGGGGGGGAGAGCACGGGTCTGATGACGGGCGAACAAGTAGCGGCACGACCCTGCTGCTGGTGGGAACTCAGCTACTGACGAAGGCCTCAGCTGTGATCGGAGGTCACACCATGCCCCGTTCGCTCGCAGGACCTGGCCGTTGCCCCAGTGCCCGGCCGGGCTGGTGAGGAAAGGAGACCACCTGGGCGATGCCGCCCAGGGTGGCCAGCCTCTCCGGGGTCGGGGTCCTCGCGAGCTGGTCGATCTGCTCGGGTGCCTTGCCTTCGAGAAGCAGGTACTGGCGGTGGGGCCGAAGGCGGCGGTGTTCACGGTCACGTCCGGGCCGCGGAGTTCGCGGGCGAGGATCAGTGTGAGCGACTGCGGACGCCGGGGCGGGCGGCGGCGGCGATCCGGGACAGGAGGGGACGCGGCGGCCGGCTTGGCGAGCGGGCAAAGGGCGGGACGCCGCGTCATCTTGGGAGGAGACCGGAGGTGCCGGAACGCAACAGCCCTCTGCCGCTGCATCCATGGCCGTAAGGCTCACCGGCCTCTTCAGTCCCGGGGGGCGGCTGACCAGTCAAAACCCGGCACAACTCGGCGAGACAGGGCCAAAGGCTCAGTCAGATCCGCTCCAGGCTGCGTCCCGTGCTCCTCGGGCCCAGCAGCGCCACGTCCAGGCACAGCAGCACCATCAGGGCCGCCGATCCAATGAAGACGGCGCCGGGCCCGAGGTCCGCCAGTACGGTCAGTGCGACGAACGGCAGGATCACCGAGGTGAGCCGGGACAGCGAGTAGGCGATGCCGATGGCGCTGCTGCGCAGGCCGGTGGGGAAGATCTCGGTCTGGTAGACGTGGAAGGCGTTGGAGAAGACGTTGCTGCACACGGTCAGCGCGAAGCCGGCGCCGACGATCAGCCATCCCGCGTCGGCGAAGCCGAAGGCCAGGCCGCACCCGGCCATGCCCAGCGCGGCGGCGATGATCAGCGTCTTGCGTTCGATCCGGTCGATCAGCGGTACGGACAGTGCCGAGCCGATCGGATAGCCGCAGAAGCTGAGGGCGGCGTAGCTCAGCGACGCGGTGACGGTGTGGCCCTTGGCGGTCAGCACGACCGGCGCCAGCGAGCCGAAGCCGTAGTAGCCGACGGTCTGGAGGACCTGGAAGAGCCACCACATGACCGTACGGCGCCGGTGATCGCCGCGGAACATCTCGCCCAGCGGGACACGGCGCTGCGGCACTTCCGCCGCCACCGCGACCGACGGCAGGGTCTCGCCGGTCTCCCGCGCGACGCGCTCCTCGATGTCCGTCACGATCCGCGCGGCCTCCTCCTCACGGCCGTGCACGGCGAGCCAGCGCGGCGACTCGGGCAGCCGGGCGCGCATGAGCTGGATGAACGCCGCGCCCAGAGCACCGGCCACCAGGAGCCAGCGCCAGCCCTCGACGCCGAACAGCTCACGGGTGGCGACCAGGCGCGCGCCGACGAAGGCGGCCACCGGCACGCCGAGGAAGCCGAAGGTGTAGGCCCAGGCGATGTAGCGGCCGCGGACCGCGCGCGGCAGGAACTCGGCGAGGTAGGTGTCCACCAGGACGAGTTCGGCGCCGAGGCCGAGCCCGGCCAGGAAGCGCAGCGCGATCAGCCATTCGGCGTTCGGGGCGAAGGCGCAGAGCAGCGAACACAGGGAGTACGCGCCCAGATTGACCAGGAACATCCGGCGCCGTCCGAACCGGTCCGCGAGCACCGAGAGCACGTTGGCGCCCACGAACATGCCGAGGAACCCGGCGGCGATCACCCACGACTTGGCGGTGTGGTCCAGGTGCCAGCGCTCGGCGAGCACCGCGGCCAGCACCCCGCCGAGGAAGATCTCGTAGAGGTCGAAGAAGGCGCCGATGCCGACGGTGAAGGTGAGACGGCGGTGCCAGCGGGACGGCGGCAGCCGGTCCAGCCGGGCTCCCGCCCGCGCCCCGGTGAGCTGCGTGGCGGTCATGGCGCTCCTCCCGGCGGACGGCGGCGGCACGGGCGTACGACGGCACGGCGTACGGTGTCCCGCCGCACGGGCGCACGGCGGCACGGGCGTACGGCCTGGACCGTACCCCTCGGTGATCACTCGCAAAAGACCGCCTCCGGCCGCCGCCGTTACGATGCCCCCAGCGACCGAGCGCACCGAAGGTCCAGGGAGGGCGACCGCGTGACGGTGACACAGGCCACGGGGAGCGGCGGCGGCAGGCTCGCGGCGGCGCCCCGGCTCGACGACCTGATGCCCTGGTCGGCGGCGCCGCTGCGGCTCGGCCGCGGCTGGGTCATGGCCCCGGACGCCGCCTCGCTGCGGGCCCGCTGGGCGGCGCTGCACGCGGCCGGGGACAGCGCGGCGCGCGAGCGGCTGTTCCGGCCCAGCCGCGCCCGTACGCTGCGCACGGCCGTCCCCCAACTGCCCGGCCAGGCCACGCCCACCGGCCGGCTCGCGCACACCGGCGGGCCGTGCCCCGACCCGGTGCGCGTCCTGCACGGCCCGTACGACCAGCAGTGGCTGCTGCCCGACCACCGGCTGATCGACAGCGCCCGGCCGGAGCTGTGGCGGGTCGCGGACGGACGGCAGGTGTTCGTGGTGGAGCTGGGGCACGTGCCGCAGACGGAGGGGCCGGCGCTGGTCGCCTCCGCGCTGCTGCCGGACGGCCGGTCACCGGCCGGGCGTCCCGGCCGCATCCGGCCCTTCTACCGGCGGCCCGGCGGCTGCGAGCCGAACCTGGCTCCCGGCCTGGCCGAGCTGCTGGCCCGCCGGCTGGACCGGCCGGTCGGCGCCGCCGAGGTGCTCGCCTGGGCGATGGCGAGCGCCCGGTCCACGCCGTCCGGCGCCGTCGTGCCGCTGACCGCCGACGCCGGGGTGTGGGACGACGGGGTCGGGCTGGGCGAGCGGCTGCTGTGGCTCCAGACGAGGGGCGCGCGGGGTGACGGGACGGCGTACGGGGCGCGCGCCGGTGACCGTCCTCGGCTGCCCGGCGGCCGACGGCCCTACGTACGGGCTCCGCTGCCCGCCCGCGGGCTGCCCGACGGCATCTCCTACCTGCCGGACGAGGAGGCGCTGGTCCTCGGCCCCGGCCGGGTCTCCCCCGTACCGCGGGCGGCCTGGGAGGCCGAGGCGGGCGGCGTGCCCGTGCTGGAGGCGTGGTTCGAGCGCCGTACGGCCGCGGTGGCCGAGCCGGGGAGCCTGGAGGCGGTACGGCCCACCGGCTGGCCCCAGGAGTGGACCACCGAACTGCTGGAACTGATCACGGTGCTGGCGCTGGCGGCCGAACTGCGCCCGGCGCTGGAGGACGTGCACCGGCGGACGGCGGACGGTCCGCGCGTCGAGGCGCCCGAACTGCGCGCGGCGGGGGTGCTGCCGCCGCCCGCCGCGGCCCGCCGCCCGGCCTCCGTCCTGGACCACCACGAGGAGGGCCCGGAGGGGCAGTTCGCCCTGTTGTGACGCGGCCGGGCGGCCCGGCGCGTTGCCCGGCGCGCGGCGGTGGGTAGGTGATCCGACCATGGACCCCACCGCGCCGGAGCCGCCGCCCCTGGAAGGCATCACCGTCGTCGCCGTCGAGCAGGCCGTGGCCGCGCCGTTCGCCACCCGGCAGCTCGCCGACCTCGGCGCCCGGGTGATCAAGGTGGAGCGGCCGGACGGCGGTGACTTCGCCCGTTCCTACGACACCTCCGTACGCGGCCTGGCCTCGCACTTCGTGTGGGCGAACCGCGGCAAGGAGTCGCTGGCACTGGACCTGAAGGACCCGCGCGGGCGCGCGCTGCTGGACCAACTGATCACCGACGCCGACGTGTTCGTGCAGAACCTGGCGCAGGGCGCGGCCGCCCGGCTCGGGCTCGACGCGGCGGCGCTGTGCGCCCGGTACCCGCGCCTGGTCGCCGTCGACATCTCCGGCTACGGCCCCGACGGCCCGTACGCGCACAAGCGGGCCTACGACATGCTCGTGCAGTGCGAGGCCGGGCTCGTCTCGCTGACCGGGACGCCGGAGGAGCCCGCGAAGGCCGGGATACCGGCGGCGGACATCGCGGCGGCGATGTACGCGTTCTCCGGGGTGCTGGCCGCGCTGCTGCGCCGCGGCACGACCGGGCGCGGCGGCCCGGTGGAGGTGGCGCTGCTGGACGCCCTGGCCGAGTGGCTGGGACATCCGCTGTACTTCGGGATGTACGGGGGCACACCCCCCGCGCGCACGGGGGTCGCGCACGCCGTGATCGCGCCGTACAACGCCTATCCGACGGCGGGCGGGCAGCCGGTGCTGGTGTCCGTGCAGAACGACCGGGAGTGGCAGCGGCTGGCGCGGCAGGTGCTGGAGCGGCCCGGACTGGCCGAGGATCCGGCGTTCGCGACGAATGTGGCGCGCGTCGGCAACCGGGACAGGACAGACGGTGTGGTGGGTGAGGTGCTGGCCGGTATGGGCGTCGAGGAGGCCGTACGGCGGCTGGAGGCGGCGGGGATCGCCTGCGCGCGGCTGAACGGGGTGGCGGAGCTGGCCGGGCATCCGCAGTTCGCGGCGCGGGACCGCTGGCGGGAGGTGGGCTCACCGGCCGGGCCGCTGCGTGCGCTGCTGCCGCCGGTCACGCTGCCCGGGAGTGCGGGGCCGGTGATGGGTGACGTCCCGGCCCTCGGCGAACACACCGACGCGCTGCTGAGCGCTCTGGGTCTGACGAGCGAGCGGATCGCAGCGCTGCGCCGGGACGGTGTGGTCGCCTGAGGGACCGGGAACGGTACGTCGTCCGGCCGAACCTCAGCCGTGGCCGCCGAAGAGCGACCGACGCAGCCTGCGCAGCGGTGCGAACAGCGACACCCTGGCGCCGCGGCTCGTCCTGCTGCGCCGGTGATCACGAGCAGTGAGCTCCTGCATCAACGATGTCGCGCCCTCCGTCTCCCGGTGCGGGACGGCGGGTCCGCCCAGCACCGCGAGATGGCGGTCGAGCCGCGCGCTGGACGCGCCGCTCCCGCAACTGATGGCAGGCACTCGTGGCCTGCTGCGCATTGTTATCTGTTCCATGACACTCCCCACCCGTACGAGGGCACCCGGCCCGGGCAGGGTAACCCTATCTCTCTCCCGCGACACGCGCGCGGCCCGGTCACCGGTATTCACCTCCCGCACACCGACGTTGACGCCACCTTACGGATCACTGTCAACCGAGGGCGAGTTGGATGAGTACCGAGGTCGCGGGCCTGTCGGAACCGCCGGCCGACTCCAGGGTGACCGCCGGCCGGTCCGCCTGCCCGGCGCCGCCGTGCCGAAGATCACGTTCGACGGCGGGGCCCGCGGTGCGGGACCCACGGCCGTACGGCAGCGTCGCGGCCGGACGGGCGGTGGTGAGGCCCTCCCGCAGCCGCCCGGCGGGTACGCGTACCCGCCGGGCGGCTGGGTCAGTCCAGCGGCTTCACTACGGCCGGGTGGCGGAGGGGCGC